>JBKBQD010000003.1:0-358535 GCA_046292875.1 Fimbriimonadaceae bacterium
AGAAACCCGGGAACCGTTGTTTTTGGTTTTTTGTTCGTCGACGAACACGCGGTCGCCATCTACACCACGAACATTCAGTCGTATCTCCTGGCCATTGGGTTCTATACAGAGATGGGTCAGATCGCTGAAACACACGGCGAAACCGGTCGCCCGCCCGAAGCGTGGCTGACGCGCGCCGGAGAAATCGCCTGTGCGCTCTTTCAGAGGGGCCTGAGCCGGCTCGGTCCGTCGGGTTCCTGGATTGGCCTCGATTGGGTTCACGACCTTCAAGAGCGCCTCGTGCAAAAGGGCGACGTCAAAGTTGCACACGAACTGGGAACTGCCATATCCAACGTTCTGCCGCTCCTGCAATCCTGGGCACGCGACGCATCGCCGCGGACCGCGTCGGCCATCAACGCTTTCGTCGGGAAAGTCGTTGGGGCAGGCAGTGAAGCCAGCTTGCGGGGGCTCGTGGAGTCGAAGTCGCTCGCGCCAACATGGTGGTGGTTTGGAAGTTCCAAGGTGACGTGGGACCCGCACGAGGAGCCGATCTCGCCCGCGCTTGATGACCGGGGTGAACTCTGTCATAGCCCCCAATCGGTCGCCGACAGCATCCGCGTGCTGGAGTTATTTGAGCGCGACTACAGCGTGCTGCCCGACGCTTGGGTTCGCATGGCGTTCGGCGGCTTGATCGGTGTTTGGAGTCTGGTTTCGCCTGAGGGCGACGGCGCCATGACTTTCTGCCCTGATCCAGCCTCGCGTCACGCTGGGATGCATCGCTATAGCGGACGGCTCGGGTTCTCCCTTGCGCTCTACCTCAAGCATATTTCTTCGATGGTCCTCCCGAGTCAGACCCAGGGCATTCAAGCACTCGCGTGCGAGTTCGAGACCGCGCCCCTTTGGTTCAAAGTGCGCCCATGGGACGGAGTGGGTCGACGGGTTGCTCTGCGGCAGATCGACTTTGAGGTCGAAACATCAAGTGGCGTGATCCGCGAGGTGCGATTGGATTCACGGAAGCGAAAGCTTGAGGTCTCGATCGAAAACGCGCTGAAGCGATCGGCTCAGGCGTATCTCACGATCCAGGGCATGTGGGGCCAAAGACTGACGACTCACGAAAGCGCAACCGAGGTGGCTCACGGGAAAGCTGTCCTGCAAGTCACCCTGAAACCGATGGCAATCAGTAAGGTTGAGGTAGAAGTAGCAACATGACGCCTGTACCCGACTGGTGGCTCGTGGTTTCGGCCATCTTTTTCATTCTTGGCATTTTGAGCTTTGCCGTCTTGATTGCGGTGTTGCTCCGGGTCGGCGCCGAAGTGAAGCGCCTGAGCGATCGGGTCAACGAACTCGCCAACCAGGTCAAAGGCATCACGGAAAAAGTTGACAAGATCGTCGACAAGATCTCAGGCGATGTGAATGCGATCTCGAGCACGATCATGCGCGTGGATACCGCCTTTGATCGCGTTGCCGGCGCGGTGCTCTCACGACTTGAGAAAGTCGCCCCGGCTGCTGGGATCGCCATGATGGTGATGAACCTCTGGAAGACCTTCAAGCAGGCGCGCGGATCAAGTTCCGAAAAGGGGTCGTAGTACCTGGGACGGTAGAATTGGCGGTCGAGCCGCCCCCTTATGTCCCAAGCTCACATTCGCAACTTTTGCATCATCGCGCACATCGATCACGGCAAGAGCACCTTGGCCGATCGGCTGATCGAACGCTGCGGCGCGGTGCGCGGACAGGTTCGTCAGGACCAAATGCTCGACACGATGGATATCGAGCGCGAGCGGGGCATCACCATCAAGATGACGGCCGTTCGGCTCAACTACCTGGCAAAGGACGGCCAAGAGTATCAGCTCAATCTCATCGACACACCCGGCCACGTCGACTTCACCTATGAAGTCAGCCGGTCATTGGCCGCCTGCGAAGGCGCCCTCCTTGTCGTCGATGCCAGCCAAGGGGTCGAAGCACAAACCATCGCCAACGCCTCGATGGCGATGAACCAAAACCTTGAGATCATCCCTGTGGTGAACAAGATTGACTTGCCCCACGCCGATCCGCTTCGGGCCATGGAGGAGATCGAATCGGCCGTTGCGCTTGATGCTGGCGACGCCGTGCTCGTTTCAGCCAAGACCGGCGAAGGGATTGACGATATCTTAGAAGCCATCGTGGCGCGGATTCCGCCGCCCCGAGGCGACTCTGCGGCACCCCTGCGGGCCCTCATTTTTGACTCTCACTTTGACGCGTACCAAGGCGCCGTCGCCTATATCCGCGTCATGGACGGCAGCGTGCGCCCCGGGGACAAGATCCGCATGATGTCCACCGGGTCGACCTTCGATGTGGATGAGGTCGGCGTGTTTCGCCCCTCGCTGGAGCGCGCCACGTCATTGGAAACCGGTGAGGTGGGCTTCTTGACGGCGGCCATGAAAACCATCGGCGATGCCGCTGTCGGCGACACCATTACCAGCGCGGCGACACCCGCAACAACGCCCCTGCCGGGATACCGCGAAGCCAAGCCGATGGTCTTTTGTGGGCTCTATCCGAGCGACAGCGACCAGTATGAGGACCTGCGCGACGCCATTGAACGACTCAGTCTGAACGATGCCAGCATTCATTACGAGCCGGAAACCTCCGACGCGCTGGGATTTGGCTTTCGCTGCGGATTCCTTGGGCTGCTGCACATGGACATTGCCCGGGAGCGTCTCGAGCGCGAATTCAAACTGGACCTCATTCTAACGGCGCCGAGCGTGGACTATGTCGTCACCCGCACGAACGGCGAGGCCGAACACATCAGCAACCCGAGTCGCTTCCCGCCGCCCCATGAAATCCTGTCCATCGATGAGCCCGCGGTCAATGCAACGATCATGGCTCCCAATGAATATGTCGGCGCGGTCATGACCCTGTGCCAGGAGCGGCGCGGCATTCTGCAGAAAACGGAATACCCCTCATCAAGCCGCGTGATGATCTATTACACGCTCCCCCTCGGTGAGATTCTGCTGGATTTCTATGACCGGCTCAAATCCTCCACCAAGGGCTATGCCAGCTTCGACTACGAGCTGACCGACCCCATTCGTGCTGACTTGGTGAAGGTGGACATCCTTCTCAATGGCGATGCGGTGGATGCCCTTTCTTTCATCGTCCACCGCCAGTTCGCCTACCAGCGCGGCAAACAAATGGTCGAGCAGCTTCGCAAAGTCGTGCCTCGTCAGCAGTATGAGGTCCGGATCCAAGCTGCCATCGGCGCAAAGGTGATCGCTGCCGATTCGGTCAAGCCGTTCCGCAAGAACGTGATCGCCAAGTGTTACGGCGGCGATATCACGCGAAAGCGAAAGCTCCTTGAAAAGCAGAAAGAGGGCAAGAAGCGCATGAAACAGATTGGCAGCATCGAATTGCCCCAAGAGGCCTTCTTGTCCGTGCTCAAAGTGGCCGAATAGCAGGCTCCTCGGGGTATCGTGCCGGCAAAGCGAGATGAGATTTCTCTTGCTCGGCCTGGCAACGATGCCGTGGCTCGCGTTAGCCACTGTGCGTGTTCCTGCGCCCTTGCCGGAACCAGCGGAAAATCCCACCTTCGCCGCAGATGTCCTGCCCATTTTTCGGGCTCATTGCGTGTCGTGCCACAGTGCCAGCGAGCCGAGTGGCGGTCTCGATCTGTCTTCCGCCGCAGGCGCCAAGCGGGGCGGCGTCTCGGGACCACTGGTGATTGCGCGCAATCTCAAGGACTCTTTGCTGATGATCCGCGTGCTCGGCACCGATGGCCAGGATCGCATGCCCATGGGCTTTGCGCCGCTCACGCCAGTTCAGATGTCGGCCATCGAAGGATGGATCATGGCCGGAGGTGTGATTGCTGAGGGTCAACCTCGAACGCACTGGTCGTACGTACCCCCTAAGCGCCCAAACGTCCCACAGGTTCAAAACGCGGCCTGGACCCGGAATGCGATTGACCACTTTGTCCTTGCCCGCCTGGAAAAGGAAGGGGTCGCCCCGTCACCCCTGGCCGACAAAGAGACGCTCTTGCGACGGGTGTACCTTGATTTAATCGGACTCCCCCCTGCGCCCGAAGAAGTCGATGCGTTCCTCGCGGATCTCCGACCCGACGCCTACGAGCGAGTCGTTGATCAGTTGCTGGCTTCCCCGCATTACGGCGAACGCATGGCACGCCCTTGGCTCGATCTCGCCCGCTATGCCGATACCGATGGGTTTGAAAAAGACCTGACCCGTCAAGCGTGGAAGTACCGTGACTGGGTCATTGATGCCTTCAACCGCAACCTTCCGTATGACCAGTTCACGATCGACCAGCTTGCCGGCGATCTGCACCCCAATCCAACACTTGCGCAACTGGTGGCGACCGGCTTCCACCGCAACACGATGCAGAACCTCGAGGGCGGAGTGGACCAGGAGGAGGCGCATTTGAACGTCGTGATTGACCGGGTCGATACGACGGCCACCGTGTGGATGGGCAGCACGATGGCCTGCGCTCGCTGCCACGATCATAAGTACGATCCAACAACCCAGCGCGACTACTATGCCATGGCCGCGGTCTTCTCGAATGCGCAGGTGATCCCGACAGGTCCCAAGGAAATCAGCGAAGAAAAGTGGCTCGAACCGGAGATTCGTGTCCCCAGTGAGGAGCAAACGCGCCGACTTACGGCGCTTCGCCGGGACCTCAGAGGGCGCCAGAACCTGCTCAACCGGGAAGACCCCGGCATCCGCGAGAATGCCCGAATGTGGGCCCTCACCGTGCTCAAGGAGAACGTCTGGCACGCCCCGCGAGTACAGGAAGTGCTTTCTATGGAAGGCGCGACCACGACGTGGGGCCCGAGCGGCATCATCACGGCATCTCAGTTGAATCCCGATAAGGACGTGCACCGGGTCAAACTGGACGGCGCCCCTGCGGAGGTCGCCACGATCCGCATCGAAGCCATCCCTGAATCGACCCTGCCGAACCACGGCCCGGGCCGTGCCACGAACGGCAATTTCGTCCTGAGTGGCCTCGTGGTGCGATCCGGAGCCAGGGAGGTGCCCATCGCATCGGTTCACGCCTCCCATTCGCAGCCAAACTTCCTTCCTGAGCGACTGGCGAAAGCGCGTGACGTCGACGGATGGGCCGTGGTCGACCAACTCGGGAAGCGACATCGCTTGGCGATGGTCCTTGCCGATCCGATTCCAGCTGGAACCCCCTTTGAAGTCGATCTCGAGTTCAAATCCGTTCATGCCAAGCATTCATTGGCGACCTACCGGCTCGATGTCTCCCCAAGCAAGGATGCAGGAGCTTGGGTCCTTACGGACGAGCAGGCCGCTTCGGTCCGGGAACATCCGGAAAGCCATCTTGTCCTCGACCTTTATCGCCGCAAGTCCAGGGAATTGGCTCCGCTGCGGGAAGAGATCGCGTCGTTAGAGGCCCAAATCGGCCAAGTCGAACGCTCCATCCCCACTGCGCGCGTTATGCGAGATAAGTCGCCGGATGGCCCGCTGGTCGCGTGGATTCGGGATCGCGGCGAGTTCCTCAGCAAAACCGAAGAGGTGGCCGCCGCGCCACCCGCATTCCTTCCTCCATCCAAGGATCCCCGCTTCGATCGAATGGCGCTTGCCAAATGGCTGGTCGATCCCCGACACCCGCTGACGGCCCGCGTTCAGATCAATC
The DNA here is from genome assembly GCA_046292875.1 of Fimbriimonadaceae bacterium. Lineage (GTDB taxonomy): Bacteria > Armatimonadota > Fimbriimonadia > Fimbriimonadales > Fimbriimonadaceae > JBKBQD01. The sequence goes on from JBKBQD010000003.1 coordinate 5,612, forward strand.
GCATGTGGGAACTCCACTTTGGGGTGGGACTCGTCGAGACGTCGGAGGACTTTGGCTCTCAGGGCGCCCGACCATCGCATCCGGAACTTCTCGATTGGCTGGCCACCGAGTTCATTCGCCGAGGATGGGACATGAAAGCCATGCACCGCCTCATCGTGACGTCGAGCACCTATCGCCAAAGTTCGGTCTTGCGGCCCGACCTGCAAGAACGAGACCCGCAGAATCGACTGCTCGCGAGGATGAATCGATTTCGCATGGAAGCCGAGTTGATTCGCGACAACGCCCTGGCGGCCTCTGGACTGCTTGACCCGCGGATTGGCGGCCCCAGCGTCTATCCCGATCAGCCCGACGGCATCTGGAACAGTCCTTTTAGTGGCGAGCGATGGATCACGAGTCAAGGCGGCGATCGGTTCCGACGGGGTCTCTACACCTTCTGGAAGCGGACCGCGACTCATCCGGCTCTCATGGCTTTTGACGCGACCAGCCGCGAATTTTGCACCGTAAGACGATCTCGGACCAACACCCCGCTCCAGGCTTTGGCGCTCATGAATGACCCCGCCATGATGGAAGCAGCCAAGGCTCTCGCGGCACGTTGTCAAACGAAGGCCACCACTGCCGAGGGCCGTGCGATCTATGCCTTCCGTGCTGCAACCGGTCGAACGCCGACACCAGTGGAGACGCAGCGCATTTTGCGCCTCCTGAAGACGCTCGAAGCCCGGTACCGATCCGACCCGGATGGCGCTGCCCGACTCGCCGCGACCCCCTACCTGGCAGCCTGGACCATGACTTGCCAAGTGCTCTTTAACCTTGATGAAACGATCACCCGCGAATGACATGAATCACGATAGCGAACTCCAGCAGATCACCCGGCGTGCGCTCTTTAAGCAGATGGGGTTCGGCATCGGTGGCTTGGCGCTTTCGTCGCTGCTCGGACCCGAAGTCTTCGCCGCTGCACCCTCAAGGCTAAGACCGCGAGCTAAGCGCGTCATCTACCTGTTCATGGCGGGCGCCCCGTCGCAAGTTGACCTGTTCGATCCCAAACCCCTGCTCAACAAACACCACGGTGAGCCGATTCCCGAAGACGTGGTCAAGGGAGAGCGATTCGCCTTCATCAAAGGAACGCCACGCCTTCTCGGCTCGCCTCACCAATTTGAACAGGTTGGCCAGTCGGGTCAGTGGGTATCGGAACTTCTCCCCCATTTTCGCAAGATCGCGGACGATGTAACGGTCATCCGCTCCATGCATACCGAGCAGTTCAATCACGCTCCCGCACAGATCTTTACCAATACGGGATTCCAACTTCCCGGACGGCCAAGCCTTGGAGCTTGGCTCACCTATGGGCTGGGCACCGAAAACAAGGACTTACCTGGCTTCGTCGTCCTCATTTCCGGGATCAGCAACCCCGATGGAGGCAAGGCGTGTTATGGCAGCGGCTTTTTACCCTCTCATTTTCAGGGGGTGGAGTTCAGCGCTTCAGGAGAACCCGTGCTCTATGTCAAGGACCCCGACGGCGTCACTCGCGAAGTCCGGCGGGAAACCCTCGATGCCCTGCGCGATCTCAACCAGCTGCGCTTTGCGGCGACCCTCGATCCGGAGATCGAAAGCCGCATCGCCCAGTACGAACTGGCTTATCGCATGCAGTCGAGTGTCCCGGAACTGACTGACATCTCAAAGGAGTCTCAGGATACGCTCGAACTTTACGGCGCAGAACCCGGCAAGAAGAGCTTTGCCAACAACTGCCTTCTCGCCCGCCGCTTGGTGGAGCGTGGTGTGCGATTTGTCCAGCTCTACCATCGCGGCTGGGACAATCATGGCGACGTTGAGTCCAATGACATCAAGAATGGCCTTCCACGCCTGTGCCGAGAAACAGACCAGGCCGCCGCTGCCCTGATCATGGACTTGAAGCAGCGCGGGCTATTGGATGAGACGCTGGTCGTTTGGGGTGGCGAGTTTGGCCGCACCCCGATGAACGAGGGCAAAGGAGGTTCACCCTACCCTGGTCGCGACCACCACCCTCGCGCCTACACCATATGGATGGCCGGCGGGGGCGTGAAACCCGGATTGTCGTACGGCGCCACCGATGATCTTGGATACTCGATCACGGATTCACCGATGTCAGTCCACGATCTGAACGCCACGATTCTCCATCTCATGGGCGTCGACCATACCCTGCTGACCTATTCCTATCAAGGACGCCAGTTCCGCCTCACCGATGTCTTCGGCGAGGTAGCCCACGACATCGTCGCTTAGTGAGCGCTGACACTGCGCAAGACGGTGTAGCGGGATCCACCGGGAGTCGGCTGCGAGTGAACCAGCGCAAGTTCGGGAATCATCCATGGGTCGGTCGGCCTCACGTCGAGATCGGCGATCGTCGTTCGCCATGGCCGAGGATCGCGCGAACGACAAACGGTGACGTGGGCCCAATCTGATCGCACGTCGGCAACGACTCCGAGGCAATGTCGAACGGATTGGAGGTGCTTGGCCCACACATCGCGCGGCTCCAAACCAATGGCGAGCACGCGGCTGCTCACACGATCTTGTGGTGCGGCGCAGAAGCCAAGGCGCCCGACGAATGGCAACAGCGAGCGAAGGCCAACCATCCGTTCCATCACGTCCTCGGCTCTCTCTTCGAGGACGTTTCCAAGAAATGCCAAGGTGACATGCCAGTTCACCTCGGGAACGCCGCGCCAGCCAGGGTCACGCGTGACAATTTCGTCACGGATTCGCTTGATTTCACAGCGTACTGCTTCAGGGGCCGTTGACAGAAGCGCGCCGACGAAGAGCCTCACTCGTCGTCCTTCACGTCATACGCATGACTGAGCATCACGTGGTCCACGTCCTCATCCGTGAACTCAACCAGCCAGCGAAGGTCAGCATGCTCGAGCATCGGCTGGGCCTCTCGCGCGAATCGCGGCCGCCAACTGTGCATCCACCACGAAACCCAATGGATCATGGCAAGCATGGGGCGCGGCTCATCCGTGGTGTTTGGCATGCCGGCGTGCCAGAGCCGAATGTCGCGGATGAGGATGTCCCCGGCCTTTACCTCGGGCTGGATCGGCGGGGCGACCTTTGCCCGCGCGGCAAGAACCTCATCGGCAATCTTGATGTCGCCGTCCTGAATGGCGCATGAAGGGTCCAGATGCGTGCCCGGCCACAACTCCGTGCTCCCGTTCCGTGCGTCTGTGTCCACCAGGATCACGTTCACCACGAGCGCATACGGTGGCGTCACCCCGATGACGTCGGGATTGGTCTGTTCCTGAGCCGGCCAAAGGTGCCCCATGTCGGCATGAACTGGCTGCCGCTGCATCGTATTCGCCAACGCGGTGTTGCCACTGTAGAATGGGCAGGTTAGACCCGAGCCAAGCACGGACTTTGTCACCTGAATGGCGAAGTCATTCACCAAGACATCGCGAAAGAGATAGGGCGATGTGGTGGGCCAATCCTGCTGAACGTTGCTGCGCGTAAAGTTGAACGGCGCATCCGTTCGGGCAAGCAAACGAGGGAGGTCCTCGAGTGCCTTGTCCCTGAGCATTCGACAATGGCTGGGATCAACGACTCCGCGCAATATGACAAACCCATCGCGCAAGATCGCTTGCCGACCAATCTGCACGGATTCTTGACTGAGGTGTCCATTTGCTCTTTCAGCATCGGATGGCGAAATGATCGTCATGGCGAGTCGTTTTTACCCGCCGAGCCGAGGGTAGCATCGTGGGGTGAGTTCCCCCCATTCGGTCAGCGATTCCGACTGTGTCAACGCCATTCGCGCCCTGAGTATTGACGGGGTTCAGCAAGCCAAATCGGGTCATCCCGGTCTGCCTTTGGGTGCGGCGGCGATGGCCTATGCTCTGTTCGCGCGGCACCTGCGCTTCAACCCGAAGAATCCCGAATGGTTCGATCGTGACCGGTTCATCCTGAGCGCGGGTCACGGTTCCATGCTGCTGTATTCCCTGCTCTATCTCACCGGCTATGACTTGCCCCTTGAGGAGCTAAAGCGATTTCGGCAATGGGACTCGATGACCCCGGGGCATCCCGAAAACACGCACACGCAAGGAGTGGAAATGGCCACGGGCCCGCTCGGTCAAGGTTTCGCCACCTCGATAGGCTTCGCGATTGCCGAGGCTCACCTAGCCGCGCGGTTCAACAAGCTGGATGCCACGGTCGTCGACCACTACACGTACGTGCTGGCCTCTGACGGCGACCTTATGGAAGGCGTCGCATCGGAAGCGGCGTCGTTAGCCGGGCATCTCAAGTTGGGCAAGCTGATCGTCCTCTACGACGACAATCGCATTACCATCGACGGCAGCACTTCCATCGCGTTTACCGAATCTGTTGCCGATCGGTTTTCCGCCTACGGCTGGCACGTCCAAAGCGTGGATGGCCTGAATGTCGATGATGTGGATCATGCGATCACCAACGCGAAGGCAGCTACGGACCGGCCCAGCCTCATCATCTGCCGGACGACGATTGGCTATGGCAGCCCGAACAAGGCCGGCACTGCAAAGTCTCACGGCGCCCCGCTGGGCGAAGAGGAGGTCCGACTGACGAAAGAGGCCCTCGGGATCAAGGACCTCGAGCCGTTCGCCGTCGACCCGGACGTGCTCGCCAAGTTCCGCACAGCCATCGAGCGCGGGCATGATTGGGAGGCTGGCTGGAACTTGCTGATGGAGAACTATGCAGCGAGTTATCCCGCCGACGCCGACCTCTTTCGTCGCTGCCTCGAAGGCGATTTCGGCATCGAATCCGCGGCGCTTCCTGCCTTCCCCGAGGCAGTGGCGACTCGACAGGCAAGCCAAGAAGTCATTCAAGCGTTGGCCAAAGCAGTCCCGAACCTGATCGGTGGCAGCGCCGACCTTGCCGAAAGCAACTTCACCCTCATCGAGGAAGACGGCTATTTCCAGCATGACACTCGTTCCAACCGAAACTTGGCCTTCGGGATCCGCGAGCATGCGATGGCAGCGGCAATCAACGGAATCACGCTTCACGGTGGCTTGCGCGGGTACGGAGCGACGTTCCTCATCTTCAGCGATTACTGCAAGCCGTCGCTTCGGTTAGCAGCGCTCATGAAGTGTCCGTCCATCTTTGTCTTTACCCACGATTCCGTGGGGCTCGGTGAAGACGGACCCACTCATCAGCCGATTGAGCAGATGGCGATGCTCCGTGCGACCCCAAACTTCAACCTCATGCGTCCCGCAGACGGCAATGAGACCGCGGCTTGCTGGCTCTGGGCGCTGGCCCTCACCGACGCGCCGTCGGCCCTCGCCCTGACCCGTCAAAAAGTGCCTTCGATCACTCCCCCGCCCGGTCCGGACCACCCGTCCCAATTCGGGGCCTATATCCTTCGCGAAGCAGGTAGCGGCGAACCCGACCTCGTTCTGATCGGCACAGGCAGCGAGGTTCAACTCTGCCTTAAAGCCGCGGAGCACCTTGAACGCGAGGGGATCGCCACGCGGGTCGTCAACATGCCCAGCTGGGCGCTCTTTGAGGCCCAGGATCCGGAATATCAGGAGGAAGTCCTGGGAACGGATGCGCTCACGATCTCGGTCGAAGCCGCCACCACCTTTGGCTGGGCGACGTATTCGGACGCCCAGTTTGGCCTCGATCGCTTCGGTGCCTCCGCGCCGGGTGAAATCTGCCTACGAGAGTTCGGCTTTACCGCCGAGAACATCGCTGCCTTTGCTCGCGAAGAGTGGAACGCTTGGTCCAGCATCGCTTAACGCTTGGCAGCCGTCTACATTAAGATGGCGCCGCGAGAGCGATCCGAAGACCATGGGCTGGCACGTGGCATGGGTGTGCTGGCGCCGGCCCCGCTGGTAATTGAGACCGAGGTCTTCAGCGGCTCGCTGGCGATGCTCATTAAGAGTGTTCAGACAGCAAAAGTAGACCCGTTGGATATCCCCTTGGCACCCGTCGTCCAGGCGTACGTCGAGTACCTTGGCAGCCAGGATATCGTGAACTTGGACGAGGCAGCGGTCAGCGTGGCCTTCCTCGCCTATTTGCTGGAGCGCAAATGCTACCGGCTGATCCCGGTCGAAGCAGTCGAAGAGGACCACGAGGAACTTCCCGAGCCGATCGAACCCTATATCCAGGAGTACGGGCACATCTTGGCGGAGTTAGAGGAGCGGTTTGAGGAGCGCTCAAAACACTTCTTTCGGGAAGCGGGCGTTCCGGACGGTGCCTATGAGCCACCCATTGACCTTGGCGAGATCATGGCCGCCGACCTCGCGCGATGCTTTGCCCGCGTCATGAGCCGAGCCATCGAGCCCGAATTTCCCGTTATCGCCAAGTCTCGCCGCTCCCTTTTGGAGCAGATGCAAATCGTTCTTGACGCGATGCGCACCGACTATCGAACGTTGCTGGAACTGCTGCCGGCACGATTCACCCGCGAAGACGTCGTTTGGTGGTTCCTCTCCATCCTCGAACTCATGAAGGCGGGGCGCATTCGTGCCCGACTTGACGACGACACAGAGGTGCGCTTTGCCCTCTGCTGATTTGCGGTGGGGAGCCAAGAACACGACTTGAGCGTCGTCGATACCCTTGAGGCGATCCTCTTTGTGTCGGAGGCGCCGGTTCCGCTGCGCGTGCTGACTGAGGTCACGGGCTATCGCGAGGGCCAAATCACTCAAGCCTTGGAAGTCCTCAGTGAAAAGCTGCTCGCGCGCAGCCCCTTGCAACTGGTGGAGATCGCTGGCGGCTATCAGCTCTGCACGCGACCTGAGTTCGCTGAGGTCATCGGCCGATTCTTGAAGCCGCGGGCCGGCCGCCTCAGCCGCAGTCTGCTCGAAGTCCTCGCAATCGTCGCCTATCGTCAGCCGGTCACGATCGCTGAGATTGACGAGGTGCGCGGCGTTCAGAGCGATTACGGCGTGCGCGCCCTCTTGGAGCGACGCCTCATTCGTGAAGTCGGACGCAAGGCCACACCCGGCCGTCCCATTCTCTATGGAACGACACCGAACTTTTTGCACCAGTTCAATCTTAGGGACCTGAGTCAGCTGCCACCGGTTGACGCCCCTCCGGTTATCCAGCCTGCCTTGCCCATTGGAGGGGAGGAATGAGTTTCGGTAGACTGAGCCCGACCGTGCCGTACCAGCGTACGATATGTGGCGTTCAATGGCTGCTTGTCCTTTTCATGGCCCTCATCATCGGCCCCGTGACAAGGGCGGCCGAACCTGACGGTCCGCAGGTCTCGGCCCTCAGCGCCCTCATCCTCGACGACGCCACGGGTCAAGTGCTCTGGTCCAAAGACCCCGACACCCGCCGGTATCCCGCCAGCACTACCAAGATCCTGACCGCGCTGCTGCTGATCGAGCACACCAAACCCGACGAGATCATCACCGCACCCGAGGGAGTCGACCGCGTCGAAGGCGCCAGTCTCTACCTCAAACCGGGCGAGCAAGTTAGCGCACGCGACATGCTGTATGCGCTCATCCTGCGTAGCGCGAACGACGCATGCGTCGCTGTTGCGCACCATATCAGTGGATCCGTGGAGAAGTTCTCGGAGCTGATGAACGAACGGGCCAAGGCGATCGGCGCGAAACACTCGACCTTCAACAACCCGCACGGTCTCAACGACGACGTTCACATGACGACGGCGTACGACTTGGCGCTGATCGCACGCGAGGCCATGCGCTATCCCGAATTCAGAGAAGTGGCCAAGACCTCGCGACACACCATCGAACGCTCCATCAATACACAAGATCGGCTGCTCATCAGCAAGAACCGCTGGCTTCAAAAGGATGATACTGCCGATGGGATTAAGACCGGCTGGACCGTTCCCGCAGGTCGCTGCTACGTGGGAAGCGCCACGCGAAATGGCATGCGGGTGATTACGGTCATCCTCAAGAGCGAAGATTGGCAGGCCGACCACGAGGCCATGCTCAACTGGGCCTTTGCCAACTACCGTCAGATTCGCCTGAACGATGAGGCAAGCTCTTTTGCGCCGCCAAAGGTTCGCGTCGAAGGCGGTGAGTCCCCCACCGTCTCGACCCTTCTTGGCGAATCCATTCTCTACACCCAACGGGTGGGAACGTCGAACTTGCCCGTTGCGCTGACGAATGACGATTCTTCCGTCACGGCTCCGGTTCACGCAGGCGACGTCGTTGGAAACGTCACGCTTGTCGATGCGGCGGGTTGGCGCTATGAAGTCCCGCTGATTGCTGACCATGACGTTCCAGCTGCACGGCCTTTCCTCCTTCAGTCAGGTTTTCTTTGGGCGGGCGGCGCGACCCTCATCATCGGCTCGACGCTTTGGTATTCGCGCCGTCAATCCCGTTTACGTCGATCAAAGTGGGCGACCTCGCGATGAGCGACACAGCGGAGCGGCTCCATCGGCGGATCGGCCGGTCCGGTTATTGCAGCCGGCGAGCGGCCGAAGAACTCATCCAACAGGGGAGAGTGACCGTCAATGGCACCGTCGTCACCGAACTCGGAACCAAAGTCGAACCCAGCGACGTGGTTGCCGTCGACGGCGCGCCGCTGGTCTCCCCGCGTCTGCTCTCCTTGGTGATGAATAAGCCCCGCGGGGTCGTCACCACACTCAGCGATCCCCAGAAGCGCCCCACGGTGGCGAAGTACCTCCCCAAGACGGATCAGGTTCTCAAACCCGTCGGTCGCCTGGACATGGACTCTGAAGGCGCGCTTCTGTTTACGAACGACGGTGACCTCGCCTTTCGGCTCACTCACCCACGCTATGGCGTCGTCAAATCCTACGTCGCCATCGTCCAAGGCCGATTGTCGGAGAGCGCGATCCGGCGGCTTGAAAAAGGCATTCGACTGGACGACGGCATGACCGCGCCCGCGCGTATCCAGATCCTTTCATCCGGTCAAAGTGAACGACGCACCAAGGTCTTGATCGAGATTCACGAAGGTCGCAATCGCCAAGTCCGTCGCATGTTCGAGGCAGTCGGCCACCCTGTTCTCGAGCTGGAACGCGTTCGCTTTGGCCCCATTGCGACGACTGGATTGAAAGCCGGTGAGTGCCGCATGCTGGGCCGTGCCGAACACAACCGCCTTCGAGAAATGGTTGGCCTGGAGCCCCTGCCGTCAGAAAAACGCTCAAGAGACCCGGAGACTTAGTTCTTTCCTCCGGTTGTGGCAATACCTTGGATAAAGGTCTTCTGCGCAAAGAAGAAGAGAATGATGATAGGGATGGTGAAGAGCGTCGAAGCGGCCATGAGTTGCGCCCATTTCCCGCCATATCCCGTCAGAAACTGCTGCAATCCGTAGGCTAAGGTGTATTTGGAAGGCTCATTGATGTAGAGGAGCGGCCCAAAGAAGTCGTTCCACGTGCCCAAGAACTGAAAAAGGGCGCATGTCGCCAAAGCTGGCTTGGATAGCGGAAGGATCATCCGCGTAAAGATCGTCCAGTCCGAGGCCCCATCGACTCGCGCCGACTCTGAAATCTCTTCCGGCAACGTGCGAAAGAACTGACATAGCAGAAAGATGAAGAATGGCGCGCCAAAAAATGCGGGAACCATGAGCGGGAGATAGGTGCCATACCATCCCAGGGAGCGAAACAGCGCAAATACGGGGATCATCGTCACCTGACCTGGCAACGCCATGGTGGCAATCATCAGCGCAAATAGGAAGCCGCTTCCCCAGAACTTGACTCGTGCAAATCCATAGGCAACGACCGCGCTGGAAAGCACCGCGCCGATCACGCAAACAATACATAACGTTAACGTATTGCGAAAGTAGACAGCAAACGGAATGGTCTCCAAAGCCATCGGGTAGTTTTCCCATGCGATGGGCTTCGGAACAAACGTTTCCAGCGTCACCGTGCGTGCCGCCTCGGCGTCTCCAGCGTAGATCTGGGCATCGGATTTCAGGGACGTACTCGCCATCCACGCAAGCGGCAAGAGCGCAGGGACACACAGAATCAGCAAGATCACGTGAACGCCGAGTTTGCGAAACCTCTCCTGGGTATGGGTGCTAGTCATCTTGGTATCCCAGCGACTTTCTCTTCGCTAACTCGTTGCGCACCGTACGATCAAGCTGACGCAATGCTTCTTTTGAGGTTAAAGAACCGCGAACGGCAAGGTCCTCTGCGCGGTAGATCTGCTCGGTAAGGAAAACCTGATAGGGCACTGAGGCCAGGACGCCAACATTCTCACTGGCGACTAAGTCAATGAACGTCTGGAACTGTGGGTGCTCTTTGAGATACTTTTGATAGAGGGGTGAGTTGGTGACTGCCGGAGACAGCGGAAGCCATCCTCCCCAAGTATAAAATTCTGCCGCCCGTTCTGGCTGGTCTAATCCCGACCAAAACTTGACAAACTCCCATGCGCCTTCCTTTTGCTTGGCGCTGGATGGGATGATCATAAAGTTTCCCGACCCGTAGCCCGCAAGCGGAACACCGCCTTTCGGGGGCGGAATCGGTGCGGTGCGATACTCCATATCGGGGGCATACTTCCGCAATTCCTCCACACGCCATTGCCCGTCAAAGGTGATCGAAAACGCGCCGCTGATGAACGGCCAGCCACCCGTGCTTGACCCCGTATCTAAACCTGCATAGTACTTCGCCACATTCTCGAACCCAAGCCGCTGCCGATCGATGACGATGGACTCCAACGCACGGAGGTTTTCCGGAGTGTCGAGCGTAAGTTCTCCGGTCTCCGGATTGTAGAAGCCACCGCCGAATGCGGGCGCAATATACGAAAATCCGCGGTGCATGAATCCCAAACGGATCAAGTTTCCATTGCGATCAAACTTGTCCAGTTTGGCGCCCCATTCAAGCAGTTCTTCAAGCGTATCCGGGAACTTGTCGGGATCCAGACCGGCATCGCGCAAGTGTTGGGGGTGATAGTACAGAGCGTACATATCCGTGCCGATCGTAATGCCGTAGATTTTCCCTTTGTACATTCCCATCCCCCTGACCACGGGATAGGTGTCTTCCAGGAAGCGCCTCTCCTCTTCGGGTGTCATCAGCGTGGAGAGGTCCGTGAGCAGCCCAGCCCCGGCGAATGTGGGAATGATGTGACTCCACATGGACATGACATCCGGGGGATCACCGCCGATTGCTGCCAAGATGAACTTGGAGTCGGCCCCACTGGATGGCGTTGATAGCGGGATGACCTCGTACACCTCCTGGCTCTCATTGAACCGAGCCACGATGTTGTTCACCACGTTGTTCCATTCCCCGGTCCAACGGTGCCAGAACCGGACGGGAATGCGGTTGGGATACTTGCGGGCATCCGGACTTGGAACCGTCCATAGCAGCCCATAACCTGCCATCAGACCCAGGGCGATGGCCCACCTCAGGACGACGATTCCCCTACCCACCGTAATGCACCCACTTGCGCTGCGTGCGGAAGATTGCGGCCGTCAGAACAACGATACCGATAAACAAGATCCACGCCATCGCACTCGCGTATCCCATATCCATGTAGCGCCATGCACGGTCGTAGAGATAGAGCGAATAAAAGAGGGTGGAGTCTTCCGGGCCGCCTCGCGTCATGACGAAGGCTTGTGTAAAGTACTGGAAGGTGCCAATTACTCCCATCACCAAGTTAAAAAAGATAACGGGCGTCAGCATGGGCAGGGTAATCTTGGTGAGCCTGGACCAGCCGCCCGCACCATCGATCTTCGCTGCTTCATACAAATGGCCCGGGATGTCCTTGATGCCTGCCAAATAGATCACCATTGATCCGCCCACACCCCACAACCCCAGCATGACGAGGCTCCAGAGCGCATAGCGAGAGTCGGAGAGCCACGCCGGACCTTCGATTCCGAAATTCCGCAGCAGCCCATTAACCAAGCCGATTTGTGGATTCAATATCCAAACAAAGACAACCGACGTCGCCACCGTGGGGACGATGCTGGGCAGAAAGAAGATCGTTCGGTATACGGCTATCCCGCGAACATTCGCGCTCAACAATAGCGCCAAAATGACGCCTGCGACGATACCCAGCGGTACCGCGATGACGGCATACTTCAGCGTCACCATCGCCGCTTTGCCAAAAAGCGGATCATCAGTGAGGAGCATTCTGTAATTCGCGATTCCCACCCATCGCGGAGCCGAAACGATATCGTAGCGCGTGAATGACAGGTAGATACTGGATAGGAACGGCCCAAGAGTAAAGATCACAAAGCCGATCAGCCATGGGGCAATAAAAGCCCAACCGACCATATTCCGACGGACATCCTGCCGAGACACTCGAGATTTCTTCAGCTTGCCGACCTCAGCCATACCAGCATATATGACGGCCCTTCATTGGCCCAACGGTAGTAGGGCTGCGCCAAGAACTGTTCTTCGCAGAACTCACCATCAGCCCACGGCAAATACAGCCGCTCGTCGACCTCTGTTTCGATGCGCCCGGTCATCGGAATGACCGTCACTCCATTGCTGATGATCGGTTCGTGAATCTCATCCAAGGCGAACCGTTGCGGTGCGCTGCTGATCGAAGGTGCTTCCAGACAATACACAAGGGGACCCCTCTCCACGGCGAGTTTGCCGGCATTCTCAAGCACGTGAGGGTGGGAAGCCGTCTCCTGTACGCTCATCTCAAAGCTGCATATCACCACGTCCTCTTTGGTCCACGTCCGCGTAAAGCTGGCATAGCCCGCTCGATAGTCCGCTTCGTCATCACTCCCCAATACTTCGAAAGTGGCGTCCGAGCACCAGCCCGGTACTCTCAGGGATAAGGTGAACTCAACGTCGCGCTCGGGATGCACCGCAATCGTGAAGTCACCAGACCATGGGTAGTTGGATTCCATGATGAGCTTGACCGTTACGCCGTTCACAGAAGTAGTCAGCGTGAGCGAAGCCGGGACGTGAACCAGAATCTCGTCAGCGTCCACCGACACAAAATAGGTTCCAATTGATCCGATCAGGCGCGCCACATTCGGGGGGCAGCAAGCACAGCTAAACCAAGGCTGCCGCGGATGGGCCCCTCGACTTTCTAAGGGGTTATCGTAAAAGAACTCATCGCCGCTGAGAGATATCCCACTCAGCACGCTATTGAATAGCGATTTCTCTAAGATGTCAAAATATTCCGCATCTGCCGTGCGATTGCCCATCGATCGCGCCCAAAACACCAGCCCGATTGCCGCACAGGTTTCAGCATAAGCATGCAGGTTGGGCAAGTCGTAGTCGGCCGTGAAACCTTCGTTAGCCCCCGATGATCCAATGCCGCCGGTCACATACATGCGGCGTTCGGTAAGGTTTTTCCAAATCGTGTGGAGAGCTGTTTGGAGGTCCTCGTCATCGGCAAGCTCGGTAGCGGCAGTATAGAAATACATTGCCCTGACCGCATGACCCACGACTTCCCTATGCTCCCGGATCGGAGCGTGGTCTTGGGCATAGTCGCCGCGGTATTGCCCATCACGCTGAAGCATGTGAACCTGGCCCGTCGAGAGTGAGAGCGCATCTTCGTCCGTTAACTCAGCCTTGAACGGCGTTTCGCTGCTTCCACGAGATTCCACCATCCATCGGGCGAACTCTCGGTACTTCCCTTCTCCCGTTGCGTTGCCGAGCCGAATCAGGGCGAGTTCCATCTCCTGGTGCCCGCAATATCCGAACCGCTTTCCTGGCCCGAAGATCGACATGACGTGGTCCGCAAAGCGAATGCCCACATCGAGCAGCCGACGGTCGCCAAGGCACTCAAACAAGGCCACGCCGGCCTCGATCAGGTGCCCTCCACAGTACATCTCGTGCATCATCGAAAGGTTCTTCCATCGCATCTCGGGCCTTTCGATTTGGAAGAAGGTGTTCAGGTACCCATCGGGCATTTGGGCGGCTTCGACCAACTGAATCGACTCATCCAAAAGCCCCCAAAGTCGGTCATTCGACTGGACCGCCAAGCCGTAGGCGCAGGCTTCTTGCCACTTATACACGTCGCTATCGTTGAAACGAAAGCCTTCAAACTTCCGATTTTCGCCCCGCGTCACCGCACGAAAGTTTTCCAGTCGCCCGGTCTCTACAAGCTTGTCATGGATGGCAAAAAGCGTTCGGGAGCAGATCACCTGTTGCCATTCCTGCCAAAACCCACCCGTGATCTGAACCTCAGACATAGTGGCAGGACGCAGTTGGCGCGTGAAGAGCATGCTGCGATTTTGACTCTCAATCGCCAATGCTGCCAGTGGTTCCCAAGAGCGCAAGCCCAAGTGCGATGGGGCCGCAGGTATCGGCTCGGAGGACCCGCGGCCCAAGCGTCACCCCGCGTTCACCGATGAGGTCAAGTTCACTGGGTGACCAGCCTCCTTCGGGTCCCACCACCAACGTTTGGGGTGTGGGTCCGCTGGAGGTAAAGGGGCGACGCAACCCTTCACGCTCCGACAGCACGATCGCATCGGGAGCGGTTTCAAGCACCTCGGCTAACGAAGCCTGAAAGCGAATAGCGGGCAATCGACAGCGAAAGGATTGTTCGGCAGCCTCGCGGACAATGGCCTCCAGACGCGGCAACTTCTCGGCTTTCTTGGCGGCGTCCCAGCGGACGACCGTACGCTCCGACGGAAAGAGGATGAAGGCGTGCGCCCCCACTTCCGTGCCCATCCGCAAGATGGTTTCGAGCTTATTGGTGGCGGGGAGCGCCTGCGCCAACGTGACCGCCTGCTCCGGTTCCGTCTGTGGCCATACCCGCTCGACGGCGCGAACCGAGCGCCCCTCCAACTGGCAGATGACGAGCGAGCCATCGTTCGGGAGAACGGCCACATAGTCACCCGTTCCAAGCCGCAGCACCTTGCGAAACTTGTCCGCCTCCAGTTTCGGCAGTTCGACAGGCTCCGAGAGGTCGACTCCCGGCAGAAAAACCCGTGGAAGCGCCCTTATCGGCGGAATCGCACCGCGACCCAATCGTCCTCCTCCATGGTTGCTTCAACGGTGAAGCCCAATCGTTCGGCCGCGTTGACGACATCCATTCGATTAGAGTTCAGCACTCCTGAAACAATCCACGCTCCGCCCGGCAGAAGCCGCTCGCGGACCTCGGGAGCCAAGCGAATCAGCGTTGCGCTAATGATATTGCTGACCACGATGTCCCATCCCCCTCCGTTCGGCAGGCCATCGTTACAGTGGAAACTCACCTCGACGCGGTTGCTCTGTGCGTTCTCACGGGCCACCTCGACGGAGGTCGGGTCAATGTCGCTGGCATCAACGCTCTTGGCTCCAAGGAGCTTCGCCGCAATCGCCAGAATCCCACTTCCACAACCCAGGTCGAGCACGAGTTTTCCGCTGAGGTCCATTTCCTCCAAGAGACAGAGGCATAAGCGCGTGGTCGGGTGCTCGCCCGTTCCAAAGGCACGACCAGGGTCGAGGGCGATTTCGACCAAATCCGGCTCATTTCCCGCAGGTTCCCAAGTCGGCCTCAATAGGATGCGACGACCAATCCGGCGTGCCGCAAAGTGCTGTTTCCAAAGTTCTTCCCAAGTTTCATCGGGAACATGCTCGACGATCACCTCATCAGCGCCGAGCTCCCGGAGAGCTGCCACCAGGGCCTGGGCCGTCTGCCGCGAGCCAGGGACGTCGGCAAGGTAGGCGCTCATGGCGGGCGGTCGATCTTCCTGGACCGTTCCGGGACAGCCAAACTGGTCAAACACTTCGGCGACCACGGACCAGTCGGGAGGCGCCGCAGCGAAAACGGCTCGGACCATGAGCCAGTCCGTCATTTCAGCTTCTTGAAGAGGTTGTCGAGGAATCCCCCCGAGTCCTGAGCAGCCGGCACCCGGTCGCCTCGCGCTTCGGCAAACTTGCGGAGCAGGTCAGCTTCCTCGGTCGTGAGTTTCTTGGGCACTTCGACGGTGATCAGCACGCGAAGATCCCCACGCGAGCCGCCATGCAAAGGAGGCAATCCAGCACCCCGCAAGTGGATAACTTCGCCCGGCTGAGTTCCGGCGGGAATCTTGAGTTCGATCTTGCCATCCACGCCCTCAATCTCCAGGCGATCTCCAAGCGCAGCCTGGACAAACGAGACACTCTGCCGCATGTGGAGTTCACGGCCTTGACGCTCGAATCGTGGGTCTGGTCGCACTCTGATCGAGACATAGAGGTCTCCGGTCGGACCGCCGTTCGTGCCGTCTGAACCGGCGCCTCGGATCTGGATCGTCGTTCCGTCTTCGATACCAGCCGGCACATCGACTTCAAGCGTTTCTTCCGCAGCCACAAGTCCGTGCCCCCGGCACGTTCGGCAGGGGTTTTTGGTCACATAGCCGCCCCCTCGACACACGCTGCAGGGAGCCGATGTGCGGATTTGCCCCAGCATGGTCTGCCGAATCTGAGTCATCATGCCGGTCCCGCCGCAGTGTTGGCAGGCTTCCGGTTTCGCCCCTCCTTCCCCGCCGGTGCCCCGGCAATCGTCGCAGGCCTTGTGCCGGCGGTAAATGACTTGGACCGCTTTACCTGTGACGACGTCGACCAGGTCGATGGCGGCCACGGCCTGCACGTCATCGCCGCGAATCGCGGCCGATCGACGTCGCGCGGATTGCTGTCCACCTCCGCCGAAGAAGGCTTCGAAAATATCGCTCAGACCGCCCTGGAAGAAGTCTTCGCCGAACGACGGTCCACCCTCGACCGTCCCAAAGCGGTCGTATTTCGCGCGTTTCTGCTCGTCTGAGAGGATGCTGTAAGCCTCTCCGATTTCTTTGAATTTGTCCTCTGCCTCGGGATTATTGGGGTTGACGTCCGGATGATACTTGCGGGCAAGCTTGCGGAACGCGCTCTTGATCTCGTCCGGCCCGGCATCGCGCGTGACCCCGAGAACTTCGTACGGATCACGCACGGTCATCAGTCTTGCGGTTCGCCGTCAGACTCCGCCAACTCCTCATCCTCGGCAATGTCGCTGAGCGATAACGAGTCGCTTGATTCGGGCGCTTCCACCTCGTCTTCGCTCTCCACGAGATCCGAAAGGGCAAGATCATCAAGTTCTTCCTCCTCGGCCTCGTCCACCTCGTCGCTCAAAACGAGCGCGACCTCGGTTTCATCCAATGCGGGAAGGAGCATGCCAAGCTCAGCCGGCAACGGCTCCTCCGAAATCAGCAGCGTCGAGGTGGCGTCGAGTTGATCTGCCATGTCGCTGTCCTCGCGAACCACGGGCGCGATCTTGTTTGCCGCGATCTCGTACAACGCGATCGTCAAGTCGTGCTGTGACGGAGGCGGAATCAAGGGAACCGCATCTTCGCCCAATTGCTTAGCGCGCTTGGCGGCAAGATTGGTCAAAACAAACTTGCCA
Organism: Fimbriimonadaceae bacterium; assembly: GCA_046292875.1. GTDB lineage: Bacteria > Armatimonadota > Fimbriimonadia > Fimbriimonadales > Fimbriimonadaceae > JBKBQD01. The sequence continues at coordinate 22,768 of JBKBQD010000003.1, forward strand.
AAGGGATAATCGTTGAGAGTGTCAGGTTTGGGCAGCATGTGATTCAGGCACCGGATTTGCCAAACTCTTATTTTAACGTTTTTTGGTCAGTCCGGCGCAACGTTTGGACCCAAAAACGGGCAAAGAGCCCACTATGCCTACACCATACGATCCGTCATGGGGCCGCGATACGGCCCTCATGCACCTTGCCGAAGAAGCGCGCCCCGAAGGCGCCGTCGTCCCACCCATCTTTCAGAACTCGCTGTTCACGTTTCCGAGCGTTGACGCCTATTGGTCAGCCTCGCAGACCTCGCCCGAAGGGCCGCCCTACCACTATTCGCGCATCGGCAACCCGACCCTCGACACAACCGAGCGGAAACTGGCCCATCTTGAAGGCGCTGAGCGAGCAAAGCTGATCGGCGGCGGCATGGGCGCCATCTCCACGGCAATCCTTGGCTCGGTGGCCCAAGGAGCCCACGTCGTGCTTGTGGACACGTGCTACCCGCCGACCCGCGTCTTCGTTCAGGAGTACTTGGCTCGCTTTGGTGTGACGTGCACGCTGGTGGATGGCCTCACGCCGGATTCGATCATCGACGCGATCCGCCCAGAAACGACGCTTGTCTACCTTGAGAGCCCAAGCAGCTTCATCTTTCGGCTCCAGGACATCCCCGCTGTCACCCGCGTCACGCGAGAAAAGGGCATCACCACGATTATCGACAACACATGCGCAACGTCCCTGTATCAGAACCCGATTGCGATGGGTGTCGACGTCGTCGTCCACAGCGCCTCAAAATACTTTGGCGGCCATAGCGATCTCAATGGCGGCGTGATTGCCTGCAGCCAAGAACGGATGCATCGCCTGGTCATGAACGAGGTCAACCTGCTGGGCAACATCATGGCGCCGTTCCCCGCCTGGCTCGTCATGCGCGGCATCCGAACGCTTTCGCTACGGGTCAAGCAACATGGCCAAAACGCGAACGCTGTCGCCGAATGGCTAGAAGGACACACTGGTGTCGAACGAGTGTTTCACGTCGGGTTGCCCAGCTTCCCTCAACACGACCTCTACTTGCGACAGATGCGGGGCACCGGCGGTTTGCTCTCCTTTGAGCCCGTGTTTCAGACCGAAGCACAGGTCAAACAGTTTGTCGACGCGCTGCGGATTTTCCAGATCGGCGTCAGCTGGGGTGGTTTCGAAAGCCTGGTCGTTCCACTGTACTTGCAGCCGTCTGGCTGGAGTGAAGGACGCTGGCTGGTGCGAATCTTCTGTGGTCTTGAAGACGTCGGCGACCTCATCGCCGATCTCCAACAAGCCTTCGACCGTGTGGAGCGCTAAGGAAATACGAGCACGCGCAGGGCGACCAGCCCCTTTTCAATGGGCGTCGTCCGCGCTCGGCCAGCAAACACGTTGCAGTCTTGGTCTTCGACGCGGTCGAGGATGCGCGAATACAGACTGCGTGCCAGAGATACGGCCCGCCGCGTGCTCCCCTGCAATGTTCGGATTCCGGGGTCCGATGCACGATACAACTCCCGAGTGCGTTCAATTTCAAAGCGCACCAAGGCGCGGACCTCTGGCGTGAACCGACCTTCGAAGATGTCGTCTTCTTTCACGCCAAATCGATCCAAGTCTTCCAACGGAAGGTAAATCCGACCCCGACGAGCGTCTTCGGCGACATCGCGAATGAAGTTCGTCATTTGCATCGCTTCGCCCAGTGTCCTCGCCGCCCGGAGGGAATGGGAATCCATGGGTCCGCCCACCACGTGGCACATCATCAATCCCACCGCCGCCGCGCTCCCCGCCATATAGCGCTGCAAATCCGCGTAAGTGGGATATCGATTCACCGTGAGGTCCATCTCCATCGCCTCGATAAACCGCGACGGCTCTTCAAGCGGCATTGCGGTCTCGCGAACGACGTCACAAAATGCGCGCATGGCCGGATGCTCTGGGCACTCGGATTGTTGCGTCCCGGCGACAAGCTGTTGCCGCCAGTCCTGGAGTCGCTCCTCTACTTCGATATTGCTAAGTCCGTGTGGGTTGTCAACCCACTCGTCGGGTACCCGAACAAACGCGTAGACGGCATGCACCCGCCGGCGCAAGGACTTCGGGAACATCCTCGTAGCAAAGTAGTACGTCGTGCCGTAGCGCCGGTGGATATCTTCGCACCATCGATGATCCAGTTCCGAGGCGTACGCGGTCATGACTTTGCAAAGGGAAGGGTCCGTTCATGCGAGGATATGGTGCCCTCTACCAACGTCGAGAAAATGGATCGCTGATCCAAGTTCTCTTCGATGCGGCGCCATTGCGCCTCGATCTTGACCTTCATGTCGGTTGCCGAAACCAGCGGCTCCGGCTGGCCGAAGGCCATGAAGCACTCCGGTCGCTCGTGTTTGGCCACTTCATATCGGATGGCGAGGGGGACAAACTGCGCCTGTGGAACCTTTCGTGCAATGAGCTCCGACGCCCGCCCAACTTGCCAGTCCTCATGCGGGTATCTCAGTACCCCATCGGCAAAAAGCACGAGCGAGGCATCTTCGGCATTCATCAACCGAATCGTACGACGTATCGTCTCCGCTCGTCTCAAAGCATCACTTGATGGCATCGGTAGCCCGCCTACTTGCCCGAACATCGGGAACTTGTCATATTCTGCAATCCAGTCGAGCGTGTAGAGGTTTAACGCTTTGACGGCGCAAAAAACAACATAGCCATCGTACCAACCAAAGTGGGTCGAACAAAACACAACGGGCGGCTTGAGCTCGGCAATGGGTGGCGCCCAATATACGGCCCTGAGGTGCTTTTCCACGGACCTTCTGATCATTCGGCCCACGAGATGCCCAAGCAAGCCATGCTCCTGCGATCTCACGTCGCCACACCCGCGGCAACCAACCTCTCTTCGACAAGCTCAGCCGATATGAGCACCATCGGCATCCCGTTTCCTGGCACGGTAGATGCCCCGACGAAGTAGAGGTACGGATTGGACTTTGACCAGTTTTGCGGCCGAAACAGCGCGCTCTGCAATGTGTGATGGCTCAAGCCGAAAGCTGCGCCTTGATGCAGATTCCAAGTCGTGTGCCAATCAACAGGGGTGGCGGTTTGGGAAGCGACAATCTTGTCGGGAGAAAACGAGGTTGCCCGTTTCAGCCGATCGAAAACGAGTCTGGTCACTTTCTCCGCATCATCTTGCGACCAAGAGTGGGTCAGGTTGGGAACGGGAACGAGCACATAGAGATTCGCATGCCCGGTTTTCGCCAGAGAAGGATCGGTCTTGTGCGAGAGGCAAACATAGAACGATGGGTCGTCGGGCAATTCATGCCGCGTAAAGACATCGTCGAGGTTATCTTTGAAGCTTGCGCCAAAGAAAACATTGTGATGACTCAGGTCGGGCAGGTCTCCGGCATAGTCGGCATACAGCATGAATGCCGAGCATGAATTGCGTCGCTGTTTCGGCCGCTGACCGAAAAGCTGGGACTCGGCATAGGGCAGATCCGCGTTGCACACGATAGCCTTGGCCGTGATGCGCTCACCCGACACTAAAAGTACTTCCCTGCCCTGCACGGCCTTTACGGGACAACCAAGTCTGATTTCAACCCCACGACTTCTGGCAAGCTCGGCCATCACCTTGCTGATTTGATGAACGCCGCCCATCGGAAACCAGATGCCCTCGCCATACTCCATGTAGGTTAACGTCGCATAGACCCAAGGCGCTTCATAAGGGGAAAGGCCGAGATACATCGTTTGGAATGAAAAGAGCATCTGCACGCGCGGGTCACGAAAGGTCGATTCAACCCGACGGCGAAGGTTCCCCAGCATCCCATGCCGCGCCACCATGGCCACCTGATGAGGGGCGGCAAAGTCCCACAGACTTTGGTAGTTCTTACGTACGAAATGGGGAATGGCATCACGGTAGAGTGACTTAAGGCGACCAAGGAACGGGGGATAGGCCTCCGCATCACCGTTCGCCGTAAGCTTCCTTAGCCGTTCGACCATGAGCGAGACGTTGGTGGTCGCCTCGATCGTTGTTCCATCCGGCCAATAGGCGCGATAGCCCGGCTCACAAAGCCGGAGATCGAGGTGGTCTTCCAGCCGCTCGCCGACGTCGTGAAAGAGCTTTCGGAATGGGTCGAGCATCATCACCAGGGTTGGGCCCCCGTCAAACGTCGCGTCCCCTACGGTCACCTTGTGATTGCGCCCCCCCACTTGGCTCGTCTTCTCGAGGACAATGACCCGTTGGCCTCGATGCGCAAGACGGATCGCGGCGGCAAGGCCACCCATTCCTGCCCCAATCACGACGATGGGTTCGCTCACTTCATCTGGCTCTACTGTCCTTTGACCATCGAAGTCGCATGGCGCCAAGTGCTCCATGCCGAGGCAAGGGCTCCCGAAAGTGCCAGCGCTGGGACAACCGTAAAGAACGAGGCTTGGCCGCTCCGAGCCAGCGAAACGCCCAAGACAAACACGCCCATCCCCCAGAGCACCAATACGGAGTCCAAAGCGAAGCGGACGCGGTCCACCGACCGCCCAATCAGCCAGCCTGCAGCGGCAGAGACCAGCCACCAGCCCAAGAGGTTGAGATCGGGCGCCCCGTCCCAAGGCCCCGCGTCGATCCACTTCCAGTACTGAAAGACGCGCTGCATCGGCCCCTCCATGCCGATATCGACCAGGACTGCCAGACATCCCCCGAACAGCCCGCCCAGCGCGCGTCCAACAAATGGCGCGACGGCAAGATAGGCGTGGCCCGCGATCATGGTCCAGGCAAACGGCAGAAGTACCGGGAAGGGCCCCGCAGGGGTTGGCACCGACGGCCACCAATTGCCGGTGTATTCGTACGCCCCGAAAGGAAAGCCGGTGACCAGCCCTACATACTCCGCTGTCACCCCGAGTACCAAAACAGCGCCCAACCCGGTGGACGCTCGAGCGATGGTCGAGTCACCCAGCATTCGCCACCCGACGGACGCCACGCCGCAAAGGATCATGGCTACGCTCACAAAACGCTCCAAAGCAAGTGGCGCCGGGCCGACCGTCCGCTCGGTAAAGACACCGACGATCGCGAAACCTGCAAAGGCCAAGAATGCCACGGTCGTTGGCAATACCGCGAGGCGGTAAAAGCGATTGGGCCACTCGTCTTGGTTGCCGATAGGTCCTGTGGCCATCCAGGTAAACTACCTGACGTTCGTGGGAGGCGTCTCAAAGCGCCGACTGCACCACGGAGGCTGACATTGCGAAAGAACATCAAGAAGGCAAAGCATTCGCCGCGCTATATGTCTGCGGCCAAATCGGTGTCGGAAGACACCCTTTATGACATCCCCCAAGCCATCGAACTGCTCAAGCAGTCGGCCACCGCCAAGTTTCCGGAAAGTGTGGATTTGGCTTTGCGACTTGGCATCGATCCCCGCAAGAGCGATCAGAACGTTCGCGGTATCACCAATTTGCCGCACGGAACGGGAAAGAAACGGCGCGTCGCGGTGCTGGCCAAGGGCGATCTGGCCAAGGCTGCGGAAGACGCAGGCGCCGATGTCGTCGGGGCCGAAGATTTGATCACGAAAATTCAGAACGGCTTTCGTGACTTCGACGTGATCTTGGCGACGGAAGAGATGGCGCCGCAAATCGGCAAAATCGGCCGACTCCTCGGCCCTCGCACACCGAACAAGAAGAACGGCACGATTACCAATAACGTGGCCCAGGCCCTGACGGAAATCAAAGGGGCCACGCGCGTCGAGTACCGCGCCGACAAGGCTGGCATTGTCCATATGGGCATTGGCAAGGTTTCCTACACCGACGAGCAACTCGCCGAGAACCTGAAAGCCGCGATCTCTGCGATCATCAAGGCCAAGCCCAGCGCGGCCAAAGGCAAGTACCTCGTTTCGGTTACGCTGAGCAGTACCATGGGTCCTGGTATCGCGCTGGACCCGACCTTGGCCACCAAGTTCGCTGCTTAGTCCATTCGCATTGGGGTCTGCGCTGCGCGCCGGACCCCGATGCAACCTTTGCGCAACTCCTCCGTTACTTTAGGCAGACGCCGTTTGCGTCAGCCATTGCCATGGAACCCATTCGATATCGGCCCGCCGACGCCATCCGATGGCTGCACCTTGGAACGAGCGGTGCGCGGGAAATGGGGCCTCGCAGGAGTGCGGATCTTGTGCGATCTGAGTTCAACTTTGGCGATTCGGTGAAAGCAGCCGCAGGCGCGGTGTGGGACTTTGGCAAAACCGCTTGGGCCTCGGCCGTCCACCAGCGCGCTTCCGGCGTTGAGTACGTCCTGTTCGCCGATCGATTTGAAGTCGTCCGCGGCGATCGGATTCGTGTGTTTCGCTACGCCGATATTGAACGGATCACCGTCAACCTCAAAAATGCCGTGACGATTCACTTTCAAGGATCCCACATCGTCGTGCAGCCGCCCGCCCACATCGTCGCTGGCCGTGTCCGCGCTCCTCTCGGTTGGAGCCGAAACGGTGTCGAAGTACCCTTTGAACTTCTGATCGACGAACTCGCAGCTCGGGCTGGGGTAGAACCCGAGGTTGAGTGAACGCATGGCTTCAGCCTGAACCCGCCGGTTGGTGGCCCGTCGTGGAAGACGCCATGACGGAAGATTTCGGGCTCGGCGATGTCACCGCCGCGTGTCTTGAGCCTGACGCTGAGATCGAATGGTTTATCGAAGCGCAGCAAGAGGGCGTCGTGTGCGGCGTTGCGGTGGCCATGCAAATTCTCAGCCCTGGTCCCGATGAACCTGATCGCGCCTTCATTGAGTTCCTTGTCCGCGACTCGGCACCCGTGCGACGCGGTACCCGTATCCTGGAGGGTCGCGGCAACGCTCGCCGCATTCTTGCCGGTGAGCGCACCGCGTTGAACTTCCTCATGCACCTTTCCGGGATCGCCACACTGACGGCGACCTTCGTCGAAAAGGTGCGTGGAACCGGTGCACGGATCGTGGACACGCGAAAAACGCTTCCCGGCCTGCGCGTGCTGGAAAAGTATGCGGTCCGCTGCGGCGGTGGATACAACCACCGAATGGGCCTTTACGATGGCGCGATGATCAAAGATAACCATGTCCGGGCGACTGGCTCCATCCGCAATGCCGTCCATCGCATCCGCGAGACCGCCTCACACATGACGAAGATCGAAGTGGAATGCGAATCCATCGAGCAGGTTCAAGAAGCCATTGATGCTGGCGCCGACATCGTGATGCTGGACAATATGGACCCGTTTTCCATGCGCGAGATTGTGAAGCAGTACCAAGGCAAGACCGTTTTTGAAGCAAGCGGTGGAGTCAATCTTGAGACCGTGAGAGGCGTCGCGCAAACAGGTGTCGACCTGATCTCCGTCGGCATGCTCACGCACTCAGCCCCCGCCGTTGCGTTTCATCTGGAGATCTCATCATGAGGTCGCCTACCGAGTCGGCACCCATCTTGATCCTCGAGGAGGCCACGTCCACCCAGACAGTCGCAGCGGAACTCCTTCGGGACCCGAATCAAAAGGCGTACGGTGCCGTGTTCGCGCATCATCAAAGCGCCGGCAAAGGACGTTTTGACCGGTTTTGGCACAGCGTCAAGGGCGATTCCCTGACTGCCTCATTAATCTTTCGCGAGCACGTCGACCACCCACGCCCGTGGCTCATCGGTATGACCGTCGCCGTCGCCGCCGCGTCGGTCATCCACGCACGGATCCGCTGGCCCAACGACCTTGTCATTCGAGGCAAGAAGTTGGGCGGAATTCTCACCGATATGGTCACAAACCTCGATGGCCGCCGCATTCCTGTCGTGGGAATCGGCATCAACATTGGACAAAGCGTCTTTCCCGAGCCCATCGCTGAAATCGCCACCAGTCTGCGCATCGAAGGACGGACTCTCTATGACCCGCTTCAGCTGCTGGAAGCGATCCTGGTCCGCCTGCCCGAGTTGCCGAACCCCGCATCATGGGGCGCCCTGGAGCCCGCCTGGCGTCTCTTTGACGACACGCCAGGCAAGGTCTTTCGCCTGCCCTCTGGCGAAGAGGCCATTGCTCAAGGCATTGGCCCCAACGGCGAACTGATCTGTGCGGTCGACGGCGAAACCCGAACCGTTCTCGCCGCCGAAGCGATGCCTAGTTAAAACCGGGGAGAAAGCGCTCTTCTGCTTCGAAGAGGCGGTCCACCATCTCCGAAATCTCGGCTGGGCAACACACCGCAGCGGTCAGGGGATCGAGATAGAGCGCTTCCTTCGCCAGCGCCTTGGACCGATGGATACACGCATCCGCTGCGAGATCGTACATTCGCATTTGCCAGTCGCATATGGCGGCCATCGCCTTGGGTAAGCGACCAAAGCGGATGGGCTGGACGCCGTTATGGTTAATGAGGCACGCCACTTCGACCACGCCATCCTGCGGCAGGTTCTCGATGCAGCCTGCGTTCGGGATGTTGCCGTGAATCACGACCGGCACGTTCTTTTCAATGGACTCAATGATCCAGGCCCCATATTCAAACGATCGCTCGAGATTGACCGCCTCCTCGCCATTGAACACGCGCTCACGATAGGCGTCTTGCCGCTGACGCCAATTCGGCCAGTTGTTGGCATAAAAGCTCTCTTCGCCTCGGTATCCCGTGTCGGTGTACTTCTCAAGCAGGTCTTTACGTTTTCGGTAGTAGGGCAAGTATTCGCTGAGATGGCCGCTCGACTCGGTGATGAATGCGCCAAAGTGGAGCATCATGTCAGACCGCACGGGCTCGGCCTTGGCAAAATCACTCTCGCGATCCCGCGCTTGGGCCATCAGCGCAGGATAGAGGTCTCCTTCGGGCCCGTTGAACTCCGTGAACCATGCCAGGTGATTGACCCCCGCACACTTCCATTGGACCTGCTCATATGGCACATTCGCGTATCGAGCCAGCATTTGCGAAGTCCCCTGCACGGAGTGGCACAAGCCGACGGTCGGCATCGAGCTCGCTCGCCAGGCCGCCAGGCACATGATGCTCATGGGATTGGTGTAGTTGAGCACTTGCGCCTTGGGGCACATTGTCTCGGCGTCGCGAAGGATGTCGAGATAGACGGGCACCGTCCGCAGCGCCTTCATTAGTCCGCCGGGACCGATCGTGTCGCCGATGTTCTGACTGACGCCAAATTCGAGTGGAATGTCGTTGTCAAAGCGCACACACTCGACGCCACTGACCTCAATGGAGTTCACGATATAGTCGGTACCGGGCAACAGCTCGCGGCGATCGGTGGTCGCCCGCAGCGTCCACTTCTCCGCTTCGCCGCTTTCTTCCAGAATCTTTTGCATCAACTTGCGCGACAGTTCAAGCCGCTCGGCATCGATGTCGATGAGGCGCAGCTCGCCGCCCTGCGAGCCGGGAATCATCACGACGTCGCGGAGGATCGAATTCGTAAACCCGCTTCCCGCGCCGAGCATCGTCACGTTGAGTTTCCGCGGCATTTCGCCGACGAGACCTGGGCGATGGTCTGACTTCGTGTGGTCGTAGTGCGTTTCCGTTGAGGCCATGACGGGCCCATTTTAGCCGCCTTGAACTGGCAGTCGCACTAGTGGCGCAGGCAAAACAAATCCCTGCCTTGCCTTAAGGCGAGACAGGGACCTCGCGTGCGAACCTACTGATTGGGAAGGGGGGTAATGACGAAGCCTTGCAGGCTCAGTTCCTGACCGATGTGCCGCAGCTTCTTCATGGCGCGCAACTCGATCTGTCGCACGCGTTCCCGCGTCACGTTGAGTTCGGCGCCCACTTCTTCCAACGTCCTCGTTCGGCCGTCATCCAAACCAAATCGAAGGCGAACCACGTCCCGCTCGCGCGAGGTGAGGCGTCCGAGGATGCCATCGACCTCTTCACGACGAATAAGGTTGAAGGTCACCGACCCGGGATCGGGCATGTTGGTGGACTGCACAAAGTCCCCGATCGAGCTGTTGTCCTTCTCGCCTACGGGCGTTTCCAGCGAAATCGGCTCAACGGCGACGCGCATCATCTCCCGGACACGGTCGATGGTCAGATTCACGTCCCGCGAAATCTCCTCTTCGGTCGCGTCTCGCTGGTGTTCTTGCTGCAGACGGCTTTGCGTCTTGACCACCTTATTGATCAGCTCGGCGACGTAAACAGGAATCCGGATCGTGCGCCCTTGGTTGATGATTGCCCGTGCAATCGCGCGGCGAATCCACCACGTGGCGTAGGTCGAGAATCGAAAACCCTTGCGCCAGTCAAACTTTTCCACCGCACGGATCAAGCCCAGGTTGCCCTCTTGGATCAGGTCAGCCAGCGGAATTCCGCGTGCGTTGTACTTCTTTGCGATGCTCACCACCAGGCGAAGATTCGACTCGATCAACTGTCGCTTGGCGTCGTCATCACCTTGCTGCACGCGCTTGGCAAGATGGACTTCTTGCTCAGGAGTCAGCAGCGAGGCGCGACGCGTCTGCCGCATCCACATCTCAAGTTCTTCGCTGTCGTCGTGCTCTGGAGGAGTATCCTCATCAAGCTCATCGTCGCCGTCGAGATCCAACAGATCGTCTTCAGCCGGCTCCGAGTTCGCGTCGTCCAGGAGCGGGTTGTTCATCGCCTCCGCGTACGTTGGACGGCCGGGCGTTCGCACCGTAATGGCGCGGCCCCGTCGTGGTTGGGTGGCGACCCCGTTCTCACTTGGCATTCGTTTCAAAATCCTCCGCAAGTTCTCGCTTAGTTTGTTGACTCATCATGTTTGACACCTGCCTGCAAAACTCCTCGCAGAACCAGGTTTTTTCTTGGTGAACCGAAGTGGGACCGAAGCGAGGCAAAACGCCGTTTCAAATGGACGCCTTTTTAAGGTAACACAAGAACGCCGCATCGTCAAGATCTTTTTCCGCATTTCGGGTGGCGGCGCGCGGCGTTGCGCCCGTCGATGTCCCTACTCAGACACCAACGTATTTCGACGCCGGTTCCGTTAACAATGTTTCACATTCCAGCTTCAATTGCTGCGAAGCTGGTTGACAACCTTGCGGAAGGTTCGTGTAAAGGCATCAATGTCGTCCTGGGTGTGCTCCCGGCCAAGGCTCACCCGTATGAAGGACCGAACGGAGGCCTCATCGGTTCCAGCTGCCAGAAGGGACGGACTCAACTCCTCCGAATGGGAACTGCACGCGGCGCCGCTGCTCACCGCGAATCCCTCCGCATCCAATCCAATTACAAGGGCTTCACCCAACACGCCATTCACAACGTAGCCATGAATGTAGGGCGAGCGCATGTCGCCTCCCACTCGCTGTACGTCGCTCACCGCCGTCATGGCTTGTTCGAGTTGGCTTGACAATTCCTTAGCGTGCGTCAGGTCTTCCTCGAAGCGGTCGGCCGCCAATCTTGCCGCTGCCCCCAAGCCGACAATGCCAGCCACATTCAGCGTTCCGCCGCGCATGCGTCGCTCTTGGTCGCCGCCAAGAATCAATGGAGTCAGCGAGTACGGGGCTCGCACATAGAGCGCGCCGACGCCCTGTGGCCCATAAATTTTGTGCGCGCTCAGCGACAGCGACGCGACGCCTGATTCCGCCACACGAATCGCGGTCTTGCCGAGTTCCTGAGTGGCGTCCCGATGGGTCCTTTCGGGCGAGATGGCAGGAAAAATCGTCCCCGTTTCGTTGTGAACACCGATGATGGCAAGACATTCCACGTTTGGGAGGGGTTCGCGCAGACTCCAGCCTTCATTGGGCAATAAGGTCGCTCCGTGCCGTAAGGCAGGTGCGCGCATCGAACTGTGCTCGAAAGGGGAAATGGAGAGGGTTCTTGATTGCAATGCAATCCAATTGTTGGACTCAGTCGCGCCGGAGGTGAAGAACACCTGCTCGGGGGACTCTGCCCCAATCAGAAATGCTACCGACTCACGGGCGCGCTCGATGGCGTCGGCGGCCTCCAAACCTGCCTGGTGAATCGAATGCGCGTTGCCGAAGCGTCCGCCAAACCATGGGACCATTGCTTCCCGCACCTCCGGATCAAGCGGCGTTGAAGCCGCATGGTCGAAGTACCGGTTTCGGGGGATCACCTCGCGCCTTACCCCATGACTTCGGCAAGCAAACGAGGAACGTCGCTGGTCTTGTCGGCGATCTTGGCGCCCCCTCCCGTCAAAGCATCGACCTTTGATTGCGCCGTGCCTTTGTTGCCAGAAATAATCGCCCCGGCGTGACCCATACGCTTGCCTGGAGGCGCCGTTCGGCCACTGATAAAGGCCACGACCGGCGTAGACATACTCGCCATATACTCGGCGGCAATCTCTTCATCAGAGCCCCCGATTTCACCGACCATCACGACCGCCTTGGTCTCGGGATCGCCTTCGAACATCTCCAGCACTTCAATGAACCGTGTCCCCGGAACCGGGTCTCCGCCGATTCCCACGCACGTCGTCTGCCCGTAGCCAGCACGGGTCATTTCCCAAACGATCTCGTAGGTTAACGTCCCGCTTCGACTGACCATGCCCACAGGTCCGGGAGCGAAGATATTGCCAGGCATAATGCCGACTTTGCACTGCCCCGGGGTGATGATGCCGGCACAGTTGCCACCCAAGAGCCGCGTGGTTCCGTTGGCCTTGAGCCGATTAACGACCCGCACCATGTCTTGTGTCGGCACGCCTTCCGTAATCAGGGTGACGAAAGGCAGTCCTGCTGCTTCACATTCGAGGACGCTGTCGGCAGCGAAAGGCGCAGGGACAAAGATCACCGCCGCATTGGCATTCGTCGCGCGCGCGGCTTCCTCGACTGAATCAAACACGGGAATGCCGTCGAGGTTTTCACCTCCCTTCCCAGGGGTCACACCGCCGACGACATTCGTTTGGTAGGCCACCATCTGGCGGGTGTGAAAGGCGCCCTCGCGGCCAGTCATGCCGCATACCAGCAGGCGCGTTTGAGAGTCGACAAGTATCGCCATGGAACAACCCCATAGGATACCGGCCCTCGCGTGGTTCGAACCGGCGGCCACTTGCTGGCACTAAAGGCCTATTTGCCTGAACATTCCATGCGTCGCAGCGGTCGTAGGTGATGTCCGCACTCCGATTTGGCATCTTGCCGAGTGTGGAGGAACCGGCCAACATGGGCCGGGCGGGTCTTACCTCCTGTTGCGGCGGGATTCGGTTCCGACCGGGTCCCGCCCTATCTTTGGTGGACGTCAAACCGCGTCGGGTCGAGATGTCGCAGCGAGTTGCTGTCCACGGCCAGCGTCAAATCATCGACGCGCTGCCGCAGTTCGCGAATCTCGGAACGCAAGGCGCGGATCTCGTCGACCGCCTCCGTGGAACCGGGTCGGTTAATGATTTCGGCCATCTTGCGCTGGTGCGCCGTCAATATCGCGACAATGGGAATCGTCAGGGCTACGATCGGAATCATGACGGCGATAACGCCGGGCTCGATAGCTGCGAAAGTAACGAGAGTGAGCATGGTTAGGGTCCCAGTCTTTGCTGAATTTCGCTATCTTGTACGGAGGCACGCGTCGTTGAGGTTTCGATCATCTGGGTCTGTCGTCGCACGAGAGACTTCAGTTCATCGACCTCGCGCCGCAGCGCATGGATTTCCGCGATGTATCGGTCATTCTCCTGGCCCCGGTGAAGCAACTCGGCCATTTTTCTCTGATGCGATGTCAAGATGGCAATCAGGGGGACGCTAAAGGCCACGAGGATCCCAAAGACTGGAGCGAGTACTTCCACCACGCCTCCGATACCACCCATATCACGACTTTACCGACGTTGAGGGTTTCACGTCACGATCATGGAGCGAACGTCGAAGTGCGCGGGTGCTCCCGTCGCCCGACGACGACGTGCGTGGCTCCGTGGAGAGCAAGCCCAAACGACTGAAAGCAAGCCTCGCAAAGGTTTCTTCCGTCCTGGCCGGCCAGAGTTCGGATGTGCGCCGTCACGCCCGAGCGCTGACAGAGCGCCTGAAAGAAGCTCATGACGCTCCCGGTCCCCAATCCTCCAAAGCGATCTTCTTTGAATTGCAGGTCCGAGTAGAAGCCTCCTCGCCCCCCGATGTGAAGGGCCGTCATCACCAAAGCTTCTTCGACCACACCAACGCTATCCGCAACGCGCTCAATGCGCTCACCGTCTTGGAGCGCCATCGCAATCGCTTCACCCAATGCCGAACCAACCTCGACGACGGTGTGCCGATCGTCGACGGCGAGGTCGCCCTCGGCGGTGATGCCCAGATTGAGCTTGCCGAAATAGGCCATTCGCTCCAGCATCAGATCGAAGAACGGGATGCCCGTGGCAATGTCCCGGCGCTGACCGCCGTCGATGTCCAAAACCAACTGGAGACGAACGTGCGCGGTTTCCCGCTCGATTTCGGCGTATCGAACGCTTGGTGTGGTCATGGCCATCCTTACGCGTAGTCTACGCCAACAGCTTCATCGGATGACTCCGGAGCAACGGGTTCACTCTGGGATTTCCAACATCAGTCGGTGGGTTCAAGAAGACCATACCCGCCATCCCTGCGTTTGTAGAGCACCTCAATTCGACCGGAGTTCTCGTTGCGAAACATGAAAAACGGATGGTCAACAAACTCCATTTGCAGCATCGCCTCTTCGATGGCCATCGGTTTGGTCACCACCGACTTTCGCTCCAGGTAGGCCGACTCCTCCGTGGGTTCGTCTCCCGATTCTTCGAGCGCTGGAGGCAACGCCCCACCGCGGCGCCGGTGGCTCTCGATCAAGCGACCTTTGAGCTTCTTGAGCCTCGTCTCAAGCCGATCACACACCTTGTCAATCGCAGCGCGCAAGGACTCTTCGCGGTCTTCGCCGCGGACCGTGAAGCCGTCGGCAAAAACGGTGATTTCAATCCGGTGCCCGTGCCGATCGACCCGGTGCACCATTTCGACCTTCGTCGCCTTGTGAAAATAGCGCTCCAGCCGCGCCAGCTTTTTCGCCGCATAGGCGCGGTCGCGACTGTTTAGGTTGCCTTCGGCATTTCGAACGAGAACTTCCATGGCGATACTCCCTGCGCTCGAACGATGGTGGCCACCGCAAATGCGGCGATCCCCTCGCCTCGACCAATCGATCCGAGGCGCTCGTTAGTTGTGGCTTTGACGCTGATTCGTCCAGCGTCGATACGAAGCGTGTTGGCTAGCGAGAGTCGGATCTCGTCGCTTCGGCTCATGATCTTCGGAGATTCGGCGACCATGGCAATATCTATGTTAGCAACGGTCCAGCCATTTTCCACCAACAATTTTGCGGCGTGCTCCAGAAAGAGGCCCGATGGGGCGCCTTTCCACCGAGGGTCGCTGTTAGGAAAGTGAACGCCGATGTCCCCAAGCGCGGCGGCTCCCAAGAGTGCATCGACCGCCGCGTGGATCAGCACGTCCGCGTCGCTATGACCCTCCAAGCCGCGCGCGCCAGGAAAAGGCACCCCTCCTAACACGAGCTCCCGGTCCGGGTCGTCCGTAAACCGATGGACGTCGTACCCAAGCCCGGTTCTTGTCTCCATGTGCATGCCGCCTAAGTCTTCAGGATGCGTCACTTTGACGTTGGCTCGCTCGCCAGGAACCCACACTAACTCGTATCCCGCCGCTTGCAGCAACGCTGCGTCATCGGTATAGGAACGCGCGGCCCGTCGGTGTGCGTCGATCAGCCAGTCTCGTCGCGCGCCTTGCGGCGTTTGCATGGCCATCAGACCCTCGCGCTCTACGACTTCCCCACCCCGCGTGCGGATCGTGTCAATCACGTCGACGACGGGTGCGGCTGCTCCCTTTGCGACCACAGCCTCGATCACGCGCCCGACCAGTGACGGGCTCACAAATGGCCGAGCCGCATCATGAATCAGAATGGCATGACAGTCTTCTGGCGTCGCTTCGCAGCCGATGCGACTGCTCGCCTGCCGATCCTCCCCGCCCTCGACGACAAAGAGGGCATCGGTGGCCGATGCCCGCATCTCCGCGAGGTTTTCGGCAGCGCAAACGAGCCCCCAGCCCGACACCGCATCGCACGCAAGGAGTGCGTCGGCGGACCGTCGCCACATCGGCACGCCAGCAATTGATTCTCGAACCTTGTCGGCGCCAAATCGCTGTCCCCGCCCGGCAGCCAATACAACGGCGCAGACCTTCATGCGGGCGGTTCTACCATGATGCTGGCCCCTGCAGTAGACTCCCCGCCGTGCGACGCGCCGTTATCGATGTCGGCTCGAACTCCGTGCTCCTGCTGATCTCCGAACGGAAAGACTCTCGGTGGCTCCCGGTAAGGGAAACGTCCCGAGTGACTGGCTTGGGCACAGGCGTCAAAACGACGGGGCTGATTGCGCCCGACGCTGCCCAGCGTACGTTGCGAGCGCTGCGCGACGCCTTCGAGCTTGCATGGTCCGAGGGGGTTGATCACATTGTTGCCGCGGGAACCATGGCGCTTCGCATCGCCAAGAACGCCGGCGACTTTCTCGCGAGAGCCGAGAGTCAGGGCACACCGGTCCAGGTTCTCTCTGGAGATGAGGAGGCTGAACTCGGCTGGCGATCCGTTTCTGATGACCCTATCTTTGCGACGTCCAACCCGTTGACCGTGATCGACGTCGGCGGACACAGCACCGAGTTGGTAAACGTAGCCAAATCGCCAGATGGCTGGCAGGTACGGTATCGAACAAGCCATCCTGTTGGCACTCTCGGACTGCGCGACCAGAGGTTGGCCAACGAATCCCCCACCGCGCTTGACCTCCTCCAGGCTGCCGCAGAAATCGACGACCTCGTCGGGACATGCTTTCTGCCTGGCGCTTGTGGGACGGTCGTCGCACTGGGAGCATCGGCCACCAACCTGGTTGCCATTCGCGATGCGATGACAGAATGGGACCCCGCCAAAGTTCATGGCCAGTTCCTGACGTACGAAGAGATCAGCCGGTCCGTTACGTGGCTTTCGGCAATGTCCGACTCAGAGCGCGCCGATCTCGTCGGCATCGAGCCCGGCCGGGAAACGACGATCCACCTCGGAGCGCTGCTCCTCGAGCGATTCCTTTTCGCGGCCCGTGCTGAAGAGACGCGCGTCTCGGTGCGGGGCTGGCGACACGCTCTGCTGGAGTCCTTGTGAGTTTGCGGCTGCCGATCCTGTGTTATCACAAGGTGGGACCAGAAGCCGAAGAGGGGCGCTGGCTCAATATCGAACCGCATCGGTTCGAGACCCACATCCGCTACTTTGCCCGACGTCGCGCCTTCATCCATGCAGGGGACACGTGGCACCCGGATTCCTGGTCGCGGGCGAGCGTCTGCGTGACCTTCGACGATGCCTATGCCTCAACGGTCCTCTATGCACCCATGATTCTTTACCGCTACAAGGCGGTCGCAACGCTTTTTGTCGTTCCCGGCAAGGTGGGCAAGACCAGCGATTGGGACGGGGACTTGGCCCGGCCGCTCGCCGATTGGCACGCGCTAAAAGAGGCCGTGGCGCTGGGAATGGAGATCGGCAATCATACGATGAGCCACCGACGCCTGCCGTGGATGGACCGTCGCGAGCAACAAGAAGAGATGGAGTTTGCCGCGGCCGCTCTCGAGGACAAAGGGCATCTGGCCGTCAGCATCGCGTATCCCTACGGCGACGCTGACGACGTCACGGAGCAAGTTGCGATGGAGTCTGGAGCTCGGGTGGCCTTCGGCTTGGGCAAGCGCCAAGCGACGCCCGAAGACCGCCCCTTTTGTGTCCCGCGAATCCCGATCGCGTTTTCCGACGCCCTGCCGATGCTCCTCTATCGCGTCTTTGTTCGGGGCCGTCGGCGCGACACCCGGCGGGTATCCTAGGACTCAGGTCGCTGCCGGCCTCGCTCGATCGGGGTGTCGGCGCACAAGGTGGTGTTATGTCCGCAATTCCGGTGAGCAGGACCTTCAACAAGCTCGATTACCTGCGTCTCATGGCGCTCAGCCGTGAGGGAGATCGGCGAGAAGGCATTCTCTTACGTCAAAGCAAAGGCTGGTTCCAAGTCAGTGGCATGGGCCACGAGGCGCTCGGCGCGCTGGTCTATCATTTGCGCCCCGACGACTGGATTTTCCCGTACTACCGTGATCGAGCGATGATGCTCGCCAAAGGGATGTCCAACTACGATCTGGCCTTGGCATACTTTGCCAAGCGCGATTCCAGCAGCGGTGGCCGCCAGATGCCTGGCCACTACAGCAGCCGTGAGCACAACGTTTTCAGTGTCTGCACGCCCACCGGCGGATCGTTGCTCCCCGCATGCGGGACGGCTTGGGCCATGCAGCTTTCTGGTACCGATTCGGTGGCTGTGGCCAGCATCGGCGACGCCGCTTCACGACAGGGCGAGTTCTTTGAAGCCATTGCCTTCGCCTTCCAAGAGAAACTGCCGGTGATCTTCATGGTCGAGGACAACAAGTACGGCATCTCGACCCCCACCGAGAAGTTCCTTCCTTTCAATCTGGGCATTCTTGATGACGGGATCGTCACCAAACTGGATGCGCGAAAGGTCGATGAGGTCTATCGCGTTTCGGGCGAGGTCATCGAACGCGCTCGCCGAGGTGAAGGACCCGCCCTGCTGTGGCTCGACCTCGATCGTCTCAGCAGCCACACGAGCAGCGACGATCATCGTGTGTACCGCGACCTTGCCGACATCGAGGAAATGCAGGCCCGTGATCCGATCCGGCTCCTCGTTGAAGAACTCACCAAAGCCGGCGAACTCACCGCTGAAATGTGGGCGCAGATGCAGGACGAAATCGCCAAGGCGGTCGATGACGATTACCTGCGCGCCGAAAAGGCCGAGGACCCCCGCGCTGACGAAGTTCTTGATCATTGCTGGGGTGACGAAGTCCCGGCCCAAGCCCCACCGATCCCCAGCAACGAGCGGATGACCATGGTGGACGCCATCAATCGCACGTTTCGAGCGGCCTTGGAAAGCGATCCAAACACCATTTTCTTCGGGGAAGACATCGAAGACCCCAAGGGTGGCGTCTTCAAGCTCACCGAGGGCCTGAGCACCGACTTTCCGAAGCAAGTCTTCAACTCACCGCTCGCTGAAGCCACGATCATGGGTGTCGGCGTCGGAATGGCAGCCTATGGCATGCGTCCCGTGTTTGAGCTCCAGTTCGTCGACTTCATCACGCCGGGCTGGAATCAGATTGTGACGAACCTCTCGACTTTGAGATGGCGGTCCTTTGGCGGCTGGAAGTGCCCCATGACAGTCTATGCCCCGTACGGCGCCTATTTGCCTGGTGGCTCGCTCTGGCACTCCATGAGCCTTGAAGCCATGATTGCCCACATTCCTGGCATTCGCATTGCGATCCCTTCGACTCCCGAGGACGCAGCTGGGCTGATGTGGAGTTCGATCCATGGGGACGACCCGACGTTTGTTCTAATTCCCAAGCACATCTTTCGCAAGCGGGTGCCGGTTGGTGACGTGGTCCCGGTACCGTTCGGAAAGGCACGCATTCACCGCGAAGGCTCAGATGTCACGCTGGTGACGTACGGCAACACGATCGAACTTGCCGATGAGGCGGCGGACCGTCTGAGCGGCTCGGTCAGCGTCGAAGTTATCGACCTCCGCTCCATCGTCCCTTGCGATTACGACACCATCACCAAGTCGGTTGAAAAGACGGGGCGTTTGGTCGTGGTTCACGAGGACACAATCACCTGCGGATTTGGCCAGTCGGTCATCGCCGAAATGACCCGTCATCCCGACCGCTGGAACCTCTTCCTGTCACCACCGCAACTCGTGGCACGACCGGATGTTCACATCGGCTTTAACCCGATCTACGAGTACGCCGCGCTGCCCAGCGTGGAGCAAGTCATCGAAGCGATCCAAACCACGATGGAGTAAAGCTCGGCCAAGTCGTCACGACTTGGCCGGACTTGCAGCGACCCTTACGGTTCGTCGTCGATTTCGACGGTGCTTCGTTCCACGGCGCTGCGGCGTCGCTTGACCTGGCCGTAAGAGCGGCCCTGGCTATCGACGACAGACCGAGATTCTTCGTCGGCAGCCACCGCGAGCGGCGTCGTGCGTACGTGTCGGGCTTCGCGTCGTGCCTCGCCCATAAGCGACTTCTCAAAACCGAGCCGTTTCACTACGCGCGTATCCCAAAGGTACAGGATGGGCGCGGCATTGAAGATCGACGAATACGTACCCACTGCGATGCCCGCGAGCATTGCCACGCAGAAGAACTTCAGATCGGGGGTTGCCGTACCCCAAATGATCAAGATGATCAAGGTCGCGACCACCGTCATGGACGTGTTGATGGAACGTGCGAGCGACTGGCTGATCGACCGGTTCACCAAGTTTTCAAAGTCCTCACCGGGCAGCGGTTTGCGAAGGTTCTCCCGAATTCGGTCAAAGATGACGATGGTGTCATGGACCGAGAAGCCGATTACCGTCAGCATCGCCGTGAGGAAGAGGGCGCTGACTTCCCACCCCAGGAAGTAGCCGCAGATCGCGGCCACACCAAGGGTAAAGAGGACGTCGTGAACCAAGGCACCGATCGCGGAGAATCCAAAGCGCAATCCGGTGCGGAAACCGCCGACAGCCAACCCGAACCGCACGGCCAGATAGACGACGATCAAGAACACCGAGATGACGACCCCGAGGACGGCGTTCCGAACGGTCTCTTCCTTGATGGTCGGCCCAACCACACTATAGGTGAGCTGATCTGCGACCGTAAAGCCTGCCAGCTCAGCGACTTTTGCGCGCGCTGCCTCTTCGCTGTCCGATTCCAGGTCCGCCATGGGGGGGACCGTGACGTAAACCTGTCGCAGATCGCCGAGAGAGACAACCTTGACATTGGCACCCCGAACATTGTTCTGTCGCAAGGTTTGCTCAACTTCTTCTGCGCTGCGATCGGCGGGCAACCGATAGGACGCTTCATAGCCGCCTTGGAACTCGACGTTTGGTTTCAGGCCGCCCAAGAAGATGAAGATGAGTCCAGGGACGATGAAGAGCATCGAAATCCCGAAGAGCTTCTTCCAGTTCTGGACGACACGGAGCGGGTTCTCGTTGGCGCGCTCCTCGTACTTCTCGCCAAACCACTGACGATTGAGGCCATACAAGTTGCTGTTCCCGCCGATCCCCGATCCAACCAAGAACACGAGCAGGGATCGCGTGACCGTAATCGTGGTGAACAGGGAGATGGCGACGCCGATGATGAGCGTGCTCGCAAAGCCCTTCACCGGCCCCGTGCCCAAGTTATAGAGCACCAGCGAGGTCAGAATCGTACAGGCGTTCGAGTCAATGATCGCCGGCAGGGCACGGCCAAATCCTTCGTGCACCGCCTTCATGAGCGACTTCCCGGCCCGCATCTCCTCCTTCAGTCGCTCAAAGACAAGGATATTGGCATCGACCGCCATGCCAACGGAAAGAATGAACCCCGCGATGGCCGCCAACGAGAAGGTCGCGCCCACAAGCTTCAAGACCGTGATGGTGAAGAGCACGTACAGCCCCAGCGCCACCAAAGCCACGAAGCCTGGGAAAACGTAGTAAGCGAGCAGAAAGGCCGAAATGACCGCGAAGCTGATGTAGCCCGCGAAGGTCATCATCTTCAGCGCTTCAGTGCCGACCGTTGGGTCCACCTGAGCGAACTCGATCTCCTTCAGGTCGACGGGCAGCGCGCCCGAGTTCAAAAGGTCAGTGAGCTGGCGCACATAATCGGCTGGGAAACTGCCCTGAATCACGGCATTGTCCCGCAGAACGGTGTTTGGGGCCAGTGGCGCAATGCTGAGGACCACATCATCCAACACGGCGGCAAGGTTTTCACCCTGGTTGTAGAACTGTTTGCTCCACTGCTCCATGCGGGCCGCACCGTCGCCAGAGAACTCCATCAGCGGCTGGTAGCCGCCACCCGGCGCGTTCTGTCCCACGGCACGAGAAAGCTGGTCGCCCTGAAGGATCGGCTCACCCCATGACTCGATGATCGCGAGGTACTCGGGATTCTTCTCTCCGTTCTCCAAGGTCGGCTCGATGACCTTGGAAGGATCCGAGCGCAAATTGAAAGTGACGACGGGCCGATCCGTCACCCCGCGCTCTTCAACGTTGTAGGTACGGAAGTTGACACGCTCGGTATTGACCGTCTTGGCGTGATAAAACTTGATGCTGGCGCTCGATCGGAGGGTTTCGCGAGCCTCTTGGGCATCCGTCGCGCCGGGCAATTCGATGATGAACTGATTCCGCCCTTTGGACTGAACATTGCCCTCGACAACGCCGAGCGATTGGGCGACACGTCGCTCCAGAACGGCTAACGTATTCCTTCGGGCGGTCTCGAAGTTCTGCTGCTGGGCGGGGGTCATCTTGCCCTCGTCGATCTCGAGGGTGACGCGAATACCGCCCTTAATGTCAAGGCCGTACTTGGGTGGGACGGCCAAGAAGCCCCAAACGGAGAGTGCGGTCAGACCAAGAACAACGAGGAGAAAAAGGTAACTGCGCGAAGCCTGCAACAAACGCCTCCAGCGACGGTGCCGATGCGCGATTATACCGTTCTCGGGCTCAACTGACCGAGACTCACGTCCCGTCTACGCCCGAAGTCGCGGCGTAAAGTCGGTATCTGGCTTGACGTCTTGGCAAAACGCCGCCATGAGTCGAGCGCAGTTCTCCACGTCCTTCAGTTCGAGCAGTTCACAAGGCGTGTGCATGTAACGCAGCGGAACCCCCATGATGCCCACCGCCATTCCGGGGCCGGAAACCTGCATGGCGTTGCCGTCGGTGCCCGTTCCACCGGGTTCGACATCGATCTGATACGGAATTTCGTCGCGGTCTCCGGCCGCGCAGACCATGTCGAAAACGACCGGGTTGGTATTGGCTCCCCGGGTGATCGTCGGGCCAAGACCCAGGCGAACGTCCCCGTAGCGCGTCTTGCTGACCGTGGGGTAGTCGATCGCGTGATTGACGTCCACGGCAAGGCCAACCTGGGCGCCGATGCCATACGCTGAAGTGCGCGCCCCGCGAAGGCCGATCTCCTCCTGCACCGTCGCCACTGCGTAGACGCCGACGCCTGCATCCAACTTCCCCGATTCCTTGACCAGCCTTAAAGCCTCCGCAACGATAAACGACCCCATCTTGTTGTCGAACCCACGCGCGGTGGCCCGATCGCCCATCAGCATTTGAAACTCCGTTTGGTAGGTCACGGGGTCGCCAAGCTTGACTGCACCAGCCGCTTCAGCTTTCGAAGTTGCCCCGATGTCGATCCATAGGTCGTGCAGCTCCGGCTTTTTGCGCCGCTCCTCGTCTTCCAGCAAATGGATCGCCTTGCGGCCGATGATTCCCGGTATCGGTCCGCTGGAGGTATGAATCCAAACCCGCTGGCCGATGGGGATCGTGCTGTCATGGCCACCTACGCCGCGAAAGTAGAGCAAGCCCTCATCGCTGATGTAGTGGACCAGGAACCCGATCTCGTCCATATGCCCGGCCAACATGATCTTGACGGGCGCATCGGGGTTCAGAATCGCCCAGACGTTTCCGTGGACATCGGTCCGAACATCGTGAGCAAATCCTTTGACATAGCCGCGGTACACCTCAGCCGCTCGCTCTTCGTAGCCCGACGGTGAGGGGGTATTGACGATCAACTTGAAGAAATCGAGCGACTCCGTGCGCATAGGCGAGAGTTTGCCCGATTGTTTCGGATCGTGGGACCGTCGATTAGGACTTTGAGGCCGAAGCCTCTCGCATGACGCCGCTCCGGCGTCGCGCTGCCGTCGCGGCGGCTAACTCGGCAAGCAGCTCTTCGGTCTCAGCAAAGGACACACAGGGGTCGGTGATGCTCTGTCCATAGACCAATGCCTTGCCCGCGATGTAATCCTGCCGTCCTGACACAAGGTTGCTTTCGAACATCACGCCAAAAATGTGCGGCGACCCTTCGCGCAGCTGGCGAGCCACGTCACGCCCCACCAGCATCATGCGCGTCGGATCTTTGGCGCAGTTGCCATGGCTGAAGTCCACCATCAGTTGCGATCGGAGGCCCGCTTGGGTCAACCGGCGGCTGATCTCGGTGACGCTTGCTTCGTCATAGTTAGGTCCGGACTTGCTGCCCCCTCGCAAAATGATGTGGCAAGACTCGTTGCCGCTCGTCTGCAGAATCGC
This sequence comes from Fimbriimonadaceae bacterium, assembly GCA_046292875.1. Classification (GTDB taxonomy): domain Bacteria; phylum Armatimonadota; class Fimbriimonadia; order Fimbriimonadales; family Fimbriimonadaceae; genus JBKBQD01. The sequence goes on from JBKBQD010000003.1 coordinate 46,675, forward strand.
GGAGATGCCTTGCTTGGTGACGGACGGGAACCAGTGCGACAGCGCGGCAGCACGCACCGCGTCAATCGCGGCCTGCACTTCCCCGCTCGTCGAGTTCTTGAATCCCACCGGCATCGAGCATCCTGACGCGAACTCCCGATGAATCTGACTCTCCGTCGTTCTGGCCCCAATCGCCACCCACGAAATTTGGTCCGCGATGTACTGCGGAATGATGTTGTCCAGGAACTCAGCGGCCACGGGCAATCCCAGTGAATTGACGTCAACAAGCAGCTGCCGAGCAATCCTCAAACCTTTGTTGATGTGGAAGGTTCCGTCCAGATCGGGGTCATTGATCAATCCTCGCCATCCTGCCACGGTGCGGGGCTTTTCAAAGTAGCAGCGCATGACGACGATGAGGTGTTCACGATGCTGTTCAGCGACCTTCGCGAGACGCTGCGCGTAGTCCAGCGCGGCCTCTGGGTCGTGAATGCTGCACGGACCGACGATGGCAACCAGGCGGTCATCATCCCCGCGCACGGCGGCGGCGACATCGTCCCGCGAGGTCTGGACCAGGCGTTCGACAGGTTCGAGGGTCGGTACCTCCTCCAGGAGGACCGCAGGCGGTATCAGCGGCTTCATGGCGCGTATGCGTAGGTCGTCGATCTTGTTCATGGTCGATCGGAACCGTCGCGCGAATGAGGCCTCGTCGCCGTTAAGGGCGCGGCGTAATGATCCTGAACCTAAAGACCTGCAAACAGGCCCTCACGTTCCTCATGGATTATCGCATGACCTCGGTCGAACTCGCCGTCTCCCCGCATCACCGCTCAGCATGGGATAATTCCCTGGGCTCTTTCCTGGGGTCCGGGATTACGATCTATGAAAGTCAGCATCATTGGTGGAGGCGGGCGCGTCGGATCAGACGCTGCCTACGCATTGCAGTTGGGAGGCATCGTTCGCGAGATCGCCCTGGTGGACATGAACCGAGAAATGGCGGAAGGCGAGGCTCTCGATCTGCGCCACGGGGCTTCCCTGACCGCCAACCAAACGTTTCTGAGCGGCGATTATGACGTCGTCGAAGGCTCGGACTGTGTGGTCATCACCGCTGGACTCCGCCGCAAGCCGGACGAGAGCCGACTCGAACTCATCAACCGCAACGTCTCCCTCTTTAACGGGATCCTCGACTCCCTCAAGGGCGTCAAGCTGCCTGACACAGCCACGATCCTCGTCGTGTCAAACCCGGTTGATATCCTGACTCAACTCGCTGCAGATGCAGGCATTTTGCCCACTGCCCAAGTGCTGGGGCTCGGAACGGTGCTCGACACGGCCCGATTCCGCTCGCTGCTGGCGGACCACTTTAAGGTGAACGCCCGCGACGTTCATGCGCTCATTCTCGGCGAGCACGGCGATTCCATGGTGCCCATCTGGTCCTCGGCGACAGTCAATGGCGTCAGCATTGCCAGCGTTCCGGGATATACCGAAGCGGCAGCCCATGGCGTTTTTGACTTCACCAAGCGTTCTGGCGCCGAGGTGATCCGCCTCAAAGGCGGCGCGGGACGTGCGGTCGGCGTTTCGATCAAGGAAGTCGTCGAGGCCATTGCCTTGGACAGCGACGCCGTGCTTCCGGTGAGCGCCACCCAGAGCGGAAAGCTGGGGATCAGCGGCGTCGCGCTTTCGTTGCCGACGGTCGTCGGCGCGCGAGGTGTGAAAGACATCTATGAACCTGCCGTGACCGATGCCGAGCGCGAGGCGCTGCATCGATCGGCTGAATCCCTCAAGGGCGTTCTCAGCCAGATCGGCGGCTAAGCCCCAAACGAGAGCGCCGCCCCGCGATGACCTCACGGGGCGGCGTTCGTTTCTCCGACTCTTTCCGAACTACTGGGTGACGAGTTCGCGCTTGCGACCGTTCGACCCACCGTCCTTCGACTTCTTGGTGAAGATCACCCGTCGCTCTTCGTCGAGATCGGCCAAGATCGTGTCGCCTGCTTGGAATCGGCCCAGCAGAATCTCTTCGCTCAGCGGATCCTCGATGAATTTCTGCACCGCGCGGCGGAGCGGCCTTGCGCCAAGATTGGGATCGTAGCCCTCGGAAACCAGTAGGTCTTTCACGGCCTCGCTGAGTTCGAGAGTCACGCCCATCGCGGCTGCCTGCTCGTTGACTCGCTTCAGGTTCAGGTCAGCGATGCGAAGAATCTCTTCGCGCTTCAGGTGGTGGAACACGATGACTTCGTCCACACGGTTCAAGAACTCGGGTCGGAACAGCTTGCGCATTTCCTCGAGCATCTTGGCCTTCATGTTTTCGTAGGTCTTCGGATCGTTCGGGTCGACCTTGACTTCGCGGAATCCGAGGCCCTTGTCGAGTTCAATCGGCCGCACGCCCACGTTCGACGTCATGATGATGATCGTGTTGCGGAAGTCCACGGTGCGACCTTGTGAGTCGGTCAGGTGGCCATCCTCCATCACCTGCAGGAGAAGGTTGAACACTTCCGGATGCGCCTTCTCAATCTCGTCGAGCAATACCACGCAGTAGGGATTGCGCCGCACCTGTTCGGTGAGCTGACCGCCCTCATCGTAGCCGACATAGCCCGGAGGGGCACCGACCAAACGGCTGACGCTGAATCGCTCCATGTACTCCGACATGTCGATCCGTACGATGCTGCTCTCCTTTTCGTACAGGTATGCCGCCAGGGCCTTCGCAAGCTCTGTCTTTCCGACGCCCGTGGGGCCCAGGAAGATAAAGCTGCCCATCGGCCGCTTCGGATCCTTGAGGCCGCTTCGTGAGCGGCGAATGGCGCGCGAGACGGCTGAAACGGCGTCATGCTGTCCGATGATGCGCCCATGGAGATCCTCCTCCATCCGGAGGAGCTTTTGTGACTCGGCTTCGACAATTTTAGTGACCGGGATTCCAGTCCAAGACTGAACAATCTGGGCAATCTCGGTCTCGCCCACGATGGCCTCGGCCTTTTCCTCAGACTGCCATTCCTCCTCGCGCTCAAAGAGGCTCTGCTCCAGTTCCTCGCGCTCGGTCTGCAGTTTGCGCACCTCTTCTTCGTTGGCGGCCTTGCGGCTCAGGTGCTCAATTTCAGAGACAAGCTTGGTCAGCTTGACTTTGTCCTCGCGAATGGACTTGGGCGGCAACGATTGCTGCAAACGAACCCGAGACGCCGCTTCATCGACCAGGTCGATGGCCTTGTCCGGCAATGTGCGATCGGTGATATAGCGCTGAGAGAGCTGAACCGCTGCCGTGATGGCGTCGTCGGTGATTTCGACGTTGTGGTGCGCCTCGTAACGCTTGCGCAAGCCACGCAGGATGTCAACCGCCTCCTCTTCCGAAGGCTCATTGACTTTGACCGCCTGGAACCGTCGCTCAAGGGCGGCGTCGCGCTCAATGTACTTGCGGTACTCGTCCATCGTCGTCGCGCCGATGCACTGCAGTTCGCCGCGCGCCAGTGCTGGCTTCATGATGTTGCTGGCATCGATGGCCCCCTCGGCAGCGCCCGCGCCAACCAGCGTATGAAGCTCATCGACGAAGAGAATGATCTGGCCCTCTGACCGTCGCATCTCTTCCATCACCTTCTTCATGCGCTCTTCGAACTCGCCGCGGTACTTGGTGCCGGCCACGAGGCCCGCCAAATCGAGCGAAATCAACCGCTTGCCTTTCAAAAGGTCCGGAATATCGCCGGAGACGATGCGCAGCGCCAGGCCCTCAGCGATGGCGGTCTTGCCCACTCCGGGCTCGCCGATCAAGCAGGGATTGTTCTTGGTGCGGCGGCAAAGGATCTGCATGACGCGATCGATTTCGTTCTGTCGACCGACCACCGGATCAAGCTTGCCTTCGCGCGCCAGTTCCGTGAGATCGCGACCGAACTCATCGAGTGTCTGCGTCTTTGGTGAAGAGCTTCCGCCAGACTGCGACGATCGAGAACTCCCTTTGGTCTGGGTATCCGAGTCCTGCTGGGCCATCACCTCGCGCCGTGCGCGCTCTAGCTCGACTCCCAGCTTGCTCAGCACGCGCCCGGCAAGGCCGTCGCCTTCGCGAATGAGGCCGAGCAGCAGGTGCTCGGTACCGATAAAGTTGTTGTTCAGGTTACGCGCCTCATCGTAAGCCAAGTCAATGACGCGCTTCGCCCGAGGGGTAAGCGTCATATCGGCATTCGACCGATGATCGCCGTGATGGAGTTGCTTTTCAACCTCTTGCTTGATCCGATTCAGGCTAACGCCCATCTTCTCCAGCACACGCGCTGCCACGCTGTCCGCTTCACGGACGAGTCCCAGAAGCAGGTGTTCCGTCGAAACGTAACCCTCACCGAACTTCTGCGCCTCCTCCTGCGCGTAGAAGACCACCTTCCGTGCCCTTTCCGTAAAGCGTTGCCACATATGTTTTCTGTTCTTTTTTCGGCCCTGAGGCCACTCCTGTACTTTAGAAACCGTTGTTCGGCTTCTTTAGTTCACTACGCAATCGCGTCGGTTCTCGTTGGACCGACTCCGGTCGAGTGGCGCTCCGATGAGCCATATGCAAGAGACGGACCGAAACGATCAATCTCTTCGCCGGATTCCCAATGTACCTAACCAATGCCGCGCAAGCGCCGCGATTTCTGGTCGGATTTGGTCTGATTTGACGATCCATCGGGACGCTTGGGGACTGAAAGTCGCGGGTACAACCATGGCATCCATGGCCCTTCACCTTGAGGACCTCACCCCCCGCCAAATCGTCGCCGAACTCGACAAGTACATCGTTGGACAAGACGCCGCCAAGCGCGCCGTAGCGATTGCGCTGCGCAATCGGATCCGCCGCCAGCGGCTGCCCGAAGCCGATCGTGACGACGTCATACCGAAAAACATCCTGATGATCGGCAGTACCGGCGTGGGGAAGACGGAAATTGCCCGTCGGTTGGCGCGCATCGTCCGGGCGCCCTTTATCAAAGTGGAAGCGACCAAGTTCACCGAAGTCGGCTACGTGGGACGTGACGTTGATGCGATCATCCGCGATTTGCTCGCCGAGTCCATTCGCGTCGTCGAAGCCGAGCGCATGGCTGATGTTCGGGAGGAAGCAGAGCGTCGTGCCTTGGATACCTTGGTCGAAGAGCTCTATGAGCCGCCCAAGCCGAAACCGGCATCCGCAACGACCGAGAGGCCTAGTGACCCCGTGCGTGCGCAAGCTTGGACGGTGTTTGGCCACTTGAGCGGGGACGGCTACCCAGACGCCGACACCAGTTTTGAAGATTTGCGCAAGGAGACCGCGAAACGTAAGGCCGCCCTGCGGAAGCAGATTGCCGCCGGAAAGCTGGATGACCGGCAAGTGGAAATCGAAACGAAATCCAACGCCAACCCGTTTGTGCAGATTTTCAGCAACCAGGGCATCCAAGAAATGGGTCTCGACGGGCCGACGCTCCCTGGCATGATGGGCAAAACGGCACGCCGCAAGGTCACCGTCGGTCAAGCTCGAGAAATCCTAGTCGAAGAAGAAGCGCGCAACCTGATCGACCGCGCTGCCCTTGAGCGCGATGCGATCTACCGCGCCGAGCAAAGCGGCATTGTCTTTATTGATGAGATCGACAAAGTTGCCGGCAAGAGTGGCGGAGCGGGGCCGGACGTCTCCCGTCAAGGGGTTCAGCGGGACCTGCTGCCGATCATCGAAGGCTCCACGGTCCAGACCAAACATGGGCCGGTCCGCACCGACCACATCCTCTTCATCTGTGCGGGAGCGTTCCACGTGGCGCGTCCCAGCGACTTGATTCCTGAACTCCAAGGGCGGCTCCCCATTCGCGTCGAACTGCAGCCGCTCGGCCAGGACGACCTTCGCCGTATCCTGTTGGAGCCGAAGAACTCGCTCACCCGCCAGTATGAATCTCTTCTGGCAACCGACGGCGTCAAGGTCACCTTTGAACCTGAGGCGCTCGAAGAAATCGCCCGCATCGCAGCCGACGTGAATACAAGGACGGAAAACATTGGGGCACGGCGCCTGCATACGGTTCTGGAACGATTGCTGGAAGAGCCTCTCTTCGAGGCTCCCGAAGGATCCGCCGAGGTAAGGGTTACGGTCGAGATGGTACGCGAAAAGCTCGGCGGTCTTGCTTCCGACGTGGATCTCAGCCGCTATATACTTTAGATTGGCGATGAAGACTTCATGGACGATCTTCGCGGCGGTCCTTGCCGGCCTGTCCGCTTCAGCTTCCAGCACCATGCAAGCGAGCACGACCCCGCTCTACTCTCCGACACAACGCGTTGAAGTGATGCGATATTGGCTCGAAGGGGGACGCTACCTGGTAGGCAAGCCTGCTGAAGCCGATCGCGAAGGAGTTTGGCAAGTACGGCTTACGGTTGAGGGCTCTAAGTGGCTATGGGCCTATGACCGCGCTCGCGGTCTTGGCAAAATAGCCCCAACTGATGTCGCCAAGCCGCAGGACGAGCGCCAGAAAATCTGGGACCAATGGATCACCGAAAAGATCGCCATCGACCGGTGGCGCGCCACCGCAGAAGCTCGAAGTCTTAATACAGCCGTGATGGGCGCTGCTTTGCCTCCATTGCCAGCTGTCGTTCCACCTATCCATCCTGGTCCTGCACCCGATGACCTGGTCGCCTTCGCCGGAAACCCTCCACCGTTTGCCGAGGCCGTCCCTCCCAAGGAGCATCGGATTACGTTTGACGACGGTACCGTGATTACCTATCGCGATCACGTCGCCATGCGGCCCGACTATCGCTATTACCGCTTCGAGCAAGGAGTCATGCAAGCGGGCCGGGCTGTGCGCAATATGGCGCCTGATGAACTCGATTCTCTCTTTTTACAGGCCGGAATGACCCCTTTTGAACGCAAAGTCATGGCGGCTGTTTCGCTCCTCGAAGGCGGATTTGAATCCGTCAATACTTACGATACGGGCTTTGTGTCGGTAGGCTTCATTCAGTTTGCTTCACTTCAGAGCGGCACCGGTTCGTTTGGACAAAAGCTCGCCCGATACAAACGTGATTGTCCAACGGAGTTTCAAGCGAATTTTCGACGCTTTGGAATTGATGTTCGCGATTCCGGGGAAGTTGTTGCCCTTGATATTGACACTGGCGTCGAACTCTCTGGCGCCGACGCGGTCAACCAAATCATCCACGACAAGCGTCTTATTGCCGTCTTCCAGCGTGCGGGCTCAAAATGCGATAAGTACCGTGTATGCCAACTCCGAACGGCGAAAGAGCTCTACTATCCCGCAGATGACGTGATCACGATTACGATCAATGGCAAGATCATGAGCGGCAAGGTCGGAACGATCATTCAATCAGAAGCCGGGATGGCTACGTTAATGGATCGCAAGGTGAATACCGGCACTCTCGAACCGATCACCCAGGTAGCCACCAAGGTGGCCACCGACAAGAAAATCAGCAAGTTTGAAGATCTGGCTTCTTACGAGCGTGAGTTGATCGCCTTGCTCCGTTACCGCAAAGACTATCTTTCCGATGCTTCGCTCAGCCAGCCGAAGAACGAGCAATCGTCCCGCAGATAGTTCGAACCATGTTGCACACGTAACAAGGTCCTCTTACGAATGAATTCGTAAGAGGACCTTATGCCGGAGAAGGGACTAGTTTTCTTCCGCTTCCAGTTCGTCTTCGGCAGCCGCCATATCGGCGATCGACAGTTGGCCTGGGAAGAAATCGTCGTCCAGGTCCTCGCCTTCGGCAAGTGCTTTGAGTGATTGACCCGTCCACTCGGAATCTCCCGAAACTTCGATGCCAACGTCCCGATACGCCTTAACGCCGGTACCCGCCGGAATCAACCGACCGATGATGACGTTCTCCTTGAGTCCGACCAAGGTGTCCGTTTTCCCGCGAACCGCCGCTTCCGTAAGAACGCGAGTGGTCTTTTGGAAGGAAGCCGCCGATAGGAACGAATCCGTGGCGAGCGACGCCTCCGTAATACCGAGCAGAATCCACGTCGCCGTCGCCTCCTTGGGCTGACGCTCGACGTTCTCCCCGGTCACAGGATCGACGTACTTGATCTTCACCCCCGTCGCGATGGCGTTGCGAACCTTCTCGTTCTCGCGCTGGAAGGTGAACCGGTCCACGATTTGGCCGGGCAAGAACGGCGTATCGCCTGGCTCTTTGATCTGCCGTTTGCGCAACATTTGCCGGACAATGACCTCGATGTGCTTGTCGTTGATGTCGACGCCTTGCGACTTATACACCGCCTGCAGGTTTTCAATGAAGTAGTCGTACACCGCGTTGGCGCCAGCAAGCTCAAGCACTTCGTGCGGATCGCGCGGACCGTAAGTCAGAGGGTCGCCTTTAATGACCTTGCTGCCCACTTGGACGGGCAACTGACCCATCGGCGGGACCAGCGTCGGATAGAAGACGTTGACTTCTTCCACGCCGTGCTTGCGCAACACAGCCAAGGTGGCCGAGTTCATTTTCTGACCAATCAACTTGTTCAGCGAGGCTTGGTCGGCGCTCTCATCGTTATGCCACGGCTGAGTGTCGGCTACATAGGCTTCCTTCAGGGTGGCGCTAGTCGGAACCATCGCTTCGATGAAGACGAATCGCCCATATGCAGTCGTTTGGATGGCGCGAACAATGCCCGTTACGGGACAAATCATCGCCTTTCCTCGCGGCTGACGTCGCGCTTCGAAGATTTCCTCGACGCGGACAATACCACTCGACTGGCCCGTCCAAGTGTAGAAGAAGGTCTTTTGCGACCGTTGCCACATGCGCCGCGACTCCGCGTCGGCACGTTCGAGCGCCTTTGCCGCAGCCTTGGTGGTGCGGGCCGCCTTCTTCTTTGCCCCGGCCTCCTCATTGATCGTGAGGAAGTCGTTCTGGAACAGCGACTTTACCGCGGCCTCCTGGGATTCCAAGAGCTTGGTTGGATCGAAGTCCTTCATGTCGGACGAGACCGCGGCCTCGTAGTCTTCCATGAACTTTTTCATGAACTTCGTGGTCTTGTACTGGTTCGTAATCGCGATCGTCGCCGAACCCGCAACGCCTCCAGTGTGGAAGGTACGCATCGTCAGCTGCGTGCCGGGCTCACCAATAGACTGGGCCGCAATGATGCCCACCGCTACCCCGACTTCCACCAGCTTTGAGGTGGAAAGGTCGAGCCCGTAGCACTTGCTGCAGATCCCCTGCTCCAACTCACAGGTTAGCGGACTGCGGATCTTGATCCCCAGGCGACCATGATCGGTCAGTGTAAATCCGGCCGCTTCCGCCTTTGCAGCGATCTCGTCGCGCTCAGCATCCGTCGCGGCGGCCTCCAACTCATCGGCGAGCTTGGCCTCAATGCGCGTCGCCTCCTCGGCCTGCGTTCGGGAGACCAAGGCATCCGCCCCAATAATCCGTTCGCCCGACTCAGGGTCGAAGACATCCACAAGGCAGACACGGCCAGCAAGCCGCTCGCCAATCTTTTCGATGACTTCGCCTTCGGCGACAACGCGATGCACCAGCACGCCGTCTGCGGTGCCGCAGTCGTAGGCGCGAACGATCACATCTTGCGAAACGTCGACCAGACGACGCGTAAGGTAGCCGGCGTCAGCGGTGCGCAGAGCGGTGTCGGCCAGACCCTTGCGGGCGCCGTGAGTCGTGACGAAGAACTCCATCATGCTGAGCCCCTTGTGGAAGGAGCTCTTGACCGGGAGCTCGTGAATTACCTCGTTAAACTGGTTCATCATGAGTCCGCGCATGCCGGACAGCTGTGCGAGCTGCTTGACGCTGCCGCGTGCGCCGCTGAAGGTGATGATGGCCAGCGGGTTTGTCTGGTGGAGACCCTTTTCAAGCTCTTTACCCACTTGGTCGTACGTGTCTTGCCAGAGCTTTCGAAGGCTGTTCTGCATGTCGTTGAACGTCATGTTGCCGTCGTCGTAAGCCTTGGCAATGTTGCCCGACCGCTCATCGGCCTGGGCGATGATTTCGTCTCGCCGCTGTGGCGGATCCATGTCGGTGATCGCCACCGTGATGCCATATTTCGTGGCCCATCGGAAGCCCAGATCCTTCAAGTCGTCCAGCAGCTTGATCGTGCCTTCAATGCCGACCAATCGGTGGCACTGAACGATCACGTCGGCAATCGCCTTCTTGGATAGTTCGACACCGATAAATCGGTCGGAATAGCGCATCGGATACGGCAGGATCGAGTGGAAGATCAACTGCCCGGGTGTGGCCTTGACAACCACCGTTTCCCACTCCTGTTCCAGCGGCACAATGGCGGAAGACAGTTCGCCTTCCTGATCGGCGGGAACCACTTCCTTCGCGTACTGCACGCCGGTGTCCGGGTCCGTGCGAACGATCGAGGCGTCGTCGCGGAAGAGGGGACGTCTCACCCGCACCTTGACCGGGACATTCAAGTGGAGACGCTCCTCCAAGCCCGGCGCATCGAAGAGGTAGAGCACTTCTTCGGGGGAGGCGTAGACGCGCTCGTTTTCTTGTTCGGGGGCTTTCTTGCTTTCCGCCGAGACGTGAGTGAGCGCATAGGCGCCCAGAACAATATCCTGAATCGGGGATACCGTTGGTCGTCCGTCGGCGGGTGAGAAAAGGTTCTGCGTCGAGAGCATGAGCACGCGCGCCTCGGCTTGTGCTTCGGTGCTCAGCGGGACGTGAACCGCCATCTGGTCGCCGTCGAAGTCCGCGTTGTACGCGTGGCAGACCAGCGGGTGAACTTGGATCGCCTTACCATCAACCAAGATCGGCTCGAACGCCTGGATACCGAGTCGGTGCAGGGTGGGGGCGCGGTTCAGGAGCACCGGGTGTTCCTTGATAACCTGCTCCAAACCGTCCCATACCTCGGGATCCATCTGGTCGATCTTCTTCTTGGCCGCCTTGATGTTCAGCGCGATCTTCTTTTCAACCAGCGTGTTCATGACGAACGGCTTAAACAGCTCAAGCGCCATCTCTTTGGGCAACCCACACTGGTGAAGCTTGAGGTGCGGGCCGACGACGATCACAGATCGACCTGAGTAGTCGACGCGCTTACCCAGCAGGTTCTTTCGGAAGCGGCCCTCCTTGCCTTTGAGCATGTCGCTGAGGGACTTGAGCGCCTTGCTGTTGCTGCCCACGACCGGCCGTGCGCGACGACCATTGTCGATGAGCGCATCCACCGCTTCTTGCAGCAGCCGCTTCTCGTGGTTGACGATCGACTCCGGAGCGTGGATCTCGATGATCTTTTTCAGCCGATTGTTGCGGTTGATGATGCGCCGATAAAGGTCGTTCAGGTCGGAAGTGGCGAACCGACCTCCGTCCAACTGAACCATCGGACGCAGTTCAGGGCTGATCACGGGGATCACGTCCAGAATCATCCATTCGGGCCGGCTCTTCGACGAGATCAGCGCCTCCACGATCTCAAGCCGCTTGATGGCGCGAGCGCGCTTCTGCGTGGTCGTCATGATGATCTCCTGTCGGAGTTCACGGGCCAGCTTTTCGAGATCAACACGCTCCAGCAACTGCTTGATCGCTCGTGCGCCGATATCGGCTTTGACTAGCGATCGCAAATCCATGTCCAGCCGCTGCCCCACATAGTCGAGCATCTTGCTGACGGCTCGATACTTGTCCTCGTCAATCAGCTGGTTCTTTTCCAGCTTGCCGAGAATCTCGGCGGCAACATCGAGGTCCTTAAGCCGATCGTCCGAGTCACGGTATTCCGCGCGGATTCGGTCGTTAATCGCCTTTGCCCGTTCGCGGCAAAGCGATTCGTCATATTCGTCACGATTGTCAAGGAGTTCGGCGCTGAATCGCTCCAGGCTCTCTTGCTCAAGCTCGCGCATCTCCAACTGAATCGCAACCTTTTCGGCTTCGACGGCCTTCCGGATTTGGGGGAGAAGTTCCTGAATCTTTTCGGCTTCGATGTCGATGATGATGAAACTGGCGAAGTAGATGACCTTTTCAAGCAGCTTCGGCGAAATATCGAGGATCAGCGATAGCGGCGAAGGCACACCCTTCAGGTACCAAATGTGGCAAACCGGCGCGGCAAGCTCCACGTGGCCCATTCGCTCGCGTCGCACCTTGCTACGGGTCACCTCGACGTTGCAGCGCTCGCAGATGATGCCCTTGTATTTGATTTTCTTGTAACGTCCGCAGGAGCATTCCCAGTCCTTGGTCGGACCAAAAATGCGCTCGCAGAAGAGCCCGTCACGTTCGGGCTTGAAGGTTCGGTAGTTGATGGTCTCCGGCTTCTTGACCTCGCCGTGAGTCCAGCTCATGATGTCGTCGCGGCTGGCGATGCCGATGCGGATTTTGTCGAAGAGACTGACGTCGGCCATAATGGTTCGTGTTCGGCCGCCAGGCACGCGCTCGCCTTCGACGAGCAGTCGTTGGGGCATGGCGGACGAACTTACATGTTACCCAATGGGACAACCTTGCAGGCGAGCATCGTCTTGACTTTCTGTCCCGTTAGCAACAAAAAGGGCCCGGTTGCCCAGGCCCCTTCGTTGGTGCGAGATCAGGAGGATCCGACTACTGTCCCGCGTTGGCCCTTCGCTGCGCGTCCGCCATCTGCTGCATCCGTTGGGCCTGGTAGTCTCCGGACTGCCTTGCCCGCTCCGCGGCAGCTTGCGCTTCCGGCGGCATCGACTGGAGTTGCTCGCTAGTCGGCGCTTCCCGCTGGGGAATTGCCGCTCCTTCGTCGCTCTTGGCGCAGCCGGCGAAGCACACCGAACACGCTAAAACACCAGCAACCGCGAGGTATCTCATCCGCCAACGAATGGAGCACATGGCTGTCCGGGCTGAACGATCCAGTCATAGTTCGGATCGGCCGATTGCGGAGGACGCTCCGAAATCCCAGGCACGTACATGCTGCGGCACCAGTTCATCGCCCCCTTCTTAACGAACTTCACGTGACCGTCCGTATAGCCGATGTTCGCCCCTTCGGTATAGCGATACCGCGGCATTCCGCATGAGGGATTCAGCGGGGCACCCCACGAACACGGTGCGCGGTCATTGTCCCATTGGGCGCCGGATGTTGGCCCCGTGAAGATCGGCGGCCATTGTGCACCCCCATGCCACCACCACGACACTTCGAGCCCGAGCGCCGCCGAACCCCAGTCTGGATTGATGCCGACCGTCACCAGCAGCAGCGTCTCCGCCGGTTTCTCAACGTTGTTTGTTGACCGTGAGGGAACCAGATAGGTATTTCCGAACTCCCAGTCGTACTCGCCGGGCATCAAGGCACGGTGGACGTTGTAGCCGTAGCGACCGTTGGCCGGTTCCGCTGGGCTCTTCCAGATGCCGTCCATGGCAAGAGGCTGGTTGTTTACCCAGCTGACGTTCGGCGTACCATTTTTGATGTAAGGCGCACAGGCTTCTCGCCATGTAAACGCCGACCAGTCGGGTCGCGCCGGTACCGTGTAGTCATTGCGCGGAAAGAAGTCGTCGGAATCGACCAAGTACATCATGATGCCCGTCAGGATCTGTTTCTGATTCGAAGCATCGGCAGTCTTCTTGGCGGCCGTTTTCGCTTGAGAGAAAACGGGGAACAAGATGGCGGCAAGGATCGCGATAATTGCGATGACGACGAGCAGCTCGATGAGCGTAAACGCTCTCAAGGTACGGCTTTGTATCATGTTTTTCTCCGGTGATCGCGTGGCCGCCGATGCATCGATGCGGCAGCGGCCACCTGGAACTGAAGGGATATGGCGCGTAAGCCAAATCGATCCAAAGTGAAACGGTCCGGGCCTGGCGTCATGATCGGTTCGCCTCAAAGGCAATTCCCTTTCGCAGCAGATCGAGCGACTTTGCTGGGACCAAGCAAGGACAAATCCGATGAACGGGCGTTTCGTCGCGCCCTTCCACCATGGAGCGAAGGAGTTCAGGGGACGCCATCCGTGCGAGGCTGTCCACCTCGATGCCCTGATAGACGAGGGCACTTCCGAACATCAAGGTGAAGAAGAGCGAGGTGATCCCAGACGCCGCAGCATGATCACGGCCCTCGCCAAGATGCTTTCCGATCCGAGCGAGGCACATCTCCAGCGCGTGCCAGGCTGCATTGCCTGCGCCGATGACAAAAGCCGTGGGGCGTTCCCCTTCTGGCATCCTAAGCCATTGCGAGATTGAAGCTTCATTCGGCTCGACCGAATCCTCATGTTCAGCGAAAAATCGAGGCTGCGATCCGATGACCTCGCGATGGGCATCCACAAACCCGCGCCGCAATGCATGGACGTACTCATCGTCGTGTGGGAATCCAAGATAGGCAATGCGCTGGTGGCCCAGTTGTGCAACCTGCAACAGGGACTGCCTCATCATCCCTTCATGATCGAAGTCCACTTGGCGCCAATGAGGATGGCGAACCTCGTGGCGCCCTTTGACCATAAAGGGCATCCGTTCGCGCTCCAAGAGTTCTCCCTGCGCCTCGGTATCGGCTTCCCTTCCCCAAAGGATAACGGCATCGCAGGCTCGGGAACGCGCGATCCTCTGAAGATAGCGCAGGGTCTCTTCCTGGCTCGCAAAGTTGGCCACAGACAGAGAGTGACCGAACGCCTGCAGACTATCTGAAAGCGCATCGACCAGTCCGGTATAGGCCAATCGGTAATCGTCTCCGCTTAAGCGGCGGTAGACGAGGGCGACGGACCGGGTCTTTCCCTGGCTCAGCGCTTGAGCCGTCGCGTTCGGCTGGTAGTTCAGACGCTTTGCCGCTTCGTTGATCCGCTCACGAGTTTCCGGGGAAGCCCAAACATTTGGACGATGGTTCAGCACTCCCGACACCAAGGCAGGCGACAGGTTGAGGTGCTCGGCTACGTCTTTCAATCGGGTTCGCATAAGCGTATATGAACCGCTTCATATCATACAACACGATTGGCGTTTTGCATTGACCTTCTTCTCAAAATCGACACCGTGAACCAAGAAAAAGCCCCGGCACACCATTGGGGTGCGCCGGGGCGATGTGCTGAAGTCTAGTTGAAGAAGCCGGCTGAGCGTGCGAGACGCCCGTCGTCTTGCGACAACTCGTCGAGGTCCTTGAGCGGCAGCTCCTTGTTCGCGGCATCCTCGACCGCAACCTTGAGACCAAGGGACCGCAGTTCGTTCACAAGAATCTTGAACGATTCGGGGATTCCCGGCTCGGCCAGAGCCTCACCTTTGACGATGGACTCATAGGCGCGAACGCGGCCGAGCACGTCGTCAGACTTAATCGTCAGCAGTTCTTGCAAGGTATAGGCGGCGCCGTAAGCTTCGAGCGCCCAGACCTCCATTTCGCCGAACCGCTGACCGCCGAACTGTGCCTTACCGCCGAGTGGCTGTTGCGTCACCAGGCTGTATGGGCCGATGCTGCGGGCGTGAATCTTTTCGTCCGCAAGGTGCTCCAGCTTCAGCATGTAGATCAGCCCCACCGTGATTGGATTCGGCACCTCGTCCCCGGTCAAACCATCGCGGACGATCGACTTGCAGGTCTCGGGATCAAGACCCGCGCGGTGGAACACGTTCACACGCACCTTCTCGACGATGGCTGCATACACCTCATCCGGTGCGTTCGCGGGTTCCCCAACCGTATCCGGCAGTTCTTCTGGCTCCCAGGTCTCGGGATCAAACGACGCCAGTTCCGCGATGGTCTTGACGGGGGGCCCAGCAACGATGCGCGAAACGCGCTCAAGACGGTCCTCATCAAGGGTCCGCAACGCCCGGTCCAACTTGGCGAAGAGCTCTTCGACAGAGTCGGTGGCTTTCAAGCCAGCATCCACGCCCAGTTCGCCGAGCGCATAGCCCTTGAGCGCCTGGTACCGCATATGCGTCGCCAAGCGTTCCATTTCCCCAAGGATCTCGTGCTCGGTCGCGCCTTCAAACGCCGGACAAACGTACCGAACGTTCAGATGCTTTCCAACGTAGCCCAAGTGCGTTTCCAGGATTTGACCGATGTTCATTCGGCTCGGAACACCCAAGGGGTTGAGCACGATGTCGACCGGCGTTCCGTCCTGCAGATACGGCATGTCTTCTTCGGGCACCACACGCGAGATGACGCCCTTGTTGCCGTGTCGCCCGGCCATCTTGTCACCGACCATAAGTTTGCGCTTCTGGGCGATGTAGACCTGCACGGTCATGTTCGTACCTGCGGGAAGCTCATCTCCTGGTAGCTGGTGCAGGTGCCCATCGCAACGGTCGCACATCGGTCGCTCCCTCTTTTTGGACTCGCGGTAGACATGTCCGCAGAGGCTGCACTCGTACCGATATCGGCTAAAGACCTTCACGTCAATGACGGTTCCCTTCTCGCCATGAGGCAAGCGCAGCGAAACGTCTCGTGTCTCTTCGGCCTTCTTTCCGAAGATGGCAATGATCAGACGCTCTTCGGCCGTCATTTCGACTTGGCCCTTCGGCGCGACCTTTCCGACCAAAATGTCGTCCGCTCGAACTTCAGCGCCGATACGCACGATGCCGTTCTCGTCGAGATCCTTCAACGCTTCTTCGCCCACGTTGGGGATGTCGCGCGTGATCTCTTCGGGACCAAGCTTGGTATCCACAGCTTCGGTTTCGTGCCGCTCGATGTGAATCGACGTGAAGACATCGTCCTTGACCATGCGCTCGCTGATCAAAATGGCGTCTTCGTAGTTGTAGCCTCCCCACGGCATGAACGCGACCACCACGTTCTTGCCAAGTGCCAGGTGCGCCTCGTCACAACACGCACCGTCGGCCAAGGGATCGCCGGTCAAGACGTATTGCCCCAGATCAACAACCGGACGCTGCGTAAAGCACGTCGACTTGTTGCTCTGCTGCATGTGCAAGAGCGGATAGACCGTGGTTTCGCCGTCATCCGAGGTCACACGGACTTCGTGGCTCGTCACATAAGTCACCCGGCCTGGCTTGCGTGCAATCACCGCCGCGCCGGAGTCCACTGCCGCTGTGCGCTCATAGCCGGTCCCGACCACAGGGCGGTCGCTCCGCAGACAAGGAACGGCCTGCCGCTGCATGTTCGCGCCCATGAGCGCGCGGTTGGCGTCATCGTTCTCAAGGAACGGAATCAGCGCCGTGGCGACGGACACGATTTGTACCGGAGACACGTCCATGTACTGGACTTGCTCGCGCGGCACGATCGGGTATGAAGCGCCATCCAAGGTAGAGCCCGCGCACCGGACTTGAACTTCTTCGGAAATGATCTTGCCATCCTGATCGGCCAAGATGTCGGCGGGAGCGACCAGCGCGCCCGACTCTTCCTGAGCCGTCAAGTAGACGATGTCCGGCTGAACGTAGCCGTCGATGACCTGCCGATAAGGTGTTTGGATGAATCCAAACTCATCCACACGGGCATGGGTCGTCAGCTGTGAGATCAGACCGATGTTCGGGCCTTCCGGCGTCTCGATGGGGCAGATGCGACCATAGTGCGACCGGTGGACATCGCGGACTTCCAGCTTGGCGCTCGTGCGCTGCAGACCGCCAGGTCCAAGGCTTGAGAGGCGGCGCTTGTTGGTCAGCTCGCTCAGCGGGTTCGTTTGGTCCATGAACGTGCTGAGCTGGTTCGAACTGAAGAACGACTTGATCGACGCGCTGACCGGCTTGACGCTGAGGATAATCCCGGGAAGCAGATTCTCCTGGTCTTGCGACGTCATGCGCTCGCGAGCGACCTTTTCCATGCGGACGAAGCCGAGCCGAAGTTGGCTCTGAAGCAACTCGCCGACCGACCGAACGCGCTTGTTCTTGAGGTCGTCGATATCGTCCCTCTGCGCCTCGCCCGTAAGGTACGGCACCATCATGCGCATGATGCCGGCCAAGTCATCGGACGTGAGATTGCGCGTTGTGAGCGGAATCTCCTGCCCGAGTTTTTGATTCAGGAATCGGCGGCCGACCTTGCCGAGGTCATATCGCTTCACGTCAAAGAAGAGACTGTAAATGAGCTGCCGCGCAGCCTCTTCGTTCGCCGCCTCACCGGGACGCAAACGCTTGTAAATGTCGAAAATCGCTTCGCGGGTGTTCTTTGTGGTGTCCTGCTCGAGCGTGGCCTCGATTAAGTTGAGTACCTCGATCACTTCGAGCGACTCCAGTTCCAGCGCCGCAATCAGGACCGCAGTTTCCCGCTCGATCTTTTCGCCCTTGCCGATAATGACTTTGCCTTCGGCGTCGCGAATCTCGTCGATGGTCCGCTTGCCGGTCAAATCATCGGCCGTCGGCTTAGTCAGCACGACCTTTGTGCTGAAAGTCTGGAGCAACTCCTCGTTAGTGCCAAGCATGGACTCCAGCTTGGCGACCAGGCCACGGTGCTCCGGCGCCAGCGACCCAAGAAACTCTTCGGTAACGACGGTCCCCGTTGGCGCGATCACCTCCCCGGTTTCGGGGTCAGCAACCGGCTCAACGACACGCTTCTTGAGACCCTGTTCCAGTGGCAAGTCGAAGTAGGCGCGCCCCTTCTGGAATCCGTGAAGCGCCTTGATCATCTGGGTCAGCGGCAGCTTCTTCGTTTGGCTGATCTGCGTGCGGACGACCAGGTTCGCATCGGACTCCACCTCAAGCCAAGGCCCCTCGGTAGGAATCAAGCGGGCCGACACCACGACCTGCATCGCGTTGTCCACACCCTCTTCGAAGTACAGGCCCGGCGATCGGGAAAGCTGAGACACGATGACGCGCTCGCGGCCATTGATGATGAACGTCCCTTTGCTCGTCATCAAGGGCAAATCGCCCAGGTAGACCTCCGACTCAATCACCTCGCGATCGTTGCCGCCAAAACGCACGATCGCTTTGATGGGAGCCTCAAAGGTCAGGTCGCGATCTCGGCACTCCTGAATGGAGTACTTCGGCTCGCCGAGCGAAAAGCTCACGAGTTCGATGTAGTTCGTTTGGGTGAAGTCCCAGATCGGAGAAAAGGTAGTGAAGAGCTCAGGCAGACCCTCTTCGAGAAACCACTTGTAACTGTTCAGCTGCAGTTCGATTAGATTCGGCACCTCGAGGAATCGTCCGATTCGCTTCGAGGAGGGCTGAATTACTCTCATTCACGCCTCCAAAGCATCATGCGCAAGAAGGTAATGTACCCCAGAATCTTTGCTTAGCGCAAGGCAGAAGCGCACAAAATGATCGTCACCCGATCGCCAGAGGCGACCGAGCGTCGAACCTCAACTCATTGATTTGCCGAAGTCAGGCAAGCGCCATCGGCATGATAACACACAAATAGCCTTCGTCATCATCGGCGGAACGAAAAATGGCGGGTCGTGAGGACTCGGTGATCTCGACGCGGACCCCCGGTCCTTTGATCGGCGTGAGCGCGTCCTGGACGTATTTCCCATTAAAGGCAATGTCCACGTCGCCATTGCTGGTCACGGCTTCAACCACCTCGTTCGCCTCACCTTGCTCACCACGGGCGAGCAGCGTGATCACTTGACCGTTCCCGTGGAACTTCACCCGGTTCGCACTCTCGCGGGCCACCAGCAACGCGCGGCCCACGACTTCACGCAACTTATCGGTTTCGATCGACCAGCTTCGCGTGTGTTCTTGCGGGACAACGCGCTGCCAGTTGGGAAACGGACCGTTGATCAGCATCGAGGTGATCGTCGCTGGGCCGGACGAAACCGAAAGCAGGTTTTCGTCGATGTGAAGGGTGATGGGCGTGCTGTCTTCCGCATTGAGAGCCTTCACGGCGCGCACGGCCTTCTCCGGGATGACCACCTGGATGGTGCCTTCGCCGGAAACCCCTTTCGCGCGACGTACGGCAAGGCGATGGGTGTCCGTCGCGACCAAGGTCAGTTGGTCTTCTTCAAGCAGAAACAGAATGCCCGAAATGGCTGGCCGGTCCATGGCCGTCGGCGCAACCGCAAAGGCCACAGAGTCCACCGCGTCGCGAAAAAGCCCGATGGGCAGTTCCAGCCGGCGGTCGGGACTGATTTCCGGAGGGCTGGGAAAGTCCTGCGCATTGGCTGCCACAAGCTGATAGGTGGAGCCACCATCCGTGACTTGGATCTGGGTGCCGCTCCATTCCACCATCACGTCGCCGTCCGGCAACTTGCCGAGCAAGTCGGTGAGGAGCCGCCCGGGCACCAACGCTTGACCAGGAGACGTGACGACTGCTTCGGTCGAGCGCTCGATCCAAAGTTCGCCATCCGATCCGACAATACGGAGGGTTCCGTCTTGCGCGTCCAAGAGGAGATTCTGCAAAACCTGCATGGGCGACCGGGTGCCAAGGGCCTGGGCCGCCTGCGAGGCAACGTCGTAAAACTCTCTTCGCGGGCAATGAAACTTCAAGGGTGCATGTACTCCTAACCGAATATCGGCAAATCGTACTGCAAATGACGGGGGGTTGGCGTCCGTGGATTCAACTCTGCGCCTCGGGCGAGCATTTTCATCAAGATTCGCTCATGCGATTCGGCGGTGAATTCCGGTTTCGGCAATCGGCGCAGGGTCAAATAGACGCGCCGGAGCTCTTGCATCTCTTGAGACATCTCCGGCTCTTGGTTTGCTGCCGCAACCAACTCTTGCTCCAGTTCCTCGCTGAGCTCTTCCCCTGCATAGAGGTCGATCAGTTTTCGATGCAAATCTGTCATGTCAGTTTCTCCAGGGTTCCCCCCAACTTGTCGCGCAGAGCCCTCCGCCCGCGATAAAGGCGGGACTTCAGGGCTGGAACGCTGATTTTCAAGACTTCGGC
Source organism: Fimbriimonadaceae bacterium (assembly GCA_046292875.1). GTDB lineage: Bacteria > Armatimonadota > Fimbriimonadia > Fimbriimonadales > Fimbriimonadaceae > JBKBQD01. The sequence continues at coordinate 67,151 of JBKBQD010000003.1, forward strand.
CGCCTCTCGGGCGGGCATATCTTCCAGGTCGCAGAGCATCAAAGGCTCCCGATATTCGATGGGCAACTCTTTGAGCGCCTGCTCGACCGTCACACGCAAGGCAGTCCGCTCCTCCGACCCCCCGTAGGATGCCTCCGGGGGTAGTTCGATCAGGCGGTGCTGCCGCATCTTATCTATACACAAATTCCGAGCAATGCGGAAGATCCAAGTTCGAAACGCGCCGTCCGCCCGAAGTTCGCGCGAGCGGCGCAGCACCCTCAGGAACGTCTCGGCGGTCGCATCCTCGGCATCCGAGCGATTGCCGAGCATGCGGTACGTGTAGCGAAAGATGCGCTCGCCGTAAAGCTCATAGATGCCGCCCAGGGCCGACGGATCGCCATTTGCAAGCGCGGCAAGCCATTGTCGCTCGGCGTATGAGTCGTGGGCTGGGTCGCTCGCCATGAAACCGGAAGGCGCCGGACCGACGCCGAAGGGGGCAGTTTACACTGCCCCACGCCATTTGGGGCGGGACCTCACGAAATAGCCAGATCGCCTTTCTCGCCGGTTCGGATACGGACCGCCTCGACCACAGGAACGACAAACACCTTGCCATCGCCCACTTCGCCCGTAGCTGCGGCCGATACGACGGTATCCACCGCTTCCTGCAGTTGCTCCCTGGTAACGATGACCTCGACCTTCACCCGCGGAGTCAAGCTGAGCGTGTACTGGGAACCGCGATACGTGTGGGTATAGCCTTTTTGCCGTCCCGACCCTCGCACCTCGGTGACGGTGATGCCGCTCACCTGTAGCTCCTCGAGGGCAGCCTGCACGCTTTCCAGCTTCTGGGAACGAATAATGGCTTCTATCTTGAACATGGCATAGTCGTTAAGCAAAGTAGTAACCCTCCTCGCCGTGCTCAGCCAGGTCCAGCCCAGCCTCTTCGGCTTCCGGCGCAACACGAATGCCCATAGTGAGCTGAAGCGCCTTCATGATGATCCACGTGACTCCCAGGGAGTAGGCAAGCACCGCGCCGACCGCAGCAGCTTGCACACCCAGCAAAGCGCCCCGTCCATTGGCGAGGGCTGCTTCCACAGCAGGATTGGCCACCGTGCTGGCAAACACACCGGTCAGCAGTGCTCCTACCAAACCCCCAACGCCATGAACCCCGACGACGTCGAGGGCATCGTCGTATCCGATGCGGCGCTTCAATCCGATCGCCAGGTAGCACAGACCTCCCGCGATCGCACCGATCACGAATCCCGGCAGCGGTTCAACAAACCCCGCCGCTGGCGTAATGCCCACCAGCCCAGCGACGAGACCCGAAGCAGCGCCAAGCGCCGTTGCTTTGCCCGTCTGCACGCGCTCGGCCAGGAGCCATCCCAACATGCCGCCCGCAGCGCCGAGTTGGGTCGCCAGGAACGCATTGAGGGCAATCGTATCCATCGCCAGGGCGCTTCCGGCGTTAAATCCGATCCAGCCCACCCAAAGCAGACCGGCGCCAAGAAGTGTCAGCGTCAGGTTGTTCGGCACGACGGGCTCATGCCTTCGCACCGACTCTCGGCGGCCAAGCGAGAGCGCGCAGGCAAGCGCCGCGGCGCCTGAGGACAAATGCACGACGGCGCCACCGGCAAAGTCGAGCGCGCCCATGTTGAACAGCCACCCGCCCGGGTTCCACACCCAATAGGCGATCGGTGCGTAAACCAGCAAGGACCAAAGGACAATGAACGCGACATAGGCGCCGAACTTCATGCGTTCGGCCACGGCACCAGAGATGAGAGCCGGCGTAATGATCGCGAACATCATTTGGAACAGCATGAAGAGGCCGCCCGGAATGACATGGCTCGACTTCCCTTCCGCATCAATAGAAAGAGGGTAAGGCTCGGCCATTGAGATGCCTGATCCCCACAGAAAGTCGAGTCCGCCAAACCACCCGTTTCCCGACCCAAATGCGATCGAGAATCCAAGGCAAAGCCACACCAGGCTGATCACACCAAGCGCGATAAAACTCATGAGCATGGTGTTCAGCACGTTCTTCCGGCGAGCCAAGCCACCATAGAAGAGAGCCAAAGCAGGCGTCATCAGCAGCACCAATACACAGCAAAGCGCGATCCACACCGTGGATGGCCCGTCAGGAACAAAGTCTGTTTGTGCCCGCGCCAGAGGGCTGAGAAGAAGCCCAGCCGCGACGCAGGCAAAGAAATGCCTCAAGGTACGACCTCCGAAGAATAGAATCCGTACCGCGCCGTTGCGGCTCGATGATTCTACCGACGAAGTGCCTCGGCGTTAAGATTCAACAAGAACGGTTAGGCGAACACGCCCCGCGCGATCATGCCACGCTTCAAAGGCATACTCCCCTGCCTCAGCGACCACCCATTCGAAGACACCCACGTCGTCGGTTCCGCCCGCCTGCCATCCAAAGCCGGAAGAGGAAATGTGGTCCCATCCCGATAGCTGCCCAAGGTCTTGCTCGATGGCCCCGCTGACGAGCCATGTTGGTGGGCTCTGACCTGCCCGAGACCGCTCATCACCTGCTCGAAGCAGATGCCCCTTAACGCCTTCGACAAGTCGCTTCTTCTTTGCGTGCTCCGTGACATTGGTCGGAAGGAAGCCCGTATTCTGAACCGCAATGCGTACCCGAAATGCCCCTTGGTAGGGCTCGATTCGCGTTTCACGGTGCGCCAGTCGTGGCGACGCCAAGGCTAACCAGATGGCCCAATCCGCCTGTGGCGCGACTTCCGCTTCCAAGAAGTTCGGAGGGGGATTGCGGAAGGCGTAGCCGTGATCCCAACCTCCGATCTCGACAGCGCCGAGCTGGGGATGGTCAAAGGGCTGCCAATCGACGTGGCCCTTGCCGTCCAGCTTCTCGTCGCTCCATTGAAGCAGCTTGACGTCATCTTCAAATGGATGATCCCTGAACCAATCAATGTATTTGTAGTCGGTGATCCCAGCTTGGCGCTGGGGCGACCAAAGCTCTGTCGTCCATGCATAGACGCCGCGATGCTCATACATCCAGTCGTCAAAAACTCCGGTGATGACTTCTTTGGGGTGATACCGAAACTCGTGGAACACGCTGATGGCGGGGTAACCGGTGAGTTCGGTTCCCTTCTCGCCCAGCTTCTTGAAGTTCCACACGTCTTCCGCCGGAAGTTCGTCGTCGGCGTGGCGGCTCGGCGGACGCAGATGAACGCCGCTAAACGTGTGATACGTGATCGCGCCGCAGATATTGGGGCGCGCGCAAATGGCTGAGACCGCGGCATGGATCTCCGGCTCACTGGTCGGGAACGGCCCGGCCCCGCGCTGTTCCGATTCAGTCCGCCACGCACTGGGAAAGTTGCGATTCATATCCAAGCCCTGCGGGACGCGGCGCGCTCGGAGCGTCATGCCATCCCAGTTATGGATGAGGCCCTCTGGGACGATCCTGTAGTACTGGCCGCCCGATTCGGCTGGGTGGCGCCGTCGCATCAGCCGAGGTTCAGTCTCGCTGATCACCCATGGTCCGTTCTCGTCCGGAATGCGCATGTGCAAGATGCGCCCGTCGCCGTCCAGATCGGCGCGCTCGATCCCATAGGGATCCTCGACGCCATAGGGATATTCCCGAACCGACGACCGCACGATGCGGGCGGGAGTCTCCATCGCCCACTCGGCGCCATCGGGTCCAAGCCGCGGCACGAGATAAAACGTATGGTTCTGCAAGGCCCGGCAGACCACGGGATCCGCTGAGTATTGCGTGCACAGGCGGTTGAGAAGATAGAGCACCGCCGTTGAAGCGCTGAGCTCGCTGGCATGGATGTTCCCGTCGCACCAAAAGGCCGGTTTGTCCGCTGGTGCGCCGACAGCGCGATCGGTCACCGTCGCGAGCCAGATATCTCGCCCCTCGTGACTCTTGCCGATGGACTCCACGGTGACCAAGTGTGGAAACTCCGATTCAAAAGCTCGAAGAAGCGCCGTCAACTCCTCGAAGCTGTAGTACCGATCGAACGCAATCGCGGGCATGGCCAACCTTACCTGCCGAAATCGCGAAACCAGGGTTAGAATGGGTGACCGATGTACCGAGCGACGCGCGTGGCCCACAAATGGGTTGGCGTGGTGGTGGCCGTCTTCTTGGCGATCATTGCCGTGACCGGCATCCTGCTGGCGATGAAGGCCTCCGTCGACTGGATTCGCCCGCCGGAGTCATCCGGCGGCGACTACGAATCGCTGAGCGAGGTGGTCTCCGTTCACGAAGCCGCCGAAGCCGCCTTCGCCTTGGGGGATTCACGCCTCGCGAGCGTTAAAGACATCGACCGCATCGATTACCGTCCTCGCCGGAACGTCTACAAAATCCTTTCTCGTGAAGGTTATCTCGAGGTCCAGGTGGACGGCGCCACCGGCGAGGTTCTGCAGACCGCCTATCGCACCGACCAGATGACCGAGGACATTCATGACCTGTCGTTCTTTTCGGACCTGCTGCACCAATACTGGCTGCCGGTTGTCGGTCTTGCTCTCGCTGGACTGTCCATCTCAGGCACGGTGATGTTCTTCGTACCAGTGTTTCGACGTCGGAAGAACGCCGCCGTCATCAAAGCCGCAAAAAAGTCGCGTGCCAAACCAGCCGACGATTAGTTGCGCTTCCGACGTTCTCGTAACTGACGACTGAGTTCGCCAATCTGCGAATCCAACGCGGCCTGTTGCTCCGGGGTCCAAGCTTTCTCGCTATAGAGCCACGATTCAATCTGCGCGTTGATGGCTTCGATCTCACTCAGGTCGGCCTGGATACGCGGAGCGATCTTGTCGACGTACTCCTTTGGGGTCTCGTGCATCAGGCGGGGCATTCCAGAGGCCTTTTCCAGAACGCGCTCAAAACGCTGATATGTCCTGCCCGCGGGCTCGAGCACGCGGCGTCTTGGATCTCTGCTTCGCCAAGCCAGCAATGCGACAAACCCAATTCCACCGAAGGCCACGACTCCCAGACTGACGTCGATGATGCGGCGGAAGGTGTCGCTCTCCCACCAGGGACCGGCCGGTTTGGCGCCACGCTCGCTGCCGGGCACCGACTCCGCTCCTTCCGTCGCATCGAACACGACCCAGCCAACGTCTTCGAAAAGGATTTCAGCCCATGCGTGCGCGTCAGAATCGCGCACCACCAGCATGCCCGTCTCGTCTCGTTGGTCAAAGTTGGGATAAAACCCAGTGACGTACCGTGCTGGCAACCCCACGGACCGCGCCATGGCGACCATCGCCGAAGCAAAGAGGTCACAGTAGCCTTCCTTGCTCTCAAATAAAAAGAACTCAACAGGGTCTCGGTTGCCCGGTACCGCCGGCGCATTGAGGTTGTATTTCACTTGCCGTTCGATCGCCATCTTGATGGCCATCGCACGCTCATAGTCGTTGGTGGCGTCGCGCGTCACTTGACGGGCAAAGTTGTAAACCTCTTCGGTGAGGTTTTCCGTCGAGAAGACGGTTTGCATCGCCATGGGCAGGTTTTCTGGGCCGACGACGCGCTCTGACTGTATCGCGGGGTTCGACACAAAGGAGCGAGCACGGATGAATGGAGTTGCCGTCACGCCGCCTTGGATCGATACCGTGCCGTCCGGGCGAAAGCCAAGCCGCCGCTCCGAGGCGCCTTCAATGTTCGAGGGTTCACCCGGTGCCGGAAGGGACTCAAAAAAACCGTTCAGAATTTCAATTCCCCAGTTCAGCTGCTGGGGGTTTCGCATAAACCGTGCTCCTGGCGGCCGCCCTTGCAGCGTGGACGGCGCAGAGGCTTCCTGGTTCCGAAACGCAGGCGCCACTCGGTCCCAGCCACGGCCGTTGTAGTGCATGAACGTGGATCCCCTTAAATATCTCGGCTCATCGAGCAGCACTCTCAGTGCGGGGCGTTGGGTAAAGGAGATCGGTCCTCGCCCGATCGGCGCCGTTTCCGAAGCTGAGGAACCCAGCATCGACGGCGCGGTATTGGTCGGCGGTGGGGGCAGGTTCACTTTGACAAATCCTGAGACCCCCTGCACCGAGCTTTGAAGCATCGGCGCGCCAATCAGGCTCAGGAGCACCACGACGGCAGCGCTCCCCAGCGCCCATTCCGGCCCGGCCATCCACCTCCACGGCCCTTTTTTCAGGGCGTCGAGCCAACGGTAGCCGGAGTCTTCTGCCTGGCGGTACATGGCCCGTGTGTGGGCTCGTGAAAACGCCGTGGCGAGACAGATCAGGTACACGAAAAAGGCAAAGACCGCGCCGCGATAGACATCGACCGTCCCGACCAGTCCGAACAGCGCCATGCTCGGAATTGCTTGGAACAGCAATGTCGAATCGCGCCAGGTCGCCACGCTGCCAAAAACGATGATGAAGGACAAGATCGCGGCGATGAAAAGCTGAAACGGAAACCCCCGATCAGGAAGCGATTCATTCAACGATCGGGAAAAGACAATGGACAAGATCGCCAGCACCGCGTAAATCGCGCCGTCCATCGCCTTGATCTTGGGCGGCAGGATTCGGCTGAGCATCCAGCTGAGCAGGGTGCCTCCAACCGCCAAAGCAGCGAGCACATTGCCCACTTCGGGCTTGCCAATGCTCCTTCCAGCCGCATAGAGTGCGAGCGCGGGTCCCACGAGCCCAAGCGCGTAGTCGATCGCGCCAAGCTCCGAAACTCGAGATCGATCGCTGGTGACCGTCATGTCGTCACCTGCTGCCTCTCCGGTACACGAGCAGCGATGGTCGGCTCTTCCATCCCCCCTTGCTTGGGCATGAGGACCGTCACGATTCCCGATGCCCTCAAGTGATCAAGGTATTTCGGATCGCTCGCCGCGCTAGCAAGCTGTGGTACCGATTTGGTGATGTAGTCGGCCGGACTGTAGACGAGCGCAACGACGTTGACGCCCATGCTGCGCAGCGTGCTGGCCGCTTGGACAAAGCCGTCGTCACGCGTTGACATAAGACAATACAGCACGGCGCCCTGCGGAAGCGCTCCCGGCAGATCGAGCAGCATGTTCGACAGCGTTTCGGGGCGGTCACACTCGATTTCCGCCAGGCGTCGGGCAATCTCCTGAATGCGCTCATTTTCGTTCTTCGACGGCTCGTCTTGATCCAACCCTGGCAGACACACCCGCGCGCCCTGCCGCAAGAATGCCTCAGAGAGAAACAGGACTTGGCCACACATGGTCTCAAAGCTCGACATCGGCCCATCACCAAAATCCGAGCCTTGGGTTTGCTGAATCACAAAACCGACCGTGATGTGCGATCCAGACTCAAACTCTTTCACGAGCAAGCGGTTCGCGCGCGCCGATGAGCGCCAATGGACGTGGCGAAGCGAATCGCCATGAACGAACTCCCGCACGCCTCTCGGCTCAAGTCCCGTGCCGCGGGCCCGTCCTGTCTCTGCTTCATCGACGCCCCAACCGGCCGAAAGCGGCAATTCAACCATCACGGGAATTGGCTTGGGCAAAATCAAAAGGTCGGCGGGATCCGTACGGTACTCCTTGGTCATCGTCACCAGTCCCAGCGCGTCCGTACCATATACCGTCAGGCCAGACCATCGGTAGTGCCCCCGCCGCAGAGGCACAAACGAGTATTGGGTCGTCAGGGGCGTGTCCATTGAAGGAGCAATCGGCAAACTGCGGGTCAGGTCATCCACCAGCAATCGTCTCGGTAGATTGTCCGCCACCGAGATCAAGGGCCTTCGAATGCGCTTGAGGCTCGATACCGTAATCTCAACCGTAACCCGCTCGCCGATGGTCGCCGAACCCGGTGCCACACGACGAAACTCCAGCGCTTGCACCGACAGATAGGCCTGCAGCCGCGAGGCCCCGATGGTCATGATCATGGCCGTGCTCATGTAAAACAGCGCGGCGGAGTTGATCATCACCGCCTCGATGATCAAGAAGAGCGCGCTCACGGTGAGCGCCAGACCGGCCGTTCGCCGCATGCCTTATGCCACCGGCACCGGTACTGATTCGGTGATCGCAGCGATGACCTCTTCCGAAGCGCCTCCGCGATTGCGAAGCTCGGCCCGCACCATCACACGGTGAGCCAAGACCATGGGCGCGGTCGCCTTCACGTCGTCTGGCTTGACGAAGTCCCGGCCCTCGATTGCTGCATGGGCTTGGGCGGCGCGCATGAGATAAACCGAGCCGCGAGGCGATGCCCCCATCAGAAACTGATTGCTCGAGCGCGTGGCTTGGACGATATTCACTACGTATTCGCGCATGTTGTCGCGAACTTGGACCTCACGAACCGCCGCTTGCATCTGCAACATTTCATCCAGGGTAATCACGGTCTGGATCGACTCAAGGGGATGGCGGGTCTGCTGCTGATAGAGGATGTCGGCCTCACTCCTTGCATCGGGATATCCCAACATCACCCGCGCAAAGAAGCGGTCCAGTTGCGCCTCAGGCAACGGGAATGTGCCCGTCATTTCCACCGTGTTCTGTGTGGCAATGACAAAGAAGGGATTGGGCAGCGTGTGGCTGTAACCGTCGGCGGTGACCTGGTGTTCTTCCATCGCCTCCAAGAGAGCGGATTGGGTCTTCGGCGTGGCGCGATTCACCTCGTCCACAAGGACGATATTGCCAAAGATAGGCCCGGGCCGAAACTCAAACTCCGAAGTGCGCTGGTTATAAACGGAGGAACCGGTAATGTCGGCGGGCAGCAAGTCCGGTGTGAACTGAATGCGGCGAAATTCTCCGCCGATCACCTTGGCCAGCGATTTGGCCAGCGTGGTCTTTCCGACGCCAGGGATGTCTTCTATCAAGAGGTGACCGCTGCAGAGCAAGGTGAGAAGGCTGCGGCGCACCGTATCGCCCTTGCCCACTATTACCCTTGCGACTTCGTCAGAAAGCCGGGCAACCGGCTCGGCGATATCAGTTGGTCTCATGAATCCCTCTCATTGAAATACTCCGAAACTTCTTAGATTTCCCGTCCTGCGAGAAAGACTTCCGATGGGTTCACGTCCGCCACCCCGGGTTCTACGTTATAGACTTGAAAGTCAGCCCATTGTCCCGGATTAAGTTCACCAAAATCCTGTGCATCCTCGCACGCATCCGCCGACATTTGGGAGTACGCACGCACGCCGTCCTTCATTGGCATGCTCTCTTCTGGGTCAAACCCATTTGGACGCGCTGAAGCGGCCAAGATGCCTACCCACGGACGCCCCGAAACGATCGGGCGATCGGAGCTGAAGCTGAGCCGCACTCCGGCTTCGCGAACTGCGGCAAATCGCTTGATCGACGCGGCCCGCTCCGACCCCAGTTGCCGCAAATAGGTGCTGCCGAACCGCGCCAAGAACTCGGGCTGCATGGTGCATCGAATCCCCAGCGACGCCATCTTGGCCACTTGCTCGTTGTTCATCATCATCGCATGCTCGATGCGGTGACGTTTGGGGGCGTCAAGCGCCTCGTACGCCGCAAACACCACATCCACCGCGTAGTCTCCGATGGCATGAATCGCAATCTGTCTTCCCGTTTCATGGGCCAACCGAACCCGACGCTTCAGTTCGTCGGGCGGATAAATGCTTTGTCCCGCAAGGAGCATGCCATTCGAATGGCTGCCGCGGCGACTGGTGAGGCGCATGGCAGGCGGCCTTGGTCCAGACGCATCAGCCGTCTGAGCGTTCAGTTGGGCATACGACCCATAAATGGCGGCCGTTCGGGACCCGATGGCCCCGTCTTGAAACAGCTTGATTCCCGCTATGCGACAACTCGGCGCGTCCATCCCGCTCTCAAGGTCGGCAAGCTCGGTCTCACCCATCGCAAAGCGGCCCAATACGTTGGACCATTGGAGGTAGAGCCGCAGCCTGATAGGGCAACCGCGCCGCGCGGCTTCCGTGTACGCCCGCAGCTCGGTGCGCAGGTCATACCTTCCGGTCATCATGTCTGCGGCAGACGTAATGCCATACGACGACATTGAGCGACCAGCTGCGAGGATAGCCTCAACCATCTCCGCTTCTGTCGGTCTCGGGGCCGACGAGGACACCGTCTCGTGCGCGCTTTCCAATAGGAGCCCCGAGAGTTCGCCGTCCTCATCGCGAACGAACTCCCCGTCATTGGGGTTTTTGGTCTCGGGCCCAATGCCGGCAAGCTCCAACGCTGCCGTATTGGCGACGGAAGCATGTCCGCTCACGTGCCGCAGCAAGATTGGGCGTGTGGAGGATATCTGGTCAAGCGACCTGCGGTGGAGGTGAGCGGCGTCGCGGAATCGGTTCTGGTCGTAGTTGATGGCGAGGAGCCAGTCCCCTGGACCCAGTGCCTTGTCCCGCTCGGACAGTGCCTGCATGACATCGCCCGGCGATTCGGCGCCGTCGAGGTCCAGCATGGCCAGCATCAAGCCTGTCGGCAGAATGTGGCAATGTCCGTCGACGAATCCGGGCATCAGCCACTTGCCGTGCAAGTCAACGTCCCCGTCCGATGGCGACCACTCGTGCGGGCCACGATGAACCACGCGGCCATCCTCGACGACCATCGACTGGGTCTCGCCGTTTTCCCACCATCGAAAGTTGCGAAAGACCCTACGCATCGTTGACTTCCCGAGCGACCCGTAATCCGGATTCAATCGCGCCTTCAACGAAACCATGCTCCAGTGCCGTCGCCTCTCCGGCAATGTGAACGCGATCAATGGGCGCGGCTAAGTATCGCATATGACTATTGCTGGACAGGGGCTCGAAGAGGCTGAAGCCACCTCCCGACCACGGATCGTTGATCCAATCAGTGAGGTCGATGAAACGCGGCACTGGAGCAGGGATCCCAAACGCTCGGGTAAGCAGCTCGGTCGACCGCGTCGTCAGCTCCTTCGCCTTAACTGCTGCCTCCCCGCACAGGTAGGCCACCAACACGGGGACGTCGCCGAGAGTCCCGTCCCAAAGCTGCTGGGGCAACTCGTCGGATAGGAATCGACCTGACTTCCCTTCGCCCCGCCACCAGGCGTGGTCAAACCCCATGGCCACACGCACGGTCCGCCCCATCTTGAGTTGCCATTCTGATGATGCACCTTCGAGTATTTGGCTGATGTGCGGCGGAGGGACCGTGATCACGATGCGGTCGAAGGTCATCGTGCCGCCGTCCACCGTCTCAATGGAACCCGTTGCAGGGTCGACGGCCGTCACTGGGACTCCCAGGCGTAGTTCACCGACGCCGCGATCGGCCAACCGGTCGGCGAGGGCAGACATTCCCTCACGAACCCGATACGCGCTCATCTCGTAGTCGCCGGCCTCGGCATAGTCGCGCTGACCTGCCAGCCAGTCGCGCAGGTCAAGCCGGTCAGGCTCGTCGCCTTCATCCGAGCGAATGACGGCGCGTACATAGGCATCGGCTGGAGAGCTCAATGCGGCGTTACAAATCCAGCTCTCCACGTGTCCGACGGGCCCTTCGCCGACCCAGGGACGACGATCGAGTGCAAGACTGGCCTGCCTTGCGGTTCGCCAGAATGCCTCACCTTCTTGTTCGACAGGCTGCCAGGCAGGGTCGTCGCTGCGAATCCGACGGCCCGCGAAACGGAAGACCTCGACCCCAGTGACGCCTTTCTCTAGGTGACAGCCCAAGTCACCGGCTAACCCGATCGTCTTCTCGTGATGAGCGTCGATCCATTCCGCGCCTCTTTCGTAGAGCGCCGCCCCTTGTTCATTGCGCTTGGTCCATATCCGGCCACCGATGCGGGAGCGTGCCTCAAAAACGGTCACGGTATGGCCCTTGAGAACAAGGTGATGGGCCGCGATTAATCCGCTGATTCCGCCTCCGATGATGCCGACTGTCATTTACCGCCGCTCCGCTCTGCGCTTCTCAACGCCATATCGGCCAGGATCCCGATGAGCACCAATCCGCCAAGCGCCCAACGAACGGGTTCTGGCCAGCCATCTCGCAGACCGATCATCAGCGCGCCAAAGCTGATCAGCGCGATGGGCAGCGGCAACCGCGCGCTCATCGGGCCGCGGCGCCGCCAAAACGCGACGATCGCGATCACGGGACAAAGCATCGCGGTGTAGCCCAAGAATGCGAGAAACTCCTGCTCCGTCATGAGGAACCTGCGAGAATGGCGTCGACCTCTTCTGCAGTCGAGACGCCCATGATGCCGAATCGGCCCGGCAAACGCAAGCCTCGAAGAGCCACGGGGGTGTGACGACGCTCCGCCAGGGTGATCAGCGAGGTCGCGTCGAGGTCAGCGCCGACGATCAAAAGGTCAAAGGCGTCGTGAAACTGCCAGTTGGCTACCGTCGCCAAGGGATTGCGCACGCATTCGATCGCGATGAGGTTCACCAGACCTTCTTCCTTGGCTTCGAGGAGCGTCGCCAAGGCGGCATCGATCACGTCGTCCCTCCAGACACCCGACGATCGAATCGCGACCATCTCAAGCGGGGGCCTGCCGCATGAGCACAGCGCTTCCAAGAGAGCGGCTTGCGTGAAATCGGCCGCCTGCGATGGGACGAGCAAGCGCTCGAGGCTGAGATCGAACGAGACGAGCCACCTCGATGCGGAGCGGCGCAGTGCTTCTCCCGCCGACGCCATGAATCCGCTGATATCGATCACGCTATCGGTCGCCGCCAATCGCTGCATCAGCGCGGCGTTCGTGGGGGCGTCCCTGCCGAGACTCGGCTTCCACCAAACCGATGGCAGCCCACGAAGCCCGTCTTGCGTCACGGCGCCTCATGCTCCTTCACCCCAAGCCAACCCCTTTTGAGGAGCAACAGGTAGAGACCGCTGGCCGCACCCGCCCCGAAAAGTGCGCCGCCAAGAATGTCGAGAGGCCAATGGACGCCGACAACGACGCGACTGATTCCCACCGCCATGGCCCACGCCAGCAACAGCCATCCTATCCAAGCCTTTCGGGTGCCCGATAGCATCAACAGCACGATGACGGCAATCGCAAAACTGGTTGTGGTGTGCCCACTGGGAAAACTGGTGTCCCCGAAAGTGGGTTCCAGCGGCACACTGTCGAAGAGGTTGCTGGGACGCGAGCGGCTGATGGTTCGGGCAAAGATCAATCGCAAGGCCCCGGACAACAGGAAGGCCAACAAACCTGCCAGTGCAAAGCGGCGCGTTGCCTTGGGGATGGCCAGCAGCAGCAGCGCCGGAATCTGAACCTCGCCAAGACCACTATCGGTGACCAGCTTCCAGAAGGTTTCTGCTCCGGGTCGCCACTCGTGGTGCAGCCATCGATAGACACCGCGATCCCATTCCAGCATCCGAGTTATCATGGAGTCATCACTGTCGCGTTGCAGACTGTACTGGGAAACGAATTAGGCTGCCAATTGGCATAGCAATTTGCTCCGTACTCGGCAGTTGACCAAAATGGACGGAATTCAGGTTCAAAAATGGCGCCCCCGAGAGGACTCGAACCTCCGGCCAACTGCTTAGAAGGCAGCTGCTCTATCCACTGAGCTACGGGGGCAGACTCTTAAAGTCTACCGATTCAGCCCCCAAGCAAAAAGAAAGAGGCGCGGGCCGCCACCTGGAGTCAGCGGCGCCGCGCGTGAGGATAGGGATCGGAATGGACGCTTATGCTTCGGGTTTGTCCGCGCGGTTCTTGACCTGAACCTTGACCACCGACGGCTTGGCCTCTTCGCGTCGCGGCACTCGAATCATCACCATGCCGTTCTCGAACTCGGCCTCCACCTTCGCGCCATCAAAGTCTTCGGGCAAGCGAATCGATCGTGTGAATGAGCCGAATCGATACTCGCGGCGATAGACCTTGGCGTCGCGGAACTCCTCGTTCTCGGTTTGCTCACCCTTGATCGTCATCACCGATCCCTCAACGGTGATCTCGATCTGGTCCGGGTTCACGCCAGGGAGTGCGGCTCGAACATAGAGCCAATCGCCCTGCTCAAAGACGTCGATGGGCAGCATGAACGCCGTTGGCTGGTTCATCCGCTGCGTTGCCTCCGAACCGAAAAGCCGGTCCATGACCTGGCTGAACTGACGAAAGTCATTGATGGGGTCGAACTGTACGATGCTCATGTTTCCTCCAGACCTCTTGTGGGTCTCACAATTAGATAACATGACTGTTATAGCATCAAGTTCCCTGTTGCTGCGAGACTCATGCGAAATTTATCTCCCTCTCGGACGCGTCGGATCGGGAACCAGCTGCCCCACCACGTAGCCAAGCCGGAATGTTCGCATGAGGACCGGAACCTCGACGGTGGTCGAACTTCCACCCGCAGCCTCGAGCCGAACCTTAATTGTTGATCGATCTCGGGGAACGCGCGCTTCGATGACGGTCGCCACCAATATCGGCCCACCGCTGCGCGTCATGGTCGATACCAGACCGGCGCCCATCGGCCGAAAACTTCGATCCGAACTGAGCTGTGCGCCGATTTGAATGTTGGAAGCAAGCCTTGTATAGACCAAGGCGGCGGCATCGGACTCATCCAGGAGAAACCCAAAGAGTCGGACCGAAGCGTCGCCCACGTTGGCGACCACACCCGGTCCGGCTACGGCGTTAAGCAGCTCTTGCCGCTGCGCCTCCACGTCGCTCAGCCTGAAGTTGCCGACAAATGGACGCGGAACGGGCTCCGATGCAGCCTCCAGGGTCACATCGAGGACGCGATTCACAGCCGGAGTCGAAACCACCATCGACTCCACAGCGCCTGTGTCCGTAAGCCGAAAGCTTCGGGACGACCGGTCATGATGAGCCTCGTACCCATCGCGGGTCCGGTATCCGCTCCATTGCCCGTCCAGGGTCAGCAGCGTCATCACAGTGAGGCCCGAAGCCGTGTTTGGCCTCCCGCGGTAGATCGCTCCCGATGCACGGAACAAGTCCATCTCAATGGTCTCCTTGCCGTCTGACCAGACTTCGAATCCGATCTCTGAATCCGAAAGCCATTCAATCTCGTCGAACCGCTCATACCGAAGGGCGGCCGTGTTCGGCTGTTCACGATTCACGACCCGCACCGAAAGCCGTGGAGAGTCGCGAAGGTCGTTGAGCGCAGCACGCACGGCAGACAGATCATCGGGCTGCTTCGCGCATCCCGCCGGTAGAAGCGCCAGAACAAGCGGTATGGTCACCCACTGATGGCCGATTGGGGAGCGGTTTTGGCGGAGCATGGGTTGACTGGATCGTACCAAGTCCATGTCAAGGCGGTGCATGTTCCGCTTGACGGTCGTTTTCACCACGTCGTCGTCAATGAAGGGTCCTGCCTGCCGAACGACATCGGCGCGCTTCCACCGGACTCGCTCATTCCTTACCGCGATGGCCAGCTTCAGCCCGGAACCCGCGCTGAAACCTCCGACGAGGCGTGGATCCTCCCTGCCTCAGCGGCCGCATCCGGCGTCTCCGCATTGATCGAGGTCGTCGCCCGACTGCTGGGACCGGGCGGGTGCCCTTGGGATCGCGCCCAAACACACGCTTCGCTCATGAAGTACCTGCTTGAAGAGTCTTATGAACTCTTCGACGCCATTGACCGGGAAGACGACGAGGCGATGAAAGAAGAACTGGGCGACGTGCTGCTGCAAGTCGTCCTCCATGCGGGGATTGCGCAGGGACGAGGCGCGTTCGATCTCGATGAAGTGGCCCAAGCCGAAGCGGAAAAGCTCATTCGCCGACACCCGCACGTTTTTGGAGACGTCCATGCGCCGGATGCGGAAACGGTTCTGCGCAACTGGGACCAAATCAAGCGCGCGGAGCATGGAGATCGCAGCATCCTGAGCGGCGTTCCGAAAGCCATGCCTGCCCTGCTTCGAGCCATGGAAGTCAGCAAGCGTGCCGCTCGAGCTGGCTTTGATTGGCCCGATGTCGAATCGATCTGGGACAAGTTCAACGAGGAGAAGTCGGAGTTTCAAGAAGCTGCCAGTACCCCTCGTGAGGAAGCCGAGTTTGGCGACATGCTCTTCGCCCTGGTGAACATTGCACGATGGCGCGGCGTTGATCCGGAACAGGCGCTTCAGCGAATGGTCGATCGTTTTGTCACCCGATTCGCCGTCATGGAACGGCTGGCGACGGGCTCTCTGAATGCTCTCACTGCTGACGAGTGGGAGGAACTTTGGCAGGCGGCCAAGAATGCCGAAAGAAGGGGTGACGGTACATGATCGGCAGCTTCGTGATCGCGGGGTTCATTGACGAAATCGATCCTGATCCAGCCATTGCCGTCGCGGCAGCAAAGGAGATGGGGCTTGACGCCGTCGACCTGCGCAACGCATGGGGGATCAACGTCACTGAACTCACGGCGGAACAACTCGCGGAGTATCGAAAGATTGTGGTGGCGCACGGCTTGCGTGTGAACTCGGTGGGATCGCCCGTGAACAAAGTTGTCTTGGGAGAGCATGCCGACCTCCGGGCCGAACTGAACAAATTGGAACGCTCGTGCGACGCGGCAAAGGCCGTCGGCACCCATGACGTTCGCATCTTCTCGCCCGAAGTGCCAGGCGACCTGGATGCCGGTTGGCCTCGCGTACGCGCTTGGATGACGCCGTTCCTTCAAGTCGCGGCGCGATATGGGGTGCGGCTCCTCCACGAGAACGACGCGAACTTCTTCGGCTCCACGCCGGAAGGCTCACAGTTGCTCGTCGGTGCATTGGGGGGCCCAGGGTTTCAATGCGTGTTCGACTTTATGAATGCAACCTGGCGTGGATCAAAGCCAATGGACGACTGGATGCCGTGGATCGTGCCTCACCTTGCTTCACTGCACATCAAGGACTATTGTCTAAAGGAACAGCGCGTCGTCCCCGCGGGCGAAGGAGACGGCCAAATCCTCGAGTCCCTGCGTTATCTCATCGCCCAAGGTTGGAATGGGCCGCTTTCACTTGAGCCTCACTTGACCCAAGCCGGTCCCATGGGAGGTTTCTCGGGAAGCGAGCGGTTCGGCATCGCCGTCACCGCGTTGCGATCGGTTCTGGAAAAATCAATGGAGACAAGTAAGTGAAAGTGGGTGTCGTTGGAGTTGGTGTGATCTGTAGCACCCACGTTGATGGGTTGCGCGCCATTGACGGCATTGAAGTGGCCGGACTTCATGACGTGGACGGCGACGCGCTCGATCGCGTCAGTGCGAAGCTGAATGTCCCCGCTTTCCAGGATTTCGAGGCACTTTTAGCCGCCGTTGATGCGGTCCACCTCTGTGTCCCCAGCGGTCTCCATGCTGACCTGGGGGTAGCAGCAGCTGAGGCCGGAACCCACGTGCTGGTCGAAAAGCCAATCGACGTGGATGTTGCTGCCGCCGAGCGACTGGTCGACACGTGTCGCCGCAGTGGGGTAGCGCTCACCGTCGTCAGTCAGCACCGGTTTGCTCCTGGCGTCCGGAAGGCGCACGACCTGATCGAGTCCGGCGGGCTGGGTCGCTTGTTGCAGGCGCACGGAACCACGGTCTGGTACCGGACTCAGGACTACTACAACTCGGGAGCATGGCGCGGCACCATGGCGCTCGACGGTGGCTGCTTGATGAACCAGGGCGTCCACTATGTCGATCTGCTCCAGTGGCTCGCGGGAGGCGTCAAGGCCGTCTGGGGCTGTTGCCGAACGGCAAACCACGACATCGAAGCCGAGGATATTGGCATCGCCATGCTGGAGTTCCGGAACGGCGCCGTGGGCGCATTTCTTGGCTCGACGGTTGCCCAGCCTGGCTTCGCTGAGACGCTGGAATTCTTCGGCGACCAGGGCTCCGTGCGGATCGCGTCGGATCGCATCGTCTCGCAACATCCTCCGTCTCCTGCAGCCGAGACCGAAGCCAATGACACGGCAACGGGCGCCACAGACCCCAGCGCCATCTGGGGGTACTTGCATCAGGTTCAGTTCGAAGACTTCTATCGCGCCATCGCAGAAAAGCGCGATCCCGCCATCACGGGCGAAGCGGCTCTTGAACCGGTGCGAATCATTCGTGCCATTTACCAAAGCTCGGCCGACAATGGCCGTCGCGTCGAACTGTGAAACTCGGCATCTGCTGCGGGCCCGAGGTTGCGCGCGACTACCTGCTGGCAGGGTTCGATTATGTGGAGATGCCCGCCCAGTTGCTGAAGGGGCGTGATGCGGTGTTCGACATTGCAGGGGCAACTTTAAAAGGTTGGGAAACCTCTAACCTGTTCTTCCCCGGCGACATGCACCTTTACGCCGACGAATCGTGGCGCGAGTATGCGCAGCGATTGGTTCAAAGAGCCGGGCTCGTCGGTCTCTCCGTGATGGTGGTTGGCAGTGGGGCCGCGCGCCGGGCCAGCGACATCATGGGTCCTCAGGAGGGATTGCGCTCGTTCCTCATGATCGTCGGACAGATTCAGGACATTGCTCGCCCGCTTGGCATCACGATTGCTCCCGAGGCGCTGCGAAGCGAAGAAACGAACGTCGGCAACAGCACTCCTGAAATCGCCTTCGCCCTTAAGGGAATCAGCGGGTGGACACTCGACCTCTATCACGCCTATGTCGAAGGCACGCGCGCTTCGGAGCCGCCGCTTGATTGGGAGGCGTTTTGGACAACACAAATCCCGCATGCGCCGGACCACGTTCACGCCTCCGCCATGGATCGATCGGCTCCCAACTTCCCCGATCCAGCTCTCCAAGCAGCCTTTGGCCGACTCCGATCGTTGGGATATGACGGGCGCGTCTCACTCGAGTGCCGTGTGGGCGACCGTCCCGCCGCAGAGGTCTGCACGACCGTCCGCCGATACCTTGACCTTTAAGTTTCGTCGACCATCCGCTGGATGATTGCCCACTCCTCGGCAGAAACCGGCATGACGGAAAGTCGCTGTCCACGCTGCAGCACGCCCATCCCTTCAAGACCGGGCGTTTCGCGAAGGCGCGCCAGCGGCAAGACCTCCGGATATTCCCGCAGGTACTTGACGTCAACGGCCATCCAGCGTGGTTGCTCCCGTGGAGACTTGGGGTCATAGTTGGGGCTGTCGGGATCGAACTGCGTCGGGTCTGGGTATCCCTCGGAGACGATCTCCATCTCGCCGGCAATGCCCGGAACCGCAACACTGGAGTTGTAGAAGAATGCCAGGTCACCCGGCTTCATTTGGTCCCGCATAAAGTTCCGGACGGTGTAGTTTCGACATCCATCCCAAAGGTCAGTTCCTGCTTTGCGCAGGTCTTCGATGGAATAACAGTCCGGTTCGGACTTCATGAGCCAAAACTTCATGCCGCCATTTTAGACTTTCCGATGGGCAAGGGGATCCTCGCGGGTGGCCAACTCCTGAAGCCAAATCCGCTGGGGCTCAGCATAAAGGTCAGGATCCAAATAGACAGCGCCATAGAGGCAAGTGTCAAGCCCCTTGCGCACTGCCCATGCGGCGTCGCCGAAGCTATAGTGCCAGTATTCGTCGCGGCAGTTCGTGAATCCAGCTCCCAACATCGCCGCCACGAGCACCCGTCGATGGTGCTCGGCCGTGGGTGTCAGCCCCAACACGTAGGTTGCCGCTCCTTCAAAGCGCGTGAACGGGGACGTGACATCGAGGGCTGAACCGTCGACCCCGTGCAGATGAACATCGACCGCGCCGCCCGTACAATGCCCGGGAGGCGCTTTCTGATCCACCGGCGCCACCCACCGATTCACTAATCGTCGACGCGACGCATAACCGAGTTCGGGATACGCACGAATCGACGATTCCCAAAAGAACTCGTAAATCAGGCGCTGGCGCTCGAGCGGGCGCCAGGCTTCGGTAACGTGAAGGCAGATTTCGCCTGGTAACGCCTCGACGGCTTGAATCAGCATTTCCGCAACGCGCTCACGAACCCACGGAATCGTCGACTTCTTTCCCACAACCAATCGAAGGTGCCGTCCAGCGATGGACACCATCGGCTCTCCCTTGTCTTGCTCGATCACTCGGTTCAGCGCACGGATCGGTTCGGGACATCCTTGAGAACGATCGACGCGCACCCGATTCGCCATGCGCGGCGGTTTACCTGATCACCCATACCGCGAACCTATGAGCGTTCGTGTTATAGTCCCAAGAACTGATTCACAAGCGATTCATGACCGAGCTTGCCGCCAGCCTGACGTTTCGTCTTTCCCGACCGCCGATTTCCATGGCGAGCATGGGGGCGAGTGCCGCAGTGGTCGCCGACGCTTGCAATGAAATCTGGCTCTTTGACGGCGACGAGCAACCAACCCATGTCAACTTTGGCGACCCATCTGTCGATCGTTTGCGCACCGTGATCGCCCACCGCACCAACCATATGTTGGTCGCGGGCTCTGGACGCCGCATCCAGGCTCTCCTTCCCGACCATGAAGGCTGGACGTGGACCTTTGAATCCGGCGCGACCTTCGGGATGGCACTTGAGAGCGGGAGCATCGACATGGACCCATCGGGACGCATCGTCGCATGCTTTGACGACGGAACGTTCGGACTGTGGAGTCGTGGGGGTGTGAAGCTGATCAGCGGTTTTTCCGACGTCCCTTACCGACAGGCAGCGTTTGTCGACCATGGCGTGCGGGTGGCCCTCAACACCGGCTTTGCACTCGACGTTTGGAACACCCGAACGGGATCCCTCGATCGGATCAAGACGTGGAGCCGCCGCACGCTACAAATGTCCACAGCGCCTGACCGCGGCTGGATCGCCATACGTCTGCCTGATCGTATCGTTGTGGTGGATCCGCTGGGGTGTCCTGTCTTTGATGTTCCGGCGAGGTGTTCGGCAGTTGCGCCGCGCTTCATCGGCGACGGGCAGCGGATCGGTGTCCCCGAGGGCAAGTCCGTGATCCTCTACGATGTTGAGTCGGGTCAGGCTGAAGCGCAACACCGATTCCCTGCCAACGTGATGTGTTTGAGCGCACACGGTCAAGGACTGCTGGTCGGCTTATCCGACGGTTCCATCTACAACCTTCAGCTTGACTACAAGTAAGTCATCAGCCAATCGCGATTGCGTCCCACCATCTCGGGGTGCCAATCGTGCCCCCAATCGTATTCAATCAGGCGCTTCGGGCCCGGCAACGCCTCGTAAACCGCCTTCACCGTCGGCGGTCTTACTGCTGGGTCTTTGAGACCGAGCGAAACCTGGGTGGGAACGCTGCATCTCGTCGCCATGTTCAAGGTGTCGAAGTACGAAAGCGTGTGCAGCACGCGCTCCCGGCCGACCGGGATCGTTTCCATGAAGTCCGAGACTTCTTTCAAAGGGTAGCGGTAGACGGGCTGGCTGAAAACCCAGGGCATCGCACTCAGGAAGGGCATGTCGGCGCAGACGGCCTTGATGCGCGGGCACCAAGCCCCAAGCCAAATCGAAATGCCGCCCCCCTGGCTCATTCCCATCGCGCCAATGCGGTCAATGTCGCACTCAGGTTGAGCCTGCAAAACCTTCGAGGCGATGACGGCGTTTTGCAGCATCCGCTTGAAGACGAAGGTCTCGGGCTCGTCTGCACCGTGGCTGAAGTACCCACGATCGGGCACGTAGGCCTCGCGATGAAACGCGCCTTCGCCGTGAAAGTTGAAGCTCATCGACACGAACCCAATTCGCGTGCCGTATTCGTTCGGCATAACGGATTCGCGCCCATAGGGCGGAAGCCAAAGAAATGATGCGGTGGGCTCAGTTTCCGGCGGAACTGCGATCCATCCAAACAAGGGCTCGCCTGTAACGCCGCGAAAGGTCACATGATCCACGCGATGCGGAAACGCCTCGACGGTCGTTTGTGGCTTCCGCTGAAAGTCGAGCGGCGATCCCTCAGCTTCAGCAATGACCGGCGTCCAGAACGATTCGAAGTCTTCTGGGACGTCCGGTCGAATCTCGGTCATGCCCCGACGGCGCGCTGCAGCGCTTCGACGTGAAGGCCAGTCGTCATCAGCCAGGCGATGGCCCTTTGCACTTCCTCAACAGGCCCTTCCAACTCGACAAGCACCCATCCGAAGTCGGTGTCGATATTGGCCTTCTTGACATTAACTCGGACCCCAAAATCCCGTCCAAGCTGCCAAAGCCAGGGACGGTCCACCGTCTCCTTGCCCGCGGTAATCGTCACTTCCACGCGAACCATATTGCTTCTTGATTCCGGACCCTGCCGGCTACCGACGGCGATTCTACCGCAGGCATAGTGCCCCGCACCCCAGGCGTATAATCAATTGCGGTTGCAACGTGGCAACAGGTGATCCAAGTGTCTGACAAAGTTCTCGTGTTCGATACGACCCTGCGCGATGGCGAGCAGAGTCCCGGCGTTCGACTCGATGTCCAAGAGAAGTTGGAGATCGGTCATGCTCTGGTTCGGCTGGGCGTCGACATCATCGAAGCAGGATTTCCCATCAGTTCTCCCGGTGACTTCGAGAGCGTCAACACGCTTGCCAAAGAGCTCAAAGGCGTCACCATTTGCGGGCTCACTCGTGCGCGCGCCAAAGACATCGAAGTGGCGGCGGAAGCTCTTCAGCCCGCCGAGCGACGGCGGATCCATACGGGCTTAGGCGTCTCGGATAACCACCTGGAGCACAAGCTCAAAATGACGCGCGATCGTGCTCTTGAGGTTGGTGTTGAAGCCGTGAAAGTCGCACGCCAGTTCACCGACGATATCGAGTACTTCATGGAAGATTCAGGCCGGGCCGATCCGGAGTACGTGTATCGCGTCGTCGAAGCCGTGATCGCCGCCGGTGCCACGACCATCAACGTGCCCGACACCACAGGCTACACCTACCCGAACGAGTATTTCCACCTGATTAAAGGGATCATCGACAACGTGCCCAACAGCGACAAGGCCGTGTTCTCATGCCATTGTCACAACGATCTCGGCATGGCCACCGCGAACACGCTGGCTGGAGTGATGGCCGGTGCCAGGCAGGTTGAAGTCACCGTCAACGGCATCGGCGAGCGCGCCGGCAATACCGCGCTGGAAGAAGTTGCCGTTGCACTGCGCATCCGCAATGACAAGTTTGCCTGTGAAACTAATATTGATTGCTCCCAGCTCCTCGGTGTATCCCGGCTCGTTTCAAAATTGACCGGCATGGTCGTCCAGCGCAACAAGGCCGTCGTTGGGGCAAATGCTTATGCTCACAGCAGCGGAATCCATCAAGATGGCGTGCTCAAAGAGCGCTCGACGTACGAGATTATTGACCCCACCATGGTCGGCGCCGAAAAGAGCGAGATCATTTTGACGGCTCGGTCCGGTCGTCATGGACTCAAACACCGTCTGGCTGAACTGGGCTTCAACTACACGGACGAGCGCTTCGAAGCCATCTACAACCGATTTTTGGAAGTTGCGGACCAGCGCGACGAAGTCGGCGAAGACGATCTGCGCGAGATAGTCAACATGCGCTAGAAGTGCGCCCTCCGCCGACTCATCGTTGACGGAGGGTTTTCAAGTTGGCCTTACTTGAAGGCCGTGCCGACCATGTCAAACACCAACGACTCCTGACCGATCTTCACAGGTTCTGAACCACCGGTCTTTGTCAGGAAGTAGAGGTTCATGCCGGTTTCACGTCCCGGGGAAACGCCGCCGTCGTAGGTCGTGAAGTAGATCCCCTCCCCGTCAGGCGCCCAGGTCGGTCCGTTGAAGTTGACCACCGCCGGAAACTCAAAGCGCTCAACGAATGGAGCTTGCAGGTTGGGATACCAGCCGAATACTCGTTTCTCATTGATGATGTCGCTAAACAGCAGGTCCGGCGCAGTCGGCGAGATTCCCGCAAACGCGTGGAACCCAATTCCTGTTACAGGTTCGGAATGCCCATCCAGGATTCGGACCTTCGAGTACGAAATCTCGCTATGGCCACCGCTAAAGTTCGCGACCAGGATATGGGCGCTGTCCGGATACCAGCTAATTGGAGTCCCCTGACCAATCGCCACATTGCCAGATCCGTCGGCATTGCACCGACGGATGACCTGCACCGCGTTGCCTCCGATGTTGCGCGCATAGGAATAGACAAGGCGCGCTGAATCCGGACTGAACTGGGCAAAACCCGAGTCGGGGAACGCTGAAACCTGGTCCGGCGTGGGCAACACCAGTTCGTTGTTGCCATCGATGTCGGCGATGGCGAGCCTCGGGGCAGCCATCGATTGCACTTCGTAAACGATCTTCTGGTTGTTCCGAGAGACGTGGGCAAACAAAGTGAAACCGGGAACGGTGACGTGGTAGCTCGGGTCCAGGTTCCCGTCCTGATCCCAGCGACGCAGATGAGCCACCTGACCATCTCGGCGATCCATGTAAATCCATGTTTGGACCGAACGCAGGAATCCTCCGAAGTCGCTGAACTCCATCGTTTGGGTTGAGATCGTCCGATTCTCGACGTTTACGTCGGTCTCCATCAGCTCCCAGCCAGCGCCTGGCCCTTCGCGACGATAAACCGACGTTCGCGGCAGGTCAACAGGCAAAACGCCGAGATTGGACAAATCGATGCGAACTGTGACCGGTTCACTAAAGCTCGTTGAACTGAACCGAACACCCGAACCCTCGATGAACTCGGCGCCTGCCGGCGGATTGGTGACGGGTCCAAGATCGCTAAAGCTCACGATCGTGGGCATTGCCACCGCGCCGGGCGGCACGACCAGGGTGATGGGCGTGCCCGGAACCGAGACGGTCCCGCCCATCGGGGAGATCAGGAGTTCGTTGTCGCCGTGGTCCTTGACACCCAAGCAGAAGAGACTGAAGGTGGTCGTGGTGGTCGTGGCGGTTTTCGCCCCAACGTCGAGAGCCGTAGCCGCTTCGGTCCAGGTTGTGCCATCTCCGGAGCGGAAGACACGCAAGCGGTTCTCTTCCGCCGGGCTTAATCCCAGCCCATTGAAGTTCAGCACCACTTCAATCGCACTGGCAAACGTTGTAGCGTCAAAGCGCACGCCAGTTCCATCAAGGAAGGTAACGCCTGCCGGAGCTCCGGTTGGGTTATTGACGAGGCTGAAACCGACCTGTCGGTCAGCGGCGACAGCCCCAGCAGGAATGATCAGCTTGGCACGAGATCCTGGAACGGGAACGACACCCCCTGCAGCTGGTATGAGAATGAACTCACCCGCCTGCCCACCCGAGGACGAACCAGCGCAGCCCGTAAGAGGAACGAGAGCGGCAATCCCACAAGCAGATGCCGCGATGGACCACATTAATAGTGATCGCCTTGAAGGAGACCCATGGTTAGACACCATGAGCGGCAGTTTGCCTAAGACCCGGGAAACGTGTCAACCAAGCGCCGAACCAGAAACAACAATAGGCGATCTGGCGCTAGTCGTTGAACTTGAGGTGACTGACCACTGAGCCCGATCGCTCTGCCTTGGCTCGCTCAGAACGTCAACGTTCTTCGCCAAAACTCAAAGTGGGATACTAGGTCAAGCATGTTATCATCGTAAACAGTTCTGAGTCCGCTCTGAACCTGAAACTGGAGCCGACGACAGGATTCGAACCCGCGACCCGCTGTTTACAAAACAGCCGCTCTACCACTGAGCTACGCCGGCCCGGCGACGCCATTGTACCGAGCCGACGTCCAAGAACTTGCGCCTACTTGCGGCGCGCGCGGGTGCGCACGAGACGGGGCTTGCCGTCCGGCCCGTAGCCGACTTTGTAACCCTCAGGAAGTGACTTGAGGGCAGAAGCGATGTCGCTGGGAAGATCGCCGCCACCGCGCTTTCGCGATCGCTTCTTCTTCTCGGGCTTCAGCTGCTCGTAAGCGGCCTCAGCGTCCTCGGTATCTGCGAAGACGTCCAAGGTCTTCGGACCGAGACGGTAAAGCTCCGTCGATGCCGGGACCGAAAGAAAGAGGTACTCCTCACCAGCAAGCATGCGTGCCTGCACGGGGAGGACGTACTTCTTAACGCCGATACGGACGGTGAGAACACCATCCTTGGGTTCTGCTTTGAACTTCAGTGAGTTCTTAACTGATCGTGCCGATTTGTTCATGACCAACTTCCAAGTAGGGATATGCCTACTTTCCTGAAGATTATATACGTTTCCACGGCACGAAATGGAGCGCAGTCTTCGCCAATTGCTTCAAAATCCGACGTTGTCTAATAGCCGAACTCCGTCCAATCGCGCGCAAACCAAAATTCGCGATCCTGGTACAAAGAACTCCGTCGGTTCAAGCGTTTCACCGTCAACTACGACCAAGTAATCCACTTCAAAACCGGACCTTTCGAGTTGTAATTTTGCTTCATTAACCAGCTCACTCTGTCGACCACTGTGGCAACGAAGTTGCTGGGCCAGGAAAGAGATTTCCCGGTATATCTGCGGAGCAGCCTCTCTTGATTTGGGTGAAAGATAGGTGTTACGGCTCGAGAGTGCCAGGCCATCCGATTCGCGTACTGTTTCCATCAAGCGAAGCTCGATCGGAAAACCCATGTCGCGAACAAGCGCCTGTACCACGGCGCACTGTTGAAAATCCTTCAAACCGAAATAGGCCGCGCTTGGCGAAACCATGATGAAAAGTTTCGCCACCACCGTGGCCACCCCCGAAAAGTGACCCGGCCGAAATTGGCCCTCCCAGCGCTCCGAAATGCCGCGAACGTTGACCGAAACCGTCCCCAGCGGATACATTTCTTCCGGATTTGGACAGAACACCGCATCAACGCCCTCGGCCAAGCAAAGTGATAGGTCTTGGTCAAGTGGACGGGGGTAGCGGGAATAATCTTCATTCGGCCCAAATTGTGTTGGATTGACAAAAATCGAGACAATTACCGACTTTTTCTCTTGTCGGGCGGCACGAACCAAGGACAGATGTCCTTTGTGAAGTGCTCCCATCGTCGGCACAAATCCAACGTCCTCAAGTCCTAGCGATCGCAGTTCAGCCGCGGTGGATACGACTTTCAGAATGAATTCTCCTTACCAGGAAAATCTCCGGACCGTACGTCCGCACAGTACTCTCGGAGGGCGTCGGTGAGAAGAGCCGCGCCATCAAGGTACTTTTTCGCATGTTTCATTGTGACTCCGCTTAGGCCAAGCAAATCATGCATGACTTGAATCTGTCCATCGCACTGCGGCCCAGCGCCGATGCCGATCGTCGGACAAGACACGCGCTCGGTGATTAGCCCCCCTACTTCAGCCGGTATCAGTTCAAGCACTATTGCGAATGCCCCTGCTTCGTCGAGAGCGAGAGCGTCCTCAAGAACACGCTCGGCCTTCTTCCCTTTGCCCTGCACGCGAAAGCCGCCCAACTGGTGCACGGACTGCGGCGTCATCCCCACATGCCCCATGACGGGGATGCCGGCGCGAGTGATGGCGATGATCCGGTCGGGGTATCGCCCCTCAAGCTTCACCGCTTCGGCGCCCGCTTTCATCAACTGGACGGCAGACGAAACCGCCTCTGCGTCTGAGGGCTCATAGCTTCCAAAGGGCATGTCTGCTACCAGCAGCGCACGAGAGACCACCGATCGAACGGCCCGCGTGTGCCGGATCATGTCATCGAGCGAGACCGGCAGAGTCGTGGAGTATCCCAGCAAGACGTTGCCGACCGAATCACCAACCAAAATCGCATCAACGCCCGCGTCTTCCGCCATCCTGCCGGTTACCGCGTCGTAGGCCGTCACAAAGACGATGGGCGCCTTGGGCCGCTTCCAAGACCGGATGTCCCTTGCGGTCACCTTGTCGGGCATCGAAAAAGCAGTTTACCGCGTTGCGAATCTCAGCACCTGAACGGCGGACTAAGAGACAGACTGCATCACTTCTTGGGCGTGTCCCTTGGGCTTGACACCCCGCCACACTTGCGCAATGACGCCCTG
This sequence comes from Fimbriimonadaceae bacterium, assembly GCA_046292875.1. GTDB lineage: Bacteria > Armatimonadota > Fimbriimonadia > Fimbriimonadales > Fimbriimonadaceae > JBKBQD01. The sequence continues at coordinate 94,604 of JBKBQD010000003.1, forward strand.
ATCGTTAATCAGAAAGGTGCTCCGGTCCACGCCAAAATACTTGCGACCATACATCGACTTTTCGACCCATAGACCAAGCGCCTCGGCGAGATGACGCTCGGTATCCGCAAGCAGAGGGAACGGGAGATCGTACTTCTTCGCAAACTTTGCATGTGACGCCGCGCTATCGGGACTGACGCCAAGAACCTGTACGTCCCAACCCGCTTGAATAGCATCGCGAAACTCGCATGCTTCCGTGGTACAGCCCGAAGTGTCGTCTTTGGGATAGAAGTAGATCACGGTGCGCTTGCCGATCAAATCAGCGTTTGACCACATGCGTCCTGCTTGGTCGGAGAGCGAAAAATCTGGGAACGGCGACCCGACATCTGGCATGCTTGAGTCTACGAGTCAACTCCCGATTTAGTATCCGGGTGTGTCGAGAAGCATCGCATGCATGAGGTCGACTCGAAGCACCATTCCGACAAACACCCCCTCGTCCACAATGGGCAAAACCGTTAAGCCGCTCATGAGCATCGTGTGCAAGGCGTCGCTCACTTCAATGTCGGCAGATTCGGTACGTGGGTCTCGCGTGCCCACCGCCATTGCGTCCTCATGGGCAAGGGTCATCAAACTGCCTCGCAGACACACGGCCCTGGCGATATCGCCTTCCGTGACCACTCCGATAGGTCGCTGGTCGTCATCAAGGATCACAAGGCCAGGAAACTGGTAGATGTCCATTTTGTCAATGGCTTCTCGCACGCTGCTGTGCTCCGATAACACCGGCACATGCGCGTGCACCACTTCCCTCACAATCATTCGCCGAAGTTTACATGCCATAACTCGGAAGCATGGAGATTAAGGCAGCTATCATCGGCGGAACGGGCGTCGGATCGTCGTTGGGACGGCTGCCCGGGAAACCGCTTCACGTTCTCAACGGCTTCGGCATGCTGGAAGGTCGAATCGTCACCGTCGCCGATACTCAGGTGCTGGCCATTCAGCGCCACGCCGGCGGTCATAAGGTGCCCCCACATGCCATCCCGTACCTTGCCGTCAGCCGCGCGCTCGCGGACCTCGGAGTCCGCACCTGCTTGGCCACCGCGGCCGTCGGATCGCTGCACTCTGATCTGCCGCCCGGGTCCCTTGGCACCTGCGGTGACTTCATCGACCTCACCGCCCGGCGCACCACTGCTTTCAAGCACGACGTGGTTCACACGCCGATGGCGGTCGCGATGTCGCCCAAGGTCCGCCAAGCCTTTGCCCGCGCTGCGGAAGCAGCAGAAGTGACGATAGGGGGTCCGTGGGTTTACGTCGGCGTTGATGGGCCGCGCTTCGAAACACCCGCTGAGATTCGCATGATGGCTGCTTTGGGGGGTGACGTGGTGGGAATGACGGCAGCAACCGAAGCCATCGCGATGGCTGAACACGGGATTGACTATGGATGCCTGGCCATTGTCTCGAACTTCGCCGAAGGCATTGCAGGCGTTGTCTCGCATGACAACGTCGAAGCCACCGTCAAGTCTCGGATCGCTGATGTCCTCTCCCTGCTTCAAGCGGCGATTGCGCAGTTACCCTCATGACTCCACGCCGATTCTGTCTGACACTTAGCCTCGTGCCCGGCATCGGCCCAACACGCACGCTGCGCATCCTCACTCGCAACCATGTCACGGGACGCACTCCTGCCCAGTTCTTCCGCCTCACGAGTGAAGTGCTGCAAGAAGAGTATCGTCTCCCAAAGTCGGTTGCCGAAGTCATCACGGCGCAGGGAAAGTCCCTGGAAGAAAGGGCCGAAGAACTTGACCAACGACTCCAAGCACTTGGTGTCAGCATGGTTGCCTTGACCGACGCGGGATACCCGCCGTCCGTCGAAAATGCACACCCTGAAGCGCCGCCGCTGCTTTTCCTCTACGGCAACACGCGACTGCTGCACGCCAAGACATTCGGAGTCTTTTGCTCGAACGACCATCGCAGCCATACCCTTGACTGGATTGAGAGGCTGACCGAAGCAGGCGTCCTTGATGGTGAGATTTGCGTCTCGGGTCACGATCGCATCGAGTATCAGCGCGCAGCCGTGGTTCCCTTGCGCTGGGGCGCTCCACGCATTCTCGTCCTCGACCGAGGCATGTTTGAAGCGTTGGGCCCAGAACTCAAGGAAGAGCCTTTTCGCGCCGCCCGTCTCTGGCGCTACGAGTTTGACCCGCGCACCGATCTGGTTGTGTCGCCGTTCGCTCCCCACCATGGCTTCATCGGCCAGAACAACCGCATGCGAGACTTTCTTGCGGCTGCCCTGTGTCGAAGGGCCGACTTTGTTGCCGTGCGCCCCGGCGGGACAATGGAAAAGGTCGCACGCATGATGCTGCAAGCGGACCGCCCGATCCGCGTCGCCGACCACGAAGAGCTTCTTGGTTCTGGGGCTTCCGCGCTCGTCATCGACGCCGCGTGGCGTCAACCGGATCTTGGGAACTTTTAGCGCCCCATCGACTTAAGGGTATGTGAAGGGGAGAAGATCACAACGCTTCCCTTACCCTGGAGGAAACAACGCATGTTGACAAAGATTCTTGGCGCCGCCGCCCTTGCTGTCGCGGTGGCCGTTCCTGCCGTCGCGGGTTCTGTCGATTCCGGCCTGAAGGTCGGTGAGATGGTGACCCCTTTCCACCCGAAGCACGTCTCTGGACCCGACAAGGGCACCGACACTTGCCCGCCCTGCAAGTATGGCGACCGACCCCAGATTCAGGTTTGGGTCAACGGAGACAGCCTTGACAACGTCAAGAAGATCGCCGGCGACCTTAACAAGCAGGTCCAAGCCAACAAGGCTGCCGATCTCAAAGCATTCGTGATCTTCGTTGTTGAGCCGAGCAAGATGGCCGACATGCAAAAGAAGATCGCCGATGTCGCCACCCAAACCGGCTACAACGACATCGCCATGGCCGTCTTGCCCAGCGACAATCCTGCGGTCAAGGCCTACAAGATGAACTTGGACGCGACGGTGAAGAACACCGTGTTCGTTTACAGGAACAAGAAGGTTGAAGCCAAGTTCGTCAATCTCGTGGCCGACGCCAAAGGAATCGAGGCACTCAACGCTTCGGTCAAGAAGGTCGCAGCCAACTAACCTCCCTTAAGGCAGGCGGCATCGAGTTCGCTCGGTGCCGTCTCTTTTTTTGCCTTATACTTCTCTTGATGCTGGCACTCGTCGCGATCGCTGCGATACACCTTCCTCCCCCAGTAGTGGTCGGCTACCTCCCGTCCTGGCGGTCTGGCATCGAGCTTCGCCGTCTCGACGCGCTCACCGACGTCGTTTTCTTCTCGATCCAGCCGAACGCTGACGGCACCCTTAATCTGAAAGATATCTCCGTCTCCGAACTGGAGCGCCTTGCTTCTGAAAAGAAAGAAAAGAAGTGGCGACTTTGGATTTGCGTGGGAGGCTGGGAGCGATCATCAGGATTCCCGGCTATGACCGCTAGTGATTCCGCTCGTCGTCGTTTCGTGAGCGACATCGTGGGCTTCTGTCAAACCTATTCCCTTACCGGCGTTGATCTCGACTGGGAGCATCCAAAGAACCTTGAGGAGGAAACCAACTACGGACGGCTGATGACCGACCTTCGCGCTGCCCTTGACAAAGAAGGCATGTTGCTCACCGCCGCAATCGCAGGATGGCAAAAGCTGCCAAAGGAAGGCGCGGCGGCACTCCATTGGGTCAACGTCATGTCCTATGACCACCCTGGGGCGCACGCGACGTTTGAAAACAGCCTTGACGACCTCGCAAAGATTCGGGCGATGGGCTTCAAGGACAGCCAAATCGTCCTTGGAATTCCGCTCTATGGTCGGCACCGCGAACGGCGCAACGACGCCTTGCCCTATCGCGACTTGCTTGCGCGGCACGGCATGAAGGCCGATGTCAACGAGGTCGAGGGGTACTACTTCAACGGCCCAGAGATGGTCGCCCGCAAGGCCGAGCTTATCAAGAAGGAAAGCCTTGCCGGGGCGATGGTCTGGGAAGTCGGCCACGACGCCGATCCACCCAACTCGCTGATCGCGATCTTGCGCGAGAAACTAGGCCCTTAAGCGCCAAGCGGGGCGAGGATTGGGTTTCCGTCAACGATGCTTCGCTTGTGCCGGATGAAGTACTCGAACTCCTCCGGAAAGGCCTTGATGGCGCCAGCCACCGGCCAAGCGGCGGCGTCACCCAGTCCGCAGAATGACCTGCCGTCGATTTGCGAGCAAATGTCCTTCAGGAGATCGATGTCACCTTCAAGTCCACCGCCGCGACGAATGCGATCCAGCACTTGGACAAGCCATTTGGTCCCTTCGCGACAAGGTGTGCACTTCCCGCAAGACTCTCGGGCATAGAACAATGATGTGCGCCAAGTGAACGTGACGATACAGGTGTGCTCGTTCAGGAACATACAGCCCCCAGAACCCACCATCGATCCCACTTGTCCCATTTCCTCGTAGCCGAGGATCGCTTCCATCGTTTGGTCTGCCGTGATCATGGGGACCGATGAACCTCCGGGCACGCACGCCTTGAGCTTGCCGCCCTTCATGCCTCCTGCCATCTCCAGCAGGTCGCGCAATGGGGTGCCGAACTCAATCTCGTAGTTGCCGGGTTTGTTCACATGACCTGAGACGGAGAAGATCTTGGTCCCGCGCGAGTTCTTGGTAGAAGCACCGAGCGACGCATACCACTCACCGCCGCGGTCGATGATGTAGGGTGCACAGCAATACGTTTCGACGTTGTTGATGAGCGTCGGTCGCTCCCAAACACCCGAAACGGTTGGCAAGGGAGCGTGAGGGAACTTCAATCGGGGCATCCCGCGCTCACCCATCAACGAGCTCATCAGGGCCGACTCTTCACCACACTCGTATGAGCCGGCGCCCATGTGAATGTACAAATCGAAATCAAGGCCGCTGCCGAGGATGTTTTTCCCTAAAAGTCCGGCGTTATAGGCTTCGTCGATTGCCGCGCGCAGACTGCGGGCCGCGTCAACGAACTCGCCCCGAATGTAGATGTAGCCCGCGTCGCCTTGTGTCGCGTGCGCGGCAATCGTCATCCCCTCGACCAACTCAAAGGGGCACTGCTCCATGAGCTGCTTGTCTTTGAAGGTGCCCGGCTCGCCTTCGTCAGCGTTGCAGATCAAATAGCTGGGGCCGTTCTTTTCTTTTGGCAGCCCGTTCCACTTGATCCAGGTGGGAAAGCCGGCTCCTCCGCGGCCACGCAGACCGGACACTTTGATCTGATCGATGACGTCCTGCCGCGACATCTGGAGCGCCCGCTCCAAACCCTTGTAGCCGCCCGTCGCGCGGTACCCCTCCAGGGTCCGGAACTTGGGGTCGGACGCGTGCTCCAGTAGCAAACGATACTCGGCCATCGTTCTTGAGTTTACCGGCGGTTCAGCCAAAAGACCGGGCGGCACGCTTCAACGGAAGCGTGCCGCCCACCACCTTCTGGCCTGCTGAAGATTAGTCGTCGACACCGCGCGTTGGAGTCATCGCTCCTCCCGCGCCATCTTTGCTTCGATCCGAATCAGCGGTACCAACCGGCTTGGCTTCTGGGCCGCCGTCGTCACCACCCGAACAGGCAACGAGCACCGAAGAGACAAGAATGGCCATCACGCCAAGGATGAAAAGCTTTCTCATGAGATACCTCCTGCAAAGTATCGGGGAATCATTTTGCAAACGCAAGATGACTCCCCGATGTTGGTACTTAAGACTCTAGTCTAGCCGAGTCCGTAGTCGCACTGGTTGTCGTTCCAAGCGAACTCCGAGTCAGGTCGGAAGTAGCCGGGATAGAAGAATCCAGGCTTCACACCGCCAGGAGACACGCAGTCCGTCATCCAGTATGCCGTTCCCGTCGACGCCGGGTTAAACGACGACCACGGGTTGACGTTGGCGTTGTTCGCCACCGCGGGCCACTGCGGAGCGTTCAAGTTGAGGAACTTGGCCGACGTGTCTGCCGCGACGAAGATCGAACCGCGACCATACTGCCAAACCGAGTTGACTTGGTTGCCACCGGCAAATCCCCACCAAACGTAACCGTAAAGCGGGTCGCTCGCATTTGCTTGCGGCTTTCCGCCCGGGTTGAAGCGGCATGGACCGGAACCGTCACAGAGGAGTGTCGGGCTGGTGATCCCAAAGCCGTCCATATTCTGCTTCATCATGCCGGGCCACATCAGCGGCAGTCGGCTTGGCTGAGCAATTGCGGTTGCGGAGTAGCCATGGAGCATGCCGTTGTAGGCCACACCCATCTTAATCCGTTCCCGCACCGACAGCGAATAGTCAGTCGCAAGTGTGCGAACGGGCATGCCCGATTGCTCGTAGAGGCCCGTGCTCTTGACATAAGGAAGGATCGAGTTGGCCCAGAACTGACCGTCCTCAGACAGTCGTGGCTCGGCGTTGAACGGGGCAAGGTTTTGCCAGCCGTTCGGTGTGCGGTGCCAGAAGTTCCACCGCATCTGCTGCGTAGCGGAAATCACGCCAAAGGACAACGGAAAGTTGTCGTCGTTGTCGGTGATGTAAATGTGAGCGGCCGTACCCAGCTGCTTAAAGTTGCTGAGAGTTTGAGTCTTCTTGGCGGCTTCCTTCGCCTGGCTGAACACCGGGAAGAGGATCGCGGCCAAGATGGCGATAATCGCGATGACGACGAGGAGCTCAATGAGCGTGAAAGCACGATTGCGCATAAGCATTTTCTCCAATCGTTTGGAGTCCTGCGTACATAATACAATTTCATTTGGCAAAACGCAACGCCGGCCCATCATATTTGCGGAATTCCGTATCTGGTGGTCGCCTCCCTTGCACCGCCGATCTCCCTTGACGATGGCCTGAGCGCATCCGTCTCGACATTTCCATCGAGCGAAATTTGATCTCACAAAATAAACACATGGCCGAGTTTGAGACTTTCAACACCAATGTGGCGGTGATCGGCGGAGGGCCCGGTGGCTCAACCCTGGCCGCACTGATCAAAAAATACGCTCCGGAGATCGCGGTCACCGTATTTGAGCGAGAGACGTTTCCGCGCGACCACGTGGGTGAGAGCCAGCTTCCGCTGATCTCCGCGATCCTTCATGAAATGGGTTGCTGGGACAAAGTTGAGGCGGCTGACTTCCCCATCAAGATTGGAGCCACCTACCGATGGGGCAAGACAGACGACCTCTGGGACTTTGAGTTCTATCCGGCCAAGGAGTTCGTCAACGAGCCCCGCCCGGCGAAGTTCGTCGGGCAGCGGCGGCAAACCGCCTTTCAAGTCGATCGCGCAAAGTACGACCAAATCCTGTTGGACCATGCCCGATCGCTGGGGGCCGAAGTCCACGAAGGGATAGCTGTGAAGTCCATTTCAACGGACGGCGACCGCGTGGACTCGCTTGAGCTTACTGACGGACGTCGCGTCGTCGCGGATTGGTACGTCGATGCATCGGGCAATGCAGCCATCTTGCGAAGGGCATTGAATGTTCCTGTCACCCAGCCGGAGACGCTCAAGAATGTGGCGTTCTGGGATTACTGGCAAAATGCCGAATGGGCCGTCGAGATCGGCGTTGGAGCCACTCGTGTTCAGGTCATGAGCCTTCAGTACGGCTGGATTTGGTTCATTCCATTGGGACCGACGCGAACCAGCATTGGCCTGGTCATCCCCGCGTCCTATCACAAAAGGTCTGGGCAGTCGATGGAAGAGCTTTACCTCGGGGCAATTGCCAAGGAGCCCCGCATTGCTGCATGGACGAAAAATGCAACCCGCGAAGGTCCGGTGCGCGGCACGAAAGACTGGTCGTTTGTCGCCGAACAGCTTTCTGGACCGAACTGGCTGCTCGTCGGTGAGGCAGCGGGATTCGCCGATCCAATTCTGGCCGCCGGTCTGACTCTCACCCACGCAAGCGCGCGAGAGGCCGCTTACTCGATCATTGCCTGCCATCGGGGCGACCAAGACGGGTCTTGGCTGCTCCAAGCCTACTCAGAAACCCAGAAGAGTCGCATCTGGCAACACATTCGGTTTGCGGACTACTGGTACACCGCCAACGATCACTTTGACAACCTCAAGGAGTTCACGCGCGACATTGCCCGAGACGCGGGCTTGGAACTCGATGCGCAGTCCGCCTTTCAATGGCTGGGAACCGGGGGCTTTGCCGACGACGGATTTGGAGCCAGCGGTGTGGCGTCCTTCAGTCTCTTTGCCATCAAGAAGATGCGGGAGTTCGTGGGAGGTGCGGAGTTTGCCATCGAACCGACAAAGTACGCTTCGATCAAGCTCAACCTTTCGGGTGCAAACCGTTACGATGTCCCCATATTCCGCGATGGAAAAGTCGACCGCCTGTCATGCCTTGAACGTTCGCGAAAGCGACTGCCTCTCACCCCCGCCGTGCGAGCCGTGATCGACGTGCTGAAGCAGGAAGAAAAATCCGAGCGTGTCATCGAACGCTTGCGCCGAAGCGCAAGAACAGCTTCTCCCGCCGATCCGGAATGGGAGTTCATTAACCTCCTCGAAACCCTGGATGCGCTGATGTTGGACGGTTGGGCTACAGGACGGAAGAAGCTGGCCGTTCCGCTCGACGTCCCGGAGTTACGATCACGTGACGCCCTCATCCACGCCAATGTGGACAACGCCTCCGTCGAAAACCTCTAGTTCGGCCGCTCGGTGTCGCGCAGGTGGACCTTGACGATTTCGTCTGCCAACTGGATGACCGTTGACTCTGGCGTATGACGCAAGCGCTCGATCAATCGATCCACCGCGGCCACGTCGACCGGGCCGATGTACTGATCGCCGACCTGTAAGAGCGGCGCACGGTCGCAGGCATCCAGGCACTCCACTTCCTCGAGCGTAAACAGACCGTCCGGAGTTGTCTCGCCGTGCCCCACGCCGAGTTTTTGCTTCAAGTGCTCCCACACTTCGTAAGCGCCGCACATGTAGCAACTCAAGCAGGTGCACACCTCGATCTTGTGCAGTCCCGGCTTGTGCGCTGTGTTGTACATCGAATAGAAGGTCGCCACGCCTTCGACTTCAGCGTAGCTTCGCTCAAGGCGAAAGGCTACTTCTGCAATGGCGGCGCCGGTTAGTTCACCTTCATATTCGCGCTGCGCGATCCAAAGGGCAGGGAGGATACACGCCTTCAGCTCAGGATAGTGGCCCTTGAGCGCTTCAAGCTCAGCGGCCGCCTTCTCAGAAAATCGAAGCGTCAGTTCGTCGGGTCGCGGCGCCCTTGGACGCTCGCCTCGCGCCCCCAAATGCACAAGATCGCTCATGAGTTCATCGGCAAAGATACCGCAGGAAGCGCACATTATCCGGCAGGGATCAACGTAAACCATCGCGAACCGAATCCGCATGGCGGAGGATGCCGAAGTTCCACCAGGGCCGCGCCTTCGGGAGCAAGAGACCCTTGCCTAGCTCTCGAGCCCTTGCCCACGAGCGGCTTCGTCGCCCCACCAATCCATGGCGCAGCCTCCTCGTGCGCGGGCTACTCATGCTCAGCCTGGTGGCTGCCGTGGCAGTCCTCATCTGGACGCAACGGGATGGGTTGGTAGACAACCGTGGAACGCCCATCACGTTCCTTGACATTCTGTACTTCACGGTCGTGACGCTCACCACGACCGGCTATGGCGATATTGTTCCCCACTCCGACGGCGCCAGAGCCATGGTGACCTTCGGCATTGCCCCACTCCGGGTAGCGATCTGGCTGATCTTCCTCACCACCGCTTACGACCTGCTGCTCCGTCGTTCGATTGAGGCGTATTATTTGAACCGGATCCGAAGGCGCATGCGCAATCACGTCATCATCTGCGGGTACGGAGTCAAAGGGCGCGCCGCCGCTGCCGAGCTTCGTGAGCGGGGATTCAAGCAAGACCATATCCTCATCATCGATCCTGGCAGCGATGCCGTTTCGGCGGCCATTGCGGATGGTTACACGGCCATCCAGGGCGACGCGGGATCTGAACAGGTGCTGCGCGACGCCGCCATCGAGAACGCCCGTCACGTCATCGTCGCCCCGAATCGTGACGAGGCCTGTGTGCTCATTTGTCTCACGGCAAGGGACCTCAGCGAGACCGTCGACATCGTCGCCTCGGCCCGCGAAGAGGAAAACATACGCCTCATCTATCGCAGCGGCGCCAACACCGTGGTTGCGCCTTCGATTTCCGGGGGTCGCTTGATGGCGGCTGCAGCTGAGTCGCCCGCTTCGGTTCTCTTCATTGATGACGTCATCCATCGCGGTCAGGGCAATGACATCTTTGACCGTGTCGTCGACCGCAGCGAGGAGGGAAAGACCATGCGCGAAATCACGCTGCCACAAGACACCGTGGTACTGGGTCTGAAGAGCAACGGCCACCACCTGCCGGCCGGCAAAGCTGCCGCGAAAAAACTGAAAGAGGGCGACATTCTCATCGTGATGAAGTCCCGCGAGAGTTGACGCGCGGGAGAAATTGGCCCCCGAATGCGGTTCAATATTCGTGATGCTGCCCCTCATCGCCTTGAGTCTCTTGGCTCCGTCTGCGAGCAACGTTTCCACAATGATCACCCAGCCCGCAGAACCCAAAATCGAACTGAAGCTGGCATCTGATTCGGTCCGGCGGGGCGGGGAGCTGGCGGGCACGGTGGTCGTGACGTTCGCGCCTGGAGTTCACGGCTACCCGAACCCTCCGGGCCGCGACTACGAGATCCCTCTCGAAGTCAAGTCATCCGTCCGCACGATGGCCCTATCGCACGTGGCCTATCCCAAGGGCAAAGAAATCGACTTCGCCGGGTCCAAGACCCTTGCGTATGAAGGCCGTGTCGAGATCCCTTTCAGGGCCCGGATTCGCACGAAGCAAGCAGGCCCCTTTGCTGGTTCGATCGAAGTCAGCTATCAGCAGTGCGATGACAGCTCCTGTTACCCACCCTCGTCCCAGGTCATCCCCATTCGCGTCACCCTGACGAAGGGATAGACTTTCGATCGTGAGCCTTCCCCCCACGATCCGCCTGAACGGCGTCGAGATCGGCGCGCCTTCTTTGACCGTGATCGCCGGTCCTTGCCTGGCTGAAAGCTTGGACCTCTGCCTTTCCGTCGCCGAGCGGATGCAGACCCTTTGCGCCGACCTGAACCTTCAATACATTTTCAAGGCCAGTTTTGACAAGGCGAATCGATCTTCAGTCCACTCGCCCCGCGGCGCCGGCATGGACGAGGGCTTGAACATCCTGACCGCCGTTCACGACCGTCTCGGTCTTCCCGTCACGACCGACATGCACCTTCCCGACCAAGCACTCGCTGTCTCGCAAGCGGTGGACTTGATCCAGATTCCGGCATTCCTCTGCCGCCAGTCCGATCTGCTCGCCGCCGCGGCTGCCACCGGCGTGCCGGTCAACGTCAAAAAGGGACAGTTTCTTTCCCCAATGGACGCCAAAAACATTGTCGAGAAGCTGGAAGGTTTTGGGGCAACCAGCGCCATGCTGACCGAACGCGGAACCACCTTTGGCTACAGCGGTCTGGTCGTTGACATGACCGCATTTCAGATCATGAAGGGCTTCGGCGTCCCGGTGTGCTTCGACGCCACCCATTCGGCGCAAATGCCCGGTGCGGGCAGCAGCACGACCGGTGGAAGGCGCGACGCGATCCCCGCCCTTGCGCGCGCCGCAACCGCCGCTGGCATTGACGCGATCTTCCTTGAAGTTCACCCTGATCCCGCAAACGCCCTCTCCGATGCCGCGACCCAATGGCCGCTCAACCGTGCGGAGTGGCTACTCCGGCAAGTGGCTCAAATCCACGCGATGACGCGATCCATCGTCGCGTAACGGCAGTAGCTCAAGCCTCAGCTGAGGAGCGGCAAAGGCCCCGCGCCACAGAGGTCCGGATTGCCGAACGCCTCGATCCGGTGTCCAAAACCATGCGCCAGAGACATCAGCAACCGGTTGTGGGGCACGCCCTTGTAGTTGATGGCACGCCCCATCTGGAAGTCATGGCCACCGCCGATGAGCACAAACGGGATGTTCTCCAGCGTATGCGAGTTGCCCTGTCCCAACTCATTCGTCCAGACGATGGTCGTGTTGTCAAGCAAGCTTCCGGCACCGTTCGGCTCCGGCGTCTCGGCAAGCCGCTGGGCCAAATAGGCGACCTGCTCCGCGTACCATTGATCGATCTTTACCAGCTTGTTTTGCGCCTCTTCGTTATTGTCCGGCTCGTGCGAAAGGTCGTGCTGCCCTTCGGAAATTCCCAGCCACCGGAAGCGCGCCTGACCGACGGAGTTGGTGTACTGCATCGTCGCAATGCGCGTTGAATCAGCGATGAACGCGCTGATCATCAAATCAATCTGAAGTTTGCTGATCTTGGGGATATTGTCGTTGTCGCGGCGCACGCCGGGCTCGATCTTCGGGACTGCGTGACCGACGTCTCGATTTCGGTTCTCCGCGATCTCCCGCTCCATTTCGCGCACCAGCTCGGCATGCTCTTCGAGCATTTGACGGTCTTTGGGTCCGATGTTCGCCTTCACCTTGGCCAGGTCTTCCCGCAGATCGTCCAGGATGCTTTTCATCAGCCCCTCATCTTTCGCTTGTCCGTACAGCTTCGCGAACATGTGATAGGGATCATCGACGGGTGCGACGGGTTTATTCGGACCGGAATACACCATGCGCGTCCAGGTATCGGCATGGTGCGGCACCATGACGCCGAACTCCAACGAGCCAAATCTCGTTCGCGTCTCCGGGTCGCTTTGCAGGAAGTTCTTGATCTCCTGATCAATGGAAAGTCCGCTAGCCCACCCGGCAGGAGTATCCGAACCGCCCTGAACGTTGCCAGGAAACAACTCGATCCCGGTCAAAAGACACCCGATGCCGCGCATGTGGTTGTCGCCGTCGCCGCGCACCTTGGTCGAAACGCCGCGCAACACGAGCATCCGGTCTTTGAATGCTTCCAGTGGCTTCAGACTCGGCTTCAGTTCGCCCAGCGGGCCATCGGCATCCGGCCAGAATGTCTTCGGAACGATCCCATTCGGGCTGAAGACGATCACCAATCGCCGCTTTCGTGCCGGAGGTCCAACTGCAAACACGGGCAGGCTGCCCAGAAACGGCAACGCCGCCGCACCGAGGCCAAGGTTTCGCAAAAACTCCCGTCGTGATTGCTCGTTCATCGTGTGTCTCCTCGGGCCGTTGCCGTGTGAATGGCGGCTTCCGCCACTACCCTACCCATCAATCTACGAATATTGTATGCATCGTCGGCAAATTCCGACTTCAGTCGCATTCCCGTTCCTGGCCGGTGGGCGAGGATGGGTTGCTTCACAAAGTGGTGGAACATCTTTTCGACGAATGCGAGTTGCGCTTCGTCACTTTGTGCGAGGTACCTGGCCAAATCGACGCCGCCTTTGAAGGTCACGACGTCACCGGTTTTCGCCTTGTAGCTTCCACTTGAATCCACTGGTTTGCCGTTCTCTCGGGACTGGTACTTCCCCACTGCGTCGAACTGCTCAAGCGGGAAGCCCAATGGGTTGATCAAGGTGTGGCACGAGGCGCAGGCGGGCGGCTTGGTCTGCATGGTCACACGCTCGCGAGTGGTCATGTTGGGGTGGAGGCTGGGCGCCAGCGGCGTAAAGGCCTCCGGCGGCGGCTGCAACACCCGGCCCAAGAGGCTGCGCGCCACAAAAACACCGCGGTGAATCGGCGAACTGGTTTCCAGATAGGCCCATCGCGACAGCACATAGGGGTGGGTCACTACCCCAGCCCGACGGCCCGGCTCATATTCCACCGCGCGGAACCCCTCCTCTGGCCGAACCGAGGCTCCATAAAACTCTGCCATCCGATGGTTCATGTAAATCTGTGGACTCGTGAGCAGCTCGCGATAATCCGCCGTCTCGCTGTCCATCACCTGCTCAAGGAAGATTTCGAACGAGTTGCGCAGGTCCGTCGAAAGCTCCTCCGTGAACCCTGGAAACTTTTCCGTGCTTTTCACGAGGTCCGGCGTGTCATCAAGCTTCAGCCAGGAAACCAGGAACTCGCGCAACTTGGCCCGTGCCCGCGGTCGAGCGACCATCCGTTGCGCTTGGGCAGCGATGTCCTCTGGCTTGCTCAGCCGTCCGTGCGCGGCGGCGGACATCAAGTCGTGGTCTGGGATCGTGTCCCATAGTCCAAATGAAAGCTCAGCGGCTACTGCATAGGGATTCTCTTGGTCGCTTACCAGTTCTCGGTAAAGAAATCGCGGCGACTTCAGTGCCAGGATGATCGTCCGCTTCAGGGCAATATCCGGGTGCTCAGCGTTGGCAAACTGCTTCTCGACAAACGTTTCGCGAAGCTCCGGGGTGAGTGGCCGTCGAAATGCGCGCGTCACAATGCCTTCTGCAAACTCCTTGACCTTCTCGGCGCGGTCCGGCGCGTCGTCTTTTACTCCTGTCAGTTCAGAAAAGTTCTCGGCCGCATACTCCGCTGCCTCGATCGCACCCAACGTGGTCGCGTCAGCCCACTGTTTGGAGATATCCACGCCACGCTCGAAACCCGTGCTGCGATCGTCGGGGGGAAACGGCGTTGTCGAAACAAACGTTGGCGCAACAAACTCGGGATACAAGAAGCGACTGGGGATCACCTCTTCCGCCAGCTTGGGCCGCTTCCATCGGAACTCCATATATGCTGGGGTAGGCGGCAGTTGCTTGCGTTTCTCCGCGTCGTCCACCCCCGTGCTCGACTTGTTGAACTCTAATCGCACCGGATAGGCCCGTCCGCCAAGCAGCTTGATCGTTCCACGATGCTCCACTTGGTCGCCAGATTGGACACTGCCATCGATCAGCGGCTTTTGCCAGCCATTGAGGTAGAGCTTGGTCGCATGGTTGCTGCGCAAGATGATCTCGTACTCCCCGGTCTCTGGCGCTAACAAACTACCGTTCCAGACAATTGAGAACACATGTGGCTCAAACTCGCCCTCCATGGGTGCCGCCGTCCCAAAGTCGAAGGCCACCTGGGGGTCGATCCTTTCGCCACCTTTCGTCTTTTCGTCGAAGTAGCGGCCCTTGTAGTACTCACCTCGCAGCCCCCGCTGAGGAATCTCCGGTACAGCTCCATGCCAGGGCCGCAAGATATCGGCGAGCGCATTGCGATACTGACGCACCGTCAGCCTGGCCAATGAGATCTCCGCGGGACGGTTCCGCTCCTGAGCCACGGGCGAATAGAACGATTCGAAAATGTACTTCGAGACCTCTTCAGCGTCCTTTGCCGAGAGCTTTGCGCCCTCCGGCGGCATCTCATCTTTCACAAACGCCGTGAGCTGACCCAGTGAGAGTGTTCCGACCAGCGGCCCGCTGTAGCCGGGTCCGCCTTCACCTTTTGGACCGTGACAAGACGCACACTTTTGAGCGTAGATCCTGGCCCCTGATGCATAGGCGGGAGGCGTTGATTGCTCGGAGCGAGTGGCATCAACTGGAGGTCGGGAAGATGCGTACCCGAGCAAAGCGCCCGATGCTGCGAGCACCCACACGGGCCGAAGATCAAAGCGTGCCGCCATGTCCCTTGCCTGCCTATCCTACCGTAACGAAACCTGTGAACGTCGTCAGTAATCCAGCGTCCTAAATCCTATGAGAAGGGACTTTGGTCTCCTCGCTCTGAGTGTCACGTTCCTGGCTGCTGGGCTCGCACACGCCACCGGCTGGCTCCAGTCGGGAGACTACGAACGACAGCGCAAAGAAGCTGAACGAGTCACTCAGGCTACGCTGGCTCGATTTGCCGAAATCAAGGACCAGTTCGGGATCAGTCGCGTTCTTCCAGCAACCTATCCCCACTATGTCGCTCCCCGAGCCAACGTGGGCGGCAACGACGCTCCGGACGACCTTCTGATCAGTGTCTATGTCGATGGAGTCAAGAAAGAGAAGTACACAAGGGACAACGGTACGCTCAAGTTTGTCGGCTTCATGAACCGCTCGGTTCCCAAAGAGTTCCAGCGCAGCGTCTCATTCGCCCATCCTGTATCGGCAAACGAACAAGACCGCCAGGCGAAGCAAGATCAGGCGTTTCGCACCAAGATCAAGTCACTTCTTGTCACAGGCGGGGAAACGGTGGTGGATCGGCAGTTTGTTTACGTCCGGCCCATAAAGGCACAACAGGCTTGCATTCGGTGCCACACGACCTCCAAGCCAGGCGATGCCCTGGGCTCCGTCGTCGTCGCCGTCCGCGACCTGGCGCCGCCGAAATCCTAGAGTCGAAACGTCATCCAGCCGCTGGTCTTCGGCAGCGTTACGCCGTCAAGGAATCGGCCCCAGTCGTCGCACACCGCTACAGCGGCGCGCCCCACTTCGGGGTCCAATCGCGACCGACCCAGCAGGATCCCACAGCGTTTGCCCTCACCAAGGTCGATCACGGCCATGGCGGTCCCCTGCCGCAGGTCGATGCGCCGCCCTTTGTAGGTGAGCGTGTTGCCGCTCACGGCAAAACCAGCTTTATCGCACAGCGGCTTCATCGCCGGCAAGGTTTCCGGCGAACCGACCAGCAGCACGCGGTCCAAGTCCTCAGGCAGCTCGCTAATCGCGTTCCGTGGGCGGCGACCTTTTGGCGTCCACTCCGTGCGCTTTGGATCGACGTAAACTCGTGCACGCATCATGAAATCATTGAATCGCATGGGCCGCTCGTCATTGCGATAAGTGCGCAATACTTTCCACCAAGGATCGATGGAAACCAGAGAAGGTTTTTGTGAGACGGCCACTTCAAAGCGATAGTCCTCTCCGTCTTTGATTTGCATGGTATCAAAAGTGACAAACTCTCGCTTTCCAGACGGATAATCAAGCATGGCTTGGACACTGATGCGGTAGGGCTCTCCATCATGGCGCACCGTGCCGAAGAGTTTGCCGTTTTCCCATCCGACGTTTCGTACTTCAAAGGACGCATAGCCAGGCCTCCGGACCCACTGGTCAAAGAACTCCTTGACTTCAGGTCCCAAAACGCGCTCAAAGTCTTCCCAGTTGCCGTTTTCTCCCTTCGTATGAGTTTCGATCCACCGCCGCATTGCGCCGACAAGGCGCTCGCGGCCGATTTGGTCTTCCAGCATCTGCAGGACGTAGCCACCTTTCTCATATCCAATCGAGGACGCGGCATCGCCAATCGACGCGCCTGCCCGGTTCATCGGAGCCACTCGGAACGACGATCGAGCCTCGGGATCAACCCGAAAGGCGAGCCGCCTGGCTTCGCGGTTGCCAACCTCGCCCTCGCGATTGAAGAGCCCTTCGCTATACTCGGCAAAACTCTCGTTCCATAGAGAGGTGAGGTACGAGTTATTAATCATGCCTCCCCACCAGGTATGCGCCGGCTCGTGACCGTCGATGTCCGGCAGCCATCCCGTGCCGTAGGTCGCATAGGAATACGCCTCAAGGGCGCCGCCCCCATAAATTGGAGTCACCAAAGCGCCATATCCGTTGAAGGGAGGCGCACCAAACGACCGGGAATAGAAGTCCCAAACGCCATCATAGAGCTTCGTCTGCAGATCCATGTCGGCCTCTTCCATCGCACGGCTCCAAACGGCGTAGGTCCGACGATGGATGACCGACTCTTTTTTCTTATAGGCCCCCGCCGCAAAGCTGAAGTAGACGATCGGCAGGTCCATGCGGAACACCATCATACGTCTGCTGCCGTCCACCCGATCCGAGACAACCTTTCCTTGCCCTACCGAAGTCCAGAATCGCGACGTTTCGGCCGTTAGCGAATAAGTTGCGGGCTGTCGCGCGATCAGGGGATACCAATAGTCGTTGGTCAGCATGGCTTCTTCGGCGCCGATGCTTCCGGCATATTCGGGGAGGTCGACCAAGCCGATGTAATCGAGATGAATCCGCTGCTTCGTGCCTGTTCCACGAAACGCCACAACGCCCCCCGCCTGCGCAAACGACACGCGCGCCCCACTGTCCGCATCGCGCATTGACTGGACTTTGTAGCAGGGGCTGAGGCGCATCAGTCCCCACGTGGCAGCATCCGCGCTTCGTTCAACCAGCACCGTGTTTTCTATCAGCGCTTTCTTTTCCGCAGGTTCGAATCGAAGGCGCAGTTGGTGGTCGCGAATGCGGTGCCCCAAAGCTTCGGTTTCGTCCAGGTAGCCCGTCAGCTTGCCATTGCTCAGTGTGAAGACCTGTTCGCCGATATCCTGGCTGGTTAGCGGTGTGGTGAAGACGACATACGTCTGCGTGCCATCGGGCGTATTGAGCAGTTCAGCCCGCCAGCCCTTCGTACCCACTCCGTACACGCCGGCCCGATTCAAAAAGCGCAGCCGCTCGCGTGCTTCGCTGAACTCGGGGGAGCAATAGGCGGCGATGCCGGCCACGTCACGCTGCTGCGCCAGCCGATCAATCTCCTCGATGATGGATGGCTGAAGGGAGAGCGCGAGGGCGACGGCAAGCATGCCCCATTGTGCTCCAACGACGCTCCAGTTTTGGCTTCGAAAGCCAGAGTTGTTGCGCGTCGTAGGCGATCTGCAAACCATCACTCAGAATGCCTTGACATCGTCCAAAGCACGCTGGGACGGACTTTCCCTGGACATCACCCAAGTCCGCGGGTAAGGTGGTCGCATTCATGAGGCACAGGTGCCCCATTGATCATGATTTACTGAGGCAATGAAAACGACGCTATGAATCGACTTTCTAAATCCGCGTTCTTCCTCATCACTTCCCTGCTCACCGGTGTCGCGATGGCTCAAAACGATAAGATGACTCCGATTCCCACGCCCGACCAACCCACAGCGATCGTCCTCGGAACCGGCAAGCTGCCCAACGCAACGGTCGAAGAATCCTGGCATTCGCAATACGATCGCGTGTTTGCGCGCAACGTCACGATCGCAACCCTCACGCCGTTCTTGCCCGACAAGGACAAGGCCACCGGTGCTGCCGTCATCGTCGCCCCTGGCGGCGGTTTTCGCACCCTTTCGATGGAAAACGAGGGCTGGGACGTCGCCAAGGCATTGGCAAAGCGCGGAGTGGCGGCGTTCGTCCTGAAGTACCGACTGAACCAGACACCCGCCGACATGCAGGCCTTCGAGGCGTCTATGCGACAGATGTTCTCCGGTGGCGAGCGACGTCCGCCGGCCAGCACCGATCCCGCTCAAGCCCTGGCGCCCCAAATCGCCGATGCACGCGCCGCGTTCGAGCTCGTTCGCTCGCGAGCGGCGGAGTGGAACATTGACCCGAACAAGATCGGCATGATCGGCTTCTCGGCCGGAGCGATGCTGACGCTTGCAACAACTCTCCACGCCCCGGATGTCAAGCCGGCGTTCATTGGGAACGTTTATGGCCCCATCGGGCCCGTCACGGCGCCAGCGGATGCCCCGCCCCTCTTCATCGCCCTCGCTGCCGACGATCCCTTCTTTGCGAACTCCGGCTTTGGCCTGGTCGAAAGTTGGAAGGCCGTCAAGCGACCGGTTGAGTTTCACTTGTTTGAGCAGGGTGGACACGGGTTCGGCATGTACCAAAAGGAGACGACGAGCACGGGCTGGTTCGAGGCCTTTGCCGCCTGGCTGCGGATGCACGGCTACATCAAGGCGTAGGCGAGCGCCGCCGCGATCCCGCCAAGGGGTATGGGGTCTTCCGAACCGGCCACCGGTATTCAGTGCGAGCGGGACCCGGCAGCACCGTGTCCCGCCAGCCTGCAATTCCAGTTGCCAAATGCACCTGCACGCACTACCTTACCCATCACGTTCTGAAGTCCCCGAGCTGGGGCGGTGAGGTAAAATGCCTCGCGTTCGGCGTGCTCCCGTCGTCTAGCGGTTTAGGACATCGCCCTCTCACGGCGAAGATCGCGGGTTCGAATCCCGTCGGGAGTACCACGATTTTCCGGCTCGGGAACTGTGGTCCCAGGCTGGGCCCTGGCGAAAGCAGTCGGGCAAACTCAATCAATGGCCCGATGCGGTATGGTCGTGTCGGGTGCCACTCGGTATCGCGCCAAGCGACGATTGACAACCGGAGCATTGACCGATGAAGCCCAAGAACACCATTTGCCTTTGGTTCAACACCGACGCCCTAGTGGCCGTGGAGTTCTATGCCGCCACGTTTCCGGACAGTGAAGTCACTGCCGTGTTCCGGGCGCCGAGCGACTATCCCGGCGGCAAGAAAGGCGATGTCCTGACTGTTGACTTCACCGTACTTGGAATCTGATTCGAGAATTTGCCTAGGGACAGGCACCCGGCCCCGTGGAGGCGCAATGACGGCAATCACGGAGAGCCAAACACTTTGAAGCATCATCTAGTCCATGCCAAGATATTGCAATGAAAGTCTTTCTGGGATGGAGCGGTGAGCGAAGCCGAGAGCTTGCTCGTGCCCTTCACGAGTGGCTACCGCTTGTTCTTCACTACGTAGACCCTTGGATGTCGCAGAACGACATCGCGGCAGGCGAACGATGGTCGCAAGAGCTTGCGAGCCATCTCGAGGCGTCAAACTTTGGAATCATCTCGGTAACCCAAGACAATATCCAGGAACCGTGGATTCTCTTTGAAGCGGGATCGCTGGCAAAGTCGATGCATGAAGGTCGCGTCACGCCTTTTTTGCTTGACCTTGAGATTAGCGATGTTAGCGGCCCGTTGGCACAGTTCCAATCCAAAAAGGCGAGCAAGTCCGGTACTTGGGATATCGTGTGCGCAGTGAACAAGTGCGCTCAAGCTCCTGTACAGGACAGCAGAATCAAACAACTCTTCAACATGGCTTGGCCTGAGCTTCAGCAGAAGGTGGCATCGATCCCAGTAGCTACTAACTCTAAGCCACTACGTACTCAGCATGAAGTTCTCGAAGAACTTGTAACAAGCGTTCGATCCTTCGACTCGCGACTCAGCCGAATGGAAGAGAAGGTAGATGAAGGCCGCACTTCCCACCCTCGCAACCGTAGGCGACTCTTTCATCTGATGATGATCCAAGACGTCCAGCAGATGATGGGCAAAGGACCCGCAGATCCAGTCGGACTTTTGGCGGTGGCAGGACTGTTCAGAGACGAATTCCCGCCACTGTACGAGCTTTGCATGGAAGCTTATAGAGCGGTTTCCGCTGGAAAGGCAGGCGAGGCGCGCTTAGCGCTGGAACGCCTACAACGAATGTCCGAGATGGTACTTTGCGATCACATGTCCGAAAACCTCGGCATGCCGGGTGAGATGCACGTCATTTCTCTGGAATTGCAGTCCATGATTGATCACTTAATCTGTGAGTTGCGCGAGAACATCAAGCCACCGCGAAGCACGCAAAGAAAGCCAACCGGCTAGCAACCAGGAATGATCGATGGAGATTCAAGCCGACTTGAAGCCTTCAGAATCGTTCCAGCCGTGTCTATCGGGAGGACCACCATATTTTGGCTCGGGAACTGTGGTCCCAGGCTGGGCCCTGGCGAAAGCAGTCGGGCAAACTCAATCAATGGCCCGATGCGGTATGGTCGTGTCGGGTGCCACTCGGTATCGCGCCAAGCGACGATTGACAACCGGAGCATTGACCGATGAAGCCCAAGAACACCATTTGTCTGTGGTACGAGACCGACCGATACTGGAACGCCATCGTGCACAACGGCGGCGAAGAAAGCATGTGCGGCTGGTGCAAGGACCGCTGGGGCATCTCCTGGCAGATCACGCCGCGCGTGCTCTCCGATGCAATTGCCGCTGATGAGGGCGCAAGCCGACGTCGCCAAACGCCCCGAATTCGCCAACAACGTGGCATTTGTTGGGACACAGGTCTTTTGGCGATCGGCAGAAGAGTCCCCGGGCTACCATGGGAACAACAACGGCGAGACGGTTTATCTGATCGGAGAAGGGATGGGCAACGCGATGGTTGATTTGTTGATAAGGAGCGCCCCGTGATCCAATGGCTTGCCATCGGACTCGCCCTGACGTCGATGACGCCCAGCCAGCCGCAGATGACCGAGATGGCGGGCTACCTGATCGTCCCCCACGAACCCGTCGATCGCTCGTTCAATGGCGGCTTCTCGATGTACGTTGCGGCTTGGCCCCTGCTTGAATCGTATCCCGGCTCTGAGTTTCAAAGCGGACTCTTTGGGACGTGGATGTTTCCCCAGTTCGATGGCGATGCCCCCAAGGATCACTACACCGACATCGAGGGCGGTCTGGGTTGGTGGCGCGATACCCGCTTCGCGACCGAGACGCCTAAGTTCATCATGGGCGGGGTCACGCTTAACTTTGCGGAGTGGGCGAACGGGCCTGGCGCAGGAAAAGGACGCGACTGGGCGAATCCTACCGGCCTCTATGGTGTCGCGCAGCTTAGCCCCAGAGTGCTCTGGCCTCCCGATGGCCTGAACCTGAAGCAAGGTACAAAGGGCGAACTGTTTGGCTACGGCTACCTGCCCCTGCCGCTTACCGATCCGAAACTGCGTACGGCTGGAAAGGATGTGCCCACTGGCAATCACTGTTGGACGCTCTTCCTGAATACAGCAAATTTTAAGGGACCGGTTGCCTATTTCACTCCTTACTTTTGGTCAAAGGCGTCTGCCGAGAACCCGAATCTCGCCGGGCTGTTCCTCGATAGTCGCCCTTCAGAGCCGAATAAAGCCGTTCAGATGGAGACGCAGCATATCCCGGCCATGGTGGCAAAGGATCGAAACGGCGTTACTTATGCACGGGTCGCCCCTACGCATTTTCCACATGCTTCGACTGGCGACGCGCCGCTCATCCATCAGATCACGGCCTACTCGAAGGGTGCGCTTTGGGACCAAGTCGAGCGCTGGTTTGAAGGCGGACCGAGCGTGGCAGGCACGATCGCCGCTTCGGCCTCGAGCAAACATACGTTCAAAGGGGATGGCTACTCCACTTGGCGCATTTACTTGCCTGGTGAAGACCGACAAAAGGCTCCCGAAGTCGGTTGGGCGTCGTATGCGACCCCCGTTGCCCTCGACCCGCATTCGTTTGGGATTCGCTGGAACCGCAACCTGTTAAGTCCGTCAACTTCACCGGCGGTTCATACGCTCCCTGAGTACTACAGGCTTTCGGCCAAGGAAGATGGAACGCAACGTTGGGTCGTGGTGAACCCCAGCGAAGTGCCCGCCGAAACCGGCCTGAGTGAAGCCACATTCCCGGCTCCGATTCGGCCTACGGAGCCCTATGTGACCCCTGAGGAGCCCAACACGGCATGGAAAACACCCGGCCCTGTTGCGGGACCTTTCACAAGCAACCTGGGTGATGGCAGTGTGGTCACTTACTTTTGGTACCGATTTGCCGATCAGCCCTCACTTCTGAATGCGGACCTGACGGCGCCCGAACGCGAAATCCTCCAAAAGCGTGTCGAGCATCTCCATCGGGTGTGGACCATCGACCGAGACTACCTACCGCCAAATACGAAAGGAGCTCTTGCGAGCCTTGACCCCGCCCTCATCGTGGTGCCCCCAAAGGGATATGAGCACGGATACGTCCCCATCGTGACCCGGCAGGAGTGGCGAAAACCGCCCAATCCGAAGTAACGGTACACCTCGAGTTAACTGATAATCGAGAAGCGTCAGACCTCGATCTATTCGTCATTCAAGCGAGCCCAGAGATTCGGTTCCTGCCTCCTCAGATTCCTGAGCCTCCCCAAAACCAGGCAACTCCGGCATTTCGCTCCCTGCGATACCTTTCAAGTCACCTTCAAGCCCTGCGACGTTTACGAGAACCCTCTCGATTCTCCTCTCCTGTCGTTTCCAACGAGCAAGTGTTGCGCGTTTTTCAGCCAATAGCTCGTCATGTATCTCTCGGAAAGGCAAAGCGATTTCTTCAATAATCGAGCGAAACTCCCTCCCAGTCATGTAATTGTAGAGTCTTTCCATTTTAGAGTCCTTACCCTCTATACTTTGCCTTGCTTCAGCTGTCGCGATAATGCCGTGTCGAAGCGCAATACCAAGAACGATGGCATGCGACTGACGGGCGACCCAAACCCCTTCATATGGTCCGAAGTCCTGAATCCCGTTTGGCAAAACCTCACTCACAATGATGGCGATTTCAGCCTTCGAGTTTGCGGCATCGTGTTTAGCCTTTGCAGCCCAATCTCCGGCCCATGATTGAGCCCTCTTGGTCTCCCAGAGAATCGTGCCTATACTTCGGCCCATCCTACCGAAAACTCTTTGGAGCACATCCCCGCCCCTCGCGCCCGCTTTTACCGATTCCACGGTGTCCTGAGGGAAGAACTGCCGTAACGATGATTCAAAATCCTGTTCAAGGACTTCTCCTTGCAACTGCTGCGAACCCTGGGTTGCCTTGCGCTGTGCCTCCTCGAGTTTAACCTGCATGTCAGAGATGGTTTTGTCTTTCTCAGCCAATCTTAGTCGGGTTTGCGCTTCTGCGTCCTTATATGCTTGTTCTTGAATAACCTTTCGCTGTTCGTCGACCTTTCGATGAACTTCAAGGTCAAGAGCCTTTTCCCTCTGTTCAAGGCTATCCTTCTCAAGGCGCAGGGCTAGCTCGGCTTTCTGCGAAGTCTCCAGTTGGATTGCTAGCGCATCAGCCTTCTTCTTCTCCGCCTCAAGCTCCATTGCCACTTCTTTTCGAAGATTCTCTCTTTCTGTCTGGATAATCTGAAGCCTTTCTGCCGCCATAGCCTGGTTGACGGCGCTATTGATCGACGCTTCACGACTGCTCAGCTCTTTCTCTTTCTTAGCAATCAATGCTTCTTGTGCGGCGAGAGCCTGAATCTTCTGCTCGGCCTCGCGCTCTGTTTTGATGACTAGTTGATGTGCGTCGGCTTTTATTTTTGCAATCAATGGACCAGCAAGAGTCTCGTCAAGGGCCATTGGTTTACCGCAGTTGGGACAAGTGATCGTGAATTTTTCTTGCATATCAGCTTTATTCAGATACGAATCAACTTCTATCAGACTCTGGATGACGCTTGTTGTCTCGGCAGTGGTATTCCCTAATCCCGTGTCACTCGTACCTTTAGTCACCTTACCAGCACCCTGTGGCGTTTTTCAACGAATCCAATTCTAGTGTCAGTCAGGGTTTGTAGGCACCACTGGAGGAAGTTGTCCTGGCGAAATCCTGCTATGTGATGGCTTCAGAGGTGTACCGCACTTCAGCAACCGATCCCAAAATGACATCCTCGGTTATAGACGCTTGACCGAACTGCCTCCGTATGAGAAACCTTTGCTCAATGTGTCCCATACTAGGAAATTCAATGAAGCCCAAGAACACCATTTGCCTTTGGTTCGACACCGACGCCCTAGGAGCCGCGGAGTTCTACGCCGCCACGTTTCCCAACAGTGAAGTCACCGCCGTGTTCCGGGCGCCGACCGACTATCCCGGCGGCAAGAAAGGCGATGTCCTGACTGTTGACTTCACCGTACTTGGCATTCCCTGCCTTGGACTTAATGGTGGCCCCGCGTTCAAGCATTCCGAGGCATTCTCATTCCAAGTCGCCACCGACGACCAAGAAGAGACCGACCGATACTGGAACGCCATCGTCAACAACGGCGGTGAAGAAAGCATGTGCGGCTGGTGCAAGGACCGCTGGGGCATTTCTTGGCAGATCACGCCGCGCGTGCTCTCCGATGCGCTTGCCGCTGGCGGGGAGGAAGCGCGACGTGCGTTTGAGGCGATGATGACGATGCAGAAAATCGACGTCGCGGCGATCGAGAAGGCCCGAAAAGGCTGAACGTGCGCCCGGGGCCGCCTTCACCTCTCACGCGCTCTGCGTGCGCCGACAAGAGCCTCCATCGTTGCATCAAACACCCAATCGACCGTGTGCCACCCAGATGACTCTCGCTGAACAGATCGACAGCTACCTTGCCAGCATTCCCGACCCAAAACGAAGCGACGTGGAACGCCTGCATCAACTGATCCTCCGCATCGCGCCCAATGCCCAACTCTGGTACACGGACGGCACAAACGAGCAGGGCAAAGTTGTCTCCAACCCTCAGATCGGCTACGGATTGCATACAATCCAGTATGCGAACGGGTCTACTCGGGACACTTTTCGTGTTGGTCTAAGCGCAAATACTGCCGGGATCTCTGTCTATTTTCTCGGACTGGCCGATAAAACCTATTTGTCAACCCACTACGGCCCGAAGATTGGCAAAGCAAACGTCACAGGCTACTGCATCAGGTTTAAGTCCATCAACGACATCGACCTCGACGTCCTTCGAGATGCCCTCGTGTATGGACTCGCCCAGAGCACTCCTCTCTGACGGACGACACCGCACGACGCAACGATCTCGCTAATCCAAGTAAATCGTTTGATCGTCCCAGCAGGTCTGCAGATAATCAATCTGACCGAGGTGGACGGTTGCATGCCATCCTGGGAAAGCAATGACCTGGCGCATTGGGATGGACCAGCCTTGGCCAGAGTCGAGCACCAAGTCCAAGTCTGCGGCTGACAGGGTATCCATCGCCGCCAGGGCCTCGGCCGTACCCGCCCGAAAGACGCGCTCCATTTCCATGCGATCCGTGAGGGCGATCTCCTCCGCATCGCGCGCGGCGATCCACTCCGTGAGGATTTCTGGCGCCGGCAATTGCCGCTCGCGGATCATCTCTGCAAACCGTCCGGCATAGAGCGCCGTGTGGGCAGCAATCCGCATCGCCGACTTCGCCGTCGGTGTGGGTGTCCATTCCAGCTTGTCATCGGGCACATGTGCAAAGTTGCGAAGAAAAAGCTCCATGCCACTGACGGCGCGCTGCTTGGCTGACTCAATTGCGTCCACGCGCGCTAGTTTCCCACAACCGGCTCCACGCCTTCGATGACTGCGATCCTTGTTGCGCCACGTCTCCCATCATCTGGTTATCCCACCCATCTCATCCGCCCTTCCTCGACATCATGAAGCCAACCCACCTCCATACCTCCTAACGTCCAAGTTCGCCCTCCAGCACTGCCCGGTCCTGGAGACCTGTACGTCGGCGCCTGCTACCAGCAAGTTGATCGCACGGCATCCCAGATTCGGGCCGATATTGCACTGATGAAGGACGCTGGGTTTAACGTCGTAAGGATGGGGGACCTATCGTAGGACTCCTTCCAGCCCGAAGAAGGCCAATCCGAAGTCACATGGTTTGAAGCGATTCTCGACCGAATGCATGATGCAGGAATTCGCGTGATTCTGGACATACCAGGCAGTCCGGCTCCAATCTGGCTCCACCGCACGTACCCCGACGTGGACATTGTGACTAAGCATGGCCATCGCGTGCCGCCTGCAGAGCGATACATGGATAACATTGCTGACCCTGATTATCGTCGGTGCCTCGAGCGCTTGGCAGAACACATGCTCTCCCGGTGCGCACAGCACCCAGCTATCGTCGCCATCGGCTATAACAATGAGATCGGACATGGATACACGTCCGATTCCGAAGCCGATCGACAGCGCTTTGTACAATGGCTTATCAACCGGTATGGCTCAATCGAAGCGCTTAACGCCGCCTGGGCCACGCAGCGATGGTCCCGACGGATCAATCGATTTGAAGACGTCGATCTCCCGCTGAAGGAAGGGCCAGGACCAGCAGAGCGATACCTTGATCTGCATCGCTATTGGTCGGACGTGACCATCCAAGTCCTCAAAGAACTCGAGGATGTTCGCCGCCGATACATGCCCAATACGCCTACAGTCTCAAACTTCTGGGATTACGCCGGGCGCCGAGGCTTTGATTACCTTTCCACGCATAAGGAGTGCACCTCTTACGGCGCGATGGGCTTCTATGCCAGTGGTCCCATTGATGGATCGTTTCAGATCATGCTCACCAATGGGTCCCTGGATTCGCCGGTGTGGCTCAACGAGTTCACCGCCGGGGGTGGCGGATGGTACGGCGACCCCGGCCGAAGCCGAATGTTGGCACTCTCGACCCTCCTAGTCGGTGCTCAAGCCGTTTTGGCCTGGACCTTCAATAGCCATCGTGGCGGTGAAGAGCAGGCCCTGTTTGGCCTCGTCGATCATGACAATGTCCCTTCTTGGAAGCTGGACGAGTGGCGTCATATCGCCGCTGATTTCAAGACCTTAGCCGCCTATGGCTTTCCGCGATCTGTCAAACCGGAGGTCGCGATCGCCTATTCATTTGACGCTGCAGTGTCGTCTTCTCCCAACGGCCCATCCAACACGACGAGGCAGCATTTCAGGGCAAATTACATGGACCAGGTTTTGGCTGCATATGAGCCATTCTTCAAGCGGAACATTGATGCCAGTGTCATCCATCTTGCGCATGATGAACTCAGCAGGTACAAACTCGTCGTGATTCCCGCCCTCTACCTTATGGACGAAGGGAGTGCTCACGCCGTTCGTTCCTATGTCAACCATGGAGGAACCGTTCTTATGACAGGCTACTCAGCGAAGCTAAACGGAAACGGGCAATGGCATGATTCGGCATTACCTGGTGGCCTCAGCGATGTCTTCGGTTTGAGAACGGCCGCGTTCTATCGCACAGATGAAGGCGTTGTGTACTGCTTTCAGAACCAGCACGTTCGATCAAGTGCGAAGTACTTCGAGCAGCTTGAGCCCCGTGGCGCAGTGGTTCTCGGCGAGATTACGAACGCTGACGCACGTGGCCATTTTCCTGCCTTGACCTTCAACACTTTCGGAGAGGGACAAGCGTACTACCTCGCCACAGAATCGACTTCTGATGCATTGGCTCCGGTTCTCGAGTGGGTCGCGAATGCCGCAGGGGTGACGCAGGGCCTGTCGACCCCAGATGGGGTCTACGCGCGTGTGGTGGACCAGCGCGTTTATCATGTGAATACCACTGCTTCGGAGGCGCAGATTCCCATCGAAGGCAAGAGGCGGGGCCTCCTTTCCGGTCAAAACTTTCGCGATGTGCTGGTCTTGCCACCACGTCATGCAGAGCTCCTTGAATAACCGTGCAGCAATATCAATCGGAGCTACTTGCATTGAAATGCGCTCATAATGGAGCCACCTCACCAGAATTCTGATCGAGAGTCACGATGAAGTTCCTTGTCACCATCCATCGGCCGAACGGCTATGACCCATCTACAGAAGGCGAAGCGATGGCTCGTGCCATAGACGAACTCAACGATGAGATGGTGGCAAAGGGGGTGCGTGTCTTTGTCGGCGGTCTGCAGTCTCCGAAGAAGGCGATGTCGGTCACGATGCACTCTGACGGCGAACTCGCGATCACCGAGGGCCTGTACCTAAGGGCCGACGAACACGTCGGTGGCTTATGGGTTCTCGAAGCCCGCGACATGGACGAAGCCGTCGAATGGGGCCGCAAAGCCGCCCTCGCATGCCGGGCCCCCGTTGAAGTGCGTCCGTTTCACTAGACAGACGTTCGCGTCTCCTGCCAAACCCTGTTTGCCGCTGGAACAGGGCAAAATCGGAGCATGTTCGCCGTGCAGACTGCAGTACTGTTGCTCGCAACCCTCCAGAGTCACGCCTCGGGGGGTCCCCTGACCATTGAGCGGGCAGCCTACGATGTCCTGTCTTACGACATCGCCATCCGAGTCGACCCTCAGAGTCGAACACTTTCTGGAGTCACGATCATGGACGCCAAGACGGTGATCCCCACTGGCTCGATCATCGTGGACTTGGACGATGCCTACACGGTTTCAAAAGTAACGGATGGGACGGAGCCTCTCCGATTTGACCGTATCAAAGGGGCACTTCGCATCTTCTTCCCGCTATCGAAGCAGCCAGGCGACTCCATTCGCACGGAGATTGCCTACGCGGGTTCCCCGCATGTTGCGCGCAACGCCCCATGGGACGGAGGCATCGTGTGGTCAAAGACCCCCAGCGGCGCCGACTGGGTCTCGGTCGCTCTTCAAATGGCCGGCGCCGACCTGATCTTTCCCTGTAAGGACCATCCCTCCGATCGGCCCAATAAAGCGACCATGCGCCTGACCGTGCCCGACCCCTTGGTCGGCGTGGGTCCTGGCATACTCGAGTCGACCGAGCGAAACAGCGACGGCACCACAACCTACACGTGGCATATGCCGCTCCCAATCAATAACTACTCCCTGGTCTTCAATGCTGCACCGTACGAACTGGTTCAAGACTCAGTCGTTTCGGTCACTGGCCAAGTAGTCCCGATCCACTTCTATGTCTTGCCAGAGAGTCGAGCCAACGCGGCGCGCCTCATCGAAGAGCAAAAAAAGTACTTCCACTTCATGGAGAAGTTCTGTGGACCCTTCCCTTTCCGAAGCGTCAAGGTCGGCATCGTCGAAACGCCGCACCTCGGCATGGAGCACTCGACAGCCATTGCTTATGGCAACCGCTTCCGCTTCGCCGAAGATGGGTCCGACTGGCTCCTGTTGCATGAGTTTGGCCATGAGTGGTGGGCCAACCTTGTTTCGAACGCGGACTGGCGCGACATGTGGATTCATGAAGGGTTCCAAACCTTCATGGACACTCTCTATGTCGAGGAGACTCGGGGAAAAGAGGCATACCTGGCAGCGATGAACCGACGTCGCCGAGCCATTCGCAACACCGCCCCCGTCGCACCGAAGGCTGAGACGAGCAGCGAGTTTTATGGCGGCGACCTCTACGACAAAGGGGCCCTGGTGCTCCATGCGCTGCGCTATCTGATCGGAGATGAAGCCTTCTTCCGCTCGATTCGCCGCATGGCATATCCGACACCCGAGTCAGAGCGCTGGGACGACGGCCGAGCCTTGCGCCTCGTCACGACGGAGGACTATGTGACCATCGCTTCATCCGAGGCCAAACAGGATCTGCGTTGGTTTTTCGACGTCTACATCCGGCAACCGAACCTGCCGCTCCTCAAGTCGGAAGTCTCGCATGGTGTCATGAAGTTGGAATGGGAGACGCCAGGAAACTTGCCTTTTCCCATGCCTATTGATGTCCGTGTCGATGGCCGCACCGTTCGCCTGCCCATGACGAATGGAAAAGGCGAGGTGCGCTTAACGGGAGATGAACCGGTCATTGACCCCGAGGGCTGGGTACTTCGCCAGGCACCGGGTAGCCGCAGGGCGTCAATGCTCTCGCCTGCCCGAAGGTTTTTACCGGATGCATCACTTGCGTCCACAAGCTTCTCGCTCCAAGCGTCGTGAGTCGTATTGCCTCGGCTTGGTAGCGCCAGTGAATCACGGGCACAGGGGGACACAAGGGCCGTGAGTTCGTCTTTGCTCATCGTGCCCCTGTTGAATTCGGCCGCCCGCCAAACGTGATACGCTCTCTCCATGCCCGATCCTTGGGCACTTGTCTTCCTTGGGCTCATCGGTGTCTTCGCCGGCGGCATCGCGGGACTGGTGGGTTTCGGCAGTGCCGTCCTGCTTCTCCCCATCTGTAATGCCGTCTTCGGCCCCGTGGCCTCTGTCAGTATCCTCACGGTGGCGGCGCTCATGGGCAACCTCTCGCGAGTGGCGCTTTGGTATCGGGAAGTTCAATGGAGCGTCGTCTGGCGCTATTGGCTTGGGGGCGTGCCCTTCGCCATCATCGGGTCCGTCACCTTAGTCCAAATTCATGCCGACCTGCTGCCGGCTGCGTTTGGCGCGTTCATCCTCCTCTTGATTCCCATTCGTCGGTTGATGGACGCGCAGCACCGCACGATGAGTCTTGATCGCTTCCCTGTTCTCGGAGCGGTCATGGGCTTTTTATCGGCAGTTGTCTCAACGACGGGTCCCATCACTGCGCCCTTCTTTTTGTCCTATGGACTGACTCGAGGCGCTTACCTTTCGACGGAGGCACTGTCCGCGGCAGGCGTCCACCTTGCAAAAACGATCTCCTACGGCAAGCTGTCGACGCTCGACCTGCAAGGACTCTTGGCGGGCATTGCCCTTGGCGGGTGCCTCCTCCTCGGCGCGGCCATCAGCAAACCCCTGGTGCTCCGCCTGAATCAAGCCCGGTTCATCTTGATCGTGGAGATTCTCTTGGCCGTTTCAGGCCTCTTGATGATCGCCCAGGCATTCGGCGCAATGGGTTAAACCGTACTGCCCGATGAGCCACTGGGCGCTAATGTCCCCGGCAAGACCACCGACGGCGTGCGCAGCCGCGGCCGCTCGGCCACCAGGCGTTCAACCGGCGCAAGTTCCTCTGAGGACAGGCTGCGTGCAACCCTGGCCCGCTCTTCCCGGTCAAACACCGTTCCCGCTTGCGAATCCCGACCCAAGACCTCACGGATCAATCCCCAATCGGCGCCATCCAGATCGCAAAACCGAAACAAGGCATTCAAAGTCCCGATAGGGTCGGCCGTCAGGTCTTCAAACCGTGCGGCACAAAGGTCCACCGCCGCGTCGCGCATGACGAAATACGACTCCATGGCGGAAATCCAGCCGAGCGTCCGCACCTCGACAGGATTCAACGGCGCACCCGCTGCAATCCGCTCCGCAACGAGCGGAATCATGCGCGCCCACCCCTTACGCAGGTCGCCTGGGTCGATGGGCGCCGTAAGGTCCGCATCCAACCATCGTGACTTGAAGACGGAGTTCGCCCATGACGTCCCATCGCGATAAAGAAAGACGTGCTTCGCCCTTGGATAAAGTTGCGTCAGGAAGCCAGCGATGCTGGTGACTTCGCTGCGGGTTTTGATGGCAAATCGCGTCGCCGCGTCCTGGGCCGGCCGGCACCGCCACCGGACCGAACTTTCGATGAGCGCAGCCAACTCCGTGTCGGGCAGCGCTTTCTCGGATCGCAAAAGGACGATCTGCGTCAAGTCATCGGGCTCGGAGAGGCTGCGAACATGAGGCAATGTGTCCAGTGCCTTGCTCACCAGCGTCGACCCACACCGACCCACCGAGTGAATCCAAATCAGGCGCCCCTCGGGCGGCGCAAAGCAGTCCGCAAGGCGGTGAAATTCGGCGAACGGCATCCGAATCAGCCACTGCGCCAGCCGCGCCTGGGCTTCATAAAGAAACGGCGCGCGCAGGACCTCCTCTGGGGTCGCGCACTCGACAAACACCGCTTCACCGCGCTCGGCATCGAAGCAGTACAGGCTGGCTGCGGGGTCCGCCGCGACGCGTTCCGCCGAATCGCGGATGCCCGGTGAAGTACGAAAGTCCGCTGGCCCGACCACCTGAAGCGGGTGCTCGCGGGTTACTTCTTCGATGCGGTGCCGCGTGGTTCCGATAGCCGAATCTACCCTTCATCTCACGGTCCCGCACAAGGACGGCACTAGGCCAATACCCCCACGGCCTGCTTCGGATGCGCAGCTCAGTTGTCCACCGTCTGGTGCCCCAGCAAATGGCGCACCGAGTACATCTGCCCCGTGTGATAAGCCACATGAAAGGCCTGGTAGCGCAGAAGCGATCCCCATGGCCAGCCGTCCCTTCGCTCGTTAGGCGCTTCGAGGTCAGGAGGGTCGGCCAAGAGCGCTTCCTTGCTGGCCTCATGGATCCGTTTGACCTCGGCATAAACGGCTTCCGCCCCAAGCGGCAAAGCAACAGCGTCGCCTCCACCATCCTCGTAGTAGCGGAAGGACTCGATGGCCAAAGGACTCTCGACTCCGTCATCAAGGAACGATTTCGACTCCCAGTAGGCGACATGCCCTGCCAGTTCGCCGACGCTCAGGAGTCGATGATCGGCCCGCTTCCAGACATCTTCATCGGGCAAACCCTTGAAGGCCTCGCCCATCTCCCAAATCGCCTCGTCCAGGGCCTTGACAAGCTGCTCGAACTCCGTCACGCACGGATTCTAGCATCCGTTGAAGCCGCGCAAACGAAAGCGGCCCCACCCAAATGGGTGGAGCCGAATTTCTTGCCCGATTGCAAAGCTCTCAGGACTTAAGCACGGGATCCTGAAATCCCGCCATACAGATCTCCTAACAGATCTTTGTTGGAGCGCCGTAGGCCTCATTCAGATACATCACGTATGATAGCACACATGGCACGCACGCTTGTCTATGGCATTGACCTTGGAATCAACAATGTCGGCTGGGCAGCGGTCGAGAAAAGCGATGGCGAAGTCGAGATTCTCGCCATGGGAACCTACGTCTTCGACTCTCCGCTCGCAAACGAAAACGACCCCGCCGAAGGTTTGAAGAGCAAGATTAGGGGGCAGAAACGTCGGGCACGCAAAACCGGTCAGCGACGAAGGCAGCGAAAGCAGCGACTCTACCGTCTGCTGGCCGATCACGGCCTCGTCCCCACGACATTCGAGGAAAGGGCCAAGCTCTTTTGCGCCGAGCCAAACCCGTACTGCCTTCGCGCAAAAGCACTCACCGAAAAACTCGAGCTTTTCGAAGTCGGGCGCGCGATCTGTCACTTGAATCAAAAGCGCGCCTTTCTCAGTCCCCGAGACCTCATGCTCTATGGAGTCGCCAAGTTCAAGGACGAAGACCTTCTTGAAGGCAGCGACGATGACGCCTCCGAAGAAGCCAAAGAGACCGGACAGATCCTCTCCGAAATCAGACGGACCAAAGAGGAAATGAAAGGCTTTGAGACCATCGGCGCTTACCTCTGGCATCGGCTGCAACACCAGCAGCCTGTGCGCAAGAAGAAGCTCAAAAATGTCAAGCCGGCGCAGCAAAAGGCCGAGGATGAACGCCGCTTCGTGCGTGCCGAACGGCACATGATCGCCGAGGAATTCGATCTCATCTGGGCTCGCCAGGCCCAGTACCACCCCATTTTGACCAACGAGCTCAAAGCGCAGGTTAGAAACATCATCTTTGCCCAGCGCAACCTGGCCGCTGACCCAAAAACGCGGGGCCATTGCATCTTCTGCAAAGAGGAACTTCGCATGCCCCGAGCCAGCCTGACGGCACAGCGCTATGTCTTGGCACAGGACGTCGCTCACCTCGAGATCCTCGAACCGAACACCGCGACCTTCCGCAAACTGCGGCCCGATGAGCGGGTAAAGCTGGTCGCGAAACTGATGGAGGGACATGACCTGTCGTGGTCCGAGGTCAAGCAATCGATTGGAGTGCCAATCGAGAGCGCCTTCAACGTCGAACCGGTCAAGGTCAAGGGCCAAAAGGGAGCCGGGACATCAGGCAAAAAGGAAAAGCTCCGGGCGAGCCAAACCGTGAACCGAATCAAGGCGATCATCGGCGAGAAGTGGGAGGCGCTCGGCGCGCAAGCTCAGCGCGAGCTGGTGGGCGAAATGATCTCGATCCGCGACTGGGTCGGCCAAGAGACCGAAGAGCCGGCCGCGGTGCGTCGCCGCAACCTGTTCCTGAGGAAGGCGTACGGACCCGGTCAAGTCACCTTTACGGAGCAGGAAGCCAATCGCCTGGCGACCGTGGAACTCCCGGCCGGGTATCTCAATGTCAGCCTCAAGGCTGCGAAAAAGATTCTGCCGCACCTTCTAGAAGACAAGGTGTACAGCGACGCCTGCAAGGCCGCGGGCTTTGACCATGCCAACCCCGAGGGAGAGCTGCAAATCCTTGACCGACTGCCCTACCCCACCGAAGACGACATTCCGCATGCCGTCGTCCGCGCCAGCGTCCGGTCGGCGGTGCGGGTCCTCAATGCCCTTCATCGCGAGTTCGGCAAGCCCGACGCGATCCATATCGAGCTGCCGCGCGATCTCTCACTCGGCGCCAAGGCCCGGCTCGAAAAGGAGCTCGAGATCAAAAAGGCCACGAAGAGGCGCGAGGAAATCGCGAAACGCCTCATCGAGATCAACATTCGCCCCACCCGCGACAACATCCGCAAGGTCCAGCTCTGGGAAGAGCTCGGCGGCAAGGGCCTGGCCCTGGAGCCCGAAGTCATCATCTCGGGGCTCGAGGACCTGTTCCGCGGCGGCTACGACATCGGGCATATCGTCCCGCGGGGCCACAGCCTCGACAACTCCATGGGCAACCTCTTCCTCTGCACCGAGCGTTTCAACCGGCAGATCCAAGGCAATCGCACACCGTACGAGGCGCTGGGCCACACCGCTGAATGGCCCAAGATCGTCGCCCACGTGAATTCGCTCAAGGCCATGCCGCCCAACAAGCGGCGCAAATTGCTCGCCAAGGAGCGGCCCGAAGACTTCACCGGAAGGCACCTCGCCGCTACGGGCTGGATCAGCCGCGAAGTCCTCAAACTCGCCCAGCGCATGGTGACCCACCAGCCGAATGCGCTGGTCGTCCCCGGACGCGCCACCGCCGACCTGCGGTCCTTCTGGGAACTCGAAGGCCTCGTGCCGCTGCACCCCATCGAAGAGATCGCGGAAAGGGAGTATCGCGAATGGATGGACAAAGTCGATCGTGGCGAAGCGATTTCCGACGAATACATGGCGCCACCGAGCAAGAACCGGAGCAACTTCTTTCACCATGCCGTCGATGCCCTCGTCGTCGCCCTCACCGACCGGGGCGCCCTCCAGGCGATGGCGCAGTACTACCAAATGGCCGATCTCGCCGATCCCGCTTTAGCCGATAAGGAAAGGCGCAAGGCTGAGCGCGCACGGAGACTGCCTGATCCAAACCTCCGCGCCAAGGCGAGAGCTGCGCTGGATCGGGCTGAGGTGGTGCACCGTCCCAACCGGCGGCCGACCGGCGAATTGCACAAGCAGATGCCCGAAGAGAAAGCGGTCCAGGGAATGCCGCCGGGGGAGCCGTGGAGCTCCAAGGTCATCGGCAACTACCTGGTGAATTACGATGCCGAAGGAAAAGCCGCTCAGGCCTACCCGCTGGGCAGCAATCACCACTGCATCATCTGGGAGCGCACCGAACCGAACAAGAAAGGCGTCTACGAGCGGATGGCCGAAGTCGTGCCCACGATCGAGGCTGTCCGACGCCGCAACGCCGGCGAGCCGGTGATCCAAAAGCAGCGGCCGGGGCTCCGATTTGTCATGGCCCTGTGCAAAGGGGACATGGTCGAAATGACCGATGGGACCCTGGCCGTAGTAAGTCGATTTTCACCAAAGCCATCCGGAAAAGATGTTGACCTCTACTTGTGGCATGTTTATGTTGCGCACCAGCTTATATCTGAGGTTAGTGCCCACAACCACAAGGCTAAGAAGGATCCTCAGTTGGAGCACATCATCAACCCATATCTGGTAGCACGGTACCAGTCAGCTCCACATTTGCTTAAGCTTGCCAGCCGCGTCGTGCTCAACCCGCTAGGCCGCGTCGTCTATCGCGAAGGCGGCGCGCCATGAAGCGCGGCGTGGTGATCCAGCGCCCCGCCCGCCTTAGCGTCGAGCACCGCCAGCTCCTGATCCAAAACGAGGACGGACGCCACACTGCCCCCATCGAGGACCTCGACGTGGTGGTCCTTGATCACACGGCCGTGGACGTGACTGGCCCCCTCCTGGCCACCTTGGGTGAGGCCCGCGTTGCGGTCGTCGTTTGCGGGGAAAAACACCTGCCGACCGGCATATTGCTGCCCTATGAGGGGCACACGCTCATGGCCCAGACGCTGCGCGCCCAAATCGCCGCGCCCCGCCCCGCCCAAAAGCGCGTTTGGCAGGCCATCGTGCAGGAAAAGATCCGGAGCCAGGCTCGCCATCTGCGGAATCGGCTCGGCGGCGACCGCGGCCTCTTTGCCATGGCGGGCGATGTGCGCAGCGGCGACGTGACCCATCGCGAAGCCGCGGCCGCCACGATCTATTTCGCCGCCCTGTTTGGGCCGGCCTTCGCGCGCCGCCGTGGCGCCGAGATCGCCGGTACCGACACACAAAAGGCCCGCATCGCCAACGCCCTTCTCAACTACGGTTATGCCGTCTTGCGGGCGGCTGTGGCCCGAGCCGTGGTGTTGGCCGGGCTCCATCCGGCGCTGGGCGTGCACCACCGCCACCGCGAAAACGCCTTTGCCCTTGCCGATGACTTGCTCGAGCCGCTGCGCGTTTTGGCCGATCGGGAAACCTGTGCTATCTTGGATGAAGAGCCCGCGCTTCCGGAGGAGCTAAATCCTTATCTCAAGCGACGTATGCTGGGAGTCCTGACGGCGGAAGTGGGTTGGGAACAGGGGCTCTGGCCGCTGGATGCGGCGCTGGAGGCCTATGCGGCCCAGGTGAGACAATGCCTGATGGGGGAAAGAAAGGCGCCGGCGGTGCCCGCCGCGTGATTTATGGAGGGATGAGAGCCATGTGGCTGCTTGTGATGTTTGATTTGCCCACGGAAACGCGCCAACAGCGCACGGAATATCGTCGCTTTCGCGACCGCTTGCTGGATGCTGGATTCATGATGCTGCAGTACTCGGTCTATGCGCGTCCCTGCCCGACGAGCGAGGACGCCAAAAAACACGAGGCGCGGGTGGAAGGCCGGATGCCGCCCCAAGGGGAGGTGCGCACGCTAACGATCAGCAGCCTGGAGTACGCGAAGATGAAGGTGTTTTTCGGCGAAATCGCGCGGCCGCCCGAAAAAGAGCCCCAGCAGCTTTCGTTTTTCTGAATCCGACGCCTTTGGCGGCGGATTCAAATCCCCCACCTTTCGGTGGGGGATAGTGTATCTGAACGAGGTCTGACCGGACGCCCCAACACATGGAGAGCGAAGGCCGCTCCGACGTCGAGTGTATCTGAACGAGGTCTGACCGGACGCCCCAACACGCGGCGCGCATCGTCAAAAACCGCGTCCAGTGTATCTGAACGAGGTCTGACCGGACGCCCCAACAGCCGTTCGATTTCATGGAGGTCGACATCGAGTGTATCTGAACGAGGTCTGACCGGACGCCCCAACTCGTAGGCGTCTTCGTAGGTCTTGTAGAGTAGTGTATCTGAACGAGGTCTGACCGGACGCCCCAACGATCTCCTCCATCAGCACCGGGGCGACAAGAGTGTATCTGAACGAGGTCTGACCGGACGCCCCAACCCGCTTCGGTTTCATCGGTCGCGATCGCAAGTGTATCTGAACGAGGTCTGACCGGACGCCCCAACTCTGGGTGTTCCATTGTTGTTCTCCTGCCTAGTGTATCTGAACGAGGTCTGACCGGACGCCCCAACCGCTCCTGGGTCACGGCGCCACCGGCGCGGAGTGTATCTGAACGAGGTCTGACCGGACGCCCCAACCAACGCTGATCCGGAGTCAGGTTGGGAAAGTGTATCTGAACGAGGTCTGACCGGACGCCCCAACTTGGTGATCGGGTCGATCCACGTATTTGAAAGTGTATCTGAACGAGGTCTGACCGGACGCCCCAACTGCTGTCTGGGGCTGCTTTGGGAGGGCTGCAGTGTATCTGAACGAGGTCTGACCGGACGCCCCAACTGAAGTCGAGTGCCGCCTCGCGACACTCAAAGTGTATCTGAACGAGGTCTGACCGGACGCCCCAACCGTGATGCATACCGGCAACGTGCAAGTCAAAGTGTATCTGAACGAGGTCTGACCGGACGCCCCAACATGAGCGATTTCGGCGCCGCCGTCGTCTGTAGTGTATCTGAACGAGGTCTGACCGGACGCCCCAACGGCCGTGAAGTTGGCTTGGCCGGACGTGGGAGTGTATCTGAACGAGGTCTGACCGGACGCCCCAACGGCGGTGCGGCGACGCGAGCGTCGGCCCATCGCCTCGGCCGCCGTCAATCATTCAGGCAAAGGGCCTCGGCTCGCCTCGCCGCACCGCCATGGGAGGGTTAGGGCCCTATCAAAAAGGTACCTTCCGTTCCATGGACCTGCGCGACTCCATTCTCGACTCCTGGTACCGGCAAACCCTGATCGTGCGGGCCGTCGCGGACCGCGTCACCGAAACCACGCGCCGTGCCAAGCCTTCGCCCGATGGCTGGCCCCTGGACCACCAGCTGGCGCACATGCACCAAGTCCGCAAGGGCTGGATCGCCAACATTCGTCCCGACGTCGCCGCCGAACTGGGCGATGCGTTCACGGACGGCTGGACGACCCCAATCGACGACCTGGACGAAATCAAGCGGCTTCTCGACCAAAGCGGTACGGCGGTCGCCAGGGCGTTTGCCGAGTGCCTCGACGGCGGCATGAGCAAGGTCGGCGGCTATGACCACCCAATGCTCTTTATGCAGCACATGGTGTGGCACGACGGCTGGCATGTCGGCCTCATCATGCTTGGCCTTCGGCTGGCCGGCGAAGAACCGTCCGAAGAGTGGGAAGAGACCAACATTTGGGGCCACTGGCGCACCGAAGAGTGGGATTAGCCTTGCGGTCCGGCGGCGGCCACACGCTCCATGGGCGCGGTGCTCGCGACGGATCGACCTACCCTGCCGGCTTCGGCGTGTAGTAGATTTCGGTTCCCGGCCCCACGGGCAAGCCAAGGCCAAACACCCACAGATAGAACGCGGCAATCCAGAACACGATGAAGTACAGGCAGTACGGGATCATCATCGAGATCATCGTCCCGATCCCCAGCTTGCGGTCGAACTTGGTCGCAAACGCCAAGATCAGCCCAAAGTAGCTCATCATCGGCGTGACGATGTTGGTCGTGGAATCCCCGATGCGGTAGGCCGCCTGGATGACTTCGGGGCTGTAGCCCACCAGCATCAGCATCGGCACGAAGATCGGCGCGGTCACCGCCCACTGGGCCGACGCGCTGCCCAGCATCAGGTTGACAAAGCAGCACATCAGAATGAACGGAATGAAGACAATCGGCCCAGTGAGGTTCGACTTTTGCAGCATATCTGCCCCCAGCACGGCCGTAATCGAGCCGAGGTTGCTCCAATTGAAATAGGCCACGAACTGCGCCGCAAAAAAGACGAGCACGATATAGAGACCCATCGAGCTCATCGCCCCCGCCATCGAGTCGATCACGTCGCGGTCGCTCTTGAATGACTTCGTCACCTTCCCATAAACAATGCCGGGAATGATGAACACCACCAGAATGAAGGTGACGATGCTCTTCATGAAGGGCGAGTTCAGCACGTCCCCGTCTTCCGGATTGCGCAGCGGACCCCACGACGGGATCACCGTCATGGCGATCAGCCCCAGGGTCACCAGCGCCGCCAGCGTCGCCCAGACCAGACCCCGCTTTTCCAGGGGGGTGACCTTCTCCAAGGTCATCTGGTTCAGTGCGCCTTCTTCGGCCCCGCTCGGGTTATAGGGCCCCAGCTTGGGCTCGACAATGCGCACCGTCACCCAGGTACCCACGAAGGTGACAATCAGCACACTGAACGCCATGAAGTACCAATTCGCCACCGGCGTCACGGTCACCGAGGGGTCAATCAGCCGCGCGGATTCCTGCGTGATGCCCGAAAGGAGCGGGTCCACCGTGCCGATGAATAAGTTGGCGCTGTATCCCCCTGAGACTCCGGCAAAAGCCGCCGCAATCCCTGCCAAAGGGTGCCGCCCCAGCGCGTAAAACAACACGCCTGCGAGGGGAATCAAAACGACGTAGCCCATCTCGCTCGCCGTATTCGAAATCACCGACGCAAAGACAACCGCCACGGTCACGACGTTTTTCGGCGCGCGCAGCACCAGCAGCCGAATGGCCGCGCTCAGCAGACCCGATTTCTCGGCAACCCCGACGCCGAGCAGGGACACCAGAACCGTTCCAAGCGGCACGAAGTTGACGAAATTCGAAACCATGCCCTCAACGATCCGCCGCAATCCCTCAGGCGAAACCAGGCTGACGGCGCGGATCATCCCATCGGGCGCGCGGCCCGCCGCGCCTTCGGGCCGGGGATCGGGGACCTGAAGCCCATTCGCGCCGGTGATCCAGCTGATGGCCAAAATGAGCACGCAAAGCGCGGCAAAGAGGGTCACCGGGTGGGGCAGCAAGTTCCCCAGCCACTCGACGAAATTCAGGAATCGGGTGAAAGCGCCAAGCTTGGTCTTTCCGTTGCTCGGCGGCGGTGCGGTTGCTCCAGGTTGCTCGGGCATGGGGATCACCGTCAGGACGTTCGTCCGGGAATCTTGCGATTATGACCCTTCCCGCCTATTCCGACAACAGCGCCCGGATTGCGGCCGGCCATCGCCCCCTGGTGGTCAGCCGCAAGCCAAGCCCATCAGCGAGTCGCGCTGTGTCGAATCGGGGAGTTTCGGCATCCACCGCGCCGGCCACGATCACGCGGCTGCTTGAGCCGATCTCTGCGACGATCGTTTCGGCAATGTGCGCCCACGGGGTCGTCTCTTCGGCCACACAAAGGTACGTCTCCTGCGCCCCTTCGGCTTCCAGGGCGGCGGCGAACACCCGCCCGACGTCGCCGGCATCCACGAACTGACGCTCGGTCCCACGCCGGACGACCAGGTCTTCCCCATCCCGGGCCGCGTCGATCATGGCTTGGAGAGAGGCGTGCCGGGTCGGCCGTGCGCCGGACCACAGCGGAACGCCAATGGCCGGGCCGACCCGAATCACCGTCGCGCGAAACCCATGACGGTGGGCCATGGCCCAAAGGGCCAACTCGCCCGCCGCCTTGTCGGTCCCGTAAAAGTCGTCGGGTGCGAGGCGGTCTGATTCTCTCATGAGGCCCCGGAACGGACGGTGGACGGCCGTCGACGAGGTGTACACAACGTGCTCCACGCCCGCCTTCCCGGCGGCATCAAAAATCCTGGAGCAGAGTTGAGCGTCGAGCCACTCGTGTTCCCGGGACGCCTCGGGCCAGATCAGCTGGTGATGGATGAGCGCCTGGTGGCCACCGAGCATGCGGTCGAGATCGATCACGCGGTCAAGGTCGCACCCAACGACCTGCGCACCGGCGAACACGGGGCACTCGCCAACCTCCCTGGCTCTTCGGGTGGGAAGGGTCACCCGCCATCCGCGACGGAGAAGTTCCGCGGCGATGGGCGCGCCTAGGAACCCGGTCGCTCCCGTGAGGAATACGTTCACGAGCAACCGAACGGCTTGCTGGCCCTACTCATTCGCCGCGTGGCGCACAAAGAACTCTGCGGCGAGCAGAGTGCAC
Organism: Fimbriimonadaceae bacterium; assembly: GCA_046292875.1. Taxonomy (GTDB): domain Bacteria; phylum Armatimonadota; class Fimbriimonadia; order Fimbriimonadales; family Fimbriimonadaceae; genus JBKBQD01. The sequence goes on from JBKBQD010000003.1 coordinate 137,013, forward strand.
TTGGGGACTCCCGTAATGTGGTTGAGGTCATCCGGAATCATGACGGCTCTTACGCGCGACTCGGGCACGCCGCGGGCGCGCATCGCACTGATGGCAACGGTTGTGTTTTGAGGCACGACGACCTGGTCCTTCTCCAGGGCGACCAAGAGCATGGAGGTTTGCGGCGCCCAATCATAGGCATCGTTCTCGGCAAGAACATTGATCAGCGGGTTGCGCCGGTCAGCAGTCTCCAAAGCGCGGGTGAAGCTGGGCTGAAGAATCGGCTTGATTGAGCGCGTGATCGGCCGAATCTGGATCGCCTTCACGACCAGTCGCTGGGTGATTTCATCGTCGGATTGGGAGGTCTCAAAGGCCAGCGGGATATAGGACGCAAACGAAGGAACGAAGTAATCTTCGAGCTTGAATCCTGGAACCCAGGCCACCGCGCTGTAACCGATGTAGCCGACCAAGAACACGCGAACCGCGCGCCAAACGGCACTTTCGACATCGGCGGCCATGGATCGCGCCGTCGTTCTCGACAGATCATAGGGACCGGACAGCGGCGCAGAGGCCCGCAACTTGAGCCCGAGTTCTGGCCGCTCCTGCAGGTGGCGCGTCGCCCACATGGCCACGGCGCCGCCTTCTGAATAACCCGAGATAAACAGGTTGTCACCCAAGTGCCAGCCCTGCCGCGCTGCTGTCCTGCGCGCATGGGGCACCATGTCGATCCCCGACCAAGCGTTAATTTTGCCGAGCGGATATGGATGCCTTCCCTTGGAATCGCCCTGTCCGACATAGTCCGGCATGGTAACGGCAAATCCCTGGGCCAAAAAGGGCAGAGCCGACTCGATGGACGTGTCCGGCATCCGCGAAGGCACTGTCTCTGGTTTGACGCTGGTGCCATGAAAGAAGAGCACCAAGCCTCGCGGCCGCACTCCGGTCGGCACGAACAGGGCGCCGCTCAGGCGCTGAAATCCATGCGGAGAGTTCGGCGACGGATAGTTGAGTTTGTAGACGTCCGCTCCGGTCGGGTGCGGCATCTTCGTCCCATAAGTCTTTTCATACCGGCTCTCGAGTGACGAAGTCGTGAGCTTGGCAATCTCCCGAGCGAATACAGGCTCGCCTTGGACTGGCAGTGGGAGCATCGCTGCCACACCGAGCAACACGGTAGTCGTCATCATTTCCCAACCGTAGTTTACAGCAAGCAGAGCGCATCCTACGCCGCGGTATGATGCGGCGACGATGGCCCTGCCCCGATTGCGCGTAAGTGAGAATTGTCGATACCTGGAAGACGAAACCGGCAAGCCTTTCTTCTACCTTGCGGATACGGCATGGGAGCTTTTCCATCGCCTGGATCGAAACCAGGCCCTTGAGTATCTGCATGATCGCGCTGGGAAGCGTTTCACCGCCATACAGGCCGTGGCACTTGCGGAATTGGACGGTTTGCTTGAACCCACGCCGGCAGGACACGTGCCGCTTCATGATCTCGATCCCACCAGGCCGAATGAAGCGTACTTTCAGGAGGTCGACTTCGTCGTAGAGGCGGCCAATGATCTCGGCATGTATGTTGGTTTACTCCCCACTTGGGGCGACAAGTGGAGTCGCGTTTGGGGGAAGGGCCCGGAAGTATTCAATGCCGACAATGCACGGATCTACGGTGAGTTTCTCGGGAACCGCTATCGTGATCGGGGAGTAATCTGGATTCTGGGCGGAGATCGCCATCTGAAGAGTCCGCTGCATGGGGACATCCACCGAGCCATGGCACATGGGCTCCGCCAGGGCGACGGCGGCGCGCACCTCATCACGTTCCACCCCCAGGGTCAGTACTCGTCAGCGTGCTACTTCCATGACGAGGACTGGCTCGACTTCAACATGATTCAGACGGGCCACACCCGGGATCGTGACAACTACAACAGCGTTGCGGCCGAATTCAATCGGCTGCCCATCAAGCCCGTCGTTGACGGCGAGCCAGGATACGAGAACATTCCCCATGCCTTTGACACAGCTCACGGCCGTCTTGACGCCTATCAGTCGCGGAAATTTGCCTACTGGTCGCTGTTTGCCGGCGCGTGTGGTCATACCTATGGATGCAACGACATTTGGCAAATGTACGACGAGGGTCGGGAGCCGGTGCTCGGGGCAAATACGCCTTGGCATCAGGCGATCCACTTCCCCGGGTCGAGCCAAATGCAGCACGCGCGACGCCTCATCGAAGACAACGGCTTTTGGGACCGTTTGCCGGATCAATCGCTGATCGCAAATCACAATGCGAGTGGCGCCGACCATCGACGAAGCTGTCGTGCCCCCGATGGCCGCTTTGCATTGATCTACACCCCAACCGGTCAGCCCTTCGAAGTTCGTCTCCACATCCTCATGGGAAGGGAATTCGCCGCGTCGTGGTTCAACCCGCGATCAGGTGAGGAGTCCGCGCCCGAGACCATCGCTGGTGAGGACTACGCCTCGCACGTTTTCCGTCCGCCTTCCACGGGCGACTGGGTGCTCATATTGCGTCGAACCAAGGACCTCTGGTAGCCGGCTAGTGCTCTGGATCGACCGGCGTATGGCCAATCACAATGTTGAACTCGGCCGCTAGTTCGCCGATCCGCGACTCCTTGATGGGTACAAAGTCGACAACCACACTTTCGCGCTGTCTCACGTCCCGAATGCCATTGAGAACGCCATCTCTTGCGTTCTGAGGCTCCCCTTTGACATAGCACTGCGTCGTCAAGAGTTCACTCAACCCCTTTTTGACTTTCACGTGGATGTGCGGCGTGCGGCCTGGGTAAGCGACGGGCTTGATGGTCCGGAACCGATACCGACCATCCGAGGCGGTCTCAAATCTTCCGAATCCCTGGAACAACTTGTCCCTCCTTTGAGCGTTCCCGCTGCCTGTGTGGATATACGCGCCCGAGTGGTCCACCTGCCAGATCTCAATGACGGCATTGCGAATCGGGTCCCCCTTAAGGTCCATGATTCTCCCAGTCAGGTGAGTCACTTCACCGGCGGCCTGTTGACCGGTCCCGATAATTAGCAAATCGTTGTCGGTATCGAGCGGCATGACGTTCGGATAGAACGGGCCTTCGGTCTGTGCCGGTGTGCGAATGAGTTCATCGGCAAAATGGCCGCTCTCAAGGAACCAAAGGTTCTCTTCCATGAAGAGCCTAAGGGCCGGCGCCGCCACCGCCCCGAGCATGATCTGCGCAAGGAAGTGACGGCGCGTGTATTGGGGTGTGTAGTGAGTCATCGCTTCAACCTGTGTCACGTATGACGCGTTCCGAATGCCCTGAGATTACGTCGCGAGACCATGTCGCCCGAAATCTCATCAGATCCTCATCGAGCCTACTGAGATCCCTGCGCCAGAGTGCCAACCACCTCGTCAAGACGCCTCAGGGTATCGTGGGCGCCCTTCTCAGCCCCGAAGTCGCGGATCAGTTCCTCGAGACGTTCGGCAGACGGCAGAACAGAGGTCAGGACCACCTCCGTCCTTTGGTCCTCTCGTGCGATAAACGAGACCACCGACTTGTGGTGAAAATCGGCAAAGTCACCTTCGCCCCACTGGTCCCAAGCCAGCAGCCGTCCTGGTTCCACTTGCGTGAAGTGAATGACGTTCGGGTAATCCGTCCCATCCGGACCGTGCATCGTGAATCGCCAATAGCCACCTACAGTCAGTGAGAATTCTCGTGTCGTCGTGGTGAAGCCCTCAGGTCCCCACCACTCTGCGATAGTTTCAGGGTCTGTCCAGGCTTGCCAGACACGCATGGGAGGCGCGTCGATGACGCGCGAAACGCTCAGCGTGTTACTGCGCATTACCGTTTTCCCCCAGTGTTCGGAATGGAGAGTATCGGGCCGTTCGGCCAAGGGGACCGGGTTGACGGATAGGCTTTCGATCAGCGAACTTCGAGGCGGCAACGTCTTGAGCGCACCTCAGGGATTGAGCGTTCATCATGGGTTGTTTCCTTTGGTTTCGACTTCCACGAGATAGGCATCAAGCCGTTCCAACCTTCCCTCCCACAGCGAGCGGTACGCATCCAGCCATTCCGCAACATGCTGCAGCCTTTCGGCCTTCAGTCGACACGGCCTCCACTGCTTCGTTCGACTTCGTTCGATCAGACCCGCGCGTTCGAGGACCTTGAGATGCTTGGAAACCGCGGGAAGACTCATGTCGAACGGCTGCGCAAGCTCGGTGACCGAGACTTCACCCGCGGTTAAGCGGGCAAGGATGGCCCTTCGTGTGGGATCTGCCAGCGCGGCAAACGTCAGTGTCAACGGGTCTTGGCTTGAATTCATTTAACCTCATGGTTATTTAACCATTGCGTATAATACCGTGCTGCCCCCGTGTTGTCAAGGCAGCTCGGGCTCCACCGGAAATGCCGTCGTCCCGAAAGCTCCATGTCAGTAGTCCATCAGCCGGATTCTTCTCCTTCCGGCTAGAATAGGTTCCGGTTAGCACCCATGACCGGCGGGCATTCCTAGGCAATCGCCCGGCGCGTGCGCCAGGAGCAAGCTTGAGTCACGCACACGACCACCCAGAACCACACATCCCCCTCGGCCGCTTTGCGATTGCAATGATCGCCCAGTTCGCGGCAATGGTCCTGATCTACCGCTGGGGCTTCCCTGCGTCATTCCAGGCGGACATCGCCGAGCCGTGGCGAGTCGCCATGTGGGTGATTATTTTGGGCATCCCGCTGAGTTTGTTTGAATACCTTTATCACCGCTACCTGCTGCACTCAGCCGTGCTGCCTTTTCTTGGCGCCATGCACGACGCGCACAGCACGCACCATGGGCTTACGGCGGTGAAGGCCCCTGTCACCCCAAAGGATCCCGAGCGAATGGTCACCGTTGACAGCGATTACCCTGTCGAAGAGGAGCATCAGCACGACTCGATGATGTTTCCGATGTGGTCGCTGCCCCTCTTCATGATCGTCTTCTTGGGTCTCCTCGGGGCACCGTTTAAAGCGCTCCTTCCAACGCAGCCGATCATTCTTGCGCTCCTCATTGCCGTGACCTTCTACTACTGCTTCTATGAGGTGTGGCACGCCATCCTTCATCTTCCGTACGAGCGCTTCTGGAAACCCCTAATCGACGGCCGGTGGACGCGAGCGACGTTCAAGCGCATGTATAGCTTTCACCTCATGCACCATTGGCGCCCGACATCGAACCTTGCCGTGGTCGGATTCTGGGGAATCGCCCTCTGGGATCACGTCTTTCGGACGCATCGCCGCCCTGAGCGCCTGCCGGTCGATGGAGGATCGGTGAACTACCACGACGCCCAGCTTCACAAGCCGATTTGGCCCATATCAGCGATTGATCGGCACCAGCCCAAGCTTTACAAGACGTCCCGAGCCATTGAACAATGGCTCGGGCGCGTCTTCTTGCGACGACGACGAAAGGAAGCTTAGCGACTCCGCAAGGAGTCGAACCACTTTTTCTGTTCGCGTACCGCGACGGCAAACGTGCCCCGGTGCGTTGTCGGCCCGGCAGGAATCGCTTCGACTTTTGTGTTACCTGCACCAATGCTTCGCTGATAGTTGGCCGCTAGCTGACCCAGCCCTACCGAGATGACTTCGTCGTTCTCGCCATAGAACATCTTCGTGGGCGTCTTGATGACCCAGCGATAGAAGTGAATGTCATGCAAAATGCGTCCATAAGCAGAAGTAAGGAAGTATTGCGCATCAAAGTACTCTGGTCTCACCAGCTTCTTGATGTCCGTGGGAAACGCATTGGGGTCGGTCAACTCATTGTGGTAAATCTTATAGGCCGTATCGTACATCTCGTCGGTAAAGAGCGCTTTCGCCAGTCCAGGCAGACCGTAATATTCCTCAAATGAGAATGCGGACAAAATGAACAGGATCGTTGTCCAGCCGGCGTCATTGGGACGAGGAAAGTTCATAAATCCCAACATCGCCATCGATGGATCAACCGGAGCACTTGACGTGGAAGCAGCTTTGACCGGAACGCCGACAGACTCCAGTTTCTCGAGAAACGCCATCGTCACGAGCCCGCCCTGGGACCACCCTGCGATGAAGAAATCGCTAATTTGAATCCCTTCCTTCTCGAGCACGAAGAGCGACGCCCGGTACATGTCCAGACACGCCTGCTGATGGCTGCCCATCACCACATAGCCTTCCTTCTCCGCTGAGGTTCCCTTTCCAAAGTAGTCGGCGCCAATGACCACGTAGCCTTGCCCAGCAAACTGGGCCACCATCAGCCTTGTTTCATACGACTGTTCCAAGAACGACGGCACCTCCTGCTTGCCATAAACCGTGCCGTGCTGATAGGACACCATCGGCAGGACCTTCGATGACACGTCGGGGATCGCGATGAGTCCAGAAGCCATCGTGGGCTGATTCGCCTTCTCGGGAATCACCGATGGGTAGGTGACGCGATACAGCGTTACTCCATTCTGTGCGGGAGTGTAACTAACCTTTGTTTCATCAAAGGCATCGAACTCAGTCGTCAGAATCCGGTTAAGTCGATTGACATCGTACGCGCCAATCTTTTCGTAGGTAATTTGTGTTGCAAGGGGCTTCATGTCTTGGGCAAACGTCAGGGCCGGAAAGGCAAAAAGGGCAACAGACGCATACATCCCGCCAAGAAGAGTCCGCTGTAGCCGCTGAATCGACGATGACTGAAGGTTACTGATCGGAGCCACGGAGGAACGGTACCACAATTGATGCGTTCCCCGATATCAAGTACCGGTATACCGCTTAACAATGCCCAACGCCTCCTTGAACAGGGGGTGGTCGGCAGTGCCCAGCCATTCGTAAGCAATGGATTCGGAGTGGGTTATACAGATACCCGCCTGTCGCATCCGCTCGATGCCGATCACGTGCGCATCTTGGGTCCGAGCATGAACGGCATCTCCAGCGACAAACACATCGTACTCCCGTTCCACGAGGTGTAGCGCTGTCTGGAGCACGCAAATGTGCGTCTCGATGCCGGCAATCACGATCTGTCGTCGTCGCTGGCTGCTGAGAATGGCATCAAATCCAGACGCCCCACATCCGCTGAAGCTCATTTTCGGCAGTACCCTCGCTCCCGCCGGATCGAGCAAGGCGATCAATTCTTCCGCCGTACCCCCCATTCGCGGCACGTTCTGTTCCGTCACGACCACTGGAATCTCCAGCAGCGCAGCCATCTCCGCCAGGAATCGCCCACGCTGCACGACGCGGTCCCCCGCTTCGATAGCCTTGAGAAACGAAGGCTGCAAGTCCACCAGAACAAGGAGACTCCGCTCGGCATGCGCAGTCAGCATGCTGTCATTATGAAAGCGTTTGACTCACTCGAATCATGCCTGTAAAATAGGGTTGCTCAAGGGATTGGGTGAATCGGACTCGATTCCAAAAACGGAGGTTTGAAGCAACAATGAACAAATTCAAAGCGCTCGGCTCGGCTGCCCTCTTTGTGGCAGTCTCCTCGGTGGCCTTTGCCGGTGAGACCAAGCTCCCGGTGCAAGGGATGGAATTGATCCCCACCAACTCGACGTTGAGATTCACGGTGTTTTTCCCGGAAGACTCGACGATGCGAGACAGACACTCGGTTTGGTACGGCCTTGCCTACGAATTCATTCCATCTACGCAGTTCTTGTCCGGTTCGGAGACGTTCTTTTCCGGTGAGTTCTATGCCGGTGGAACCAATCTGAAGAACTGGGCGATTCCGCTGACGGTCAATCAACGATTCTGGGCGGGCGCCGGCGGCGCGAATCAGATGCGCACCTACTTCTTTGCCGGAGCGGGGCTCTTTTTCTTCGACATTGGCGGCAGCACCACCACCTTTGGTGTCCGTGGTGGCATTGGGATGGAGCTTTCGGACCGTTTTAGTGCCGAACTGGTTGGCTACCTGAGCGGCAAGGGCTCGAACACGGGTCGCATGTCAGGCATCGGTGTCTCCTTCGGCAGCCGATTCTAAGCTGACATCGGCTCGAACCTTTCAACGGATCCCCCAGTGCGGCCGCACCGGGGGATCCGTTGCCATTAGTCACAGATGCCGTACCAGGTTCCCGACCACGATTCGGAGTTTGGCTCACCGCTTCGGTTTCCAGAAGGGTTCACCCGTGTCTGGTCAAACTGGCCAGGATTCGAGATATGGCGCGCACTGCCATCCGCAAAGATCATCGAGCCACCGGTTGATCCCCATTGTCGATAATAGTCGTAGGGCGACTCACAATCGTAGCCATACCGCTCGCAGCCGACGTCGACTTTGCGGCTAAAAAACGGAAACATCTCGAGCCTCATAATCCGGGTATCGGACGGAGATTCCACCATCGTATCGGTAATGATGCTGGTGACTTCCAGGGGCCAGTTGTTTTGCGTTGACTCACCTGCAACGCGGCTGAACATGCATTGCGTGAAGCGATAGCTGCTGCCGTATGCCTGAAAGTAGGAACTGGAGCCTGGCACGTCCAGCGACGTGTAGGGTCCCCCAACATCAAACGGGCTCTTGAAGATCTCGCGGCTTTTCAGATAGGGCAGCAGCAATACCTCGACGCCCTTGTGACCGGGGGATCCGGCTGGCGGATCGCTGTTGTAGGCATAGAAGATGGGATAAACATCGTCGTGATCGGCCAGGTACATGCGATTCCCTAACGCAATTTGCCTGGCATTGCTGAGGCACGCGGTCTTCTTGGCCGCTTCCTTTGCCTGGTTGAAGACGGGAAAGAGGATCGCTGCCAAGATAGCGATGATCGCAATCACGACGAGAAGTTCGATGAGCGTAAAGCCGCCCTTTCGCTTGGTTTGGTCCATGAGTTGATCCTTTGACATCAAGCGTCGCCGTCACGACTGCGACGGCGACCAGCCAAAGGTCCCCCTCCGCAATCCCTACGTCGGTCCTAACCGAATCAGGTTCATGGGGTCATTCCGCATGTTCGGAAACTCTCAGCCCGTTGTCCGGGCTCCCCCTGCGGCACACTTGATTGCCGATGAAATTATACGCCGAGTCAATGGACTCTGTGACGCAAGGGAACCGCGGGCAGATCGACGTCGTCATGGGACCGCGAGGTGATGCGAAGAATTCTCTCGATAATCACCTTCATCGCGCCGGCCACCGGGTAGGCAAAGAGCGCTCCGACGATGCCGAATAGGGAGAATCCACAACCCACGACGAACAAACTGAGGACGATGGGCAGCCCAACCGACCTGCCCACAAGATTGGGATAGCCGACCTGATCGAACGTGGATGAGTATATGAAAAAGCAGGCCGTCAGGATCAGACCAAACCACCAAGGATTGCCGACGTTCATAAACCAGTTGCCGGTTTGACCGCTGAACCCAGTCGAAAGCAACAGGATCGTGTAGCTGAAATACGCCCCAATGAACGGGATGAGATAGAGGATGCCGAAAAGAATCCCTAGCAGGATGGAATAGGGGGCGCCAAGGATCGTCAAGAGCGTTGACGCCAGCACCATGTAGATCACGATGGCGATCGACACTCCTCGCAGGTAACTCACAAAGACCTTGCCCAAGTCATCCAAGAGGTTCATGACCTGCGAGCGAATCGGTGGTGGCACAGCGGCAACAAACCGATCACGATACGTGTCCATTCCTGGGAGCATAAAGCACACGATGATGGGGACGAAGAACATCACCATCACAAGCTGCAAAACACTTCCGGCCGCGCCGAGGACACCGCCAAAAACGCGCTGCGTCATGGCTTGGATCTGCTCTTTGTTCGGCTCGAAAAAGCGATCAACGAAGCCGCGACTCGTCGTCGGCAAACCGAGCCGCTGCAAGTACTCCTGGTATTGAACGAGGAACGCGTCGGCGGCGCTTCGGGTATCCGTCCGCTTGACTTGGATCGCGGGGTTCCAACGAATAAAAAAGTTGCGCTCGCGGTCCTGCTCTGCAAGTTGCGCCACGTACTCTTGCGACTTGGTATTCAGGCTGGCCACCTGTTCAACCATCAGCGGCGTCACCCATGCGCCAACAATGCCTAGTACTCCAAAGAACCCGATGAGCACCACGGCAACGGCGCCGCTTCGCTTCATGCCGCGCAAGCGCAGCTTTTTGACCCCAGGCTCAAGGATCAGGCAAACAATGTAGGCGAGGACAAACGGAAGGAGAACGCCCCTAACAAGGTAGAGGAAGTATAGGGTCGTCGCAACAAGGACGACCCACAGAGCGATTCTCCAGCCGACCACGAAAGGGTGGGGAGAGGCGGCTACGCGCCGAGTTCGTCAGTGAGCTGGGCGACCGCAGCCTGCTTCTTTGCCTTCTGTTCGGCAACCCAACCTTCGGTCTTGGCCTTCAACTCTTTCAGTTTGTCCGCCAGCTCTTCACGCGTCTCTTCGCCGGCTTTCGGGGCAAACAGCACACCCGCTGCCACACCGACAATGGCGCCCAGTCCAAATCCAGCCAATAGGTACAAAAGCGCGTTCTTATCGCCGTTATCGTTCATGTTTGACCTCCGTTCACGTGCAGGGCGGCGCTTGTCACGCCGCAACCGAGCCCGCCAGCCGCTCGAAAGTGATCTTGCCACCGAGTGCGACGGACATTCCATGATATGCTACCGCGATCTGACCGGGCGTGATAGCGCGAACGGGATCATCAAAGATGATTCGAGGCTGTTGTCCCAGATAAGCAGTGGCCGGTTGTGGCGTCATGTTATAGCGAACCTTCGCGTGGACCCGAAGCGTAGCCCGCCCAGCAAATTTCTGCGCGACATGCGTATCGGCAAGCAGAACCTCTCGCTGAGCAAGCGCTGCTCCATCGCCGACAATCACCCGCCGTGTTTCCGGCTCGATCCGCGTCACATAAAGCGGCTTGGTATCCGAAACTCCAATCCCCCGCCGCTGTCCAACCGTGAACTCGGCAATCCCTTGATGCGAACCAAGACGCCGTCCGTCCTCGTGGACGATGTCGCCTTGCGCAAACCCTTCCGGTCGCATGCGGCGCAAGAACTCACGATAGCCGCCGACCTCGCTCACGAAGCAAATCTCTTGCGAATCCGGTTTATCAGCCACGGGTAAGCCCATTTCACGGGCCATTTGCCGCGTTTCGGCCTTACCACCCAGTTCGCCAAGCGGGAACATCGTGGCCGCCAGCTGCTCCTGCGTGAGCATATAAAGCACGTAGCTTTGATCCTTTTGCCCGCCTCGCGCGCGCAGAAGGCGGTAATCGCCATTGGGGTCGCGTCGGATACGGGCGTAATGTCCCGTGGCCAAGCGTTCGCAGCCGAGCGCCCGCATGCGCTCCATCAGGATGCTGAACTTGACCGTCCGATTGCACTCGACGCAGGGATTGGGCGTGCGGCCCGCCATGTATTCGTCGGCAAAGTTCTGAATCACATGTTCGCGAAACTCTTCGCGAAAGTTCATCACGTAGTGGGGGATGTCCAGGATCCTCGCCACGCGCCGCGCATCCTCAACCGCCCCGAGAGAGCAACAGCCCGAATGCCGAGGGTCCGTTTGGCTTTCTTGCCAAATCTGCAGTGTCACGCCGACCACGTCGAATCCGCGACGCACCAAGAGTCCGGCAACGACGCTGCTGTCGACGCCGCCAGACATGGCAACCAGAATCGGTGCCTTACTGGCCACTCTCCCCTCGCATCAGCCGCTGGTATTGAGGTTCCGCAAGAATCTGGTCCAAAGTATTGGAGAGCGCGGCCGTGGGGGGCACCCCGTCTGCCAGGATGATAAAGGTCGGCGTGTACTGTACGCCCAGCTGGTGCGCCAGGTTCGTGTCGTCGAGCACGCGCAAGAGGGCGGGGTCCGTTTCGGCCTCAAATCGTCGGTTCACCTCGATGGGGTCCAGGCCCACCTTTTCGGCAATGGCAACCACCTCTTGGCGAGATGCGGGCGCCTCCAGCTTCGGGTCCATGGCGATGCTGACAAAGTCCCAAAACTTGCCCTTCTCTGCTGCCATTTCGCTCACCACGGCGCTTACCAGGGCCATGGGATGCTGTTGACGCAAGGGGAAATGGCGAAACATCAGCCGAATCTTGCCGTTGGAGTCCTCGACCATCCGCTTGACGACTGGGAACGAGGCGCGACAGGTTGGGCACTCCATGTCGGCAAACTCAATGATCGTGATCGGAGCCCCCTCGGGACCGATGGAGTTCGATGGTCTCCCGGTGATCCTCGCCAACTGCTCGGGGTCTTGCAAGATTCGTACGGCAGACGGGTTGAGATTGCTCGTCACCTTGGGAGCGTTCATGGCGACAATACTGAGGCCACCGATGACCAAGAACAAGCCAACCACAGCGATCGATGCATCGATCGCCGTCTTTGGCGCGCCCGCAACCCTTGACGCTGGGTTCATCAGGATATTGACCACAAGGATCAGGGACATGATCACGGCCGATGCGATACACCATCGACACGTGAGCTGAAGCTGAAAGAGGCTGTAGTACGTCAAACCCGCACTGATGAGGGTCCCGATTCCGGAAAGAGCGAACGACAAACGGCCCAGCGACACCGTTGATTCAAGTCCCTTGGTGCTGCGCATCACGGCAATCCCTAGCAGCAGCAAGTAACCGATGAGGCCGTACACGGCCACCGGAATGCCGATAAACGAGGAACTCGGATCTGCCGCCAAGCTATCGCAGTCGGTCCCCCCGCCACAAGCGATCGGCGCTCCCGATGCATGGGCCATCGTCAAATAGCCCGCAACGAAAACACCGCCGAGCGAGAGCAGGATCAATAACCGGTTATAGAGGACGCCGAGCACGGGGGAATTATACGTGTACGAGGATCCAAACAACGACAGGCGGACAGTTGCTCCCATTTCCACGACAAAATGAAGGATCGTGCTCGATCTCGAACCCCTTGCCTGGGCGGCCGGCGTGCTTGCCGCTCTGATGGTCGGGTTCGCGAAGACCGGGATTCCTGGATCGGGCGTCTTGGCTGTTCCCTTGATGGCGCTTGCCTTTGGCGGCCGACTCAGTGTCGGCGCGCTCCTCCCCCTGCTGATCTTCGCCGACACGATTGCGTTGCTTTGGTATCGGCAGCATTGTCAATGGGACGCCCTGCGCCGACTTTTGCCTACCGTCATTATCGGAATGCTTGCCGGCTTTGTGGCGCTCGATTGGGTCGGCCGAGCCCCGGAAGCCGGTGTTCATATGAATCGACTGATCGGGGGCGTTGTCCTGATGATGGTAATTCTTCAAGTCGTCCGGCGCAGGGTTGCGGGTGTTGCCCCGCAAACCCAAGCGGGTCTGCACACGGCCGGCGTCCTCACCGGCTTTGCGACGTTCGTTTCCAACGCCGCGGGACCCGTCATGTCGATCTACCTTACGGCGGCAAAGCTCGATAAGCTGGCGTTTCTAGGCACCATGGGGTGGGCCTTCTTTGTCCTCAATGTGTCCAAACTGCCCTTCTATTGGGTGCTGACCGCCAAAGAGCCATCGCAGCCGATGTGGACCGCGGGAACCGTCGCCTTTGGAGCCGCGATGACCCCCGCTGTGGTGACGGGTGCGCTACTCGGTCGCTGGGCTGCCGCGCGCGTATCGCAAGAAAAGTTCACGGTGACCATTCTGGCCCTCGCGGCGCTTGGCGGCATACGGCTTGTATTCGGCTGAGGCTTAGCCTTTGCGTCCCGCGGGAGTTCCGGGCAGGATCACTTCGGCCACGGCAAAAGAACGGCGAATGTCTTGGAGCGTCACACGGGCGCGATGCCCCACAAAGTCCTCGCCTCCCATCAACTCAATGTAGTAGCCGTCATCAGTCCAGCCGACGATCTTGCTCGTTGCCTCGAGCTCCGACCGCCGAACGTTCACCTCGACGACTTGAGCGCGCCGAAAGCCCATCAATCGTCTCTCGAGGTCATCGATGTCGCCGGTATCAATCTCGTACTCTTCGTAGTCCATGTCGAAGTCGGCTCGGATAAAGATGCCCCGGCGGAGTTCGTGCTCCAGCTCTTCGACGGTTTCGCCATCGACACCGATCAGCGCCTCGACCACGGACGGGTGACACCGGATCGTAAAGGCGTTGCCGGGGTCGCGAAGTCGGCGACGCATGTCCCGCTCGACCCAGATCGACACGGTTTCCTTGCTCGCGATCCGCCCGCGCCCCTCGCACATGGAGCAGACGCTAGTGATCGCTTCCGTGACCGATTCGCCGGTGCGTTTCCGTGTGATCTCAACTAACCCGAGAGAGCTGATCTTGCCAACCCGCGTCCGAGCCCGATCACGCTCCAGCTTCTTGGTGAAATGATTCAGGACCTTCTTGCGATCATCGGCAGACTCCATGTCGATGAAATCAATCACGATGATGCCCCCCATATCACGCAGCCGAAGCTGGCGGCAGACTTCCTCGGCAGCCTCCATGTTCGTGCGGAGGATCGTGTCGTTCAGGGAGGTCGATCCGACTTGCTTTCCAGTGTTGATGTCCACGGCGGTCAGCGCTTCCATCTCATCGATGACCAGATAGCCCCCTGACTTCAGCCACACCTTGTGCTCAAGGAGTCGATCCAACTCGCCTTCGATACTGTAATGATCGAAGATGGGCGTTGCTTGATCGTAGAGGACCAGCTTGTCCTTGAGTTTTGGCGCGACCACATTGGCCGCAAGGTGGATTTTCTCGAATTCGTCCGGATCGTCGATGACCATGCGGTCAATGTCTTCACCGAAGAGGTCTCGCACGGTGCGGTAAAGCAATGTCTGGTCGCGGTGCACACATGCTGGAGCCCGCTGGCGTTTGGCTGCCACCAAGACTTGGCCCCAAAGCTGTTTCAAAAAGAGGACATCGGCGCGCAGTTCAGCCTCGGTTTTGGCCTCGCACTCGGTGCGCATGATGAGCCCAAAGCCCTCGGGCGTAATCTTGTCGCCAATTTTGCGGAGCCGCTCGCGCTCGCGTCGATCATCAATCTTTCGACTGACGCCCACGTGGTTTGATTCTGGCAACAGGACGACGTACCGACCGGGAAGCGCGATCCGTGTGGTCACCCGTGCCCCTTTCGTGCCGCGCGGGCCTTTGGTCACCTGGACCATGATCTCCTGACCGGGCTTCAAGAGGTCCTTGATCTTGCGACGCCGCAATTCGCTGCGCTTGAGCGAGGCGGGCGAGTTGTCGTTGGAATCTTCGGGAAGAATGTCGGCGACGTACAGGAACGCATTGCGTTCCAGACCGATGTCGACAAACGCCGCGTCCATTCCCGGCAAAACATTGCGGACGATCCCTTTGAAAATGCTGCCGACGACGCGTTCTTCGCGCTCGACGCGATACTCCATAAGGGCGCCGTTCTCAAGCATCGCGATACGGGTCTCCCGCTGCGTGCAGTTGACGATAAGCTCAACGGACATAACTGGTTAAAAAACGGTGGCGATGGTCATGTCCCGGCGAAACAGCGGTGGAATCCGGCAGGTTGACTATCGAACGTCAATCAATTCTACCGCTCCAGTGGCCCGCCGTATCGTGCTTGGTAGAATCTTTCCGCCATGCCGGTCTATGAGTTTCGGTGCCTGGAATGCCATCGGAAATTTCAGGCCTTGATCGGCATGACGGCCGAAGCCGACGACACGTCGTGCCCCTATTGCCGATCATCCAAGGTCTCAAAGCTGGTCAGCCGATTTTCGCGATACCGATCCGAGGATGAGCGCATCGACGCGCTTGCGGAACGCCTCGAAGCAGGCGGCGAGCCGGAAAGCCCAACGGAAATGCGCCGATTGATGCGGGAGATGGGCAAAGCCATGGATGAGGACGTCTCCGACGAGATGGAGGAACTCATTGAAGCGGACCTCGCCGCCGAAGGAGACGACGAGTGAGGCGTTCGCTCGGCCAGATCACCGTGATCTGCGGGTCGATGTTTGCCGGGAAATCCGAGGAGTTGATTCGTCGCGCCCGTCGTGCGCTGTATGCGCGCAAGACCGTCCAGGTCTTCAAGCCGGAAATCGACCGCCGCTACGACGAACGCATGGTCGTGACGCATATGGGCGTCAAGCATGCGGCGGAAACCGTCAAGAGCGTCTCGGACCTCAAGAGCAAGATCCTTCCCGAAACCGATGTGATCCTCATCGAGGAGGCCCAGTTCTTTGATGACAGCCTGGCTGATTTTGTGGTTGAACTGGCGGACCGAGGTCAGGATGTGATCTTGGCGGGAGCAGAGCAGGACTTCCGCCGCAAGCCATTCGGACCCATGCCCCTCCTACTCTGCGCCGCCGACGAGGTGGTCAAACTGCGAGCCATTTGTATGCAGTGCGGCGCACCCGCCAGCCACAACTATCGGATGATCGACGGGAAGCCGGCCCATGTCGACGACCCCGTGATCTTGGTGGGCGCGAGCGAAAGCTACGAGGCTCGATGTCGGCGCTGCTATCGCATCTTCACCGGCAAGCGGCGCCGCTAGAAGGGCACGACGACTTTCAGCACCAGGCGCCGCTCGAAGGTGCGCGAGTTCGGGTCGCCAAGGATGACGTAGGTCTCGACTCCGGTGAACCCCGCATTCCGATACATCATGTAAAAGTTCGTGTTGCCGTTCTGTTGGACCATGCGCCCCACAATGGACCGGCGATCATCGAAGTTGTAGGCCGCTGCTCCGACGACTTGGCGTGTCGTGCCACGAAACTTCTCAATCGCTGCCGAGGCGCTCAGGTCAAGTTTTCCGAGGACCCTTCGATTGACCGATGCGCTCCAGTATTGATAAGGCCGATCCTCCACCGTTCCCAGGGAAACAAAGAACCCGGCATTGTCGCGCGGTGTCTGAGTTCCGATGCGATAGTTGACCCGAATGAGTCGATCAATCGAACCGGGATATTCGTTGTAAGCCAGCCCAATGCCCAAGCGGGTGGCGTTCCGAAAGTCCATTCGGAACCACGGGGTCACCCCGCGGCTGTGGAGACCGCCATCCATCCGCTGAAAGCTGTAGGCGAAGAGAGAGGGCTCGATCTCGACCAAAGGACCAGTGCGATAGTTGCGCTCGAGTTCCGTATAGGTCTGGACCCCCACTCGATTGCGCTCGCTGATCAGCGACAGCTTCGGGTCGAATCCTGGACCGATGCTCATGAACCGCCAATCCGAAAGGAGCCCGGGCACGATGTAGGTGCCGGCAACTTCCCACGCGCCGGACGTCTTCCCGTCCTCAAGCGCCCGCACACCGCGCAGTTCTCCCCAATAGTTGCCAAATCGGCGCGAAACGGATCCGCCCGCAAACGAACTGTTCTCCTTTTCGCTGCGATGGTCCACAGCGAAGCCCTGGATACCAAAGTCCTGCCCCAAGGCATGCTCAACATTGGTCACGGCATTCACTTCGCCGTGATGCCCCAGCGTTGCCAATGCGCCCACTTTCGTTTTCTCGCCGATCTGCCCGTAGCCCTTCACGCCAAGCTCGAACTCTCGAATCCGCCGAGAATAAAAGAGGTTGCCCAAGCTGAAATCTGGCGAGAGCCCAAAGAATCCGCTGCCGTCCGAAAAGAAGGGGCGCGAATCGCTCTGAAACTGCTCTGAACGCGAGAAAAAGATGTTCTCGACCTGCTGTTCAACGTTCTTGAAGTCAGGATGAATCGCGCCGAGCGCGGTAAAGCTGGGAGTTACCGGCCACTTCACGTCCAAACCCACGTCGAGTTCGTTCTTGCCAGACTGAACCTGTCGATCAAAGAGCGCATAGCCAAGAAATTGCGGTCGAAGCGCGCCACGGTTGACGGGAGGACTGACGCCAATCCAGCGCCCATTGTCTTCCAGGCGATCGGAGGCCGTCGTAAAGCTCCACGTGCTTGACAGTTGCAGTCGCCGGTGGTAGCGGACAAAGTTGATCCCCATTTGGCGGTTGGTGCCCGACGGGTAATTCAGCATGGCCCATGGAATGCGCGCTTCAACGATGTATCCATCGTCGGTCCGTTGCGCAGCCGCCTGCCACTCCCCGGTCCATTCGCGCTTTCCGGCCCGGCCGCCGTCGAGTTGCTCGACCTTCGTTCCGATCGCACTGACGCGGAACCGGTTGCGACGAAAGCCCTGATCGAGACCGAAGGGGAACACGGCAAACGAGACATTGTCCTCGTTGCTGATGTCCGAATCAGGTCGTGTCTCGACGGCGAAAATCTCTCTGGGACGCGCGTCGCGGCAGAGAAAGGCGACGTAGATCGCTTCATCGTCATAACCCAGCCAAACCGTCGTCTGATCGGCAACTTCCGACCCAAGGTCCCGGTCGACGAACCCGGTACTCGTCGCCGCCTGCTTCCAGGCTTCGTCATCAAGGCGCCCATCAATGGTTGGCGGCACATCCAGGCGGATCGCATCCATGGTCCGCTTGCGCTCCTGCGCGCCGAGCGAAGCAGCAACAAAGACGGCCAGACAACCCCATGCCAGGCGGATGAACGTGTGATTCATGGATGAGAGAGCAAGCGTGGACCGAAACCCGCGAGAGAATACTGCCTTCGCGTCAAATTCGTTTGCCGGAAACCTCGAATCGCACAAATTGCATGCAATTGCCGGACGCGCTAAAATCCGCCCTGTGGTTGCCACTCTGAACCTCGGCCATATCGGCATCGCCTTCCCAGGTGTGCGTGAAGCCATTGCGCTTGCGGCGGAATATCGGTTCGACGGGGTCACGCTTCCGCTGTCAGGAGCCGCCGAGTTCGTCCGGCGGCATGGGCCCGATGCCCTGGAAGGAGCGCTGCACGACCATGGCGTCAGTTACCCCGCGTTCGGGCTTCCCGTCGAGTGGCGCAAAGATGAGGAAACGCTCGCTCAGGGACTTGACACCATGATGCAGGACCTCGAGGACCTGGGAGACCTTGCTCCCAAGAGGACCGCGACATGGATTTTGCCTGGCTCGGACTCCTTACCCCTGGAGGCAAACATCGAATTCCATCTGGACCGACTCACCCCCATCGCTCGCGAGCTGCAAGCCTACGACGTCTTGCTCGGTTTGGAGTTTATCGGGACCAAGTCGCTTCGTGATCGGTTGGCACATCCATTTCACTACCGCCTTTCCGACATGCTCGACCTCGCCCACCACGTCGGTCCGAACGGTGGCTTGCTTCTCGATGCCTATCATTGGTACACCGCCGGAGACACGCTTGACGCGATCACGTCTTGCTCAGCCGATGACATCGTGCTGGTGCACGTCAACGATGCAATCGCGGGTCGAAGTCGCGAGGAACAAATCGACAATGATCGTGCGCTGCCCTTGGAGACCGGCGTCATTGACCTCAAGGCATTCATTGGCGCCCTGAGTGGCATCGGCTATCAAGGTCCGGTCGAGGTGGAGCCGTTCAGCGCTCGACTGAAAACGTTGTCATCTGATGAAGAGCGATTGCGCGAAACGTCTGAGGCGCTTCGCGCAACGCTCGCGCTGGCGCAATAGCCAACAGGAACGTGGGCTGACATCACGGTTCGGATGACAGCCCACGATGAAGGTCAGCGGTCGCTGAAGTCTTTTCCGTCGGTGCGACCGGCGCCGGGTCGCTCCCGGGCCTCGCCCGGGTTGTCACCCGACGGCTCCGGTGGGCCGCCTTGGCAACCCACCGCAGCAATCACGGCGATCATCAGCATGAATGCGATAAACGCCTTGGTCATCACTACTCTCTCGAGTATTGGTAGCGATAGGCAAGCCGCCCATCGCCGAGCGTGATCGTATCGAAGAAGCGACCCGTCTTCACAGCGGCGGCGTGGCCATCCACAAAGGAGACCGTGGCCGTTCCCATGCGATAGGGGATGCCGTTGAACAGACGATTGGGCTCCTTGTGATAGCGCCCTTCGAAGTTGATTCCTTCAAGAGCCGCACCGTAGCTTGGCGGAAGCGCATCGCTGGGTGCTGGATAGACGTTGACACAGGTGATCCCGTAGTCGAATCCGCGAGCGTCCATGATCAACGCCGTCTCAGCCGGGCGACCGACCGCAGTCTGGCTCATGGATGGGCTCACCTTCTGAGCTTGGGTGACACCCGTCCCACAGAAGTCCGCGCCGCCGAAGTAGCTGGTGCCGGGCTCAAAGCCGTAACCGCCGATGCCGTCAAACAGCGCCGTTGCGAATCCAGTCTGCCAAAAGCCTGGGTTTGAGTTGCCGGACCAGATTTGCCAGCGAGGCAGCATGGCGTAGTTGAAAATGATGCCGCCAGACGAACGCGGTGCCGTGAACTGCGGTCGTCGCTGGTTGGGGGAAGCCGGCGAGAAGAAGATGTCGATGTTCTTTACGTAGGGCTGGAGTTTGAACATCCAGGACGCATCGTAGTCGATGCCCTGTGCGCTGTCCGAGAGAGCATTGTCCTCGACCACTCGCGGGAAGAGGTCGTCGCTGTCGTTGATATAGAGCAACTGCGACGTGGCCAACTGCTTGACATTGCTGATGGAAGCCGCCTTTTTGGCCGACTCCTTCGCCTGTGAAAAGACCGGGAAGAGGATCGCCGCCAAGATAGCGATGATCGCAATGACGACCAGAAGTTCAATGAGTGTGAATGCACGAGATTTAACTGTCATGACAACCCCTCGGGCTCTATGATAGCGAACCAAATCGCAGTTTGCCCACCTGTATGCCCGAATGAATCATGGCCCCTCCACCGATCACGGCTGAGTTGCCCTACCCTTCCGACGGGTCGCAGGATAATCCGGTTCCGTGGATCGTTACTTTGGCACGTTAAGAAAACTCATCAGGTCTTCTTCGCCAACGTGCGGCTCACCGGGAGCGACATTGTCTAGTTTTCCGGCGCGCATCCACTGCTCCAACTCATCAACCAATGAGAAAAGATGATCAAACGAATCAACAATGAACAGTAGGGGCTGGTAATGGTCGATTTCAAATCCCTGATTGATCACCCATTCCAATTGAATGGGGTACCGCTGTACTTCCGGTGACTCAATACAGTACTCAAGTTCGCCAAAGGAACTCAGCAATCCGCTTCCGTAGGCCTTAAGACCCGATTTATCCCGCATCAAGCCGAACTCAATCGTGAACCAGAAGAACCGTGCCATTGCACGAATCACACTGCTGAGCACCTTTGCCTGACGCTCGCGATCAGGGATCCCGGCAGCGATTTCGGCCGCGGTGTGGGCACAGTCACCAAAGCGAACCAAGGTATCGGCGAACGCCTTGTCCGTGTGCATCGGAACGTGGCCGGCGATGTCGTGAAAAATGTCGGGCTCGGGCAGATAATCGAGCTTGTCCCCTCGCCGAATTGTGATGGTCGTCGGAAAATCTCGGTTGCGAAGACAGTCGAAGAACAGAAATGCCGGAACGTACCCGCTGACGGCTTTGGCCCGAAAGCCGGTTAGCGGTTCCAAGAACTGATTGACGTCGGCCAGCCTGGGTACTCGATCGGGATCAAGACAAAGATTGTCGATGCCTTCGCGAAAGTGCCGGTTGGCGTAGCGCTCCCAGCGCGGCAGCATGCGTGAGTACAGTTGTCGCCACGCCTCGTGGTTTGCCTCCGAATAGAGTTCATACGGCTGCTCAATATAGAGTTCGCCGGCGGCCCGGGCCTCCTCGATGAAGGGCGCCTCCGTCGTTGTCAAGCCGATGCGCGTTGAAGTGCTGTGAGCCATGGTCGTTTTCGCCTTGTGGCTCAATTATAAGTGATGCCCCACACGCCGACGGCTTGAGGGCCCGCACGCAATCGAAAACAAGGCTAGGCGCCTTGGGCACCCAGGCGATCATCCAAGGCGTCTGCCGCGCGCTCACAGGCCTCGAGCAAGTGATCAATGCTTTCGACGGCCTTGGTTCGGCGCACGATAAGATAGATGCCAACGGCAGCGGCGGCAAAGCCGAGCGAGGCCATCAGGGACCAGGCTGCGCTCGGGGTTGGGCGACTGGGCAAAGGGGTCGGCGTTGACTCGATTTGGCTCACTCGTGTTGACTCCAGTTGGATTCCTCACCATCAGACGCATTTCGGTTCAGCCAGGTTCCACGATAACGCAGACAAAACAGTACTAGTCAGCTTCGCACACGCCGGGTGGTACAACGCGGCAAATGTCCGTTGGTCGCGTTATCACCCTCCTCGCCGCGGTGGTGGCAGTCGCATGTCCTGCGCGGGCTCAGGATCGACTTCCAAGACCAAAAGTCGCGCTTGTTCTCTCCGGGGGCGGTGCCAAGGGCTTTGCCCACGTCGGGGTCCTCCAATGGTTTGAAGAGAACCGCATTCCCGTCGACGTCATCACCGGCACCAGCATGGGTGGCCTGGTCGGTGGGGCTTATGCCACGGGCATGTCAGCGGCTGAACTCAACCAGTTGATGGATTCTGTCGATTGGAATGCGCTCGTCGCCCCTCAAATCCCTTATCGCGATCTTGATATGCGCCGCAAAGAAGCGCGCCGCGACTTCCCCACCGGCATCGAATTTGGCCTGAAGGGCGGCCTGCGAACCCCCACTGGACTGAACCCGGCACAAGGGCCGATGCTCCTGATCAATCAGATCGCCCTTCCCTACCCTGACGAAATTTCCTTTGACGCTTTGGCCACGCCCTTCCGCTGTGTAGCGACCGACTTGACGCGGTCCGAACAACTGGTGTTCGATCGCGGCTCGCTGTCGGTCGCGCTTCGTTCCACCATGTCCATTCCTGGGCTCTTCACTGCCGTCAATTTCGAAGACCGCATCCTCGTTGATGGCGGCGTCATGAACAACCTGCCCACCGACGTCGCCAAGTCAATGGGCGCCGAGCTCGTGATTGCTGTGGACTTCGGGTTCGTTGGCCCCACTCCTGAAGAAATCAGCAGCTTTATCGGGGTGACGACGGCGTCGCTGAACGCGCTGATGATCGAGAACCAGCGCCGGTCCCTGCGCTTGGCCGACCTGATCATCCAGCCGGATGTCAGCCAATGGGGCATCGGATCATTTGATGCGTATCGCGACATCGCGACGGCGGGCTATCAAGCGGCCGAGCGCCAGCGTCGGTTTCTGCTCACGCTTCAGGTCAGTCAAGAGGAATGGGACGCTTACGTGCAGCGCCGAGCCGCGAGTCGCGGCTCCGCCCAGTTTGTGCCGGCGTACGTCCGGGTGGCCGGGGTGCCTGAACGGCAGGCCTATGAGTTGGAACTCACCTTCGCCCGTTTTGCCGGGCAGCCGTTGGACAGGGACGTCGTGGACCGTGCCATCCGCATCGTCGTGGGCAATGGGCGATACGAGGCGATTCGCTATGAGCGCGAAACGCGAGGCGACGACGTCGGGCTGCTCTTCACCGTGAGTCCGAAGACGTACGGGCCGCCCTTTCTTGACCCGTTGATCGAAATTGACGGTGTTCAAACCGACAGCCCGCGCCTCACTTTGAAAGGCCGCTTGACGACCTATGACCTCGGCACCATCGG
The DNA here is from genome assembly GCA_046292875.1 of Fimbriimonadaceae bacterium. GTDB lineage: Bacteria > Armatimonadota > Fimbriimonadia > Fimbriimonadales > Fimbriimonadaceae > JBKBQD01. The sequence goes on from JBKBQD010000003.1 coordinate 160,155, forward strand.
GAGCGAATTTCGGGTCACCGGGTCGATCGGCTCCGAGCAGCAGGCAACGGCCGAAGTGTTCTTACCCCTTGGCGGCTCGCCGGTTTTCTTTGCGGCAGACTTTGGCTACCGCAGTTCGATCAGCGATTTCTATGCCCAAGAGCGGTTCGTTTCGCCGCTTCGCATCTCGCGGTTTGGAGGTGGCTTTGACTTCGGAGTCATGATCGGTCGCTTTGCCGAAGTCCGCGCTGGATATGAGAGCCAGTGGCTTGAGTCTCGCCCATCCGCAATCAACAGCACGGCTCCAAACCTCAGGGGCTCTGAACAGGCCATCACCGCTCGGCTGCGTGTGGACACGACGAATGCCGCCACCGTGCCGACCTCCGGCGCGAGGTTTGACGCGTTTGGCACCCGTGTGCTCAAAGCGCCCGGCGCGCCGTCAGCATTCAATCGAGCCGGTATCGAGTTCCATGGCTATCTTCCCGCCGGATGGCATGGAATCCTGTTCGCCACCGTGTCGGGTCGATGGCTTCAAGGCGATTACGGTTCGTCTCTGTACGAACCTGCCCTTGGGGGCGCCCTTCGCCTCGGGGCGTTTTCTTACGATCAGCTCCGGGGCCGAAACACGATGTACTTCAACGCAGGGTATCTCCGGCAGATCGGCGCTCTGCCATCGTTCATCGGCGGAAAGGTGTACGCCGGGACATGGATCGAAACAGGAAGCGCTTACGAGGCGCTTGGCTCTGCACGATTCTCGACGAATCTGTCGGGCGGCCTGATCGCCGAAACTCCTCTCGGACCGCTGCTGCTCGGCGGCAGTGTGGGACCGAGTGGCCGTCGCGCGCTCTACTTCACGTTCGGTCGTGGGTTCTAGGGTCAAAACGGCCCCCGGGGACTCACTCCCGGAGGCCTTTTACGCCGACGGTAACTACTTGAGCGTCGTCGTTGACTTTGTCGTGGTCTGTTGCGCTTGACCACCAAAGTTAATCGTCTGGGTCATGTTCGACGTTGACGAAACCACCAATCCCGTTGCGGCATCGACTTTGGCGGTGCCGCCGCCCTTGATGCCGATGTTGATGGTCGTTCGCTGGCTCTGACCGCCCTGCTGTGCCGGCATCGACATGGTCATTTTGACCGTGCCGTTTGAAGTGACATCCATGGTCACGATGTCTTTTCCACCTTCTTTTCCGATTTTCGCCACTTTGTAGACAATCGGAATCTTGCCTTCGACGGTCGCGTTCGGAATGCTTCCAAGCATTTTGCCGAGGTCCAAGTGCTCGGTCCAGGTCGTCCCCACCTTTACCGCGCCTGCGGGGTAGATGATGCCCATAAAGCCCAGTTGCGAACCACCAGACATCTGAAGCGCCTGGACGATTTGCGGGTTGCCGTTTGTAACCTTCATGTTCGAGGACACACCCCGGTCAGTGAAATCGTTGGTGTATTTCGCGCCTTTCATCTGCGCTGCCGGACCAAGGTTCTGACCCTTGATGTCCTGGATCGTGGTCGAAATGGTCATGTTGTTTCCGGTCTTCTTTTCAACCTTCATGACTTGAGTGACCGTGGTTGTGGACTTCTGACCGCCCTGCTCAGAAGTCGTCGTGGTGACATAGGTGACTGTTTGGCCCTGGTTGAGCCTCAATCGCAGCGTCGGGCTCTGTGCGGCCGCAATGGCGACGAGCGCGGTGACGCCCGCAAGTGCAATCCAGCGTGTTTTCATCTTCGTTTTTTACTCCCGCGTGGGGGTGTCCCTCTTCCCTACGCTGATGCTCGCATTATGGTTGAACTTTTCGGTCCGAAGGCGTCGCCAGCAACCCGGAGTACACTGATCGTTCAATGCTCGATAGTCTGACCCGGCGGCTCTCGAATGTTTTTGCTGGACTTCGGGGCAAGGGGCGCCTTTCCGAAGCCGACGTCAATGAGATGTTGCGCGAAGTGCGTGTCGCGCTTCTGGAAGCCGACGTCAATTTTCAGGTCGCGAAGGACTTTGTGGCCCGCATCAAGACCGTCGCGGTTGGGGAGGAACTTTACGGAAGTCTCACCGCCGACCAGACCATCATCCGCATCATCCGCGACGAGCTGACCGATCTCCTCGGGGGCCAACCGCCCAAGTTCCGCTGGGCGTCGAACCCGCCAACCGTCGTTTTGATGTGCGGCCTGCAAGGATCCGGAAAGACGACGACCACCGCCAAGCTGGCCAAGTGGTTTCAATCCCAAGGCAAGAAACCCATGCTGGCCGCATGCGACATTCAGCGCCCTGCGGCTATCAAGCAACTCCAAGTATTGGGCGAGCAGATCGACGCACCGGTCTTTGCCAGGACCGACGGCACCGCGCCAGAGAAGATCGCCAAGGAGGCGCTTGAGCGGTGCCGGCACCTGATGTTGGATGTCCTGATTGTCGACACGGCCGGTCGCACCACCGTCGACGAAGCCCTCATGGGCGAACTTGAGCGCGTCGCCAAAGCCGTGTCGCCCCATGAAGCTTTCCTGGTGCTCGATTCCACCACCGGGCAGGAGGCCGTCAACGTCGCCAAAGCGTTTGGCGACCGTGTTGCGATCACCGGGGCGATCTTTACCAAGCTCGATGGCGACACCCGTGGCGGCGCCGTGCTCAGCGTCAAGGCGGCTACGGGCGTGCCCATCCGATTCGTCGGCTTGGGCGAGCAAGTGGAAGCGCTGGACGTGTTCGTGCCCGATCGGATGGCCCAGCGCATCTTGGGCATGGGCGACGTTTTGGGCATTATCGAGCGCGCCGAGCAGGCGATGCAGGGCGAAGACGTCACCAGTCTCGAAGCCAAGGCCCGAACCGGGAAGATCAACTTCGACGACATGCTTCAGAACATGAAGATGATGCGAAAGATGGGACCGCTCAAGAACGTGATGAAGATGATTCCCGGTCTCGCCAGCGCCATTCCCGAAGGCGCGCTGGATAACGTCGACGAGTCGTCGATGAACCGAGTCGAAGCGATCATCCTCAGCATGACGCAAAAAGAACGTGCGAATCCGGATATAATCAACAGCTCTCGCCGGAAGCGGATCGCTCGCGGCTCAGGCACCTCGGTCGAAGAGGTGAATGCCCTCATCCGAAGGCTCTATGAGATGCGTCGCGGCATGAAGCAGCTGGTGGGAATGCAAAAGCGCATGAAACAGCGCGTGAGGCGATAACGAGTGGTCAAGATTCGACTTCAAAGGTTAGGCAACAAGGGGCGTCCCTTCTATCGCATTGTCGTGGCAAAAAGCACCGCCGCGCGCAATAGCCGCGTCATTGAGACGATCGGCCATTACAATCCGATTTCGCAACCCAAGCAAATCACCATCCAGGCGGATCGCGCGCTCCATTGGCTTTTGAGCGGCGCGCAGCCAACCGAGACGACGGCTTACCTGCTGAACAAGCAGGGCGTCCTGGAAAGCTACTTTGCCCAGCGTCCCGCCGCTCGCAGCGCGTACAAGTTCCTGGACAAAGCTTCGGGCGTGGTCGCCGCGCCGACTGCCGTCGAGGCGCCCGTCGCCGTGGCTGAGCCGGAACCCGCACCTGCGCCAGAGCCGGTGGTTGAAGAGACTGCCGTCCCGGCCGAAGAATCGGTCTCCGGGGATGACTCCCAATCATGAGCCATACCGACTTCGTGGGGACGCTCGTGGCGTCTCTCGTCGATCATCCCGACGCCGTTGAAGTCGAGGAAGAGGCGGAGGGCCACACCCGCACGTACTTCGTTTCGGTCGCTGGTGATGATGTTGGCAAGGTCATCGGCAAGAGCGGTCGGGTGATTTCGGCGATTCGCCACGTGGTGAGCGCCGTGGCTTCCAAAGATCGCGAAAGGGCGTTCGTCAAGATCGTCACCGAATAGACCGTGGTCACGATCGGCCGTATCCTCGGAACGCACGGCCTCAAAGGATTCACCAAGGTCCGGGTGCTGACGGACTTCGACGAGCGCTTTGATCCTGGACGCGAAGTCTGGATTGACGGCATTCGACGTCGGATCGAAGCGTCGCGTCAGTATGCGCACGGTGTCCAGATCAAGTTTGAGGGCATCGACACCGTCGAGGGCGCCGAAGCATTGCATGGCAAAGAGATGCTGATTGACGACGCCGACGTGCCCGCGCTTGAAGAAGACGAATACTTAACGCGGGATCTCATCGGAATGCGCGTCTTCGACGCAGACGAAGAAATTGGCACCGTGGACCACGTGCTTCCATTGCCCGCCCACGATGTCCTCGTCGTCGGTGAAGTCCTCATCCCCGCAACTAAGGCGTTTGTGCATGAAGTTGATCTGTCCGCCCGCACCATTCGCGTGTCGCTGATTGAGGGCATGCGAGAGAAGTCATAGGTCGCCGCAACCTCGACCGTGCCTTGGCACGAGAATTGCGCAGGCCACCACTGCGCATGGCATCGACCGTTCGGATCCAACGCGGCGTCGGCTACATCGAGGTATTAGTCGTGGTGGCTATTGCGGCCATCACCCTGATGATCGCCGTGCCCAATATGGTGACGGGCAAAGTCGCCGCCGATGCAAAATCGATTGCCGCAACGCTGCGCATGGTTGACGCGGCGAAAGAGCGTTGCGCCCTTGATGGTCCTTACGACACGGGTCAATACTGCCCCGACGTGAATCGATATCTTCCGTACCCGCCTGATTTTCCACAAAGCGGGACTTTAGTCTACGGGACCATTGGGACCTCCTCCACATTCAACGGCAAGACGGCGGACCAATGGGCCAGCTGGCAGTAGGCCGTTTTCAGATTCCATTCCGTTAAATTTGTCCAACAGGGTTTCTTTTGGCACGCCTTTTGACCCTCGATGGACATGGCATGCCAGACTTCCGCTAGGCATAGAAGCCACCGGCTTCAACAAGGCCTCACCCTGATTGAGGTCATCGCGGGTCTGCTCATCTCGTCGATGGTCTTGACGGTTGTGCTTCTATTGCACTCCTTTGCCATCGTGATCTGGTCGCAAGCCGAACGGGCCGTTACGGCAGCCTCGAATGCCGCCCAGGGAGTCAACGCCTCCTCTTCGTCTCTGTTGGAGGCGATGGAGGCTACCGTCGCTGCGGATGGGCGCTCAGTGACCTTCACCGCGCCACGGCGAGGCACAGATGGCAAGTTTCTGGTGCCTGTCACCCCTGAGGCCACCACCCGCTCGATTTACCTGAGCGACAATCAGCTCATCCTCCAGGTTGGAACGACGACTCGCGTGATCGCACGCAACGTTCGTTCCACGGATCCAGGCACGGGAGCTACCTACCGTATCTTCACCGCTGGTCCGGAGATCTTAACACGCGAGATCACTATTCAGCTCTACTGCACTTCAAGCGACACTGCTCAAAGTGCCTCGTCCTATGCCTCAACGGTAGTTCGCATCCGGAATCCGCAATGAAACGCCGACGTGGACTGTCCCTGATTGAAACGATCGCTTCAGTGGCGATCATCTCCTTTGGTGTTGCGGTGGTCATCGCTTCGGTGCCGTTTGCGATGCGCACATGGACGTGGTCCAGACAAACCATGGTGGCTTCGAACCTCGCTCAGAGGCAGCTGTCGGCCATTGTGTCACGAGGATTTGTCGCCACGACGCCGGCCGCTTTGGCGGCCAACTCGCCCAAACCCGCGCTCCTCGATTCGGCAACCCCAGTGGCCACGAACACCTATTCGTTTACCAACGTCACCATGGGTACCGGCGTCAGCGTCGCCAACTCGCTTCCCAATGGAACCGGACGCGTAGCGATTGAAAACCTTTCTGGCGACTTTCGAAGGGTTACCGTGACCATTTCATGGACGAGCGGCAGCGGGACCCAAAACTACTCCTGTGGCGTGGTGGTCGCCAACATGTGAAATGAACATGAAGAATCACACCAAATCCCGCTGTCAGAGGGGCACATCGATGGTGGTGAGCCTCATTGTCACCTTCGTCGTCGGCGTGATGAGTATCGCCTTCATGAGCCAGGCTTCCACGATGATGAATACCGCGATCCACGCAAATGAGCGGGTGAGTACGGCATTTCTCTGCGATGCCGGCACAAACGAGCTGATGGGCAATGTATGGAAGGCATTCAAGCAGTCACAGTCCTTTAATACATTCAATGCGTACAACGGAGCAAGCGAATCGACTCCAAAAGGCGCTATCTCGGGATCGATTGCATCGATCGGGCGCTACAGCGCAGCGGTAACCGGCTGGGAATCGTATAGTGGTGACCCTTATCTTCGCAAACTCACGGTGCGATCCGTCGGATGGGTTGACCGAAACAATAATGGCGTTATCGACCCTGGCGAGCCGCACACCATCTCCGATGGCGCATTTATCCTGTCGATGATTCGCACGCCCATATTTGATAAAGGTTACTTTATCAACAACCAAGGCTGGGCAGAAGCGCAAGGCTCCAACAGCATCGTCGTCAATGGAGATATGCATGCTAACGGTGACATTACTTTTCCGACACCTCCGGTGTATGTCAACGGCTCCGTGACGGCCGTTTATAACCCGAAGTTGAGCCCTGTCAACCAAGGCACGATCAGCCAACCTCCGGCCAAGATGACCCAATCGGCCTACTCCACGAACTATTCGACCAATGGGCGCATTCGTCAATCGTACAATCCTTCGATTCACGGCGCCATTGGATCGACCACGTTCAATCAGTGGAAAGACTATCTCTATATCTCTCAAGGCGGACTCGACTCAGACTATCGGCCCTACGGCTCACTGTTGCGCGACATTGCGGGAACACGCTCGTGGACGAGAGATTTGCGCACGGATGACGCGACCACGAGTTATATCGATGGCGAAAGCCCCTCGGAGATTCCTCTGCCAGATTTGTACGACATCACGTACTATCAGCAACTTAGTTCGAACTTTGACAACGATGCGCTTGTCCTTCAAAAACAAAAGTTCCTTGATGGGACGAACAATCCCAACTACGGCAGCCAAGCGTACCTCGAAGTATGGAACAGCTCGACCAATTCTTATCAGCGGTTGTCGACTGATGGAAACATCACCGGTTCCGCTGTTGTCTCAGGCACCGAAACAAGACCAATACGTATCTATGGCCCCGTAACGGTTACCCAAGATCTTGTCATCAAGGGCTATGTAAGCGGACAAGGCACAATATACACTGGTCGCAATGTTCACGTGGTCGGATCAATTCGCTATGTCAATCCGCCGGATTTCCGTGGTTCAAACCTTAGCAATATCAAGATTCAAAATGAAAAGGCGGACTTCTTGTGCCTTGCAGCTCGCGAGGCAATTGTGTTTGGCAACTCCACCAACCTATCAAGCACTGCTCGAAACTTGATGCGGCCTCCGAATACAAAGGCGCGATACGATGAGGAGGGCAACCTCATTGCCGCATTTGATGGGAACCAGCTAGACGGCTTCATACGGTCAAATGGAACCGCAACCATGCGGCGCGAGAGCGTGGTACTCAACACGACCATCAACAATATGGCAGAAACGATTAACGAAGTGAGTGCCGTGATCTACTCGAACCGGATCGTCGGTGGAGACATGAGCTCAAGTGTGAGCTTCAACGGAGCCTTGATCGCAAAAGACCGGGGAATAGTCGGCTTTGGCAGTAACTTGCAATGGTTTATCAACTATGACCCGCGAATCCGAGATGTGGGCCAGACACTCGCTGTGGACGTGGCCCTGGTTCGGTCGCCCGCCCTTTACCGAATCGGTTGGCAGTACCGGGGGTTCCGCACATGATTGTGGTCAAAGGGCTGGCGAATACGCCGTTGATCGTCAATTTCCCCGGCACCAATGCAGCGGAAATGCTCGCCCTCAAGACATCTGGACTGCTCGCCCAGTTCTTGTACGATGGGCCAAGTCAGCCACCACAAAAGCCCAAAAATACGGCAGAGGAGGATTTCGCTGCTTCGGGAGTAGTGCCGCCGGCAGAGGGACCCAGCCCGACCGTTCCCAGAACTGAAATCAAGGTGCCGGACGACCCCATCGGCGCCGAGAATGTCAAGATTGCAGGGCAGAACATCCCGATCGCCAGCGTGGCCGGCGAAGAGCCGGTCGTCATCGATGCCCCTGGGCCATTGATCCACTGGTCCGTATGGGTTGCGCTGGCCGTCCTGGTTGTTGCGATCATTGCCATTCGCCGCGTGATGGCCGCTGAGCCAAGGTCCAGAACTCCACGAGGCAAATCTCCCACCCGGTAGACTCCTCGACTCATGTTCCTTGACGAAGCCGTCGTCGAGTTCTCGTCGGGAAAAGGCGGGGCCGGTGCGGCGACCTTTCATCGTGAAAAGTTCGTCCCTCGCGGCGGCCCCAATGGGGCCGATGGCGGACGGGGCGGCGACATCGTCTTGGTCGCGGATCCGGCCAAGCGAACGCTCTATGACTTCAAACTCCAGCGCTCCTTTCAAGCAGAGCGCGGCGCCGACGCATCCGGCAACAAGTCAGGCAAAAACGGCAAGGATCTTGTGATTCACGTCCCGGTAGGAACGGTCGTTATCGACGACGAGTCGGGTGAGACCGTCGCCGACCTCTCCGTTCCTGAGGCGCGGGTCGTGATATGCCGCGGAGGTCGTGGCGGATTCGGCAACCTGCACTTCACGTCGAGCGTTCGGCAGGCGCCGACGTTTGCCCAGAAAGGCGCGCCCGGTGAGATGCTGCGCGCCCGTCTTGAGCTCAAAATGCTGGCGGATGTCGGCCTCATTGGACTGCCCAACGCCGGCAAAAGCACGCTGATCAGCCACATCTCGGCGGCGAAGCCGAAAATCGCCGACTACCCATTTACGACCCTTGTTCCGAACCTGGGCGTTGTCGCCTACCACGATGAAACCTTTGTCGTTGCCGACATGCCCGGTCTGATCGAAGGAGCCCATGAAGGGCATGGTTTGGGCGATCGGTTCCTCAAACACATCGAACGAACGCGCGTCCTAGTTCACGTCGTCGACGTCGTTCCGCTTGACGAGAGCAATCCAAGAGAAAATTATGACGTCATCGAGAATGAGCTCAGGCAATACTCCCTGGACGTTGCCGCTCGGCCGCGCCTGATTGCCCTGAACAAAATCGATGCCGTCAGCCCCGAGGCTTTGGCTGAAATCCGTGCATCCTTCCACAATGTGCCCTATCCGCTTTTTCCCATCAGCGCGGTCACGGGAAAGGGAGTCGATTCCTTGGTCGCTGCCATGGTCGAAACGCTGAAGGCTCATCCGGCACCGGCAGTACCCGCATCGCTCGTGGTGCCCATGGCGCGACCCGAAGATTTGAACTGGGACGTTGAAGTAGAGGATGACGGATACGTCGTGACTGGCAAACGCATCGAACGCATGGTTGAAATGACTGATACGAACAACACGGAAGCCCTCCGCTATCTGCACCGCAGACTGACCCGACTCGGGGTCATTGAGCGTTTGCGAGAGGCAGGAGCGACCGAAGGCGATCCTGTCCGCATTGGCCAGCGTGTCTTTGAGTTTTGGGAGACCGAATGAAAATCGGCGTCCTTGGCGGAACTTTTGATCCTCCCCATTTGGGGCACCTTCAACTCGCACAGGCGGCGGTTACCCACCTTGACCTTGATGAAGTGATGCTGATGATCGCGCGCCGCAATCCGATGAAAGCGACGATCCCGGGCGCGAGCGCCAAACAGCGGCTCGAGATGGTGCGTCTCGCCATCGAGGATCACCCGAAGGTCTCCATTTGCGACCTTGAACTCCAACGCGATGGACCAAGCTATGCCTACGAGTCGATGGAGCAGCTTGAGTTCGTAAAGCCGGCCGAATACTGGTTTGTCTTGGGTTCCGATGCCGCCCGCACTCTTCCACAGTGGAAGAAGGTGGAACGCCTCCTCCGCTCTGCTCGGATCGCAATGGCCGTTCGCCCGCCCGATACCCAGGCAGCGGCACTCGCGGCACTTCCCCCCGAGATGCGTGAGAGAATCGATCCGATCGCCATGCCGGAATCGCACATCAGTTCGACCGACATTCGCCATCGAATTGCGGAGGGTAAGTCCGTCTCCGCGTTCCTCGACCCGAAGGTACTACAATACATTAAGAAGCACCGGCTCTACACCACGGCATGACCGCTGAAGACAAGCTCCAACACATCACCGAATTCGCCGACGAGATGAAGGCGGAGAACATCGAGGTCCTCGACATTCGCCAGAAGACGTCCGTTGCCGACTACTTCATCGTTTGCACGGGCACGAGCGACCGTCATGTTGGTTCGATCGCCGACAAAGTCGCCGAGAAGATGCGAGCCTTGAAAGAGCGCCCGCTGCGCATCGAAGGCGAACAGACCGGATGGGTCCTTCAAGACTACGGTGACGTGGTGCTCCACGTCATGCGTGACGAGCAGCGTGAGTTCTACGACTTGGAGACGCTATGGAAAACGATGCAGATCGAACCGAGCGGATAGCCGACGAATCGGCTGAAGCTGAACTCCAGGCTCTCAAAGAGCGCATGGCCGAGTTGGAGCGCAGGCTCGCGTTCCAAAAGGCTGAGGCAGAGGCTGAGGTCGCTGAACCCCGCGTCGACGAAGAGGCTCCGGACGCCGCACAGGCTGCCCGAGTCGTTACCGAAGCCGATCGTGAGAAAGCCGATCAGTTGATCCGCGAATATCGTCTTGCCAAAATGCGAGGACAATCCACCCTCGCGCTTGACCTTTTGCGCAAAGCAGAGGCGCTTGCTCCGGACCTTCCCGGCATCCGGGAGGCGGTGGGGGACGATCTCGCCGAAAAGCTACGCTTCAAAGACGCCCTTCAAGCCTATACGGTGGCCCTCAAGCAGGACCCCACCAACATCAATCTGCAGCGCAAGCACGCAGAAATGGTCTTGAAGGCCAACGAAATGGACCTGACGCTGGTTGGCGCCGGATTTGGTGGCTCTCGCCTTGACCCCGAGGCCTATGCCAACCCCCGCGCGGCCGTTTGGCTGAACTTGTTTTTGCCCGGTGCAGGACAAATTGTCACGGGCAATCAAACCAAAGGGATCTTGATGCTCGTCGGCTGGGTTGGCGCATGGATCTGGGCGATTGCCACGCCAAATGGCATTCAAGGTCTTCTGGCCTTCGCGGGTCTGGGCCGGAGCCTCGGCGAACAGCCCAACATGACCGTCTTGGTTCCCTTGGCCATTGCCGGTGGACTCCATTTGTGGGCGCTCTTCGACATCAGCCACCTTGCCGAGGTTCACAAAGCGTCACAAAGAAGCACGGCTCGTCCAAAGCCGCCGGTCGATTTGCCCTTCGAGTAAACCGCCGCTCGGATACACTCCCCTAGGTTTGGCGCGCGAATCGAAAGTCGACGGCCCGCATTTGGGCGAAAGCGCGTCAAAGATCGTTTGGCGCCTCGCGTGGCCGGCAGTTGCCCTTAACGCGCTCCAAGTCGGGAACATGCTTCTCGACACGTACTTTGTCGGCAAGCTCGAAACCGCAGCGCTGACTGCCCTGGGCGGCTCGACAAACGTCATGTTCCTGCTGTTTTCGCTGGCCTTTGCCATGGGAACTGCGTCCACCGCACTCGTGAGTCGTGCCTATGGAGCCGGGCAGCCCGAGGAATTCAAGCGCGCCAATCGCGAGACCCTCAGCACGGCAATCTATCTCAGCTTTGGGCTTTCTGTGGTCGGCCTGCTCATTTCGCCGATCGTTTCGCGGATGCTCCTGCCAGCAAGCGATACCCGCGCCATCCAGTTGATGATCGAGTACCTTGCGATCTACTGCCTTGGGCTGCCTGCGTACTTCATCATTCAGTCGCTGGCCGGATCGCTCCGAGGGGTCGGTGACACCAAGAGCCCGATGGTGATCTCCGGGCTGCAAATCCTGCTCCACGTTGTCCTCAATTACTGCCTCATCTTCCCCCGCATCACGATTCTCGGGCTCGATCTGCCCGGCGCTGGATGGGGACTTCGCGGGGCCGGTGCGGCCCTCACGATCAGCGCGTGGCTTGCCTCGCTGGTGTATGTGCTTTGGGCCGGTCGCACTCCGGTCGGCGAGTCCTGGCGCATCGTCTGGCCGGACAAAGAATGGTTTATCCGCATCATGCGCATCGCCATGCCGGCAGCGGTGATGTCGGTCGTGCGCGTGTCTTCCCTCTTCGCTTTCACGCTCGTTCTCAAAGGAGTGGAAAATGGCTCGTACGCCATCGCCGCCATGACGACCGGGTTTCGGCTCGAATCGATGGCATTCATGCCTGCCTTTGGACTCTCCATCGCCGCTTCGGCCCTGGTCGGTCAAAGCCTTGGGATGAAACGTCCCGAACGCGCTGAGCGGCTCGGATGGGTCGCCGCACACTATGCCGCCGCAGTCTCCGGATTGATTGCCCTGGTGCTCTTTATCTTTGCCGAACCGATTTCGGCCCACCTCATCGAGGGCCAACGCGACGTTATTCCGATCACGGCCAGCTTCCTCCGGTTCATCTGCGCCACCGAATTGTTCTTTGCTTATGGAGTGGTCCTGGTCGGCGGAATGCAAGGGGCGGGCGATACGAAACGTCCGCTCTGGATCTCACTCATCGCGCTATGGGGACTGCGGGTGCCGCTGGCGGTTGTGCTTGCCTATCCGGTGCGCATGGGCGCCGACGGTGCCTGGCTCGCCATGTCCGCAACCCAACTGGTACAAGGGCTGATGTGCATGGTCGCTTGGCGTCAAGGCAAATGGAAACTGACCAAGGTTTAGGTCCTGAGGTCCATGCCTCGCAGTTCAGCCACCGATGCGACACCCTCGCGCTCGATCTCGGCCACGATGGCTTCCTGAATTCGACGGACAAAATCGGGCCCGTGATAAACCCATCCCGTGTAAACCTGAACCAGGTGGGCGCCGAGTCGAATCTTTCGCACCGCATCCTGGGGTGTCATGATGCCGCCAACCCCGATAAGCGCCACTTCGTGGCTGACCCGCTCGGCCAAAAACCGCAACACATCGTCCGCTCTCTGTCGCAGTGGCCGCCCGGACAGGCCGCCCGTCTCATGGGGATCAGCATCAAGTCCTTGGCGTGAAACGGTGGTGTTCGTGGCGATCAAACCCTCGAGCCGCTCCTCTTGCGCGAAGGCGATGACGTCATCGAGGCCCGCCGCGTCCAGATCCGGTGACACTTTCACGAGCAGCGGCGTCTGCGGGCTGACCTCCCTCATGGCGCGAATCATCTCAACGAGCGACACCTTGGCATGCAAGTCGCGGAGGCCGGGTGTGTTGGGAGAGGAAACATTGACGACGGTGTATTGACCAAGCCCGGCAAGGTGCCGGTAGGCCGCGGCGCAATCGGTTGCCGCCTGCTCATTGGCCACAGCGCGTGATCGACCAATGTTCACCCCCACGGGAAGACCCGCCGCGGCTCGGCGGAGACGGTGGCTCGCAGCCTCCGCACCGTCATTGTTGAAGCCCATGCGGTTGATCAGGGCCTGGTCCCGTGAGAGGCGAAAGAGTCGCGGTTTTGGATTCCCAGGTTGAGGCTGGTGCGTCAGCGTGCCCACCTCTGCAAACCCAAAGCCTAATCCTGCCCACCGGTCCACCGCCACCGCGTTCTTGTCAAAACCAGCGCCCAAGCCAACCGGGTTGTTGAACTTCACGCCAAAGACCGCTTGCTCCAGTCTCGAGTCAGACAGGGCAGCACAGCGCACCCATCCTCGCTGGATGAACCACAGCGCCAGGTGGTGCGCTCGTTCAGGATCCAATCGGAACAGCAGGGGCCGAAGCAGCCGCTGGTAACTTGCCACGGCCGGGATTATGCCGGGTCATCCGTTCCATGAGCCTTTCAGCAGCGTCGTCTGACGGCACTTGCACCACACACGGCTTCCATTGCTAAGGGTGGTTTATTGGCGTGCCTTTGGGCCTTCCGCCCCAACGGATCACTTTGTCGCACGTATAAGTCCCTTGTGACATCACCTACTGCTGAGTCAGCCAACACATCATCCTTTAGTTTCGATTCCAACACGGTCGCCGAAACCTACCAACGGATCCTTGTTCCCACCTTCTTTCGCCCCTGGGCCGACGTAACGCTGAGCTACGCTGGACTCACGGAACATGACTGCATGCTAGACCTGGCGGCTGGTCCGGGCACCGTTGCCTTTCGGGCAGCGGCGCGCATTCCAGCGGCCCAAATCGTTGCCACGGATCTTGCCGCTCAAATGATTGATCTGGGAATGACCTCGTCTGATCCGGCCGCGCACCAGATCCGCTGGGTTGTTTCCCCGGCCGAGGACCTGCCCTTCGATGAAGGGGAGTTTGACGTGGTCGTCTGCCAGCAAGGGATTCAATTCTTCGAGAACCAACAAGTGGCCGTTGCCGAAGCGCGCCGCGTCCTGAGAACCGGCGGCCGGTTTGCCGCCGCGGTGTGGGCACCGATTGTCGAGAACCCGGTTTACTTCGCGTTGCAGCAGGCTCTGGCCAGGGCAGGCAGACCGGACCTTGCGGAAAGAATTGAGAAGCCCTTTTCCTTTGGCGCATCCGACAAACTCGCCGATTTGGTGACCAGGTCTGGGTTCCAGAACCCGGTAAGCCATACGATCTCGCTACCGGTCACGTACCCCGGCGGGGTTCGCCAAGTCTACGAATCCTACTTTGCGCTTCCCATCGGATCCGATATTTCGGCCGCGGGTCATCTCTTCGAAGCGAGGCTGGAAGAGACTCTTGCGGTCTTGCTCGCGCCGTGGATCCAGGGAGGCCAAGTGGTTTCGTATATGTCCTCTCACCTCATTCGAGCTGCCGCATAGGTCCTCATTGGGCCCCCAAGATCTCGCTCGCGAAGCCCCACTGACGTTCCAGACGGGGCTTCCTAAGACATATGCGGATCCTTTGGAATCCACGGCTAAGTCCACCCGAAAACGGTCGTTTCGACCGTTGACCGGATGCTGCAACATGATCGGCAACTCTTCCTTGATGTTAAACATCGCCAATTCGCGCCCCGCTCTTGCACCAATGGGTCGTTTGTTCTCTACAATGCGGGATGGAGTCTGCAACTCATGTCAAAGAACACTCGCGCATTCACCTCGACTTGGAGCCTTGCCACTGGGTTCGTCGCTTTCTCATTGGCCGTTTGGTGGGCTGCTGCCCCTGACGATCCGGTGGCCCAGCTGAACGGCTTGCCGGAGCAAGCCCTCGGCACGCCCGAAAAGCTTCACCCACGCCATTTCAAAGCGGATTACCGGCGAGACCGGGTCCTCGTGGCCTTTCATTCGGCGTTTGCCGCAGCGAGCTTCCAGCCCGACAGGTTTGGACTCGCGATTGATGAATCCTGTCAGAGTCCTTACTTCAGCCGCCTCAACCTCACCCGCGACGCTCTTGCGCGGGGAATGACGGTTGAGCGGGTCATCCAAGCTCTCAACAGCGATTCGTCAGTCCGCATTGCAGAACCCGACTATGTCTACCGCACCACGCAGTCACTGCCGAATGACACCCGTTTCGGCGATCTTTGGGGACTGCACAATACGGGTCAGCAGGGAGGAACTCCCGACGCTGACATCGACGCCCCAGAGGCTTGGGTCATCAGCATGGGTCGAACGAATTTTCGCGTGGCCGTCATCGATACGGGCGTCGATC
The DNA here is from genome assembly GCA_046292875.1 of Fimbriimonadaceae bacterium. Classification (GTDB taxonomy): domain Bacteria; phylum Armatimonadota; class Fimbriimonadia; order Fimbriimonadales; family Fimbriimonadaceae; genus JBKBQD01. The sequence continues at coordinate 175,597 of JBKBQD010000003.1, forward strand.
ACACCCATAAGGACCTGGAGGCGAACATCCTGCGCCGCAGCAATGGCACGGTGATTGGGATGGATTTTTACAACAACGATGACAACCCGATGGACGATAACGGCCACGGGACGCACGTCGCCGGGACGATTGCCGCGACAGGAAACAACAGTCTGGGGGTCATTGGCGTTGCTCCGCTGATCAAGATCATGCCGATCAAGTTCCTCAGTGACGGTGGTTTCGGCTCGCTCTCTGATGCGATCCGCTCGATGGACTTTGCGCGGGTAAATGGCGCCCGCGTGATCAACAACAGCTGGGGTGGGGGCGGATTCAGCTACCTCATGCTCGAAGCCATCAAGCGGTGCGAAGCCGACGGGGTCTTCTTGGTATGTGCAGCGGGCAATGACGGCATGAACGTGGACGACACGCCGATGTTTCCCGCTGGCTACAATCGTTTGGTCACGAACCTGATTTCGGTCGCGTCAACGAACCGACAAGACTTGCGATCCGCATTTTCAAACTACGGCGAGTTCGTTGACGTTGCAGCTCCCGGTGAAGACATTCTGAGCACGGTCCCGGGCGACGCCTACCAATGGCTAAGCGGCACGTCCATGGCCTCGCCGCACGCAGCCGGTGTCATGGCGCTCATCAACTCTCGCTTTAGCGGGCTGACCTACGACCAAATGAAGAGCCGGATGGCCAACGGCAGCGAAGTCATCCCCGCCCTTTACGGCGTCACCACGGAGGGCCGGCGCATCAACGCTGCCAATGCGTTGGAAAACGACACCAAGCCACCGAGTGCCCCCACACAACTCAGAGTCACCGCCCGCAACAGTGGCAGTCTGGCCATGGAACTCCGCCGCAGTGGCGACGACGGTACCAAGGGCGCGGCAGCAAGGTACGAAGTTCGCTACTCTTACGACCCAATCACGACTGAGAACTTCCTCGGGGCGCGGCGGATCAGCACGCCGCCCACGCCCGGCGAATACAACACCGTCGCACCATTTGTGATCACTGGACTAATTCCAAACCGCACGGTTTACGTTGCCGCTCGTGCCTTCGACAACGTTTCGAATCCGTCACCGATCGTGTTTGCCGCACCTGCACAGACCCTGAGCGCGCCTTGGTTCGACGATGTCGAGGCTTCGGCACGATGGACCAAGACGGGCAAATGGGGCGTTACCACTGCAGACGCGAGATTCTCCGCCCGCAGTTGGACGGACTCGCCAAAGGGGAACTATGCCCCAGGCTCGGACACGCAAATTGCGCAGAGAAATTTCTTCCTGGCCACGGGCCCGATGATGTTCTCATTTGATGCGCGCATCGAACTCGAACCCGGTTGGGACTTTCTTTATCTTGAGTACAGCTTGGACAATGGCGCGACATGGAACATGGCGGCCTCCTACACGGGCATCAAACCGTGGCAGTCCTATGCCGCATTCATCCCCTCCGAAGCCGGACAACAGGTTCGTGCGAGGTTCCGACTGGTCACAGACGGGTTTGTCGAAATGGATGGCGTCTACTTGGACAACTTTCGCTATAGCCCCGCCGAGATCCGCTATTTCGACGACATGGAAGTCAAGCGGTTCAACAACCAATCTCCTTGGAATCGCGTGACCACCCAGCACGTGAGCCCGACACGATCTTGGACAGACAGTCCCAGCGGCGACTACACGAACAACCGGGACGCCTCCATCACGACCTCAAGATCGCTGAACCGCGACGGCCTCGCTCCGGCTGTCCTCAGTTGGCATGCCATGGGGTCGATCGAGACTTACTATGATTTCTGCTACATGCAGATATCGACGGATGGCGGCACTCAATTCCGGACCCTGGACGCCATGACCGGCTTCTTCCCATGGACCCACTTTGTGGGAGATGTCACCGGTTCGGGATCGATCCATGTTCGATTCCGTTTTGTATCCGACGGCTCCGTTCGATACGATGGCGTCTACATCGATGACATGCGGCTGGTGGGCGAGCCGCTCAGCCCTCCCTAAATGGCCAGTGTGCCTCCCTGCGATACCGCCATCGAAAGGGAGGCACATGGTGATGGGGATCGCCGCTTGGCCGGGTAGGTCACAATTCACCTTGTGACGACACAGCGCCGGGCGGCGATCGGGTTCCAGGTAGGCTCCGTGCGAGTCGATCCCCCGGTGGTGCTTGCGCCGATGGAAGACGTCACCAACCTTCCCTTTCGCCTGCTCACCAAGCGCTTGGCCCACCCGGGGCTCATGTTTACGGAGTTCGTAAGCGCCATGGCGCACCACTACAACCCCGAACGCGCTCTGCGAAAAATGAGGGTTCGCCCTGAAGAGGAGCCGTTAGCCGTCCAAATTTTTGGTGGTGACCCCGAAACGATGGCCGAAGCGGCGAGGTCAGCAGAGGCGAGCGGCGCGGCCATCGTCGATATCAACATGGGTTGCTGGGTGCCAAAGGTCTGTCGCACGGGCGCAGGCGCAGCATTGCTCAAGGACCCCGATCTTGCCGAGCGCATTGTCAGCGCCGTCGTCCAGGCCGTTCAGGTTCCGGTGACCGTTAAAGTCCGGGCAGGATGGGATTACAGCCTCTTTGCGGCACCCGATTTGGCACGTCGGTTTGAGGCTGTTGGAGCTCAGATGCTGACGTTGCACGCACGATTTGCCAAACAGGGTTTCGAGGGACATGCCAACTGGCGACTGATTGCGGACATCCGCGAAGCCATTCGCATCCCCTTGGTTGGCAATGGCGACGTCAAGACGCCGGAGGATGCATGGCGCATGCTCGACGAAACCGGATGTGACGGAGTGATGGTCGGTCGTGCAGCTATCGCAAATCCGTGGGCATTGCGCGATATTGTCCGCTCGGTTGCGGGTCGCGAGCCTGCGGAACCACCCACCATCGATGAGAGGATTGACACCGCCTTGGATCACGCCGAGTCCACCGTCCGGGACTTTGCTGAAGCCGGCGCTGGGAACGAACTGCGCGCCTTGTCGTCGCTACGCTCAGTCCTTCCGCTTTACCTCAAAGGTTTCCCGGGCGCATCGGAAGCACGCAGCCGACTGTCGCGGGTTTCGAGTCTAGCCGAGCTTCATGACGTGCTGGAAGGCTACCGGCATACAGAACGGGCGCTGATGGCCGGAGTACACTAGGCGCCGCCGGTGCTCAGTCGCAAGATCATTCTCTCGACCGCGGGATTTCCGCCCGTGAAAGCACTTGTCGAGAAGTCCCCGATTTTTCGTCCGATGGTTAACCGCTTCGTGGCGGGGGTGACCTTTGAGCAAGCGCTGCAGCACGGATTGGCCCTCGTTGATCAGGGCTTTTCCACCTCCTTGGACTATCTCGGCGAAAACACGCTCAACGAAGAAGAGGCGCTGGCTGCCAAAGCGGCCTATATCAAGATGCTGGAGGGCATCGCCGCTGCCAACGTTCGGCAGGTCGGACCGCGCGAGCCGATGAACATCTCAATCAAGCTGACCCAGTGTGGTCTGGACCAGGGTGAGGCGTTCTGTGAAGCAAACTTCCGCGAGGTGCTCGCTGTCGCGAAGGACTTGGGCAATTTCGTCCGGGTGGATATGGAATCCTCCGCCTACACTGACCGAACGCTGGATATGATCGAACGCGTGCTGCCCGACCTTCCGAACACGGGCACCGTGCTCCAGACAATGTTGCGCCGCACGCCGGATGACCTGGACCGGCTGATTCGGCTTGGCGCGCGCACCCGACTAGTGAAAGGGGCTTACCTTGAACCAGAGTCGGTGGCGTATCCGGCGAAAGCCGACGTCGACCAAGCGTACAAGGTGATGGCGCGACGGATGCTGGCCGAAGCCAACTTCCCTGCTTTTGCCACCCACGACACGTCGATGATTGAATCGGTGAAGTCAGCCGCCAAGGAGTTAGGCGTCGGGCCGGACCGATTTGAGTTTCAAATGCTCTACGGCATTCGCCGCGACCTTCAGGACGCCCTGCGAAATGAAGGCTACGGCGTCAGAGTCTACATCCCCTACGGCGACGGCTGGTATCCCTACTTCACGCGGCGGCTGGCGGAGCGTCCAGCCAACATGCTTTTCGTCATGAAGGCCATGTTCAAGCGGTGAACTTTCGCGAGCCGCAGAGCCGCTGCACCGCACCCTGAATGAGCCGATCGACGCACGTCTTCAAATCGGCGTCGTAAGGCAGCCCGCGCAACACCTTGCGGTAGCGCTGGTAAGCCGTCCTCGGTGTGATGCCGAAGTACGCTGCGACCTCGACCTCCGGCAGCGAGCACACGCCGAGCAGCACGTAGATCGCCAAGTCGACCCGTCGCTCCCGGTCCAGTGCAGGCAAGATGGCATCGGCAACTTCGGCGACCGTTTGGCGCAAGTCCCAACCGCCGTTGTCGGCAAAGAATGGGCTGAGAATGCCCATGGCCAGCAACTGACTGGACGAGTCGCACCATTCGGACTTGTTAAGCTTGAGTCGCTTGAGCGTGCCACAGATCGTTTGACCGTTTCCGTGCATCGCATGCGCGATCTGCCAGACCAAACCGGGGGCGAGGGTCATGCCCTCCAGTCGGCAAAGGTGTCGCACGAGGTCTTCCCGCTCGGCCGGCTGAGGCAGCGTGATGGGGATCACCGCCCAGACTTCTGGCGACGGAAGGAACGTGCGCACCTGCCGCGTGAGCTTCGGGTAGGTGAAGCTCAACATCGTCGGTCGGCCAAACCGGACCCGACGTTCGAGGGCGAGGGAGAGCGCCTGCCGCTGCCGCCCAAGCGCCAAGACGTCCTGGACGTTGTCGAGCAGCAGCGGCTCGACTGTATCGCGGCGCCGCGGATCCTGCACCCATTCGGCGGCCGAAACCACGCGAATGCTGCCGTCTCGTCCGTTGCCGGACAAACGCTCCGCTGCCGCACCCAGAAGGTGTGACTTGCCACACCCACTTGGCCCGACAAGCGCCACGAAATCCAACGCGCCGGTCGAGAACTGCATGGCGGCCTCGACCGATTGCGTGTTGGAAGGAAGCGTCGCCAAAGTGGCAAATCTCGGTCGGGCAGGGGGACGAAGCACCTCGGAAAGGCGCGGACGCCCCACCGTCAGATCGGATCCAGCACTGCCTTCTTCGCCGCGCGAAGGGGCAGGGAGACCGGGGTCTCGAAGAGCCGAACGATTCGTTCCGACAGAGTCGCTCATTGGAGACGGTTTGCGGCCTGAGCCACAACCGACTGCATTTTTAAGAATCGCAACATGCCTCGTCAAGCCCTAACAACTGGGACTCTTGGGCATTTAAAGTTCCAATTCTCATAATTTCTGACATATACGCCGAAATTCATTGGCTATCAAAACATTGTAAAATTCTTCAGTCCCCAAGTTATCCACTACTTGTGTTCAATTTTCGCCCAATACTGGGGAAAACTGAAGCCTGGACTGTGGTCGACGTTGTGACATTTGACACACGATTCCGGGCCAAGTTTGGGCATCTTTATCTCATAGGGTCTTGCCGCGTGGTCAGCGCCGGGGCCATGGCAGGCTTCGCACCCCACATCCGCCAACTCCGGGGTCTTTGCCCGAGACATAAATCCCACCTTGGACTCCAATCCGGCGACGTGACAGCCGACGCAGTCCGGATCGCGTGACTGATCGTATTTTTCCAGCGTGGCCAAGGCGGTTGCGTGCGCCGAGCCTCCCCAAACTTTGGCGGCGTCCTGGTGACAGCTGACGCAGGCCCCGTTCCCTGCGAAGGCCGGAGTTTCCATGCGGGGCATACGATCGAGCAGGTTTTCGCCATCGACGCGGGTCAGATAGCGGCGGAAGATGTCCTTGGCGCGGACGTCGTCGTCGAAGTCTGGGGTGAGGGCGAAGACGCGCTCCGAATGAAATCTTCCGTTCTCCAGAGTGACCCGAACGACCTCCTTTCCTTTCGCTGCCACACCAATCACCAGCGTTTCTCCCACGCGCTCGGCCACGCCGGGAAGCCCGTCCCCCGCTCGATAGACGACCATGGCCAGACCGGGCGTCTGTGCGGCAATCTCGCGGGCTACGCGCCTTGATCCGTAGAACAGGAGCACGGCGGCCTGGCCCCCCCGCTTGGCTCGCTCAACCAACTCCTCGGACGCCGACTGATGGGAAAGAGGCGAGGCCCCCAGCGCAAAGGCCAGCTCAGTCGGATTCTCGACCGTTCCGCCGATGCGCATCGCGCCGACTTCGCGATCGCTTGCCACACCGGCTGGGAGCGGCGAGATCGTCGAGGAGACCATGCGGCCTCCGGTCAGTCGAGCGAGGTTGCCGACCATCGACGACCCGAGAGCCGCTTCATTCGGCGTGAGATTCAGGGCACCGAGTTCAAGTTCGTTCAATGCTTCAGCCAGGGCTTCGGCCTTCAGTTCATCTTGCCGTTCGATCCCGCCGACCAGGCCCCCCAAATCGAGGACGACGTGCGGCGTTGAGCCCGATAAGCGATCGATCGCCGTCGCGCGCCGTAGGATGCCCCCCGACATGGGCTTGGCACACCCGCAGGGGGTCAGGTAGCCCTGAGTGTCGCCGACCAGATACACATACGTTCGCTCCGGTGCCGTTGCCTGAACGGCCCAGCCCCACCCGAGCAAGGCGGCCGCCGCCGCCAGGCCGGTTTTCACCCCGTGATCGCCTCGATCGGAATGATCAGCGTCGGCTGGTTGGGATCGTCGGTCTTGACCGTGAGCTGCGCGTTGGCGGTGCCGGCAGGAGCCCCTCCTTTGTAAGCGACGGTGACGATGACATCGCCATTCTCTGCCGCACGGCCAATGCTTGCCGAGAACAGGTTTGAGTTCGTCGAGGCTTCCAAGACTCGAAACTTCTTGCCTGGTCGCGAGATCGTGACCGAAATGCTCTGCGGCGCTGCTCCAACACGCCCAAAGTAAGCGCGCTCCGGCAGCGAGACAATTCCCTTCTGCACCCCGAAGCCGTGCATCACCGAGCGAAACCGCTCATGGCCGGTATCAATGACCAGCATGGCTTGACGGCGTCCATACAGGTCTTGTGGCGGGATCGCGACCTTGAGCCGATAGCCCTTTTGGGCGGCCGACGGGGCTCCCACCCCGCTTTCAGCACCGGTTCCCGTCCAATCTTCGAGGGTGACCGTGCCCTTGACCCCGCGGAGGTTGGCGTCAATGGCCATGACGTCGGCTCGTGGGCTCACCACCATATAGAACGTCGCGCTTGCTCCCTCTTCATCCATGATCAGAACCGTAGTGCGGGGCGAAAACTCAACCGTCCGCTCGACGTTGAGCGTCACTTGGACCTCGCGCACGGGGTTCTCTGGATCGTTGGTATAGAGAACGGCCTTTTTGACGAGTTCACCGGTGAAGTTGACGGTATCGAGACCAGCACGGACCAGGCCGATTTCACCTGGACGAAGGGCGCCCGGTCCCCGCACGGCCAAACACACACAGTCGGACATGGACAAGATCTCCAGGTCTCCGTCGCCGTTGTTGCCGATCTGAAGCTGGAATCCCGCTTCGTCTCCCTGTCCAAACTCGCCAAGGTCCACGCGGGCCGATTCGACCCACAGGTTGGGTGTCCCGAAGTGCATCGTCTCCTTTGCTTCGATGATCTTTCGCAGCTTTTCGGTGGTATCGAAGATCCGATGGGCCAAGGCGATCTCGACCTGACCGATTTCGACTCGGCTGCGAGTTGGCTGATCGGAGCGGCCCATCGCGGTGCCAAACTTCGGCGCACGCGCGATCCCAAAATAAGCTCCAACGGAATAGGCCACCTCATTGAACACGGCCTCGGACGTGGTGGCTTCCAGAGGATCGGCACGCTGGAGCGCGATCACTGTCTCCAAGCGTGGCTCGTGACTGCTGAGGGAGAAGAAGTGAACCGCGCCCCGCGGCAACTCGCCCTGCTCTGGGGCGTCGATGGACTCAGCGAAATCAAAGAGCAGGTCCGGTTTGTCGCTGACGATGACGAACTCAAGCGGTCGAATGAAGCGCATCCACGCGTCGAAAGCGGCTTGTCGAGCTTCGAGGTATGCGTCCCGCCGGTCCGCCGGAACCGCCTGATCTTTCCACTGGATGCGCACTACCCGCTTTGGAAGAAGCGTGGCGGCGCGCTCAGCGCCAGCAAAGTCCCCTTTCTCGACGCGCTGGGCCGTTTGACGGAATGCTTCATGAAACTCTTTCGAAGCGCCGGCCGGGACCAGCGGCGCCTCAGAGATGGCGGGCGCGAGGGCAAGGGCGGCAACGAGGGTCAGCATCGACATGGGATCAATGAAGATAGACGCCTGGATGGGGACTGCGTCGCGCTGAAATCACGATTCATCGGAAGATTCCCCTTCAAAGAGTTTCCGCAACCGCTCATTTTCGCGGCGTCGGCGCTCCCGCTCGGCCACCTCTTCATAGTAAACATCGTCATACTTGATGCCCCCTCGAACGACGGTTTCCGGTTCCAGCGGCTTGGTTGCTTCAAAGGGCAGGAACGGGATGCGCCCATGGGCCCAGAACCAGCATCCGGCCAGGAAGAGCAGTCCAAAGATCGCGCCCTCGCGATAGCCCAGCGCGATCAAGACCAGCGTAATCACGGCGAGCCACTTGCCGGGGATCGGCAAAACAAACATGAAGCGCAGCGTGGTGTCGGGGTTACGCGCGCACCACATCATCGTGATGGCAGCGATCGCAATCCACGGACCCAAAACGATGACATTCGCGCCGGTCAGTTGGATTCCGGCCCAAATCATGATGGCCATCGCGATCGACGCAATTGCCCACGTCAAAGCGAAACGTCGCGTGCCCAGCCGACTCTCGACTTCTCCCCCGATCCAATACATCCACCATCCGGCCAAAAGCAGGTAAATGAAGCTGCGCGGAGACGGCTCAGAAGTGTAGGCATAGACAAAAACACTGAGTGGCGACTCTGCTGGCCACGATCGAGAAACCGCAAACCAAGGCAGCAGACTCGGAGCAACTGCGGTGATCGCGAACCCGACGCCAAAAAGGAGAATGATGGCCGTGGTCACAGGGCGCGACCTCAGACTGGGATAGAGACCTTGATTCACCCAATGTCAATTATGCCCGCGAGGGGGATGCGGGCGTTATTCGTCACTCCATGGATGATGCGGCGGTAACATCCCTGGCATGAACCCGTATCTTTTTCCGGCCTTGGAGAAAGGCCCCGACATTCTGCGACGGCTGGTTCAGTTGGTTCCGCCCTCGCGCTACGATGAGCGGTTGGACGAGGACCGGTTCACCTTCCGCGAGGTCCTCGCCCATATGGCGGACTGGGAGAGCATTGATCTCGAACGCCTCCGCGCTGGCGTCGAAAACGGACGCGCGAAGATTGAGGGAATCGACGAATGGATTCTGGCCCGCGAGCAGAACTACGCTTCCAAGAACATTGAGGACTGCCTCAACGAGTACGAACGAGGTCGCCACGAAACCGTTCGATTCCTCAAGAGCCTGACGCCAGAGGACTGGCAGAAAGGCATCGAGCACAGCGAGCGAGGCTTCATGTCCACCTACGATCAAGCCAATCTGATTGTCGGCCACGACGTGTATCACTTCGATCAGCTCACCGAATATCTCATGCCAAAGACCACCGCCACCTGGTAGGGCATGAAGCTCGATCTCAGGAAGCTGACGGACAAACCACTGCTGCTTCTTGCCGCCGAGGAGGAGTTCCTGCGACGGGCCGCACTGGAGTCCATCATTTCAAATCATCTCGAATCAGGGGACGCGTTCGATATGGAAACGCTCAACGCAGACAGCGCCCCCTTAACGGATTGGGTTGGCCGTGGCCTGACGTTGCCCTTTCTCAGTGATCGCCGACTGGTGATCGTCCGCCATGTCGCCCGAGTGACACCTCCCAAGAATGAGGCGGGGCTTGCCGGACTTCCGAAGGAAGCGCTGATGGTGCTCGTCGCAGACGATGAGCAAGGCGACGAGGACCGCCAACGGCGGTTTGCATCGGCCATCCGAGACTGGGCAAAACTGGTCAAGGAGTGCGGTGGCGTCGTCTTTGACCAGAAGCCGACGGATGCCGATCGCAAGCGATGGATCCGCGGTGCTTTCGCCGATCGCGGGAAGAAAATCGACGACGCCTCCATCGCGATCTTGCTTGAAATCTGCGGCAACGACCTGAGCCGTGCCATCGACGAGTGCGAGAAGATCACCCTCTTTGCCGGGGAGCGCGAGTCCGTCAGTCCGAGCGACATTCGCAAAGTCGTCGTGCCTGCCTTCGAGTACAACGTGAATCGTCTGGTCGGCGCCATTCTGGACGGCAACCCGACCGAGGCGCTACAACAGCTGCGGTTGATCGTTGGGAGCCATCCTCGGCCTGAAAACATTGCCTTTTCGCGCATCTTCCCTTCCATGAATCGCCAGTTGCGGTCCGTATGGCAAGCGCGGTCCCTGATCGAAGGCGGTTCTACCGCTCGGGAGCGGCTCCCTGCGAAAAACTCGATTCTGAGCGAGCCGGACTGGGCCCAGCAGCGTGCCCAGCGCATGGCCCGCCGGACCTCGTTTGAAACGTTGACGCGACTCTATGCCCGCCTAATGGATGCTGATGCGGCGATCAAAGGGATGTCACCCAGCTACTCGACCGCCGAGACGCTCGAACTGATGGTCCTTACCATGGCGGCCGACGCGAAGCCGCGCCAGACTCGCTGATCGCGCTATCCACTGCCGGAAATCGCCATTCGTTTATAGGTCCAGGCCCGCGCCAGAGGGACTTGATCTTGGCTATAGGGTCCTTCGGCGGACACTCCGGGGGGCAGAACGCTTCGGCCGCTGGGAGGGTTCGAGAGCTCGACAATCTGAATATAGGTTCCCCGATCGCTATAGGGGATCGGAGGGTTTACACCCGCCATGCGAATCTGCCCCGGGGTGTAGCTCCACTGGCTCGGATCAGCGCCTGCGGTTGAGAGGAGCCGATTGACCGCCGATTGATACGATGCCAAAAGGACCTCGTTTGCCGTTCGCCCGGCCAAATAATCGAACCTCGTCTTGCCTTGCAGCGCATCAAGCATTACGGAGGGCTGTGCGACGGTCCGAAAGGTTGCAGGATTGAGGAAGTTCCCTGTCCACTGCGCGAATAGGGTTTCCCGGAGCCGATTCATCCACTCTTGGTAGATCAAAGCTCCCTGGGATCCCTCGAAGAATGAACCTTCGAATGCGTTGAGATACTTGGCGACTTGTGCTTCTTGATCGTTCAGTTCGACTCCATTGAGTGCCGCTTTCATCATCGGCAAGAAATATGAAGTCGTCGGTTCGCGGCGAGCGATCCACCAGGCTGCCATCTCGACATCGGCGACACCGACCGGACCGGCAGGGATCTGCTCAGCCAGCACCTCGTTGCGGAAGATTTGGCCCCAGGCTGGCGTGTCGTAGTTCGGCCACCAACTCACCGGTTTGTTATTCCAGTTGACAATGACCCCTGAGCGAGGATTGACAACCCGAGGCATCTTCGCCATATCGAGATAGCCGCGCCAAGCGGATCTCGGACCCGCAGGCATCGGCAGCCGGGGATCGTAGTCCGGACTGCGCAGCGGGAGTCGACCGACGTAGCGATAGCCAATGTCCCCGCCCGAAAAGGCAAAAAAGAGGTTGAACGTCGCAAAGGCGCCGTCAGCCGCCTTCATGATCTCTGCCGGTGTCGTGGCGCGGTAAAGGTCAAGGCGGGGCGCGAGCGACTGCAGCTCGTGACCACGGAAGGACGATGCCTGCGTGAAGAGCCAGCCGGAGCGGGTCTCAAGGAGCACCGGTCCGTAGTGGGTCGCGCGCCGCGTGACCATGACCGGCTCGCCGCCCTTGACCGCGATCGTGCGAACGGTGTCTTGGATCGGGCGTCGCTCCGCGCCATACTCGTAGCCGTTGCGATCAGGCATTTTGGCAAGGAAGATATCGGCGACATCGGCCACGCCGCTGGTAATGCCCCAGGCCAGTCGGGGAGTCGCCCCAATCAGCACTCCTGGAATCCCCGGCACATTCATCCCGGCGACCCGAAAATCCGGCCCCTCCATCACCATCTCATGCGCAATGGAGGGGTTGGTAAAACCCATTTGGGGCGCGGAGAGCAAGATCGGATACCCCGTGGCGCTGCGCTTGCCGTCGACGACCACCGCATAGCTGCCAATGCGGTGGGGCAGGGCAAGGCGCTCGGCCAGTTCGGCGGATGGCTCGCGCATCGCCAGGCGAATGGCGGGCATCAACTCAATCAAACTGATTTCAGGAAGTTCGGCCAAGTGACGCTCCAAGAGGACACGATTGCCGGACGGGATGGCCTCGGTCGGTGGCGGCATGGTCTCGTCTTCTGCCAGGACTGTGGGAATCGAGCGAGGGTCGTTGAGCCAAAGGAAATCGTCGAAGACGTCCAGGACCTGGTCTTTGACCCGCTGGGTTTTGAGGTAGCTGAGCGCCGCGTAGTTCCGCAACTCTCCCGCCCCGCCCATGCCGAATCGCTCGACCAGCTGCACGGTGATAGCGGCCGAGTCGATCGCAGACCAGGGCTCCGGCAGCAAGCCGTTGTCGGCATAGCCCTTGGGAAGGTTGCCGCTCTGCCTGGCCTCTTGAATCCAACGATTCACACCAGCGGCATAGGCATCATAGGCCGTCCTCGACTTCTCGTCGAGCCGGTTCAGCTGGGCCTGTAGTTCCTCGTCCGTCTGGCCGAGGCGGGCGACTTCGCGGTCGGACTCCAGCCCCGGTGGTCCCATGAGCTCAGCCATTTTTCCCCGGGCAAGACGCCTTGAAAGCTCCATCTGCCAAAGTCGGTCCTGCGCGACGGCGTAGCCTGCCCATTCAAACGTCTCCGCCCAACTGGTGCCCTTGACGGTAGGGACCCCGTACCCGTCGCGAGTGATCGGGGCATTGAAGACCAGGGCAGCAGCGAGAGCGGCAAGCATGCCGCGATTATTGCAAGAATCGGGGCGGTTCCTCGACCGGAACACCGAAGTAGCGCTTCACGGCAGGCGTCTTCCATTGGACGATAAGCCACGCGGCAACCGGAATGGTGACCACGGCGCTGAGCGACACAATCAGATTCGAAAGGTGGGCTGACCACCCCAACGGATTGCGCGGCAGAAAGAGGATGCTGATGTTCACGAAGGCCGCCACGGCCCCAATCCCCATGCCCATCCCCGCGATGGTCTGGACGAAGCGGGGGCTCATCCACTCCGGATCAAGGTCGGGCGCGATCTGGATCAGCCACATCCCGATGGGAACCAGGCTAAACATGACCAGCCCGATGGTAAGGCAAAATGCGACGTAGACCTTCCAAGCCAGCGGGGCCTTCATTCCTGCCTATTGACTCCCGAGTTTGCCTGTGATCGAGTACGCATGACGCCCCGCAAGATCCCCTTTGACGGCCTATGCCTGCGAAGGATACTGGCAGAGATCCGCGCCCTGGGACCGGTGGAGTTCGGCGACGTGCGCTTGGTGGGCCCCCGATGCATGGTCCTCACGCTGCGTGCGGGAGGTCGACCCACGCGCTGGGTGGTTGACTTGCGTCCCGAGTTCTTGCGTTTCCATCGCACCCAGATTCGGTTTGGAGAAACCATGGAGGCGCCCTTCTCGCGAACCGTGAACAGCCGGCTGCGCGCCGCGGCATTGATTGGGGCGTCTCAATTCGGGCTGGACCGCATCGCGGCACTCGAGTTCAACGGTCCTTCAGGACGCTATGACCTAGTTTTGGAGCTCACGGGCCGCCACGCCAACGCCGTCCTGGTCGCAAAATCCGGCCGGATCGAAGCAGTCGTCACGCCGGTCAGCGGAGAGCGCACACTGCGAGTTGGCGGGGATTACGCCTTTCCGCCCAATGCGCAATTCGCGGTCGGCGCCGCGCCGCCACCGACTCTGCTGGGTCTCGGCGTGCCTGAGGACCAGGCATTGTCGATGGCCAACGATGCGTCGCAGCCAGGGTACTGGCTGCCAGAGGTCGGGGCCTATCCTTTAATTCTGCCTGGAGGGCTCACCCTGCCCCACTTGAGCGACGCCCTGGAGCGTCACTTTGCCGACCGAGTCGTCGCCGCGGAACTGGACCAAGCCAGGCGATCCCTCTTGACGGCTCTTGGGCGAGTTGCCGAAGCAAGACGGCGAGCGTTGGACCAAGTAAAGAAGGCGAGGGCCCACGCTGATTCAGCCCGCCACTGGCAAGAGCAAGCGGAGTTGATCTTGGCTCACGCTCCGTCGCTGCCGATCGGCGCCGATCGCCTTGAAACGATGGATTACCATGGCGAAACCATCGTCATCGACCTTGATCCGGACTCCACTCCCGTCGAGAACGCTGCGCGTCTCTTCGAGAATGCCAAGAAGGCGAAGGCGGCCTTTGCCGGCCTTGCTGACCAGGAAAAGCGGCTGGCGGATGACCTTTATGACGTACAGGCCCTGGTGGTGCGGGTGGAGGCGGTGACGGCCGTTGCCGAACTGGTACCGTTGCGTGCCGAGGCGGACCGGCGACGCTGGCTGCACCGTTCCAAGGCAGAAGTCGAGCGCGACCCGAAAAGCGATTTACCTCCGGCCGCGCGTCGCGTTCGAGAACTGCTTGGCCCGGGCGGCGCGCGCGTTCTTTACGGCGAAACCGCCGAGGCCAACGATTACCTGACTCTTCATATCGCCAAACCCTGGGACTGGTGGCTGCATGTGCGCGGCGCGACTTCGGCGCATGTCGTGATCCCTACCCAGAAGAAGCCCGAACGGGTCGGGCCCGAGGTCCTGCGCTTCGCAGCCGAGGTTGCGGTGAGGCATAGCACGTTGAAGCATTCGCGCTACGTTCCCGTAGATTACACGCTCAAGAAATACGTCCGAAAGCCACGCGGCTCGGCAAAAGGAGCGGTCACGTACACGCACGAGAAGACGATCCATGTCCGTGACGCTTAGGGCTCGGTCAGGTTTCCGGCACGCGGGGACCTCGATGTTTCTGCGGCGACGGCCGTACAAAAGCGAAAAGCCATCCCTTGGCTCGCCAGCTGAAAAAGAAAACGTGGCACAGGCCCTTGAAGGACCCGTGCCACGTATGGGTACGGAGCGCGGGACTTAGTAGTCCATATCGCCCATGCCGCCCATACCGGGGGCGCCGGCGGGCGCCGCCTTCTTGGGCTCGGGCTTCTCGACAACCAAGGCCTCGGTGGTGAGCACCAGACCCGCGATCGACGCCGCGTTCTGCACAGTCGAGCGCGTGACCTTGGCTGGATCGACGATGCCGACCTTCACCATGTCCACGATCTCGCCGTTCACCGCGTTCAGGCCGAAGCCCTTCTTGGCGTTCTTCACCTTCTCAACGATGACGCTGCCTTCGAGACCGGCGTTTTCAGCGATGGTGCGCAGCGGTTCTTCGAGCGCGCGCTTGACGATGTTGATGCCGGTCTGCTCGTCGCCGTCCGCGCTGAGCTTGCCAAGGGCGGCTGCCGCTGCGAGCAGAGTAACGCCACCGCCAGGAACGATGCCCTCTTCGACGGCCGCACGAGTCGCCGAGAGCGCGTCCTCATACCGGTGCTTCTTTTCCTTGAGCTCGGTTTCGGTCGAAGCGCCAACTTTGATGACCGCAACGCCACCGGAGAGCTTGGCCAGGCGCTCCTGGAGCTTTTCACGGTCGTAGTTGCTGTCCGTCTTCTCGATCTGCGCCTTGATCTGAGCGATGCGGCCCATCACATCGGCCTTGCTGCCCGCGCCCTCGATCACCGTGGTCTCTTCCTTGGTGATCACGATCTTCTTGGCCGAGCCGAGCATGTCGACGGTCACGTTCTCCAGCTTGACGCCGAGGTCCTCGCTGATGAACTTGCCGTTGGTGAGCACGGCGATGTCCTCGCACATGGCCTTGCGTCGATCGCCAAAGCCGGGAGCCTTGACCGCCGCGACCTGGAGCACGCCTCGGATCTTGTTGAGTACGAGGGTAGCCAGGGCGTCGCCTTCGATGTCTTCCGCCACGATGACGAGCGGGCGTCGAGCCGTGGCGACCTTCTCAAGGAAGGGCAGGAGGTCCTGGGCGCTGCTGATCTTCTTCTCGTGGATGAGGATCAGGGCGTTCTCAAGAACGGCCTCCATGCGCTCGGGGTCCGTAACAAAGTACGGAGAGATGTAACCACGGTCGAACTGCATACCTTCCACGATCTCGAGGCTGGTCTCGCGACCCTTGCTCTCTTCGACCGTGATGACGCCGTCCTTGCCGACCTTGTCCATGGCCTCGGCAACCTGCTTGCCGATCTCGTTGTCATTGCCCGCGATGGTGGCGACAAACTCGACTTGCTCCTTGTCCTTGATCGTCTTCGCCTCAGCTTTGATTTCGGCGATGACGGTTTCGACGGCTTTGTCAATGCCCCGCTTCACCGCGATGGGGTTGCCACCGGCGGCCACGTAGCGCAGGCCCTCATTCACGATGGCCTGGGCGAGCACGGTCGCCGTGGTGGTGCCGTCACCAGCGACGTCGTTCGTCTTGGACGCCACTTCTTTGCAGAGCTGCGCGCCCATATTCTCATACGGATCCTCGAGCTCGATCTCCTTGGCGACGGTGACGCCGTCCTTGGTGATGGTGGGGCTTCCCCACTTCTTGTCGAGGACGACATTGCGTCCCTTGGGGCCGAGGGTCACCTTAACGGCGTCGGCCACCTTGTTGACACCGCGCTCCAGGGCGCGGCGAGCGTTCTCATCATAAAGCAGTTGTTTTGCTGGCATGGTTGACTCCTTGTTCGTCTTCTTGTGTTCGTTGCGTCACTGATCGACAGCCCAGGTCCGTGATCTCCGATAGATCCTAATCTTTGGAACTCCTGATCACATCGGTCACGTCGGGGCGGTCCATGACGTCTAGTTCAAAATCGCGTAAATCTGATCCTCGTCCAGAATCGTGTAGTCCTCGCCGTCGAGGTTGACTTCGTTGCCGCCGTATTTGCTGAACAGCACTTTGTCGCCGACCTTCACGGTGAGGGTGTTTCGCTGCCCGTCATCCAGGACGCGACCGTTTCCGATAGCGATGACCTCGCCGGTCTGGGGCTTTTTCTTGGCGCTGTCGGGAAGGTAGATGCCGCTCTTGGTCTTCTCCTCCTGCTCGATCAGCTTCACGACGACTTTGTCGCCGAGGGGCTTGAGTGATGCCATAGGTTGTGTTTTCCTCCTTGTGTTGAACTCAGATTTAGCAGTCGCACGTGGCGACCGCTAAATGGTACCCGCGACACAACGTCATCGTCAACCCAAAAATGGCAGAAAACGAGCGAGAGCGCTAACGTTTCGATTTTGCTTTTCGCCGAGCGACTGCGACGGCCGCATCAATCCATGCGCCTAGTTGCTGAGGGTCGTGGAGGATCTCTGCCGGCAACTCGCGATACGGAGCCGGCTTGGGATTTCGCAGGTCCATGATCCACGGCTCGGCGTCGAACGCTTCAAAATCGGGCAAGTTGACCTGATCGACTTTCAAGTAGAGCCGGTCGTCATCAATCACGGCAAAGAACACTTCTTCGCAGTAGAGGCCCGCCCCACCAAACATCTTCTTGGCGGTGACGGGACGGACGTTGCTAAGCAACTCAACGGTAGTTCGGAGGTACGTCTCGGAGATAGGCACGGTTCGCTGTGTCATTGTCCCCTAACGGCTGCTTGTGCGTTACACTGGAGCATGGCGACCGCGCAACGAAGCATCCCTTCAAGATGCCTGCTGGGTGCTCTTCTCGTTTCGCCCCCTGCGCTCTGGAGCTGCGCGGGATCAAGCAGCGGCGGGACGGCTCCCGGCAATGAACTCAGCGGCCGCATTGACGCGGCCGAGTTTACGATTGCAGCAGGAGAGACCCGCACGGTCGTTGGCGATGTCATCGTGCGAACCACCGGTCCGATTCGAATTGACGGGACCCTCCTGGTGCGCGCCAATGTATCGGTTGACCTTGTTGCCGACGGGCCGCTGACCATTGCTGGATCGATCCGCCCAGATGGCCCGGCACCAGCCGCGTTTGCGGAGGACAAGCACGTGCTCCTCTTCGGGGACGGCGTCACGGTTTCAGGAGAAGTCGAGTCGCGCCATGACCTTTATGTCGCGGTCATGGAACGGGACGACACGAGCGCCCGCTTTGCCGAAACCCAGATTGTGCGCATCACCGGGACGATGACGACGTCCGATGGACGCCACGCGACCAACGCGAATGAGAATGGCGGAGATGCAGCGACCATCTTCCTATGCGAACAAACCGCGAATGAGCTGGCCCGGTCTAAGGGCGGCAAGCCTGGCCCGGCGCGGGCGATCCAAGTAGGCCCCGATCCACCGACCGCCGCCAACAAGTTCTTTGTCAGGCCGGGTAATGGCGGGAATGGCTTTTCGGACGTTGCGGGGACGCGGAACGGAAAGTCGCTGTCGGCACGTGGATCAAATGGCGGCAAGGGCGGCAACTTGCTGATGGCCGCCGACACGATGGTCATCGCAGGCAATACCTCGGCTGGCAATGGGGGCCACGGAGGCGATGCCGGACCACCACGATCCGCTGACTCCATTCGCGCCTTGGACGGCACTCAGAATCAGGAGGACGGGGGAAACGCAACGGCTATCGTCGGAGCCGGTGGAGATGGCGGAACCGTAGCGGTAAGAGGATCAGTGGTGATCGGCCTCCAAGGATTGACCTTTCGAGCAGGCGACGGCGGGAACGCGGGCAGTACCAACGTTCAATCGGGTCGCGGAGGTCCCAGTGGAAAAGGTGGTGCTATGGTGCTGCAGGCGGCCAAGCCAGGCGTTGCTGGCCGGGCCGAGGGATTCACTCCGTCAGAACCGGCCATGGAGGGCGAGCACACCGTGTTCGTCATGAGGGATGGCGCAATGGGTGGCGAATCCTTGTTCGAGACCTTTGCCGGTGGGGCCGGAGGCGCCGTGGAGTTTCGCGATCCGGACCAAGCTCAGTTTGTGATCCAGTTTTCGCGCTCCGTTGCGAATGGCGGCGCAGGGTTTGATGGCTGCGCGGTGCTTCCCCGCACCTTGGGAACCCAGGGCGGCAAGGGAGGAACAAGCAGTGTCCAACTTGCTGTGCAAGGGGCTTGGAGCGGCGGACGGGGTGGCGATGATCCAAACGGTGGCCAACCGGGCGGCGAGCGAGGACAGGGACCGACAGGACCCATGGGACAAGAGGGGCCAAAGGGTTCCGGATGCCAGTTCCAGCCTCAAACGACGGTCGGCGAAGGCTACATTGCCGTCATCCTTGAACACGACTTGGGCGAACACCTGAAAGCCGGGGACGTCGTGCCTTTGATTCGCATTCGCGGAGGGCACGCCGCCAACGTTGAGCCCGGCTGCAACTCGGACCATCTGCATAGTCATGGCGAGGGGATTGAAGTGACGCTCAATCCCGATGAAGGCCGCGTGATATCCGTCGGCAGGTTTCCAGACCCAAACGGTCCCGGATGCGGCTACGGCAAGCTGACGGTTATCCCTGTCCCCTTTATTCAGCACGTACGACGCTGAGTACAATTGCCTGGTTCATGGACTATCGGCGAACCTATGTTCGCGACTTGCTCGCTGCGCCGGCAGGGCAAGCCGCCAGCGCCTACGGATGGGTGAAGACCCGACGCGATAGCAAAGGCATCACTTTTGTGCAGCTTTCGGATGGCTCGTGCTTCCGCGATCTCCAGGTGGTGATTGAGGCGGGCGTCGTGGACGATGACGCCTTGCGCTTGATCACGACAGGCGCGGCGGTGCGCTTTGACGGCGAAATGGTCGAGTCACCGGCGCCTGGTCAACCAGTGGAGCTCAAGGCAGCGGGAGTCGAGGTTTTCGGCGTTGCCGACCCTGCCAAGTATCCGCTGCAAAAGAAAGGGGCCAGCTTCGAGTTCCTCCGTGAGATCGCGCACCTTCGGTCGCGTGGCAATACGTTTGCAGCAGTCACGCGAGTGCGCTCCGAGGCCTCTTGGGCGATCCACCAGTTCTTTCACGAACGGGGTTTTCACTACATCCACACGCCGATCATCACCGCTTCGGACTGCGAAGGAGCGGGGGCCATGTTCTCGGTCTCGACGTCGCTGAAGGGCGAAGGCGAGCAGTACGTCCTGCAATCGAACGAACCGAAGGACGACTTCTTCGGACGGCCGACCTACCTGACGGTCAGCGGTCAGCTTGAGGCCGAAGCACTGGCCCTTGGGATGACCAATGTCTACACCTTCGGCCCGACATTCCGCGCCGAAAACTCCAACTCCAGTCGCCACCTCGCCGAGTTTTGGATGATCGAGCCCGAGATGGCCTTCTGCTCATTGGAAGGCAATATGGCCCTGGCGGAGGAGTTTCTGCGCGCAACCATCTCGCATGTCCTGGACCACTGCGGCCCCGATCTCGACTTCTTTAACCAGCGAATCGAGCCGACCTTGCTCGAAACGCTGCGACATGTCGTGGACTCGCGCTTCGAGCACATGACCTACACTGAGGCGATCCGTCAGTTGGAAGCAAGTGGGGAGTCCTTTGAGTTTCCGGTTTTTTGGGGCGCCGATCTCCAGAGCGAGCATGAGCGCTGGCTGACCGAGACCAAGGTCGGCCGCCCGGTGATCCTGACGGACTACCCCGCCGAAATCAAGTCGTTCTATATGCGATTGAATGACGACGGCAAAACGGTTCGCGCGATGGATGTTTTGGCGCCACGGATTGGCGAGATCATCGGGGGCTCGCAGCGCGAAGAGCGACTGGACGTATTGCAACGCCGTATTGAAGAGGTCGGGCTGCCCGAAGAAGCCTATTGGTGGTATTTGGACCTCCGCCGCTTTGGATCAGCGCCACACGCCGGGTTTGGGCTGGGCCTTGAGCGGTTTCTCATGTATGTCACGGGCATGAAAAACATTCGCGACGTGATCGCTTTCCACCGTACCCCCGGTCATGCCGAGTTTTAGAGTGCAAATGTAACTTTGAGGACTTGATCGTATCGCAGCTAACCCTTTTCGCAAACTGATCAAGCGCCTGGACCCCAGGCTTGCCGCGGAACTCAAAAGCCGTCGCCGTGAGATCATGGCGGGTCTGGCGTGCGTTGTGGCGACGGCCCTGCTGTCGGCAGCGTCCGTAAAGCTCGTTGAGCTCACCGTGACCGAGATTCAAAACGCTTCACCCAGCGCGTTTCTGGCCCAAGTGGACAGCCCGACCTCGCTCATCGAGCAAGACACGGCGGAGCGTTTGGCAGAGAAGGTCAACGTGCCGGTCACCGAAATGCGCCAGGCGCTTGCCGAAGTTACGGGAGTGGAAAAGAATGTCGATGAAGCCTTTCGACGGGAAGCCGTGACGCGACTGGGATGGCTCAGCTTGGCGGTTGTGGGGCTCTTTGGCATCAAGTACTGGTTTACTCGCGGTCAGACGTATTATTTGACGAAAGCGGCCGCTGAACTCAGTGCCGATCTTCAAAAGCGTATTTTTGCCAAGCTTCAGCGACTGCCCATTTCCTATTACAACAAGACGCGGACCGGGCGGCTCCACAGTATCTTGACGAATGACGTCAACGTCTTTGAGAATGCCATTTACATTGTCCGTGACTCGATCGACGGGCCCATCAAAGCGATCGCTGCGTTCGTGATCATCATTACCCTGCAATGGCAGCTGGCTTTCGTATCCATTGTCTTTCTGCCCATTGTGTTTGTGCTGATCCAGCGCAACGGACGCAAGATGAAAGCGGCAACGGCCCAGCTTCAAGAGAATCTGGCGGAGGTCGGCGCGCTTACCCAAGAGGCGCTGCAGGGTGCGCGGGTCATTAAGTCCTTCAATGCCGAGCGAGCGGTCGAGCGCACCTACCGCACGTTCGTCGACCGGGCACTTGGGAGCCGCTTGTATGCCGCACGCCGCATTGCGACCCTTCGCCCGATGGTTGAACTGATCGGGGCATCGGCGCTGGCTGCCGTGCTCTATGTGTGTGGCTGGCTCGCCTTCGACGCGCAGCTTGACGTCGCCAAAATCGCGGCATTGATTGTGGCGATGGATTTGATCAACAACGGATTTCGCACCTACGGCTACGTGAACGCGACCTACAATCAGGTGCAGGCCGCAGCCGATCGTATCTACTCCGAAGTTTTGGACGCGCCGGAAGAGCGACCGGCAGATGCGGGCGATGGCGTCATCGTGAGCCCCAAAGGCGAGGTGACCTTCGACAACGTGGGCTTCACTTACCCCGACGGGACGATTGCGCTGCGGGGGGTCAGCTTCACGGTGCCAGCGGGCCAATCCCTGGCCCTTGTCGGTCCGAGTGGCGCAGGAAAGAGCACGATCGCCGATTTGCTGCTTCGCTTTTACGACCCCACAGAGGGGCGGATTCTCATCGATGGCGTCGATGTACGCACCCTATCGATAGAGTTTGTGCGGAGGATGATCGGCGTGGTCCCCCAACAAACCTTTCTCTTTGCGCAATCCATTGCCGAAAACATCCGTTTGGGCAAGCCTGATGCCACGGACGAAGAGGTGATCGAAGCGTCGCGGATGGCCCACGCGCTACCGTTCGTCGAGCGGATGCCGCTTCAGTTCGATGAGAAGCTTGGCGAAAGGGGCGCGCGGCTCAGCGGCGGTGAGATGCAGCGCATCGCCATCGCTCGGGCCCTCGTGTGCCAGCCGCAAATTCTGCTTCTGGACGAGGCAACCAGCAATCTGGATGCGGAAAGTGAAAAGGCCGTGCAAAGCGCTCTCGACGACGTCATGCGCACCCGCACGACGTTGATGATCGCCCACCGTCTGACGACCGCATCACGCGCGGACCAAATTCTGGTTCTCAGCCGAGGCCTGGTGGTAGAGCGCGGGAGCCACAGCGAACTGATGTCCAACAACGGGGCTTATGCCGCGATGTTCCGCGCGTACTCATCCGGTGTATTGAACGATGCCGTTGAATAGCGCCGCCATTTCTTTGCGCAACGCAACATGCGGCTACAGCGCGCCCATTTTGCAGGACGTCACGATCGACCTCGAACCCGGCACCGCGACGTTATTGATCGGACCCAATGGCGGGGGCAAGTCGACTTTGTTGCGGTCATTCCTCGGTGAAACCCTCCTGAGCGCGGATCAGGCCAACGTCCTGGGACGGCCGGTGACTTCAATGCGCGGGGAGGAACGATGTCGAACCCTGGCCTATGCTCCCCAGGCTGAATCCGTTCTGTTCCCGTTTACAGCCGTCGACTACGCCGCGCTGGGGCGATCTGTCCTTTCTTCCGGCTACTTCGCCCCGGATGAGGACGTCCGCATCGCTCGCGAAGCGATGGAAGAGATCGGAGCGGGCCACTTGGCTGAGCGACCGATCACCGAACTCAGCGGGGGAGAAACGCACCTGGTCGTCATCGCGCGCGCCCTTGCCCAGCAAGCGCCGATCCTGTTGCTCGATGAGCCGCTGGCCCACCTGGACGTCGCGCATTGGAAGTTGGTCCTCGATGCCGCTCATCGGCGCGTTGATGCGGGCGCCACGATCGTGATCGCCCTCCACGACTTGAATCTCGCCGCGATGTTGGGGCTCCCAGCCTTCCTCGTGTCAAGAGGACGCGTCGTCCCCATTGACCTAAAAGGCGATACCGGACTCGACGCGATTCGAAGCGCCTATGGAGTTGAGATGAGCCGTCACTGCGTGAACGGCTTGACGTATCTCAGCCTTACTGGTCTTCCTTGGCCCGACGGGCCATCTCCGACTCTTGGGACCACCACTGTCCGGCAGTCTGAGAGTCGTTAACGATGGGCTTGTCGATGGCTGCCTTTTCTCGAAGGACCGTCGGCTTCGCCGCACGGTCGGCCAGCGGCGCCTTGGGGCGCTGACGCTTTTCCTCTGCAGCCAGCAGATCGTTGCGAAGATCCTCCGCCGATTCGGTGCCTCGTGCCTCGCTGGTGACCGGCTGGTTCTCGGGCTGTTGGGGCGCCTCGTGCCCGTGGTCATCCGTCTTGCTCATACTCTGTGAGGCCATGATGTTCATGGCGCCGATCGAGCCAAAGGCCACCACCAAAATACCGATAAGGATAAAAGAAGTCTTTCGTTTTTTCATGACTTTTCGCCGCGTTCCCGTGTTGCCGCCGTCTTAATATGAGGGCCGATTGAATCTCTCACCCATATTATGAGCGAATCGATCATCGCGCTTGACGCTCGCCTGATTTCCCGAGACAGTACCGGTGATTCCACCTACTGGCTTGGCCTTGTTCATGGCCTAGCAGCCATCCCGCACGATTTCCGTTTCCTGCTCTTTTCCAACGACCCAAAACCATTAACGATTCCCAATCATCCACGGTTCGAGTGGATTCACTTGCCGTCTCGAAGTGAGCGCTGGTGGAGTTTGGCCCGATTTCCCCTTGCGGCACGCCGCCACCGCGCGCGGGCCATTCATACGCAGTACAGTCTCAGCCCGCTGGCCGGCCCCTTTGGCATTACCACCATCCACGACGTGTCCTTCCTCATTGCCCCGGAATGGTTCCGGCCCAAAGACCGGGCATTGCTGGCGTATTCCGTGCCGACTTCAGCCCATCGTGCGCGAGCGGTGATCACGGTCAGCAACACGTCATGTGCGGATATTCGCCGCCACGTACCCGCAGCAGCGAACAAAATCGCAGTCACTCCTCTTGCCGCACACCCTTGGATCCAACCCATCGACTCCGAGGTCGCACGTCGCACCGTGCAAGAAACCCTGGGCTTGGATCAACCATTCGCGCTGGTCGTTGGGACGAGGTGGCCACGCAAGAATGTTCAACTAGCCTTGGATGCCATCGAGGCGCTCCCCGTTGACTTGCCCCATGTGCTTGCGGTGACGGGCAAGAAAGGCTGGGGCGAAGAGCATCGCGGTCATCGCGTGTTCGAGACGGGTTACGTTTCATGGGACGTTTTGTGCGCCCTGTATTCGGCGGCAGATGTCTATCTGATTCCGAGCCGCTATGAGGGCTTTGGAATCACGGCGCTTGAGGCCTTTCGGTGTGGAACGCCCGTGATCTCGAGTCAGGGCGGCGCGTTACCGGAAGTTTGTGGCGAAGCCGCCCTCATGATGCCGAACTACGATGCGGGGGCGTGGGGCCGCGCCATTCAAAATCTGCTTCGATCTCCCGGCGAGCGCGAAGATCTGCGGCTCCGTGGCCTTGCGCGCGAGCGGCAGTTCACTTGGGAGAAAACGGCGGCGGCAACCCTCAAGGTATACACAGGGGCGACTCTATGATCGACCCGGTCTTAGCAGCAGTCTTGGCTTGCCCACGTTGCGACCATCGTCCCCCGTTGCGGTACGAGCCCGAAACGCTGGTTTGTGACGTCTGCCAAGGGCGTTACCCTGTCGTCGACGGCATCGTGGACTTTCTGTGCGAACGCGATACCGCGCCAAGTGACGCGGAACAGGAGGTGAACCGTGCCCGATAAACCGATGAACATTCTGGTGCTGCACGGCCCGAACCTGAATATGACCGGCTTTCGCGAGCCGGACATCTACGGCAAGCGCCCCCTCGAACAAATCGATGCGGACATTGAGCAAGCAGCGAGGGAGCTCAAGTTCGAGGTCCGGATTATCCAGAGCAATCATGAAGGCATCCTTATCGACACCATCCAGTCACAGCGTCGGTGGGCAGACGGCATTATCATCAACGCGGGTGCGCTAACCCACTATTCAATTGCCCTGCGCGACGCGCTCGTTTCGGTGCGGCTGCCGGTAATCGAAGTGCACCTGAGCAACATCTATGCCCGCGACGAGTTCCGAAGGCATTCTGTTCTTGCACCCATCAGTATCGGACAGATCACGGGGTTTGGCGGGTATGGCTACACATTGGCCCTGCTTGCTCTGAAGGATTACTCGAAGGAAGTCGTTTGAGGTCCAAAGCGCTGTGAGCAGCAAGGTGATGCTCGAAGCCGTCGAGGCGGTGGTCGCCGGCTTGGCCGAACCTCTCACGTTTGCGGTGCGTTCCGGCGAAATGCTCGCCGTAACCGGCCCGGCGTTGGCGGGCAAGACGGCTCTCCTTCGCGCCTTGACGGGAGAGAATAAGCCATCTGCCGGTTCCATTCACCGCGCCGGCGCCATCGCGTTTGCCGATCTCCCGATCAAAGCGGGTACCACGGCGAATGGGCTGCTCAAATCCCTGCGTCCAACGCCAGCGGCCGACCGAACCCGCGATGCGCTCGTCGCGCTCGGGCTCTATGGGTTCACGTCAACACGGGCATCAGCCCTGCCGGAATCGCTGCGAGCTTCCCTTCCGCTTGTCCCCATCTTGGCTTCCGCAGCGCCCCTCTTAGTCATGGACGGTGACTTGGACCGCCTCTCGCCGTACTGCTTGAGGCCGACGCTGAAGTTCATGCGCCGTCGCCGCACAGAGGGCGTCGCTATCGTGGTGGCGACTCAGCGTGACGAAGTTTTGCGCGAATCCGACAGCATTTTGGGCCTCAGCGCCGGACGACGCCGACTCTGGGCATCGCCCGAGGAACTTCTCGCCGCCGAACGGCAGCGATGCGCCACGATCAAACCGGTCGCTTCGGTGCCTTCCAACTCGATCCGGGCGCTGACCAAGGTGCGCGCGACCCTCGGCGACCCCGCGAACATCGCAGCCGCTTCAGCTGACGATGCCATCGAGGCCGTGCTCCAAGGATGCGGCCAAGTCGAAGTGACCTTGCAAGGGTACCGACGACTGGGCGATATTCTGATAGACCTACTCGGTTAGGTCGATCACCATTCCGTCATAGCCGACTTCAATGCCATCAGGGGCAAAAGCCGCGGTGAGCTCATCGTGAGTCCCCTCGCCTTGGTCCGCATGGTGAACCGTGACCACGCGCGCCCGATCCTGCAAGGCGCCATTCTTGCGCAGAGCCTCCACCATCTGTCGGCATTCATGGACGTCGAGGTGTCCGTGGTACTGAGTCGGGACGAAGCCTTCGGTACATTCGATGATGAGGCAGTCCGCCTTGGCGCCCGCGAGGAAGTCCATACTCTCGGGAAAGATAACGCCCGTATCCGTCGCGTAGATCAGCTTCTTCCCTTCCCGCTCAATAACGAAGTTGTGGCTGTCCTCGTCCAGCTTGTGATTGGCCCTAAAGGGAACGATGCGGTAGTCCGCTATGGAGAGAGGCTCAAAACTTGTCGTTTGGTGAATGTCAAAGGGCCAGTTCGGATAGCGGGTCCAAAGTTCATCGACAATCCTGGCATTGCCATAGACGGAGAAATCGAGATGATCGCGATCGTTGAACGGAATCACGCAGTACTGCAGTTCCGACGGCGCGAAGTGATCGTCGTGCGAATGGGTAAACAGCAGCGCGATCCAGTCGCGAACATCCAGGCCCTCGCGCTGAACCTGCGTGAGCGTATCGGGCGGCAGATCGATTTTGAGGATGCCATCGATCAGCGCGGCAGTTCGGGTACGGACATCTTTACCGCCATGCTCGCGGGCGTACCGGCTCACTCGGCTTTCGCTGCTGAAAGCCGGTATCCCGTGGGCGGCGCCGGTGCCGAGCAAAAGAATCTGCATAACTCAAAAATCTTCAAGCGACCAGATCAGCAACCCACTCAGGAGCTTGGGATAGTAGTACGTGCTCTTCTGCGGCATCTTTTCGCCACCCAGGGCCACCCGCCGCATGTCATCAACGGTTGGCGGATTCATGAGAAACGCAGCTTGGCCCTCGACGCTCCCCTCGCGAATCGCCTCTTCCTCGTCCCGAGTATAGGAAATCCGATCTGTTCCCTGGATGTCAAGCAACTGAGCAAAAATCAGGCCATGCAGAATCGAAACATCAAGACTCAAAAGGTTGGTGCTGCCCTCGGCGTCGATGGCTTTGGAAAGAGCCTCAGGGTCGCCATATTCGGCAAGCAGTCCCTCGCCACCAGGCAAGGCGATCCCGATCGCGCGCCGTCCATCCTGCGCCGTTCCCGCCAATCGAGTCCATAGCACGTCGTTAGGGACGCGCTTGACCTCGAAGTAGGGCGACAGTTTTTCCGCGACTTCGTCGAGCGACAGCGGCAAGTGGGAGACAATCCGATGCGTGGGAAGCAGCACGAGCCCAGGGTCATTCATGCTGCTAAAGGCCATCATCATAAAGTCCTCGGGAACAAGTTCGTCTCTGGGTCCGAGCTGTTCGCGGAAGGTGACCGCCGTCTCATAGCGGTGGTGGCCATCGGCAATCCAAACCTTCTTGTCGGCCAGGGCCTCGTGGATTTCACGACATGTCGGCTCGCTGGTAATGGCTTCAAGCACATGACGCACGCCATCGTCGGTAGTGACGTCAACGACGGTTTCCGCAGGCGCGGCGTCGATCAGGTCAAACACGTCGCGCTGATCGTCCTCAAAAAGGCCATAGATGCATTCCAGGTGGGACCGCGTCGCCTCAAGAATCCGGAGACGATCTTCCTTGTGCTTTGGAAACGTCTGCTCGTGCGGCAACACGACGCCTTTTTCGTAGGGTTCCACCTTGAGCATGCCGATCAGCGCCGTTCGGACGAGGTCTTGCTCGGTGCCCGGGATGCGGAACGTTTGACGCAGTCGATAGTACGACGCCGGATCGACCCCGAGGACGCCCTCCCGCTTCCAATCGGCGAGCGCGGCGGCGCTTCTGGCGTATTTGACGTACTTGCTGCGGTCGTCCGGCCGTTGCTCGGGCAACGTCAGGTGGACGACGTTGTAGGGACTCTTGGCCGCATAGGCGTCGCGCTCTTCGTTGGAAAGGACATCGTACGGCGGTGCAACGAGCGCATCCGGCCGCCCAGCCTTCGGTTGGAATCGAGTACCGCGAAAGGGCCGAATATCCGCCATTCGGCGAAGTTTACCAGTGACCTTCAGGTTCGATAGGTAGACTCACCGAACCTCCGTGCAATTCACCCTTAAGACCTATTCCGAGCCTGTGAATCAGCGATTGGGCGAACTGCTCCCTGACCCGTCCATCGCCCCCGCGCACCTGCACGAAGCCATGCGATACGCCTGCCTGGCGGATGGCAAGCGATTGAGGCCAGCCCTGTGCATCGTTTGCTGCGAAGCCTTTGGCGGCACCCTCAGCCAGGCGCTGGATGCCGCTTGCGCCCTGGAGATGGTGCACGCCTTTTCGCTGATCCATGACGATCTGCCCGCCTTGGACAACGACGACCTTCGTCGTGGAAAACCGACCGTTCATCGCGCATTCGACGAGGCGACCGCAATCCTGGCCGGCGACGCGCTCTTTGCCCTTGCCTTCCAGACGCTCGCCAACATCAGCACTTCGCCGCTGACCAAGGCCCGTTGCATCGCTCGGCTGGCCATCGCCTCGGGCTCACGAGGTTTAGCCGGCGGGGAGGCGCTCGACCTCGCGAGTGAAGGGAAACCGGTCACCGTTGAGGATGTCACCGCGATCCATCTTCTCAAGACAGCGGCCCTCATCTCAGCGTCGTGCGTCATCGGCGCCCTGCTCGCGGGCGCATCCGATGAAGACGTGGAAATCATCGCATCCGCCGGTCGGCGAATCGGCGTCGCGTTCCAGATTCGAGATGACGTGCTGAATGAAGTCGCAGACTCCCATGTCACCGGCAAGGCGAAGGGCAGCGACCGAGATCGGCTAAAGGCGACTTACCCGCGAGCGATCGGCGTGGAGTCCTCCGAAGAAGCCGCCACTGCAGAAATTGCTCTGGCAATGTATGAGTTGGATCGGCTGTCGGTTGACACCGCGCAACTTCGCGAACTGGCTCGTTTGGCGGTCCATCGGTTGAGCTGAGGTCGGCTGATTCGGGGCTTCGTCATGCACAATTAGCGGCGATGTCAGGTCGGGCGTTTCCAGAAGGGTTTGTATGGGGAGGCGCCGCGGCCTCGTATCAGATTGAGGGCGGGGTGCACGAGGGCGGACGCGGCCCAAGTGTCTGGGACACTTTTGCGCACACTCCCGGCAACGTTGAGGACGGGGCGACGGGTGACGTGGCATGCGACCACTACCACCGGTACCGCGACGACGTCCGGTTGATGGCGGATCTGGGCTTCCATAGCTACCGATTCAGCATTGCTTGGCCCCGCATCCAGCCGACCGGCCGCGGGAAGCCGAATGCCGAGGGAGTCGCGTTTTACGACCGGCTCCTGGATTCGATGCTCGAGGCTGGAATCGTTCCGGCGGCAACGCTCTTTCATTGGGATTATCCGCAAGCCCTGGAAGATCTTGGGGGCTGGGCCCACGACGACGCTCATTACTGGTTTGGAGATTACGCCGAGCATTGCTATCGCGCTTTTGGCGACCGCATCAAGCTCTGGATTACGATCAACGAGCCTTGGTGCTATGCCTTTCTGGGCAACGGGATTGGACACCATGCGCCGGGGAAGAACGACTTTAAGTTAGCGTATGACGTCGGACATGGGCTCCTTCTGGGCCATGGCGAATCCGTCACCCGCTTTCGCTCATGGGTTCCCGATGGACAGATCGGCATTACGACAAACCACACATCCGTGAGACCTCTCACGGATTCGGCCGAGGACCAAGCGGCCGCGGAACGCTTCCATGCCTTCATGAATGGATGGTTCCTCGACCCCGTTTACTTTGGCGATTACCCCGAACTCCTGAAGGAAGTGGCGCCGCTCAAGGCATTCACGCCGGAGCAGTCCGCGTCCGTTTCGCAATCCACCGACTTCATGGGTCTTAACTTCTACACGGGCGCGGTGATTCGCCATGATCCGAGTTCTCCGTCCGGGTATGCCCATGTCGACACGGGGCGTCCCAAAACGGAAATGGGGTGGGAAGTCATGCCCGAGGCCTTTACCGACGTGCTGGTCATGTCGCAGCGCGTATGGAATCCACCGAGGATTCTTGTTACGGAAAATGGGGCCGCATATAACGATATATTGGAAGGAGATCGGGTGCATGATCATGATCGTGTCAAGTACTTGCATCTCTATCTGAACGCGATGCGCGATGCCATTGATCAAGGCGTCAAAGTCGAAGGGTACTATGTCTGGAGCGTGATGGACAACTTTGAATGGGCGTTCGGTTATAACCGTCGATTTGGCATTACCTACGTAGATTACACGACCCAGCGTCGCGTTCCCAAGGATTCGGCCTACTTCTATCGCAATGTGATCGCGAGCAACGCCGTACCCCCACCTGACGCGGACCTGCGATGACCTTGCGTATCAGCGGTCCCAGACGAGTGGGCGGCGAAGTGCACGTTCCGGGCGACAAGTCGCTGAGCCACCGGGCGTACCTCTTTGGTGCGATTGCCGACGGTCCGTCACGGATTCGGGGCCCTCTGCAGTCGCTTGATTGCCGCAGCACCCGTGCCTGTCTCGAAGCGCTTGGCGTTCAGTTTGAGGACCACGGGCCCCTTGACGTGACCGTTCATCCGCCCGATCAATTGCAGCAACCAACTCGCGAACTGGATTGCGGTAACAGTGGGACCACCATGCGGCTGCTGACTGGGCTCTTGGCGGGTTACCCGATCACGGCAACCCTCGTGGGGGACGCCTCGCTGTCCCGACGCCCGATGGGGCGCGTGCGCACGCCGCTTACTCAAATGGGTGCACGGATCCAGGGAGATACGGCGCCGCTGACGGTCCATGGGACATATCCGCTCCAAGCCATCGACTACGTATCGCCCGTGGCCAGCGCTCAGGTCAAAAGCGCCGTCCTCCTAGCGGGCCTGCGAGCCGAGGGGGTCACCCGTGTTACGGAACCTATCCTCAGCCGTGACCACACCGAAAGGATGCTGCGCGCGATGGGCCTGACGGTCACCTCCAATGGAACCACGGCGAGCGTGGTGGGTGGGCAACGCCCCCGGGCATTTGCCTTCGATGTTCCGGGCGACATTTCCAGCGCGGCGTTTTGGATGGCCGCCGCCGCAATCGCGGGCGACCAAACCCTTAGGTTGCCGAGCGTGCTGGTCAACCCAACACGGGCAGGCGTCATCGAGGTACTGCGACGAGCAGGCGTCGACGTGGCGCTCGAAAACAAGCGGGAACACTTGGGCGAGCCCGTGGCCGATCTTCGCGTGCAGCCCGGCGCGTCCCTGCGAGCGTTCACGATCGACCCAGAAGAAGTGCCCAGCCTGATCGACGAGATTCCGGTGCTTGCCGTGCTGGCTGCTTGCGCGGAGGGAACCAGTACGATCCAAGGCGCAGGCGAGCTGCGCGTCAAAGAGAGCGATCGCATCGTGGGTGTGGTCCATGGGTTGCGGAACGTCGGGATTGATGCTGAGGAGACGTCCGATGGCATGAGAATCACCGGCGGACGATTCGAAGCAGGAGAGGTGGACGCTCTGGGCGACCATCGGCTCGCGATGGCCTTTGCCATTGCGGCCCTCACGGTGACCGGCGAGGTCGCCATTCATGACGCCGATGCCATCGCCACCAGCTACCCCGAGTTTGAATCCCACTTGCGCCAGGTGACGGGGGCCTAGATGGTCATTGCCATTGACGGTCCCGCCGGCGCGGGCAAGAGCACGGTCGCGAAGGCTGTTGCCAGCCGGCTCGGCCTGCGATATCTCGACACGGGCGCCATGTACCGTTGCGCTGCGCTTCTGGCAGAACGAAGTGGCCTCAGCCCGGCCGACGCTACAAGCATCGCGGCGCTGCTCGCGGATGCCACGATTGCTTTCAGCCCAGATGATCCCCCGCGAGTGTATCTCGACGCCGAGGACGTCACCAAGGAGATTCGCGCTCCGCATATCTCCGAGTTGGCGAGCCAGATCAGCACCCATCCTGAGGTTCGCCGTGAACTTGTCCGGCGCCAACAGGCCCTGGTCGCACAGGACAATGTCACGCTGGAAGGACGGGACACCACGACGGTGATTGCTCCCCATGCGGATGTCAAGATCTTCCTCACGGCAAGTCTTGAGGTACGTGCGCGCCGACGATGGGAGGAGCTTCGCGCCAAGGGCCAAGACCTCGACTTTCATGACCTCAATGCGCAGATTCAGCAACGGGACGAGCGCGATGCGGCGCGAACGGAAAGCCCGCTCACGATCGCAGAGGATGCCCATGTGCTCGATACGGACAATCTCGGCATAGAAGCGGTCGTGGACCGCATCGTGTCGATCGCTCGCGAATCCATGTCATCGTAACGGATTCCGAGAGCCGCGCGTCCAAGGAACCGGACCTCGCCAACCGGCGTTGAGTCCACCCCAACAGGAGAAACTGAATGAGTCTCACCTTCATCGCCGGCGCTTTGATCTTGGCGAGCCAGCCCACCTCGGTTGAAGTCACCGTCTACAACCAGGGTTTTGGCCTCGTGAAAGAGGTGCGCCGCATCGAACTGAAAGCCGGTCGACAGGAAATCGCCGTGGAAGACGTGGCTGCGATGATTCAGCCCACCTCGGTCGGTATTCGATCATTGGATCCAGCCAAGACGTTCGATGTCCTCGAGCAGAACTATCAATACGATCTCATTAGCGTGCAGGCGATCCTCAACAAGGCGGTCGGCCAACAGATCAAGTTCGTCCGAACCTTTGACAACGGTCGCAAAGAGGTCGTCGAAGGCGTGCTTCTCAGCGCGCCAACCGCCATCGTCACAACCGGCGGCTCCGGTTTCCAGCCAGGAGTTGGCTTTGGCGGAACGCAGCAGACCTACAATGGCATGGTGATCCGCACTGCCGACGGGCGCATCCTGCTGAACCCCGTCGGTGAGGTTGAAGTGAGTTCGATTCCCGAAGGGATGATCAGCAAGCCGACGCTGCTTTGGGACGTGCAAACGCAAACCCCGGGCCCAGTGAATGTGGAACTGAGTTACATTAGCAACGGGCTAACCTGGAACGCTGACTACGTGATGACGCTCGGTGTGGCGACGAATGTCTCGGACTTCCGTGGCTGGGTCACGCTGGATAATCAGTCAGGCGTGACGTACAAGGATGCCACTCTAAAGCTCCTTGCGGGAGACGTCAACCTTGCGCCGGCGCCTACCGGGCGCGGAGGCGGTGGATTTGGCGGCGCGATGGCCATGGAGATGGCGGCAAAGGGATTTCAAGAAGAGTCGCTTTTCGAATATCACCTCTACACGCTGCAGCGGCCTTCGACCATTCGCAATCGCGAGACAAAGCAGCTCTCCCTTCTTGAAGGCGACAATGTCCGCTTCACCAAAAGGATCATCCTGGACTCAATGATTGGGTGGGGCGTGTACTACCCTAGCGAAGGCGAGGTCGGAACCGGCCCCCTTAAGCCCCAGGTTCGTGTCGAGTTCGACAACACGAAAGAGAATGGACTGGGTGTGCCGCTCCCGATGGGCAAGGTTGTCGTGTACCAACGCGACCAGTCCGGATCGGTCCAAATGTTGGGCGAAGACCGCATCCAGCACACCCCCCAGGGTGAACGCGTCTCGCTGGTCGTGGGGCGATCGTTCGACATCGTCGGCGAACGCAAGCGGACAAACTTCCGCAGGTTGGGGCCGTCCATGGTCGAGGAGTCCTTTGAAATCTCCGTGCGCAACCGAAAGAAGGAACCGGAGACGGTCTATGTCTATGAGCGCCGCTACGGCGATTGGAATGTGACCCAAACCTCGATGCCGTTCACCAAGTTGGACGCTAACACCATGTCGTACGAAGTTCGCCTCCAGCCAGACGAAGAACGGAAGATCACCTACACCGTAACCACGCGCTGGTAAGTCCCCGGGTCCGGCGAGCTTCGCTCGCCGGACCCATCATCGGTCAATCGGGCGAGATAGGCGACTCGCGACTTACACAAAAGCGGATGCCAAAGGGGTCCTGCAAAAACACTTCCCCGCCCCGATCGGGCTGGAACCGCTGACAACCTGCCGCAATCAACGCTGCGGAGGCTGCAGGCACATCGGCAGCTTGGACCTCAAAGGTTGCATAGCCGGGCGGATCGTCTCGGCAAAGAAAAAATCTCAAAACACCGCTGCGAAGCTCCGTCCAATCGGGAGTGACTTCGACGACCTCAAACCCCATCTGGTCGACATAAAACTCCGTTGCTGCCGCCACGTCGTTGACGGCGAGGGCTACATTTCTCGTGGTGCGAACCGCCATGGCTCTATGAGATTACAACGATTCTGATGCTGCTCGTACCTGCAGTTTGCGAAAAGCCTTCACCAGAATTTCAAGTTCGTCGTCGGTATGAACAGAGGACAGGGCGATACGCAGAACTCCGCCTGGCGGGCCCCCCGGATACCGCAAAAAGGGGACAACCACCCCTTCATCAGCAAGGAAGTCACGGGCAGTCTCTCCCGTTAGGCCAGGGGGAGCTTCAACGGCAATCACGGCGCCACCTCCCTTGACGACACGGGCTCCCATCTCGGCGAGGTGCGTGGCAACGCGATCTCGAACATCGAGAAGTCGCACCAGGCGCTCAGGGTGCTCTGCGAGAAACCGAATGGCTTCCGTCCCACCCTTGGCAACATGAAGGGGAATCGGTGTCGACCCAACATAGGTGCGCGTGGCGCGAATCCGCGCCGCATGATCGCTTGTCGTGGCAATCCAGCCGCCGAATCCGCCCAACGCCTTGCTGAGCGTGCCCGTTTGCACGACTCGGGCGAAAGAGTGGGTGGTCCGGTCGACACTTCCCTGCCCCTTTGCGCCCACGACCCCGGCGCCATGACAATCGTCCACCAGCAACGAGCCATGACGGGCATAGGCGTCGAGGGGCGCACACTCGCCCGTGACCGGGGCCACCCCATCACACAGCACGATGTAGCGATCAGCTAACCCACAATCCTTGAGGGCGGCCTCCAGTCCATGGACCTGGTGTCGCGGGAACTCGACGCATGCCATGCCCGCCGCGGCAGCAGCGTCGAACAGACTCGGATGGGATCGCTCCTCAATGAAGGCGGTGTCCACATGCTCACGCATCCCCTGCAGCGCGGCCGAATTGGCCAAATAGCCGCTCGCCAACAACACGACCTCGGGTGCATGAAGGAACGCGGCGAGAGCAGCTTCCAATTCCGCATACCACGGATGATTGGCGGTCGTTGCTCGCGAACCGGAAATCGCCAAGGGCTGCTCATCGAGAGCACGTCGCACAGCCTCAACGATCTTGGGCTCTGAAGTCAAGCGGTGGTAGTCGGTGCCGCCGAAGAAGACCGCGATCTTCCCATCAACAGCGACCTGAGTGCGCCCGACCAGTCGGTAGCTCATGCCGCCAGCCACTCAGCAAACCTTTCTCGGGCTAGAGCCAGCTGCGCGGCGCGGCGGTCGCCCTTGTTGCGCAGCGGTGACGAGAGTTCAGGAAAGAGCCCCCAGTTGGAGTTCATCGGCGCGAAGTCGCGGGGCGTCTGATCCGAAAGATGGGAGAGCAGTGAACCAAGCGCAGACTCACGCGGCGGCAACGACGGCTGGCGCCCCTGTTGCTGCGCCGCAACGATCATGCCGACGACCACACCGGTGGCCGCCGACTCCAGGTAGCCCTCGACGCCGGTGATCTGTCCAGCCAAATAAAGCGGACCAGCGCCCTTCACCCGGAGCCACTCATCAAGCGCGCGCGGTGCATTGACGTATGTATTGCGGTGAATGACGCCGAGGCGAACAAATTCGGCTTCGGCCAGGCCCGGAATCATCCGTAGCACGCGCCTTTGTTCGCCCCACTTCAGTCGGGTCTGGCAGGCAACCATCGAATAGAGGGTCTTATCGGCGTTTTCTGGGCGAAGCTGCACGACGGCATAGGGTCGCCGCCCTGTGCGCGGGTCGGTCAATCCAACGGGTTTGAAGTTGCCAAAGCGGAGCGATTCGGCTCCCTTCTCGGCGATGGCTTCAATGGGCATACAGCCCGCGAAGTACGGAGTGTTCTCTTCGAACTCGTGCAGCGGCACGCGCTCAGCGGTAACCAGCGCGTGCACAAACGCCTCGTACTCCTCCTTGGTCATGGGGCAGTTCAGGTAGTCGTCGCCCCCCTTTCCGTAGCGTGATGCCGCAAACGCAATGGACCGATCAATCGTGTCGGCCTCGACGGTTGGGCTGACGGCGTCAAAAAAGTGCAGGTGTTCGAGCCCGGTCTTCTCGGCCAACCAGCGACTGAGCTCTTCGGTTGTGAGCGGCCCGGTGGCGATCACGACTGTTTCGCCAGCGCGCAGCGCGCTATCGGCCATATCTGGCGTAAAGGGCTCGCGAATGACTTCGATGTTTGGCTCCGCCGCAATCGCCCTCGTCACTCGCTGGGCGAATTCGACGCGATCGACGGCCAGCGCCTCGCCACCCGGAACGGCACTCTCTATGGCGTTTTCAATCACGATGGACCCAAGAGCCGCCATTTCTTCCTTGAGCAGGCCGGTCGGCGTGGTCGGCAGACGAGATTTAAAACTATTGGAGCAAACCAGTTCCGCGAGATCGCCTGTCTTGTGCGCTGGAGTCATGCGATGGGGGCGCATCTCGTAAAGTCGCACCCTTACGCCGCGCCGCGCGGCGGACCATGCGGCCTCACACCCTGCGAATCCGCCACCGACGACGATCACGATCCGCTGCGAACCCGTTCGACAATGGCGTCGCCCATCTCTTGTGTCGAAATGGCGGTACCTCTCTCCGCAATGTCGGCTGTGCGGAGCCCTGCGGCAAGGGTCGACTCGACGGCGCGCTCAATCGCCATGGCAGCTTCCGGTTCCCCCAGGCTCCATTGGAGCATCATCGCCGCACTCAGGATGGTCGCGATCGGGTTGGCTTTGCCCTGTCCGGCAATGTCAGGCGCAGACCCATGGATCGGCTCGTAGAGCCCGAACGTGCTGCTGGACGAGGCGTTCAGGGACGCTGAAGGCAGGAGTCCGAGCGAGCCGGTGATCATCGAGGCTTCGTCGCTGAGGATGTCACCGAACATGTTCTCGGTCAGGATCACGTCGAACTGGCGAGGATCGCGGACGAGTTGCATCGCGCAGTTGTCCACAAGCATATGCGACAGGTCCACATCGGGATATTCAGGCGCAAGTCGAGTGACCGTCTCGCGCCATAGGCGACTGGTTTCCAGAACGTTCGCCTTGTCGACGCTCGTCAGTCGCTTCTGCCGTCCCTGGGCGATCGTGAACGCAAGGCGAGCGATTCGCTCGATCTCCCCGACCGAGTAAACGCAAGTATCCACGGCCACCGTCCCGTTCTCCCGCCTCTCGCGCGGCTGGCCAAAGTAGATGCCGCCCGTTAACTCACGCACGACGATGAGGTCACACATGGCCGCGTCGCCTTTGATCGGACTGGCATCGCGGAGTGCGGCGAAAGTGCGAGCCGGACGCACGTTCGCAAAAAGGCCAAGCTCCGATCGCAGTGGGAGGAGCGCGCCCACTTCGGGACGCAGCGACGGTGGCTCAATTCGATCCCACTTCGGGCCACCAACCGCGCCCAAAAGCACGGCGTCGGACTTCCGGCACAGTTCGAGAGTTTTGTCAGGAAGAGGATGCCCCGTGGCATCGTAGGCCGCCCCACCGACCCATGCTTCGACAAAGTCAATTTCAACGCTCGTGGCTTGCAGGCAACGGACGGCCTCGCGGACGACTTCCGGCCCGATGCCGTCCCCCGGCAGGACCGCAACACGGTGGCTCATGGCACCAGATTATGGCAGTGAGCGCTTACCTCTCCAGGGCGCCGTCATTGATCCACTTGCTGAGCTTGTCAATGTCGGCTTTCGGAAGCGGGGCTTTCTTGAACGGCATGAGCGGCTTCTTTCTTCCGTCCAGAAACATGATGAGGAGGCTGTCGTTGGCCTTGCCAGCCACAATGACCTTGCCGGATTCGCCGCCCTTCATGGTCTCGGCATAGGTGTCGAGGCGCAACTTGCCTCGCTGAACGGAAACGTTGTGACACGAAACGCAGTTGCGCTTCAGAATCGGCTCGATGTCCTTGAACGTGGACTTCGCTTGCGGCTCCACGGCGGCAACCGGCTCGGCGCCCATCACGAAACAAGCGGCGGCTCCGGCAAGGCAGCCGGCCAAGACAACAGATCGAATCACAATACTGGACATGGCAGACGAAACTCCTCCCACCTATACGGTTGGCTCTCTTCTATTATTGTCGATCAACATTAAGTACAGTTAGTGTATGGCCCACGGTTCCAATGAAGTGGAAGGCTTTCCCAAGGAGCGGCTTGGCGCGCTGTGCGACGGGATCTTCGCCATCGCAATGACCATCTTGGTACTCGATCTGAAGGTTCCCGAGGCGACGTCCAACGCGGATGCGACCTTCCGTCAGGGATTCATCGCGATGATTCCGCAAATCCAGTCCTTGGTGATCTCCTTCGTCGTCCTTGCCGGATTTTGGATCACCAACTCTTCGTTACTGGGCAGTATCGAAAGAGTGACCTATCGCGTGCTGTGGGCTTTCGTTTACGGACTCTTGCCCATCATCCTGATCCCGTTCACCACCAGTCTCATCGGGAGTGCACCTGGCAGCCAGGTTGCGGTTCTGGCTTTTGCACTCAATGTCGCCCTTTCCGCGTTTGCCCTGATCTTGGTGGCGTGGCTAATCCGATCTGAAGTGACGGACCTGACACCCAATGGCCCCACACTGATCGCCCAGTCGGTTGGATACAACTGGATCAAGGTCATCGTGTGTCTCGCAGCCGTGGTGATTTCGCTCATTGATCCGAATGTCGCCGGCTATGTGTTCTTAGCGTTTCTCTTCCTCTTTGGATTCCGCCGCGTCCGTCAAGCGGTAACTACCCGTAAACCGTACGCCTAAGGACGATGGTCGAGGCAACGTGGCAAATTAACGGGAATGTGGCCGCGTCATGGCTCTCGATGACGATCTGCCTCATCGTCGGTTTCGTCGCCGCGCGCAGCGAACACAACCTGGGAACCCGAGCAGCGCTGCCGCTCTTCGCCTGCCTCACCTGGTGGACCTTTTGGTATGGGCTTGAGCTTGGGGCCCTTGAACTGCCTTTGGCCATTTCCTTTGCCAATGTCAAGTATGTCGGGGTCTTTTTGCTGGCGCCAGCAAGTCTCTCCTTTT
Organism: Fimbriimonadaceae bacterium; assembly: GCA_046292875.1. Lineage (GTDB taxonomy): Bacteria > Armatimonadota > Fimbriimonadia > Fimbriimonadales > Fimbriimonadaceae > JBKBQD01. The sequence goes on from JBKBQD010000003.1 coordinate 215,193, forward strand.
CCCTTTCAATCACGAACCAGCGCCACCACATTCCGCGATTAGGCTGGTGGCTTCTTAGCATCCCTTACCTCATTCTTTTCACGGCAACTTGGCTTGAGTTCTTTGGCTTGCTTCAGGGGGCGCTCCGCCCGAATCCCATGCTGGAGAAGGTGCCGCAGGGATTTGTTTTGGCATTTACACCGGGCCCGTTTCTGAATGCATTCTATCTTTACTCTTACGGCCTTTTCCTTGCCTCGGCGGTGGTCATTGCAAAGGCGGCCTTTCAGCGCAATAGCCTGTATTCAAATCAGTTTCGGATTGTCTTCGCTTGTCTCATCGTGCCGTGGATCGGCAATGCACTGTACTTGTTCAAGATTGTGCCTTGGCTTCGCGTGGACCCGACGCCGCTCCTTTTTTCCGTAACAAGCGCGCTGGTGCTCTATGGGTTATTGCGCTATCGTCTGCTGGACATTGTCCCGGTCGCTCGAGACCTCGTGCTTGAACGCATTCCGGACGCCATTGCGGTCTTCGATGCGCAGGACAATCTCGTAGACCTCAATGCCCAGTGTGCGCGGATTCTCGGAGTAGACAGTCAAAACGTCATTGGCCGAGCCACGTATACTCTCTTTCCTGAAGAACTCTGGCAACGCCTCAAAGAAAGTGGCGGACCATCTGACGCGATCTTCCCGCGCATGTTAGGCAGGATTTTCAGCTGTACGCTTACGCCGATCGAGCGGCAAAAAGGTCGTCTTCTCGGAAGGATTATGGCCATTCAAGACGTGACCCTGAGCCGGACGCTTGAAGAGCAACTGAAGATCGCTCGCGACGCGGCAGAAGAATCCAGTCGTCAAAAGACCCTCTTCCTCGCCAATATGAGCCACGAAATCCGCACGCCACTTAACGGGATCGTGGGTACAGCCGATGTCCTCCTTCACGAGGAACTGCCCGAAGACCAACGCGAACTGGTCGAGATCATGGCTCAAAGCGGCCGCGCCTTGGCCCGGGTGCTCGGCGATATCTTGGACTACTCACGCATCGACGCTGGCAAGTTGACGCTGCTGAGCGAGCCCTTCGTGCTTTCTGCCGTGGTCGAGCGAGCCGCTCAGCTCTTTGCCCCTGATGCGCAAGCTAAGGGCCTCTCATTCCAGGTCAAGACTGAACCTTCTACCCGCGTCACGGTCCTCGGTGATTCGTTGAGATTGGCCCAGGTCGTTTCCAATGTCGTCAATAACGCGGTGAAGTTTACATCCCAAGGCGAGGTCACCGTCTCCCTCCATTTAATATCTTCAGACGAGACGCATGTCACCATCGAAGTCGTTGTTAATGACACCGGCATTGGGATTGAGCCGGAGCGCCAGCAGGCAATTTTCGAAAGCTTTACGCAAGAAGACCCGAGCATTTCAAGGCGCTTCGGGGGCACGGGGCTGGGCTTAGCCATAAGCCGCTCTTTGGCACGACAAATGGGCGGAGATATCACCGTCAAGAGTCAAGCCGGCGTCGGCTCTTCGTTCAGCATTACGATCCCCTTCCCGCTCCCTACCGAAGCGGCTGAATGAATCACAACGCTTCGCGGCATCTGCCGTCACTCGACCTCTGTCATAGGTCCGCTACTTGTGCTGGGTAATGTCCTGCACCTGTTGCTGAACGGCGGGCAGCGAGAGCACATTGTCCTTCCAGGCCGGCTGCAGGATCTTCTGTTTCGCGTTTTCGATCGCCAACTTCGCCCCGTCTGAAAATGGGAAACCTGCGAAGCCGAAGACGATGGCCAGTTCAACGCGAATGTGCCCCAGAACAAAATCCCAGGCTGCGGCTTCGGGCACTCCCATTTCAATACAGTGATCTAACGCTTCCCGCATTGTCGTGATGAGAGTGGCACACGTCGTCTCGACAACACCCGGCTCCAAAATCGCCATCTGTTCAATACTGATTCGGTGCATCCGCAAAATCGGCGCATACATATCCGCGGCAATAGCCTCACCTATTTGGTAGTTTTCTTCTGAGCCGGAGATGAGCGCACAGACGACACTCTGTCGTGCGGCGATGCCGCCAAACCAATCGCGCTGGGCTTCGGGGGTGTACTCTTCGTGGAAGAGCGGCGGGTGGCACGGGTGCGCGGCGAAAAACGTGACGTCTTCCCGATAAGGAAACACCCCTGCGTACCCTGCCGCGGGGTCCAAGCCAATCAGGACACTGTCGGATTCCATGTGTGGCACGATATCTTGGGACGCGGCGCCAATCCGCGCATCGGGAACGGCGAGGATGACAGCCTTTGCCCCCGCAAGCGCCTCGGACTGAGATATCGTCTGGATGCCTTCCTCCTGCAACGAGGCACGCGCAGACTCCGAGACCTCAACGTAGGCCATCTGGTACTGGGGCAAATGGCGCATGTTCGCCGTTATTCTCCGACCCATTTTGCCACCGGCTCCAATCAACGCGACTTTCACTATTCCGTTACCTCTTGTCGTAGCTCTTTCATACTGCGAGTCCACCTTTCAATGATTTGATCGTCTTCCGGCACATCGTCCGCACTGACAATGGCATTTCGATCACGCAACGATTGAAACACGCGGCTTGCACCTTCCTTCAATGGAATCGTGTATTTCCAGTTCAGATCCAACTTAGCCATCGATTGATCAAAGCAGTTGTTGTAGGATAAGTTTACTGCGGTGATGAACGCTCGCTGATCCAGGCTTGCCAGAATCGCCGTCGGGATGTGAACCAACTGGGGCGGTGGCGCTCCAATGCCCTCGGCGACGCGCTCATGAATTTGGTTCCATGTGATGCACTCTTCAGCAGCAACATGGTACGACCTGCCAAAGGTTTGCTCATTGCCGACTGCATTGGCAAATGCCACCGCGACGTCATCGCGGTGTGCTGAGCACCACAATGAACTGCCATCACCGTGAACAATGATCGGCAGGTTCCGCATCAGGCGGTCAAGGTAGTACGTGCCGAACCCAAGACTGTGAGCAAGACTTCCCGTGTCGGAGTATGTATGCGCTGGACGTATGATCGTCAGCGGCACTTGAGACTCTTCTGCCCAACGTTGCAAAATAGTTTCACATCGAACTTTGTCCTGCGCATACTGCCACGGTGCAGGTCGCTTGGGTTCGGATTCGGTGATCGGATATACCGATGACGGACGCGCATACACATCGACTGTCGAGCAAAAGATCAACTGACCGCATCGACTTCCAAAAGACTCGATTAATGCCGATACCTGTTCTGGTGTAAATCCGATCATGTCGATGACGACGTCAAATAGGGGCATTTGCCCTGCTGCTGTTGCCAGACTTTCCTGATCATTGCGATCAGCAATCACCGTAGTGACATATCTTGTTTCCTCGGATTCGGTCGTTCCCCGGTTCAGATGCCACACTTCGTGACCCCTTTGCAGGAGTTCACGCGTAATCCCTGTTGATATCAGCCCGGTTCCCCCCAGGATCAGTACTCTCATTTGGCTCCACCTCTCGCTTGCACGAAATAGTCGATCCCTCCCATCTGACCTCCCTTGAGCAAGATTTCGATCCCGTCAACAAGCGGGTCTGAAGAGTAACCGCGACAAAGCGGAGAGGTCGGAACCATTTCGGCGATCACCGTAAGAGCCGTGATCTGCAATTCGCTGATCACGGCGCCCGAGGTGTCTCCTCCAGAAACGATCACACGCTTGCGATGGTCAAGCAGAAGCTCCCGAATCACGCGACCGAGCGAGCGTCCCAGCTTTTCTCGCGCTTCAGCCAATGAAACACCGAGCGTCGCCGCAACCTCATGAAACTCCTGTATCGCCGGATCCTTCGCACCGAGGGCCGTATAGACGATGCAGTCCATGTTCGTTTGACGGACGGCACGGAGCGCCTCCTCAACAGCATCGTCTCCACGACCAGTGAGCACCTTGTTTGCATCAAATCGCACGAGATGAAAGCCATGTTGTTCGGCATGCCGCAGCTGCCTTTCCGTGATCTCGGATGCCGAACCCGAAACGCCAATGACTGGCGCAGATGCAGTGGACGGCAACTGAGTCAACGGTTGCTCAAGGTACGCGAGGAGGCAATATTCGACGCCCTGCGACCCTACCGCGAGCACTGGATCTTCCGTCGTTTCCCAGATGCATTTGCCGATAGGAGCCAGGTCGCATTCGTCAAGCACATCAATGGCCACGAGCTCAGACCCATCGGCAATCATCCTGCGCAGCTCATCCAGCACATGTTCGGTTTTACGCAATGAGAGAATATTGATTAAGCCAATCCGTTTGGATGTCTGCCGTTGCAAGTGAGTCACGACATTGGCCTCGCGCATCGGCGTGACCGGATGCTGACTCGCTACTGGGTGTTGGTCAAGCCGATAGACTTCCTGATCAAAGACGGCAAAGAGATTTCCGAAAACTTGATATCGACCAATGGCTGGAGCAGCATGTACCATGGGTACCCAACTACTCTTTAACACTTCCTGAAAGACATCGACAGCAGCACCGATTGAGCCGATAGTAGGCGATGAGTCGAGTGTCGAGCAGGTCTTGTAGTGGATAACTTTACTTTGAAATGATTTTAGAAAGTGTGCAGCAAGGGGGAGGTTTAAGCGTATCCATTCGACCGACCGGGCCCGGGAAGTTCCGGCAACGCCAATAGCGGCACATGCCTGAAACCGAGCAACCATACTCTCTTCCGGGATACCCACAAAAAGGACGGCATCTTGACGGGCACGTGCCAAGAGTTCGAGGACGGCAACGGAGCCAGTAAAATCGTCACCGTACCACGTGAGCCATGGCTTCAATGGATGACGGCCTCCCACGCCTGCTTCAATGCGTCAACCCCCGCCCTCGGACCGTCAGGATGCCCAAATATGCCGCCGCCGGCGGCATAGATAAGGTCCACTGAGTTCATCCGGCGGTACGTTTCTGGTATCTGGTGTGCCGCTTGGCCCGAAGAAAACACCGGCATGGCGATATAGGGTTTGTCCGCGTACATTGGAGTAAGACACGTTCTTGCCGATTGGATCACGCTTTCATCGGATTCACAAAACTTGTTTTGAAGCCCATTCACGTGCATATGGTCCGCCCCGGCCATACGCCAAATCTTCTGCCATGCCACATACGACCACCCCAGAAGCGGATATCGAGACAAGGATCCCCATCCGTTTCGATGCGCATGAATCGGTAGTTCGGATATCCGGGCGAGTTCAATCATTCCGGATAAACCTACAGAGTTTAGGCTGGCCATCACGCAGGTCCCACTATGCCGCACGACACAGTCGTGTCTTCTCTTCATCTCATCGATCTCACCCGTAAGATTAAAGGCGAACATGACCTTCTTGCCCGTCGCTTGCGCGTGATCCTGGATCACACGCATGACGCTCTCCACACGCTCCTCGAATGGGCATAGCATCCCGTCCGCTTGCAGTTCATCATCTTTGATAAAATCGATTCCAGCCTCAACCACTTGATGGACCCAAAATGCAGTCTCCTCGGGAGTAAGGCCAACACTTGGCTTGACTATCGTGCCGATCAAGGGTCTGCCGTAAACCTCAGTGAGTTGGCGCGTCCCGTCAACACCGAATCGTGGACCGGAATATTTGTCTGCGAAGCTTGCCGGTAGCCGCAGATCCAAGAGCCTTAAACCGGTAAACGTACTGAGTTCATAAAGGTTGCCGGCTACGGTGGACATCACGTTGGGCAGTGAAACTCCTACGACGTCGGGAGACCACGATAGCGTCACGAGCGCTTGCTGAAAGCGCCCCGTCGTTGCCGCATTCTTGCCGGGCAGACTCGGCCGACTGGTTTCACCCAAGAGGCGAATGGATTCGACGACTGCCGCGGCCCTGGCTCGGAGTTCGGGGGTCTCGCCGGGCGTAGGCACAAAGGTTCCTGAGGATTGCTCACCGGCCATGAGTTCAGCCGCGTAAGCGACATCATGAGGTGTCTCAATAAGGTAATCCGCCTCGATACGTCCCGTCATGGCCAATCCTGTTCTGCGCTCATGTACGCGTTGAGGGCGAGCTTGAGAGTTTCTGTGTTGTGGGCTCCTGAGGGTTGCGGGAAACCTTCCCCCATAAGAACGCTAACGATGTGCTCTTGAAATCGCAAAACGCTGTCCTGAATCGCGTGCCAGGGCTTGGCGCCCCATTGAGGCACCGATGGCTCGAGGTCCAACTCGCGAGATGCTCCGTTTGCGTGAATCTTCAGCCGGTACCCAGAAACAAGTTCCATGGTGCCCTCTGTACCCTCCAGGGTCGCCAGGGTCTGAGGAAAAGGATCCGGACAATACCAGGAACTGTACGACGCATCCACAATGGATGTGGCCCCTGTCTTGTGATGAAGCAAGCATGTAAATGCGTCTTCCCCTTGAATGTTTGGATTGAGGCGCTGCGTAGTGCAGGTCAACATAACCACATCTCCCACCAAATGTCGCACTAAATCGAACAAATGGAGCCCGATATCCATGATTAAGAAGCGTTCTTCCAAGGCCAGGTAGGGCTGATTGCGGTAAACGTCGTAGTGGGTCCGGAAGCTTATCTGCGCGAAGTTAATCTTCCCAATCTCGCCCGCGGCAACACGCTGATGCATCTCTTGAAAAGCACGTTGATATCGAAAGTTTTCATGAACGGCAAGCATTTTGCCGGATCGATCCGCGCACGCCACCATCGCCTCAGCGTCTTGCAATGAGCGCGCAAATGGCTTTTGACACACGATGAGTCGAGCGGAAGAAAGACAAGCCGCTTCAACAAGGTCTCGATGTGATTCGACCGTTGTCACAATGTCTACAAAGTCAAGGGTCTCCTGGTCGAACAGCTGGCGAGCATCCGTGTAAACCCGATCGATACCGAATTCAGTGGCCATCTTCTTGGCTTTCTCTTCATTCGTATCGCACAATGCAACGATCTCAACGGGATCTTGCTCTTGCCATGCATGCAAGTGATTGGTCGCAAAGAACCCACAGCCAATCACCGCGCCTTTGTACTTCATATCTTCTGGTCCCCCAACCGCTCCCATAGGTGCGCCGACGGGGCAAAGGGTCCGCCTAAACTACCTATCGCCAATGCTTCAATGCCAGCCAAGTGAGCGATCTCGATCACCTTCTTCGCGTAATCCGCTGCAAATGAAGTCCCCTGACGTGGATCATATTCCGCCATGGGTACCATCGTGCCCTCCCTCGGCTCTGCGAGAGCGTCTCCATAGGGATTCGTCCGCATCCCGATACACGTTAACCCGAGTCGGATCGGCCGGCCACCAGCCAACTTTGTGGCGCTATCCAAAACATACGGGATGGATTCCAGCGTCTCCCATACCGAATCATCGTCGGCGGCGTGCACAATCGCGGTTGTTGAGAACGTCACATAGTCACCAACTGAGAGGTTGACGGGCAATCGATTGAGTTCGGCGAAGTTGGTCATGACGCCGACTCCGATTTTCGCCATGGGAAACGCGCGACGTGCGGCAGCGACCGCCTCTTCAGGAGTCAAGCCATCTGGCCAAGGTCCTTCGGGCTGATAGCTTCTTAAATAAGCCGCGGGAAGGGCAAAGGCATGTCGCACATTGACCCCTAGGTTGGATAAGTTTTCTGCGATCTCGTCCAGGTAGCGCTGTGGGTCAACATGATGGGGGATTACGATCTCGACGTCAATGTCGCGACCGGCACATGCCCGCCGGATCCACATGGCCAGACTGTCCTCTAATGCATGCAATCGCACCAGGAGGCGCTGTTCCGGCGCATGCGAAACATGGGATGACCACCCCGATTCGGCCGCAATGAGGAGTTCTGGCATTGGGGCGGTGCGTCCGGCGGTTGTTCGAAGAACGGGATTGCTGAAGGCGTCGTCCTGTGCACGACAAACGCTCACGTGCAGCTCTTGTCGAACGACCGAACCGCTCGGGATCGTGTAGGGGTACGGAAGCTTCAACGGCCGACAATACGTCTTGTAGCTTGCGTCAAGCCAGTTGCGCTGATCTTCCATCTCAAAGATGTCACCTTCAAAATCGAGGGCGACGCGCACGCCGTTGACGGTGTGTTCGATGCCGATCACTTCCTGGGCCGGCTGAGAAGGAGACACATGAAGTGGAAAGCAACTTCGCGTTGTCGATCCGTCTGCGTGCTTGATCAACATGGGTTGTCCCGCAACACCGTAGAGCGGGTGCAAGACGACAAGACCTGCTCGGTTCGTACGCAGGTCCCCGCAAGTTCGAAGAACAAACGTCGCCGCAAGCGTCCCAGTCGTCGCAAACGTCAGCGTCAGCTCCCCATCCGCCTCTTGCCCCTCAAGCCGAAACCTCCAGATATAGCGCCCGGTGTGAGCGTCCCAGGAACTTGAGAGGGTGTTTTGAGGGTAGCAACCCCAGTTCGTGTCACGAACGGGGGACGAGATGCCTCGGATCACTTCAATCCCTTCCCACGAGATTCGTCTGATGGCGCCGTCAGCGACAAAAGCTCGCCATGAGCCCACGTGGAGTTCTTGCGCTCCGCTCGCCATGGCCATGGGTTCCACAACATGTCATGACTTCCTGCCGACTCAGGTTAACATGTTGATCACTGGTCCTTGGATACCGCCAAGCTTTTGTGAAACCTTGAAAACTTCGCTCCGTTCTGCGATACTCGAACGCAATGGGTCCGTTTGACGCCATATTGCCGGCTGGAGGCAGGATTTCAGGCGAGTACGCGCTTGAGATGGGTACTGCAGTAAAGGCGCTGGTCAAGTTCGGCAACAAGACCGTGCTCCAACACACCATCGAGCAGCTGCGGCGCAGTTCCAACGTTCGCCGCATCGTGGTCATCGGGCCAAACCAGGTCCTTGAGCATCCTGCCGCAGGTGGCGCCGATGCTCGCCTCCTTGAGGCCAACACCGGTCCGGAAAACATCAAGAACGGAATCGACTACCTTCGAGGCTTGGAGCAAGGGCCGCTCGGTCCAATCCTGATCGTTTGCACCGACCTTCCCTTCCTCAGCGCGGAGAAACTCGACGAGTTCATCGCGAAGTGCCCCGAGGATCGCGACCTCTGCATTCCCATTTGCACCGAAGCCGAGTTCACCCGCAGGTTCCAAGGCAAGAAATCGATGTACGTTCAATTGGCCGAGGGGCCGCTCAAAACCGGCTCGGTCTTTCTCATGAGCGCCGAAGTGTTCCTGCGGCACTTCGACGAGATGCAAGAAATCTTCAAGGCCCGCAAGAGCAAATGGAAGATGGCCAGCCTCATTGGGTTTGGTTTTGCCTTCCGTGTTGTCACGGGGCGAGCCTCGCTGGCCGAGGTCCAGAAGAGAGTTCTGGACATCCTGCAGTGCGCCGGCGAACCGGTGAAAGGCAGTCCACCCGAACTCGCCTACGACATCGACGACCTGGAAGATTACGAAGACGCCTTGGAATACATGGGCGACATGGCGAACTGGCAGTAACGGCGGCGCATGCACTTGGCCGACGATCTGCCTCACGTCCCCTCGCCATTTGAGGGCCGGACCATTCGCGCCCGCGAGCACATTGGCCTGAGCATCTTTTGGTTTGCGACCAACTTTCTCTGGGGGGCGATGCTGTTTCTGGTCATTCCGGAGCAGGTTCGCCAAATCATTCCGGACAAGCAAGCGGAGGCGCTCGGTCTCGTGTTGGGGATTGGGGCGGTTGCAGCCCTGGTTGTCCCGCTCATTGTTGGCCCCTTGAGTGATCGTTGTTCTCATCCTATGGGTCGGCGGAGGCCCTACATGATTTGGGGCGTCGCCCTAAACGTCCTTGGGCTCGCAGGAATGCTCGGTGCGGGAGAAGCGAAGAACATTTGGCTGTTTGGGCTGGCATTCGTGGTCGTGCAGACCGGCAACAACATGGCCACCACCTCGTACGCCGGAGTGATTCCCGACCTCATTCCCTATGAGCAGCGCGGCACAGCGAGCGGCTACATGGCAATGGCAAGCCAGGCGGGGACCCTGGTTGGCATATTGACCACTGGTCCGCTGCTGGTTCAATCCGGAACGCTCTGGGGCATGGGGCGCGGGATGACGCTGGCCTACGGACTCCAGGCGGCAGTGCTCGTTGCCTTTCTAATCATGGCGTTGCCGGCGATCCCCGAACGACCGCTCCCGCATCGCCTGCCGAAAATCCAATGGGGCCCTACCATCCGCAGCCTTTGGATCGACCCGGTCAAGTACTCCGATTTCGCCTGGGTCTGGATCACCCGTGCACTGGTCATGATGGGCTTTTACAGCGTCATGCCGTTTGTTCAAAACTTCATGCGCGATGTGATCCACGTTCCCAATCCAATCGAGATGGGAGGCAACCTCATCGGCCTTGCCTTGGTGACGGCGACCATCAGCAGCATCTTCGCTGGGAGGCTGTCGGATCGCACGGGCCGCAAACCGATCGTCTATGTCGCGACGGGCATCATGACGGTTGCCTGCATCTTGTTGGCGCTGTGCGGCAACTTTATGCAGGCCATGTTGGTCGGCGGTCTCTTTGGACTGGGCTATGGTGCCTATGTGAGCGTCGATTGGGCCCTGGGGACCGACGTGCTGCCCGACAAGCGAGAAGCAGCCAAGCAGCTCGCCGTGTGGCACATTGCGATGACATTGCCGCAATCGCTGGCCTCGCCGATCGCGGGCCTTGCCCTCGGGGCGGCCTACGTTCAGACGATTGTTGTTGACGGCGAGCGCACGCCCGTGTATGGACTCATGGGATATTACGCGCTCTTTGGGTTGTGCGCGATCTACTTCGTACTTGGCGGCATCTTGCTTCGCCACGTCAGGGCCCGCTAGCGGGGGTCGAACCGTTGCGTTCCGACCCCGATTCTGCGCACTAGGGGGTGATCATCAACTTGGCTTGGCGCTGCAGTCCCAACCTGCTGACGGTGATCCTGATTCCTCCAACCGCCTCAGGCGTGATGTCAAACGTGGCTTGACTCGACCCGGCTGGGACCGTCGCGGTGATCGGCGCGGACGCGCGACCGTTACTTAGGGTGATGGCCACTTCGGTGTCGACGGCCACGGGCGCCATCAATTCGACCGTCGCCGAGACCTTATCCCCCGAGCCCAACGAAACGTTGTTCGTTGACAGGCTAAGTGTGCGCACCCGGTTGGGCAATGCCTCCATCGATCGTGTCAGATCGGCGTCACCCAAGACCGCCTTGATGAATTCGGTCGACGCCGTGTTCATGTCGGCGACCGTGAACGAGACCATGCGCACCTTCTCGCCCGAGGCAAAGTGCACCGTTGTCGGTGCGTTGATCCCAGAGCTCGGCTCCAAGGTCACGTCAATGCCATCTGGCCCGGCCGGCCGATTGAGACTGATCTGAAGTTCGTAACCGGCGTTTCCATACACCTTGCTTGGTGAGCGCAAGTGCGCCACAATTACGCCGCGCACGGCCAAGTTGTGCTCATAAGTATCGTCGTTGAAAGACGCGACGATGGCGACGTCCGTATCCACGTTCGTCACTGCCGCTTGCATGGCAAAGGCAACGCTTGACTCGCCTGCCGGGACCGTCACAAAAGGCGGAACGACGATCGCGGGGTTATCGGAAGAGAGTTCGATTTCTCGATCCAACCTCGTCGCATTGGTGAGTTGGATGACACCCTGCACGATGGTGCCCGCCACCACATTCTTCGGCCCCTTGAAGCTTCGAAGACCCATTTGAGCAAGCAAGAAGTCATAGATATTCGACTGGGAGTTGTGATCCGCGCGGAGGGTCACTCCGAAGGTCGTGCTGGTTAGTTCATGGTCAATGGTAAATGGGCCGGACTCGAATTCGCCTTCAAGGATCGTCATCGTCGGCGGGACGCTCACTTCAGGGGCATCCGACTGCAATCCAATGACCATTCCTCCCGGACCGGCAGGCCGTGAAGAGACGATGCGAGCCGTCGCCGTGTACATGCTGCCTCCAACCCACTCGCGCGGATTGACCGTTGTCTTGCCACCAACGGTCTGCCCAACGACCTCAAATGAGATCGCGGGTACGTCGGCCAAGGTGTGGTAGCTGCCAAGACTCGCCTGCACCATGAGTTGAAGAGACGGGATCAGGGTCGGAACATCCGTAATGTAGTCCAAGACATCCGGCCCCAGGCCAATCAGCTGAGTGAGCCCCCAGCCATACGTATCGGCTCCAGCACCGATGGCAAAGGAGTGGTACGCGCCAGCGAAAACGGCGGCAATGTTGTCGAGGTCGTCGTTTCGAACTGGCTCAGGCTCGCTGCAGCCACAGTCCCCCAGTCCCAATTGCCCGTAGTCGTTGGCTCCCCAGACGTATACGTCCCCGGTGCCTTGCTCCACGGCAAGCATGAAGTCGGACCCAAACGATAGGTCATCGATGACATCCAAACCAGGCACCATCGTGGGTAAATCACGATCGATGTAGTCGCCAAGCCCCAACTGGCCCATCGTGTTGTTGCCAAAAGTCCACACGGTCCCATCGCCCAGCAGCACTGCACTGGCCATAAATCCAGCTTGAACCTTGATCACGTTGGTCAGGCCAGGAATCTTTGTGGGAATGTGCGCGTCGCCATTGACCGGTCGTCCCAACTCACCAGAGAAATCCGAACCAAAGGAATAGACCTCGCCGTAGGCGTCCAGCACAAGCGTGTGTCCAAATCCGGCGGCGATGGACACGATGTCGGGCATCCCATTGATCTCGATCGGCGATGGAAAGACATCGTCTTCGATCGTGCCAAGCTGACCAAAAGAGTTGTCGCCCCAACCATAAAGCTGGCCGTCAGCGATAGCAAAGAAGGAGGCTGAAACGGGGCCGCTGGCGACATAGGTGACGTTCTCAAGTCCGGGGACCTGCGTCGGTACAAAACGATCATCGAAGTCGCCAAGCCCAAGCGTGCCACAGCAGTTGCTCCCCCAAGTGTAGAGACGCCCGTCCGGGCCGATGACGGCGCTGCTGGAATCGGCGGCGGCAAAGCCACCCTGAAACAGCGACCCGGTAACGACCGATGGCAGGTAGCGATCATAGTCATCGCCGAGACCCAGCTGCCCCGCGAAGTTCATCCCAAAGGTGGTGATGTATCGCGCCGCCGGTCCGGCGGTGCCCGCAAAGGCTGCTCCCGCAAGGAGGAACGCGGCGACGATGAGCCGGACCGGTGACTTCAAAAGCTGCGTAAGCGTTGGCACAACTTCACGGAGTTCCCCACCGGCAGAAGCTGTCCTTTATAAAATTTGAGAAATAGTAATTCGGACAACTAGTGCCCTTTTCGGTTCATCGCGGCGCGAACGCGCATGAGTTCAACATTCGCCTTATGTGGATCCCCGTAATTCTCTGGTTCATTCGAGAGGTCGCGACCTCTCGCGAGATAGAACAGGTGCGAGTCCCGGCGCTGCGGTAGCAGGCGTGTTTTCGTGGAGATGTAGCGCATGGTGTATCCGCAGCGTCGAATCGGGCTTGTATTGGCAGGGCTCCCGTGAATCAGCCTGCCGTCGTGGAGCGATGCCTGATTCGGCTCAAGTTCGATGGCGACTGCTCTTGAGTCATCCCGCTGGGCGGCAACGATCTCGGTGTTGAAGACGTTCTTTTGGTCGTCCACCGGCTCATAGTCGGAATAACCCATGCGCCCCTCGTTGTGGGTGCGCGGGATGATGTACATGCAACCGTTTTCCGTCGTGGAGGGGTCGATGGCCAGCCAAACGGTAACGACTTCAATCGGGTCCAGCCAACCGCGCCAATACGCCGAGTCCTCGTGCCACGGCACCTTGCGCCCGTCACCTTGCGGCTTGCAGATGAAATGGCTCGAAAAGAGCGCAATGTCTGGTCCCAGGATCGGCTCGACAAGGTCCAACACATCGTCGTCAAATAGCCATTGAAAGAGCTCCGGATCGCCGAAGTGCGGAACGTCCATGGCTTCTGGCCGAATGTCTGGGGGCAGTTCCGCCAGCTTCTTTTCAAAGTGGTTCTTGAGGCCCGCGAACTTCTCGGGTGCAAACACGGGATGGCGATAGATCAAGTACCCCTCGCGGTGGTATTCGGCGACGTCGTCGGGCGAGAGTCTCGGGCGGGCAAATGCGGTGGCCATGGCGAAATGCTATCCGAAATGCTGCCCAGATGTCGGCTTGAGTGGGCATGAACGCGATAATGCCGACATGGTGATCTCCTCTACACCGATCTTCGCGACGGGCGACGTCGCGGCGACGATCGAGCACTACAAACAGGTGCTCGGCTTTGAATCGTCGTGGACCTACGATGATCCGCCAACCTTTGGTGCAGCCTCGATGGGAGGGGTGACCCTCATGTTCAGCCTCCAGCCCGAGTTGGCCGCAAAGGTAGCGGGCCATCAGCATTGGATCAAAGTCGAAGAGGTGGATCAGCTCTACGCTCTGCACCAATCGCTGGGGGCCAAGATTGTTTCACCCATTGAAGATCAGCCGTGGGGCGCACGCGAATACGTGGTCGAAGATCCCAACGGCTATCAGCTTCGATTCGCCGGCAGTCCTTCTTCCCAAGCGGAACCCTCCAAGCCCTTCCCTGCCGACGTGCGCATCGAACGACGCCTGCCGACCCTGCCCGAGTATGAACGCGTAGTTGGACTAGCGTTTGGAGGCGATCGGCCCCAAAGCGACATTCTGGACCGAACGTGGAATGGGGTGGTGGCGCTTAGTCCGCAAGGAAGCGCGATCGGCGTGCTACGCATCATGCACGATGCTCCTGGGTGGTTCAGCATCTGGGACGTGGCCGTGGTGCCCGAATGGCAGGGATTCCGCATCGGCGAATCCATCATGAAGGAGGCTCTGGAGATGGTGCGAGAGGCATCACCGGGTGCCTTTGTCTTCCTCTTTACGTTCAAGCATGGGTTCTACCAGAAGCTCGGTTTTAATCTGGAAACCGTGAGTATGCGGAAGGTGTGATGCGACGCTGCATTGACGCAGACCCATCGAACCCGCGTCAAAATGAAGTCATGACTTGTCATGATGTTCTCGAGAGGCTCAAGGCCCTTGGCTCTGAGAAAGTGCGTCGACAGACAGCCCGCAAAGACGCCGGAGATCAACAGTACGGGGTCCTCTCGGGTGATATGCGGAAGATCGCCAAGGAGATCAAGACAGATCATGCCTTGGCCCTGGAGCTTTGGAAGACTGACAACTTGGACGCAATGATGCTGTCCACGCTGATCATCAAGCCGAAAGAGCTGACCGCACAAGAACTTGATCAGATGGTTCACGACATGAAGTGGGCCTACCTGGCGGACTGGGTGAGTTCCTACGTCGTCAAGGTCCACCCAGACAACGAGGCGTTGCGCGAAAAGTGGATGACCTCGGACCACCCCATGTGCGCGCGGATGGCGTGGAGCCTCACGGCCGACAAGATCTCAAAAGAACCCAGCAGTTTGGACCTTGACGCACTCCTCGATCGGATCGAACGCGAAATGGGACACGCCCATGAGCTGCCCCAGTGGACGATGAACTTTGCCCTAGCGGCCATTGGAATCAACTCACCGGCGCATCGAGATCGCGCGATCGCCATAGGTGAAAAGCTGGGTGTTTATCGTGACTATCCAACGCCAAAGGGCTGCACCTCCCCCTTTGCGCCCATCTGGATCAGCGAAATGGTGCGCCGTCAAACCGCCTAGCACTACTCAGGAATTGGGAACTGAGCACAAAGCGCCACGACCTGATCCTTGACGGCAGTTTGGCGGTCAGCGTCACCACGATAGGTGAGCGACTCATCGATCAGCGCGGCGATCTGCTCCATTTCTCCGGCGCCCATGCCCCGCGTCGTGATCGCCGGGGTTCCCAGCCGAATCCCGCTGGTCACGAGGGGTGACTTATCGTCCCACGGCACGGCATTCTTGTTACAGGTGATGTTGACAGCGTCAAGCGTCAGTTGGGCTTCCTTGCCGCTCACGCCTTTGTTGCGCAGGTCGATGAGCATCAGGTGGTTGTCGGTGCCTCCCGAGATCACGTGATAGCCCCGCGCGGCAAGCGCCGACGCCAGCGCCTGAGCGTTTTGGATCACCCGCAGGGTGTAGTCACCGAAAGCATCGGTCAGGTTCTCTCCGAAGCCAACGGCCTTCGCTGCAATCACGTGCATCAAGGGCCCCCCTTGCACGCCCGGCATCACCATGGAGTCGAGCAGTTCGCTCATCATCTTCGTCCGCCCGCTCTTGGGGGCAACGATCCCAAAGGGGTTTTCAAAGTCCTTCCCCATCAGGATGATGCCGCCGCGCGGGCCGCGCAATGTTTTGTGCGTCGTGCTCGTGACCACGTGGGCATGGGGAATGGGGCTCTGGAGTCTTCCTTTGGCGATGAGCCCCGCGGGGTGAGCGATGTCGGCAAAGAGAAACGCGCCGACCGAGTCGGCAATCTCGCGAAATCGCGCAAAGTCGATCTCACGCGAATAGGCGCTGGCACCGACCGTGATCATCTTTGGCTTGACTTCGTTGACCTGCACGGCGATGCGATCGTAGTCCAGCCGCTCGGTCTCGCGGTCAATGCCGTAGGGCACGAAGTGGTAGATGCGACCGCTGAAGTTCACCGGCGACCCATGGGTCAAGTGGCCACCCTGCGAAAGGTCCATCCCCATCAGCGTGTCGCCCGGCTGGACGAAGGTCATGTAGACCGCCATGTTGGCTTGGGAGCCGCTATGGGGCTGCACGTTGACGTACTCCGCCCCAAAGAGCGCCTTTAACCGCTCGCGGGCGAGGTTTTCCACCTCGTCGACGACCTCGCAGCCGCCGTAGTACCGATTGCCTGGATAGCCCTCGGCATACTTGTCGGTCAGACAACTCATCATTGCTTCCCGTACGGCCCTGCTCGCGATGTTCTCGCTCGCGATGAGTTCCAGGTTGTGGCTCTGACGGAGATGCTCTCGGGAGATCAGTTCGGCGACGGCGGGATCTGCGTGCTCCAAGTTCACGGCAACAAGATACCAGTCGGTCGGCTTGAACTCAGCTGTCGCCTCCTCGGGCTGCCTTGTCGTCGAAGGACATCTTGGCAAACTCAATGAGGTCGTCCCAATCCAGAATCGGGCCGTTCGGCCTTGCGTCGACAAGACCTAATAGGCCCATCGATTCGAGGGTCCGGCGCTCCCTGGGCATCCCGGAAATGATCGCCTGACGGCTCTGATTGTAGGGCGAAAGTTTCGGAAACTCACCGCCGTACTTCGCGAAAAGACCGTGTTGCACGAGGCTGCGTGTAAGAAACAATTGGTTGCCGTCTCGGGTTTGGTAAAGGAAAAGGACGAGCACGCTTCGGTGTCCATTCTCTCGCCTAACCTCGACCTCATACTCCATCAGGATCTCATCGGGATTCGCGACGATATTGGGATCGCCGGAAAGTTCGAATGGCCCAACACATTCGTGCCACCAATCAACCAGACGAGCCAACTTCTCTTTCGTGATCCCCAATCGATCTTTCTCAAGATGGGCAGTGCGACCATAGAGATAGTTCACGTCCTTTTGCTCCAACGCACGGAGTACGTTTTGCGCTTCTTTGCGAAGGGGCAAGGGCGGACGATTCCGCCACCAGGCCCACAAACCGAAGATAACGATTGAAAGGATCGCAAGTATGGTCAGGATTCTCGATCTTCCGGTAAGAAGCATGCGCCGTGTCCTTAGTTAGTCGGGGATGGGTACGTTGTGTTGACCGCCTGGTGCAACACAAGGATGGTACGGGTGGTTATCGTCGCAAGCGCCCAAATAGTTACCGATAAAGAAGTAGTATCTCTTTCTGGAGCATGGTTTCTAGAGGTATCGCCGACAGCCGCCGAACGCACTGATGCAGCAACTGTCCACATAGCCTGTGCCACAGTCGTTGACCTCTTGACAGCCGCAATCCCCCGGACCGGCAAGTGCGCTCGGCGATCCGACAACGATGAGCCCTGTAGTGAGGGCGATGAGCGAAAGGAGTTGTATGCAGAGTTTTTTAATTGTTCTTCCTTATTGGTTGTCAAGCCAAGGTAAAGTGATGATGTCTCCGGTGCGCCAAAGCACTTGCGCCGACCCGTCGAGCCGAAGGACCAACACCCGCTTGCGGTCCAATGCAACCACATCCAGGAGCCGAACCTCTGCCGTGTTGCAGTTCCGGTCGGTGATGTAGATGGACCGGTCTTGCTTCCCCGCCGAATACGGGCCCCAAGAAGCGTCGGGACTCGAACTGGGGTAGTACACATAGTGACCCGTATCGTCCGGATGCTTGACACATGGACTTTTCCACAGATCGACCGGCGCGATCGACGACTGTCTTTCCCTCGCGGATTCGTCATTTAGGTCAAGGGGTACCGATTCCCAGCGCGAAGCACCGGAACCGTCGTGTGTTTCCTCGTACAGCCTTATGGCAAGGTCGAGTTGCCGAAGACGCTGCAGCGAAACACTGACGCGCGATTCTCGCCAGGCGCCCATGACGGACGGCGCCGACATCGCCATGAGCACCGCCAATATGGCGATCACACAAACTGTTTCCAAGAGGGTGAATCCGCGTCCGATCATTGGACCCTTGCCGTTTTCGCCCATTCAGGCTCTTCCACCACCGTGCCTCGAGTTGGCCCCTCAACTCGCAACCATAGAGGCCCAAGGCTCCAAGTGGTGAGTGGAAGCGAATCATTCTGGCTTCCGTTTGCAAATGTCACTCGTTCGTGCACCAAATCGTTCGTTGACTGTGCATCGAACACGACAGTCACATGGACTCCTTCTGGAGGATTGAGTTGGGCAATGTCAAGCTTGTAGCCGCGACATGAGGCACAAGACGGCGGAACGAAAACGTACGCCAAACCATAGCCCTGGGGCGCGTACCGTGCCAGGGATTCAATGACGGAGGTACTTACAGCCTCTGCCTGGAATCGCCTGGCTTCGTACCGTGCCTCAATCCGATTTGAGGATACAAGGACGAGCAGTACTGCGGTGGCCACACTACCGATCACGATGACAATCGCGTGTTTAAGCCTACTCAACGATGGCTCCTTGTTTCAATCCGACGCTGACAGTCGGACTTCAATGTATCACTAGGTTACACCACAGTTTCAAAACATCCCTCAGAATTTGTGGAAGGAGCTACAAAATACCTTTCTATCCGACTCTCGACCCCATCTCATCAATGCCTGAGGCGGATGCCCCTGCATCCGATGTGGATGAAGGCGAGAGAGTGGCGCAGAGATCGATTCCAACGAGTTTGGATGCGTCGGAAGTTCGGCAAGCCAGGCGAAGCACCGCTCCACTTTCCAGCGCTGTTCCGGTTCGTCCCGGGTCTTGAGCTTGCGCGATCATCTTGGTTTCTCGGGACCAAGCGAGCCGCCGGTCCGACTCGTCGGATCGCCAATCGGCCGTACCGGATTGCTCAGGGTCGTTGTCGCTTCCAGTGTTTCCTCTAAAGCGGCGAAGCGTTCGTAACCCGCATGGACAGACCAAGACCATGTCGGACCAGCTCCGTCGCCTCCTTTGGGCCGAGACGATCGTGCCGTCGATCAAACGCTCCCGAAAACAAGATCCGGTGTCTTTCCAAGATCTTGCTCGACCATCGGGCTTGGGCAGCCAAGGTTCGACGACGGCTCCCTGCGCGTCAGTGAGAACCATCCGTGGCTCTCCTCTTTGTCCGCATCGGCTCAAAAGAAGAAACGAATATATTGATGAAATGGGTGCGAGGAAGCCAGGATGGAGTCAAACGATCACTGGATTCAAGGGGCTGGCCGCGAGTTCGCCCGGTCGCCGGCCGGGGAACCAACGCGCTAGGTCGGCGCGGCGGTTGTCGTGGTCAGGCTCAAGAATCTTTGCTCCGTCGGCGTAGTAAATGATGGTCATTGCCTCGCGCGTGCGGTCAGTACCGTTACCCGGCGCGGAGTGCAGCACCCATCCGGAATGAAAGGTCGCGTCGCCTGCACTCATTGCGACGGGTTCGGTTACGGCATAACCTTCTCGCTCAACGTAGGCACGAAAGAGATCTTCTGACTCATCGGAAATGGGTATCGCCCCGAGATAGCCACGCTGGTGGGATCCAGAGGCAAACCGCATCGTTCCCATTTCAGGCGAGAGGTCAACCAGCGGCATCCAAAGGGTAATCGTTTGATCGGTATCCAGCGGCCAATAAAACTGATCTTGGTGCCAAGGCGTATGGCCGCCGCCCGGCTCTTTGAAAAGGGCCTGATCGTGGTAGAGCCGCACGGACTCGACACCCATCAGATCGGCCGCGATTTGACCAAAGCGACGCGATAGCACAAACGGGTGCAGGGCCGGCTCGACCTCCCACAGGTTCATCGTTTGGAGAAATGCCTTGCCATAGGTGTCGCGTGCTTCCAAGGGCCGCGTCTCCGAGTTGTGCTTTTGCACGGTTTGCAGGATCAGGCGACGGGCTTCGGCGACTTCTTCCGGCGTGGCGACATTGCGCAAAAGGATATGTCCGTCGCGGGCATATTGTTGCCGCTGATCATCGGTGATCGGATAAGGCGTGTCGAACATGGTACGGCCACGCATTCGGCACGGACGGTCGGTATCCTGCCGTTCGTGACGCTTGGCCTCGATTCCCTTCCCTATCTTCGCTCATACGTTTCGCGCCGGGAAAGCAGCTATGACCGTACCGGCGGCAATCGCGACTTTGTCACCGTTGGTCCTGGCGAGCGGCACACGCTGCTTTTCACGGATAAGCCAGGCTGCGTGCGCCACATTTGGATGACCTTGGGCAGCGAAGAGCGCTGGTTTCCGCGTCGCAGTGTGCTGAGA
Organism: Fimbriimonadaceae bacterium; assembly: GCA_046292875.1. Classification (GTDB taxonomy): domain Bacteria; phylum Armatimonadota; class Fimbriimonadia; order Fimbriimonadales; family Fimbriimonadaceae; genus JBKBQD01. The sequence continues at coordinate 235,763 of JBKBQD010000003.1, forward strand.
GCCTCGTGGGATGGGCAAGAGTCGCCGTCGGTGGAATCGCCCGTTGGGGATTTCTTTGGCATGGGCTTTGGCCTCTTAAAGAACTTCGTAAGCGCGCCGCTACAAATGAGTCCGGAAGACGGGCGGGGCATGAACTGCTGGTGGCCCATGCCATACCATCAAGCCCATCTCGAGTTCGAAAATCAAGGTGAGAAGCCACTGTCGCTTTACTACTATGTGGACTATGAGGAGTACTCCGCGCCCCACGCAGAAAACGTGGCAAGGTTTCACGCGATGTGGCGACGAGAGCACGTCACGGAAGGGTGGCTGACCGAACGACTCAACAACGACAATGTATGGGACATCTGGGCCCAGCGTCCCAACCTGAGCGACCAGAACAACTACCTCATTATGGAAGCAACTGGCAGTGGGATCTACTGTGGCTGCAACCTTTCGATCGACTGCTTTCAGCGCCAGGGCAACGACTGGTACGGAGAGGGCGACGACATGATCGTGATCGACGGCGAGCCGTGGCCTCCCCGTTTACACGGAACCGGCACGGAAGACTACTTCAATACCGCTTTTGGACCTCGCCAAGAGTATTGTGCTCCCTATCATGGCATTACGCTTTATTCGGGAACCAAGGACTGGCCGTACAAAGGCAAAAATGCGATGTATCGCTATCACATTCTTGACCCCATTCGCTTTGAGAAGTCGATTCGGGTATCGATTGAGCATGGTCATTCCAACAAGCTCTCCAATGACTACAGTTCAACGGCCTATTGGTACCAAACCCTTCCATCGGCCCCTCTTCCGGCACTGTTGCCCATGGAGGCTCGCCTGCCACGACTTGACGAGCCCGAGTTTCCCTAACCGCCGTGTCGAAAGAAAGAGTCGGTAAGATGGCTTGGTACGCGATACGCCGCCAAACCCATGAAGACCAAAATCCTGATGCTCGCGATGCCGCTAACGGTCATCGGAATGGCAACGTGTGCGAGCGCGCCCCCCAACCATCCCATGCCTCAATCGACTGAAGCCCAATCCCCGGCACCGCTCAAAGACTCCTTCAAAGGCAAGTTCCGCATCGGCGCCGCGGTTAGTACTGCGTTGCTCCGCGGGCAGGACACCGATACGGAACAAGTTCTTCGACGTCACTTTGATTCGCTGACGGCTGAAAACGCGATGAAGCCCGATGCGATCCAGCCTCGCCCCGGGGAATTTACATTCACGGACGCGGACCGGCTCATGGAGATTGCCAAGGAGACGGGCGCGGAAGTGGTGGGCCATACGCTCGTGTGGCATTCTCAGACGCCCCGCTGGTTCTTTGAGGGTGAGAACGGACAGCCCGTAACGCGCGAAGTGGCGCTTGAGCGTATGCGCACGCACATCAAGACGGTGGTGGGTCGATACAAAGGGCGCGTCAAAGAGTGGGACGTCGTCAACGAAGCCATCAACGACGGTGCAGGGGTGCTTCGCCAATCCCCGTGGCTGCGCGCGATAGGCGACGACTATATTGCCGAAGCTTTTCGAGCGGCGCATGAAGCCGACCCCGAAGCCATTCTTGTCTACAACGATTACAACATCGAGTTGGACTACAAACGACCGAAGGCAGTCGAGTTGCTCAAAAAGCTTGTCGACGAGAAAGTGCCGATTCATGCCGTAGGAATCCAGGCACATTGGCGCATGGACAACCCGCCACTGGCCGAGACCGAAAAGGCCATTAAGGAATTTTCTGCCCTTGGTCTCAAAGTGATGATTACCGAACTCGACATCGGCGTGTTGCCGACACGCTACCAAGGCGCCGACATTTCGCGTACCGAGCGGATGACCGCGGAGCAAGAGGCCGTGATGAACCCCTACACCGGCGGGTTGCCCGATGATGTTGCGCAAAAACACGGACAAGCCTATCGCGATGCTTTCGAGCTTTTCCTGCGCCATCGAGATTCAATCGGCCGGGTCACTTTTTGGGGAGTGCATGACGGACACTCCTGGCTCAACAACTTTCCAATCCGTGGGCGCACGGACTACCCGCTGCTCTTCGATCGCAAGCTAAAGCCAAAGCCCGCGTTCTTTGAGGTCCAGCGAGCGGCGACGTCTGTCAATGAATGAGTACTCGCGGAACCTAGATGGTGACACACGATGCTCAAAGGGAGCCGTGATCGATTTGAAATGACTGGCTAGCGCCCCTCAAGTTCTGAAAGCTTGAGCCGGACCGCCAAGATGTAGGGACTCTCGCTTTCAGTCCAGTGGCCGTAGGATGTCAGGAGTAGTGTGCCATCCTCGAACAACTCGATAGCGGGATAGCCACAATCCCATTCATGTTTATTGGCTTTGAGCCGTACTTTATATTGCCCTTGTCTTCCATGGAGAAGATCATCCCATGTTCCTACCCACATGACCCAGTCGCCTTTCCACTCGCCTTGTGGCGGCATGTCCCGATACGAGACAACGATCCGTCCGTCCGGCGCAATCTTGGCAACGTGCCGGTCACCGGTCAACGTCCTTGGAAGTGCTCTGGGTAAGGTCCAAGTGCGGCCTTCATCGTGGCTGAACATGACCTGCGAGTTGAACTTGCGACTGTTCTCGCGAAGCAGCATGGCCAGTGATTTGCCGTCTGGAGACCGAAAGACACCCGGTTCACAAAGGTGCATGTCGGCGCGACTCACCATAGTCTCAGGAAACGACCACGTCAAACCTCCATCGCGGCTGCGCGACTGGTAGACGGTAAACACGCCCGTCGATTGGGGTTCCGGGTACAAGAACCGCCCTTCATCGTGGAAGAACGCCATGTAATCGCCGTTGGATAGCCGCTCGACGGAAGACATGACGACGATGCCGCCCCATGTCCCTACGGGATTCAGCTCGCTCCACGACGATCCGTCGTGGTTGCCGGTCGCAAGACGTGCCGGGTTCAGTCCCGACCACAGGATCAAGCGTTCTTGAGCCGTTTGCGGATCGATAACTCGATGAATCGTCGGCGTCTCCAAACTGGTCTCCCAACTTGATGGAGTGGGCTCGCGAGGCCCCCAAGTCAAGCCCTGGTCGGTACTTCGCTTCAAGATGATCGGACCGCGACCATGCCCTTTGGGATACACGGCAAGCACCGTCCGACCATCTTTCAACAGCACCGTAGTGGGGTGCCCCAGGTATTGGCCCGCCTCGCGATCAACAACGATTTGGCGATGAAGGTCGTCGGTCAGATCAATATGGCGTAAGGAACTGCTCACAAGCAAGGGCGCGATCCAAATCATCTCGGGAGACTACCGGAAGAAACGTATCCTCGCGGATTGGCTCTCGATCCGAGGCGGAATTTCACATCGGTACTGCGTGTCGCAGCAAGCCCTCAGCAACCGATTTACGTTGAGCGTTGACTATCGAAAAGAGTGGTGGAGGTAAGGGGATTCGAACCCCTGGCCTCTTCCATGCCATGGAAGCGCTCTCCCAGCTGAGCTATACCCCCGGTTTTCAAGCGGGCCTACAACAACGCTGCCGGCCCGCACATCGATTCTCGCCGATCAGTCTTCTTTCTCTGTTTCTGGCGCCGCGGCTGATTCGGCAACCGCCTCAGTCGCAGATTCTGGAGTCGAATCGACCACCTCTTCGGTGATTTCGACTTCTTCGGCATCGTCCACGATGTCGTCATCGATCTCTTCGCCCGAGCGGAAGAAACCGCGCAGGGCCCCGAGCCGTTCCCCGATCGTGGCGCCGCCCGAGCCGCCCGTGATGCGGCGCGAGCTGCCGAAATCATCGAACTCCTCGTCATCGCGTCGGCCGCCCTTCTTGCCCTTCTTCTTGCCGCCGCGCTTGTCGCCGCCCCGGTCATCGCCGCCCTCGTAGGTTGATGGCGCGCCGGAAGGTCGAGACACATCGCCACCCAGAGCACGAATGCTCAGCACCATCCGCCGTTCTTCGGGTCGCAGGTCGATAATCTGCACTTCGATTTCCTGGTTTTCTTCCAGCAGATCGTCCGGCTTGCGGATCCGTCGATTCGAGATTTCGCTGACCGGCAGGAACGCTTCGGCGCCTTCCGGAAGCCGAACGAAGACGCCGCCCTGCACCATGCGCCCAACCTTACAGGTGAGCTTCTGGTTGATGCGATAGTTCTCGCGAATCAAGTTCCACGGATCGGGCATGACCTGGCGGTGGCCCAAGCTGATCTTGGAGGTGTTCGGGTCGAGCCGGAGCACCATCACCTTGATCTTCTGCCCTTCCTTGAACATCTCGCGTGGGTGCGTAATGCGCATCCAACTCATTTCCGAGATGTGCAGCAGTCCATCCACGCCACCGATGTCGACAAAGGCGCCGTAATCGGTCAGCCGACGCACTGTCCCTTCGAGTTCCATGCCGGGGCGAACCGTGTTGAACAGGTTCTCCTTCGCTTCGGCCTTTCGCTCGTCTTCGGCCAGCTTGTTCGAAAGCACGACCTTCTTGCGCTCGCGGTCGATCTCAAGAATCTTGAGCGGAATCGACTGCCCAACGTACTTCTCGATGTTGCGAAGCTTGCCTGAACCAACGTGGGTCGCGGGAACGAAGCCGCGCACCCCTAGATCGACGACAAGTCCGCCCTTCACACGGTCGATGACTTGAGCTTGCACCGTTTCGTCGTTGTTCTTGTGCTCTTCAATTCGGTCCCAGACCTCTTCGAAGTCGGCTCGCTTCTTTGAAACGATCTGCGCGCCGTCCTCATTGCGCTTGCCCGTGACCACGACCGCGATGCGATCGCCAACTTTGACATGGTCCCCCGCAGACTCCAGCCGCTCGACGCTGAGTTCGTCGATCGGGACGACGCCTTCCTGCTTCATGCCAAGATCAACAAAGACGCGATCCTTTTCGACCTGGACCACTTCCGCTTCGACACGGGCGCCGCGCATGAAGATGCGGGCTGAGGAATCCGCCTGATCGTCGCTGCCCAGCGCATGGAACGCAGCTTCGAAAAGCGCTAACTCATCTTCCGGAGCCATGGGCGCCTCTTCTGCTGCCGTCACGTCGACGGCAACTTCGGCTGCTACGGGCTCGAAGACCTGCGGCTCTTCGACAACAGCTGGCATCGGCTCTGGCTGTGCCTCGTTGGCAGGGGTCTCTTCAGTCATGGGAAGGTCGCCCGGAACCGGTGCGTCCGGGGACACGGCCTCTTCGGGAAGGCCGGGCTGGGTCTCGGTCCCTTCCTCCAGATCCGAAATCGGCCGTTCGATGGCCGTTTCCTGATCCGAGGTCGGCGACAGGGTCTCGTCGATCTGCATAGATGTTTCTCTTTTGCCGTGCCATTCCAAGCGGGTCGTGCAAGTTCAACCAGCCCAGAGCGGAACGGCCTGCGAGTTTACTCGGTCCGCCGTTCAGTTGGGTTACTCACGGTACAAATCTTTCAAATGATTATACAGTTCTTGGTATCGCCGACGCGGAACTCGATAGTCGACGCCGCTTGGCTCCACACTTCCGGATCGTCGCACGACGGCGCGCGATCCCGCCACCACATCGGGCCAAAGTCCCACGCCAACACCCGCTAAGATCGCGGCGCCGAAAGCCGGACCTTCATCGGCCTCCAGCGTGACGCAGCGCGCCTGAAACACGTCGGCAAGCATCTGAAGCCAAAACGCGCTTTTGGCGCCGCCGCCGGTAACGCGGATTTCTTCGGCCGTCGCGCCCAGGCCAGCCAGCGCGTCGTAGGCATCGGCCAAGCTAAACGTCACGCCCTCGAAGACGGCTCGTGCGATCGCGTCTGCGTCGTGGCCGAGTCCAAGGCCCGCAAAGACGCCGCGGGCGTGCGGGTCGTTGATGGGACAGCGCTCACCGGAAAGATAGGGCAAGAAAGTCAGCCCCATGCTGCCCGGTTCAACCAAGTTCGCCGCAGCCGTCAACTCGTCATACGTGCGACCGGCGCCGAAGGTATCGCGCAGCCAGCGAATGGACCCGCCACACGCAAGCGTGACCCCCATGGCGTGCCATTCACCGTTGGCGTGGCAAAACGTGTTGGTCGCACGGCGAACATCGTAGCGAGGCGCCGCCAAGGCGGTGAAGATCACGCCGCTGGTGCCAAGGCTTGCGCTCACGACGCCGCGCTCCACTGAACCAACGCCGACCGCACCGGCCGCTTGGTCACCGGCTCCGGCCACGATCGGCACGCCTGCGGCCAGTGCCTCGCTTTCTCGGGTTCGCGCGACGACATGGCTGCTTTCCGCCGTATCGGGAAAGAGCGAGCGGTCCAGGCCCAAAGCCGACAGCATGTCATCCGACCAGCATCGACCGGGCACGTCGAATGCACCCACTCCTGAGGCGTCACTCACATCGCTCGCCATTTCTCCGCTCAGCCAGAAGCGGGCCGCGTCTTTGGGGAGCAGCACTTTTCGTACGCGTGCAAACGCTTCGGGCTCATGGTGGCGAAGCCAAAGCACTTTGGGCAGCTGGAAGCCCGTCATGGGAGGATTGCACGTGATGCGGCGGACGTTCTCGACCCCAACAACGCGATCGATCTCTTCACACTCCGCTGCTGTGCGCTGGTCATTCCATAGCAAAGCGGGCCTGACCACTTCGCCCTCGGCATCCAAAAACACCGAGCCGTGCATTTGACCGGTCAGGCCAATCGCGTCCGGGTTTCGCTCGCCGAGATCAAGCAGGCATTGATGCAGCGCCCGACGCCAATCCCGAGGGTTTTGCTCGGACCAACCGGGCTGGGGCGAAGAGAGTGGGTACTCGGCACTCGCTTGCCTGAGCACCGCTCCCTGCTCGTCGATCAAAAGCGCCTTGGTCCCCGAGGTCCCAATGTCGATGCCAATGAGTTTGGCCACGCGGCATTGCTACCCGATTTGGTCGGTTAAATTTGTTGACGCCACGACGCAACGGCCTGGTAACCGACAATCCCGGCGCTCACAACGACGTTCAGCGATCGGCCCTTGCCATACATCGGGATCATGACGGCGCCCGAGCAATGTGACAAAACACCCTTGTAGAGACCTTTGGCCTCGTTTCCGACGGCGATGCAGACGCGGCGTGGGAAGGCAAACTCAAGATAGTTTTGCGCGCCTTCAGCGATCTCAAGCGCGACAAGCGAATACCCCGCTTCAAGAGCCGCTCGTGCAGCATCCTCATGTCGCCGATGGTGATGGATGGGAATGCGGCGATGATGGCCCAGCGACGTCACGCCAATCATCGGGTGCGGAGGAACGGGCGTTGAGCCCGAGGCGAACAACTCACAAGCGCCCAATCCGTCCGCCAGGCGCAAGAGTCCGCCGACGTTGTAGCCGTCTTCCCAGTCCTGCATCAGAAAGGTGAGGGCCGCTCCCTCTGGGTAGCGCGCGGCGTCAGCGGCGCGCAAGGCTCGCGCTTCTGTTTTGCCGCGCAGCGGTTTCACTCGGCCTCCAAATCGGCGGCCGGCACCACGTCCAAATCAAACGTATCGCTTAGGCCCATTCCGAGGCGAAAGTCACCCGCGAGCCCGATCATCGCGGCGTTGTCCGTACACAGATCCAGACGTGCAGCCGCAAATCGCCAACCACGACGGTCCGCCTCGCGCTGCATCATCTCGCGCAAGCGACGGTTCGCCGACACACCGCCGACGACCGTCACCGCATCAACACCGCACTGATCGGCAGCCGCCATCGTGCGCTCGGTGAGCACGGCAACCACCGTTTCTTGCAGCGACGCTGCTAGGTCGGCGGGCTCGGCGCCAGAGTCAACGGCCCGCATCACTGCAGTTTTGAGGCCGGCAAAACTGAAGTTGAGCGTTTCGCCTTTGAGTCCTTTGGGCAACGCATAGCGTTTGGGGTCGCCTCCTTCCGCCAAATGTTGGATCGCGGCGCCGCCGGGATAGCCGAGACCAAGCATCCGCGCGGTCTTGTCGAACGCCTCCCCGGCCGCATCGTCAATCGTGTGCCCCACGACGCGATACCGGCCCGGCTGAGCCACTTCGACGAGTTCCGTGTGACCACCGCTCACAATCAGCGCAACGTGCGGAAAGGGCACGACGGCACCCTCGGCAAAGGGACTTAACAAATGGCCCTCCAAATGGTGGATGCCGACAAAGGGCTTGCCCGTGGCCAGCGCCAGGGCCTTGACCGCGCACACGCCGACGCTCAGCGCTCCGACAAGTCCCGGGCGGTTCGTCACAGCAAAGCCTTCGATGTCCTCAAGCGCCAGTCCCGCTTCGTCGAGTGCAAGGTCAACGACGGGCAGAATCGCTTCGACATGGCGGCGGGCAGCGGCTTCGGGCACCACCCCGCCCCACTGACGATGCAGGTCGGCCTGACTGGAGACAACGTTGCTGCGGACGTTCGTGCCGATGACCACGGCGGCACTCGTTTCGTCGCAGCTGCTTTCAACAGCGAGGAGGGGACGGCCGAAACTCGGCCACGGAGCGACTACTTTTGCCACGGGGAAAGGTCATAGAGCCACATGACCAGGGCGTCTTCGCGATTGTCCGGGTAATAGCCCTTGCGGCGAGCGCACGTCTTGAACCCTGCCTTTTCATAGAGGCTGATGGCTGGCAGATTGCTGGCCCTCACTTCGAGGGTGGCGCTGGTCGCTCCTCGCTCCACGGCTTGGGTCATGAGCTGGTCCAGCAGCCGACGCCCCAATCCCTGGCCGCGCAACTCGTCACGCACGGCGATGTTGGTGATATGGGCTTCGTCGATGACCACCCAAATGCCGCCGTACCCCGCAACCTCGCCATCCACGATCAGCACCGAAAAGATGCTGTGCCGGTTGCCCAGTTCGTTCTTGAACGACTGCTCGCTCCATGGCGCTGACTGGCTGGTCTTCTCAATGACCAAGATCGCGGGAATGCGCGGCTCGGTCAGCGGTTCGAAACGAACAGTGCGCAACGCTCAGCCTCCGAGATAAAGCTCTTTGACCCGCGGGTTGACCAGGAGGTCGCGACCCGCGCCCGTGAGCCCGATCGAGCCGGTTTCCAACACATACGCTCGGTGCGCAATCTCCAAAGCACGGTGAGCGTTCTGCTCGACAATCAGCACGGTCATGCCGTCAGCGTTGATTTCAGTGACAATCTTGAAGATTTCGGCCACAAGATTCGGAGCGAGGCCGAGGCTCGGCTCGTCAAGCAACAGCAGTTTGGGGCGAGACATCAGCGCTCGGCCAATGGCAAGCATCTGCTGCTCGCCGCCACTCAGCGTCCCCGCATTTTGTTTGAACCGTTCACGCAACCTCGGGAATCGCGTCATGACCTTTTCCATGTCGTCGGCGATTTCACGATCCTTGCGGATAAAGGCGCCGAGCAAGAGGTTCTCTTGCACCGACATGTTCGTAAAGATGCGGCGTCCCTCCGGCGCGTGGCTGATGCCCAATCGCACGATCTCGTTGGCGGGAACGTTCGAGATGACCTTGCCCTGAAACTGGACGGTTCCCGTCCGCGGCTTCAGCAACCCACTCACGGTGCGCAAAAGCGTGCTCTTTCCCGCACCGTTCGAACCGATGATGGCGACGATCTCGCGCTCCTGAACTTCGATGGTGACGTTCTTGAGCGCATGAATCGCGCCGTAGAACACATTGACGTCTTCGAGGTTGAGAATGGCCACGAGCCTTAGATTCTACCGACTCTTCCGCAGGAGCCCTGCCCACGATCATGTATCCTACGGGGCCGCCTCACCATGAAAGCACCCAAATACGCTCGCGCCTTTCAGGTTTCGCCCGCTCTGCCGGAAAATCTTGCCCCTTTGCGAGAGTTGGCAAGCAACTTCCGATGGACGTGGCAACACCCGGTTCGGGACCTGTTTCGCGAGATTGACCGCGATCTATGGGACGAGGCAAATCACAATCCGCTCGAGTTGATGGCGCGAGTCGATCCCGCGCGTTTGGAACGATTGGCCGCCGACCCCGCGTTCCTGGGTCGATTGACGGCGTGTCATCGCGACCTGTGCGAATACTTAAGTGCGGCATCATGGTATGCCACCGAGCAACCCGATGCGGCGAACGCTGGGCCCATTGCCTACTTCTGTGCTGAGTTTGGGGTTTCGGAGTCGCTTCCCATTTATTCCGGGGGGCTTGGCGTCCTTGCAGGCGACCACCTCAAGGCTGCTTCTGATTTGGGTTTGCCTTTAGTCGGTGTAGGCTTACTGTATTCCCGTGGCTATTTTCGTCAGGCGCTCGGCCCGGAGGGATGGCAGCAGGAGCGGTACCCCGATTACGACTTCTATGGCATGGCCCTGGAACTTCAGCGGGACGAGTCTCAACGACCCATACGGGTGACGATTGAGTTTCCAGACGGTCCCGTTGTTTGCCAAGTATGGCGCGCGATGATTGGACGTGTACCGCTTTATCTCCTTGATAGCAACGTCTTGGAGAATCGTCAGTCCGACCAGGCGATCACGGATACGCTCTATGGCGGGGACAGCGATATGCGCTTGCGGCAGGAAATGATTCTTGGCATCGGCGGCCTGCGCGCGCTGTCCGCCGTTGGCATTCAGCCAGCCGTTTGTCACATGAACGAGGGCCATGCAGCGTTCCTTGCGCTGGAGCGCATTCGCAGTTGGATGGCCTCAAGCGGAGGCGATTTTGCGACGGCGCGCCGTGCACTCTTTGGGGCGAATGTGTTCACGACCCATACCCCGGTTCCGGCTGGGTTCGACGTCTTCCCCCCTGACATGCTTCGGCGCTATCTTGGCGCGTATATTAACGATCTTGGCATTACGTTTGATCAGTTTTTGGCTCTGGGTCGCGTCGATGCCCAAAACGATGGTGAACCGTTTAACATGGCCATTTTTGCCATGAGTATGTCAGAACATGTGAATGGCGTCTCTAAGCTCCATGCCCAAGTCAGTCGCCGTATGTTTCAAAACAAGTGGCCCCAGATTCTGGAGCAGGAGGTCCCTATTCGCGCGATTACCAATGGTGTGCATACCGAGACTTGGATGAACCGTCGCGTTCATGACCTGATTACGACCGTTGCCCCTGCCGATTGGCCAAACCATTTATGTGACCCAGCCTATTGGAACTGTCTGGACGAATTGAGCGACAGTGACCTATGGGAAGTGCGCGAGGGCTTGCGCACCGACTTCGTTCGGAATATCCGCAAGCGGCTCCGCTCGAGCGCGACGAGGCAAGGCGCAGGTGGGGGCGACTTGTCCGCCATTCATCAAGTCCTGGATCCGCGCGTGCTGACCATCGGCTTTGCTCGGCGATTCGCCACATACAAGCGGGCGACGCTGATCCTTCATGACCGAGAGCGGCTGAAGCGATTACTCTTCCATTCCGAAAGGCCGATCCAATTCGTCTTCGCCGGCAAGAGTCACCCTCGAGACGATGGCGGCAAGCAGCTGATCCAAGAGATCGTGCGATTCATCGAAGAGAACCAAGCCGCCCACCGCATGGTCTTCTTGCAGGACTACGACATGGGCATTGCCCGCGCGATGGTCCAAGGTGTGGATGTCTGGCTCAACAACCCTCGCCGTCCGATGGAAGCGAGCGGTACCAGCGGCATGAAGGCCGCACTCAACGGAAGCCTGAACTGCTCCATCCTCGACGGCTGGTGGGACGAAGGCTATCGCGAGGGAGTGGGATGGGCCATTGGCGACCGAGAGCCGACCGGAGACGACAGTCGCCAGGATTGGCTTGAAAGTCGCGCGCTGTATGACCTCATCGAATACGAAATTGCACCAAAGTTCTATGCGCGCGGCGAGGATGGTATCCCCCATGAATGGGTGCACATGGTTCGGAAGTCGATCGCGACACTCATGCCGGAGTTTTCGAGTCGCCGCATGGTTCGCGACTATGCGCTCGATTGCTACGCCCCGGCGGCGCTGGCCTACCGCGATTTCGTGACGCCCGGTCCGGCCCCAGCCAGGGAGATTTTGGCTTGGAGTGAACGCATTGCGAAGAGTTGGGGCTCCGTTCGTATTCTCAGCGTCTCAGATGACGCGGGAGTCAGCGTGCGGCGAGGTCAACGCATTCGAGTCGAGGTCAAGGTCGATCTGGGCTCGCTGTCTCCATCGGATGTGCGCGTTCAGGCCGTCGCCGGTCGCGTTGCCGGTAACCGCGAACTCGTCAACACCACCGTGGTCGACCTCCACCCCGAGAATGACGTCTTTGTCGGCGACGTTGACTGCGTCACGGCGGGCCATATGGGCTACACCATCAGGGTTGTGCCCGATCATCCGCGGATGGACGCCTACACCGAGTTGGGGTTGGCGACTTGGGAAAATGGCCGGATCTAGACGACGGGGCGAAATCGCAGCAGCCGCAGACCATTGAGAATGACCAGCACGGTCGATCCTTCATGACCAAGCACTGCCAGTGGCAGAGGGAGCGTCGTAACGATGCTGGCAACGGTCAGAGAGGTGATCATCCCGACTGCGAAAACAAGGTTCATCCGAATGATGCGCTGCGTCGCCCGACCCAAGGCAATCAGTTCGGGCAGGCAGGCAAGACGGTCACGCATGAGAACGACGTCCGCGGCATTCAGGGCGATGTCGGACCCAAGGCCGCCCATCGCCACGCCAAGTCTTGCCCGCGTCAAGGCGGGAGCGTCATTCACACCGTCTCCCACCATCATCACCTTGCGACCTTCACCTGACCACGCGGCTATGGCTTCGGATTTGGTCTCTGGCGTCATTCCGGCATGGACTTCATCGACCGGGACCTCGGCCGCTACGGCACGAGCTGTCGCTTCCGAGTCGCCGGTCAACATGGCAATTTTCGTGATGCCCAGCGATCGCAGGTTGGAGAGGATCGCGCGCGCATCCGGCCTGACCTCGTCGCGAATGCCGAGCAATATGGAGGTGTCGCCCCACTTTGCCACGGAGACCGTCATGGCTTGGTTCGCCATTTCCAGGATTTCTTGCCGTGCGTCTTCGGGCAGATCCGGGAACGTGGTTGCCCGTCCGACAATGGTGTGCCGCCCTTCGACAACTCCTTCGATGCCCTGACCCGGAATCACCCGAACCTCGGTTGCCACCGGAACCGGCATCCCAGCTAATAGAGGAGACTGGCAAATGGCGTGCGCGAGCGGATGGGTGGAGTGCGCTTCGAGCGCCGCGATCGCCGCAAGGTGCCGCCCGATCTGATCCTCTGGCGCTTCGCCCGAACGCCAGCATGGACCGTGTTCCGTGCCGACGCCCACGGCAACTCGAAGGGGAAACACACAGACCTGGGTCAACGCTGGTTTGCCGTAGGTCAAGGTCCCCGTTTTGTCCATGGCGACCATATCGACCGTTGCCGCCGCCTCAATGTACTCGCCGCCGCGAATCAGCATCCCTCTTCGACCCGCCCAGGCCAAAGCACTCAAGGTCGCCGCCGGGGACGAGATCACCACGGCACATGGACTCAGAGCAACGAGCAGGGTGAGCGAAGCATAGAAGGCATCGGGCCCCGAGGCACCAAAGGTTGAGCGCAAAACCCACGACGCCGCAAAGGCAGCAAGAACGAATACCGTATAGCGCGACCCAAACCAGGCGCTGATCCTCTCTCCGCTTCCCTTCCGATCCTGTGCTTCCTTGACCAGTGCGACGATGCGATCCAGCGTCGTTGAACCGGCCCGCTGTGTGACGACCATGACGAGCGCACCATCAAGGTTTTGGGTTCCGGCCAAGAGCTGGTCGCCATCGCGCTTGGATACTGGCTCTGATTCACCGGTCATCACGCTCTCGTCCACGAATGACGTGGTCCCGACGACTTCGCCGTCAACCGGAATCTGTTCATAGGGACGCACGGCCAGGCGGTCGCCGACTTGGATTTCTTCGACGGGCACCACCACCTCGCCGGCTTCGGTCAGTCTCCGAGCTTCGTGCGGTCGAAGCTTGATCAAGCCCTCAATCGCGCTCTTCGTTCGCTGCATGGCGAACTCTTCCAGCGTGTTCGAAAGGCTGAACAGGAAGAGCAGCGCGGCGGCATCTTCAAACCGGCCGATGGCCACGGCGCCCGCCGCAGCCAGAACCATCAGAAGGTTGACGTCGATGGTGCGCTCGGCCAGGCTGATCCAGGCGGCACGAAGGGCAATCATCGAACCGAAGGCAACAGCCGCAATGCCTACCGCCCAGTGATGCGTCAGCCAGTATCCGATCAGCCCTACGCCGCAAAGCGCGGTCAAGATCACCTGCAACCGGAGGTCGGGCCGCACAGAACTATTCTGCCCGAAAAAAGAGAGGGTGGCCCCCAACCATGGTCGGGAGCCGATTGTCCAACGGAGCTAAGACGATGAGGAGCCGCCGGGCGTGCCCGCCGGAACACGGTCCGAAGGCGGACCCCCCGCGCTGGGATTGTTTTGCCGATAGCGCTCCGCAAAATCGGCGATCCCTTGTTGGGCCTCGGGCGACCGCGCGCCAGATCGATCCCCGCCGGTAAAAGCCTTTTGCTCCTCGGCGGTCATGCTGGTCGAGTCGCCGCATCCGATGACGGCTGCGACGACGGTGGCAAAGAAGATTGCTTGCGCAAGCCGCTTCATGGGTTTAGCGGTTGGCCAGCCACATGTTCTTGTCGGGGTGGTTCTGAGGATCGGGGTTGGTGGCGCTCGGCGTCATCGACTTGGCATGCCCGTCCAGCATCAGGAAGTTCGCCTTGCCGGCCGGATTCACACCGACGGCGCCGGATCGGCCACGCGGGTAAGCCGTGCCGTTATTGAAACTCCACGGATAGCCCGCATTGGGGTTTCCGTTCGGAATCTCGTTTGGTGCGCACCAGTCAAACCAATCGACGTTCATGAAGACGTTGCCGCAGAAGGCGCTGAAGACACCCATGCTGCCATTGCGAATGGCATCGCCATTGAACTTCGGCGCGAGCATGACGGTCTCGGCGGGATGGCTCGGCGAGGTCGCCGTGACGGTCATCGGCGTGATCCACGTCTGCGCCATCGGCGTCATCAGACCAACCATCCGGCAGGGCCCCGTGGCACAACCGTCGAGGGTGCCGTTCGCGCCGTAGGACATCGTGACGCCGAGCGCCCAGTCCACGGGAGTGACGCCAGCCCCCCAACCAAAGTTGGTGTCAAAGGGGCTGCGATAGATGCCAAAGTTGGTCTTTGGGTTCGATTCGCTGCCCAGGCCGCGGCCGCTCATGTCGCCGCTCTTGACGTACGGCACAATCTCCGATGCCCAGGTATGTTGCCAATCGTTATCCATTCCATAGACTAATGTATCGTCATAGTCTGTGGGATACATCAGCAGCGCGAGACCAAGCTGCTTTACGTTCGAAAGGTCTGCTGTATTCTTGGCGGCGACCTTTGCCTGTGAGAAGACCGGGAAGAGAATCGCGGCCAGAATCGCGATAATCGCGATGACGACGAGAAGTTCGATAAGGGTAAATGCCCTGGCTTTCATATGAGTGCACCTATTGGCGGAGGAGCCGTGGAATTCCGAACGTCGAAACTGCACGGGAAGACAAGTTGATAGGATTCGAGCGTAACGCCCTGCATAACCTGAACTAACAAGGCGACGGCGCTGCGACCCAGAGTGACGAGAGGCTGATTCACGGAAGTCAATTCCGGACGCAGCTGGTTACAATACGAAGTCGAGTCAAATCCAACAACTGAGAGTTGTTGCGGCACGCTCACACCATATTGCGGCGCAAATTGCAGAAAGCTTGCAGCGACTCCGTCGTTGGATCCGACAACGGCTGTATGACGGGGACCCGCGGCATAGTACATGTGCAAACCGGTTCGGTCCAAACCGACATCGATGACGTCACCTTCTGAAATAGGTGTCCCGTGATTCGCCATGAGTTCGACGAAGGCATCTCGGCGCATTACGGCCTCGCCAAACAGGTCATCGTGTTCGAGAGCAAAGGCGATTTTGCGGTGACCCAACTGCCAGAGGTGCTCCAATGCCAGGCGAATGCCCTGCTTGTTGTCACAGATCACAGAGGGAAAGCGGTTCTTGAACTCTGATGCGAGGGTATGAATCAGTACCAGCGGCACATTGCATTGCTCCAAGACCGCGCGGTTCTCATCCGACGGATAGGTGCTGTACCAAACCAGCCCGTCGAATCGGCCATCGGACATGGCGTCCTCCGGCGACTCGCCCAGAAGCTTGGGACAGAACGTGAGCGAGTAACCGTGGTCCAGGGCGCTATCGAGCACACCGTCCATGAGCTCGGCAAAGTACTGTGACCCGGTGCTGAAGTGCGGGCGACCGAACCCAACACCATGCAGCACCCCAATGACCATGGTCTGCCGCTCTCGAAATAGCCGCGCCATGACGTTGACGCGATAGCCCAGGTCTCGGGCCGCCTGCCGGACACGCTCGGCCGTTTCGGCGCTGACTCGAATGGAGGTCGCCTTGTTGTGGAGCACGCGCGAAACCACGGTGGGACTCACCCCTGCCCGGGCTGCCACATCGCGCACGGTGACTTGTCCGTGCCCCGAATCCGCCTTCTTTGACGACTGATACATCGGTGTACCAAGCACAGTATAGGACAGGAATTGCGACAGCGCAAGGGTTTTCGAAGAAAATGTGATGATATAAAGGCCCGCGCAACGTCAAGGGCGCGTCAAAGGCCGCCGATATAACGGTGAACTGAAGGCCGACGTGGCTAGGCGTTGATCTGGATCGTGCGGATCTCGGTAAAGAAATCGCGCGCGGCGGGCCCCTGTTCTCGCGAATGGCTGCTGGATCCCTTCAGTCCACCGAACGGCGCGTGGGGATCGACGCCGGTCGTATCGCCGTTGACGCGCACCATTCCCGCCTGCAGACCACGAACAAAGGGCATCGCTCGTGTCACCGAGGTGGTGAGCACCGACGCGCTGAGCCCGTAGGGCGTGTCGTTGGCAATGGCAAGCGCCTCGTCGTCGCTGGCGACTCGGAACGCCGCCAAGACCGGACCAAAAATTTCCTCGCGTGCAACGGGAGCATCGAGGGCGACCTCAGAGAACACATAAGGCCGCACATAAAAGCCGTACGCCAGGGGGCCCGTCATGGGCTCGCGCGCCGCGCCAGCAAGAATTCCCTCGACACGCTGAAAGGCACGCTCGTCGATGAGCGGACCTACCGCGCAGGCCGGATCAGACTCCGGCCCGATTGGCAAGGCGTCGATGGCCGCCTGGAGCCGTGCCATCACGTCATCGTAGACGCGATCCTGAATGACGACACGGCTCGTTGCCGTGCACTTTTGCCCCGCATAGCGCATTGCGCCCGCGGCGATCAAACTTGCGGCAAGGTCGAGATTGGCGTCATCGAGGACAATGGCCACATTCTTTCCGCCCATCTCGCATTGGAACTTTGCGTTTCGCGCCACGCACGCCATGGCCACTTTGTGCCCGGCGGCTGCGGAGCCTGTGAACGTCACGGCCGCCACTTGTTCGTCGTTGCAGAGCGCCGCACCCACCGCGCCATCTCCCTGCACCACATTGAACACGCCGCTCGGAAGCACCCGCGACGTTTCCGCTAAGAGTTCACCGGTCCGGGGACTGAGTTCGGAGACTTTGAGGACGACGGCATTGCCAAAAGCAAGGGCAGGCGCGGCCTTCCAAAGCGGTATGGCGAGGGGGAAATTCCATGGCGTGATCGCTGCCACTACGCCCAGGGGATCATGAACCGTGTATTGCAGGGCGTTCGGTGATTGTGCGGGAATCACGACTCCGGCTTCCCGCACCGCTTCGCCCGCAAAGTAGCGCAAGATCATGCTGCAGCGACCGACCTCGCCCTTCGCTTCCGTGATGGGCTTGCCAACCTCGGTCGACAGGACCGACGCCAGTTCATCCGTTCGGGCTTCAATGGCGCTCGCCCACTGATTGAGCGCTTGGGCTCGAGCGGGACCGGGAAGCGATGCCCACTGCGGCTGGGCGTCACGCGCGGCCTGGACGGCCTGCTGCGCACCCGCGACGTCATCGAGCGGAACTTCGCCCAAAACCTCTCGTCGGTCGCCTGGGCGGACTTTTAGAGACCAGCGTGAGGCATCGGCCTCTACTGCGTTTCCAGCAATCCAGTGACGAAACGGCGCCCCACCAGCCATATCGATGAGTCTACCGGAGCGCTGAACTGTGTTCCGGAGCCGTAGAAACCCGGGAGGTACCATCCCTATGTCCATGACCGTTACTGATGCCCAGGTTCTTGAAGCGCTGAAACAGGTTCGCGATCCTGACCTGAACCGCGACATTGTCGCTCTTGGCTTCGTGCAGGACTTGCGGATTGAAGGCGGCAAGGTGACCTTTACGGTCGAGTTGACAACCCCTGCGTGCCCGGTCAAAGATGAGCTCCACGCCCAATGTGAGCAGGTTGTGCGCGACATCGCTGGAGTAGAAGAAGTCGTTGTGACCATGACGGCGAAGGTGCGGGCGCGACCGGACACCGTCGAGAACATGCTGCCCGGCGTCAAGCAATGCATCGCGATCGCCAGCGGGAAGGGCGGCGTTGGCAAGTCCACCGTGAGCGTGAATCTGGCCATCGCCCTTGCCTTGACGGGCGCGAAGGTCGGACTTATGGATGCCGACGTCTATGGGCCCAGCATTCCGCTGATGATGGGATGCCCGGATGATCGGCCCTACACCGCAGCGAACAAGATTGTCCCAATTCGGCGGTACGGCGTCCACCTGATGTCGCTCGGTTTTCTCCTCGAAGAAGGGCAGGCTGTGCTTTGGCGGGGACCGATGGTGGCGGGAACCGTTCGGCAACTTTTAGCCGATGTCGATTGGGGCGACTTAGACTATCTGCTGGTGGACCTTCCTCCAGGCACAGGCGACGCCCCCATGTCGCTGGCTCAGCTCGCGCCCTTGACGGGCGTGGTCATTGTCACGACACCGCACCACGTCGCCGCGAACATCGCTGGTAAGTCCGTCGCGCTCTTTCGAAGGCTGAACAGTCCGGTGATTGGCGTGATTGAAAATATGGCCGACTACGTGTGCCCTTCGTGCGGAGACCGCTCGCGACTGTTCTCGGGTTCTTCAGGCGAAGAACTGGCGGCACAGTATGAACTGCCCTTTCTGGGCTCGGTCCCCATCGATCCGCAAATTGGCGCCGCCGGGGACAAAGGCGTCCCGCCGCTGATCGCCTATCCCGAGACCGTGTTTGCCAGTGCTTTCCGCGACATTGCTGGTCGACTTGCCGCGCAGGCATCGGTATCGGCGATGACCAGGCGCGACCTCACGCGATTGCAGGACGCGCCTCAGTTTGTGCCCAGCGGAAGTTGATGCACACCCAGACTCCATCACGGCTTGCGATACTGGGCGTCGGCTCGATCGAACCGGCCGCGATGGCCGTGGCAACCGTGGCAACGTACTTTGGTGAGAGGCCGCTGGACGTCGTCGTATTTGACCCCTGCATCGAACGCCGTGAGCTGATTGCGCGGCTGGCACGCACGTGTTGCGATGCGATGCGCTCGACCCATGCCTTGTTTGAAGCCGCATCTGGCGCGGAAGCACTCGTCGGGGCCTCTCACGCGATCCTGATCGCCGCTCCCCAAGTGGGCTACGGCCGCTGCGATTTCGATCAGAAGTTCGAGGGCAGCGTCTTAACCCTGCAATCAAAGCGCGCCCCCGTCAACCGCGCCTTCTTTTCGACCCGTTGGCCGACGGCGTCCGACATGTTGGGATGGAAACCTCAGGTGGTGCCGCATGACGCATGGACGGCGCATCAAGTGCTGCGCTGGGTCCGCGCCGATGAATGGGTCCAACCCCTTCTGGATGCGGCGAGTGAATCGCCGGTTCGCGCTTGGCTCAATGGTGACCTGGACCCACGACTGAACCTCGTTCACGAAGCGTGAGCAGGCCAACAAAGGTTTGCATGCGTCGGTAGAATAGGGTGTAGATATGCCCGAGCGAGTGGAAACCCTGGTATTGCACGATAGCTCCACGCCGGTGATCGGTGACACCCAGAAAGGGGGCGCCGTCGTGCTGACGTCTTTGGATGCTATCGTCAACGCGGCGCGCGCGAACTCGCTCTGGCCGCTCACGTTTGGACTGGCCTGCTGTGCCATCGAAATGATGTCGACGGTGGCCGCGCGATTCGATATCGCCCGATTCGGGTCGGAGGCGTTTCGCGCCACGCCTCGCCAGGCGGACGTGATGATCATCGCGGGGCGGCTCAGCAAAAAGATGGCGCCCGTCCTGCGACAGATTTACGACCAGATGCCCGAGCCGAAATGGGTCATCAGCATGGGCGCGTGTGCCAGTTCCGGCGGGGTCTACAACAACTACGCGATTGTCCAGGGCGCGGACCAGGTGGTTCCCGTCGACGTCTACGTGCCGGGTTGCCCCCCATCGCCCGACGCGTTGATCTATGGATTCTTGAAGCTGCAAGAAAAAGTTCGCAAGCGCAAGCGCAACGAGTTGATCGAGATCAACGCGCGACAGCTTGAGGTGGTGCGCTCGTGAGCGTGAGTCTCTTGCGGGACGTTGCAAAGCCCATTCTCACTGGATTCGGCATCACCGCCAAGCGGCTCGCCAACAAGAAGGCGACGGTGCAGTATCCGGAGCAGTTGCGTGAGCAGTACCCGCGCACGCGCTGGCGTCACTACTTGACGCGCTACGAAAGCGGCTTGGAAAAGTGCATCGGCTGCTCGCTCTGTGCCGGTGCTTGCCCCGCCAAATGCATCTACGTGGAAGCGGCAGAAAACACCGACGAAGAGCGTTACTCCGAGGGTGAGCGCTATGCCGTGCGCTATGAGATCAACATGATCCGCTGCATCTTCTGCGGGTACTGCCAAGACGCCTGCCCGACGGGGGCGATTGTCCTGCGAAAGAACTTCGAACTCGCCGACTACAAGCGAGAAGACTTTGTGTACACCAAGCAGATGTTGCTTGAGGAGTATCCCGGACAGTCGGATGAGCCCTTCAAGAGCTCGGTGGTCAAAGGCAAAACAGGCTAAGCCGCAATATCAGTGCGATAGAACTTCCCTTCGAACGCGATGCATTCGGCTGCCTGGTAGGCTGCGGCTCGCGCGTCTTCGATGGTGGCTTCAACGGCCGTAACGCCAAGAACCCGTCCGCCAGACGTCACCAGTTGTCCGTCACGCAGAGCAGTCCCCGCGTGGAACAGGTGGACATGGGAAGGCACATCGCCAATCTGTATCGGCAATCCTTTTGGGAACTCGCCTGGATAACCGCCAGAAGCTAAGACGACCGTGACGGTTGAGCGGTCCGAAACCGACACGGGGGGCAACGTCCCTCCGCCAGCGGCGGCATCCAAGAGCTCGACAAAGCTCCCCTCGAGGCGAGGCAAGACGGATTGTGTCTCCGGGTCACCCATCCGAACGTTGAACTCAATGCACATCGGCTCGCCGTTGACGAGCATGAGCCCGGCAAACAAAGCGCCGCGATAATCAATTCCTGAGGCGGCAAGTTGGCTCATGATCGGAGCAATCACGCGCTCTTCAGCCTTGCGAATTGCGTCATCGCTGAGCCAGCCGCACGGCGAAAAACTGCCCATGCCTCCCGTGTTGGGCCCTCGGTCGCCCGTTAAGGCCCGCTTGTAATCCTGCGCCACGGGAAGCGAAACAAAGCTCGTGCCGGAGACGATGGCGATCAAACTGAACTCGCGGCCGACCAATCGGTCTTCGATGACGATGCGCTCGCCCGACGCGCCAAAGGACCTTGCCTCCATGGCATCTTCAATGGCTTCGATGGCTTCGTCAACGGTCGAGCAGACGGTCACCCCCTTCCCTGCGGCGAGCCCGTCGGCCTTGATCACTACGGGAGTCCCTTCGGCGAACCGGTGCGCGGCATAGGCCTTTGCCGCAGACGGATCATCGAAGGTTTGATGGGCAGCCGTCGGTACCCCGGCTCCGGCCATGAGCTCTTTGCTAAAGGCCTTGGAGCTTTCGAGCCGTGCTCCGTCCTGGCCAGGTCCAAACGTGCTGATGCCGTGATCGCGAAGCTGGTCGGCAAGGCCGGCGGCCAGCGGCGCCTCGGGCCCAACCACCACGAGATCGATGCCAAGGTCCTTGGCCAACCGCACCTGCCCCGCGATATCGTCGACCGTAACGGCGTGACAGGCTGCGACCTCAGCCATACCGGGGTTGCCCGGCGCCGCGTGAACGTCAACTTCTTGCGCTAGCCGCCATGCAAGGGCATGCTCCCTTCCCCCCGAGCCAACGACGAGGACTCTCATGCTTCAAGCGATACGGCAAGGGCGGCGACCACGCGCTGCTGCTGCTCGAGGGTGATTTGGGGCCAAATCGGCAAGCTCAGCACTTCGCGAGCCAGTCGCTCATTGTTCTCATACCGCGGATACTTGCCTTCAAACACCGGCAAGCGATCCTGGGGTATCGGGTAATAGACCATCGTCGATACGCCCTGTGCCGCCATCTCTTCCTGCACCCTGTCGCGATCCTGATTCAAGAGCCTTACGGTGTACTGATGGAAGACATGACCTGGGGTTACTTCGGGAGCAATCACGTTTGGCACGTCAGCCAGCAGTTCGAAATATCGCATCGCAATCATCCGTCGCGCCTCGTTATATGCCGAAGTCAGCGGCAGCTTGAGCCGAAGAATCGCCGCCTGAATAGCATCCAATCGAGAGTTATAACCTAGTACTTCGTTGTGGTAACGCTTGATTGAGCCATGAACTCTCAGCTTTTGGCAGGTCTCGGCCATGACGGGGTCATCGGTAGTGATCAAGCCCGCATCGCCATAGGCGCCCAGATTCTTTGTCGGGAAGAAGGAGAACGCGCCCAACTCCCCGATCGTGCCGGTCATGCGCCTGCCTCGTGCCCCGTGATGCTCCGCACCAAACGACTGTGCGCAGTCTTCGATCACCTTCAGACCATGCCGCTGGGCGACTTCCATTACGCCGTCCATTTCAGCAGGTCTGCCAAACAAATGGACGGGCATAATCGCTTTCGTCCTCGGCGTCACAACCGCGTCCAAAAGCGACGGATCAAGGTTCATCGAGTCGAGTTCAACGTCGACAAAGATCGGAACGGCACCGATATTGGCGATGCTCTCGGCCGACGCAAAGAAAGAAAACGGGCTCGTGATGACCTCGTCCCCGGGTTCAACGCCCGCCGCCCGGAGCGCGATCATCAGCGCATCCGTACCTGAGTTCACGCCAATCGCGTACTTCGAACCCAGGAACGCCGCGGCTTCGGCCTCAAACGCGGACACTTCGGGGCCGAGGATGAACTGCCCCGATCGGAGCACGCGGGCCAGCGCCTCTTGGATCTGATCCCAGTGCTCCTCCACCTCTGGCTTGACGGTGAAGACGGGAATCGGAGGCTCGGCCATGAGTTGCGAGTTTACCTTTGACCCTATTGCACCGAATCGTCGGCGGGCAGATCAAGGGCTTCGTAATGCCGTCGACGCACGGCTTTGTCGCGTTCCCACTCGGCACGGGCAAGCTGAGCCACGTCGATTGCCACCTTTGCCGGCACGACGA
Source organism: Fimbriimonadaceae bacterium (assembly GCA_046292875.1). Lineage (GTDB taxonomy): Bacteria > Armatimonadota > Fimbriimonadia > Fimbriimonadales > Fimbriimonadaceae > JBKBQD01. The sequence continues at coordinate 258,982 of JBKBQD010000003.1, forward strand.
TGACCCCATCGCCGTCGGCCACCACCACGTCCCCAGGAACAATGGTCGCCCCGGCAATCGCAATCGTCTGGTTCATCGACTCGAACTGGATCCGCCCTTGCACCATGCTTTGCGCGGCGTAACGCGACCAAAACGGAATGCGCTGGAGGATCAACTCATCGGTATCGCGCATCCCATCGCTGCTGACAAAGCCGACGGCGCCTCGTTGCCGACATGCCAGCGTGTTTTCGGATCCCATGAGCCCCGCGTCGACACCGCTGAGATCGAGGCAGACGAAGTCGCCTGGAGCGAGATCTTCAACCCAGGGATACGTACAGACCTCCGCATAATAGCGACCAGCCCAGGCCGCATAGGAATGCGGCTCGCCAACGGGAGTGCTTCCTTGATACGGCACGTAGCGCGCCGTCTTCGCGAGACCCACGACTCGTGTTCGAAACAGCGGTCGAATCTCTGGACTGAGTGAGCCGACGCCATGCAAACCCACCGTGTCCATCGCATCGCGGACGTCCGCCACCCGGACCCTTTCGAAAGCGGCCAACAAGACTTCTCGCTCGCTCATCGAGCAAGATTTTGCGCTATCCCCCGCGGCTGCCGATCACGTCGCCATTTTCGGCTTCGATCGCAATGACCGAAGGGCGCGGAATCCCGGATCCGTCCGGCCAGTGGGTCGACGGCTTGGCGAAGGTCGACCCTTCTCCCGGGTGCTGGATGGCCAAGAATGCCGTCTTGCCGTCGGGAGTGAACTCCGGCCCGCAGACTTCCGAGCCGACGACCGACTCCATAAACTGCATCAGCTTCCCGCGATCCGGGCCCTCGGTCGGAACCGCGAAAAAGCCGTCGCGAACTTTCAGCGATCCCTCTTGACCGTCCGTCGCGATCCAGAGATTGCCCTTCGGGTCAAAGCAAATGTTGTCCGGACACGAAATCGGGCTCACGGCGTCCTTGGGGTACCCGGCATAGTAGGTCGCTTCGTCTTTCGGGTCACCGCACACCAGAAAGAGATCCCATTTGAAGCGCGTACTGGCGTGATCGTTGTTCTCTTCGATCATTTCAATAATGTGCCCATGCCGGTTTTGTGGGCGAGGGTTCGCCTTGTCCGTCGGTGCCCGGCCGTCACGCCCGCGGTCCACATTATTGGTGCAAACCAGATAGACCTTCTCGTTGACGGGATTGACTTCGATGTCTTCAGGACGATCCATTTTCGTCGCGCCAAGCAAATCAGCGGCGACCCGCACGTCGATCACGACATCGGCTTGACTGTCGAAACCGTTGGCCGAGGTCAACGGACCGTTGCCGTGTACCAATGGCAGCCAAACCCCGGTACCGTCTTCATCAAAACGAGCAACGTAAAGTGTCCCTTTGTCCATTAGTCCACGATTGGCTTCGCGGTTCGCAGGGTTATATCGCTCGGCCGTTACAAATTTGTAGACATACTCAAATCGCGCATCGTCGCCGGTGTACATGACCACCTTGCCATCTTTGGTGACATGCGTGGTCGCGGCTTCGTGACGGCATCGGCCAAGGGCTGTTCGCTTGACCGGCGTCCAGGTGGGGTCATAGGGATCAAACTCGACCACCCATCCAAAATGATTCGATTCGTTGGGCTCTTTTCGAGCGTCAAAGCGATCAAAATATCGCTCCCAGCCGTACTCTGAAGCCTGCTTTCCGATTCCGTATCGTGCTGCGCTCTTGACGGCTTTCGCATCCGTCAGGCTATCCGCATAGCCGAACATGCTTTGGAAGTTCTCTTCGGCAGTAAGCACCGTACCCCACGGTGTCTTTCCTGCGGCGCAATTGGCAAACGTGCCCGTTGACGTCATACCTTCTGCATGGGCGGAGGTTTTCATGCGCGCGTCGCCGGCTGCTGGTCCCCCAACCTTCATCGGCGTAAAGGCGGTCAGGCGGGCGTTGTACGGGCTACTTTGAATCATCTCCCACTTGCCCGCGGTCTTCTTGATCTCGACGACGCCGGTCCCGACGGCGTTCATGCACGCCACGACCTGCTCCCGACTCAGCGCCTTGACGTCGTCAACCGGAAACATGAGCTCGGGGTTGATGTACTCAAAGTTGACGGACAGCAGTCCATGATCCGACCGGCTCGATCCGAACGGAAGCGGATGGTAGCCAACAAAGTCGCAGTTGTAGCCAAAGCACTGGTCCTGCGGCGTTTGGGCAACGGCATCCATCCGGAATGCCGGCGCACCCATCTTGATCGGGTCCCCCCAACGCGCCACGACTTGAGACCGGTAGTGTGGTGGGACTTGCACCGCATCGCCCGCCTTCGGCTGAATAGGGATGAAGTTCAAGCCAGTGGGACTGCCCTGCGACGTGCTCGGCGAGGCAAGGGCTCGGGTTAATCCGCCACTGGCTGCCGCCGCCGCCAATGCCAACCCCGCACCCAGAAACTGGCGGCGAGACAATCGGCGCTCGACCACATCGGAAAACACCGTTCCCGTTCCTTCATCCGATCGGATGACGGGATCTTCGTCGTACGGCATGTGCTTGATAAAGTCAGACATAGGCACCTTGTAGCTTCTGAGCGTTAAGGACTCTTTAACCTGAAGACGGCACGATCGCGCCGCAACCGATGACGCCGATTCCATCGTTTCCCATCTCTGATCGGGATGAGGTGCGTCGCCGCCCCTGCACTTGCTCGCCCACGGCCGGTGGCTGACGTGGGCGGCCAAAGCGTGGGTCTATCGATCGATATGCGTCTAGACTCCCTCCAAACGTGACGGTGGAACGGATCGCTTCTTGGCCGCACGCCGTGACCAGAAAACGAGCAGCAGGAGCGGGAGTACCCATACCGGCGAGAACACGAAGAGCATGATCGCGATTTGGCCCAAGGTCACGCCGAATCCCGTCAGCGCGTTGACGGAGTTGGCCCATGCCTTGCCGGCCCAATCCTGGGTAACGCCTGGCACTCCGACGGCAGGCGTTTGCACGAAGTCGACGTAAATGGTGCTCATTGCCGCCTGACGCCGCAGCGACTTCACCCGTGCCTCGGTACCTTCAATGTCCTGCCGGACTTGACTCAGCCGCTCTTTCACGGCCAGGACGTCGCCGATCTTGGTCGCCTGACTCAGGATCGTGATCAGCGACTCCTCCTCGGCGCGCATGACCCGCAGACGGGCATCTAAATCGGCCACATCCGCGCTCACGTCTTCAGAGGTCTGTGTATTGCGGACCGTCTCACCTAAACCGAGCAGCTCAGCAACAGCGGCATCAAAGAGGTGAGCCGGAACCCGAAGAACGAGGTTTGCGCTCGGTCGCGTTTGTTGGTCCGCCAAGATCGTTGTATTGGCGGTAAAGCCCTCCATGTTCTTGGCAATCGCCTTGGCGCGGTCGGCGGCATCGACGACGTTATCCACTCGGACCGTGAGATTCGCCGTTTTGATAATGTGCTTTTCCGCGACAATGTCGGGATCGACACTCGTAGACCCCGAGTCTTGCATCGCCACCCGGGACATCGGCTCGGCAGCGCCCGATGCGCCTTCGGCAAAGTTGCCAACACGCTCTTGCCCGCAACCGACCAGCGCGACAACAGCGGTGGCACTAGCAACCCAACCGAAACGAGAGAACAGATTACGAACCATGACGCAACCTCCTACTATTCCAATGGAACAATAGGAGGCGCGTGGATCGTTCGCCGAACGGCGAGATTATTTAGCCGACCCCGACCGTAGGGGGCGGCGTCGCCTGAGTCTCTGTCGACTCGTCCTTGACCTTCTCCGCTGGCTTCTTCTCGGCTGGCTTGGCTTCGGCCTTTGGCTTGGTTACATCGACGTTGGCCATGCGCTTGCCGCCGCGGAACTGCCGCGAGTAGTAACCCTCGTCCAAGCGGTTGATCTGTACCTTCTTGCCGCTGCTGCTGGCGTGGATGAACTGACCGCCGCCAATGTAGATGCCAGAGTGGTTGATGCGCCCGGCGCGTCCAGTTTGGAAAAACACCACATCACCGGGTTTCAGGCTGCCCTTTCCAACGCTTTGTCCCACGCCCGCTTGGGTGCTGGCCGTGCGAGGCAGCGAGATCCCGTGGTTCTTGAAGACGGTTTGCACGAAGCCGGAACAGTCCATGCCGCTGCGCGAGGTGCCGCCATACACATAGCGGACGCCTTTGAAGCTCATGGCCGTATCAAGCAGGGAGCCGCCCGCTTTGGGGAGATTGGCCGCCACGGTCGTCGGGCTGTTGCGCGTGTTGCGACTCGCCTGGGGCGTTGCCGCCGCGCGGGAGGTGTTTTGCGCTACCTGCGTTGCCTTAACGGGCTCAAGGAGATCGCCTCGCACCCACCCGACCGTTCCGCGGGGGAAACGAAGCTGGTACCAATCCCCTTTGCGATCCAACACCGTCGTTTGAACGCCGCGATCGACTTCGGTGATCTTGGCCGCGTTGACGGAGGGCTGACGCCGAACGGCGGTGCCGTTCTTGGCAATCTTGGCGTGCTTGGTGGAAATGCGATTGACCGCAAGCTGGGCCTGGGGTTGGGTTGCTTGGGCGGTGGCCGGAACTTGGATCGTGGCTCCGATCTGAAGCGCGGCCCAGTTCGTACCCGGATTCAGTGCGCGAATCTGGGCGGCCGTGGTTCCAAAGCGCTGGGCCAGTACCCAGTCGTTGTCGTTCTTCTTGACTTTGTAAGCGACCGTCTTGGCGCTCGGCTTTGCCGCAGGCTTCGGTTCGGCCTTCTTGGACGGCACGGCGCTCTGCGGTGTCACGGCGTTCGGCGGAAGCTGGATCTTCGCGCCAACCGGCATGGCAGCAAAGCTCACGCCTGGATTCGCAGCGGCAAGGTCTTGAACACTGACTTGGTAGCGCCGGGCAAGGGACCAGTCGAAATCGCCATTGCGCACGGTGTGAGTGGCGCCAGAGATCGTGGGGTTCGATGCGCGGGCTGCCGAAGGGATGACGAGCTTTTGGCCCAAGCGCAGTCGGTCTGGGGAAGTGAGCTGATTCGCTTGAATCAGGTCCTTTTGCGTAACTTGATGTCGGACGGCGATTGACGAGAGCGTGTCGCCCTCTTTCACCTCATAAGTTTTTGTTTGGCCGAGAGCGAAAGGCACAAAAAGCGCCATCGCCGCAAGAGCCGGAATCGGTCTTCTCAACGGATTTCCTCCTCAACGGATTGTTCCGGAGCCGTCCTAGCTCCGCCCCGCCTCACTTGAAGCGACGGTGAAAGATACCCGGCCTTTAGTCCCAGAGTCAAATCCATCGCCGAGCCAACGCTTCCCCCATGCCGAGGCTGGTACCTTACGGACGACTCGCCCATGCCGGACGGTGCGCGCCTCAGCGTTATCATCGTGAACTGGAACACGCGCGACCTGCTTCGCCGTTGTTTGGCTTCGCTGCGAGCCTACCCCCCGTCGGTTCCGATGGAGATCATCGTCGTTGACAACGCCTCGGCTGATGGCAGCGGCGTCATGGTCCGAGAGGAGTTTCCCGAGGTCGCGCTCATTGAACCGGGACGAAACACCGGATATGCCGCTGGCAACAACCTTGGCTTTGCCCAGGCCAAGGGGGAGTACCTGCTCACCCTCAATCCCGATACCGAGGTGTTTGAAGGCACGTTGGACGAAGCCTTGCGCGTATTGGATCGTTCCCCACGGGCGGGCTCGCTGGGCGCAAAGCTGATTGGTGTCGGGGGTGAAGTCCAGCGCTCGGTACGCGGCTATCCCACCCTCATTGGCGTTTTGGGAGACATCACTGGCCTCGCGCGACGCTTGCCTGGCTCCGTCTGGGACCAATATCGTCAGTTCGGGCTCGATCTCGAAGCCGAGGCCGAAGTGGATCAGCCGATGGGAACCTTTCTGCTTTGTCGGCGGACGGCACTTGCCCAAATCGGTGATCCAAGGCAACCATTCGACGAGGACTTTCCGATCTTCTTCAACGAAGTTGACCTGCTGGCACGGCTGGCGATTGCGGGCTGGACCTGCATTTACGCGCCTTCCGTGCGGGTTTTGCATCACGGGGGTGAAAGCACCAAGCAAGTGCGCAAGGCCATGATTTGGGAGTCTCACCGCAGCTTGGTGCGTTATTGGAAGAAGCACTGGCCCGCGCTGGCGCGCTACACCATTCTTCCGATCTTGGCGGGACTGATCTACGGCGGCGCCCTGGTTCGAGCACGAGGCTACGATGTGGGATTTCGAGCTTAGCGTCACGATCTGCAGCTGGAACACGCTGGCCGATACCCGCGCCTGCCTTCAAAGCCTATCTCGCGTGCGGGGCGAAGCCGACTTCGAGGTCATTGTCGTCGACAATAACTCCGAGGATGGGTCGGCCGACATGGTCGAGACCGAGTTTCCATGGGTCCGACTGATGCGGATGTCGAAGAACCTTGGCTTTACTGGGGGTCACAACACCGCGCTGGCCAATCGCCGGGGCCGCCATGCCTTTCTTTTGAACTCTGATGCCGTTGTTCATCCCGGCGCACTGAAGGCACTGCTGACGGCGGCCAACGCCGATCCCGACATCGGCGTGATTGGCCCCAAGGTCCTCAACCCGGACGGCTCGCTGCAGTTGAGCTGCCGCAGATTTCCCAACCCGGTCGCAGCGCTCTTTCGCAGCACGCCCCTCGAACGGCTTTTCCCCAATGTTCGTGTCCTGCGCGACTATCTGATGGCCGACATGGACCACAGCGCGACCCAAAGCGTCGATTGGGTTTCAGGGTGTGCGATGCTCCTGACGGAAAGGCTATTGAAGGACGTTGGGGCGTTCGACCCCGATTTCTTCATGTACTGCGAAGACACGGACCTCTGCAAGCGCGCGTGGGACGCCGGTCTCAAAGTCATCTACCTGCCCGAAGCCGTCGTCACGCACGCGATCGGTCGAAGCACCGATAAAGCCGTCAATCGCATGCTCTTCCGGCACTCTCGATCCATGCTCTTGTACTACCGAAAGCATGTGATTTCAAAACAGAACGTCTTTCTTCGGCCGCTGCTCTGGATGGTCGCCGCTATCGGATTGAATCTGAGGGTCGGTATGCTCATTTGGCGGAACAAGCGCGACGCGCGCCGACGGAGAGCCCAGCATGAGTCAAAAAGTTGACGCCGTTCCCATTGCCCTGCTGACGATCGCGGCGCTCCTCACACCGGTCATCGGTGGGGGCGTCAATGTGGAGGCACAGCCGGTCGAGCCCGGCTTCGCGGCTACGCTCAGTGCCGTGATAGGGGGGCGGGACCTCCCTCTGCTCAGCCATGCCCTGTTACTGCTGCCGGTGGCACTGGCCCTGATTTGGGTGTGGCTTAGCTCGCGGGTGGTGCAAGTTCCTGCGCCGGCCATCACCTATTCGGCTCTGGCCTTTGCCGCCTTTTTGGTCATCGGATTGATGGGTCCGTTTCCGTTCAGCGCACAGATGTCGCTGGTCGAGTACTACGCCTACCTGATTGCCTTCTTTGCTGCGGTGGCGGCGTTGGGTCGAGACTCGGGGCCACGGCGGCTGATCATGGCGATCTTCGCAGGATCCGCTCTGGTGGCGGCGTCCGGGGTCATGGAGTACCTCGTCATGAGCGCGCGGGACCCATCGTGGCGGATCTTCGGCACATGGATCAATCCCAACGCCCTGGCGGCCATGCTCCTGATCGGCTTTTTCTGCGGCGTCGGCGTCGTCTTCGCTAACCTCAAGCGCCCTGGTCAAGAGACCGAGGGGCCGATGCGCGCGCTCGCCGTGATCGCTTTGGGGGCAATCGTGGCCGCCCTTGTACTCACCCAGTCGAGGGGGGCCTACTTGGCGCTGCTTGTCGGTGTGGCTGGAGTCATCATCAGTTTCTTCTTCAGTCCCACCGGGGCACGTCGCGTCGGGCATGGCTTGGCATCGACGGGCATCGCATTGGCGCTCGGCATCGTTTTGGCGATCGGGTTGACCTTGGCCGCGCCAACGAAATCCGGCGGAGCGCTGGGCCGCGTCACGCAGATGGAGACGACACAAGAGCAGAGCGCCGGCTTTCGCACGAACCTTTGGCGCGGGGCGGTCGCGCTGATTCAGGAGAATCCGATTGGCCACGGTTTGGGGTCTTATCGGTTCGTTTCCGCCAAACCTGGCCTGACGACACAGACCCAATTCACCCACAACTCGTACCTCCAACTGGCGGTCGAAGGGGGAGTCATTGCGTTGGGAGCGCTCATAGCCTTGGTTCTCACGTGGACCATCGGATTCTTCCGGGGGGCACGACACGGCGACCCGCGCGCAGCTCCTTGGCGCGCCGCCGTTCTTGGCTCGGTGATGGCCATTGGGGCTCACTCGATGATCGATAGCGACCTGTCGTACTTCGGGATTGGCTTTGCTGTCTTCTTGCTGATGGGCGTCGGCTTGCTGCTTTCGGTGGATGGGGTGACGCCTGAAACCCGACCCCGGCCCATGATTCCGGTCGCCATCGGGTTTACGGCCGCCTCGCTTCTCTTCATGTGGGTCTTTGCCATTGGCGAATCCCACAAGGCTCGCGCTCGCTATGGGTTGCTCACCGGCGAGCCAGGACCAGCGTCCGAAGCGGCGGACCGTGCGCTGGGCATCACGCCGGGAGATCCCGAGGCAGCCTATCTGCGGGCGCTGGCCACGCCCGATCCATCGCAGCGCCTAGCCTTCTTCCAGCGCGCCACCACGCCCACGGGATGGACCAAGTTCCAGCGTGCCTACGCTCGCGAGCTGGCCACACAGGGCAAGCGCCAGGAAGCACTCAATGCTCTGGATAAGGCCCTCTGGCTGGATCCCAACAACCTGCCGGCACTCTGGCTCAAAACGCAGTTCCAATCTGAGGTCGGCAACCACACCGGCGCCGTCGAAACGGCGCGACGCCTTGTCGCCATCGAACGGACACCGTACTTTCAAGTGCGCTCCATCCCTGAGATCGTGCCGACGGAAACTTATGAGGCCCGGATCTTCCTTGCCCGCTCGATGCCGAGTTCGTCGGAACGAACCGAACTGCTGCGTGGCGCCGTGGAGGGATTCCAGGCGTTTGCACAGCGCACGGTTCCGCAGCTCGTTGTGCTGGGTGGAGGCTATGGCGGTGTGACGCCCCGCGATGCGGATGCCGTGCTCGAACTGGGAATGAGCGCCGCGGAGTTGCTCCGCGAGTCGGGAGACACCGGAACAGCCTCAACCGCAATATCTACGATATCCTCAGCGCGATCGGATCTGGCAAAGCTCTTGTCCAAATAGAAACGAAGAACGTCGCGAGTGATTGGTACGGCGATCTCGCCACCATGGCCGGCACCCTCCGCCATGACCGCGATGGCGATTTTGGCTTTTCCGTTTGCTGGGGCAAATCCCACGCACCAACTGTGCGTCTTGCGATCGCGGCGAAACTCGGCGCTGCCCGTCTTGGCCGCCCAGGTGATAGCGGGGATTTGTCCGGCTTTGGCCGTTCCGTCGGTCACCGTGAGGCGCATCGAGCGAAGAATCAACTCAAGTTGTGAGGGGCCAATCCCCAGTTCAACGTTCGGCGCACGCTCGCGGGGCACATCCCGCAACTCGTCACTCGGATCTTGGATGCGATGCACAACGGTCGGCTCAAAGCCGATTCCGCCGTTGGCAAGGATCGCCGTGAGTCGCGCCATTTGCAGAGGCGTGGCGGAAAGCTCGCCCTGCCCAAGGGAAAGGTTGACCGTATCGCCCGGGTACCACTTCGGTGGGTTGCGCCAGCGGGCGATCCACTCATCCGTGGGAACAACGCCGCGCCTTTCACCACGAAGGTCAATCCCCAACCTTTCGCCCAGGCCCAACAGGAGCGCCGTTTCTTTGATCGATTCGTGGCCGACGCGCATGCCGAGGTCAGCGAAGTACGTGTTGCATGACTTGGCCATGGCACGCTCGAACGCGATGGGTCCATGGCGCCCCAAGCACTTGACCCGGCGATTGCCCACCTCGTAATAGCCAGGGCAGTTCACGGTCGTGTTTGGGTTCAGCACGCCTCGCCGGGCAGCGGCGATCGCGACGACGAGCTTGAAGGTTGAACCCGGCGCATGACTCGCCGCAATCGCACGGTTGATCAGCGGGAATGTCGGGTCATCAGCCAGCTTGCGATAGTCCGCCACGCTGATTCCAGTCAGAAAGAGCGAGGAATCGTAGGTGGGAAGGCTGACCATGCAGAGCACTTCTCCGGTTTCCGGCTCGATCGCCACAATGGCGCCTGTAAAGCCCTTGAGGCGCTCCGTGGCATATTTCTGCAGTTCCGGATCGATGCTCAGAGTCAAGCGATCGCCAGGAGTCGAGTTGTCCATTCGAGTGAGCCGCAAGGGGCGACGCAGCGCATCGATCTGATAGAACCGCCCGCCTTTTCGGCCCATCAGCAGCTCCTCGTAAGTGTATTCAAGGCCCATTTTGCCGACGTAATCGGGCGGATCCAGGCCCTTGTCCTTAAGTCGCTGGACATCCTCTTCGCCGGGTACCCAGACGTAGCCCAAGAGATGGCCGTAGGTCACCGGATCGCTGTAGAACCGCATCGGCTGGGACTCCACGCCAATGCCCGGCAAATCGTCACCCGCTTCCGCAATCCGCGTCGCCACGTCAATCGACGCGCCGACATAGATGGGGGCTGGGAGGTGAGGCCTCCAGGCGGAGCTATCGACTTTGTTCTGCAGTCTTTCGACCGACACACCCAGCATCCTTGCGAGCTTTTCAAGAACCCAGGGCTCTTTGCGCACCGTGGAAGGGACTGCCGTGATGACAATCTCTTGGCGAACACCCGCAAGAAGGGTGCCGTCTCGCAGATAGATCAAACCGCGCGGGGCATGAGACGGAGTGGACGAGATGCGGACTTGGTTGGCGCGCTCGACCAACTCTTCGGCAACGACCACCTGAAGGTACCAAAGACGACCCAAGAGAACCAGGAGTCCCACCCCGATCGCGATCGGCAAAATGAGCTGGCGAAGGTCAAGGCGCGGCCGGTCCGGCAGGTGAATGACCGACATCAGGGGTCGCCTTGGTGTAGCGTGCAGCGCCTCGTGGGAGCCGAGCCGCGCGCGAACGGGCGGGGCACTTGCTCCGGACAATACATCGTGGCAACGGCGCGCGAGTCAGCGCAAATGTAAATCGTGACCATGTCCGCATCTGAGCGCGACCCGACTGAAGGTCCCGCAGGTGGAGGGTCCGTGCGCACCGGCATAGATGGCGGAATGCTCGTCTCTCGCAACGGCGGCGTCGCTTCCAACACCGGAGGTTGAGCGTGGTCATTGTCGTCATCCCCAGACGCCCGCGCGGCATCGTCTGGGCCGCTCCGCCCTGCAGCGTCGTCTACGGCATCGATCACTACGTTCGAGACCTGCTCGGTCGACATCGCGCGTGGCTCCTCATAGGGTGTCCCACGTCCCATCTTCTTCTGCGCGTACTTCATGATTTCGCGCCACATCTCAATCGTGACGCTGCCGCCAAAGACGCGCGGCATGGGCCGATACACCCATCGCTTGTTCTTTTCGTCGTACTGCTCATTGGCAATCCAGCCAATGCCCATCAGGTTGCTGGTATAGCCACAGAACCAGGCGTCTCGGTGGTCAGAGGTGGTGCCCGTCTTGCCGCGTGCATCGAGCACCGCACTGCCGGCACGCCCAGTACCCGACGTCACGACGCTGCGCAGGTAGCTGTCAAGGGTTGCGGCGACGTCAGGGCTCAGTGCCCTTGGCTTGATCTTGGGTGAGACGCGTGCCAAGACTTGCCCATCGCGGCCCACCACTCGCGTGATGCCGTAGGGGGTGAACCGGTCGCCGTGAAGCATGAAAATGCTGTACGCCTGAGCCATCTCCAGCGGCGAGACCTCACCCGCGCCGAGCACGATCGAAGGCACTTTCGGGAGCGGCGTCGTAAAGCCAAACACGTCGCGTGCGTAGTTGACGGCCCGATCGGGCCCAACGGCAGCCATTACCCGGGCCGCCGACGTGTTGTAGGATCCGGCGAGAGCCGTGCGCAGGCTCACCGCGCCACCGTATTTGCCATTCGAGTTCTTCGGTGTCCAAGGAGGGGCGCCGTAGGGCATCGGATAGGAAAAGAGATCCGTCCCCACCGTGTCGTGCGGACTCATCGCCCCCGTATCCAGTGCGGCGGCATAAACAAATGGCTTGAACGCTGACCCAGGCTGGCGACGCCCCTGATAGGCAGCGTTGAATTGATTGCGAGCGTAACTGACGCCACCGACCATGGCCAGTACCCCGCCGGCCCGGTCGGTCAAGACAAAGGAGGCCGTGGTCACGCCTCGCGCACGGTACTTCTCCACGAGCTTCGCGACCTCTTGCTCGGCCACTTGCTGGATGTCGTCATCGAGCGTGGTCTCGACCACATAACCGCCCTCGCTCAAATCGACGTCGGGCAATATCTTGCGCAACTCGGCGCGCACGTAATTGACGAAGTACGGCGCACCGCGGATCGTTGCGCGCCCCCCTTCGGGTCGCGGCGCCAGTCTCACTGGCTCCTTGATGGCGGCTTCATATTCCGCACCGTCAATCATGCCCTCTTCAAGCATCACGGCCAAGACATCATTTCGCTTGGCAACCGCCCGGTCAAAGTTGACAAACGGGTTGTCTTCGCTCGGGCGTTGGACGAGACGGGCGATCATTGCGGCTTCGGCCACTGTCAGTTCATCGAGCGACTTGTTGAAATAAACCTTGGCGGCAGCCTTGATGCCGTAGGCTCCCGCCCCAAAGTACACCTGGTTGAGATACATCTCCAGGATCTGGTCTTTGGTGTACTCGCGCTCGATCATCATCGCCATCGCGATGTCGTCAAGCTTTCGATCCATGGTGCGCTCGGAGGACGAGAAGAGCCGCTTCGCCAGCTGCATCGTGACGGTGCTCCCACCCTGACTGACGCGACCGTCTCGAGCATTGGTCACCAGAATACGCCCAATGGCAATGGGGTCAACCCCACTGTGGGTGCGAAATCGCTTGTCCTCTGCCGCCAAAACTGCGTTCTGGACACGGATCGGAATCTCGTCGATCTTGGCGGGCTCGCGATACTCGGCACTCATCGTGTAGAGCACCTTGCCATTGCGGCTCAAAATGACGGAAGGCTCAGTGGACAGCGCAGCGGCATAGGTATCCAGTTCCCCCAACTTCCGGGATGCTTCATTGAGCTTCCCGATGAACATGAAGCCGACGGCCAGGCAGCCCATCGCCAATGCCCCGACGGCAATCCACGCGGAAATTTTAAGCGCGCGGAAGCGGGTGGGTCTCTTTCGAGTTCCTTTCGACTTCGTCCGGGGTCGTTTTGGCACAGGACGCTACCACCCGCTCTCCTTAGCGGGCTCACTCTTGAAGACGTTTGGAAAGACGCTCAAGTTCCGACTTTGGCAGGTCGCCAATCAGGACGAAGGTCGAGCCACCTTTCGTCCATGAGACGGCTGTTGTCCGTCCACGGGTCATTTGTTCAATCGTGTCGCCATCAACGGCGCCCTTCACCTGGAAGAGCGACAATCTCGTTTTGTCCGAACGGTAAGTCTGCACCAAGGTTTTTTGCGGCGCCCGATCAAGGACCATGCTGGCCTCGAGGCGGTACCCCTCATTGGCGCCGATCCGAACGTTCTGAAAACCGCCGCTCGCGATGTGACGGTCCAGCAGATCGGAAGGAGTCACCCGCTTCGCACCGCGCCGCCCAATCTCGAAATCGCTTTGCCGGATGCGCGGGCTGAAGTTGACGCGGGTGAACTCAAACCCACCCATCACCGCACCCACTGGGTCGTACATTTCGCGCTTCAAGAGCATGGCGGTTTGCTTGTCAACCCACAGCTTTTGCAGCACGTTTCCGCGTGAGTCCTTGATGGTGACGACGCTCGTTTCGCGGTTTGCCACGCGCCCGCCATCGGCCAGCTCGAACTGGAATCTGCCCTGATCAGCCTCGAGCATGCGGGCCATGCGGCCGTAGGCTTCGTCGCGCCGAGGTGGAAGCACGTGGATTTCGTTCTCGTTCGGAAAGTAGTGCAGTCGATTGGTCGAGTTCTCGACAACGATTTGTCCGGCAAACTGTGAATCGCGGCCGAACTCAGCTCTGTAACGTTCACCTTGTCGCACGACATACTCGGTGTGCTTGACCCGATCCGGGCCCTGCTTGAACTCGACCGTGCGCGTGCCGGAATAAGTCAACTTGTCGGCCTGGTCAATCACGCGCTGCAACAGTGCTTGCGCAGGGCCCCGGCTCTGCTGAGCAGAGGCGATGACTGTGACGCCCAGGAGCGTCACTGCAACCAGCCAACGAAAGGCATGCGTCATAACGCTTCGAGATCCACCTCGGTCCAATCATGGAGATCCGTTGGGGCGGTTGCCGTGCTCATGCCATGCACCATTGAGGCATAGAATCCAAAACTCGAAATCTCTCCTGCGGTCGAGCCGGAAAGGTGGGTGTCCACAATCATGCGCTCCACCGCGCCCGTCTGTGCCACGGAAGACGGTGGCACCCCCTTCGGCGCGACCACCAATCCCAAGAAGGCCACGGTCGCCGCGACGCCAGCCGTCGGGGCCATGATCCAAGCCCACCGGCGTTTGCGCTGGCGCATTCGGGCCAGCGCGATGACGCGCTCATTCAGTTCGCTTCGCCAAAGCATGCTCGGCTCGTCATCGGGCAACGAGCGGACAAGCTCTCGCATCGCCTGCGAGGCAGGAGATTCGAGCGCGCGATCAGGGTCAGATGAGTGGCGGTTAGTCATGGCTTGCCTCCGGCGATTCGGAGAGATAGGGGCTCACGGCTTTCTGCAGGTGAGCTCGGGCGAGAAAAAGACGACTCTTGACGGTGCCAACGGGAACTCCAACGGTTGCTGCAATCTCGTCGTAAGGCAAGTCCTCTCGGTCGTGCAGCAGGAGTACCGTCCGCAACTTCTCGGACATGGAGCCAATCGCTTCTTCGATCACGTCGCGAAACTCGCCGGAGAGGACGATCTCGTCAGGCTGCCATCGGGAATCGGGCAGTTCCATCGGCTCATCGTCGTCAAGAGCGGTATCCAAACGCTGCTCCATGGGCGCGCGGTCATTGCGCCGCGCACGGTCCACGCACAGGTTGTAAGCGATCCGAAACAGCCAGGTGCGGAGCGACGAGCGACCGTCAAATCGAGAGAAATTGCTGAATGCGCGCACGAAGACTTCTTGGGAAATGTCGGCGGCATCCTCAGGATCGCGAACCATTCGGCGCACAAAGCCGTAGATTCGATTCTGGTACGCATCGACGAGACGCGCAAAGGCTTCGGCGTCGTTCCGACGGCAACGATCAACGAGGACGGTCTCGTTCAATGCCTCTGGACGCCGTGTTGGACTCAATCGGATGGCTCCCAGCCCTGCGTACATCTGCTCATATAAGACGCTCTACGCATCCGGTGGTTCAGTGTGGCGCTAATTGACAGCAAAAAGGCCCGCGACCATGTAGGTTGCGGGCCCTGATCGGTTGGGAAGCGCTCGATTTAGAACCGCGCGCCGACGTATAGACCGAATCCGTTCAGTTCCGACTTGGTCGTACCGAAGTACTTCGCCTCGACGAAGAACGGCGTCTGTGACTGCACGAAGTCGTAGCCCACGCCCAGTTGATAGGCGAAGAGCATGCGGTTCTTCGTGTTCGGCCGGTTGTCGTAGACCTTCGCAAAGCTCACACCTGCGCCCACCGAGTAGAAAATCTGGTTCTGGCGCATCACGTAGTTCGCCAAGACCGGCATCGACGAAAGATCGCCCTTGGAGTAGTAGTCCAGGGAAACGTCCAACTGCGACGCGTAGCCACGGTCATACGTGCCGAACTCCATGTCTTTGATCTTGTAGGACGCGCCAAAGCCGAACCACTGCTTGCCCTGGTCCTTGCCAGCGCCAGACTGGGGCAAAAAGAGGCCGGCGCGAACCGAAAGGCCGAGCGGCTTGACTTCCTGGGCCATGGCGGGCACGGCAACGGCGAGAGCGACGGCCGCGAGCGCCGCGACCTTGGAAATTTGACGAATCTTCAAAATCTTCTCCTCCTTGAATCGGGTACGCACGGAAGATAGCACGAAACTCCCGCAGGATGCCCGCACCTCTCAAGACGTGGGAAGGACGCGAAACGATGCAGGCAAAAGCATCGAGTAGGTGATTTCCATGAGTTGCTCAAGGTTCACCACGTCATCTCGGTTATAGGCCACGAGTTTGTCGAGCGCGGCTTGATCCCCGTACTTTCGGAATCGCCGCCATAGGTAGATCGCATCCAATCCGGACAGGCCGGCGGAACCTCGGCCGATCCCCATCTGCTGCTCGATCTTCTTGAGCCCGCCGCGAATGCCGAGCCCTCGCAGCAGAAAACAAAGGTCGAGATGAATCGGGGGCTCGGCGATCCCTGGAAACCGCCGCCGAATCAAGGGCAGATCAAACCCCGCCCCAAAAAAGCTCACCACCACCCCGTATTGTCCGAGCACGTCCGGGAGTTGGTTCAAATCTCGATCACGGATCAGGCATCGAAACTCGCGCCCGTCATAAAGGCCAACCGTGGTGATTGCGCTGCCGGTGCGTCCGCCGTCCGTCTCAATGTCAAGGTAGACCGTCTTCCCCCTCAGTTCCGGCCACACGCGCCAATGCAGATCCGCTGGCAGCGCCTCGGCAAAGTAGGCCGCATCGCCTCGGCTCAGTGCGTCGAAGCTCCTCGCCACCCCATCCAGCAACTCCGGCCTCCGTGCTTTGGGAATCCGGTAGCCACTGGGATCAGATTGGAGCATCTCCCAAGAAAGGCACCCCTGGTCCCAGAGTCGCTGTTCTGTTTGCAGCCCAATGCCGGGAAGGTGGCAAAACGTGCGCGTCAGCACGCCGGCAGTTTAGCCGCCGGATCGAGGAGGGGGCCGCTTTTCGACAGGCGTGCCGGTGGCGCCCACGCGGAGTTCGGGCACGAAGATGGTCATGCCGCCCGAGTACCAGGGTTTGACCTCATTGGGCCGGTCTGCGTACCAGTATTCACCGGTATTGAGGTTCTTGTCGAACTCGCCGAACAGTCGCATGACGCCGTTGCCGCGCCACGATCCGCTCAAGTTCTTGCCGAACCACTGGATCGCACGAAACTCACCCGAGACCTTGATTGAGCCCGTACCAAAATAAACCGTTCGATTCGCGTCTTTGTGCTCGACGCGCACGTTGCCCGACGTGCTGACAGTGCCCTTCAACTGGCTGATCAGGACCGTGCCCGTAAAGGAAAACTCGACGTCGCCGATGCCGTCCAGAATCTTAAAGCTGCCGATGGCGGTTCGAAAGTACACATGGCCCATTTCGCGGGCCGGCGGCTTTTGAGCCGGGGGGGCCGACTGGGCAAGCGCAACGCTCGACAGAAGTCCAGTCGTCAGAAGGGCAACACACAGCGCAAAACGATTCATGGCAAGGGAACGTCCTATTCTATCAGAATTGACTTGGCGCGAACGCCACGCATCATGAAAACGCCCCGCACCCGTGGAAAGTTCGGACTTTGGATCACGGTCGCCGTCGTCGCGGTGGCCTGTGTCGGCATGATCTCCGCGTTTGCCAACCATTCGAGCCCCTACGTGTCGGTAGCCCAAGCCAAGTCGATGGAGGGCACGAACTTGCACGTCGCAGGGGATTTGGTGAAAGAGACCCTGCGTCAAGACCCTGCCCGAGGAAAGGTTCACTTCGTCCTCGTGGACGACAAAGGCGACCGCATCGAGGTCGATTACACCGGAGCTGCGCCCGCCAACATGGGTGAAGCCACCAAGATCGTCGCCGTTGGCGGCATGGATGGCGACCGATTCAAAGCCCACCGCCTGCTGGTCAAGTGCCCATCGAAGTATGAGGGCGCTAAGGAATACGAAGCCGCCTGATGCCTCCGGAACTTGAGCCGCCGCCACAATGGGGCCTGCTTCTGGGGGACGTTGGCCGTGGCCTGATCTGGCTCGGCCTGGTCGCCTTCGTCGCATCGGCATTCGGATGGATGTGGTCGGCCCGCAAACCCGACGCCCGATGGGGCGAACGGCTTGGCAGACTCGGCTTCTGGGTTGGCGCGGGCGCACTGGCGGGCACTTTCGCCGTTCTGGCCACGCTCTTCTTAACTGACCAGTATCAGTTTGCTTACGTCTACGGCCATTCCGATACCCAAAACTCCGTGGCGTTTCGCATTGCCGCCGTCTGGTCCGGCCAAGAGGGGAGCTTCTTGCTGTGGGGCGTCTGTTCGGCCATCTTCGGCGTTTGGGTTGCGCCCCTGACGGGCCACTATCGCCGCTGGTTCACTGTTCCCTATGCGCTGTTCCTTGCCGGCATCTGTGCGATCCTAGCCTACGAATCGCCCTATGCCCTGCAGTTTGTGGCTGGCCAAGTGATGCGACCTGTTGACGGCGCGGGGCTGACGCCGGCACTGCAGAACTATTGGGTCGTCATTCACCCACCCATCATCTTTTTGGGCTTTGGCTCGCTCACGGTGATGGCTTGCTGGGCCATTTCCGCGATGGTCAATCGCGATTACGAAGGTTGGGTCCCCGGGGTGCGGCCTTGGGCAATCTTTTCGCTTGCCCTGCTCGGGCTCGGCCTGTGCCTCGGCGGCCTTTGGGCATATGAGACGCTGGGATGGGGCGGCTTCTGGGCGTGGGATCCCGTCGAAAACACCAGTTTCGTACCTTGGTGTTTGACCGCCGCGCTCATTCACGGCTTGATCGTCCAGGGCGCTCGGCGACGCTGGACCCGCTCGAATCTGCTCCTGGCGGGTCTTCCCTTCCTCTCGTTTCTTTACGGTACGTTCCTCACTCGGTCCGGAGTGCTGGGCGAAACGTCGGTCCACAGCTTCGCCCAAATGAACCGCGTTGCCCTCTGGATCCTCGTCGGTCTCGGTGCGGCATTCGTCCTTGGATTCCTCGCCCTTTGGATTCGCAGCGTTCGTCGCGCTGAGGACTTCGCCGATGAGCGACTCAGCATGGACGAGTGGCGCACCAACCGCGAGGCGCTGTATCGGACCGGAATGACGCTGCTGATCCTCGTAGCTCTCACCACCGCGATCGGGATGAGCTTCCCCTTCTTTACGGGTCTCAGCGGTTCCTCGCCCAAAGTCGTGGAAACGCCGCTCTATGACCGCGTGCTGGTCTTTGCATTCATCCCCATCCTGCTGTTGGTCGCGATAGCGCCGTTCGTCTCTTGGCGCGGACTGCCCGTCAAAGAACTTCTCTCCAAGCTGCTCAACGTATTCAGCGTCTCCATCGCGCTGGTCGGCGTGATCCTGCTTTGGATGGCGTCGCCCAGCTTCGGCATGCAGCCCCGCCGTGAAGGCACGATGGAGGGACTGACTCTGTGGCAGGGGATGACGCTCGGCGTGCCCGTCTTCTTCTGGGCGACGTTCTGCTTTTGGCTTTGCATCTTCGCTGCGGTGGCCAACCTTTGGCGGCTGGGCGAAATGTGGAAACGATCTCGCGGGTCTGCGGGTGCCTTCATCTCGCACTTCGGGCTCGCGGTCCTTCTGGGTGGATTGATCGTCTCGAAAGCCCTTGAGCGCCATGCTGAAGATCCGATCTTCGTTCAGCCCGGCCTCTCGGCTGCGACACTCGGCTACCTGGTCAGCTACACCGGCCAGAGCACCGATGACCTGTTCAATCGAGACAACAAGCTCATCTTTTCGGTCCAAGGGCCTGACGAAACGTTTCAGGTCAAGCCGGGCCTTTACTTCATCCGACAGGCCAATGGCGACGTGAGCCAGATGGTGTGGCCGTACATCGTTCGTCGGCCTGGCTACGACTTCTACTTCACCCTCCATCCGCTGGTGATGGACTACAGCGAGCCCGTATCCATCGCGCTCGAAGACACGGTCCAAATCAACGACTTCAAGGTGACTTACGAAGAGTTCACGCGCGAGGGTGAGCCCGGAATGGCCGGGTCGGCCTTTGGCGCCATGCTCCGCTTTGAAACCTCGCAAGGCTTTGTCTTCCATGCGCACCCGAAGATGATTGTCGGCGAGGGCCCCGAACCCGATCGCGTCGGACCGGAGCTGATGGTCAATATGCAGCGAATGGACGCGGCCACCCGTGACATCACGATCCAGCTGCACTTCATCCAGCCGATCATGCCGGTCGAGATCTTTGTCAAACCGCTCACTTGGCTTGTATGGCTGGGTACGGGTATCCTCTTCTTTGGCGGAATTCTCGCGGCGATTCAACGACGTCTTGCCTCGCGCCACGTCCCAGCCAAGCCTGGTGCCGACCCCGAACCTTCATCGCTTGCCTCCGATGATCCTGCGTCAACTGCTCAAGTCTAAGATCCACCATGCGCGCGTGTCGTATGCCAACCCCGACTATGTCGGCAGCATCGAGATTTGCCGCGACCTCATGAATCGTGTCGGCCTCATCGATGGCGAGCACGTCCACATCTGGGCCGTGGACAAGGACGTTCGCATCGAGACTTATTGCTTTGGCGGCGGACCGGGCGTCATCGGAATCAACGGTGGCGCGGCGCGACTCTTTGAACCCGGCGACCGCTTGATCATCGCCACCTTTGCCCTCTCGGATGAAGCGATCGAGCCCCAAATCGTGCTCTGCGATGAGCAAAATCGGCCGGTGCGCAACCTGACGCCATTCTCCGTCTTGGGTTAATCTGGCCCGAATGGCGGACCTCGGCGCACTTCTCGAATCCAGCGGAGCCATTCTTCGCGGCCACTTCCTTTTGACCAGCGGACGACACAGCGACGTCTACTTTGAGAAGTTCCGTGTGCTTGAGCGGCCCGACGTATTGAGCGCTCTTGCCGGCGAGATCGCGGCGCACTTTCGAGACCAAGCCATCGACCTGGTCGCCGGACCGACAACCGGCGGCATCATCATCGCCTTTGAAGTCGCGCGGCAGATGGGGTTGCCCGCGCTTTACGTCGAATCCGAAAACGGCGAGCGGACACTTCGGCGCGGCGCCACCGTGCCACCCGGAGCCCGAACGCTGATCGTGGACGACGTCCTGACGACCGGTCGCTCGATTCGTGAAACCGCCGACGCGCTCATAACGCGAGGGGCCGAGATCGCCGCCGTCGGGGTTCTCATCGATCGCTCCGAGACAAAGCCCGAATTCGGCGCGCCGCTCTATGCCGCGTATCGTGTGGAAGCCACCAGCTATGCGCCCGACGATGTGCCGGAGTGGCTCGCCGCCATCCCGATCGTGAAGCCCGGCACCCGTGCTTAGAACTCGGGGATCGCGCCGCCTTGGATGAGCGCTGCGCCCAGCGCGTCGAGGTCCACTGGCGTCGGCGCGGGCAAACTGACGGACTCACCGGTGGCCAGGCGGTAGGCTGAGGCGGCTTGCAGCGCTACCCAGTTCTCAAAGCAGGCGTGAAGCGAGCGACCCAGGTCTCCCAGCCGCTCTGCGCGAAGCCGGGAGGATTGTTCGGCATAGGCAAGCGCCAAGAGATCGGAAAGCGCTCCCAGATGGATCTGGTCAGAAGGCCGCTGGCGAAAGGCGTTGGCGGCCAACTCGGCAACGAAGGAATCGGTCAAGCCATTGAGGCTCACGCGGCCCTCAGCGGCGCGGCGGAACATCCGGTCCGACATAAAGACACGGTTGATCTCGTTCGTTCCCTCATAGATGCGGCTCACCCGGGCGTCGCGATAGTTCCGCGCCACCGGAAACTCCTCCGTGAACCCATAGCCACCAAACACTTGAAGGGACTCGTCGACCAGAAATGCTTCGACTTCAGTGGCAAACACTTTGCACGCGCTGCACTCGATCGCGAACTCCTCGGCAGCGGCGCGCCGCCCGTCGATGGTATCGGACTGGGCCGCGAAGGCAGCGTCGATGAGTGCCCCGGTACGGTAGACCATGGCTTCGGCGGCAAAGAACCGCGCCGCCATCTCGGCGAACTTTTGGCGGATGAGGCCGAACTCGGCAATCGGGCGGCCGAACTGCCGGCGCTCCTGCGCGTAGTTCGCCGCGGCTTCGAACGAGGCCCGTGCCGGGCCCATCGACATCGACGCAAGTTTGAAACGGCCAATGTTCAGGGCGTTGAAGGCGACATGATGCCCCTTGCCCGGCTCATAGAGAAGGTTCTCTGTCGGGACCTCGGCGTTTTCGAGCACGAGCCGAGCAGTCGACGATCCCTTCAGTCCCATCTTGTGTTCTTCGCGGGAAATCTCGACGCCAGGGAAATTACGCTCGACAAGAAACGCCGCCAGATGTTCCCCGTCGATTTTCGCCATCACAAGGAAGAGGTCGGCCCACTTGGCATTCGAGATCCACATCTTGGTGCCCGTCAGCCGGTAGCCTTGAGCGGTCTTTTCGGCGCGGGTTGAAAGCGAGAGCGCATCGCTGCCGCTGTTGGGCTCGCTCAGAGCATAAGCGCCGATCCAATCGCCCGAGGTCAGTCGCGGAAGATAGCGCTGCTTTTGCGCCTCCTCTCCAAAGAGAGCCAGACCGACCTGCGAGATGCCGCTCGTGATGCCAATGGTGACACTGAAGGACCCGTTCAGGCTCAGAAACTCCAGCATGCGCGCCGCCACGTTCTTGCCAAGCCCCAGCCCGCCATAGGTGTCGGGAGTGTCCGGCCCGCAGAAGCCGAGCTCCCCGGCACGCGTGATGAGGGAGCGCATCAGGCCATCTTCTTGATGGTCAAGGCGCTCGACGACTGGAAGCACCTCGCCCCGTGAAAACTCTGAGGCCGCGCCAATCATCATGCGGTCTTCGCGATCAAAGTCCTCGGGCGTGAACGTGCGGGCGGGCAGGAGACTAAAAAAACTCCCGCCAGATTCGGTCAGGGTGTGGGGTGCTTGTGACATGTCGCGAGTTCGACTGCGGCACTGAAGTCGCGCGGCGTGGTCGTTGACCTATTGTATCTTTCACACCAGCCTTCTGCTGTCACGCGTCAAAGTGGCGCGCGGGCCATCTGGTACACAAGGCATGTGTCCAGCGCCCCTCTTTGGAAACCGGTAGCCATCGACGCCAAGGCAGGCATCGTTAGCCCCCAAGTTCACGATGCGTACTTGCAGGGTTACTTGCACGCAACAGATAAATCACTGCATCTCTATTTGCGCACGTATAATGGGTCGCAATGCACGCTGGTTGTGCCAAGAACAACGGACCTCTATGTTTCTCATCCTCAGTCCGTCAGCATTATCTTTGACATCACTCCACTATCCCTTGAACCAGATGAGCAGCGACGTTACCTGTGGCAGTCCATCCAAGAAACAGGTCCCCATATCGAAGATTACCGCTACGCTGCCGGTTTGGGACGTTCGTCCCGAGCGTTGGTGATCAGCATGAGTTATGGACCTCCCTGGTTCATCGTTGGCAACTGGGACCCTGCCCACCTGAGCTACGCTGACGGATGGCGACTTCCCGAGGAAGACCGTTAAAGCGGTGTGGCCCAGGCGCGATCGAACTGGTCCGTGTTTAACGATTTGGCGTGGAAGTCGCCAAACAGCGTGTTGTAGCGGTATCTCTCGCGCAACCGCCAAAGGTCCAGCGGTTGCCCCTCGCCACTCATTGCCCGCTCTCCCGCGTGCCAGTGACCAGACATATCAAAATAGACATTAACGTTTGCAGGAAGTTGGAACGACGTTTGCGTGTACTGCCGGAAGGCGATCTCCGTTCGGAAGAAATAGCTGGAGCCATATGTCGCATAGCCGCTCGGCGACGTTTCGAAGGGGATGTACCAATGATTGTCGAGCACACGCGACCCCGTATCCGCCGGACACTGGAAGATCTGCTTCGATTTGGCGTAGGGCTGCAAGGCTTCGTGGAGCAACGGCATGTAAGGGATGCGCGTCTGCCATTGGGGGCTGCCGCCCCATATCTCGGGCCGATACTTATCCACGGTGTCGACGGCATACGGAAAGAGGTCGTCGTGGTCGGTCATATAGAGCCCCAGCGAAACGCCCACTTGCTTCAGGTTGGAAAGGCATCCGGTCTGCTTGGCCTGGGCTTTGGCTCGAGAAAACACGGGGAAGAGGATCGCGGCCAAGATCGCCAAGATCCCGATCACCACGAGCAACTCAATGAGCGTGAACGCGCGACGCCTCACGCTTCGATTCTACGGCAGATTTCACCGCCCCGTATCCAGTCCGACGAGAACTTCCCCCTCGAAGACCACCTGAGCCTTGCCAACGACCCGCAGGGGCTCGTCCCATCGCGCTGCAGAAACGACGACTTCGCCGCCGGGATTGGCGACGCGGTAATCACCGCCCTCACCCGTCTTCCGTATCGTTGCTGCCACGGCCGCGCTGCTGCCGGTCCCACAGCCAAGTGTCTCGCCCACGCCGCGCTCCCAGATGCGAATGGCAAGTCGCCGGGCCGATTCGACTTTTGTCCAGATGACGCTCGTCCGCGCCGGAAAGAGGGCCTCATGCTCCAACTCCGCGGACACCGTCTCAAACTCGGGTGTCGGGGGGAGATGGTCCACAAACACCACCGTGTGGGTGCTCCCCGTCGTGAGGGCATTGATTTGAAACGCCTTCCCTGTCGACGATGCCCACGTGTGGTCCCAGAGTTCATGAGACGTGGCAACAGGCACGGCAGCGGGCGCGAAGGACGCTGGGCCCAAAGTCGTCGCGATCAGGCCCTCACCGTCAATCGTGACCGGAATAGCGCGTCCCACGTGATGGATGACCGTTTCGTTTGTGACCCAGCCGCGCTGGTGCGCATACCACGCCGTGCAGCGCAGACCGTTGCCGCAGAAGTCCTCGGTGCCATCGGGGTTAAACATGCGCTGCGTCAGCTCCCTGTCTTGGCGCCCCACCACCAGCAGACCGTCCGATCCAATGGAAACTCGCCGGGCACAAACCTGCACGGCAACGGATGACCAATCAAGGGGACCTGTTTCGCCCTCATCGATGAGCACGAAGTCGTTGCCAATCGACTCGACCTTGACGAACGGAAGCCGCGTCACGCCGAGAGCGGCTCCCAATACCATTCCGCGCTCTGAACGGTGCGTCGGAACCATGCCCCACTGGGAGAAACAATCGGGAACCACCATGCCGCGGGGCGCTGAGCGGAGGATTCCAGCCCGACGGTGCAGATCACCGCTTCGCGAACCAAACTGGCGCGCTTGAGTTCCGCATCCATTTCCAAAGTGCGTCGCCGTTCATGAAAGGCCGTTGCCGCAGCACCACCGGCAACTTCCGATTGGCGCTGCATCAGTCGCCGGATCTCGCTCCGCGTTTCGGCGATATCGTGGATGACGTTCTGGACTTCAGCACGCAACCACTCGCGGGTAGCCATGTCCTCAGAAGTCGGCTGTTTCTCAAAGATCACGTCGCGGAAGTGTTGTCCCATCGCCGCCTGCGCATCCAGCCGACGTTGCTTGAGGGCCTTCAATCGACCATAAAGTGCGCGACGCTCGGCTTGCAGGGCAGAGATTTGCTGCGACACGTCGGCAATCTGGGATTGCAGCGTGCGGTACTCCGCTGCGACGGCGCTCCACCCACCGCCAATCTCGCGCTCTAGATAGTCAATGAGGTCAATGGGACGACGGATTCCCTTCAGGTCGGCAAGTCGGCGGCGCTGCTCTTGTCCGACAAGTCGCCACCGCGCGGCGACGTTTGGCGTACAGAGTTCGTCCGCGCCAAAGGGCCGCTGGAGCGGTTTCGGCAGGTTGAGCCAGGCGCATTCGGCGTCGATGTGATCCCAGGCCGCGTAGCGAACGCGAAGAATCGGGTGGCACGCAAAGTCCAGTCGGCGATGCAGTTCTCGACTGTAGCGAACGTAGCTGCTTGCACCCTCGTGGAACACGAAAACGAACTCGCGCGCCAGCATGCCGACCAAGGTCACGGCTTTGCCGATCAGCGTGCAATGGGGTCCGAGTTTGCGTTCCACCGCGGCCGCCAGATCCTCCAGCGACTCAATCGGTTTCTTCACGCTGATAAACGTTGGCTCAGGTGTGTTGATGACCACAGCCTTGCGCCCGATGCGAATCGCTCCGCGTCCGACGCCGGGAATCACAAGGTCGAACGGGATCGCGCCGGTTCCAAAGCGGGCGACAGGATAGATCTCTGAACCCTGGATGGCGGCATCGTAGGCTTCCTTTGCCTGAGCTCGCGTGTGCGGGTCCACGAAAAGCCGGGCAAGGTCAAAGCGCGGCAAGCCGACGGTTTGCGAGTTGAAGCGCAGAAGCTCGCTCGTCCGCGTCGTCTCCAAGTCGACCCTTTCCCCTGCCGCAAAGGCATACATCTCCGGAAGCAAGTCCTGATAGAACTCCGCCAGAGAGCCACGTTCGGTTCGGTCCAACGAGTCGCAGAGCATTTGGCGCAATCGGTCCGCCCGATCGTCCGAAGCCTCCTTGATCGTGCCACAGACCGCCGCCCGAGAGAGGTCGAGCGCCCAATCGAGGGTGGAGCGCAAGGTTAAAAAGACACGACGGATGCTCAGATCCGCAGTGACGGGCACGTCATCCGCCAGCGCCACCACGCCGCGCCAGCCGTAGGCTTCGGTCAGTTCGTCAAGCGCATTGGGCCTGGCCCGCTCGATGCGGTCCAGCTTGACGCCATGCTCGAGCAATCGGTCCTTGGTGACCACCGTCTCCGATCCGAAGAGGGCACTGAACTCCCCTGCGGCGCTCCAGAGGCCGCGCGTCGTCGTGTCGTTGTGCGGCAGGGCCGCAAAGCCCAACTTGCCCCCGTGGGGCCCTGGCCATTTGGCGAAGTAATCCGTATCGTGGACGCCCGCGATGAAGCGCCGCATCGGGCCTTGTCGCTGCAGTTCAAGCGCAACTCCGGCTTTAAGCGGCTCGTCCCAGAAGACCGTTTGGCCAAGCGCCAGCAAGGGGACATCCGGCGCGACCCGGTCCAATTCGCGCCAAAGGTCGTCCATGGGCCGACACTCCGCTTCCATTCCGCCCTATTCTACGGTCCGATGACCCGCGGCTGCATTCTTTGGGTAGCCTAAGGCTCGGAGATATACCGTTCTATCATGTTTGCTCTGGTTTGCTTCGCACTGCAAGGCTTGCTCCCTTTAGGAGAGTTCACAGTTGACATCACGGTTCAGAAGCCCATTTCTCCCTACATCTATGGGACCAATTTCCCTGAGTGGGAGGGGCTTGGCCGCGGCTTCACGCTCGCCCGTCTTGGCGGCAACCGCACCACCGCCTACAACTGGGAAACCAATGCCAGCAATGCGGGCGCCGACTGGCATCACCAGAACGACGGCCATATGGAGGAATCCAACGAAGCCGGACTGACCTACCGCAAGTTCCTCGAGGCCGCCCAAAAGCATGGCGCTGGCGCGATCCTCACCATTCCCACATTGGGCTATGTCTCCGCCGACAAGAACGCCGACGGCGATGTCAACAAGACGCCGGACTATTTGAACGTTCGCTTCCACAAGTCACTGCCCGCAAAGCCCGGCGGCAAGCTCGCCTATCCGCCGGACACGACGGACAAGTTCGTTTACCAGGACGAGTTTGTTGCGTGGCTGGAAAAGATCAAGTCCCCCGCCACGCCACTCTGGTACAGCTTGGACAATGAGCCTGATCTCTGGGCGCATACCCATGAGCGTATCCAGCCCAAGCCGCTGACGTACGCCGAGATCATCGCCAACAATATTGCCTATGCCAAGGCCATCAAGAACGTCGCGCCAAACACGATGATTTTTGGTCCTGCCAACTATGGGTGGCAGGGATTCCGCCGGTTCCAAAATGCCTCCGACGCCAACGATCGCGACTTTCTTGATGTCTACTTGGCTGCCATGCGGGATGCCGAAAAGGCCGAGGGCAAGCGACTCATCGACGTTCTGGATATCCACTGGTACCCCGAAGCCCGCGGCGAAGGCATACGTGTTTCCTGGGCTTCGGAAGGCGACAAGCCCGGCACTCAACTGGCCCGCATGCAAGCATCGCGCTCACTCTGGGACCCGACATACGTGGAAGACAGCTGGATCGCGGAGAACTTGGGACACAAGCCCATCGTGCTCTTACCCACCATCATGAAGCAGATCGAGACACACTATCCCGGTACCAAGCTGGGCATTACCGAGTACAACTACGGCGGTGGCCAGAATGCCAGCGGCCTTGTTGCGCAAGCCGATGTGTTGGGTCTCTTCGGTCGCTACGGCCTCTTTGCCGCCTGTCATTGGGGGCTTTCGCCCCAAGAAATCGCACAATTGGCCGCCTTTCGGGCCTACATCAACTATGACGGCAATGGGGCTCGATTTGGAGACTTGGGCCTCAAAGTAAGTGGTGAAGATGCGGCGCAGAATGCGCTCTTTGCCGCCTTGGACTCTAAGGATGACAAGCGGCTGACGCTGGTCGGGATCAACAAGACGGCCGAGCCAATGCCGTTTAGCGTCAAGATTCCTGGGTTTGCAGCAGCCGCGGTAATAGGCTATCTGGTGACGGATGCTGACCGATTCAAGGCGCGGCCCACGGAAGTAACGCGATCAGGGGAGACCGTCGCGTGGACCGCTCCGGCCCATAGCGTCATCACGGTCGAGCTCCGTCGTTAGTTGCGGGATCTTGACGTGTTCCTGACCAAGCACAACGTTTAGAATCGACGCAGGCGTTCGGTGTAGGTGTCACCTCGAATCGACCTTGAAAGTTCAAGATTGTCGTCGATCATGACCATGTTGAACTGGAACTCCTCGCCCGATTTGCCGCGGAACATCCGTTGCGTTTTGCCGCGCCACCAAGTGCCTGAACTGGGATAAAAGTCACCGTCGGTAGCCACGTAGGTACCGTTTGGCCGCAAGCGCAGCATGTCATAAGGGCCACACGACAAGTGGATGTTTGTGGCTGGGCACGAATGGAACTCAAGGGGATTTCGCCTGATCGCCGTAACCAGCCAATCCCCAACCAAATCATCTTCAGCGCTGCTTGCACTTTAGCTGCCAACGAGGATGGCTCCGATCACGACAATGAGACCCTGCATCCTGGCGCTTATGGCTACCTGGACTGAACGCCGCCAGCGAACGGACTCGAATGGCCCTGCCCACGACCGGGGACCCGATTCATTTGGGCTCGGCCTCGCGCCGGTCGATCCACCCAACCAAGGGCGGTCTAAAACCTTCGAAGGCGCTCAACGTAGACTGAGCCACCAAACGTGGTGGTCAGGTCCAGCGTGTTGCTGACCAAGACAAATCCGACCCGTTGTTCCACGCCAGTGCTGCTGCGGAAAATCAGATCGGAGCGATCGCGCCTCCAGGTGCCCACTTCGGGAAAGAGATCGCCGTCTGACGCGACGTAAGTGCCATTGGACTGAAGGCGGAGAATATCGCTGGCCCCGCATCGGGCAGCCCCTACGGTGGTGGGACAGCTTTGGAAGGCACCGCCATCGCGGCTGATCGCTGCCCACACCCAATCACCGACCAGAGCGTCGTTCGTCGGGTCAGAGGACCCCTGACAGCCCGTAGCGACGAGCGCACCAAGCGTCAGGCCCAACGCAACCGTCTTGAAACTGCTCTTCATGTGTCTTCCCACATTGCGGATTATACGCTTAGGACCTCCGGAAAGGAAGGTGCTGGTCAAGCAATGGGTTCTGATCAAAACGATTTTCCAGATTTCAACCGCAGGAGTTAACTCGTCAATACTAACAAGCAAAATTCATCATATCAACTCATGAATCTTACGTTATCCCGTGATTTGCCATCCCTAAGACCTCATTCTCAGTAACTAAGTTCGAAGCCTGAAAGGAAGTCCACAAAGGCTGACGATCCATTCGGGCCGCAGTGCACAAAATAAACCGCCTTGGAGAGAACTAGCAGCAGGAGCACCCTCTGTACGTTGGCGACAGAGGGTGCCCCTTTAGCCAGGCAGGAGCCTCAGCCGAAACCGACTGAGATATTGCCTACCGGGATTCTACAGGCGACGGAGGCGCTCTCCGTAGACCGAGCCGCCCAGCGCGATCGTGAGATCCAGTGAGTTCCCCGCAAGGACAAAGCTCATGCGGAACTCAGTGCCGGTGTTGCTTCGGAACACCAGCTGGGTGCCGTCGCGTCGCCAAGTACCCGAATCGGGATAGAGATCGTCATCCACCGCGACGTAGGTGCCATTCGAGCGGAGACGAAGGATGTCGCTGGCGCCGCAGGAAGCCGAGCCGACCGTCGTCGGGCAGTTCTGGAACGCACCGCCGTCGCGGTTAATGGCGACGGCCAGCCAGTCACCGACCAAAGCGTCGTTGACCGGGTTCGATCCTTTGCAGCCATAGCCGGCTAAGCCGAGAGTGACGAGAGCAAGACTCGCCGCCGATAGGTTGAGAATTCGTTGAGTACCCACGCGGCGATTATACGAACTTTGCGCAAGTGCCGCATCTTACGGATTCAAGCCGGCCATCAAACGCATCAGTTCATCGGATGTGGTCCCCGCTCGCTCTTCGCCCACAAGACACCCCTCGCGCACGACGTGGATGCGATCGGACAGCGCCAGCAGTTCCGGCATGTCACTCGACACCAGCAATATGGCCGCGCCCTCGTCGGCCAAACGGCGAATGAGAGCGTGGATCTCATCTTTGGCCGCAATATCCACGCCGCGCGTCGGCTCATCAAAGATCAGTACCCGACAATCTGCGCCGGTCCAGCGCGAGACGACCACCTTCTGCTGGTTGCCGCCGCTCAGCGCCAAGACCGGCGTTTCCATGCTGGGCGTCTTGACCTTCAAATCGGCCGCCCATTGACCAGCCCGCTGGTTTTCGTCAGCCTGTCGCACGAAACCCGCCCGACTGAACCGCTCCAGGATGGGCAGGGTGGCATTGGATCGGACGCTCATCATCGGCACAAGACCCGAGCGCTTGCGGTCTTCCGGCACAAGACCCAGGCCCGCGTTGATCGCCCACCGAGGATTGCGCAGGTGCACAGGCTTGCCGTGCATCTTCACTTCCCCGCTGGCGATCGGACGCAACCCAAAGATCGACTCCATGATTTCGCTGCGGCCCGCGCCGACGAGCCCTGCGAAGCCTAGAATCTCACCCTCGCGCACGGCAAAGGTCACATCGCGGAACGACTCCGAACTCAAGCCGATGACTTCGAGAGCAACGGGCCCTGGCGGGCGTCCTGGACTTCGTCGCACGACCTCAACTTCCCGCCCCACCATGGCGCGCACCCAATCCGACGTTGCCGTCTCGGCAACGTCAAACGTGGCGATGTAGCGACCGTCGCGAAGCACGGTGGCCCGATCGCAGAGTTCTCGGATCTCTTCCAGGCGGTGAGAGACGTACAGGCAGGTGACGCCCTCGGCCTTCAAACGCCGAATGAGGTCGAAGAGATGCCGCGTTTCGGACAGGCTGAGACTGCTGGTCGGCTCGTCGAACACGATGACCTGCGCGCCCGACCCGACGCCAGCGGCAATCTGAACCAATTGCTGACGGCCGATGGAGAGCCTGGCCATGGGCAGTCGCGGATCAACGTCAAAGCCCACATCGCGCAGCAGGGCTCTTGCCCTGGCCGCCACCTCGCTAAAACGAACGCGACCCATTCGATGGGGCAGTTCATGCAGGCAAAGGTTCTCGCCAATCGACAGGTTCTCGCAGAAGAGAATCTCTTGATGGACGATCGCCACCCCGGCTCGACGCGCTTCGAGCGGCGATCGGAATCGCACGGGCTGACCGAGCAGTTCGACCGTGCCGGCATCGGCTTCATAGAGGCCGCCAAGAATCTTGCCGAGCGTGCTCTTCCCGGCACCGTTTTCACCCAGGATGGCGTGGCACTCGCCCGGCTGGACGTCAAACGACACGTCGCTCAGGGCCTGAACGCCGGGAAACCTCTTCCCGATTCCCAGGAATCGAACCGCCGGCGCGTCCACAAGCGGATTATGCCGCTCATTGCCCGTTAAGTAAGCCTTAAGCCATACTTGGCCCTATGTCCGACGACATCCGCCGCATTGTGGCGACCGACTGCGGTTCAACGACGACCAAGGCGATCCTCATTGAAAAGAACGACCAGGACCAATACCGTCTGGTTGCCCGTGGCGAGGCGCCGACCACGGTCGAGCGTCCCTTCGAAGACGTCACGATCGGCGTCATCAACTCGGTTACCGAGCTCGAAGAATTGACGGAGGAAACCATGCCTGCGGGCTACGCGCCCGGCCGCCGCAACCTGATCAAAGACGGCAAAGTATGGCGGCTCTACAAAGAAGGCAACAAGCTGGAGGACCGCACCGCCGACCTCGACGCGGCCGACATGTACGTGTCGACCAGTTCAGCGGGCGGTGGCCTGCAAATGATGGTCGCTGGCGTCGTTAAGGCGATGAGCGCCGAGTCGGCTGAGCGGGCCGCGCTGGGAGCAGGCGCTATTCTCATGGATACGCTGGCCGTTGACGACGGGCGAAAAGACTATCAGAAGGTCGAGCGACTTCGTCAGCTCCGTCCGGACATCATCCTCATGTCCGGCGGCACCGATGGTGGCACCAAAACGCACCTTGTGGACATGGCCGAGGTCGTGCGACGCGCCGACCCCAAGCCTCGCTTCGGCGACATGAAGCTGCCGATCATTTACGCGGGCAACAAGGAAGCGCGCGAGGACGTGCATGCGGTGCTGGGCGAAGCCATTGAACTCAAGGTCGTCGACAACCTTCGTCCGGCTCTGGACCGCGAAAACTTGGACCCTGCTCGCGACGAGATTCACGAAATGTTCCTCGAGCACGTCATGCAGCAGGCGCCGGGCTACTCGAAGCTACTCGAATGGACTAGCGAAGAAGTGATGGCCACCCCCAACGCGGTCGGCAAACTACTCAAGGAATACGCCGACAATGAAAAGATCAGCGTCCTCGGCGTTGACATCGGCGGAGCGACCACCGACGTTTTCAGCGTCTTCAGCGGGATTTACAACCGAACGGTCTCGGCCAACCTCGGGATGTCGTATTCCATCTGCAACGTCCTCAAAGAAGCCGGGATCGAGAACATCGCCCGGTGGCTGCCGTTCGAGATCGATCCGTTTGAAGTGCGCAACCGGCTGCGGAACAAGATGATCCGGCCGACGACCATTCCGCAAAGCTACGAAGACCTGCTGATCGAGCATGCCGTCTCGCGCGAAGCGCTGCGCCTGGCGTTCGACCACCACAAGACCTTGGCGCGCGGCCTTACCGGCGTGCAGCAGGACCGTGACGTGGGACAAATCTTCGATCAGCGCGCCAGCGGGGAAACGCTCGTCAAGATGATGGAGCTCGACATGGTGATCGGCTCGGGCGGCGTGCTGTCGCACGCGCCGAAGCGAGCCCAGTCGGCCCTGATGATGATGGATGCCTATCAGCCCGAGGGGATCACGATGCTGACCGTCGACTCGATCTTCATGATGCCTCACTTGGGCGTTTTGAGCCTTCACCACTACCGCGCGGCGAAGGAAGTGTTCGAGTACGACTGCATTGTCAAGTGCGGCCACTGCATCGCGCCGGTGGGCGTCGGCAAAGAGGGAGACATCGCTGTAACGGTCAAAGGCAATGGCGTCAATGAGGCCGTGCCGTTCGGCAAGATCAAGGTGATTCCCCTGGGCCGCAATGAGTTCATGGAGCTGACCATCGAGCCCGGCAAAACGTTTGACGTCGGTGGCGGCAAAGGACGTCCCTTGACGCGAACGGTGGAAGGCGGCACGGTGGGCGTGATTATCGACGCCCGGGGGCGACCATTCAACCTGGAGTTGGGGACGCCCAATCGCATTGCCAAGCTTCGGGACTGGCTCGCGGCCTTCGGTCTCCCGCTGCCCGCGTAGGTTCAAAACGGCGAAAAATCGACGTTTTTGCGAAAAAATGGAAGATTTTTTGCGATTAGGATTCGGCAGTTATTCCGGGATATGTCCGGCTGAGCCCGGATATATACCGATAATCGCCGATTCACCGGGGTTGCGATCCGTCACCGTAGGCCGGTATCTTCCCCAACCGCAGCCAGGCAGAAGGAGGTTTTTTTGCGTAACTGCTGGAGACCAGTTGGGCTCCTCTTGGGCATCGGTGCGATCGTTGGGGTCGCTTTCGCTCAAGAGTCGCCGCGAAGCAAGGGGGACGGGAAATCCGCCGCCGTCGCTTCGGAAGAATCAGTTGAAGTGAAGCGTGTGGTTGAGCGTCGAACGCTCGACATCCCGGTGCGCTATGAGATTACGCGTACCGTGGGACCCGGTCGTACGCTCAAGACCGAGCATGGCAAGCTGGGTCATGTGGAGTCCGTTTTCGAGGTCACGTTCAAAGACGGCAAGGAGATTTCGCGCAAGCTGATCGACAAAACCGTCGTGAAGCCCGAACCTGCGGTGATTCTGCTCGGCCGCTCCGGCTATGAGGCCAGCCGATCGAAGTTCACCCGTGGTCGCGTGATGACGATGGAAGCCACGGCCTATCACACCTATGTCCGCGGTCGGAACGCCCGAAATGCCGGAATGACCGCCACGGGCATCAAGGCCGTTCATGGCGTCGTCGCGGTCGATCCCAACGTGATTCCGCTTGGAACGCTGCTTTTTGTCGAAGGGTATGGCATGGCCATCGCCGCAGATACGGGGGGTGCGATCAAGGGCAATCGAATTGACCTTTGCTTCCCCACCCACGCCGAAGCCATGGCGTTCGGACGAAAGCAAGTTAAAGTCCACATCTTGCGCACAGAATAGGGCGTGAGGCTCACCGAGCCGGGCCGTCTCCATGAAGTCTTGGCCCGTCATGGCGCGTCGGCCACGAAGTCGCTGGGACAGCACTTTCTTCGCTCGTCGAAGGTCGTCGATGCCATCGTGGAGCGTGTCGGGAATCCGGCAGCCGTCTTGGAGGTTGGCCCTGGACCTGGGGCACTCACCGAGCGGCTGGTTGACGTGTCACCGTGTGTCATCGCCCTTGAAATTGACGAAGATATGGTGCGGGTCCTTCAAGAGACGGCGCCCTCTGCCGACGTGCGACTCGTGGACGTGCTGAGCGTTGATCTTGGAGACCTCCTTCGCCGAATGGCGTCCCCTCGCGCCGTCGTCTCCAACATGCCCTATGGCATCACGGGTGCCCTGCTTTCTCGCATCGGGGACGCGTTTCAGGACCTTGACCTGGCGGTCCTGATGATGCAAAAAGAGGTCGCCGACCGCGTGGTGGCTGCGCCGGGCGATCGGATCCGCGGCTCGCTCTCCGTTTTTCTTCAGCGTCGCTTCGAGATCAGTCCTGTCATCAAGGCACCAGCTGGAGCGTTTTTGCCTCCGCCGAAAGTGGAGAGTATGGTCTTGGCGTTCTTGCCCCGGCACAACGTCAAGCTGGACCGCGGATTCGATCGCGTTGTCCGCGTTGGATTCTCCGCGCCGCGCAAAACGCTGGTGAATAATCTTGCTTCGAGCCTCCCGATCGATCGGGCCAAGCTCGCCGAAATGCTCGAAAGCACGGGTCTTGCTCCCAGTGTTCGCCCCCACCAGCTCACCTTGGAGCAATGGGAAGCCGTGGCGCGGTACACCGGAGGCGATGACGGTCGACCAGATCAAGGCTGAAGCTCTTGCCCTAGGGTTCGACCGCGTCGGGGTTTGCGCTGCCCAGACCCCGCCGCATTGGGAAGCCTTTCGCCAGTGGCTTGCCGACGGTCGGCACGCCGGAATGGAGTACCTCGTTCGGCACGCCGATCTGCGCGAGCACCCCGAGCACCTCCTGCCGGGCGCCCAGTCGGTGATCGTCGTCGCGATGAACTATGCCCAGGATCCCGACCACCGGCCCGGCTACCCGCGCATTGCACGCTATGCCTTGGGCCGTGACTATCACATTACGCTTCGCAAGCAACTGCGGCGGCTGGCAAAGGTCTTGGAAGAAGGGGGAAACGCCACCCGCATCTGCGTCGACTCTGCACCGCTCCTCGAGCGCGACTTTGCCTGGCTCTCGGGCATCGGCTGGTACGGCAAAAACACGTGTCTCATTGACAGTCGTCGTGGAAGCTGGTTTCTGCTTGGCTCGATCCTCACGACGGCGAACCTTGAACCGGACCTACCGGCCATTGGAGGCTGTGGCACCTGTCAAGCCTGCATCGACGCCTGTCCGACCGGGGCCATCGTCTTTGAGCATGACCGGTGGCAAATCGACGCACGCCGGTGCATCAGCTATTGGACCATCGAACACCGCGGACCCATCCCGGAATACGTCGCGGATGGCATCGGCGATTGGACGTTTGGCTGCGACGTGTGTCAAGAGGTTTGCCCGTTCAATCAGCGGCGCACGACCCAGCCGTTGCGAGCCCACGACACTCGCGTGGCCGATTTTCGCCAAGTACGAGAGTGGCCAAGCCTCGTTGAGCTTGCTGAAATCAGTTACGAACGGTGGGACCATCTCACGCGCGGCTCACCGGTTCGGCGCGCTGGTCACGCTGGCATCCAGCGCAACGCCCAAATCAACCTGCATAACCTCGCGCGCGTCGACGAGCACTAGCTTCTTGGCCAGTTCGACGCGACCAGCTGGACGGCCCCGCGGACCTGCTTGCCCATGACGTTGATCGTGAAGCGCGCCGCGGAGCCGTTGACTTCGAGTCGCTTCTTGACCAACTCTCGACCGTGGTGAGCGATGCGCAGAACACCCAGCTCATACGAGGTCTCAAGCGGAAACACCTCGGGAACCTGGCCGTACCAAAACGGCTCATCGTCGCTCAGCGGCCACACTTCGTGGAAGTCGGCTTCGGGCCGAAACGAGAAGAACTGCTTGAGCGGCTCGGGCAGCCATTCAGGCGCCGGGTATCCCTCGCCCACCTGACCGCGCAACACCAACTCCACCATCGCTCGCCAAGTATATCGGCGTGTGGGAAAATGGGCGCATGTCCGCACCCTCCTACGCCCTCGGCCTCGACTTTGGCACCGGCAGCGTTCGCGCCCTCATTGTCGACATCCATACCGGGGCCGAAGTTGGCACGGCGGTCAGCGCGTACCCGTCGGGCGAAGAGGGCGTGATCATCAGCGCTGACGATCCGAACCTCGCGCGACAGAATCCCTACGATTACCTGCGCTGTATGTCCGAGGTGATTCGGGGCGCGTTGGCCGATGCGCGGCGTTCCGATGCCGACGTCGCCGCTCGCATCGTCGGCATTGGCGTCGATACGACCGGCTCCAGCCCAATGCCGGTTGACGCGTCGAACCAGCCGCTGGCCAACGACGGCCGCCCGGACACCATGGTCTGGCTGTGGAAAGACCACACCTCGTTTGCTGAGGCAGCCGAGATCACGGCCAAAGCGGCCGAGCAGGGTCAGCCCTATCTTGCGAAGTGCGGGGGTGTCTACTCGTCGGAGTGGTTCTGGTCGAAAGCGCTGCGCTGCCTCCGCGTCGCGCCCGATGTGATCGAGTCGGCCGCGTCCTGGGTTGAAATCGCGGATTGGATTCCGTCTCAGCTGGCAGGGATTTCGGATCCAGCGCTGATCGTGCGCGGGGTGTGCCAAGCCGGACACAAAGCCATGTACT
Source organism: Fimbriimonadaceae bacterium (assembly GCA_046292875.1). GTDB lineage: Bacteria > Armatimonadota > Fimbriimonadia > Fimbriimonadales > Fimbriimonadaceae > JBKBQD01. Next base: position 296,120 of record JBKBQD010000003.1, read on the forward strand.
CCGCAGACTGGGGTGGTTTGCCATCCGAAGATTTCTTGCACACTCTCGACCCTCGGCTTGCGGCACTTCGCTCACGGCTTTACACGTCGGCGGCACCGTCCAATCAACTCGCAGGACGCCTCTCCTCCGAATGGGCAGCCGATACGGGACTGCCGGAGGGTATTCCGATAGCCGTCGGCGCCCTCGATGCCCATTTCGGCGCGGTCGGAGGGGGTATTCGCGACGGAGTATTCGTCAAGATCATGGGCACCAGCACGTGCGATATCGCTGTGGTTTCTCGCGAGCGCGGCGTGCCCGATATTCCCGGACTTTGCGGAATTGTGGATGGCTCGGTCATTCCTGGCATGATTGGGCTCGAGGCCGGTCAATCTGCCGTTGGCGACATCTTTAACTGGTTCGTACGTGAGTTTGGACCGCTCAATGAAGATGGTCACCGTGTCTTTGCGGAGCAGGCGGCCAAACTTCGTCCCGGGGAGAGTGGCGTCGTCGCGCTTGATTGGAACAACGGCAATCGTACCGTGCTGGTCAACCCACTGCTAACGGGATTGCTCGTCGGCCAAACGCTCCATACGACCCCGGCAGAAATTTATCGTGCCATGATCGAGGCCACTGCCTTCGGCGCTCGCAAGATCATCGAGCGCATGGTCGAATATGGTGTTCCGATCGAAGCCGTGATCAATTGTGGTGGCATCGCCGAGAAGAGTCCGCTTGCCATGCAAATCTACGCCGACGTATGCAATCGCCCCATGCACGTTAGCGGTTCCCCGCAGACTTGCGCAAAGGGAGCTGCGATTTTCGGGGCAGTCGTGGCCGGCGCGCATGCAACCGTTGAGCAAGCACAGGCGGCGATGGCGGCGCCCGTCGCGCTGACCTATATGCCCAACCCGTCGGCGGTTGCCGTTTACGAGCAACTCTACCAAATCTATACCAAGCTCCACGACGCCTTCGGCATCCGCGGCGCTATGGTGGATTTGTCCGACGTGATGCCCGATCTCATCGCATTGCGACAATCGGTCCGTCGCGGCTAATTCGCCTCGCCGTGCCCGTCGATCGAGCCGATCTGAAGGTCGATCTCGGCGCGAGTCTCGACTTTGGCAAGCTGACCGTCCCGAATGTGAAAAATGCGGTCGCTGACATCGAGCATCTTGAGATCGTGGGTCGCGGAGATGATCGTCACGTTGCGCTCGCGGTTCAAGTATTTGAGCAGGTCGATGATCTCCTTGCCCGTTTTCAGGTCAAGGTTGCCCGTCGGCTCATCAGCCAGGATGATGGAAGGGTTATTGGCAAGGGCCCGCGCGATGGCCACCCGCTGCTGCTGCCCGCCAGAAAGCTCGCTCGGACGGTGGTGGTAGCGCTGGCCAAGCCCGACCGTGTCGAGGAGTGCCATTCCGCGCTCTTCGGCCTCGTCGGGGGTGACCCCGGCAAAGAGCATCGGCAAAGTGACGTTTTCCAATGCCGTACGGACGGTGATGAGGTTAAAGGTTTGAAAGATGTAGCCGATAGTGTGGCAGCGCAAGAAAGCCAGCTCCCGTGCGGTCAGCTGCGCGATATCCACCGAGTTGATAAATACGGACCCCTGGTTTGGCTTGTCGAGCCCGCCGATCATGTTGAAGAAGGTCGACTTACCCGAGCCGGACGGCCCCATGATGCTCAAGTATTCGCCTCGGTAGATCTCGCACGACACCCCGTTCAGCGCGCGGACCACAGCGTCGCCCATGCCGTACTCCTTGACCAGGTCGGCGGTTCGGACCACGCAGTCGGCCATCCCCGCTAGACCTCCACCCGCAGCGCCGCCGCTGCCGGCATCTTTGCGGCCTGAATCGCGGGCGCAATCGAAGAAATCACGGTTAAGACCATGCCAAGCAGGGTGCCGATGGCGATGACGCTCAGCATGGCGCCGATCCCTCCACCGCCATTGGAGAGCCAGAGATAGAGGCCGGTGGCGCCTGCCCCAATCACGGATCCAGCAAAAGAGCCAATGGCTCCGAGCAGCATGGCTTCCAAGAAAAAGACCTTCACAATGAATGAATCCGAAGCGCCGAGGCACTTGATCGTCCCGATCTCGCGATACCGCTCCGTGACCGACATGAGCATCGAGTTGGTCACACCGACCAGACACATCACCATCGACGTTGCCACCAGCCACTGGGTCCGCACCTTGGTGTCCGCGTCGGCGGTCGCTGACTCGGCCACGCTCATCAATTGCATGGAGGTGAAAAACGCGATGCCGAGCGCGATGCCGAGCGTTGTGATGGCTTGGCGAAAAAAGCGAACGCGAATGCTGGCCCGTGCCTGGTGCCAAGCAACGGAAAAGGGCGGGTCGGCAGGTCGAATCGCGTTAGTTTCGGCCACGTTGGGTCTTCACCATCATCGTGATGAGGCCCCGACGGCTCAACAGCTGCAGAAAGGCTGTCAACGCGGCGTCCGCCTCGACTCGGTTCATCTTAAATTCTTCGCGAAGTCGGCGGGATATTCCTTCGACCGTGTGCTCACCATCACATTTCCGCCACACAAAGGCGCCGACGGGCTCTAACTCAAACTGTTTGACCAAGCGCCGTTTCATCAGTTTGGCCAGTCGGTGCGCCATGCGCCCATCGGTGGGCTGAAACGGCGCTTCCAGAATGAGCGCTCCCGCTTCCCCTTCGACTTCCGATATCAGGGGGTTCCGTACCGGGCGTGCAGATTTGAACGAGGCAGGGTCCAGCGGGGCTGGACGCCGCCCCTCAACTAAACTTCGGATCCCGGCAAGCCATCCCATCGCGGTGTGACCCGCGGGTCAAACGAACTGACCCGCAGCGTCAGAATCTGATTTTGGTCGAAATCCACGCGGGCCAACCCATACTTCACCGGCCATCGCGGCCGATTCGTGGTCACGAGTGCCACCTGGCCGCGCTGCTCGAACGGACCTTTGACGCGCAGCGCTGCTGGCGCCCAGTCCTCAAACTTGTGCTTAGCCAGAAGCTGCTCGGCAAAGCCCCACCGTCGAGCCTCGTAGCGAGTGAGGTGCGTCCGTAGCGTGATGGTCGTGCGGCCGGACAGCAGTTCGACCTTTTCGACCCAAGGTCGGCCAGGAATCATCGTCCGCAACCCGTAGAGGGACCATTCTTCTGCTTCCCTCAGGCGATCTTGGCTTTCAAAGCCGCCGATCAGGCGTCGATACCACGGCAACAGCTGGTCCTTGCGCTCGCCGGTGACCTCCACGAAGAACACGCGGCCACACAGGTCGCTATAGAACATGGCGCCGCGTCCTTGGCCGGCTCCGACCCAGCGGTACTGCAGCGCGTCGGCCTCCGTCTCCACATCCGTGGTGAACGTCAGCTTCTGCTTCTTGGCCATCTGACGGAGACGATCGAAGTAGCGATCGAGGCGACCTTCGAGGTCTTGGCCCTTTTTTGCTGCTTTCCAGCGCACTTGAATGCCGAGCGAGCGATCAGACGCGATGCGGACATACCCTTCAGCGCGCCGCCCGGTCAACGTGATGGGCAACCAGTCGCGCGGGTGTTCGAGGATAAATCCCTGCCACGCAAAGCGCGTCGTGGGGAAATCAGTTGGAAGGCTTGTCGGAGTTGTAGGGTCGCGTTGAGCTCGAGGTCTCTTCATTGATGCTGCGATCCAACTGGCGCTTCCCTTCTTCGAGCCCTTTCTGCAGCTCGCCGACGCCGCGACCGACTCCGCGCAACAATTCCGGGATCTTCTTGCCCCCGAAGAGGATCAGGACGATCACCAAAATGATGATGATCTCCTGGGTTCCCAGGAAGGCGCCAAAGAGATTCGTGATTTGCTGCATTAGGAGTTACGTCCCCACTGAGTATACGCCACGGGGGCTCATCGGCGTTACCTTAAGGCGCCTTGCCTTGACCAACGTCGATCTTAACCTTTCCGTTCTCGGAACTCAGGCCATGAATCTCCCAATCGGCGGTCATGGTGATCCACCCCTTGTCGCCAAATCGAGTCGGCGCGGTCGCCGGGTCTTTCGGTTCATAGGCCTCGTGCAGATTGCGTCCCCGCTCCGTGGTTTCAAAAATGAGCACCGCGTCGGCCGGGTTTTCAATGTCCGCAAGCACGGCTTCACCAAACGCCGTGTTGAACGCGATCCCGTAAACCACTTCTCCGGCCCCACAAGTCCACTCGCCGCGAGGCTGGAACTCGATAAACGGGATCTTTTCCTCACCATCCACTGCCTTGAGGACGAAGGGCACAATGTCGTCTTGCCATGTGGCCGCCGGAGGCAGCTTGCCATTGTTCTCCTTGAGGTAAGCCTTCAGTCCGGATTCAATGTAGCCGTAAGTCGCGGCACAGCCGATCGTCGGCGCGACTTGTCGGAACGCCGACAGCCCGGCGACCAAGCCAAACGCGATGAAGCCGATACAAGCCACAATCGGCACGCCGATGAGAAGCGCGATCAGTAGCGTGTTGTTGCGCCGGCGAGGTTCCTGGTACTGCGTCCCAAACGGCGGGGGCGTGCTCATGATACGATTTTACGCATGATGGCCCATGAGGTTGCCAAACATTGAGCGCCGAGCGCATTCCGAAGGTGTCGGAGGTGGCGGAAAACGCTCTCATGGCTGGCTACTCGGAACCGGTCCGGGTCGCTATGGCCCGGCGAGCAGTCGCCGCGATGCGATGTTGCCAGAGCGCTATAGGGATCGATGAACTCGTGGCGCTGGAGGTCGCGCAGTATGATTTGGGGTCGCTGCGAGTTGCCATCAACCTGACCGGCATCGTCCTGCACACCGGGCTCGGACGGGCGCGGCTCAGCTCGTTTGCCGCTCGGCGCGTGGCGGATGTGGCCGCTCATCATGCTTTGTTGGAGATCGACGCCGACACGGGAAAACGGGGCGATCGTCAGCTCCATGTTTCCGGTCTCCTGCGGTCGATCACCGGGGCCGAAGCTGCCTTGGCTGTGAATAATGGCGCGGCGGCGCTTTTGCTGGTCCTTCGCGCGCTGTGTGCGGGCCGCGAGGTCATGCTGTCGCGCGGTCAGATGGTCGAGATCGGTGGCTCCTTCCGCATGCCGGACATGATCGACGAAGCAGGGTGTCGGCTGGTGGAAGTCGGATGCACGAACAAAACGCGCCTCTCCGACTATCGCGAGCGCATCAACTCCGAGACGGTGGCCATCTTGCGGTGTCACCCGAGCAACTATCGCATTGTCGGGTTTACGGATGAGCCGAGTCCAGACGCCTTGGGTGCCATGTGCCACGACATGGGCATCCTTCTCATCGACGATGTTGGGAGCGGCATGGTGGATGACGACTTGGGCCTCGAAGGCGTCGAGACACTGCGCGAAGCCTGTCAATGGGCCGACGTAGTTGTAGCCAGCGGGGACAAGCTGCTGGGCGGGCCGCAGGCGGGCCTCATTCTTGGCAAAGGGCCGTTGATCGACCAAATCAAGCAGCATCCTCTGGCTCGGGCGGTACGCATCGACAAGCTCTGTCTCGCGGCACTGGAAGCCACCTTGCAGCAGATTGCGAGCGGCGATGACGACCGCCCAGTGCGCCAGGCCATCCTTCGCCCCCTCGATGAGATTCATCATGCGGCGCAGCAACTGGCCGACACCTGGCCGGGCGCGTCGGTGGCCTGCGTCGTGGGATCGGTCGGGGGAGGCTCTGCTCCCGGTCAGGAACTGGTATCGTTCGCAGCTTGTCTGCCAACGGACCAACCCGATATGATTTTGAAGCGGCTTCGGGCAAGCCGACCCGCCATCGTGGGGCGCATCGCCCACGGCGAGGTTCTCTTGGACCCTCGCTGCGCGACTGACATCGAGGTTGAACAGACAGCAAAGGTTCTCCAATCCTTGGCCGAAGAGTCTCGTCATGAATAGCGCCATATCCGATGCCCGTGCTGCGGTAGCAGAGCTGCGTCGAACGTCAGCCGAACGCGCCTATCGGGCGGACCGGATCGCCGTTTTGGCCGCTGGCATCGCCGAATGCCTGGACCTCTCCCAGGAAGAGATCGACCTTGCGGCGCTATGGGGGTGGCGATATGGTGGCTGGACGTCCCCATTTCCAGGCATGGCCCCTTTGCGCTTGGACGTAGTCAGCGCCGTTCGCTGGGCGATGACTCTCGACGATTCGCCAGAAGTGGCCGCTGGCCTCGACGACCCGGAGCAGCGCAGGCGAATAACTCGCCTTTTGGAACAGCTGACGCCGTTTGACGCCGGGCCTTAGAAGCCTTTGAAGCGCAGGTTATAGTCGAGTCGCATGGACCAGTTATTGCGCTTGAAACCGTCGGTAATCGAATGCTGGAAGCTGGTGTTGCCCAAGTAAAAGGCGAAGCTTTGATTGGGCCCGGCCGCTTGCGAGTACCGGAGGTGGTACTTGTGAATGGTCCGCCGCTCGACGTCGCCATCGCGCTGCTCCACGCCGTAGAACAGGCTAAGCGGGCTCCCCTTATCCTTGAAGAGGTCAAGGTTCACGCCCGCCGTTCGCGACAGGTATCCGTTGGGACGAAACATCGATTCGTCCCATGAAACACCCAGCGTCGCGCTGCCGCTCAAGGTTGCGTTGAGCTTCCAGATGTTCGATTGACGCGGGTCGATCGTGGTCCCCAGAAGAACGTTGCCGTTAGGCTGCTCCGGGTTCGTCAATACTTGGTGCTGGATTTCGAAGTTGCGGAACGGACGAACGGCGATGTCGAACTTGCGAATCATCTCCATTTCGTCATTGGGCAAGGTCCGCAACTTGTACGTCAAGCTTGCGCGCACCGCGTTCTTCGGGTCGGGATCGGTTTCGAGCACGAACAGTCGATCGATACCACGATACTGCGTGGCATGCATTTGCGATCGGTACTGATACGCCAGTTTCGTCTTGCCGATGTTTGCCGAGAAACCGAAACCAAGATTCTCCTTCTGCCACGCGCTTTTGTCGGCTGCCGTGTCACTGGAGTAGTTGACTTGGATATTCGATAGCGGCCCAAAAGTAAACGGCTTTGCTGTCGAGATCTGCACGTTGCCCGTCGCTTGGGTACGTGTCTCATCCCAGCGGTTTGCACGGTAGGACATTTGGTCGACTTTCAATGAGCCGACGGTTCCCGCGTTCTCGTCTTTCGAATCAATCTTTTCCGTGACGAGCGAGGTCTGCAGGGTCCCGGGCTGTTCAGTGCCGATCATCTGTCGCGCATAGTTGTACGCAATCTTTAGGCCGTTGCCAAGGTCATACCAGAAGCCATAGTTGCGGCGACGCTCATCTCGCTCTTCGCCTTCACGATTGACATGAACGTCGGTCACCGAAATGCCAATCCGCTTCGTAATTTCCGTTGACACCGAGTTCGCGCTGATCTTCTCGTGGGTGCCGTCCTCGAATCGCGTTCTTGTTTGTTCGGTCTTGACGCTGGTCTTTTCGTCGAGCTTGGTCTCGTATGCCAGGTAGTTGCGAACGCGATCAAGCTCTTCGGTCTTGGTGCCCTCGAAATCCGTCTTCTCCTGGACGAAGGTCACCTTGCCGAACCGACCCAAGTCCTGCCGAACCCCGAAGCGACTGACCATGCGATGGAAGAGCACCTCTTCCGGCGTATCGTTCTTGAGATACTCGTTAAACAGAGTGAACTCCGTCGACGCGAACGGCGACCAGTTCATGCCTGCCGTCCGATGAACCCGCGTCTCTTCGGTCTCCTCGTTCTTCGCTCCAAACCACGTGCCGTCGATCTTGAAGTTGGAAGCGATTTGCGCTTTGAGCATGGCGTCCTGCTGCGAAAAACCCCGCAGCATATTGAGCAGGTCCTTCTCGGGGTCCACGAGTTGCGCCACATTGTCGAAGGTCTCATCGACGCGCCGCTGATTCACCGCGAACTCGAACCGCGGGTCCTTGAAATGAACCGACTGCCGCGACGCGTCGCCCTTTGGCGATGAGGCGCGCATCTGGTTGAAACGGAAGTTCTTGTCTCCTCCCACAACCCCGCCAAAGCCAAAGTCAGTGCGCTCCAAACCCGAGATGGGCCCCAGTTGCTGTCGCTCGAACGACATGAGTTGGTTGAGGTCGCCGAACTCGTCACCCATTTTCTGGTGACGGTAGTTCAGGTTGAAGACTTTGCTCCCAAAACGGACGGTGTCGACGCGCACCTGATCACCGGGGGTGGCAAGATTGAGTCGCTCGGCCGAAAAATCGAACCGATCTTTCGGAGCAACTTGAAACTTGGTGAAGGTCCGGTCAAGCCCCGGGTTTGCGAACGGCCCGCGATCTTCGGGCCGGGCATTGATCCCCTGGGGCGCATACATCGCCGCGATCGACTTGATATGCGCATCCTTTTCCGCGTCGGACATTTGCGCCGCGCCCCTGAACTCGACGTCGGTCTGGCGGGAGCTGTGCGTCAGGCTCCATGCATTCCCGGTGACCCCCATGTCGCGACTGCGGAAGCCCTGATCTTCTTTCTTGAAGGAAGAGAATGCGTACGAGATGTTCGGCAGTCCGTTCTGGAACTGGGTGCTCAGCGCCAAGTTCTGGCGGTTCATGCCGACTTCGCGGCCCCACTGGCCCTTTTCAGCCTCAAACAGGCTGTTGAAGCGATCAAAGCCTTCTTGTACTTCCTGGTCAGAAGCGTTGAACTTGAAGGTTGGCGACTCGAGAGTGATGCTTCGGCGGTAGATGCCGAGCCCATCGACGTTCTCGACTTGATTCAGGTTGAGACCAATCTTGGTCGAGCTCGCGGCAAAGTTCGCGGCAAAGTTCTCGCGGGCCAGCCCGGCCTCGCGCTGAAGCTGCTCGCGGTCGGCTTCGGAAATGTCCTTGAACCGCGTAAAACCTTGCCCTACGCGCTGGGAGTTCCAGTTGACCTGCAGCCCGCCGGACTCGAAGCCATAAGTGCGCCAATCGATCGAATCCCCGGCCTCCTCCACGTTTCGGAAGGATGCCGTGAACTTTGAGGAACCCAACTGCACGTTATTGAACGCGAAGCCCGTTCGGCGCAATCCCTTCTCTTTGGCCAGTTGATCGACGAACGATTGCTCGTAGCCTGCGCCCCGAACTTGGCCGAACGCGCTAAAGTTCTGGCTGACGTCTTGATAGTTCGCCTCAAAGGTTCCTCCGGCGAAGTTCGTCGAAAACTGCTGGAGCGTGAGGCGAGAATTTTCGTTGCCAACGTTGGCGCCTTCTTTGTTTGAGCCGAGGATCGTCTCGGACATGCTGTTGCGACGATCTCCCGAAAGGTGCATGCCGCGCAGCGCGCCCCCGGCCACCTGGAAGTTGTTTGAGAATCCAATCGTGTTGGATCGCAGAATCGACCCTTCAGCGGTCCGTTCTGTCGCCCCGAAACCCGCCAGCATGGAGAACGACCCGTTCTGGAGCAGGTCGAACTTCAGACCAGCCATATTGGATGCCGCAGAAGCCGCACCCTCCGTACCTTGCCGGGCCTTTGCTTCCTCGAAGCGGTAGCTCACGCGAAGGACTTGGCCCTTTCGAATCTGGGACATTAGATAGACGACCCCGGCCTCGTAGTCCATGGTGTAGTCCACGCCGCGCCGCAAAACGCGGCCGTTCACGTCGACTTGCTCGGACCCGCGCTTGACCGCTCCATTCTTGAGTGCGGCGCCGAGCTCGCCCGGCTCCAAGATCACAATATCGACGGTGCTGATGCCGCCAAGTTCGAGGTCAAGAGGTCGCTCGGTGGTCGGATTGAGCGCAAACGGGGACTGCGCGCCGACCATTGTGGCCGCCACGGTCGCCATCCCTAGCAATGCCGTTCGCGTCAGTTTCATCCGAATTGGAGGCGCAACCTCACTTGGTGAATATTATAAACCTTACGTCCGAAACGTGCCGAAGTTCTCCCCAAAATAGAAAGGAATCCATGACTTTGGGGATATTCGCCAGCGCGCGTCCGCTTTGGTATATTGTCCTCACGTCGAGTCGGAGTTCTCTTGAGGCGGTTTGCATTTGTCATTCATCCCTTGAACGCGCGCCAGGCCGCTCGGCGCTACCCGATCGCACGGCTGATGACCGACTCGCTCATCGAGCGACTTTTGGCAGCGAAGCGGCCCTTCGTGGTCTCGCAAATCAAGGGCATCGAGTCCCTCACGGGTGCCACGACGGAGGGCTGGTTTATCGGATGTCCGATGACGCCAAACATGATGGTCCATCGCCTCCCGCTCGAGTCGGTTTACGAGCGCATCGGCGAGTGTGTCCGCATCGCGGCGGCAGAAGGCGCGGAAATTATCGGCCTCGGTGCATTTACGAGTGTCGTCGGCGACGGCGGAGTGACCATTGCGGAACGCGCGCCGATCGCCGTGACAACCGGCAACAGCTACACCGTGGCCACGGCCATTGACGGAACGCTTGAAGCCTGCCGCCTCCTCGACATGAACCTGCGAGACTCCACGCTGGCCGTGGTCGGCGCGACGGGTTCCATCGGCCGCACCTGTGCTCGCGTCCTTGCGCCGTCCTTTGGACAGACGATTCTGGTCGGCCGAGATCAAGCCCGCATGGAAGCGGTTGCGCTAGATATTCCCCACAGCCGCGCCACGACTCAAGTGGAAGCACTGCGCGAAGCCGATGCCGTCGTCACGGTCACCTCGAGCGAGGGGGAAATCATCCACCCGCAGCATCTAAAACCGGGCGCCATGGTTTGCGACGTGGCTCGACCCCGCGATGTTTCGACCCGAGTCTCCCGCGAACGGCCTGATGTCTTGGTGATCGAAGGCGGCGTCGTTGCCGTCCCCGGCCAGGTGGAGTTCGGCTTCGACTTTGGGTTCCCTCCTCACACAGCCTATGCCTGTATGAGCGAAACCATGATGCTCGCCCTGGAAGGTCGGATCGAGAACTTCACGATCGGCAAGACCGTGAGCGTGGAACAGGTCGAGGAAACGCGCAGCATGGCCCTGAAACACGGATTCAAGCTGGCAGGCTTCCGCTCGTTTGAACGCGCGGTCGACGAAGCCGCCATCGACCGTGCCCGAAAGGCGCGTCGTTCGACCGGCGCGCGGCTGGCGGTTCGTCCGACTTGACCTCAGCCGTTTCGGTTCGGAGCCTGACCAAGACCTTTGACGAGCGGCGCGTGCTCGATGGGATCGACTTTGATCTTGAACCGGGACAGATCCTCGCCATCATGGGCAGCAGCGGCGGCGGGAAGACCACGCTATTGCGGTGCATCGCTGGCTTGATCCCTTTCGAGGCGGGAAAGATCTCGGTCGAAGGCATCGATGTCCAAAGTGATGTGGAAGCGGCGCGTCATGCCATGGGGATGGTGTTTCAATCGGCAGCGCTTTTCGACTATCTGAACGTGCGGGACAACGTTTTGTTCGGGGTGCGCCGGTGGATGCATCCCAGCCGCGATGAAGAAGAGGCGATTCTTGAAGAGATCCTGGGGCGAGTGGGGCTTCAGGGCAGCGCTGACCTCATGCCGAGCGAACTCAGCGGCGGGATGCGCAAGCGGGTCGGCCTGGCTCGAGCGCTGGCGGTCAAGCCGCGGGTGATGCTTTATGACGAGCCCACCACGGGCTTGGATCCCATTACGACCTATGCGATCGACCGCCTCATCACCAGCGTTCGAGATGACCTTGGCGTGACGAGCCTTGTCGTCAGCCACGATGTGACGTCGGTGTTTCGAACGGCGGACCAAGTGGCCTTCCTTCACGCAGGGCGCTTGGTCTTCCTGGGAAGCATCGCAGACTTTCAAGCTTCCGAAAATCCCGCGATTCGTGAAATGCTGGATCGCTCCGCAGTAGGCTGAACTTTCGTACCATCGAAACGTCACGGCATGTAATCGGCACATGATCCGATTCAAAGCAAGGTGACTCCATGACGAAGAAAGTTTTCTTGATGCTCGCGGCGACGCTCTTTGCCGCAACGCCCATCATCGCCGAAGCCCAGGGCGCCCAAGGTCAGCGGCAGGGTCAGGGCGCGGCTGCCCAGGGCCAGCGTCAAGGCCAGGGACAAGCCGGTCAGTTCCAGCGCATGACTCCTGAAGAGCGGCAGAAGCAGCGGCGAGACCAGCTGGTCAAAGATTTGAAGCTTAATGCCGACCAAACCAAGAAGCTGGATGCCATCCTCAAAGCCCAGAACGACGAGCGGCAGAAGCTCTTTGGGCAAATGGGTCGCCCAGGCGGTCAAGCAGGCGCGGCGCAAGGCGGAGCCCGGACCGGTGGACAAGCAGGTAACGCTCAAGGCGGCAACCGCGCCGGTGGCGCTGGGAATGCCCAGAGCGGCGCCGCACGAACTGGCGGACAAGCCGGTGCGGCCGACCGACAGCAGATGATGCAGCAGATGCAAGCCCACCGCGACAAATACAACAAGCAGATCCGCGCGATCTTGACCCCAGCTCAGCAGAAGACATTTGATGAGATGATCAAGCGAGAGGACGAGCAAATGCGCCAACGCATGCAGGCCTTTGGTCAAGGGCAAGCTCAGGGCGGCCAGCGAGGCGGTGCGACCGGTGGTGGTCAGCAGCGCGGCGCAGGCACGGGTGGCGCTCGCGGCGGTTAGCTCCCAAATCTTCCATTACCCCTCCTGACCAGACAAGCCACGACGGCGTCCCTCGGGGCGCCGTCCGCTTTTTTATACGGTGACTGCGGCGAATTCACCGGGAGGCACGTCACTAAAGCAAGGAGGAGGAAATGACGAATTTCATGCGCGCTCTTAACCGATCATTCATCATTTTTCCTGCCGATCGGGATAGTATTCGGGGATAGGTTCGGACGATGTTGCGCGTTGTCGGCATTCAAAAGAGTGACCATCCTCAGCGCGAATTCGTGTTGCTCCAGAATCAAGGCTCGATGCGCGTGGGGCTGAAAGGGCATGTCTTGATCAGTGACCAGGCGCTTCAGAGCGGCGATCTATGGAACGCGGCCTATGCCTTTCGCGATGAGGTGATGCTGCCGCCGGGTCAGTTTGTGCTGCTTCTTTCCGGTGTCGGCGAGAATCATTGGGGCAAGACCAAGGACGGTTTACCCGTCTACTTCGCCTTTATGAACCGGTCGCACATCGTCTGGAGTGAAGAGTCGGGTCCCATTCACGTGCTCAGTGTGCAGCACACCTACCACGAGCGGACCGCCCACCTCCTGATCCGGTAGTTCGCCTTTTGGGGCAACCTCTGCCCGCGATCGCCGTAACTCTCTCCAAGTCGCTTACAATGCCCATGGGGGATTTAACCCTGGAGGAAGCTTATGACCGGCCTTGGAGATGTGTTCGCGGTTGTCGTCACGCTGATCGGCGTCTGTTTTTCGCTATGGGCGATGATCGTCGTATTCGCCCTGATGTTTCCGACTTCGGCTCGGGCAGCCGCCGACCGAATCGGAGACCGCCCGGTTCCGACAACCCTGCTCGGTGCAGCTATCGTGATATTCGGAGGAGGGTTCGGGCTTGTACTTCTGAATGCGCCACCTCCCCCCGTCAAACTGCTCGGTACCACGCTCCTGCTGATCATCCTGGGTATCGGCGTCATTGGTGCGGCCGGAATTGGGCACCTCTTGGCCGGTCGCATGCAGACGCTTGGCGCGCCGCTCTCGCCGTTTGCGGCCCTGAGTCGTGCGAGCGGCATGATTGCCTTCGCTTGGCTGTTGCCGTTTCTCGGCTGGTTTCTCGTCGGTCCCCTTCTTTTGATGGCGTCCGTAGGGGCCGGGTTTATGAGCCTGCGACCTGCGCGTGAGAAAGGCCACGCCTCGTTGTGAAGTGAATCCAAGTCGGCGCGATCTGTTGCGATGGAGTATCGGCCTGGGAGCGGTGGCGGCGGCATCGGGCTGCGCCCAGACGGCACGGCGCTACACGGGCGTGCATCGCGATGTCATCCTTTCTTTGCCTGCGGACACCTCACCGCGCGAAGTGCGGATCGCCAAGCGTCTTAGCTTTGGGCCGCGACCCGCTGAAGTCGAACGCATTCGAGAGATTGGTCAGGCGGCCTACGTCGACGAACTGCTGCAAGCAGACCGTTCGGAACCAGCGCATCTGACCTTGGCTCTCAATCGCCTTGACGCCATGCGCATGCACAGTCGCGACTTGCGCGACCTGGTGCCTCATGACCAAGTACGACGTCAACTTCAACAGGCTGTCCTTCTCTCGGCCGTCTATGGCGCGAATCCGCTGCTGGAGCGAATGGTTGATTTCTGGACTGACCACTTCAACCTCTACGGTCGCAAGGACGGGTCGGAGTATCGCATCAGCCGGGACTACTTGACCGTGGTGCGCGCCCATGCCCTGGGATCTTTCCCTTCCATGCTCCAGGCCGGTGCCAAGAGCCCTGCCATGCTCGCGTACCTGGACAACCACCGCAACGTCAAAGGTGTCCCCAACGAGAACTATGCGCGCGAGCTGATGGAACTTCACACTCTCGGCGTGGATGGCGGCTACACCCAGCGCGACGTGCAGGAAGTGGCGCGATGCTTTACGGGCTGGTCGGTCGAAAATCGCTTCCTGCGTCCTGCCGATACCTTCGTCTTTCATGCGGCCCAGCACGATGACGGCGAAAAAATCGTGCTGGGCCACCGGATTCCGCCGGGAGGCGGGCAACGCGATGGTGAGCGGGTGCTGGAGATCCTTGCCCAGCACCCTTCGACCGCACGATTCCTGGCGACGAAGCTGTGCCGCTATTTCCTGGGGCAACCCGATCAGACGGTCGTCGAAGCGTCTTCTGAGGCCTATTTGGCATCCGATGGGGACCTGAAAGCCACACTTCGCCCCATCCTCACTGGCGAAACGCTTGCTTCGGGCCCACCGATTGCCCAGCGCCCGCTCGACTTCGTGGTCGCATCGCTCCGCGGTCTTCAGGCCAACTTCGACGGCGCCGGCCCGATACTTGATCGTCTCGACGGGATGGGAAACTTGCCCTATGAATGGCCCATGCCCGACGGTTATCCCACCGAGACCGAAGCCTGGACGGGCTCCCTGCTGGGTCGCTGGAACTTTGCGACGGCATTGGTTGAGGGCCGGATTCCTGGTGTTGAGATCGAATGGGAGCGCTGGAACGAGCGCACCTTGCGCGACAACCTCTTGATCCCCGCCGACGCCGATCCGCTCGCCATCCTGGAAGGAGCCGACCGTACCGACCTCAAGCTGACGGCTGCCCTGCTGATCTCTTCCCCGCAATTCCAATGGAGATGACGCGATGATCGAGCAGAACTGGTTTACGTGCGATGGCTCGGGACGACCAAGCGACAGCCTTGCGCCGGGCGAGGTTCGTCTGCGGCCCACCCTTGACCGCCGAGCGGTGTTGGCGGGACTCGCTCTGGCCACGCTAGGGTGGATGACTCGGCGAACCGCGATCGCGCAGCTTGCGGTCAGTGGCTCACCCACTCATGACCGATCGCTGGTCGTCATTTTTCTCCGGGGCGGACTTGATGGACTCAACACCGTCACCCCGTATCGCGAGGACGAGTATTACAAGGCCCGCCCGAACCTGTCGCTGCGCGCTCCTGGCCAAGCAAGCGACGCGCTCATTGACCTTGATGGGTTCTTTGGCTTGAATCCGGCCTTTACGGGGATGGATCGGCTCTATCGCGACGGGCGACTCGCCGTGGTCCATGCCTGTGGCTCTTTCGACCGAACCCGCTCGCACTTTCAAGCGATGCACGCGATGGAGCGCGGCCTGCCTAACCTGAGCCGCCCCGAAACAAGCGGATGGTTAGGGCGACACCTGAACGCGACTCGGCCCGAGACAGCCTCACCGCTGCGAGCCGTGTCGTTTGGCGCCGCGTTGGCCGATTCAATGCGCGGTGCCACCGGGGCCACCGCCATTCAGTCACTCGATGAGTTTCGATTGGATGAACTCAAATCAGGCGGATTCCGCGCGGAGCTTTCGAAGCTCTATGCCGTTGGCGACGACGCGATGTCGGTGGCCGGGCGCGAGACGCTGAAAGTGTTTGACCTTATGGATCGCCTCAATCCTCGACAGTATCAACCAGCATCGGGTGCAGAGTATCCCGATACTGTTCTTGGAAACAGCATGAAGCAGATCGCGTTTCTCATCAAGAACCGCATTGGACTTGAGGTGGCAACCGTCGACTTTGGCGCATTTGACACCCATGTCACCCAAGGCACCACCACGGGGTGGCTGGCGACGCTCTTGAATGAGTTGGGAATGGCACTCAGCGCGTTTTCGACTGACCTAGGAGCCGATCTTGACCGAACCACGGTGATCGTCCAAACGGAATTCGGCCGGAGGATTTACGAAAACGGTGGGCTGGGTACTGATCATGGCCGTGCCAGTTGTCTATTTGCCCTTGGCGGCGGAGTTCGCGGAGGCAAAGTTTATGGCGAGTGGCCGGGATTATCGATCGAGCAGCGAGAGGGACCTGGCGACTTGCGGGTTACCACGGATTATCGCAATGTCTTGGCAGAAGCCTTGTATGCGCGGCTCGGGAACGATCATGCCGCCGAGGTCTTCCCCGGGCTTGTCCCGAATCTTCCCGGCATTTTTGACTCCAAATAACCGTCAGGTGCGCCGTGGAAGATAGACCCAAACGGTCTGTTCCACCACAGTGCCGCCAATCGTCGCACGCAGACGGAACGGGAATGCGCCCTCCGCCCCGGCGGGAATCTCCACTTCGTAGACACGCCGCACGCTGCCCCGAGCGTTGAAGATAATGAACGTCGTTCCGCTGCCATTTAAGACGTTCCATCCTGCAGGGGCCTCGACCGTGAAATTGCCATCTAATCGTCGACGGGTATTCGAGAACATCCAGTTGCTGAAACGCATGCGCTGGACCTCATCCTTGGATTCCAAACGCGGCGTGACCGTCGGGGCAAAAGTCACCAGCGGCGCAATCTGGTAACTCACACGGGCAAAGGCCCTGGTGCCTTCTTCGGTATCGAGCGCCCCTTCGGCAACCCGCCAACCCATCGACGCGCTGGAAGAAATTGGCGAGTTGTAGTCGACAAAGGCCCGGCCCCGTCCATCAAATCTCGGGAATGGAAGCGCTGTTAAGAGCGACTCTTTTTCCGCGAAGCCCTCCGACCGCATACTGATGCGATTGATTCCCATTTCATTGCGCCCGTTAAAGCCAAAGCGGATGGAAATCGTATCGCCGGGAACGACGCTCGTTCCCGAACGATATTCGGGATTGAAGCGAAGCCCGTCCGCGCCACGCACCAGCGTGCTGTACACGAGAGAACAGGGGGCGACGGTGCGCGGCCAATAGGGCTCCGCAATTTGCGCCTGCGGCGGGATCGGATCCAGACGAATCCCCATCGGGCGGCCCGGCTCGGGCGGAATCATGCCCATGCCTGGATCGGTCACCGTAACTTCGACGACCCACTCGTCCTCCCCTTCGCGAGCGGCGGCCTGGATCGTCCGGCTCCAATCGTCCGCCGGTCGCCACTGCGGCCCGTTTCGATCGGTGGCATCGAGCATGCGCACCGTAATGGTCGGCACGGCTTCGGCAAGACGGACGCGAACCTCAAGATTGTCGTCGCCGACCAGCCAGCCATCACCCTTCAGGTCGATGGAGGTCAGCAAGTCCGCGCCCGGCAAAAGCCGCGCGGCGAAATGCACCTTTCCCGGCTCCCACTGGAAGTAGCTTTGGATGCCGTCACCCAACGCCAGCGTGTCCCATTCTTCGCGCTCGATCACGCCGTCAAGCCGAGGCGTCAGCGCCAGCCGCTCCATAGTCGTGACCGTCTGGGGTGTCACCAAAGACCGCGGGTCATAGGCCTGCACCACAGGGTTTGGCGCTGGATCACGCACCTGAATGGTGACTTCCTGGGGCGCGATCGCCCACGCAAAGGAAAGAACGAGAGGCGTCAACATCGCTGTAACGGTAGGACGTCCCGCCACCAAGAATAGATTCGAGGTTCGGCCCATTCCGACCGAACCCCGCAATTACTGGCCGCGCTGTTTGTGCTCGCGGATGAAGGCCGGGATGTCCAGGTCCGAAGCGTCAAAGACCTCGGCCGGATCGGTTTCCGTTTCGGTGTCGCGTCGCGCCGCGGCTTTGTCCCAAACATTGCGCACGTTCACTTGGCGCACCGTCGGATCAACGGCCGGACGCATTGGCGTCGAGGCAGGAGACGGCGCCGTCGGCTCGTAGTGCGTGGCGGGCGCATCGGCGGTCGTGGTCGTTCGCGAACCCTCGAATCCCGTCGCGATGACCGTGATGCGGACGGAGCCGTCCATCGATGGATCGATGACGGTCCCAAAGTAGATGTTCGCATCGCTTTCATCGCAAAGCGAATGGATGTACTCCATGGCTTCGTTCGTTTCGGCGAGCGTAAGGTCATCGGAACTGGTGATGTTCACCAACAGTCCGGTTGCGCCGTCAATCGTCTGTTCGAGAAGCGGACTATTCGTGGCGGTCTGCGCCGCTTGAATGGCGCGCTGATCGCCCACGCCCATGCCGATACCCATCAGGGCCGGTCCGGCGTTGCTCATGACGGCGCGCACGTCTGCGAAGTCGACGTTGATCTGGCCGGGGATGGTGATGATATCGCTGATGCCCTGAACGCCTTGGCGCAGGACGTCGTCCGCGACGCGAAAGGCGTCCATCATGCTCGTCTTGCGCTCCACCACGGAAAGAAGACGCTCGTTCGGAATGGCAATGATGGTGTCGACGCGGCCCATCAGTGACAGGAAGCCCTGCTCCGCCAAACGTCGCCGCCGCGGGCCCTCGAACGAAAATGGCTTGGTCACGACGCCCACCGTCAGCGCCCCAATTTCGCGCGCCAAATCGGCGATCACAGGGGCCGCCCCGGTACCGGTACCGCCGCCCATTCCGGCCGTGATGAAGACCATGTCCGCGCCTTCGATGACCTTGCGGATATCGTTGCGGCTCTCGTCGGCCGCTGCCTTTCCGGCTTCGGGGTTTCCGCCCGCGCCCAATCCACGCGCGGAGGTTGTCCCCAGTTGGACTTTGGTCTTGGCGTGGCTCAAGTCCAGCACTTGGACGTCGGTGTTCATCGCGATGAACTCCACACCCTGGATGCCGGCCTCGATCATGCGGTTCACGGCATTTGATCCGCCTCCGCCGACGCCGATAACTTTAATGACCGCCTTGTGTTCGCTCATAGTGAGTTGCTCCCTCGTAGCTTATCGTTGCCCTGCCCCCATAAGGGACCAAAACGTTTTTATTCGATCTTTCCAACCAACCGTCTCACCTGCAGGCGAAAGGTCGTCCGCGTCTCCGGCCAGCGTATAGCGACCAAGACCAACCGCCACCGAGAACCGGGGATCGTCAAGTCCAAGTCGAGACCCGCCCGTGACGTTCGGTTTGCCGGAATGGACGCCAATGTCGGCCAGAACCTTGCTGAATAGCATGTCGGAATACGGCATCAGACTGCCCCCGCCGGTAAGCACCAGGCCGCCGCGCAACGCTTTGCGATAGCCGCTTTCATCCAGCGCCCGTGAAACGAATTGTGCCAGTTCTCGCATCCGACTCTCAATAATTTCGCAGAGTACCCGCCGCCGAAGTGGCCGTGCACCGGTTTGTCCCAACTGAAGGACATCCACCAGTTCCTCGTCGCTCACTGTCTGCGCCCAAGCGGATCCCGCCGCCATCTTTAGCCGCTCCGCCTCTTCCATAGACGTTTTGAGAAGCTTCGAGATATCCGAGGTGACCAACTCGCCGCCGATGGGAAGCGATCTGCCATAGGCGATGATGCCGTTGTGGAAGACGCTGAACTCGCTCGAACTTCCTCCGATGTCGAGAACGGCAACTCCTCCTCGGAGATCTTCTTTCGTCGTGGCGCCCAATCCCGCGGCCAGCGGTTCATAAACCATGTGGGCAATTGGCAAGTCCAGCTCATGAAACACACTTTCGTACTCGCGGTGTGAATCCGACTCACGCATCACGAGGAACGTCGACACCTCCAATCGCCCACCCGACATGCCGATTGGGCGCAGAATGCCTTCGCGGCCGTCAATGCGAAACTCGCGCGGAATCGCCTGGAGCTGCTCAAAGGTGGGTCCGATGGAGGCTCGCCGACTGTGGTTCACGACCTGCAGCACGTCCTCTCGGCTAATCGGTCGCGTGACCGGAAAGATCGGAACGACGCCTTGCGTTACCGTGCTCACAACGTGGACTCCGCCCACGTTCACGGTCACCGGGCCAGGTCCCTCGCCGATCTTCTCTGTCAGCGCCGTGACGGCGCGTCGAATCGCATGCTGCAGTCCCTGGCGATCCTGGATGGCCCCTCGCTGCACCCCTTGAAATTCAACCACTGAGGCGGCAAGCGCTTTGATGTCGCCACTGTGCGTCGATTCGAACGCGGCCGCAACCACCTTCGTCGAGCCAATATCGATTACGGTTGCCCTCATCCTTATGCTTCCCTCGATTGCTGTCGGCGACGTCGCTCACGCGCCTCCTGCCAGCGCGTCATCCCGTATCGCCGAATGAGACTTAGGTTCGTAAAGATCCTTGCGCCGAGCACGATGGCGGCGGCCAGAAATAGATTAATCCCAATCTGGTCTCCGAGCCAAGCAAGGAACGACGCGATCAGTACGTTACTCAAGAAACCCGTGACGAAGATGTCGTTATGAAACTTCCCCTCCAGTCCCGCGCGGATGCCACCGCAGATGGAGTCGAGGCCGGCAACGCACGCCACAGCCAGATAAGCCGCCAGCTTGGGTGGCACGGGGAAGAAGGCGTTGGAAAGCACGATGCCCAGCAGCGCCCCAATGACGAGCGCAATGATCGGAATGAGGATCACGACTCGCTCGCGGGGACGGTGAGGAACCGCCGGGTCGTCGAGCCGCGATAGGCGGGCAGCCGCATTTTCTGAACTTTCGACAGCGAGACCATGGCCGGATCCACCGAGCGGATTTCAGCTACGACGCCCAGCGGGATCAGCAGCCCGCCTTCGAGCGTGTCGGCGTCGCCAATCGCTTGCACCACGACGGGAGTGGCAATCCGCACGCCATCCACAAGGATCGTGTTGCCCACGCACTTGAAACTGGTCCCAGAAACGACGCGAATGCCGTTGACACTGATCGCCTCAGCGCCCGCGGCGTAAAGCTCATTGACGACCTTCAGGACGTCCTGATCATGAATGATCTTGTCGTTCATCGACACGCCTTCGTCCAGGCGCTTGCTGTCGCGCAGCGTCACCGTAAGGCCGGGTCCCTCGACTTCGGTGAGTCCTGCAAGCACCTTGACCTCTTGGAGGCTGTCGTTGAGCACTTTTCCTTCCTCGCTGCGCTCAGCCATCGCGTTCTCCAACTTGGTTTTGTCGTCGCGAAGCTTGGCGACTTCGGTCTGCACCTTGTGCAGTTCCTCGGCCAAGTCAATGCTGCCCTCGCGGAGCCGAGCCTGCTGGTCGGAGCTCAGCAATCCGATCCGATCAACAACATTTTCGCGCGTGATCCACGTCCGCGACAATAAAAAGCCCAGCACCAGCGCCATCACGCTGACGGAGATCACCCAAGTGTTGCCGACCGTTCGAGATTGAAATGGATTCACGACATTAGCTCTCTGTGAGGCTGCGCACGACGGGGCGGTTGGGAGCGGTGAGGTTGATTTCCACGCGCCGATCCACGAGCCCAGGATCCTCCTGCACAATCGCCCTTAGTTTATCGAACTTTAGGTCTAAATCATCGCCTGATCCGAGCGTAACGCGACTTCGTCCATCAATTTCAAGCGAGAGCACCCCGCGAAGTTCCACAAGAATGTCGACTTGTCGGTCCGGCAGGAGCCTCTGGACGTGTGCGGCCACCTCGGCAGCGTCTCTTGGCGACCATGCGGCGAAGTACCCGATTTGCAGACGTCGCAACCCTTCTGCGAGTCGAACCTGGGGGAGTTCTGGATCAGCGTTGACCAGGGGTTGAAAAAGCGTTCCGTCGCCCGCGAGGCACATTCCTGCAGAATCGGCAAGCCTTGCAATCGGTACATGATATTGTAAAGAAACATGTACTCTTCCGAAAAGGTTTTGTGCCATCGTCACCGATTTGACATACGACGGCTCCCCCAGTCGTGATTGGATTTCCAGCCCTCGGGTGCGCAGCATGGGCACGTTGCGGAGCGGCTGCAACGCGGCCTTGATCCGCTCTTGATCTTCGGGGCTCGCGCCTTCAACGCGCACGATGCGTGCGGCGGTGACCGGACTGAACATCATGCCGGTCCATGCTACGGCCATGACGAGCACGAACAGCACGGCGGTCCACGGAAAGGGACGCCGCCGCCTCTTACGTGCCACGGCGCTCCCAGGCGTCGTCGATCATCCACTGAACCAGCGCCTCGAAGGAGATGCCGGCGGCTGCGGCGCTGCGCGGCAACAGCGAGGTCTCGGTCAGGCCGGGCAGTGTGTTCACTTCCAACAAGACCGGCCCATCCGCCGTCACGATCATGTCGGTGCGGGTTGCTCCGCGACAGCCAATCGCTTGGTGGGCTCGCAGCGCGTAGTCGGCGGCCCGCGCCGCGGTCGCCGCGTCCAGACGAGCGGGAACGATCTCTTCGGTCGCGCCAACGGCGTACTTCGACTCGAAGTCATAGCGACCGGACGCTGGCACAATCTCCACTGCCGGCAATGCCCGATCTCCAAGCACCGGCACGCTGATCTCAACCCCTTGGAGCCACTCTTCGACCAACACCTGCCGGTCAAATTGCAGGGCATAGCGAATGGCCGCGCCCAGTTCGTCTCGCTGCTGCACAAATCGCAGGCCGACGGTGGAACCCTGCGATGCCGGCTTGACCACCGCGGGACATGGTGCGCCCTCCGTCGACGCGTCGTTCGTCACGAGAATCCCTTGAGGAACGGGAAGCCCCGACGCCGCCAGGATCGACTTCGCCAGTGACTTGTCCATCGCCATTGCGCATGCCTGCACCCCCGAGCCTGTATAGGGCAAGTGCAGCAACTCGAGCAAGCCCTGCAGACTGCCGTCTTCGCCATGGCCACCGTGAACCGCAAGAAAGGCAACGTCCGGTCGATCCCCCCCGGCAAGCGCATCGAGCCGACCATGGCTCAGCAACATGGCCGAAACGTCAAGCGGCACAATGCGATGACCTTGCGATCGAAGGGCACGCTCCACGGCGCGACGTGAAAGGAGCGACACCTCGCGCTCGGGGCTGTCCCCACCATAAATGAGCGCCACGCGGAGCGGGCCGCTCCGCGTGATACGCCGCACCAGCGCTGGGGCAAACTCGCCAATCGTGCCAGCCCCCATACCCACAACCACATCACCCGATCGGAGCCAGTGGGCCACGTCATAGGGTAACGCCTGGCGGCACGGCACATACCGCACCGAGGTCGTTGCCAGTTCGGCAATGCGACCTGAAGAGAGTCCAGGAATCGGGTCTTCTCTCGCGGGGTAGATGTCGGTCAAGATGAGCTCGTCGGCCGCACTGAGGGCATCGGCAAACTCAGGCAGCAGTGCGGCAGTTCGTGAATAGAGGTGGGGTTGGTAGACCACCACCAGTCGCCGACCGGGATACCGCTCGCGCAGAGCGCGAATCGACGCCGCTATCTCCGTGGGATGGTGCGCGTAGTCGTCCACCACGGTGACATCGCCATCATGGAGCACCTGCAAGCGACGCTCAGCCCCGCCAAAGGCGGCCACGGAGGTGCGCGCTCGGTCCGCGGCAATCCCAATCCGCTGCGCGGCAGCAACCGCCAGCGACGCATTCATTCGGTTGTGCTCGCCTGGAAGCGCAAGGTCGGGCAAGTTGCGGTCCATGGGCGTCGGTTCGATGGCGGGGTGGGCGTCCTTGGCGGCTGCCTCCGCGTTCGCATCGCCTTCAGGGATAAGCACGCGGTCAGCGGAGGGCGCTTTGCGCAAAAACCGGGTGACACTGTCGGCCAGCCGCTCATAGGTTCCGTGGAAATCGGCGTGATCCAGCTCGAGGTTCGTCAGCACCGCGATTTCCGGATCGAGGTCATGGAAACCGTCATAGGCCTCGCACGCTTCGATGACGGCCCACTCGCCCTTTCCCTCGACCACGGCGCCTCCGAATTCCGGCACTTCGGCCCCCACGACTACCAGCGGCTCCAGTCCTTCATCCAGCAGGATCCTCGCGATCATCCCGGTGGTCGTCGTCTTGCCGTGCGTCCCGGTGACGGCAATCGTCTTTCGGCCGCGCAGCAACCATCCCAAGGCTTGCGAGCGGCGAAACAGAGGCAAGCCCACCTTGACAGCCTGTGCCGTCTCGGAGTTTTCCTGGAGGGGAATGGCGTCCGAGACGATCACCGCATCGCCGTCCCGGAGTCCCGCACCATCATGGCCGATTTGCACCTGGATGCCGAGGGAGCGCAAATGATCAAGTAGCGGACTGTCGGCGTTGTCGGAGCCAGCGACGTCGAGCCCCTTGCTGCTCAGGAGCCGCGCAATGGCGCTCATACCCGCGCCACCGATACCCACCAGCCAGTACCGTCGGGCGTCGTCGAGGCGGTCCGTTTCGGCAAATGCGGTGGCAATCTCCTGCGGTGTTCGCATCAGTTGCTATTCTGACTTGCCGCCTGCTGAATCAAGTCCATCAATCGGTCCAGCGCATGGGGCATGTCCCATTCGGCAAGCGTCTGAGACACCTTGTCGTCGGGAGCCGACTCCCATCTCGCGGCGATCGCCGTGGCCAATCGTTCGGGAGTCATCTCGTCTTGCCGTATCAATGTCGCCGCCCCGATCTCAACGAACTCAAGGGCATTGTGCAGCTGATGATCTTTGGCGGAATTGGGCAGAGGAATCAGCACCGAGGGCACGCGGAAGGCCGCATATTCAGCCAGCGTTGAACCCGAACGGCCCACGGCGAGGCGCGCACGCGAAAGCTCCGCAGCGATTTGCTCCGCGCTGAGGTACGGCGCCACCTCATAATTCGGGATCTGATCAACCGTGGGATCGCTGAGGACCGCTTCGTACCCTCCCGGCCCGGTGACGTGAACCCACCGAGCCCCCAGATGATCCACTTGTCGCGCCGCCTTGGGCACCACTTCGTTGATCGCCCGTGAGCCTTGCGATCCCCCAAGAATCAGGATCGTGTCCTTGCTCACGGTTTGCGCCTTCTCAGCCGCCTGTCGCAACGCCTCGCGAATCGGCAGGCCCGTCCGTTCCGCCCGCGCATGGGGCACGTTGGCCGCGGTGGCGTGGAAGGTCGTGGCGAATCGATACGCAGCGTCGGCGTTCATGGCATTCACGCGGCCAGGAACACTGTTCTGTTCGTGAATGACGAAGGGGACTTTGCGCAGTCGGGCAGCCTGAACCAGCGGCGCTGCCGAGTAGCCCCCGGTACAGAAGACGACGTTGGGCTTTTCGTTGCGAAGGCTGCGGAGGACTCTTCCCGTGGCACGCATGGACCTCAGCACCTGGGCAACGCCCTGTGGCGACGCCATGCGCATGATCGGCTCAGTCGGATAGCCCTGAAACGGGATGTCCCGTTTTTCGCATTCGCGCCCTTCGACACCGCGCAAAGAACCGACGTACCCGACTTCCCAGCCAAGACTACGCGCCCGCAGGGCGACTTCGAGCGCGGGGAACACGTGCCCCCCGGTCCCGCCGCCGGTGACGAGCAGTTTCACCCGCGGTCACCGTTTCGGCCACAGGCGACAGCGCCGCCTGGCACAAACCCAGCGCAATCCAAATGGCCACCATGCTGGAACCGCCGGCACTGACCAAGGGGAACGGAATTCCAATCGCTGGAAAGGCTCCATTGGCCTGCATCACATTGAGGGCTCCCTGTATCGCGAGCCAAGACCCTACCCCACATAAGAAAAGACTCCCGAAGGCGGTCGGCGCGATGGCCGACAAGTAGAACAAGCGCAAGACAATCCCTGCCAAGACCGCCAGAAACACGAGAACACCGACAAAGCCGAGCTCCTCGGCCACCGTTGCCATCACAAAGTCGGTGCCCGCCGCAGGAAGGACGTGCTTCGCTCGACCGACGCCGATTCCCTGACCGAAGGCTCCGCCGGTTGCCATGGCAAACTGGCTTTGCGACGTCTGATAGCCGGGACCATCGAGCAGTTCCGGATTCCAAGGCTGGAAGTAGACCTCAAATCGCTGCATCCGGAAGGGTTCTTTCACGATGTAGCCCCCGACGACCACCGTTGCCAGCAGTGCACCAACGGCCAAGGTCTTGATCGTCGCGCCGCCGACAAAGAACATGACAAACGCCGTGGCCACGATGGCAAATGCGGTTCCCAAGTCCGGCTCCTGGGCGATCAGGAATGCCGGAATCAACACCCATGCCGCCGGAAGGCACCGCTTCAGCTTCGGGACGGCGACGCAATCCATCCACAGCGAAAACGTCCGAAATCGCTTTCTTCTGCGCGGCCAGCGCGCCCTGTCCGCCATGACTGCGGCCACAAACAGGATGATCGCCACCTTGGCGAACTCGGACGGCTGCACCGAAAGCGGGCCAAACTCGAGCCAGCGCCGCGATCCATTCCTTACCGTGCCAACCCCAGGGACAAGGGTAAGGGCGAGCGCGATTGTCGCGAGCCACCACAGGGGGGTGGCCAGACGCCGCATGCGCGTGACGGGCATCCAACTGACGGCAAGGGCTAAGACGACGCCAACCGCGACGGCGATGCATTGAATCACCGCTTCACGGGCGAGCCATGTTCCCTGCTCTCGAAGCGACTCGACGTAGGTGATGTCGAAGACCATCACCAAGCCCATGATCGACAGCACCAGCGAGAGGACCAGCAGCAGAGGATCACGAACAGCGAGGCGTCGATTCATCGATTCATCCAACTTTCAGCCATTGTCTTAAACTGATTGCCACGATCGCGAAAGTCTTCAAACTGATCTTTGCTCGCTGCTCCAGGGGCCAGCATGACGAATTCGCCGGGCCGAGAAGCGCTCAGCGCGGCCTCGAACGCTTCCTGCATGGTCGCAAAGACGGGATGCGCTCCACCCATTTGATCGTTGATAAGACGCGCGTCCTGGCCAAAAAGATAGGCCTTGTGGCCAGATTCTTGTAAATATCGTCCCAAGTCTGTGAAATCGAGGTCTTTTCGAACTCCGCCAATTAGCAAGTGCTGCGACGAGCGGAGCGAGCGGCTGGAGGCCATTACCGCCTCTGGGTTCGTGCACATGGAGTTGTTGATGACGGTGATCCCGTCCTTTTGACCGACGGTCTCCATCCGATGAGACAGCCCTCGAAACCGCTTGAAACCGTCCATCAGGTGAACGAGATCGAGTTCACGATCTACGGCAAGAGCCAGCGCCCCCGCATAGGTCATATTCAAGGCGACCAGATCCGAAGATGAGATCAATTCGGATCGAGACATCTTTTTGCCGGAAAGATGCATGTATTCTTCATCCAACCACGCTATGTCGTCGTGAGCGCCGATCATGACGCGTCGTGCAGCACCCGTGGCTGAGATGGGAAACTTCCGGTGAACCACGGCAATGTCGTCCGGCTGCATCGCCGAGAAAATCCGCAGCTTCGTTTCGGCATACTCGCGCGCATCAAGGTATCGGTCCAGATGGTCCAGACCAATGTTGGTGATCGTCGCGGCGCGAGGCCGAAACCGGGACACCCACTCCAGCTGGAAGCTGCTTACTTCAGCAACGAGCACGTGATGGGGCTGTGCGTTCATTGCAGCAGCGGTCAGCGGCTGTTCTTCAAAACCCGATCCGTAGATGTTTCCGCAAAGAACTGGTACAGAATGGCTCGCTTGGAGCGCGAGGTAGGTCAGGACGGTGGTGGTGCTCTTGCCGTTGGTGCCGGTGATGGCGACGATCGGCGCATTTGCCACTCGGTAGGCGAATTCAATCTCGCTCCACACCGGGATTCGGTCCGCCACGGCCCGCTGCAACAGCGAATGACGCATCGGCACGGCAGGGTTTACAACGATGACTTCCACCTCGTCGGGGCTGAACGTCTGCGCCATTGGCGCTCGCACTTCGACATCGATGTCGAGGGAAGGTGACGCTTTCTCGTCATATGCGACCACGGATTGACCGAGGCGGCGGCAGGCGTCGACCACCGCTCGGCCCGACCGCCCCAGCCCAAACACGGCGACATGGCGACGTGCGCTCATCCCCGACTTCCTTCGAGCCCGACCCATCCAGAAACGAGTTGCCAGGCCAAGAGAATCAGGATCAACTGGGTGAGCAGCATCGACGCGGTGACGCGCGTCTCCGGAACGCCCTTCTTTTCAAATGCATGGTGAATCGGCGTATAGGAGAACAATCGCTTTCCTTTTCGCAGCTTCACCGAGAGAATTTGCAGAGGTACTGGCACTAACTCAATGATGAGAATGCCGCTTATCACGATGGCCGCCAAGACTCCCATGGCGGCGCCGCCCTCCGGATTGATCACTTGGACTCCTGAGGGAAACAAGAACAAACCATATCCGATCAACGCGCCAATGGAAAGGGACCCAACATCCCCCATAAACACTTTTGCTGGTGGCGCATTGTAGTAGAGGAATGCAAGCATTCCCCCGATAACCGTTGCCGACAGGAAGCCTGGTGTCGGCATGGGAATGAGCAGATCAGCCGTCAGTGCTTGCACCGACACAGTGCTCGTTGGCCCCATGATGTACAGGAACAAACCAAAGAAAAGCAACACCCCGAGGCCACCGGCGAGTCCGTCCAATCCGTCACTAAAGTTGTAAGCGTTTGAGGCGAACAGTATCACAAAGATGAACAGCGCAAGAAGCGCGTAGTCCTGACTCAAGAGTTGCAGTCCGACGAAGCCTGCGACTGTGAATTGAAGAGCCAATTTCGGCATCCAACTCAGCCCGCGACTGCCTTTCACAAACTTGGGAACAAGGTAGTCGTCCATGAAACCAATGGCGGCAAACCCGAAGAACAAAACGGCGACTTGCCACGGTACCCAGCCCAGCACAGTGGCAACCAATCCGCCGAGGATGGGGATCAAGCCACCCATCGTGGGAGTTCCTTGCTTGACCTGATGCCCCTCCGGAGCGTAGGAGCTTACCGTTTGCTTGGACTTCATCCATTGCAAAAGCGACAACATAGGCTTCGCTATCAAGAGGCCAAAGATCGTTGCCAAGACGATCATCCCGAAAGGCGTCATGGTTCCTCCTCAGTCAGTTCGTCCACGACTCGTTCAAGTTCCAGTGCTCGGCTCGCTTTCACCAAGAGGACATCCCCCTGTTCCATACCGCGAAGCATGTCGACTAATTGGCTCCTGTTTTCAGCTAAAAGAACGCGATCGATGGAAAGACCTGCAGAGACAGCAGCTCCTTGATAGACCTCAGCATACTCACCGATAAACACGGCGAAATCAGGATTGAGATCCGCGATTTGCGTGCCGGCTTTTCGGTGAGCCTCTTCGGCAAGATCGCCCAATTCGCGCATGTCGCCCATCACCACCCAGAGACGCCCAGACCGAGGCATCGATGCTACGGCTTCGAGCGCCGCCGCCACACTCGGCGGTCCGGCGTTATAGGCGTCGAGCACCACCGTCGCCCCACGAATCTCACGCACCTCCATGCGATTTGGTGGCATCCTCGCCTGGCCCAGTGCTTGGGCCGCCTCGTCGACGTCCACTCCAGCGACATGGGCAGCAAGCAGCGCGGCGGCGGCATTCACTGCGAGCGATTGACCCAGGAACGGAAGTGAAACCTCATGCCGCCGACCGGCAACGCGGATCCACGCCGTCGACGAAGTCCACGTGCGCGGCTCGTAGTCTTCCAGCGCCGCATCGCCTTGACGGTATCCAAACGTCACCAACGGTGCGATCACCTCTTGCAAGAGGATTTCGCGGTAGGCCACATCGGCCGGAATCACCGCCACGCCCGACGCTGGCAGTGCGCGCAGCAGTTCGCCCTTCGCCACCGGGACACCGGCGGGACCGCCCACCAGTTCGGCATGCGCGACCCCCACGTTCGTCACCACGCCGATGGTCGGTCGGGAAAACGAAGCCAAGTGCGCGATTTGGCCAAAGCCCCGCATTCCCATCTCCGCAACCACGGACCGATGCTCGGGGCGCAGTTCATGCCACAGCAGGGGCAACGTGTACTCCGTATTGCGGCTTCCTGGATTGGCCAAGACAGGCCCCAGGGGCGACATCGCGGCGGCGAGTAGCTCCTTGGTGGTGGTCTTGCCCACACTGCCTGTCACGCCAATGACCGGCCCCGCGAAGCCCTCGCGGATCCCGGAGGCATAGCCGGCCAGCGCATCAACCAGGGACGATACGAGCAAGTGCGGCCCATGGACCTGGCGTTCGACCACGGCGGCAACGCAACCGGCATGAATGGCTTCCCCCACGAAGTCATGGCCATCCACCTTTTTGCCGCGTATCGCCAAGAACACAGCGCCGGGGCGCGCTTCCCGATGGTCCAGGCAGAAGCCATCAAACGAGGCATCGGCATCCACGCCGATTGTCGCCGCACCCATGGCAGCCGCCAACTCACCGATCGTCACGGGACGCTCCCCGACTGAAGCGCTTCGCGCGCCACCTCGGCATCGTCAAATGGGGTTGCGTGATCGCCCACCACCTGGACGGATTCATGTCCCTTGCCAGCAATCAGCACCACATCGCCTGGCGCTGCCAACTCGATGGCACGGTATATGGCCTGCCGTCGATCCACGATGCGCAGGCGTCGCGAGTGATCCGCAAGACCGGCATCCATGTCGTCGAGAATACGATCGGGGTCCTCGCTGCGCGGGTTGTCGCTGGTGAAAATCGCCAGGTCCGCGCCGGCCACCGCGGCCTGGGCCATCAGCGGACGTTTGGTGCGATCGCGGTCGCCCCCACAGCCGACGACGATCACCACGCGCTGCGGCTGCAGGTCTCGGGCGGCGGTCAGCAGGCTGGAGATCGCGTCAGGCGTATGCGCATAGTCGACAATGACCCCGAAGCCTCGCTCGTTGGGAATGCTCTCGAACCGTCCCCGTGCTGGCTCAACCTGTGCCAGCACATCCACCGCGCGGCTGGGCTCGACACCGAGCGCGACCAGGGTCGCGTAGGCGGCCCCTAAATTTTCGGCATTGAAACGGCCGGCCAAGCGAGAGGACAACCGAATGCCCTCCAACTCAATGATCAGACCGCTTGCCGTTGCCTCAACGATTTCACAGCGGCGGTCTGCCAGAGGGCAACACCCATACCGCACCGCGCCGGGAAGGGCGTCTGCCCACTCTCGCCCCACCGGGTCGCAGACATTCAGGACAAATCGAGCGTCATCCCGATGCAGCGCCCGATCAAAGAAAAGCCGGTGCTTGGCCTCGCGGTACGCCTCCATGGTCCCGTGATAATCCAAGTGGTCTTGGGTGAGATTCGTGAACACGACGGCCGAAAACGACAGCGCGTCCACCCTTTGTTCGGCCAAGGCGTGGCTGCTGACCTCCATCACGGCATACTCCACCCCGCGCTCGCTCCAGGTCGCCATCTCGCGGGCCAAGGGGACTGCGTTGGGAGTCGTGTTCTCTCCGGGCGTCCACACGTGATCGACGTACGTTCCGAGAGTTCCCAGGTATCCGGCAGAGTGCCCAAGTTGCTGCAATGCCTGGGTCAAGATCCATGCGGTCGTTGTTTTGCCATTCGTTCCGGTAATGCCAACGATCTGAAGCGACGCCAAGGCATCACCATAGGTGCGTCGCGCCAGAAGCGCCGAAACGGTAGCCACATCCTCGGGCCGAACAAGGAGCACCGGCAAGCCGAGCCGGATCGACTCTTCGGCGCCACCCGCCGTATGCGCCACCACGCCAATGGCTCCCTTGGCCGCCGCTTGGGCGATAAACGCATGGCTGTCGTGCCGGTGCCCAGGCATACAGATAAAAACGTCGCCCGGGAGAAGCGTCCGGGAGTCGATGGATAAGCCGTTCACAACGGGATCCGCAATGGCGCTTCGTCGGCCGTCAATGCCTTTCGTCAGTTCGGCGAACTTCATGGCACTATCGGCGCCGCTTCCACGGGGCCTGACGGCGCGATTCCCAAACGGCGAATGGAAGCCTTGGCCAACTCATGGAACACCGGGCCAGCAACCGTCGAGCCATAGATCCTTCCCCGCTTCGGTGCATCGACCATGACCAGGATGACCACTCTCGGCTTTTCGGCCGGAACATAGCCGACGAAGTTGGAGACGTGTCCACCGGCCTCATCCGGCGAGCCGATTTTTTGTGCAGTACCGGTTTTCCCAGCCAGGCGAAACCCGGGAATTCGGAGCCGCGACCCCGTACCCATATCTTTTTCAATCACCGATTCCATGAGGTGCAGAACGCGCGCTGCGGTCTCTGCCGAGATAATTCTGCCCGCTTCGCTGATCGCCGTTTCTCGACCGTCAATCGATTTGATCAATCGCGGCTTCATCCGGACGCCTCCGTTGCCGAGCATCGAATAGGCGCTGCAGAGGCCAAGCGGCGTGGTGTTAAGCGCCTGTCCAAAGCCCACATTCATGAGCTGCAAAGGCTTGGCGTATTCCCCATAGTTGAACAGCCCCGGCCGTTCGTTGGGCAAGCCGATGTCCTGCACTTTGAGAACGCCGAGGTCCTCGATAAACTTGACAAATTCAGGGTAGCCGATCTGGAGCGCCCACATCGCCGCACTGACATTGCAGGATTTCGCAATCGCCGCTTCCGTGTCCACTTGACCGTGAGCGCGCGTGCCATTGTGCATATCGCACGAGATCCGCCACTTATCGTTATAGGCGTGGGTGCCTTTGCAGTAAATCGACGTCGATTCGGAGATCAGGCCCTCATCGATCGCCTTGGCCATCGTGAGAATCTTGAATGTCGAGCCCGGCTCATAGGCGCCCATCGTGTTCATGTTGAAGTCGGAGGTGGTGGTTGCCGGTCCAAGGGGTCGCTGCTGGAGATTCGGATTGAACGACGGCCAATTGGCCATGGCCAAGATATCGCCGCTGGAGGGATCAATGACCACGGCAGACCCCCGGGTCGCATCGTTTGATTCCACCGCCTCGCGGATGGCCTGAGTCGCCACCAACTGCAATTCGGAGTCGATCGTGAGCTCGATCCGGCTTCCGTCACGGCGCACCTGCTCGACCGATGCGATCCGCATGGGCAGGAACTCGCCATTGCGGTCCGCCATGCCCACCGTCACGCCATCGCGCCCCTCCAGTTTGCCGGCCTGTTTCTTTTCGAGTCCCGTGCTGAGATCGTGAACGGTCTTATCCGGGCCGACTTCTTTTCGGAAGACCCCGACGATTCCCGCGGCTGCTTCGGCCATGGGGTAGCTTCGCCTTCCCGAAGCGGCCACGGATACTCCGTCTGCGGACCACGCGGTCATCACCTCGCGAATCCGCGCGGCCTGAGCAGGCGTCATCGGCACGTTCCAGTAAGCTCGCTTCGCGCCTCGAGAGGCCAGATCAAGAAACTCTGAAGCTGGGATCCCAGAAGCCGCCGAAAGGGCGGTAAAGAAACCGGGACTCTGGGGCACTTTCGTCAGGTCCAAGCTGAACTCAAAGCCCTCATCATCCTCGGCAAGAACCTTGCCGTCGCGAGAGACGATCACGCCGCGCTTCGCGGGATCGCGCTGCTTCAGCGTGAGCTTGTGGTTGCGCGAAGCGACCGAGATGATCTCGCCTTGCTGAAAGAAGTGCACTCGAGACTGAGCGATGGCGCTGGCCAAGAACAAGGCGCCGCAAATCACCAGCGTCCACTTGAGACGAGAAGGCGACTCAGGGTGTTCGGACAACAGCGCCCTCCACGCGGATTCCGGATGCCAGCCGTTCCGGCGGCAACATGCCGTGTCGCGAGGCCCACTGGTCAATGACATCCAAGCTCTTGAGGCGCTCGATGCGTCCGCGCAGAAGTGCCTCTTGCTGGCGGGCATAAGACGTACGGTTGCGCGCCTCGATTCCTTCGACACGGGCGATCTCCACCAGGACGTTGCCCGCCAGGCTGCTGGCGAAAAACGTGGCGGCCGTCAATCCCAAAAACAGCACGCACGTGAAAAACGCGGCGGCGATCTGAGATCGGTCGACCCCCCTCCGACCTCGCGCGTTCGCCTTGGCGCGTTTCGAGGCCCCGTATGGTACGGCGCTCATGACTCGCCTCCGACGGCTCGAATCGCGCGAAGTTTCGCGCTGCGGCTGCGCGGATTGCGTGACTGCTCGGATTCCGAGGGCTGGAGCGGCTTCTCGTAGAGCGTTGCGTAACCCTCGCGCGAGAGGTCGCGGAAGAGGTTCTTGACGATGCGATCTTCACCGGAGTGGTATGACAGGACGACCAAAACGCCCCCGGGCGAAAGGCGATGGGCAACCTGGGCAATCGCTTCTCCCAGCCCATCGAACTCACGATTCACGGCGATGCGGATCGCTTGGAAGGTCCGAGTTGCGGGGTGAATGCGCTTCTCCTGCAGCGCACGCGGGATCGACGCGGTCACGCAATCGGCAAGCTGCTTGGTCGTCCGTAGCGGCGTTCGCTTGCGCGTTTCAACGATGCGAGCGGCGATTCGGCGGGCGAATCGCTCGTCGCCGTATTCGCGGAGCGCCCGTTCGATCTGCGCCGCCGTCCATCGATTGAGCAACGCCGAGGCCGGCTCGCCCGACGTCCGATCCTGCCGCATATCCAATGGCCCGTCTTCCCGGAAACTCAGCCCACGCGACGGGTCGTCGATTTGTGCCGAATTCAAACCTAGGTCGAAGAGGGCGCCATGAACCCGCAGTCCGAGTTCATCGAGAATCGCAGGAGCGGCGCGAAAGTCGGTGCGACGCAACACGACCCGGCAGTCGCTGAAATGCAATCGACGCTCCGCTTGAGCCAGCATCTGCTCGTCCCATTCCGTTCCCACCAGCGTTCCGCCAGGACAAATACGTGAGAGGAAGACTTCGGAATGCCCCCCTAATCCCACCGTGGCGTCCAAGACGTTCATGCCACGTTCCAGACCCATGGATGCAAGAATCTCCGCGACCATCACCGGCTCATGCGCACGAGATTCCATAAGTCTTAACTCTTCTTGACGCAGACCTAACCGCACTTGATGCACGAACACCGCGGTCACATCTCACCTTCCTTCATTCTTTTGCGCGCTTCTTCAAGGCGCTTTTGGCGCTGCTCGTCCGAAACAAGCCCTTTCACCGATCGGTCGTACTGGTCTCGATCCCAGATTTCTAAACGGTCGCCACAACCGACTAACATGACGTGCTCTTTCAGACCCGCAAGATCTCGCAGCCGAGACGGGACCACAAATCGGTTTTGCGCGTCAAAGCGAATCTCGTCATCGGCATTGCCGAGCAACAAGCGCGTGTACTCCTGCCGTCCGACATTGATCGCCTTATAGGAATAGATCTCGGCGAGCAGGTCCTCCCATACATCCTGGGGATAAGCGATCAAACAACCCGCCTCCCCCAGCATGAGGGCGAAGGGATCGCCGAGCCGCTCGCGCTTCTTGACGCTGAGAAGAATCCGCCCTTTTTTATCGACCGTCGCGGGATCGGTCCCCAAGAGAGGTCGATAAGATTTGCCTTCCGTGGCCACGAGTTCTTCCCTAATACTTGGTGGCCGATCCTCATCCGTAAGTCTCGACCACCGACTGCTTGAGCACCCCGCTCAACCGACACTGCCTCCGCCCTTCCATGGCGTCCGCGAATGCTTGATGGGATTATAACGGGACAATCATGGGAATGCAAGGCAATTTGTGCCATTTTTGGACTTTTTTTGTTCGTTACCCCTCCACTGCCATAACATGTAACAGATTGTCTACTTGTGAAATGGTAGACATTATGGTAGACAGCGTTGGGCCCTATTGATCGCCGCGGTGTCCCAGCCTCGAAAGTCGCGATGTAAGCTAGGCGAAATGGCCGTTTTGCCCGATCCGTCCCACTATCGTCCCTGGCGCGCGCAGATGATTTGGTCGGAAGCGCGGGGAGGCTTTGGCTTTGAGCGGCGGATCTTCCGTCTCAGGTTTCGGCTGGACCATGTGCCGGATTCAGTGATCGCTCGGGTCACGGCGGACAGCCGCTACCACCTGAAGTGCAATCACAATACCGTGGCTCGGGGACCGCTGAAGGGCACGCTGCGGCATTACCACTCCGAGCGTGTCCAATTGGCACGGTTTCTCCGGGTTGGAGACAACGAGCTGACGGCCGATGTCGTCCACTTTGGCAACGAGCCTCCGCTGAGCGAGGAGCACAGTGGGTTTGCGGGATTTGCCTTTGAAGGGGAACTTCCTGGATTCGAATGGCTCGACACGCCCGGCCAGTGGCAGGTCTGGCCCCACAAGCCAACGACACTGGATCAGACCCGATATACCGGGAATGCCCACCTCTTCCTGTCGGGCACTGAAATCACGGACCTCACTCGATTCCCCCGGGAAGGAGCCGCAGATTGGCAGGCGCCGGTCATTTCTGCACCGCTCAATGGCCATGGTGGCGACCCTGACTGCGGTCTGATCTGGACATTCCGCCCCCGCGATGTGGTCCCAATGGAAGAGATCGACCGAGAGTTTGTCGGTGCCTTCGTTCCTTCCGGCGACCAGACGATGGCGCAAGGCGTCCACGTGGGGTACCGGCCAACCACCTGGCCCCACGAATGGCACGTCGAGCCCGGTCAGGCTGGCGAGATCGTCCTTGATGCCGGCGAACTCACCACCGGCTATCCAATACTTGCCATGAGCGGCGCCGAGGGGCGAGTCTTGCGAATCACCTACGCCGAAGGCGCCTTCCAGCCAGGCCCAAAACCCGACGATGGGACGCCGCTGCTCTACGGAGGGGCCGGCCGGATCCACAAGGGCCGTCGCGACGCGCTCGACACCGGCCTGATCCACGGTTACCAAGACACGATTCATTTGGGCCCCGACGGCGAATGGATGCCGTTTCATTGGAGGACTTTTCGCTATATCAAGGTGGAGGTCTCTGCGGGACCGCAGGCGTTCCGACTGAACCAGGCGCTCTATCGCTTCACGGCCTATCCCTTGCGACAAACGGCTCGCCTCTTCGCTGACCGTGACGACTGGGACCAGTTCACTGAAATTTGCTTCCGCTCCTTGCGGCTCTGCACGCATGAGACGTACGAAGACTGCCCGGGATATGAGCAGCTGAACTACTTGCTGGACGCCCGCAACGAGGCCCTCACGACGCTGTATCTCACCGGCGATCTCGCCATGCCTCGGCGCACGATCCGTCTTTTTCGGGACACGCTCCGCCCAGATGGCATGCTCAGCAGCCGAACCCCCTCCCAACTGCGACAGACGATCCCGATCTTTGCCCTGTGGTGGATCGTGATGCTGCACGACCTTTGGGAGTTTGCCGGCGATGAGGTGCGCGAGGACGTGCGCGATTCGCTCATTGCGGTCGACGGCGTCCTGGCCTATTTCCGCAACTACCTTCGGCCAGACGGATTCATGGGAAAACTTCCCTATTGGAACCCCATCGGTGGCGTCGAGGCGCCCGGCTCTGCACTAGAAGCCGCGATCGAAGCCGGTGGATCAACCTATGCCACGCTCCTGATGCTGCTAGCTCTCCGGCAGGGCCGTCGGCTTCACCGGGAGGTCGGCCATTCGGAGGATGACGCCCGCTGGGGGTCCACCGAAGAGCGGCTTGTCCGTGCGGCTGCGTCGGTTTGGGATGAGGGACAAGGCGTTTTCCTGGAGTCCCCAGACGGTCTGGAGGGCATCCTGACGGTGCACACCCAGGCCATGGCCGTTCAGTCCGGGCTTGCCTCGCCGGTCCAAAGTGCACGGATCGTCGAGAATCTGCGCGCCAAACCCGATTGGAGCCCGATGCTGCGCCAACAGGGCCTTCCGCTGTCAGAGGCGATGGCTCTCGCTGGAGGCTACGATGTGGCCTATCGACAGTTCATGGAGGAGTTCCAGGAGCTCAGGGACCTGGGCCTGACGACAACGCTGGAAGGCTGGGCGGACCGACGGAGCGACTGCCATGCCTGGAGCGCGTTTCCCCCAGCCGAGTTCCTCAGATCGCTTCTTGGCATTCGACCGGCAGCACCTGGGTTCCGGGCCGTCGCGGTGAGGCCGATGTACCTTGAGGGTCGCTACTCGGGAACCCTTATGACGCCGAAAGGCGAAATCAGCGTCGAGGCCGAACGCAGAGGCGCCAAGTGGCGCATCCAGGTCGACGCGCCCATGGGTGTTCCCACTCAGATCACGCGCGGCGACGGTTCCGTGGTCAGCACGAGCGGCGCCTATGTGGCCGAAGGCTAACTGCGGACCAAGACGACCCGCCCGAAT
This sequence comes from Fimbriimonadaceae bacterium, assembly GCA_046292875.1. Classification (GTDB taxonomy): domain Bacteria; phylum Armatimonadota; class Fimbriimonadia; order Fimbriimonadales; family Fimbriimonadaceae; genus JBKBQD01. Next base: position 334,017 of record JBKBQD010000003.1, read on the forward strand.
CGAAGTGGCCGATGAAAGTCCGCCGGTGAAACCAAGGTCGGCGACCACGCCTGAAACGCTTCGTAGGGTCGCCGCTCGATGCGAAAGAAATTTGCCGGCATTTCAAAGCCTTCTTGAGCCGACACCCCCAGCGATTCCCAGGGGATGGCAAATCTCGCTGTCCAGCCATTGGGCCATTCCAGAACTTCGCTTTGCAGTCCGTCGCAGTCCCACGAGGGATCGGTCATGAGCGCGGAGCGGTCGAGTCCCGGATTGTGCACAACGGCATCGAAGACGGCCCCTAGCGGATTGACCTCAAATTCAAAGTACTGTTCCAGTTGGCCGTTTGGGCAAACAAAGACTTCCAGCGCCTCTTCCTCATAAAGTGGGGCGTCGCGCTCAGCATGCGTTGCCCATGGCTCACGATCCTCGCACCAGAACCGAACGTGAAAGGCCACCTCTGTCCACGAGAGGGCGACAAAAGTGCGCGGGCGACTCTCGGCTCCGTTCGTGACGTCAACCAGTCGCCGCGCACGCTCGAACGAAGGCTCACCCAAAGGGCATTTCCACACGAGCGCCGACGTCGCCATAAACCTACCATCGTTATACTTGAGAAGTGGCGGAATCCACGAAGGAGTACGTCCGAATCGAACGGATCTTGCGTGACCCCCTGGCAACCGAGTTGCTGGGGCGGGCGCTCTTGCGAGTTCTTGAACCCGGTCACGCTGTGTTCTTGCATGGACCGCTCGGTGCGGGAAAGACGACGCTGGTCCGAGGCGCGCTCCGCGAGGCGGGCTATTCCGGGGACGTGCGCTCGCCGACCTTTGCCCTGATGGTTCCCTATGCCACCCAGCCCCCGATCTTGCACGCGGACTTCTATCGCGTTTCCAGCGCCGCCGGCCTCGGATTAGAAGACTACGCCGCTGACCATGTGCTGTGGATGGAGTGGCCAACACCCGAGCTTGAGTCGGAATATCCCGACGCGATCGCCGTCTGGCTCGACTTCGACCTCCATGGCGGACGCCAAGCCACGCTTCGACTTGATCCAAGCCTTGCCCAACAGTTCGCTGCTCAGGAGGATGCCGATGCCGATCTATGAATATGAGCCCGATGACCGCGAGTGTTTAATGTGCGATGGTCGCGTTGAAGTGCTTCAATCGGCCGATGAGGATCCGCTGACGCTTTGCCCGTGGTGCGGACTTTCCGTTCGACGTGTGATCAGCCGCCCGAGCTTCAAGGTGAAGTCCGGCTTCAGCCACGACAAAGCCGCGGAGCGCGGCTTCACGACCTGGAAACGCACCGAGTTTGGCAAGTGGGAAAAGGTGGCCGGTGAAGGCGTCGACGCCATCGTCGGCTCGGAAGAGGACATCGCAGCCATCAAGGCCGAGAAAGAGTCGCCCAAGGTGATCGACTTGGATCGGGAGTCATGAAGCGTCCACGCGCCGCAACCAGTCGGAAAGAGAGCCTTGTTGGGTGTGGCATCGTGCTGGGAGTCGTGCTCATCCTCGCCACGATTCCAACGTTCATCTTCTTTCCTCCGGGCGCCATGGCCATTCTGGGGACGGGTGTGATCGTGACCGGAATCTCCGTCTTCTACGGACTGAAAGCGTCCAAAACGGCGGGCTTGAGCTCAAGGCGGCACGCAGAGGACGTTATCATCGTTGCGCGCTACGCCATTGACAACAACGGCCTGCCCCAGTTTGACCACATCGACGGCGACGAATTCGAGAAGCGGCTCTATGTGCGCGTCCAGTTCCGGAATCTGCAAACCGCTGAATTGCGCTGTCCGCGCCCGATATTCGACCTTGCCGGTGAGGGCAAATGTGGCCAGGCCACCATCGAGGGCGACTGGATGGGTTCCTTTATCCCGTCGCCGCTGCTGCCCGATCAGTTCCTCCAGCCGACCCGCACACGACGGGACCGTTAACGGAATGAATAGCGACTCCCTCTTGCCAACCGCTATAATTCGCCGTCCATGAACGTCCAGGCGATTTGGGCCGAAGCCCTTCCTGAAGTGCGCAAACAAGTGACCGGTGTCGGCACTTGGGCCGCGGTCAACGGCTGCGTGCCCATCGCCTTGGAAGATGACACCTTTGTCGTCGGCCTCTCGCATTCCGAAATGGAACTGGCAGGCCACCTGCGCATGCCCCATACCAAGCGCGTCATCGAAACCATCGTCTCACAGAAGGCGGGTCGAGTGGTCAGCCTGCGGGTCATTGACGGCACGACGGATCAGGATTGGGAAGCTGCCAAGCGACGCGATGCCGAGTCGGTTCGGCTGCAGCGCATGGCCATGGATAAGGCCAAACAGGAAGTTGCCGCGCGCTCTACCTGGGAAGGCACCTATGAGCAGTTGAATCGCGCCTACTCCGCTATCCCCAATAAGTCCATGCCACAAAATCGCGCGCGATTCTATAAAGAGGCGATCAAGATTGTTTCCGAAGCGCGCAAAGCTCACGGCGGCAATGACGATCTGAGCGAACGCAACTTCGCCCGGTGCATCGAGCGAGTGGCCCAATACTCCGACGTTCCCAGCAGCCTTGTTGCACTGGACGTCCTCCGGGCCGTCGGCGAGGCGTGAACGCGGAAGCCGTCATTCTTGGCTCCGGCACCAGCACTGGCGTTCCCATTCTTGGACGCACGTATTCGGATTCCTACCTGAGCAATCCAAAAAACCACCGCATGCGGTCATCCCTTCTGTTGCGAGGGCCAACGGGAAACGTCCTGGTGGATGGCGGCCCCGACATGCGTCTTCAGCTCCTCCGCGAAAACGTAAAAGAACTTGAGGCCGTGCTCATTACCCACAGCCACGCCGACCACGTGATGGGCCTCGACGATTTGCGGAGTTTCACCGAACGCACCGGTCTCCCCGTCCCCATCTACACTTCTCCCGAATACCAGGCCGATCTGCGCCGAATCTTCGAATACGCCTTTCGGGATCAAGCCCAAGGCATCATGGTGCCGCGATTCGACCTTCGCGACGTGCCGTCGACGCTGCCCTTGGCCGGACTCGTGATCCACACGTTTTGGGTGGAACATGGGTACCTCCACGCTCTGGGCATCCGGGTTGGGGACTTTGCCTATCTCACCGACGTCAGCGCGATTCCCGCCAGCGCCCAGCCTTGGGTGTCCAACTTGGACGTCCTGGTGATCGACGCTGTCCGTCGCAAACCCCATCCGACCCACATGCATCTGGAACAAACCCTTGCCACCGTTGCCGAACTCAAGCCAAGGATCGCCTATCTGACCCACTTGTCCGACGACTATGACCACGACGTCACCGAAGCCGAGCTTCCACCCAACGTACGGCTCGCCTACGATGGTCTTCGCATCCCGCTTTAGCGATTCTTGCGCTCGACAACGAAGGCGTGGAACGCGTTCATCAGCTTCTGCACCTGCTCCCGCGCAAACTCATCGGCAAGCCGACCGGATTCGTCAAACTTTTCATGGGCCTTGCCAATGCACACCTCCGGAAACAGCATGACTTCCATCGGAAAATAGCCAAGGACTGGCCTCAGCTGGATTTGGGCTCGCAAGCCGCCTGTCCAAGACGGTGAGGCGCTCATCGTCGCCACGGGCTTGCCAGTCAAAACATCGCGTCGCGGCGGTCGGGAAGCCCAATCGATCGCGTTCTTCAAGACGCCCGAAAAGCTGAAGTTGTGTTCCGGCACGGCCATCAGCACTGCATCGGCGGCGGCGATCCTTGCCTTGAAGTCCACGACGCCTGGAGGGGGATCCGCTTCGAGTTCCACATTGAAAAGCGGGACGCTGTCCAGCAGGATGTGGTCAATCTCCATCCCTTCGGGCGCCAGTTCCCGGGCGGCTTCAACTAAGCGACGGTTGAGCGATTCGCGCCGCAGCGAGCCCGCGAAGGCGGCCACGCGAATAACAGTCGTATCCATACTGCCTTCTACCGCAAGGAACGAATCCGAGTTGTTGCGAACCTATGTTCGTGCCGAGTTGGATGCCACGCATCGAGGGTTTGGCCTTTGTGCTGCTGGTCGTCGCGCTTCACCTCGGTCTTCCGAAACTCAAGAGCGTGGGGCGTGTGACCCGGGCCGTATCGGTGTCGTTGTCCGGCGGCGTCTCCGTCGCCTACGTCTTCGTGGCCATCTTCCCGGACCTGAACGAACACCAGCATCTGATCTATTCCGCGCTGCCTCATTCGCTGCGCTTCTTCGATCGACATGCCTTTGTGGTCGCCCTTATTGGAATGCTCACCTACTACGCCCTAACCGGGATCGATACCGGAACCGCCCGCGGCGAACGGGCATCCTACCTCGCGCACCTCTATGCGTTTGCGATCTACAACCTTCTGATCGGAGCAATCGCTGCCTCGACCGAGCGTCACGGCGTTGGCGCATTTGCGACCTACACCTTTGCCATGCTGCTGCATATGCTGGTCGTAGACGCCAATCTTCGTGCCGAGCATCCAAAGCAATACGACGAAAAGTTTCGCTTTATCCTCTCCGCATGTTTGGTTGCCGGGCTCTTTGCCGGCACCGCGGCGACCATTCCTCCCTTTGTGCTCTCGCTTCTCTTTTCGTTTGTCGCGGGGGGCGTCATTCTGAACACCCTGCGCAACGAGCTGCCTTCTCAAGGTGAAAATAGTTTGCCCGCCTTTGCCTTTGGGGCACTGGCCTACTCTGCGGTCTTGATCTTTACTTAGGCGCCGCGATCTCGCACATGCTCGAGCGCGCTGCGAAACTGCTCCTCATAGACATCGCGATAAAGGCCATCACGCGAAGTCAGCTCCTGGTGCGTGCCAATATCGACAATCTTTCCATGATGCAGGACCACAATGCGGTCGGCTTCGACTACACTGGATAGTCGATGGGCAATAATGAAGGTCGTTCGGCCCTCCATTACGCGTACCAAGGCCTCTTGCACGCGTGCTTCCGTCTCGCCGTCCAGGGCGCTCGTCACGTCATCAAGAATCAAGATCGACGGGTCCGTGATGAGCGCGCGCGCAAGGGCCAAACGCTGCTTCTGGCCGCCGCTCAGTTTGATGCCGTCCTCACCGATTTGAGTCTGATATCCCTCCGGCAGCGACATCACGAAGTCATGCAGGTCGGCAATCTTACAAGATTCGATCGCTGCCTCATCGCTGGCGTCCCGGGCTCCATACTTCACGTTCTCCATAATCGATACACTAAACAGGACATTCTCTTGCGAGACCATGCTTACCTGTTTGCGCAAAGACTCGAGTCGAACGTCCCTTAGGTCATGTCCGTCAATGCGAATTGCGCCTTCCGTGGGGTCAAAAAACCGCATCAGCAAGTTCATGAGTGTGGTCTTGCCCGCTCCACTTGGCCCAACGAGCGCAACCGTTTCGCCTTTACGTACCGTCAATTCAATTTCGGACAGCACCTGCTTGCCATCGCCGTACGAGAAGCCCACATGGTCGAAGACGATCTCGTGGGAAAACGGCGGCAAGTTTGGGGCATTGGGACGGTCCTCGATATCGGGTCGCGTGTCCAGCGTTTGGAACACGCGATCCATCGCCGAAATAGCCCACTGCAACGAATTGTTAAAGTCCACCACACGAACGGCTGGGTTAAAAATAAAGCCGATGTAGAACGTAATGGCAACGAGCATACCGGTCGTCATCTGCCCTTCTTGTACGAGTTTTCCGCCATAGGCATAGACGATACCCGTGCCGAGGCCGCTAATCACGCCACTGACCAGACCGAGCCGTCGATTGAGATGAAGCTGCAACGTGTCGATGGCAAACTTGTCGCGTACCGAGGACATAAAGCTGGCCGTTTCATCCGCCTCTCGGCTAAACGCCTTGACGACGGCAATGCCGGTGATCTTCTCGGCCAGCTTCCCCAGCATGATGTCATACAAGCGCCGCTGTTCCTGGCTTACATAGCGGATCTTCTTCAGGAAGAACATGTAGCTGATGACATAGAACGGCACCAGCGCGACAATCACCACGGCAAGTCGCCATTCCAGGAAGAACAGCATTCCGAGAACCGCGACCAGGGTGACAATGTCGCTGAGGAACGTGACTAATTGCCCTTGGATCAGCCCCTGAATGAGCTCGATGTCCGCCGTGCAGCGAGCCATAATCTTGCCGACCTGGGTCTTGTTGTGAAAGGCCAGCGAGAGTCGGTGCAAGTGGCGCCACGTTGCAAAGCGCAGGTCGAAGCAGAAGCGATGTCCAATCCACCCCAACAAATAGGAAAGGAAGTAACTGAGCGCATTCCGAATCACGATCGCTCCGACCAGCACCAGGCAGGCGATGAGCAATGACTGGGCCGCTCCGCCTCCATAGACCCACTCCAACCGCTGCAGGGCGGCATCGTAGGCCGCGTCGCGCTGGGCAGGGGGTGTCGCTTCGACAAGTTGTGCCGCCTCTTTTCGGGCGGCGAGCGCGGGGGTGATGGCGTCGTCGATTGCGTACTGAAAGACCCTCGGTGGCAAAATCTGCAGCACCGTCACGAGCAGGGTAAACACCACCGCCAAAATGACGCGCCCGCGATAGGGCTTCAAAAACTGCAGCGTGCGCCGAAACGACCGCATGAATCCTCTTTCTCATGTTGGGACGACACACCCTGCCCCGTTGCCGCCCAAAAAGGCAATTTGGCAGTTCGCATCGGCGAGGCATGACATACCGTTCAGGCAGCCCTCAGTCGCACTGGCCCCAAACGTTCTGGCCGGTCGGCGAGTATAAACGAGCGGAATGGTCACTCCGTTCGATTGGCAAGAAGGAATTGGATTTCGCGCGCAGTACGTTGAAGGACGGCTTGAGCAGGGTCTGCCGATTGTCGCCGCCTCAGTCGACGCCGGAATCCTGGTCCTTACCTACCGCCGAAATGCTCGCAAGGTGTTTGAGGTGTATGACCGGTTGCTCTATTCCGCCATCGGCCGGCAGGCGGACGTCGAGGCCTTGCGCGTTGCAGCCGTCGACTTTGCCAGTCAAGAGGGCTATCGAAGAAGCGAGCACGACGTCACGGTCGAACGCGTCGTCGCGGCCCTCAGCGCCCCCGTGCAAAAGGCTTTCAGCGACTTCTCGACCTCGCCCATCGTTGCCCGGTGCCTCTTCGCCGAGGTTGGCGACACCCCTGCAGATGATCGCTTTTTCGTCCTGGACTATGATGGCGACTATCGCTCCGTCACCGGCAGCTGCGTCATCGCTGGCGACGACGAGCGACGCAAAGCCATCGAATCCGCTCTAAACACCGACGCGCTCGGTGGCCAATCGCCTGAGCAAGCCGCGACCGAATTGCTGCGTGCCTGGCAATCTCGCCCCTCCGACGCCCAACCGGAAAACACGGCCGAACTCACCCTCGAGGTCGCGCTTCTGGACCGATCCGGTCGGCGCGACAACCGGTTTCAACTGATCGATTGGAACGGTTAACGCACGAGGTTCTGTTCGTTTCGGATGCCCGTGAAACCCGCGGCAGCGAAACGTACTTGCGAGAGGTCCTACCGCGGCTTCGCATCGCTGGTCTGGACGTTGCTGCGGCCTTTCCGGAGGCCCAAGGGAACGAGCGCGTTCGCATGTCCCTCGCTGATCAGGGCGTTCCCGTCTTGACGTACGCGAATTTGCGCAGCCTGACGGTAACCGCACGAGTCACGATTCTGCAATGCTACCGATCCTCGACCTACGCCGAGGCGTTGAGCGACCTGTCGGGGCCTCTCGGCACCATCATCCACGATCAGCTCTATGTGCGGCACCCTCTGCCTTGGGTTGAGACGCTCAACCGCGAGCGATACCTTCGTTTTTTCGCACCTTGGCTTCGCAAGCTGTCGCTGGTGATTACCGTAAGCCATTGGGCAGCGCGCGAACTGGATCAGAGCTTTGGCGTCCCCGATGTGGTGAGCGTGCCCAACGGGGTGGATGTCGAGAGGTTTCGTCCCGCATCCCCCGAAGAGCGCCGCACGATGCGCGAAAAGCTGGGGTTTATGGGTTACGACGTGGTCGTTCCGGGAAAAATCGGCTACGAAAAGAACCAGCTGGCGGTGGTCCTTGCCGCCCACCGCCTCCCCGACGTGACCTTCCACATGCTGGGGTCCGGCGACATTGAGCCGATGCTTCGCGCCATCGCGCCGAAGAACGTCTCGTGGCTGGGCTACCAGACGATGCCCGAGCGGATTCTTCAAGCCGCCGACGCCATGTGCCTGATGACGCGTGGAGAAAACCAATCGCTGGCCACTCTGGAAGCCATGGCCGTCGGCCTACCGGTCGTCACCAGCACCATTCCCGCACAAAAGGAACTGATCCGCGACGGCGAAACAGGACTGACGGTCGACGACACGGTCGAGGGCATTCAGCGGATCAAAAATGATCCTGTCCTGGCCGCGCAACTGGGGAGCGCCGCGCGCAGCGAGGTCCTGGCCCACCATCGCATCGAGCAAACAGTCAATCGGCTCTTGGACGTGCTGTCGCCGTGGCGATGAACCGCTCAACCTCTGCCGGGGATTGCAGCCGCACCCGTGACTTCCCCGATAGGCTGGGGTCGGACATCAGCCCCTCGAACCTCTCCCGGCGACGCCGTGACGTCTTCAGCACGTACCAAATCAACGACTCCCGCGTGAGGAAGCTTCGGAAAAGCGATTCGCGGTTGCCGTTCCACAGTTCCGTTCGCGATATTCCACGAATGAAAGTTCGGCGTAGTAGCCGTCCGTAGGTGCGCCACCCGGGCAAATCGATCCACACAAGGGTATCCGCACGGGCCAGCATCACTTCGCCCAACATCCTATAGTTGCCATCTGCGACCCAGCATGCGGCGGTAAGGTGCAACGTCGCATCCTCGACGAAGTTCGGGTTAGTCTGCCATCCCGACAAGAGATAGAGCGCGTCCAATTCAATGTGCGGGTAATCAAGTCGCGCGGCGAGGCGCCGGGCCAATGTCGTCTTGCCTGACCCACTGGTTCCCATCACCCAGACGCGCCTTCCCAGCATTGCCGAACGTTGGACGAATTGGTCTCTCAATTCGTTCTTCAGTAACCCCACAGGTATCCTGAGTTTATGTCACCGGAAACGCGCCAAATCGATCGCCGCCTGGCTCGCATCGAGGGCCAGATTCGAGGCGTTCGCAAGATGCTTGAGGAGGACGCTTACTGCGTCGATGTGCTGACTCAGCTTTCCGCGATTCGGTCGGCGGTGAACCAGGCAGCGGCAGCGATGACCGCCCACCATATTCGGCGATGCTTAGATCACGACTCCGGCTGCTCGCACCCCCGGGCGAAGGGCCATTCGATCGAAGAACTCGTTGAGGAGCTCGAGCCGGTGCTTCGGCGTTTGGTCAACTAGTTTTCCGCAGCGATCGCCTTTCACTTGGGCCCTCGTCCGTCAGTCGGAAGCCGGCCTTTGACATGCCACGCTGAATGACAGGGTGGCTCATGCTCCAACGATGGGGCAGTCCGTCGCGGGCAACTTCGAGACACAGGAGAAGCTGGCCCAGATCAATGCCGATGACATCGGGGGACTGCCATGCTTTGGTCGGGTTAAGGCCGGTTGTGAATCCATACCGGCCGTAGCTATTCGGGTAGTCCCGAAGAAAAGCCTCGGCCGCTCGGACCGCGAGTTCACGGTCGAACATGGCGGACGCTACAGCGGCGGCGGGTGCCAAGGTTCCGTCGTCATCAATCCACCCTGGCGCGCCGCAGGCACGATAGCCATCCGGAACGTCACAGGCACTAAGCCCCCAGATATCAGGTCCGTACCCTTTGAACCCCTGTGGATTGTCCATGCAGTAGGCGCGCTGCGCGTGCGTCTGCTGGTACGACGCGACCCAGTAGTCGTAGCCAAGGACATCGCGCCGGTTCTTGAAATCGATCATCCCGTGGGACATTTGGTGGATGAAAAGCGGTCCGCCGAGCAAGGTCTCGTAATCCTTGTATCGAATGATCGGCCGCCGCCATGCGGTCCAGGTTGAGTCGGAAACGTCGTCCGACGCGCCCATACCCACGATATAGAGCATCATGTGCTCGCAGTACTCGGCCCAGCGGTTCTTCAGGAACCCCTCGTCTGGTTTCCACCCGTGAGCAAACGTCTTGGAGTCGGGCAAGGCGCTACCGTCGGTCAGCATCCATTTCCAGTCGACCCGCTGCAGAATGTCGTCGGACAGGCGGGAAAACTCGGGGTCCTTGAAGCCACGCTCGGCGATAAGCATATTGGCGAGCAGGATCGCGGTATCAATGCTGGAGAGCTCACAGTTCCAAATGCGCTCACCGGTCTCCCAATCGAAGAAGTGGTAGTACCAACCGCGATGCTGGGGCGCCTTGGCGCGGACATTCTTGAGGGTGTTTCTCGCCCGATCCAGCGCCTCTTCTTTGGGTAACCAACCCCGCTCCGCGCCGATGGCGTAAGCACTGAGCGCGTATCCGATCGCGGCAATCGACGACACTCGGTTTTCGGGCCGGTCCTGCTCCTGAAAATTTGCCGACCGGTCCTTTGTAAAGTGGGTGCTGGGATGCGACCGCTCCCAGAAATAGTTGACGGCCCGACGGCTCAGGTCGTCGAGCAGAGCCTGCCCCTTAAGGTCTTGATTCATCGATCCAGCCAAAGCGATGGCAATAAGCAGCGACATCTTTACACGGGAGTTTGCTGGGCCGCAACACAAGGTTGCGGCCCGGAGAGGACGATCAGCGTACGGCCGGTGGTCGCGTTTCGCAGAAGGTGTCGAGCCAGCGAACGTCTCCCAGTCCGGGATAGCCGGATTGGAGCATATTGCGCTGATAGTTCCAGGCGTTCACCTCGGAGTCTGATCCGCACATGGCGCCGGTCGTCAGCCGTTTGGCGTGGCCATCATAGAAGATGTTGACCATTGCCTTGTCATCCCACTTACCGCCGCCCCATGGCCAGCCGAGTGCCCCAACCGTGCCGAGAGTGGGATCCCAGTCATTCTTGTCCCAGTTGAGCCACGGGCCAGTATCGACCCAGACGCGCTTGTGCTCGGTCACGACAAGGACCTTTGCCGGCTCGTCGATCATCGTGGCGCTGATGGTCGGTACGTTCCATGACTTCATGTGAACAAATGGCGCATCGTAAAGCGCGTAGCCACGGCCCATCAGTGGCGTGCCCGCAGGGATGGTTTGGCCCCAGGATGCGCGCAGCACTGGGTCCGATGTGTCGTCCGGATAGCGCGCCGCAGGATTGACGGTGTCGTTGAAGATGTTATTGCTCTTGATGTAGGGGTACGTGACCTGCTTCCAAGACAACTCACCCGGATTGCCTGCGGAGTCGCGCGTTTGGTAACGTCGAATCGGCATCACGTCATCCGCGTCATTGATATACAGCATGATGCCTGTACCAATTTGCTTCACGTTGCTGATGGAGTTCGTCGCCTTCGCAGCAGCTTTAGCCTGTGAGAAGACCGGGAACAGGATGGCAGCAAGGATCGCAATGATCGCGATCACGACAAGGAGTTCAATCAGCGTAAAGGCTGTGTGTCGATGATGCATAAAGTCACCTCTTTGTGGATGTAGGATAGGGAGTAGCGGTTGATCCGCGTACATCGATTCTTAATGGATAAACGACTTGAAGTTCCTTGACGGACTCGTGACGCACCAATGCCGCGAGCAATCGAACGGAACGACTTGCCATTTCATAGATCGGTTGTCGCACGCTGGTCAGTGGCGGAACACACTGGTCGCATGCGTCAAGAGAGTCGAACCCGACGATGGAAAGATCGTCGGGGATGCGCAGACCCAGGCTCCGCGCAAACTGAATCATGCGAAAAGCGACGTCATCGGACCAAACAAACAAGGCCGTCGCCCGGTCCTTTCCGACCAGCATTTCGCGCACCGAGTAAATATCGTCTTGTGGTGAGGCGACTCTGAGCACGTCCTCATCACGCGACGGCAGCCCTGCCGAGCGCATTGCGGATTGGAATCCCCGCACACGCTCATTGGAAGAAACGGAGGCCAAGCTTCCCGCGATCATCCGTATCCGCGTATGGCCCAGTTGGAGGAGGTGCTGCACGGCCATACGGCCGCCTTCAAAGTTATCGGCATCGACCCAGCAGGACCGCGGATCGGCCGATCGGGTGAAAAACTGCACGCATGGGAGTCCACGGTTGATGAGGTCGGCAAGGGTCGAGTCGTCCTGGTCGCGAAGCATGAGCACCCCTTCCACTAGACCGTCCGATAGTGCGTCTGCCTCCATGTGGGGATTGACGATCGTTCGGGTGTGCAGCATCAGATCGAACCCTTCCTCCACGGCGGCGGAGCAGACACCGCGCATCACCTCATTCGTGAACCCACTGCCGGCCGAGAAGTACTCTCCGCGTTGGAGGACGACGGCAAGGCATTGAGTCCTCCTCGTTGCCAACATCCTGCCCAGCGCGTTGGGGCGGTAGTTCAGTTCCTTGGCAGCGTCCAATACCCGCTGCTCCGTTTCGGGAGAGATCCGAGCGAGCCGCGATTGGCCATTGAGGACGTAGCTGACAGTGACTTTGCCGACTCCTGCCCTCGAAGCGACGTCGTTGATAGTCGTTCGCTTCATCGAGGTTGGCTACGAACCTGGGGTTGGCGGCATGCCGGGCCGGTTTTCCGTCGGAGGCGATTTCATCAAGTCCCAGAATCGGCGGGCGTTCTCTTCGTTGCCGTCAAATGAGGCAAGGTACTCGGCACGGTCCGTCGAGGACATTTGATCCCAATTTCCACTCGACCGAACAAAGATGTCGCGGCGGAGCTTGCCAACTTCCTCGCCCGACTTCATGTAGTCGGCGTCGAGTTTCTGCGGCCCAACATCACCACATCCGCTGCAGAATCCTATCGCTGCCAAGGCAACGGGGACCAAGATCGTTCGAAGAATCAACCGCATTGTTTCGTCTCCAAGCTATCGAAACTGACGTTCGTCGGGATTGCTGAACCGTTTCTGCAACACAATATAACGCAGAATTCTCCGGTTTTCACATCATCTAAACAATTCCGGTGGAGCCCCCTGCTGGGACGATCGGATGGTTCAGGTCCCCGGTGGTTTGGCCGAAGCCGCTGGCGGCGCTGGTGTTCCGATTTCCGCTGTCACAAAGTCCTGTGCCCAGCACCCGATCTCGTCTCTGATCTCACGAAACACTGCTCGAAGCTCGTCCTCTGATGCGTTCGGAAGGTCCGGATCGCGAAACGATCGGTGGAGGGTGCGACCTGTCCCAGGAAAGACGGGGCAGTTCTCGCGCGCACTGTCGCACACCGTCACGACGACATCGAAGGACTCGCCAGCCAACGGAGCCACCGAGTCGGACGTTTGACCCGAGATGTCAATGCCGACCTCGCGCATCACCTCGATCGCCATCGGGTGGACGCCCTTGGGATGTGTCCCGGCGCTGGAGACCTCAATGGCCCCTTTTGCGTAGTGTCGCAACCATCCTTCGGCCATCTGGGAACGGGCACGATTCCCCGTGCAGATCACCAAGATTCGCTTCATCGGGTCCCCGGCCGATTGGCATCATACATGGCGATCATCTCGTCCACTGAGACCCGGCGCATCGCCGCGGCCAGCACGTCAAGGGGGACATCACTGAGCTTCTTCACACGAATGCACGACTTGCCCATGTCCAGTTTCTTTCCCGTCGAAACCCATGCATCGGCGAACCACTGCCGGTGCGTTTCGGTCATGTAGATGCAGCTCAAATAAATGGAGATGTAATTCTTCTGCGAGGCCAGGCCGGCAAAGGACAGCGGCTTTGTGGGGTCGCAGTGGTAACCCGCGGGATAGATCGAATGCGGGATGACGTAGCCGATCATGCCGTAGAGCATGCACTCTTCAACCCCATCCGGTCGGTTGTCGCGCATGGTCGCACGCAGGGCCGAGATGGCATCGCGACGATCATCGGGAAGCGCGGCGAGGTATTCCTCAACGGTTTGGGCGTCACTGGTCATCGACCCATTCTAGCGCCTCCATGACGGAAGGAACGCGGGTAACGTACTTCCCATTGTGGTTCGTTGGATTGCCTTAGTTGCCTCGATGAGCGGACTTGTGGCGGCCTGCTCGTTTGCCATGGAACAGAGTGCCTCCGAGACAAGGACTGCTCCCGTCCCCGACGCCTCTCGCGCAGGCTCAAACGAAACGTTTCAGATCACCCCGCGCAATCCAGGCACGGGAATGACGCGGCTTTATCAAGCGAACTGTGCCAAGTGCCACGGTCAAAGCGGCGAAGGCGGTGGGGCCGGAACGCGAACGCTCTTGACCCGGGAGAAGTTCGACCAATCTTTGGACCGGCCGTTCTTCGACGCCATCAAGAACGGGGTGCCCGAAGCTGGCATGGAGGCTTACGGGGAGTCGATGTCCGATTCCGAGATCTGGGGTCTCGTGGTCCACATTCGTGAACTGCAGGCCGATGCGCTTCGGCGGGAGTTCGGGTCAGTGCCCGTCACCAACGGCGTTTACTCCACGCGCGACCACAAATATCGCATCGAAACCGTCATCGACTCGGGCCGCGGTCTGAGCGTGCCTTGGGCGCTGGACTGGCTGCCGGACGGCCGAATGCTGGTGACCAACCGTCCGGGCCATATGCTCCTCTTCGATAAGGGGCAGCTGACCCGGATCGAGGGCATGCCGCCCGTGGTGGACTACGGTCAGGGTGGCCTCATGGAGGTTGCTGTGCATCCGCAATATGCTCAAAACGGCTGGGTCTACCTAGCATTCAACGACCCGGCACAGTCGGGCCAAGCGCGCAGCGGCATGACCAAAGTCGTTCGTGGCAAACTTCGCTTCGCCGGTGACTCGGTCACGTGGACGGATCAGCAGACGATCTTTGAAACGACGCAGGACAACTACAACGGGAGCGCGGTCCACTTCGGGAGCCGCATCAAGTTCGACGGCAAGGGTCACATCTTCTTCTCCATCGGTGAGCGCGGCAATGGCGACCGGGCCCAAGACTTGGCCCGTCCAAACGGCAAGATCTTTCGCGTCCGTGAAGACGGCACCGTTCCGCCCGACAATCCGTTTGTCAGCGAAGAAGACAAGGCAAAGGGACACCTCCCGCAGATCTGGAGCTACGGCCATCGCAATCCCCAGGGATTGACCTTTGATCTTGAAGGAAATCTGTGGGACACTGAGCATGGTCCGCGCGGCGGTGATGAGCTCAATCTCATTAAGAAGGGCGCCAATTACGGGTGGCCCGTGGTCGCCTTCAGTATTAACTATAACGACACGCCGTACCGCGTGCCGTGGCCATCGGAGGGTCAGAACTTCGAGATGCCGGTTTTCCGGTGGCTGCCCTCAATTGGGGCATGTGGGATGGACCTGGCCCGAGGGGACAAGTTTTCCAAGTGGAGCGGAGACATCCTTGCAGGCGGCCTTTCGGGCGTGAATGTCGACCGCATCCGCGTCAAGGGCGGAAAGCTGGTCGAACGGGAGGAGATCTTCCATGGGCATGGACGTGTGCGGGATGTGTCCGTTGGACCCGATGGCTTGATCTATATTGCCCTGAACGGTCCTGATAAGGTCGTTCGTCTGGTCCCCGCTGACTGAGGCGATTGGAACGAACGAACGTTTCGTTCCTCATGGGAGCGCGTGGTTCCCTCGGGACCGTAACATGTCGGCATGGTCGCCTCGTTGGTTGCGTCTTGTGTCCTCGCGTCCGGTCTTGCCGCTGGGCCAGCTGATCCGCTCCCCCGCAAACCTTGGCTCGGAGCACAGGTCACCGCCGTCGATGGCGGCGTCCGCGTTGGTTCGGTACTGCCCGAAAGTACGGCCATGGCGGCCGGGCTCAAAGCCGAGGACGTGATTGTGGCGATCAACGGCCAGGCCGTTACGCAGCCCGCACAAGTCGCGCCCCTCATCGGTGCGCTGTTGCCAGGGGCAAAGGCGGTTTTTCAGGTGCGGCGGGGCGAGCAGGAATTGACCCTGGAAGCCCCGGCACGCTCGCGACCCGAAGATCACGGCGACACCTATCGCACGATCTATGACGACGTGCTGAGCAACGGCCATCGCATCCGCATGTTCGTCACGCGGCCCACCCGGGCGACAGGCAGACTTCCGGTGCTCTTTATCATTCAGGGCATCGGCTACGTTTCCGCAGAGCAGCCCTTGAGTGGCGCCGCCCCCTATAGCCGCATTGCGAAAGCGTTTAATGACGCCGGCTACGTGACGGTGCGCGTCGATAAACCAGGCCTGGGCGACAGTGAGGGCGGCCCGGCCAACCGGGTCACCTTTCCACAGGAGGTCGACGCTTTCAAGCAGGCGCTGCTGAAGACCAAATCGTATGACTTCGTTGACCCCGACAAGGTGATCATCTTCGGCCACAGCATGGGGGGTTGCCAAGGTCCGATCGTGGCGTCCGAAGTCCCGGTGCTTGGCCTTGCCGTCTATGGCACCGTCGTCCGGACCTGGCATGAGTACACGATGGAAATGTTTCGCAACCAGGCATCGCTGGCCGGTGCAAAGGCATCAACGCGGGATGGTGCGGCTCGCAACACCGTTGCGGCCCTGCACTTGCTTTTCAACGAAGGCTTGTCACCCGACGAGGTCGCCGAAAAGCATCCCCAGTGGGCGGATGCGGTGCGCATGCTGGTCCCTGACGGCTACCACTTTTCCGGGATTGGGCTCGACTTTTGGCGTGGATGCTATGCGGAAAACTACGCGGCCTACTGGGAAAAGCTGGACACGAACGTGCTGTCCATCTATGGCGAATGCGACTTCGTGGCCGAGCGGATCGACCACCCGCTGATTGCGGAAATCGTCAATCGCGAAAAACCAGGCAAAGCCGAGTTTATTGAGATACCCGCTTCCGATCATGCGTTTCGCAATGTCGCGACGAAACGCGAGAGCCAGGAGTATTGGTCACGCGGAGGCCGCGAGATGAATCCGGCGATTATCGAGGTACTGCTCACCTGGGCAAATCGTCTTACCGGCAAGTCCTAGCCGTACAAGGTTGGGTGTGTTCTCCAATCCTTGTCGCGGTCATGGCCCATCTGGGCAACGCGAGGGCGTCGCTCCCTGAGTCGCACTGACTCAATGCCGCAGTAGTGGCCCGCTGAGTTGCGATGCTTTCCGATACAGGTTAGCCGCAGCATGTAGCGCCCAGGATCGGGCCAGAAATCGAGAAGGTGGTACTCCTTCTGGTCGATCTCGTCGGCGAAAAAGTCCATCGGCTCGCCAACTTTGACCCCGTTAAGAGTGGCCTGATAGACTCCATAGTCATACGACCGCGTCGCGTTGATCAGGAGACGAAGCGGCTCTTTGGCCCTTACCTCAAACGGAATCTCGACCCAGGCATCGTCCGGTGATTCGGGACGATAGAACATCTGCTCCGTTGGGTACAGATCCAGCTTTTGAGTCTCGATGCTGCCGGCTCCGTGTCGGCCATTTCGAGCATGCTCAAAGGCCGGCACGAGCACCCGCTCAAGGCTGGGCAATCGGCGCTGCGCGGCCGTCGTTGGCTCCGGCTGGAACGTGGGTACGCCAGTCTGGTACCAAAATGCGACGCTTGAGTAGTCGTCTTCCCTTTCGTTCCAACTCATCGCTCGATAGTCGGGATTCTCGTCCGGTGAAATCCACCCAAACCGCTCGAACTCGACTCGGATGCTTCGCTGGAAAACAAAGGGATCATGGATATGCCATCGATAGGCGCTCGTGTGGCCTCCAACGATCCCCCACTGGTCGAAGTAGGGCACGCCAAAATAAGGCGTAATGGTGCGCTCTAATCCCCATGCACACAGAAAGTAGTCTTCAGTTCCTGTGCCCCAAATAGAGGGGACCGTTTCGCCGTCAATCGAGATCTTTTCGTCACCTTCTCCAAACCAAGAAGGGCTTCTTGTTCTTACCGCCATCACCGTACCCACATAATGACCTTTCCCTTCCGTTTCCAGCACCAAGTAGTCGCGCCCATTTAAAAGGGGATACTCCTGACGGTACTTCGCGTAAAAATACGGCGTGTCTTCGGATAGTTCGGGCAACTCGATCCAGTCTACATTGTAATAGAGTAGACTAATCGGCAAGTCACCTTGATTAACAATCTCGATGCGCGCATGTTTCCGAAATGGCATCTGCCAGAACGAGTTGTACGAGTCGCCGCCTTGAACCACGACCGGAACACTGATAACTTCGCTTCGTCGCCCAAAGCATCCGGCAAAAAAGTCTCCGAATGGCGCGTCAACTCCAGGCGCTGGCTGATCGTCCCACCAGATGCGGATCAGGAATTCCTGGTGGTTCGCCGACCCATTGGGCGCCCATGGATGCGGCTCAGGTCCCAAAAAGGTAAACCAAAGGTGGGTAATCACTCCTGGTCCGACTTCATCCATGACCACGTGCGTCCGGCCAGGTTGGATGCGAAAGTTGTCGCGGTTGCTGAGTTCTTCCAGGTCGCCCTTTGGTGGCGCCTTCGGGTCATACGCGCCGTCTGCGCCTTGACGAAAAGTTGACGTCGCACGTCGGCTGCGCCCCACCATCGGTTGCGCAAGCGCGCTCAGCGGGCCGTGAAAGGTCGAAGGTCGCGGATTCATCGTGCTCCATCCATCGCCCACCGAGCGGGCATACTGGTCTGGATGTTCGGCCTCGCCTTTGTGATTCCCTTCCTCGCGCCGCCTTCGACGCCGCTCATGCGCGACTTCATGGGGCTCAACACCCATACGGTCCAGTTCAAAACGGATCTTTATCGGCCAGTGACACAGCTGATTCGGAACTATCACCCGATCGACTGGGACCTGGAACATGATCCCTCAAGACCGCTGACTCTCCCAAAGGCCGCCAATGGCGTTGATTGGAACACGCTGTATCCCGTATGGCGAGATGCTGGGTTCCGAACATCGGCAACGGTGATGTTCGAGACCATTGAGGAAACGAAATGGAAGAACATTGAAGTCGATGGCTTTCGATATGGCGCTGCTTTCGGCGAAGCATTCGGAAAGAACAGCGCAGTCGAGGCGATTGAGATCGGCAATGAGCCGGGCAAGTTCAGCGATGCTGGCTACCGCCAGATGTTTGAAGCGATGGCCAAGGGCGTCCGATCCACGGCGCCAGACATGCTGATCTCCACTTGTGCCGTTTTCGATGAACCCAGCGGGGACTATCACAAGAACATTGAGACCGTTAAAGGCTTAACCGACCTGTTTGACGTCATCTCGGTCCACGTATATGCGCAAATCGAGCCCTGGCCGACGTTTCGCCGTTCGAATCCGGAAAACCCCAACGTCCCATTTCTTGAACCGGTGCGCAAAGTGATGCAGTGGCGAGATCGGCATGCCCCGGGCAAACAAATCTGGGTTACCGAGTTCGGATGGGACGCTTCGACCAAAAAGGCGGATCCTAACGGCGACAATCCGCAATGGGTGGGCAACACCGAACTTGAGCAGGCGCAATGGCTGGTGCGAGGCTATCTCGAGTTGGCGGCCTTGGGGGTGGATCGTGCCTATATTTTTTGGTTTAACGACGAAGACAATCCGTCCATCCATGCGTCTTCCGGGCTCACTCGACACTATCAGCCTAAGCCATCCTATTGGGCCGTAAGACATTTGGTTGACACGTTAGGGGATCAACGCTATATCCGTACCATTCCAGGACCAAACGAAGTACGGATCATGGAGTTTCAAGCCGATTCTGGCAAGACGACCTGGGTCGTTTGGGTCGCCACGGAAGCAGGTGAAGCAAGGTATGTGGACCTACCCCTTGAAGGTCGCAAGGTGGAATCCATGAAGCAGATGCCCACAACAAATCATCCTGCGCTTTCGGTGCCCCATCGGAACGGCACGGTAATGGTGAATGGGAGCCCGTTGTACATTACCTTCGCGTCAAATCAGCCGTAGACCATGAACCATTCTTGTCGGCTGGTCGCCCTTGCGTTGCTCGCACTTAGCGGAGCGTGCACATCGCGCCAGAACGATGAGGTAGTCATTCGCTACATGGCTTGGGGGAATCCGCAACAACTTGCCATCGAGCGGCAACTTTGCGAGCAGTTTTCCGCGCAGCATCCCGGCATTACCGTTCGCTTTCTGCAAGTTCCCGCCTCGGCGTATCAAAACAAAATGATCGTTATGCTGGCTTCGCGCACGGCGCCAGACGTCATGCGGGTCGACCAATATGTCTTTCCTTCGCTCGTAGGCAAGGACTACTTCCAAGCTCTCGACCGCTTTGTCGCCGACGATCCGGGCTTTAGCCTGGATGATTATCTTGAGCTCACGACGGACGAATGTCGAGTAAATGGAGTCCTCTACGGACTTAACGTCCTATTTGGCGCACCGATCATTTACTATAACAAGACATTGGTCAGCGCAGCGGGCTTGGAAGATCCCTATGCACTGTGGAAAAGGGGCGAGTGGACCTGGGACGCCTTCCTTCACTATGCCAAATCGATGACCACCTATGATGCAAACGGGAGGCCGAAGACCTTTGGTGTTTACATTAACCACTTTCCGGCCCAGTTAGCCGTGATCTATGCTTTTGGCGGCGACATCATGGACGAGTCGCGCCAGAAGGTCGTCATGGACCGTGGCCGCGCGCGGGATGCGTGGCAGTTCCTCGTCGATCTGCGATACAAGTATCGCGTCAGCCCGTCACCCTCTCAAGCAGCCAACGCCGTGTTTGGCTTCGATAGCGGCAAGCTTGGAATGACGATTGACTGGATGGGACTTACCCCACGGTTGCGTGAGACGGCGACGTTCTTCGAGTGGGATGTCGTACCGATACCGCTATCGCCAGGTGGTACCACGGTTGTGAAAGGGAATCAGATCGTCATGAATCGAGACTCAAAACATCAAGATGCCGCGTGGCAGTTCATGAAGTTCTTAACGAGTGAATCAACTGAACGATTGCTTTACATCCAACTGCGGCGTTCCTTCCCCACACGCAAGGACCTTGCCTATAGCGAAGAGTTCTTGAGGTCAGAGCTTCCGCCTTACCAAATGGAGGTGTTTGTCGAATCGGTAGGCAACGGTCGCACACTACCCATTACGCCACGCTGGAACGAGTGGACCTCTGCATTTAACAGCGGCATCGATTCGCTGATGGCTGGAGTCGACACCGACGTCGACAAGGCGCTGAAAGAAGCGACTCGACGCGCGAATGATGCGCTTGCCGTTCGCGAGGGACTATGAAGACTTGGCTCCGAAAGCCAAGTTTTTGGGGCTATCTCTTTATCAGCCCATGGCTCATCGGGTTTCTCGTTTTTACTGCGGGACCGATGTTGACCTCCCTCTTTCTTTCGTTTCACATTTACGACCTTCATCGTATGGAGTATGTCGGCACTGAAAACTATGTGCGGCTCTTTACCGTTGACCCTGTTTTCTGGAAGTCACTTCGGGTTACCCTCATCTATGCCTTTGTAGCCGTTCCCATTGGCGTCGTCGGTTCCTTGGCACTGGCGGTACTGCTGAATCAACCCGTGCGTGGACAACCGCTATTCCGAACGCTCTACTACATGCCTTCCCTGGTACCGGCGGTGGCATCTGCCCTTGTATGGCAATGGGTATTCAACACAGATAACGGCGCTCTCAACGCGATCCTCGGCTGGTTCGGCGGACCCGCGATCGCGTGGCTCCAGGACGAAAGATACACCCTATCAGCGTTTGTCTTGATGTCGCTATGGGGCATTGGGGGCGGTCGTATGGTGATCTTCCTCGCGGGTTTGCAAGGCATACCAGACAGTTACCTGGAGGCGGCAACACTTGACGGTGCTGGTCCACTGCGCCGATTTATGAAGATCACTCTTCCCTTGCTCTCCCCCGTTTTCTTTTTTAACGTCGTGATGGGCTTTATCGGTGCGTTCCAGGTGTTTACATCCGCTTATGTCATGACGGGAGGCGGACCAAACAACGCCAGTCGGTTCTATGCACTCTATCTGTTTCAGACGGCATTTGAACAATTCAAACTCGGCAAGGCGAGTGCCATGGCTTGGGTTCTATTCTTCATTATTGCGCTGATTACCGCTGGGCAATTCCTTGCTTCTCGTAAGCTCGTCTACTACGAGAGGGCCGGATCGTGAGGGCATCGCGCTCCGTAGCGTGGTTCGTGTGGTTCCTGCTCGTGCTCGGGGCTATGGTCTTTGCGATTCCCTTTGTTTGGACCATTTCGGCAGCGCTCAAATCACCGCAAGAGTTCGTACAGGCGCCCGATCGACTGATCCCCCAGGACCCGACTTTCAAGAATTTCGGGACCGCATGGACTGCGCTGCCTTTTGGCCTTTTTGTTCTGAATACCTTAATCATTACCCTATGCTGCACCGTAGGTCAAGTCTTGTCGAGTTCGCTCGTGGCCTACGGCTTTTCGCGTTTTGAATTCAAGGGACGCGGGTTGCTCTTTGGCCTGCTGCTGTCCACGATGATGCTTCCCGGACAGGTAACGATGATTCCTGTTTTTATGATCTGGCGCGAGTTCCGCGCAATTGACACCTTCGCACCGCTCATCATCCCGTCGTTCTTCGGCAGCGCCTTTTTTGTCTTCATGCTTCGCCAGTTCTTCCTCTCGATTCCCAAAGAGCTGGATGAGGCCGCAATGATCGATGGAGCGGGGTACTTTCGGATTTGGTGGAGCGTCATTTTGCCTTGCTCTGCTCCGGCGATCGCTACCGTGGCGATATTTACCTTTTTAGGCCAATGGGACAACTTTGAGGGTCCGTTAATCTATTTGAACTCACCCGAAAAATATACCGTTGCGATTGGGCTTCGCATGTTCCAAGATACGTTTGGCGGCAATTTTGAGCAAGTCATGGCGGCATCGCTCATCCATATTTTGCCGACTATCGTGATCTTCTTTTGCGCACAGCGGTACTTCCTCAAAGGCCTCACTCTCAGCGGCCTTGGCGGACGCTAAACTGGCAACGCTCCATCAAACTCCACCCCGCCATAGGCCGCAAATCGCACCAGAGCCTCTTCGGCCGCATGCTTTTGCGGGAGGGACGGCGCTCCTTCCCAATGCCACCGCAGAATCTCCAGGCGTGACTTTGTGAATCGGCCATCAAATCGGCCCACGAGTGTATCACCCAAACGGATCGGCAGCACGTAGTAACCCCAGCGCCTCTTGTGGTCGGGCTTGTACACCTCCCAAACGTAGTCAAACTCGAAAAGGTCAAGAACCATTTGTCGATCCCATAGCAGTGGGTCAAGCGGACCGAGGACACCGGCGGTAGGGAGGGTGACCGACTCATCCAGCACGGTAAGAAAGTCAGGACTCGCTCGATACATCTGCCCATCGACATTCACTTCGACCAGTTCGCCTCGCGTGACCATCTCTTGGGCAAGACGCTGGCATTCGGGTGCGATCGCGCGAAGTCCCCAAACGACGGCCCCGGGCCTCGGGCGCAGCAAACCCACCGCTCGATGTCGATCAAGAACGATCCGCCGGTGCGCCTCAGTCTCGGAAACATTCGCGCCAGTAAGCGCAGCACGGGAGAGCACCCGCTCGGGCAGCGCGTAGCGATGCTGAGTTCCTTTGCGGTCGAAGGTCATCACCTGTCCTGTGTGCCAGAGCGCCCGCAAGATTTGTTTCGTCAAGTTCGGTCCGTACCATGAGTCCTTCCAATGCGGCATTTTCTGTTGGAAAGCAAACTCAGAGGGCAAGAGGGGTCCACGCTCGGCAAGTTCGCTGAGCACGAGATCGACCTCCGTGGGAAACCCTGACAAGACTTCTTCAACGTGCGGTCGAAACCATCGATAGAAGTGCGATCTGGAGGGGTACTCCTCGGTCAGGATGAGACAGGCCATCTTGTCCCAACCGTCATAGATCCGCCGCTCGGAATAGGCCAGGGATTGCCAGTCCCCAACGCGGTAACCCGGCACTCGTGACTGAAGCACCAAGTCGTGGTTGCACCCCATCGGCGACAAAGGGTCGAACTGAACGCTCTTCAGCCGACGAAAGAGCTCCGTCAGTGTGCTTTGCCGAAAGTGATGCCGCACGAGCGCTCGCCGGGCATCGCTCTTCGACAGGCGGATCATGCGAACTCAGGACGCGACCACGATCAAGGTCAATCCGTCATAGCCTTTTGCGCCCACGGTTTGAATGGTGGTTCCTTCGAGCCGCGGGTTGTCGGCGATCATCTCATGCAATCGCCGCGTTCCCACGACGTTCTCGTCGTTGGAATTGGCCTCGGCCAAGCTTCCCCCGCGCACTACGTTGTCTACCACGATGACGCTCCCCGGTCGTGTGAGCTCCAAGCTCAGCTCCAAATAGGTTGGGATGCTCGACTTGTCCGCATCGATGAAAACCAGATCGAACGGCCCCTCTTTGGCGGCAATCATGGCGCGCATCGATTCGGCAGCGGGTCCGACGCGAACCTCCACTCGGGGCCCAAGTCCTGCCTCCGCAATGTTCCCACGGGCGACCTCAGCGTGCTTGGGGTCGAGTTCCAAGGTGACCAATCGTCCCGTTTCCGTCAGCGCCCTTGCGAGCCAGATGGTGCTGTAGCCGGCCAGAGTGCCGACCTCGAGAATCGTCGAGGCCGAGATCATTTGGGCGATCAAGTTCAGCAGCTTTCCCTGCGCTGCCGAAACGTGGATCTGGGGCAACCCTGCTTCCACCGATGCCGCGATGGCGCGGTCAACGGCGTCGTCGCGAAGACCCAGCGTGGTTTCAATGTACTGATCGACGGCGCCCCAAATCTCTTGGCTCATAAGATCATGATGTCCGATCCGGGAATCCCGCCGCGACCGGCG
>JBKBQD010000004.1:0-267460 GCA_046292875.1 Fimbriimonadaceae bacterium
AGCGCAGGGAGTTCAGCAGTGCGATCGGTCGGGCGCCCATGGTCAGGATGTCGCGGATGATGCCGCCGACCCCGGTGGCCGCGCCCTGGTAGGGCTCAACCGCGCTGGGGTGGTTGTGCGATTCGATCTTGAAGGTCACCCCGAGCCCGTCGCCGATGTCCACCACGCCCGCGTTCTCGAAGCCCTCGCCCTCCAGGGCAGCCTTGTACCGCGAAAAGGCGGCCAGCACCGGGCGCGAATACTTGTAGCCGCAGTGCTCGCTCCACATCACGGCGAACATGCCGAGCTCGGTCAGCGTCGGCTCCCGACCGAGCAGATCCAATATCTGGGTGTATTCGGAGTCGTTCAGACCCATGGACGTGTAGACTTCGGGGGTGATGGCGGGCATCGGCATCCGAATTATGAAGGCTGGGCTCGCACTTGGGGTCGGCGCCTTGGTGGCAGGCCTCGCCTGCGCGCCGTCCTTCCGCTTCGCCGGGGACTGGCGCGGACATCGCGATATCGAGGTCAAACCCGGCGAGGACGCGGCGATGCTGCGCACGATCAGCCGCATCGACCTGAAAATCGAGCCCGACGGACACTTCGATATGGTCGACGCCGGGATGCCCAAATCGGGCCGGGTGCGCTACGGCGACGGGAAGGCATTCCTCGAAGTCAAAACCTTGATGAATCGCCCCATTGAAGAGGCGGGCCCCGGCGTGCAGCGGCAAAACCGCGAAATCGAGCTCACGCCCGACGGACCGGACGCGCTCCTTTTCCACGATCCGGCAGGGTTTGACCCTGGGCCGATTCGCCTGGAACGCCAGTCGCAACCCCATCTTCAAAGCTCGCGTAAATGAAACGTTCTTCGAATGGAGCAAAATAGGTCATGGCTTGGGTTCTGATTGGTCTTGGCGTTCTGATCGTGATCTGGGCGATCGCGACCTTCAACAAGCTGGTCTCGCTGCGCCAGGAAACGGTCAACGCGTGGAGCCAAATCGACGTGCAGCTGAAGCGCCGTTATGACCTGATCCCGAACTTGGTCGAAACAGTCAAAGGCTACATGGCCCACGAAAAGGACACCTTGGAGCGCGTGATCCAGGCACGCAACATGGCGCTGGGCGCGCGATCGGTCCACGACAAGGCCGCCGCCGAGACGCAGCTCACCACGGCGCTGAACGGGTTTTTCGCCGTGGCCGAGGCCTATCCCGAACTGCGCAGCAACCAAAACATGCTTTCGCTGCAGGAAGAGCTCAAGACCACGGAAAACAAGGTCAGCTTTGCGCGCCAGTACTACAACGATGTCGTGACGGCTTACAACACGACGATCGAGAAATTTCCTTCGAACCTGATCGCCAATGGCTCGGGCTTCAAACCGAAAGAGTTGTTCGAGCTGGACGAGCCCGCCGCGCGCGACGCCGTGAAGGTCTCGTTTACGTAGGTTCTTTTTTCCTGAAATAGGTAGAAAAGTACGCCGACATTTGGCGTGCCATGCATTAATCTCTCCGATGTGAGGTGCGTTGCCGAGTCGCTTGCGGCGCTCTATTTGCCGGGAGGTTCGCCGCTTTCCCCGCGTCGCTGGCCGGTCGTGGCCGCCGAGGTTCGCCGTGCCGGCTCGGCCTTGGGGGCGGTGCGCGCTCTGGCCGTGGCAGGCTACTCGTCCGAAAGCCTCTTGCTCGGCGAGCCCGGGCGCGTCGCGGCCGCGTGCGAGGCTCTCGATTCCGCATCGGTGCTGACGGCAGCATGTCCCGGCTACCCCCCTCTGTGGCTGGAGCGCCTGGGCGCAGCGGCGCCTCCGGTGGTGCGCGGGCGCCCATGCGGGCCAGGCTTGCTCGGGTTCGAACCGGGGCGGCCGGTCGTGGCGGTGGTCGGCTCGCGCCACCCGTCGCCCGCGGGGCGCGCCTTTGCGGTGGCAGTTGCGTCCGTGGCCACGAGCCTGGGCGCGGTGGTCGTTTCCGGGGGCGCGATCGGCATCGATTCTGCGGCGGCGCGAAGCGCGTCTTCGGTGGTCGAAATCCTGCCCCACGGGTCGCTCGTGCCCCGAGTGGGGCGGGGCGGCGTTCCCCCATCTGCGGCGGCGCGGTCATTGCTTTCGCCCTTTGCCGCCGGCGCGGAATTCACCGCCGCCCAGGCCATGCAGCGTAACGTCCTCATCTACGCTTCCGCCGCGCTTGCGGTCGTGATTGAGCCGCGCTACGGAGTGGGCGGCACCTGGCACGGCGCGCGCGAAGCGATGCGGCGGCGGCTTTGCCCGGTGGCCATCTTTCATGGCCCGGAGTCGGGTCGGGCCGAAGCGGCCTTGCAGGCGCTGGGCGCCTTGCCCATCCGGGCTCCTGGAGATCTGGCGGCGCTGCTGGCCGCAGGGCTGCCCCAGCCGCGGCTCTTTACGGCAGTCGGCTAGCGGGGGCGGTACACTCGGCCCCCGTGAAGGCGATCGCGAAGATGCGGGCGGCTCCTGGCCTCGACTTGGTGGATGCCCCCGAACCCGCGATCCGGCCCGGTTGCGTCAAGATCCGCGTGCAGGCGGCCTCGGTTTGCGGCACGGACCTCCATATTTACGAGTGGGACGAATGGTCGGCGGGGCGGATGAAGCCTCCCGTAATCACCGGGCACGAGTTTTGCGGCACCATTGTCGAGGTCGGCGAGGGCGTGACCGATCGAGCCGTTGGCGACTATGTGGCGAGCGAGTCGCATGTTGTCTGTGGACGCTGCCGCCAGTGCCTCAATGGACAAGCCCACGTATGCGTCGAAACGACCCTGTTGGGCGTTGACGTCGACGGCGGGTTTGCCGAATATGCCGTGATCCCCGCCGCCAACGCGCGGCGCACTCCCGTCGGCATTCCGCCCGAAATTGCCTGTTTCCAAGATGCCTTGGGCAATGCCGTACACACCGCTTATGCGGGACCCTTGGAAGGCCAAACGATGCTCATCACGGGCCTGGGGCCGATCGGCCTTTTCGCCGTCGCGGTCTGCAAGGCTGCGGGCGCCGCGCTGGTCGTCGGCACGGAGATCAGCCCTTACCGTGCCGGAATCGCACGTCAGCTGGGCATCGATCAGGTGCTGGATCCTCGGGTCGATGACGTGCGTGCCATCCTCGGTCAACTTGCTCCCGGCGGAGTGGATGGGGTGCTGGAGATGTCCGGCCACCCGTCGTCGCTTGACTTGGCCGTCGACGTCCTGCGTCCGGGAGGGCGGCTTTCGCTGCTTGGGCTCTTCCGCGAGAATCGCACACCCATACCGCTGAACCAAGCGATCTTCAAGGGATTGGACGTGCAATGCATCATCGGTCGCAAGCTCTGGGAAACCTGGGACCAAATGGGCGCCCTGCTCGCCTCCGGCAAGCTGGACCTCTCGCCCGTGGTCACGCATCGGCTGCCCTACACCGAAATCGACGAGGCGATGCGGCTGCTCTCGCGGGGCGAGGCTGGAAAGATCGCGCTTATCTTTGAGTGAGGCGATCCAGCGCGCGCTGGGCCGCTTGGACCGTGGCCGCGCCAGCATCGGGTCCGTGGAACGCCAGCGTCGCCTCATAGCCGCCGGCGGCATAGTCGCTCGCATCCAGGATGTATCCGATCCAGCCATTGACGTGGCTCACCACAAGGACCGCCCCAAACCCCAGGTTTCGCCCGTAGTTGCGAATCGCGGTGCCCAAATGGGAGGTCGGCTCGCCCGGGATTCCAACCACGGCCAATTTGCCCATGCGAAAGGCGACCACCTGCGCCGCAGGAGGGGCAAACCGCTCGACCAGATTCTGGGCCAACGGCTCGGGCACACCGTTGACGGCGGCAAACTCTGGGTGCGGATGCGGAGGATCGAGGCGGATGGGCTCCGCCGCCCATCGCAGCGGTTCGGGCGTCCACGCCTGGCGCACCGCACCCGAGGCGTCGGCGAGCCCCCGCGCCATCGTTTCGGGGCGTGAATCAGCCACGGCCGGAGACACGTCGCCAATCGGGCCGATCAGCACCGGTGCTTTCAGCTTTCGCGCCAGCGCACCTGGCCAGTCGCCGTTCGTTTCGTTGACGTTCGGGCCAAGGAGTGTGGCATGGGCGGCATAGTGAGCGAACAGGGGCCACCCCGCTCCCTCGACCCAAGTAGCCAATCGATCCGGCATCGCTGCGGTCCTTCTCCCCCGGTTCAGCTCGCGATAGGCCTGGCTGACCTCCAGACGGGGCAGAGGCGACACCGGGGTCTCCAAGGCCCGGTTGACGGCCGAGGCGATCTGCCCCGAAAGCGCGGTCAGGAAGGATCGGCGGATCGTGGCGATGCCAGGGATGGCAAAGGTCATGCGCGCGTTCGCCATTTGGCTGTCCGGCGCACCGTGCGTGTGGGTCGCCGCCAAAAAGAGGTGGCAATCTGCCGGAATCTCGGCTCGCACCGCCTCATAGAGGCTTTCTGGAATCGTGAGCAGTTCGACCGAAGCCACCGCTACTTTCGTCTCGCCTTGAGCGAAGACAAGCACGCGCACGTGGAGCGACTCGCCGCCCGGGTCGGAAGCACGCCCCCTCCGCTCGGTGTATCCCCCCAATGGCAACCCGGGTTCAAACTCCAGCACGGCCTCGGCCCGGCGGACGGTGACCTCTCCCATTGCCAGGGCTGCGGCAAGCAGCGCGAACATCGTCCGATTCTACGCCGTGGACCGTCTGCTACAATCGTCCCGGTGAGCTTTTCCGCGCATCTCCCCCAGGACCTTGTTACGGTCGACCCGGGCTCTACCGCGCCCGTCGCCGTTGAGGTCGCCAACCGCGGGGAGACATCCACCACCTTTGAGATCTCGGTCGAAGGCCTGGACCCCGACTGGGTGGCGGTTCCCGTTCCGATCATCGAAGTGGCGCCCGGCGAGGTCGCCTCAGAAAAGGTTCTGTTAAAGCCCGTTCGGTCCAGTGAAAGCGTGGCGGGCGATTACCCGTTCGTGGTCAAGGTGCGGTCCATGGCCACCGGTGAAGTGCGCGCCATGCAAGGCGTGCTGCAAGTCAAGGCCTATCACCACCTCAGCATGGAAATCGCCCCGAAACGGGGCGGCGTCAGCGCGTTCAATCGGGAATGCGCCTTCACGGTCACGATCGTGAACCTCGGCAACACCGAACACACGCTCCAGCTGTATGGAAGCGACCTGGACGACGCCTGCACCTTTGAGTTCGCCGAGGATCGGCTGACCGTCGCCCCGGGCGCCCAGCGCACCACGAAGGTCAGCGTCGCAGCCAAGCGGAACCCGGTGCTGGGCAGCCTGCGCCTTTTCGCTCTCTCGATCTCTGCGCGCTCGGTCGAGATGCCCTCGGTGGTGTGCTCGGGGCAAGCCAATCTCGAGCGCAAGGCAGTGCTGTCGCCGCTGGCCACTCTTTTCGTCGTGCTTATCGCCGCGCTGGCGATTGGCTGGTTCATGTTCCTCCCCAAGCCGCCCCAAGTGGACATGCTCACCGTCGACCCGCTGCAAGCGACGGAGGGGGGCATGGTCACCGTCAGCTGGCGCACCTCGAACGCGACCGGCATACGCATTCTGCTGAATGGACAAGTCATCGCCGAGCGGCAGGGCGCTACGGGGACGGCAACTTTTGAAGCCAGGGAATCCGGCACCATCGAAGCCGTCGCCGTCAGCGGCGACAAGCTGAGCCGAACGGTGACCCAAGCCTTCACCGTCGTTCCGCCGGAACAGGCGCCGGAGCCGCGCATCGTCTCGTTCGATATCAATCCCCAGCAGGCCAAGATGGGCGACGTGCTCACCGTGACCTATGAGGTCAATGACGCGGTGACCAAGCTCACGCTCGCCCCGATCGACCTGGACCTGAACCCCCGGGTGAAGGAAAAGGAGATTCCGGCCAACCGTGCGGGCACGATCACGTACACCTTGGTTGCCGAAAACGCGAGCGGTCTGGTGGACCGTCGTCAGGTCACGATTCGCGTCGCCGAGAGCAGCCTCGCCACGTTCGTCAAGTTCGACGTCAATCCCAAAGAAGTCGATCCGACGCTGGGACAAGTCAACGTCAGCTGGCAATTGCACAACGCCGTCCGCGCCGAACTTTCCAACGGTCGGGACGTGATGTCGGTCGATCCGCAGGCCGGCGATCAAGTCATGATCATTTTCGAGGACACCACCTTTACCATGACCATCTTCGATACTGAGGGGCGCACCCGGTCCCAGTCCGTCAAAGTTCGCATGAAGCCGAACCCCGTCGTCGAGCCGCCTGCCGGGTCGGGACTCTAGAACCACCATGCCGCGCGCGCTTCTTTCGGTCACCAACAAGACCGGCATCGTCGAGTTCGCCCAGGGCCTGACCGAGCTCGGCTTCGAGATTCTGAGCACGGGAGGCACCGCCAAGGCCTTGCGTGATGCCGGCATCACCGTCGTCGACGTCGCGGAAGTCACGGGATTCCCGGAGATCTTGGACGGTCGCGTCAAAACGCTGCATCCTGCCATCCACGCCGCATTGCTGGCCGACCTTGACCGCCCCGATCACCGCCAGACCCTCGAGGAACACGGCATTGAGCCCATTGCCGTGGTGGCCGTCAACCTCTATCGGTTTGCCGAAACGGTGCAAAGTTCCCACGGCGATCCGGATCAAGCCACCGAGGCCATTGACATCGGCGGTCCCTCCATGATCCGCTCCGCCGCGAAGAATGCGGCCCATGTCGCGGTCGTGGTCGACCCCGCCGATTACGCCCAGGTCCTGGGCGCCATTCGCGAAGACAGGCTGGCCGACCTGCGGCCCGAGCTTCGGCGAAAGGCCTTTTCCCATACCGCCCATTACGACGCGACCATTGCGACGTTCTTGTCCCGACACTCCGAATCGTCATTGCCCGACACAGTGACGCTGGGCGCCACCCGAGTGGCTGATCTCCGGTACGGCGAGAACCCGCACCAGGCCGGGGCGCTCTATGCGCTGGCTCTTGAGGACCCGCCCATCGGCCCCAGCGCGCTCCTCTGGGGCAAGGAACTCAGCTACAACAACATCCTTGACGCGGATGCGGCGCGCGATTTGGTCGCCGATCTCGGCCCGGTGGCGTGCGCCATCATCAAGCATGGCAACCCCTGTGGAGCCGCCATCGCACCCAGCGCCGCCGAAGCCTTTCGCCAGGCTCGGGAAGCCGATCCGATTTCCGCCTTTGGAGGTATCGCCGCTTTCAACGTTCCCGTCGACGACGACGCGGCGGAAGCGATGGCCGAGCGCGGTAACTTTTTTGAAGTCATTCTCGCGCCGTCCTTCACGCCTGGCGCGATCGGGGTGTTTCGCGAGCGCTCCGGATGGGGGCAAACCGTCCGGCTCCTGGAAACACCGATTCCCCAGAAGCACTCGCC
Source organism: Fimbriimonadaceae bacterium (assembly GCA_046292875.1). Classification (GTDB taxonomy): domain Bacteria; phylum Armatimonadota; class Fimbriimonadia; order Fimbriimonadales; family Fimbriimonadaceae; genus JBKBQD01. Next base: position 7,271 of record JBKBQD010000004.1, read on the forward strand.
CTGGGCGATACGCAGTGTCCGGGGTGGCCTCCTCGTGCAGCAGCAAGACGACCGCGATCCCGCCAAGTGGACGGTGGTGACTCGCCGCGAGCCGACGCCCTATGAAACGCTCGGTCTTCGGTTCGCCTGGTCGGTCGTCAAACACGTCAAGTCCAACGCGATCGTCGTCGCGGCCGGCAACCGGCTGCTGGGCGTTGGCGCCGGCCAAATGAATCGCGTTCAGTCGGTGCGATTGGCCCTGGAGCAAGCGGGCGCGATGGCTCAGGGCGCCGTCATGGCCGGGGACGCGTTCTTTCCCTTTCCCGACAGCATCGAGGCCGCCGCCGACGCCGGGATCACGGCCTTGGTGCATCCCGGTGGAAGCAAAAAGGATGACGACGTCATCGCCGCCGCGGACCGCCTGGGCCTCGCCATGGTGCTCACCGGCGTGCGTCATTTCCGCCACTAAGCGGTTGACTCGTGTAACATAGAGGTGGCGCTTCGCGTCGAAAACGTAGTAGGCAGACGGGTATGAAGAACCAGAACGATTTGATTGTGATCATTGTCGCCGTCGTGGTTACCGGCATTGCGGGCACGGCGCTGGCCATGACCAAGCCCCAGCCGGTCAAACCGGCCGATCCGGAGAAGGTGATCACGACTCCTGCGGCTCTTCCCGCTGCGGCCGTCACCATGAGCAACGGTCTCGAAGGCGGCAGCGCCGCGGGTGGCATGGGCGGCTTCGGCGGTATGGGCGGACGCCGACAGGGTGGCCCCATGGGCATGGCCGGCGGCGGCGGTGGCAGCCCCATGCCGGCGGGTCTCTCGGGCGCATCCGGCGTTGGCGGCGGCAGTCCGATGCCTGCAGGCCTTTCCGGTGCTTCCGGCGTCGGCGGCGGCCCGGGCGCGACGGCTCCGTAAAGGCAATCGAGCGAAGCGCTCGGTCCTTGCGTCAGACTCTTAGGGCGGCTTTGGCCGCCCTTTTTGCCGTATGCCTACACCCGTCGTCCTCAATGTCGGCTTCTACAACTATGTGACCACCGACAAGATCGTCGCCTTGGTTAGCAGCGAGTCCGCGCCCATGCGTCGCCTGGTCCAGAACCTTCGCAAGAGCGGAAATCTGATCGACGCGACCCAGGGCCGCCGCACCAAGTGCGTGATCTTCACCACCGGCACGGCCGTCGTGCTGTCCGCGATCTCCCAAGAGACGCTTGCCAAGCGACTCAGCACCGGTGAAGTGCTCGGAGAAGAGGAATAGATTGACGCGCTGGCGCTGGTTCACGTCCCTGATGCGTTCGTTTGAGCGCGACATCGGTATCGACCTCGGGACCGCCAACACCCTGGTTCATGTAGCCGGGCAGGGCGTTGTGCTCAACGAGCCCTCGGTTGTCGCCGTGAACCGCGATACCGGCGAGCCGCTGGCCGTCGGCGAGGACGCCAAGCGGATGCTCGGTCGCACCCCCGCCAACATCATCGCGACACGCCCCCTCAAAGACGGCGTCATCGCCGACTACGACCTCACCGAGAAGATGCTCCAAGACTTCATTCACAAGGTCTCGGGGCGCTATCGCTTCCGTCGCTCTGTTGTCGTCGGCTTGCCCTATGGCGTGACCGAGGTTGAGCGGCGCGCCGTCATTCAGGCGGCCCGCCGCGCGGGGGCGACGCAGGCCTTCGTCATCGAAGAGCCGATGGCCGCCGCCATTGGCGCCGGGCTGCCCATTGAAGAGCCGAAGGGCTCGATGATTGTCGACATCGGGGGCGGCACGACGGAGGTCGCCATGATCTCGCTTTCCGCCATCGTCGAAGCACGCTCCATCCGCGTGGCGGGGGACGAGATCGACGAGCGCATCATGACGTACGTGCGCAACTCCTACAACCTGGCGATTGGCGAACGGATGGCCGAAGAGACGAAGATCGACATTGGCAGCGCCTACCCGCTGGAGCGCGAAATTGAGAAAGAGATCCGGGGTCGCGACTTGCGCACCGGTCTCCCGCGCTCAGAAACGGTGCATAGCGACGAGATCCGCTACGCCATCCAAGAACCCCTCCAGGAGATTATCGAGGCCGTGAAGCGCACCCTTGAAGTCACTCCGCCGGAACTCGCCGCGGATGCCATCGACCGCGGCATCGCCCTCGCCGGAGGAGGCGCGCTGCTCCGGGGACTGGATCGCCTCCTGGCCCAAGAAACGGGGATGCCCGTGTTCGTCGCCAACGACCCCTTGCGCTGCGTCGTTCTCGGCACCGGCAAGGTCGTCGAGGAGATGCACGCGAACGTCGGCTTCCGGCGTATGCTTGAGCGGTCATCGAAGTTTTAGAAGTCGCGCGACGTCGAGATTGGGCGATCCTGCTTGCCCTGCTGGTCCTCGGCGGTCTCTTGGGCAACGAGCAGAACCGAGCTCGGGCTGCGGGGTCGCTTGACCCCGTGACCCGCACGGTTCAGTCGATGGCCAACCCCATTTCCAGGCTGGTGTCGCGAACATGGGATCAAAGCGCCACCTGGCTTGGCAATGTGGCGAACATCGCCGCGTTGCAAGCCGAGAACGAACGTCTGCGGACGCTCCAATCTTCGGCCGCTTTTTACACTGAGGAAATCGATCGCCTCAAACGCGATTACGACGCGCTGCGCAAGCTGCTGGACGTCGCCGCCACCGAAACGCGCACCGCGCTCCCCGCCGACGTCATCCAGTACTTTCCCCTTGAACGGCGGGTGACCTTAAACGTCGGGACGGCACATGGCGTGCAAGTGCGCCACGCCGTTGTTGGAGCGGACGGTCTGGTCGGCGTCGTTCAAACGGTCTCGGATCGCTCGTGCCAGGTCCTTCTCATCTCGTCGCCGCTTTGTGCGGTCGGTGCGGTCGCCGTCGAGCGCGACCCACCCACGATTGGCATCGTGAAAGGTGAAAACGAAGATGCGGTGACGTTCGACCTTTACGGCTCAAAAGCCCCCATTGCCATTGGCGACCTGATCGCCACTTCGGGCCTTTCCGAGCGCATTCCTCGGGGGATCCCGATTGGCCGCGTCGTCGAGGTGGACGACGACCCCGAAAACGGCATCCGCAGAGCAAGGGTCTTTCCTTTCGTCCGGATCGGTCGGCTTCGCGAGGTGGTCGTGCTGAAATGAACCGGTTCGCGTACATGGTCCTGGTCGCGGTGGGCCCACTCTTGGGGGCAGCCATCGATGCCGGCCTCGCTGGCCGGATGGACCTGCTGGGCTTCACCCCGAAGTTCGCGCTGATGATCATGGCGATGGGGTGCCTTTACACCACCCGGGCCCAAGGCGCCGGTCTGGGGTTTGCCACCGGGTTGGCACAGGGCGCACTGGCGGGAGCCAACCCCGCGATGTACTTGGGCACGCGGACCGTCGTGGGCTTCCTTGCCTCGTGGTCACGCGTGTGGCAGCTGGAGCCTACGCCACTGATGACGGCCCTGTTTACCACTGCCGTCACCCTGATTGCGGAGATTCTGTTGATGCTGGTCGCCGGACCTTCCGACATCGGAGCGTACTTGTGGGCCACAATTCGCGTTGCGCCGGCCAATGGTGTCCTCGCGGGCTTGCTGACCCTGCTCGCATGGCGACTCACGCGTCGTCGGGGAGGTCTGGGCCTGCGGAGTACCCGGTATGAGCAACGTTAACGTTCTGGAAATGGCCCGACGCCAGCTCGGGCAGGCGGCACAGTATCTCGACCTCGATGCAGGCCTGGTCAGCGTCTTGGCCCAGCCCAAGCGCCAGCTGATCGTCCACTTCCCCGTTGTCCTCGACAATGGCCAGGTCGAAGTCTTCGAGGGGTACCGCGTCCAGCACAACGTCAGCCGTGGGCCGTCAAAGGGCGGCATTCGCTATCACCCCGATGTCGACCTGGAGGAGACCACCGCGCTGGCGATGTGGATGACCTGGAAGTGCGCGGTCGTCAACATTCCTTATGGCGGGGCGAAAGGCGGCGTCCGGGTCAACACGAAGCGCTATTCGATGCGCGAACTTGAAAAGCTCACCCGCCGGTACGTCAGCGAAATCAACCTGGTGATCGGCGAGAGGAACGACATCCCTGCGCCCGACATTGGCACGAACGCCCAGGTCATGGCGTGGATCATGGACACCGTTTCCATGGAGGCCGGATACACGATCCCCGGCGTGGTGACCGGCAAGCCGGTGGAGCTTGGCGGCTCCGAGGGCCGTGTGGAGGCCACGGGTCGCGGCGTCATTGTCTGCGCGGAAGAGGCTGCCAATCGGATGAATATGAGCTTGGACGAATCTTCCATCGTCGTTCAGGGGTTCGGCAATGTCGGCTCCGTCGCGGCCAAGCTGGCCCAGAGCGAGGGCGCGAGGATCGTCGGCGTGAGCGACGCGACCGGCGCGATCTATAACCCGAAGGGGCTGCCGATTAACGAGCTGTACCACCGATACTCGCACCGCGAGGGCGGCATCCGCGAGTACAAGGACTGTGAGCACATCTCAAACGAGGAACTGCTGGAGCTGCCGTGCGACATCCTCATTCCCGCTGCCATCTCGGGTCAAATCACCGGAGACAATGCCGACAAGATTCAGGCGAAGATCATCGTGGAGGGCGCGAATGGCCCAACGACACCCGATGCTGACAACATCCTCTCCGATAAGGGCATCCTGGTGGTGCCCGACATTCTCGCCAACGCGGGCGGCGTCGTCGTCAGCTACTTTGAGTGGGTCCAGGACCTGCAGAACTACTTCTGGGAAGAGGACGAGGTCAACCGTCGGCTGACGCGCATCCTGCGCAGTTCCTATGCCGATGTCGAGCGGATGATGCACACGCACAAGACCGACATGCGCACCGCCGCGATGATCATCGGCGTCAAGCGTGTCGCCGATGCCACCACGACCCGCGGCATCTTCCCGTAAGATCGGTGGGACCCCAGATGCCCGGGTAGGAGGTGTCTCGGACCCCGGAAACGCATCGGCTGCGACCCTTCGCCATGCACCCGAGGTCCATGTTGCCGACGCTTTCGTGGCTGCGATGACCGCCATCAGCGGGTCGCGGACAAAGGTGGGTCCCTTTCGCAACTTGCCAGCGAAAGGGACCCATAGAGGCGAGCACGACGATGCTCGCGGAATGCGATGACCCAAGACCTTACATCGGCACCAGTGGCTCTCCAACAAGCTTGATGTCGTCAAAGAACAGGCCATCGTCGCGGCCTGAAGTGCCTGTAACCAAGTTGAACTGCAACAAGATCGGCGTCGTACCGGTGACATCAGCAGTCCACCGTGTCCATTTCCATACGTACCCATACATGGTAAACGCATGAAACCAATCGGCACCATTGTTCTCTGAGAACTGAAGGAAGCAACGGTCTCTTCCTTGGATGACAAAGCGGCTCATCCAAACCAAGACGACGGGCGCGGACTGGGGTCTTTCAATCGCGGTCAAGGACCGCAGGAAAATATCAATGGATTCTTTATACTTGCCGTTTGGACTGTCGGTCCAACTGTGCGAAGGGCTCACCGCGTCGAGGTTTGTTCTCGTCCACGGCTTGGGACCTGTAAAGGTCACTGACTCCATGTTGTCCTCATAGCTAACTACCACTGCTGTCAATCTCAGATTGTCAAGATACACCTTATTTGAGCCCGACCTGTAGGTGACGGAGGTAAATCTTACCTTGACCATCTGCCCAGCCACCGACGGTATAAACACGTTATGGTGCTTCCACTCATGATTGAGCCACAATGCCTCAATATTTTCCCATGTGAGGCCATTATCATGGCTCACATCGACGAAAAGACTCTTGTCACGACCAATGAGCATGCCATCGAAACTAAAGATCATCGGGCCAGTAGCTGTAATCGAGTCCTTCATTGTCAGGTAGGTTGTGGCCGCGGGTGCAGGACCGTTAGCCCCATCCGACCATGAGTCCGAGCTGTAGCGTCCCATAGAGTTGGTACGCCCCCAGTTATGTGTCCCGACCCAGTACCGATTGCTAGAGGCGCCATCGAACCAGAGCGTGGATCGCAAGGTTGACACGGGGCCAACAGTAGCAATGGGAGACTTGTTTCCAACAGAGTCAATCGCCCGCACGGCGACATACGCTGGGGTATTTGGCAGGAGCCCGGTAATGACATACGAAATCGGCTCGTTGAAGTCCTTCGGAAGTGGCGACCGCTTCGTGCGATAGGCCGCGTCGAAGTTCGTCTCATCGATCGGTTCAAAGGAATAGCGCACATCGTAGTGGGGAGCTGCGCCTTTGTTGCCGTCGTCACCGCTTGCCCTCCATTCGACTTCAAGCGCGTTGCTGTTGCGAGATTTCACCACTAGTTGAGTTGGAGCGCTGGGCGCATTCTTGTCCCGCTTCATCGCAGCAAAGGCGTTGGCGCGACGGTTGTCCCGTACCGCTTCATTCAGGTTTGACGTCCGGTCGGCGCTGTAAAGGATTCTGTCCCGAATTTCATGAATGGAGAGCTTCTTGTACTTGGACACCATGAGCGCACCGATGCCTGAAACATGCGCAGCAGCCATTGAGGTCCCCGTTTTATAGCCATACTTGTTGTCGGGCACGGTGCTGAGAATGGCGGTCCCCGGTGCAAAAACATCAACAAAAGAACCAAAATTAGAATCCGGGTGAATACGATCTCGTGCATTAGAGCTTGCCACCGAGATGACGTTAGGACTGAATTGATTATAAGCAGCCGGGTACCTCAGATACCATGCCAGACTCGAATTTAACTCGCCCGCCGCACAAACCACCGTGATGCCCTTTTCCGCGGCACGCTGGATCGCTTCCAAAAGGAGTTGAGAATAAGTGTCTCCTCCCCAACTGCAATTTATAACCTTGGCGCCATTTGCTACCGCAAAGTCGACGCACAAGACGCCGTCTGAGGTATACCCGATTCCAAATTTATCTAAGTTTTTTAGAGGCATAATTTTCGATTCCGGCGCTATTCCTGCAATACCGATTTCATTGTCCATCGTGGCGCCAATGATGCCAGCCACATGGGTGCCATGGCCATTGTCATCTATGGGATCGGCATCGTTGTTTACAAAGTCGTAGCCAATAACGCTGTTATCCTTCTTTCGTCGAAGTATGGACGCCGTCAAGTCAGGATGATTGTAATCGACTCCCGTGTCAATAACAGCCACGATGACTTTCCGCTGCCCTTTCGTGATCGTCCAGGCCTCGGTGGCGTTGATGTCCGCACCGGGAACTCCATTTGACGTTTGGCCCGTGTTGTGGAGACTGTATTGCCAATGGAACCGCTCATCGTTCGGAATGTGCCCACTCGCTTGCATGATCGGATCCCTCTCGGCAATTCGAATCGATGGATGGCGCTGGAGATAAGGGAGGACATTGTCAACGGTCACCCCCGATGACCAGCCGTTCTGGGAGATTTTCAATCGAGCGAAGTAAGGACTGTCGACGGTCTGGTCGACCTCAAGCCCGAACTCTTCCGGGCGAAACTGTGCCGCGGCGTACGAGGATTTGAATGCGACAAGGACATGCGTTTGCGCATATTCAGGAGTCGAGGATTCCTTTTGCGGAGGGGTGATCACCTCGAGTTGCTTCGCCGAAGCGGTCGTTTCCGTCGAAGTCTCGGGCTGCGAACGAGCAACCAGGGCGACGGTTACGGCAATAGCAAGAACCCCGAGGGGTGCTATGTAACTGGCCATTCGCGGAAAATAATCGTTTCGGTGCATAGACACATCGTAGCAAAGTCAAGCCCATAGCATCCACTGTTTTTGCGAATTCGCCTGTGATTAGGTACGAGGTCCCGCTCGACAGCGCTCACAAGGTTAACGGCACCATAAACAAATCAACTGCGCGAACCCCTCATGGGGAGCCCATACTGCAGCAGGCGATCACTTATCCCAATGAAGATCTGGGGGTTCGTGTCCCAGGAGGGCGATGCTCCGGCGACGACCCTGCAGTGCCCCGAGTAGAATCTGAGCGACATGAGTCAAGTGCACGAATATCCGGTGTCGGTCGTTTGGGCCGGGGGACGCGACGGCGAGGGCGAGCTCAACCTTCCTGTGGGTGGGTTTGACGTCAAGCTCGGAGTCCCGGCCGAGTTCGGTGGCCAAGGTGATGGCACCAACCCGGAAGAGTTGCTCGCCGGATCGGTGGCGGCCTGCTACAGCATTACGTTCGGCATCATCGCGGCGAACCGCAAGATCCCTGTCGCGCGCATGATCACCAAAGCCGTCGGTGAAGTCGAGCAGGCCGGAGCGTCGTTCACTTACCGCAAAATCACCTTGCGTCCGACCATCGATCTGGACCCCGACGCCACCGACGAGCAGATGAAGATGGCCGAGGAAATGGCGCACAAGGCCGATGCCTATTGCATCATCACCAACGCCGTGCGCGGCAAAGTCGAGATTGTCGTTGAGCCGACCCTGCGCCGCGCTGAGTGAACGTTAACCGTTCAAATTCGGCTCGGTGACGTCCTCAGCGGGAGCAGCGTCGCGAATCGCGGCAAGCTTTGCCTCGAATTCGAGGCGCCGCCGTCCCTCCAACCCACAGTCCTCGCCCCTCATGACTCGCGACAGAGCCTGACATTCAGCCCGCGAAAGCCGCACCGCGCCCAGGGTGTGTTCCTCGAACGCCTCGTAAGCGATGGGGGCCACCGCCTTTGCCGCCACCGCCATTGCCTCGGCATAGACCCGAATCTCATACTGAGCGTGAGGGTCCATCCGCAGCCGCAAAAAGTGCAGCAGATTGTGCAGGTCAATCTGCCAGTACCACTCCGTATACAGGCTCAACGGCAAGTTGGCACGCGCCAGTTCGCGCGCGACGCCACGGTCGAGCATGGCGCGGTAGTTGGCGTAGACCGCCTGCTGCTCGCCTCGCATCGACTCGATGACGGCGTTGGCCTCGACCAGCGGCAGCGCCTCCTCGGCACGACCCTGGCGGTTGCTGGCGCTTTGTGGACGCACCTGGTCGGGTTCCGGCAGATAGAACTCGTCGCGCATTTCGCTGTACCGAGCACTGATCTCATTAAGGCGAGCCGTCCGGTGGCGCACCCACTGACGCGCGACGAAGATGGGCATCTTGGTGTGGAAGGTCAACACGACCTGCTCGAACGGCGAGGTGTGCGCGTTCCGCAGCAGGTAGTGAATCAGCGCACGATCCTGCCGAAACGACTTGGTTCCGGCGCCGTAGCTGACTCGGGCCGACTGCACAATGCGATCGTCGCCACCCATATAGTCCACCAATCGCACAAAGCCGTGGTCGAGAACCGGAATTTCCCGGTCGAGCAAGGCCTCAGCTTCGGGAACGATCAGGCGGGCCATTGGCGACCATTATGAACCGCGCTTTTGCGATTGAACTTGCCGCGGAGCATCTTCGAACGCCGTCCATCGCGAAAGGGCGACGGCCCCGATCAGCGCGCACCGGACAGTTCCCAAAGCTTCGCCACATTCTCCGCGTGCATCGTCTCGGCCTCGGGAGTTTCGAGCAGGAACGGAATATCGGCGAATCGTGGATCGACCATCAGGCGTACAAAGGCGGCGGCCCCGATCGCGCCCAAACCAATGTGTTCATGCCGATCCACGCGGCTGCCCAGACCCTTCTTGGAATCGTTGACATGGATCGCTTTCAGACGGGAAAGTCCGATCAGCCGGTCAAACTGCGCCCACATCGCATCGTAGCCTTCGGCGGTCGTCCAATCGTAACCCGCCACGTACACATGACAGGTGTCGACGCACACTCCCAGCCGCGGATGCCCGTCGCAAAGGCAAAGCAGCTCGCCAAGCTCTTCGAATCGGCTGTTCAGAACCGAGCCTTGCCCCGCCGTCGTTTCCATGAGAAGCATGACGTCGTCGGGCGTTTGCTCCAGCACCCGCAGGGTGCTTTCGGCCACGCGCTGCTGCCCGACTTCGACGCCTTGGCCCATGTGCGCGCCCATGTGCGAAACGGCCCACCGAATGCCCAGGCGGCTGCATCGAGTCAGCTCTCCCATCAACGCCGCCTCGCTCTTGGCCCGATTTTCGTCGTCGGGCGAGGCCAAGTTAACCAGGTAGGAGTCGTGGCTCACGACGCAGTCGATTCCGGTTTCCGCCCGAGCTTCATCCAGCTCCCGGATGTCTTTTTCCGTGATCTCCTTGGCCTTCCAGGTTTGCGGATTGGAAGTAAACACCTGGACGGCGGTACAGCCGATCGCGTGCCCTTTGCGAACAGCGGTTCCCAGTCCGCCAGCCGTCGGCATGTGCGCCCCAATCAGCCGTGAACTCATGGGCTGAGGATACCGGCGACCTCGGGAACGTAGACTCCGTCGAGGGCGTCCAATCCGGTAGGTTTGGCTTGGATGCCGAACAAAGGTAGAGGAGGATCCATTGACGAGCGCGATTTGTTTGACGTTGCTCACGTTTGTGCCGGAATCACACCAGCTTCAGAACGTCGAGTTCGTGTCGTTGCCCTTCGGGGCCAACCGCTGGCAAAACTCAAGTCAGATTCAGGTCTCCGGCAACATGCCGGGCGAGGGGGCCATCGTGTTCGACGGCAACTCGATCACGTACAACCCACTCGGCGGCGCGGGCATCACCACGCTGATGATGCCTCCAACCACGCCGGTCCGCTTTACTCGCGCTGGCAGCCAGGACGAGTTTGAGATTTACGCCGTTGAGTACCGCAACGCGTCAGACCGGTCCAAGCCGCGCCTTTCGGTGGCCGTCAATCGGGATCGCACCGACTATGCCCGGCTCCTCGTGCATGGCGCGGGCGGCCGGGTCGAGCGGGTCATCCCTTTGGAGAACCGACGCGGGAACCGCGCCAACATCGACTGGTTCCAAGCACAAACCGCCTTTGTGGACACGCCGATCAATGGCGCGCGACGCTGGAGCCTGACCGCCGAGGTCGGCGGCAGTGGAACCCTCATTGCGGACCCCAATCGCGCCATGCTTGACGCGGCGGGAAGCCCTTCCGGAACGACGAGGATGGCCACACAGGAGCACAAAGTCCGGCTCCGCCAGGTGCGAGATTTCCAGATGGGCGAACCCGGATTTCGACTCTTTGACCTGGACGGCGCCCCCGGCAAAATGCGCGTCGCGATTGGCCCCAACCAGTACGGCCCCATCCGCCTCGTCTTTCTCGACAACCGCGATCAAGTGACCAACGCCATGCTGATGGAGCCCGTCAGCGTTTCATGGGGTGCGCCCGTGGCTGGCGGCACGACGCGACCCGCAGAACCGCCGCAGCGGCCTGTTGCCGCGACCGCCGATCTGGTGGGGGTCATGTGGCAACTCGTCGAGGTGCTTGACGGCTCAGGCCGAGCCAGCGTGCCGTCACGGGGCAAGCACTATGTGCTTCACCTGACTCACAACGGCCAGTTCACCCTTCGTTCCGATGCCGTGACGAGCTACGGCGGCTATCGTCGCGCCGGGGCAACGCTCAGCATGACGCCGGGTCGAGGCGCAGCGGCGTCGTTCGAAGCGGATACGTTCGGCCGGAACTTGGTGAACCGCATTGGTGACGTCGCTTCGTACAGCATTTCTCGGAATCGGCTGACGCTGAGCCTCCGCGGGGGCGCTGGTCGACTCATCTTCGAGACGGCCCGTTGAACCAGCATCGCGTTTCGCGACGGGCCACAATCTGAAGATGCTGGCCTTCTTGGGGGCGTTTGTCTGCGCCTTTGGCGCCGGGTGTTCGGCCTTGGCCGATGCGCCGGAGCCAAAGCATACGGTGTTGCTTCCGGCTGAGCCGGGGGTCCCCTTCGCGCTTGGACTTGCCGACGGCCCCACCCTGATGTCTCTCGGGGCGGCTGGCGCTCGCAGACCTGACGCGGCGGGAACCGTGCGCCTCGGGGTTATTGAGCGCAAACTCGACGTCCGGCCAGCGGATCGCACGTCGGGCGCCTATGCGGGCTACGCGGTCTCTGGGTTGCCCGGAAATTGGGAGTTGTACATCGCGGCAGACGAGAGGCTGCAGCCACGACTCGTCAAGTTTGTCGAGGGGCGCCCGACGACGAGCCTGCTTTTTGAAACGGCGCGCACCGAGGAACCGCGCGAGGCGATGTATCTCTTTGCGGCCGAGACCCTGCCCTTCGCCAAACCCATCGCCGGATGGCGCTGGCTGCGTATCGAAGGGCAGATCGCGGGCCCCGCAACCGTGCTCGTTTCAGAAGGCGCGCCGAACCTTCGACCGGATGGCTCGCGCGCAGACACCCCCCGCATCGCGCGACGCATCGAGTCCCGTCTGGCCCCCGTGCCACTCACCATGGACTCTCCCGACGGATACACCCTATTCGAACTGCCGGAAGTGGGGACACGCCTTCAGCTTGCGTTTGCCAAGTGGCGACATGGGCCGGTGCGGCTGATCGAACGCAATGCTTCCGGCGACATCGTTCGCGTTGAGACGCTTGACCTGACCATGACCGCACCCAATCCCGCTATGGCGACCGTGGTCAGCACGCTTCGCGACCAGTTGGTCGGCAAGTCCTGGGACTGGGTGGAAACGCGTCGAGTTGGCCAGGTCACGCCACGGCCGCCCGCCGAAAAGCCCATGCTCCGCTTCCTGGACGATGGAACGTTCCGTCTGCATATCGGGCGCAACAGCTTCCCCGGTCGATTCGAGGTGGCGCGCAACACGATCCGCTTTACTCCGTCGGACCGAACCCGCCCGTCGAGCCAAGCCGACCCCTTGGGGATCTTTGGCGACCTGTCCCGCGTCCGGACCTTCGAGGTGGGTGACGATCGACTGGTCTTGCGCTTCGAGGGAGACCAAGGTCAGATCACGCTGATTCGCCGCTCCGGTTAACCCCGTCACGACGCCGGTTCAGGTATCACCGACGCGATGGGCAAACATCTGTCCTGCTTCAAGGCCTATGACGTGCGGGGCGTGGTGCCCGATGAACTGAACGACGACATCGCCTACGCCATCGGTCGCGCCTATGCCGATGCGACCGGCGCGAACACCGTTTGCATTGGCCACGACATCCGGCTGAGCGGCCCCGACCTTTACCGCGCGCTGGCCCGAGGTCTCAACGACGCCGGCGTCGATGTCGTGAACTTGGGCATGGTCGGCACGGAGATGGTCTACTTTGCCACGGCTCAGTACGGCTATGACGGCGGGGTCATGATCACGGCCAGCCACAACCCGCCGCAATACAACGGCATGAAGATGGTTCGCCAAGAGAGCCGCCCCATCAGCAGCGACTCTGGACTGAACGAGATCGAACAGCGCGCCGCCGATCAAATGTGGCAACGATTCGGGCCCGCCACGCTCACCGACCGCGACTGCTACCCCGACTTTGTCGCGCACTTGCTCAGCATCGTCCCGCCAACCGACCTCAAGCCGCTCAGGATCCTTGCCAATGCCGGCAATGGCGCGGCGGGGGTTGCGGTGGACCAGCTTGCGCCGCACCTGCCCTTGCAGTTCGAAAGGATGCATTTTGCTCCCGACGGCACGTTCCCTCATGGCGTGCCCAACCCGATCCTTGAAGAATCTCGCGCCGAGACGGTTCAGCGCATGGCCGCAGGCGGGTACGACTTCGGCGTCGCATGGGACGGCGACTATGATCGGTGCTTCTTCTTTGACGAGTCCGGCGCATTCATCGAGGGCTACTACATCGTCGGGCTGCTGGCCCAGGCGATCCTGACTCAAGATCCGAAGCAGACGATCGTGTATGACCCAAGGCTACTGTGGAACACGCTCGACATCGTTGACCGCTTGGGCGGCCGCGCGGTCATGTGCAAGAGCGGCCATGCTTTTATCAAAGAGATGATGCGGCGCGAGGACGCCGTGTATGGCGGCGAGATGAGCGCTCACCACTATTTCAAGGACCATTGGTATTGTGACAGCGGGATGATCCCGCTGTTGCTGGTGGCCCGATTGGTCTCGCAGTCGGGTCGGTCGCTGGGCGACTTGGTCGGCGAAATGATTCGCAAGTTCCCTTGTAGCGGCGAGGTCAACTCAACCGTGCAGAGCGTCCCCGAGGTGCTGGCGCGCGTCGAAGCCAAGTACGCCGATGGGAAAATCGACAAGGTGGACGGTCTGAGCGTTGAGTACGACCAGTGGCGGTTCAACCTGCGCGGATCCAACACCGAGCCCGTGATTCGGCTCAACGTCGAAGCACGGGACGATGCGGACCTGATGCGCGAAAAGACCGCCGAGGTCTTGTCCGTCGTCCGGGCTTAACCGCGCGTCAGCTTTCGAAAACGGTGCTTGCCGACCCGCAGCACCCTTCCCTCCACGTCCGCAACAGCAAGGCGCGCGCGGGGGTCCGTCACCTTGTCGCCATCGATCGAAACCGCGCCAGACTCCACCAGCTTGCGCGCACGGCCGGTACTCTCTTCGAGCCCCAGCGCCACGATGAGGTTGGCCAGGGGCACCTGTCCGTCGACAACCATATCGGCGGGGATCACCCCCGGCTCGGCGTCGGTCGGCTGTTCGCGGCGCGAGAACGTCTTGAGAAAGTGTTCGTCCGCCGCCTCCGCCTCGGCTGCGGAGTGATAGAGCTCCACCAGTTCCCGTGCTAGTCGTCGCTTGACATCCCGGGGATTGATCTCGCCCGAGTCACAGCCTGCGATCAGAGAGCGCACCTCATCCATCGGCACATCCGTGGCCAGTTCAAAGTAGTTTTCCATTACGGCGTCGGGTATCGACATCGCCTTGCCGTACATGTCGTTTGGCGCATCCACGACGGAGATGTAGTTGCCCAGCGACTGGGACATTTTCTCGACGCCGTCGGTGCCCACGAGCAGCGGGCAAAGCATGACGACTTGGGGTTCCATGCCGTATTGGGCCATGAGCGTGCGCCCCACCAGGTTGTTGAACTTCTGGTCGGTGCCGCCCAGCTCGATGTCGGCTCGCAGCGCCACCGAGTCAAAGCCCTGACAGAGCGGGTAGAGCAGCTCGTGCATGGAAATCGGTCGCTGCTCAGCCAGGCGCTTGCTGAAATCGTCACGCTCCAGAATGCGCGCAACGGTCATGCGCGACGCGAGCCGGATAACGTCGTCGAAGCCCATTTTCCCGAGCCAATCGGCGTTAAAGGAGATCTCGGTCCGCTCCGGGTCCAGGATTTTGTAGAACTGCTGGGAGACCGCTTCGACGTTGGACTGCACCTCTTCGCGCGTCAGCTGCGGCCGCGTTTTGCTCTTGCCGCTGGGGTCGCCAATCTGCGCCGTAAAGTCGCCGATGACCAGGCACGCCGTATGCCCGAACCGCTGGAAGTCGCGCAGCTTGCGCAACACGACGGCCCAGCCCAGCGTCACGTGGGCAGCCGTCGGGTCCACGCCCAGCTTGACGCGAAGCGGCTTGCCCGATTTCAACTTGGTGCGAAGATCCTCTTCGCTGATGATTTCGGTCGTGCCGCGGCGGAGTACGGCCAACTGGTCGTCGATGGTCATGAACGGCGAATTGTACCGATCCAGTCCAGGACTCTTTGGAGCCGCTCCAGTTGCGTGCCGGCGGACATCGCGTCGAACGGAGGGACATGCAAGAAGCCAATCTTCTTGTGCGCGGCCCGCCAGAGCGACTGGTAGTACACGTAGTTGCACAGGTACGCCCCGGCGTCTTCGCCCAGTTCAAAACCGTCGTCCCCGGCGAGAGGCATATCCCAAAAGAGGGTGGTCGCCAAACGTTCTGGGCCACGGGCCCGGATCACAGGGCGCCGTGGGTGTCTCCCGTTCACGTCGGGCGCTGATCCGATGACGTTCCGCGCTACCCGCTCAAAGCGAAGCCGGGTCCCCTTTCCGTTCACACCCATCATGAGGACGATGGGCTCGGGACGCGATGCCAACGAGGAAGCGAATCGGTCTGCCGCGTGAAACGTCACGGGCAGAATCAGGTGGTCGCACCCGCTCCGCGCCGCCAGCCACGAGGACGGGTTCTCATTGAAGTCGCCGAACGGTCCGAAACCCGTGATGAAGACGTCTTGAGGCATGAATGCAACCTTTGCGGCCCCGAACCCGCAAAGGTAGAGGTTTACTCGATTCTCGGGGGGAACCGCCCTGTGTATAATGGGTCAAATTCGCTGGGTCGAGTGAGTATCGAATAGATGAAACGATTTTTCAGATGGCTGCGCGCGATCTTTCATCGTGCGATGGACAAGGTCGAAGACCCGGATATCATGCTCGATCAGGCCAAGCGCGAGATGCAGGAAGCACTCGTTGCCAACCGCGAAAAGGCGGTCCAGGCCATTACCCAGAAGAACCGGCTGCAAGGATTGCTCGATGACGCCGAAAAGCGATCGAAGACGCTGGAAAACCAAGCGGTCATGGCGCTGCGTCAGGGCCAGCGGGATACCGCGAAGCTGTTTCTGCGGGAAAAGGCGAGCATCGACTCCAGCATCGAGAGCCTGAAGACGTCGCTTGCCCAGGCCATCCAAACGGTCGAGCAAGTCAAGATCGCCATCAAGCGCCAAGAAGAAGAAGTCCGCAAGAAGACGGCGGAAGCTCTGGCGATGAAGGCGCAATGGAAGCAGGCTCAGATTCAAAACTCCATTACCAAGGCGCTCGAAGGCCTGACGTTCGAAAACCAATTCGAGGCCTTTGGCGCGGCCAAGGAGCGCATTATGGAAGCTCAAAGCGAAGCCGCCGCGCGACAGGAGATGTACGCGGGGAGCGTCCAAGGCAAGATCATGGCGATGGAAGACACCGCGATGGACTATCAAGCCGAAGAGGACCTGCGCAAGCTGGAAGAGCAGCTCGGCATGCGGCCTGCTTCCGCGACGACCGAAGAGTCCGCCACGTTGACCGTCAATCAGGCCAACGTCAGCGTCTCGGAGATCGACGATCAGATCGCCGAGTTGGAGCGCCGCCTCAACAACCCGCAGTCCTAGCTTGCGCGCGCTTGCTTCGGCATGAAGCTGGTGCCACAGCCGCAGCTTCGGTCGGCGTTCGGGTTGTCAAACGTCAAGCCCCCGCCGATCAAATTGCCGCTGGCGCGCAGGGTCGCCCCGTCGAGGAGCGCTGCCGACTTGGGATCGCAGCGCAGCGTCACGCCGTCGAGGTCGGTGACGAAGTCGTTCTCGCGGGGTTTGGCCTCGGCGCGGATCACGTACTCAAACCCGCTACAGCCGCCCCCTTTGACTCCGACGCGAATGTAGGCCTCGGGCTCAGGGAAGCGGCGCACGATGCGCTTCAAGATCTCGACCGCGCTGGGATCGACGATGATCGGGAAACTCACAGGCGTCCCCCCGCCTTGGGGCGCTTGAAGGTGGACATCGATCGAAGCGACACGGTAGGCTGCATCGCGCCATCGGCGACCAGGTCGGCGAGCGAGACTTGGTAGATCACCTTGTCGACCGCGCTTTGAATCCGGCCCCAGAGAGCCGTCAGCGAACAGTTGTTCAGGTGGACGCATTGCTCGTCAGCGCCCCCATGCCGGTCGCAAAAGCCGTCGTCATAGAGGCGACCGCCCAAAGAGTTCAGCACGTCGCCGATCAAAATCTCTTCGGCCGGCCGTGCCAAGCGATAGCCTCCGGACTGGCCCCGCGTGCTCACAATGAATCCGTCGCGCCGCAACAATCCCAGCAACTTCGCGACATTGGGCTCCGTCAGGCCCTCGTTGGCGGTGATCTGGGGAATGGTCAGACTCTCCCCGTCGCCCAGACGCGCGAGCTGGAGCAGGCAGCGCAGTCCATATTCCTCTTGCGAACTAAACTTCATGCCTCAATAGATTCCTAACGCCAGCCTGACGTCTTCCGACATCATGTCCACCGTAAACGGCGGATCCCAAGTGAGTTCCACACGCGCCGAAGCCACGCCGGGCGTTTCGCGGACCCGCTGCTCCACCTCGCCCGGGAGCGTACCCGCCACCGGACAGGCGGGCGAGGTCAGCGTCATCACCACGACGACGTTCTTTTCATCGTCAATCTGGATGTCGTAGATCAGGCCCAGATCATAGATGTTCACCGGCAGCTCGGGGTCATAGACGGTGCGGAGCGACTCGACGACCTCGGCTTCGAGCAGGCTCTTTTCAATACTGGTCATCGATTGAATCGGCTCGGGCATTCAGTCCACCTCCGTCGTTACCGTCTGGCCAGGAGACTCCAGGGCGGCGAGTAGCGCATGCCATGCCAGCGTCGCGCACTTGGCCCGCGTCGGGTATTCGCGCACCCCGAGCAAAACCTCGAGCTTTCCCAGGTCGATCTGGGGCTCCATGCCACGTACCGCCTTTTGGAACTCGTGAGCAATCCGCGTGGCCTCATGCCGCGTGCGTCCTTGGACGATCTCCGTGAGAAGCGAGGCCGAAGCCGTGGAAATGGCGCAGCCGTGACCCGTAAACCCGGCCCGCCGAATCGTATCGCCGTCCATTGCGAGGAACACGTGCACCTCGTCGCCGCATAGCGGGTTGTGGCCACAGGCATCGGCGGTGGAGGCGTCCAAGCGTCCGAAGTTGCGGGGCGACCGTCCATGGTCAAGAATGACCGACTGATACAGTTCGCGCAGCTCGCTCATGCCCCAAAGAACTCCTTTGCTTCGACCAGAGATTGGGCCAGCATTTCCAGGTCGTCCGGCTGCGAATAAAGGCCCAGCGAAGCGCGGGCCGTCGCCGGCACGCCAAGCCGCTTCATCAGGGGCATGCAGCAGTGGTGCCCCGTGCGAATGGCGATACCGCGGTCATCCAGAAACGTGCCGAGATCGTGCGGGTGGATGCCGTCTACCGTAAAGGAGATGACGGCGACCCGGCCCGTGGCTGGGCCGAGGATGCGAACGCCCGGGATGTCGCCCAAGAGGCGCTGGCCAAGCTCGATGAGGTCACGTTCATGCGCGCGAATCGCATCGAAGCCAAGGTCTTCAATGAAGTCAACGGCTGCCGCCCACCCAATCGCGCCGGCGATGTGCGGCGTCCCCGGCTCGAAGCGATGGGGTGGATCGGCAAAGGTCGTGCCCTCAAAAGAGACCGTGCGGATCATGTCGCCTCCGGCCTGCCAGGGCGGCATGTCCGCAAGGAGGCTTGGCCGAACATAAAGCCCGCCGATCCCCGTTGGCCCATACATCTTGTGCGCGCTGAGCGTATAGAAGTCCACGTCAAGCGCTTGGACGTCAATGGGGAGATGCGCGGCCGCCTGTGCGCCATCGACCAGTACCTTGGCGTCAACGCGCCTCGCTTGGCGGACCACCTCCTCGACGGGGTTGACGACACCCAAGGCGTTCGACACATGCACGACGCCAATCAGCTTGACCTGCTCGCTCACCATCTGGCGAAGCGCGTCAAGATCAAGTCTGCCGTCGTCGTGGATCGGAATGGCGCGGATCTCCGCGCCTTGCTTTTGGGCGATGATCTGCCAAGGCACGATGTCCGCGTGGTGCTCCAGGGTTGACAGGAGCACCACGTCGCCCGGACCCAGGTTGGCGGCGCCCCACGAGTGCGCGGCGAGGTTGACGGCTTCGGTGCAGCCTTTCGTAAAGAGACAGGCGTCCGCGGTCGGGGCATTGATGAACCTGGCGACCTTGGCCCGTGCGTCGTCGAATCGATCCGTGGCCCGACGGCTCAGGGTATGCACGCCACGATGGACGTTCGCATGATCGCGACGGTAATACTCGGCCATCGCGTCGATCACGGCATCAGGTTTCTGGGTCGTCGCCGCGCTGTCCAAATAGACCAGGGGATGCCCGTTCACCTTTTGGTGAATCGCCGGGAAGGAGTTGCGCACATCCATGCGCAGACGGTCGGCGGCGACGCTCACGTTCGCAACCCCGTCCATCGTTTCATCAGTCGGCTCCGTCGCGCCCAGGCAACTCGTAGCGAGTGCGGACCTTCGCGAAAAGTCGCTCTTCCATCTCGGCTCGCAGCGACTCAAGGGTGATGTGCTCCAAGACTTCACCGCCAAAGGCATAGACCAGGAGTGCCCGCGCTTCGGACTCAGGGATGCCTCGGGCTCGCAGGTAGAACAGCGCGTCTTCCCGCAGCTGACCAACCGTCGCGCCGTGCGTGCACTTCACGTCATCGGCGAAGATCTCAAGCTGAGGTTTGCTGTTGATCGTCGCCGCGGGAGAGAGCAAGAGCGTCTGGTTTGTCTGCTTGGCGTCCGTTTTCTGGGCGTCCTGGTGGACGAAGATTTTGCCGTTGAAGACCGCCGATGCACGTCCGTCGAGAACGTGCTTGTAGACCTCGAACGTGTTGCAGTTCGGCATCGCGTGGTCGATGCGCGTGTGACTGTCGAGCAGCTGTTCGCCCGAGGCGACGGCCAGACCGTTCAGCCAGGCATGCACATTTTCGCCGTTCAGGTAGGTGTCGATATCGTTGCGGGCAATCCGCGCGCCAAAACCAATGTTGTTGTGAGTCCAGACGGAATCGCGCTCCTGCCTCGCCTTGGTGGTCGCAATGTGGTGGGCGCTGTCGCTTTCCAACTGGATGAGGCTGTGTTCTAGCTGGGCTCCCTCGGCCAGGTAAATCTCGACCACGGCATTCACCAACACGGTACCGACGCTCTCATAGCGCTCAATGATCGACGCTTGCGCAAAGGGCTCGACGACCACGAGCAGCCGGGGATGCACGACCGCCGGCCGATCGGTGGATTCCGTCAAGAACAGGAACTCAATGGCGATCTCGGATGGAGTACCCTTGGCAACCCGCAGCCACGCCACGTCGCCAAAGCATGCAGTGTTCAGGGCGGCAAACGGCGCCGCGTCGGTCCTCGCCAGCGACCCAACCTTGGCCTCAAGATCAGACGACATCTCGGACGCAAGACCAAAGGTCACTCCGGCAGGAAGCAGGTTCAGAGCCGACCGACTCGGGTCAAATACCCCATTCACAAAGCACAGGCGGCAAACGCCCTCGGGCGCCGCGAGGGTATCGAACCGGACAAGGTCGCCGTCGGCCTCGAAAAAGGTCGTCTCGGCCAGCGTGCGCAGCGGCGTAAACCGCCACTCTTCGTCGTGCCGGGTGGGGATCCCCTGACGCTGAAAGTCAGCCCATGCCTGCTGGCGCAACCCTTCAAAGCCGCTTGCGCCGCGATATTGGCGCTCGAAGGTCGCCGTGGAAGTCGTCTGATCCAGCAATGCGCCCGACATGCTTGGTTAGCGCGCCCCCGCCGTAAGCTCAGCTTCGATCCAGTCGTAGCCCTTGTCTTCCAGTTCGAGGGCGAGCTCAGGACCTCCTGAGCGGACGATGCGACCCTCCATCAGAACGTGGACAAAGTCAGGCACGATATAGTTCAACAGCCGCTGATAGTGCGTGATCACCAGAAAGCCGCGCTCCGGGCCGCGCAGCGCGTTCACCCCTTGGGCCACCACTTTCAGCGCATCGATGTCCAGGCCGGAATCCGTCTCGTCCAGCACACACATTTTGGGCTCCAGCACCGCCATCTGGAAGATCTCATTGCGCTTTTTCTCACCGCCCGAAAAGCCTTCGTTGACCGAGCGCTGCAGCATCGAGTCATCCAGGTCAAGCAGGCGGACCTTTTCGCGGATGTACCGCATGAAGTCGAGCGCGTCGTACGGCGTTTCGCCGCGATGCTTGCGGATGGCGTTCACCGCCGATTGCAGGAAGTAGGCGTTCCTGACCCCAGGAATTTCGACGGGGTATTGGAAGGCCAGGAAAAGCCCTTCGGCCGCCCGCACCTCAGGGTCCATTTCCAGCAGGTCGTGGCCTGCAAAAGTGACCGTCCCTTCCGTGACCTCGTAATCATCGCGACCGGCCAGCACCTGGGCCAGCGTGCTCTTGCCCGAGCCATTGGGTCCCATGATCGCATGGACTTCGCCGGGGTTGATGGTGAGGTTCAGACCCCGCAGGATCTCCCGGTCCTCGACCCGGGCGTGAAGGTTTTCAATCGTGAGCATCGGATTCATCTACGTCGTCTCGACCAGGCCCAGCGGCTGACGTGCGGGTGGGGCTCTGAATCTTGACAATTTTAGCAGGATTCAGCCTCGCGTTGCCGACGGCAGACTACGAACGAACCCCATAAACGCCGACCGTGCCGACCCGGACAAAGTCCAATTTCTCGTACCAGTTCTGAAGCAGGACGTCGGACTGAAGCGTGACGGGCAGTCCGTGGGCCTGGCTGATCACCCAGTACACGATCGCCGCGCCCAGCCCTTTGCCTCGCAGAGCCGGCTCGACGCAAAGGTTATACAGCCCAATCACGGATGGGCGGCGCGCCAGCATCACGGCCGCTACCGGAGCTTGCCGCGCGCCACGGATTTGGTAGAGGTCCAGCTTTGCGCCGGCGGTGACCTTGGAGACCACCTCGCGCACCTCGTCTCGATGTCGAGGAAAGAACACGCGCATCATGAATCGCGCAATCTCCCGTTCGGCGGCTGGGGATTCCGCCCGCTCAGGATGCACTTCGGGCAGCCGGGTCCTTGGAGGTGGCGGCGCGCCCTCCAGCGCCATCACCGCCAAGGTCGACACGCGCTCGAATCCGGCCGACTGCAGCGCCGTATGACTGGGATCGTCCGTATCGGCGAACAAATACACGACAAAGCTTGGACGGCGCAGGGTTTGATGGACCAATCTCTGGGCCATGCCCGGCGACACGTGACGCGCCATTGCAAAGTTGGAGATGGCATGAGGCAGTTCGCCGCAAATGACCTCCACCCCATCCCAATCCACAGACTGCGCCCCTTCGGAAGCCAGCCCCAGCGCGCGATACGTCGCGCACATCTCTTCCCAGGCCAAGTCGGCAATCACAGCACGACACTCCAGAAGAGGCCAAAGGTCGTCGATTTCGGCTTGACAAACACGCCGATGGCGAGCGAGCGATCCAGACGCCTCCCCACGAACAGCTGGGGTCCGCGCGGAGTGAACATCGCCGAGGCATAGGCTTCGCCTTGCGGCGTGTTCCGCCAAAGGTCAACGCCGATCGCCACTTGAACCCCGTCCCTTGGATCAACCGGCACCCCAATGCGGAACGTTGGGGCCGTAATGCGCGGAGGCGCCTCGTAATGGCGTCCATAGAGCGTTTCGCCCAAAAAGGCGGCCACGACTCCCAGGAGCCGGTCGCGAATCACGATGCCGCCATAGTGGCCCGTTTCCAGCCATGAGACCTGGGCGTTGGGCGTCGCTTCCGCGAGTTTTTCGACCGCCGCGGGCGGCATGACGGAATCAAATCGTGCACCGATCACCAGCGCGGCACCGTCGGTTCGGCCACGGATACGGCTCTGTGGCTCGATGTCGGCAAGCGCCTCGCGCAGCACACTCTCGGTGTACCCCTGCTTTCGCAGGGCTTCTCGCTGGCTGACGACTCGGGACGAGTTCCACAGGATGTGGGCCAAATCCACGCCCCCCAAAAGAAACGCCGAGACCTTGATCCGAGGCTCAACGGAGTAAACGAGCGCCGAGATCACCGCCCCCAGGCTCGTTCCCGCAATTCCGATCTGCGCGTCGTCCAGATCGGGCCGCGTGTCGATCCAGTCGATCAGCCGCTTGACGTCCCAAACGGCTTGGCGCGCGGTTGCTTTGAGCAGTTCCACGTCCGGCGCGAGAGCCAGCTCACCGCTGCGCGTTCCCGCCGGGGCACGGTTCAAGTGGTACGGCAGCTCCATCACCAGCGCGCCCACTCGTCGCTCATTCAGCATGCGCGCCAGGGCTTCCTCAGCCTTGAGGTCGGTCGCGCCCCAAAAGTGAAGCAGGATGACCACAGGCACCGGCTCGGTTCGCTCGCGGGGCAGATAGAGATGGACGGGAACTTGGTTGTTCTCCGCGTATTCCGTCACCACCGCCGAAGGGAACAGCAAGTCGTAGACATCACTGACACTGGTGGCCTCGCGAAACCGTGGCTCGGCAAAAGCGATTTGGGGCGGCCGGGCCATCAGATCGATCGTTTGCGAACTCCGCGTTGAGGGCTCCTGCGAGACGGGGTCGCTGGCGGCAACGGCAGCGCTCAGGCAAGCCAGGGCAACCCACGCCCACGCGACCCGCCCGAATCGACCACCCGCCATACCATCCCGATCTTACTCGCAGATCGGTGACGGCTCCCGATGACGGCCCGTGGCTAGCCGAACCGACCGGAAATGTAATCCTCGGTTTCCTTCTTCTGAGGGAATAGAAAGAGGTTTGGCGTCGTATTGAACTCGACCAGACGACCCATCATGAAGAACGCCGTGTAATCGCTCGCACGCTGGGCCTGCTGCATGTTGTGGGTCACGATGACGATGGTGTAGCGCTCCTTCAGGGCCAGCATCAGGTCTTCGATCTTTTGGGTCGCGATCGGGTCCAAGGCCGAGCAGGGCTCGTCCATGAGGATGATCTCCGGCTCAACGGCCAGCGTGCGCGCGATGCACAGGCGCTGCTGCTGGCCGCCCGAGAGCTGCAAGGCGTTCTGGCGCAGTTTGTCGCTGACTTCGTTCCACAAATACGCCTGCTTCAGGCTTTGCTCGACGATGTCATCCAAATGGCTCTTCTTGCGCACTCCATGAATCCGCGGACCATAGGCAATATTGTCGTAAATCGACGTGGGGAAGGGGTTCGGTTTCTGGAACACCATCCCGATCTCTTTGCGCAGCTCCACAGGATCCACGTCCGCTCCGTAGATGTCGCGCCCATCGAGCGTGATGGACCCTTCGATGCGCCTTCCATCGATCAGGTCGTTCATGCGATTGAGACAGCGCAGAAAGGTGGACTTTCCACAGCCCGATGGACCAATCAGCGCGGTCACCGCATTTGAGGCGATGTCCAAGTTGACGCCATACAGCGCCTGAAACGATCCGTAATAGAAGTCCAAGGTTCGCGCCGACATCTTGGTCGGCGTTGTCAGCTTCGGTTCAACGTTGGGCTGGACTTCCATCACGTCATCACGCAGTTTATTTAGGAATTGTTAAGAAAGCGTAATTGGGCGGTCTGCTGGCGAAGGGCATGGTCGACCAAAACCAAAGCCGCCATAGCTTCGACCATCGGCACGGCGCGGGGCAGAACACAGGGGTCGTGACGGCCCCGCCCGGCAATCGTGGTGGGCTCGCGCCGGGTCGTCACGGTCTCTTGTTCGTGAAGAATCGTCGCGGTCGGCTTGAACGCCACACGGAAGACGATGTCTTCGCCGTTGCTGATCCCGCCCTGCACCCCGCCGCTCTGGTTGGTGCGGGTTCGCACCGTGCGCCGATCTTCGGAATAGAAAGGGTCGTTGTGCTCGCGGCCCGTGCGGTAGGTTCCGCCGAATCCGGAGCCGACCTCGAAGCCCTTGGTCGCCGGAAGGGATAGCATCGCTTTGGCCAGGTCTGCCTCGAGGCGATCAAAGACCGGCTCACCCCAGCCAGGAGGCACGCCGCGAATCACTGCCGCGACTGTTCCTCCCACCGAGTCCCCCGCTTTGCGCACCTCCTCGATGCGCGCGATCATTCGCTCGGCGGCAGCCAGGTCGGGGCAGCGAACGGGTGTCTCATCCACGGATGCGACGGTCACCGCGGAAGGGTCGACGTTTGAGGAGATGTCTTGAACCCGTTCGACCCAAGCAACCACGTCAGTGGCATAGGCCTCCCGCAGGATTTGTCGTGCGACAGCGCCCGCCGCGACTCGGCCCACCGTTTCCCTGGCCGAGGAACGACCGCCACCAGGCCACGCACGAACCCCGTACTTGGCTTCATAAGTGAAATCGGCGTGACTCGGCCGATACTTGTCCCGCATTTCGTCGTAGTCTCGGGACCTCGCGTCTTCATTGCGAACGAGCATGGCAAGCGGGGTTCCCAGAGTGACTCCTTCAAAGACGCCGCTGAGGATCTCCACCGTGTCGGACTCTCGCCGCTGGCTCACAATGCGACTCTGACCGGGTCGACGCCGGTCCAACTCCCTTTGGATGCCTTCGACGTCCAGATTCAAGCCGGCTGGACAGCCGTCCACGACACACCCGACACCGCCACCGTGCGATTCGCCGAACGTCGTCACGCGAAAGGCGACGCCGAAGGTGTTCCCCATACGTCAGAAGGTTACCGCGCCCTCGGGCTCTTGACCGATTCCGGGATTCATGGCATGCTTTGAAAGATCAGCCCGGTATCGGGTAAGAACGTCGAAGTCCGATGCGCCGTCAGGAAGGGTCGGCGAGGGCAGGGTACGGATACAATGCGAGCAATGAAGGGATTTCTCGGTTTGGCGGTGAGTTGCGCGACGTTCGCCCTCTTGGCGGGTTGCGCAGGTTCGGGTTCCTCGTCTGGAGGCGGCCCCGGTCCCGTCGGATGCAGCGGCGGATCGTTCCAGTTTTACTTTGAGCCCCAGCCAGGTAGCGCCACCAACGCCGATCTGACGTTCCTGGATACCAATCAGGTGACGGTGGAGCGCAGCGGTGACGTGCATACCATTCGCACTACGGTATGTCCGGCCGTCGCGGGTAACCAGCGCAGCGTGCGGCTCCAGATTACCGGACCGGTCGAAGCCGGACGCGGCTACATCTTTGGGAATGTCGACGACGCCACGCCTCCACCCAACTTCATCATCTACACCGAGGACGACGGCGGAGTGGTTAAGAACTGGTACGGATTGGGGAATATTCAGTTCACCGCTTCAAATCCGACGCGGGCCATTCTCACGATCGAGCGATTCCGGCCGGTCCTCTTTAGTGGTCCGAACCTGGCTGTTGGTGAGTTCAGGGGAACGGCGTCGGCCCTGATGAATTAGCGGCCAAACATCAAGTAAACGTTCAGCCCTCGTCGTCATGGCGACGAGGGCTTTTGTCTTCATTTCCCCGAGTATTCTGAGGGAGATGTCTGCCCTTCCCGCCAATCTTGAGGCTGCGCTCAAACCGCTGTGGCGCGACTTGCCGCTGGAGTCGGCGATGCCGGAACTGCTTCCCAAGCAGCCCCACCCGGTAAGCGGAACTGCTGCATTCCAGCAAACGCTCCACGAGATTTCGAATCCCGGCCTTTTGGCCGGGCTTTGGCTCTATGTCGACGATCTTGACGCCAGCCACCAAATCAGCCAGAACCTTGACGACGCCACCGGATGTTTTTGGCACGCGATCATGCACCGCCGGGAAGGCGATTTTTCAAACAGCAAGTACTGGTTTCGCCGGGCGGGGCTTCACCCGGCCATGGAACGAGTCGAGGGCTATGACCCCTATCGATTCGTCGATGACGTCGCCGCCGCCTCCGGTGATCCTGCGCACCTGGTCGACCTCCAGCGCCGGGAGTGGATGGCGCTGTTCACATGGTGCGCGAACGAGGCGTCTTAACGTTTCACGAACAAGAGAATGAGCAACATGTCAGTGATGACTTCTGCCCTCAACCGACTGGCCGGGTTGGCCCTGCTGACGCTCTTCACGAGTTTTGCCCAGGCCCAGGTCTGGGAAAAGCCGGTGGTGCCCGGCATGACCTACCGCATGGAGGTCCAAAACGATCCCAAGCGGGTGATCCATGCCCTCAAGGTCGATCCCACCCTGTTCCGGGCCGAAAGCCACCTCGCCCGGCACACCGTTTACGATTCCAGCCGCAACAACGGGCGCGATACCACGAGCGGCATGGTCCTCCAGCACGGTGCAGTGGCCGGAATCAACGGCGACTTCTTTCAATGGGGCAATGACCCGGGGGGCGCGCCCGAGAACCTGACGGTCCGCGGCGGCGAGTTGATTCGCAACCCCAAGTCCGGATCGCGAGCTCAAGTCCTGGCTTGGGGCCCCGGTATTCCCTTCCAAATGGGCGAGGGTACGTGGCGCGCGTCGGTCTGGTCCAATGGGCAGGAGATCGCCCCAATCGGGGCGCTCAACTCCCGTGGGATGCGCGGCAATGTCACCTTGTTTACCGACACCGCGGCCGAAGCCTACTGCGACGACGAAGCGACTTACGTGGTCGTGCGAAGCGGTCCCTATCGCCTTGGGACGGTGGACCGTCTCGCTGGCACCGTGGAGGAAGTCATCCGGGGCAACCGGCGCGTACGGGTGCCCTACGGTCGGTTTGTCCTGGCCGGCTGCGGCGGCGGGCGGCCAAAGATCGACGGTCTCAAGATCGGTGATCGCGTCGAAGTTGCCGTCGAAACCAGCGGGTTCGACTGGTCGCGTGTGGATCACACGATGGGTGGCGGGCCGATCCTTCTTGTTGGTGGCACCTATGTCGGACCCGAGACCGAAGGTGATTCGTTCAATGACACGCGCCACCCGCGGACGGTCGTCGGTCGAACGTCGACCGGGGAGATTTGGTACGTCGTGATCGACGGCCGCCAGCCGGAAAGCGTGGGCGCCTCGCTCCGCGAATCGGCGCAGATCATGGCCGCGCTCGGCTGTGCCGACGCGATCAACCTGGACGGCGGCGGTTCGTCGGCCATCAATGCCCTGGGGCTCACCCTGAATCGACCCAGCGGCGGAACGGAGCGGCCCGTTGCCAACGGCATCTTGCTCTATGGTGTGCGGCCGGTCGCCACCACGGCGAAGATCGAACTCACCGCGCCGGACAGCGTGCCGCTCGATGGGAGTGGCAACGCCACGGTCACCCTTGACGGTCAGGCCGCAGCCGACCGCGATGTGATCTGGTCGTGCCAGGGCGCGGCGTGGATCGACCAAACCGGCGCCATCCGCCCGCTGCGAGACGGGAAAGCGGAAATCGCGGCGCTCGTGCGCGGCGTCATCGTGCGCAAGACCATCACGATCGGCAAGGGCGAGGGAGGGCGCTAAACGGGTATCCTTTCGGGGTTCAAGTCCGGCTCTTTTCGGTCTGCCGGAAGCCCTTAGGAACCCCCGACCGTGCCCGATTCCGCGCCCTCCGTCAACATCGTCAACGTCGAAGACGAGCTCAGTCGCTCGTACGTCAACTACGCGATGTCCGTCATCATCGCGCGGGCGCTGCCCGACGTGCGCGACGGACTCAAGCCGGTCCAGCGCCGCGTGCTCTACGCCATGCGCGTCGGCAACCTGACCCCCGACGCTCCGTACGTCAAGAGCGCCAAGGTCTGCGGCGACACTTCGGGCGACTATCACCCGCACGGCAACGAGGTCATCTATCCCACGCTCGCACGCATGGCCCAAACCTGGTCCTTGCGCTACCCGCTGGTGGATGGTCAAGGCAACTTTGGCTCGGTGGATGGCGACCCTCCGGCGTCGATGCGCTACACCGAGTGTCGGCTCACCCCCATCGCCGTCGAGATGCTGGAAGATCTCGATCGCGAGACCGTGGATTGGATGCCGAACTACAGCCAGTCCAAGAACGAGCCCACGGTCCTGCCTGGCAAGTTTCCGAATCTGCTGTGCAACGGCGGCGAAGGCATTGCCGTCGCCATGGCGACCAAGCTGCCGCCCCACAATCTCACCGAGATGTGCAACGCGCTGCTGATGCGGCTCGACAACCCTGAGTGCACGCTCGATGAGATCATGGAAGTGCTGCCCGGACCCGACTTCCCCACCTACGGGCAGATCATGGGAACGCGTGGCATCCGATCTGCTTACGAGACCGGACGTGGCTCGATTGTCATGCAAGCGAAGACGATGATTGAGCCGACCGACGGCGGCCGCTCGGTCATCGTCATCACGGAGTTGCCCTACCAGGTGAACAAGCAGAACCTCGTCAAGAGCATCGCCGAGATCGCCAAGAACAAGAAATTTGATGGCATTACCCAGGTCGATGACTACAGCGACCGCCGAGGGATGCGGATCGAGGTCGTCATTCGGCGCGACATCAATCCGAACAAGGCGCTGAACTACCTGCTCAAGCACACCCAGCTGCGCTCGACGTTCGGCGCGATCATGCTCTCGCTCGTCGATGGCATTCCGCGCATTGCCACACTGCCCCGGCTCCTCGACGAGTACCTGCTGCACCGGCGCAACGTCGTCTTGCGCCGAACGCGGTACGAGCTCTACCGTGCGCTGGAAGAGGCCCATCTGAACGAGGGCTACCAAATCGCCCGCCGTTTCCTCGACGAGATCATCGCGCTGATTCGCCGCAGTGAAGATACCGGCACGGCGCGGGCCGAACTGATTCGCGAGTTCGAACTCTCAGCGATTCAGGCCAACGCCATTCTCAACATGCCGCTGCGCCAACTCACGCGTCTGGCCCAAATGCAGCTCGAGGAGAACTACAAGGCCATCCTCCGCCGCGTGGCCGACCTCATGGATATTCTCAACGACGAGAATCGGCTCCGCAAGGTCATCCGCGATGAAATCACCGCATTGCGCGACAAATACGGTGACGAGCGCCGCACCAAGATCATCCCGCGGGAAGCCGGCGAGTTTGCCGACGAAGACCTGATTCCCGAAGAGGAGGCCATTGTCTCGATCTCTCGCGATGGCTACATCAAGCGCGTGAGCATCGATGCCTACCGTCAGCAGAAGCGAGGCGGAAAAGGGGTCAGCAATACGCATAAGGCCGACGACGAGCCGGCGCACCTCTTCCAGGTCAGCACGCATCACTACATCCTCTTTTTCACCGATCGCGGACGCGTTTATCGCCTCAAGGGCTACGAAATCCCCGAATCGGGCCGCTATGCGAAAGGCATGCCGGTGATCAACTACATCGCCATCGAAAGCGGCGATCGGGTCACGGCAACGGTCAGCGTGAAGGACATCAACGCTGACGGCTACCTTACGATGGTCACGCGCATGGGTGAAATCAAGCGAACGGCGCTGCGCGACTTCGCCAACATTCGCTCCAATGGCCTGATCGCCTTTGATATCGAGGAAGGCGACGAGCTGGGCTGGGTCCTCCGCACCCGGGGCGACGACGATGTGATCCTGGTCACCCGCGAAGGCCAATCGATCCGGTTCAAAGAGACCCAGGCGAGGGGCCGCTCACGGGCAGCCGGAGGCGTGCGCGCCATCCAATTCAAGGAAGGCAATGCCGACGACTGCGTGGTCTCGGCCAACGTGGCGGAAGACGACGCCACCTTGCTGGTGGTCGGCGAAAATGGCTTTGGCAAGCGCACGCGCGTCGATGAGTACCGCGTACAAGGTCGCGGCGGCAGCGGGATCTTGACGATGAACGTCACCGAGAAGACCGGCAAGGTCGTTGGCGCTGAAATGGTCGAAGATGACGATCGGCTTCTCGTCATGACCCAGAACGGTAAGGCGATCCGGATGAAGATCAAGGACGTGCGCCTTGTGGGCCGTATCGCTCAGGGCGTCAAGCTGATCGATCTGGCCGCGGGCGACAAGGTGAAGTCCATCGCACGCATCGTCCAGGGCGCCGATGACGGCGACCTTGAAGAAGACGCCGAAGAATAGGATTGCGGCATGGAAGAGGAACGAGAAGGCGCGCCTTGTCTTCCTCTCCCTGTCCTTTTCTCTCGCTTTTTCTGCTTTGGCTGTCTGGCGTTCGGTGGTCCGGTCGCACAAATCGGCAGACTGCGCCACGAGCTAGTTGACCGTGAGCGGTGGGTGAGTCCCGATCGGTTCAAACGCGTGCTCGCCGTCTATCAGGCGTTGCCAGGTCCCGAAGCTACGGAGCTTTGCGTCTACTTCGGCATGCTTTCTCGCGGACGACTGGGCGGCCTCCTTGCTGGCTTGGGATTCATCCTGCCCGGTTTCCTGCTCGTGCTTGGCGCGGCGATGATCCTGGGTGGCGGAGGTGGGCGCATGCCCCTTGTCCTTGCCGCGCTCGCCGGCGCGCAGCCTGCTGTTGTCGCCATGGTTTTGCGTGGCGCAGCAAGGATCGGTCAAGGCGTGCTTCTGTCTCCGTGGCTTTGGACCATCGCCGCGGTGGCCGGACTCTCGGAGTTCTTGGGTGCGCCGTTCTTTATCCCGATTCTTGCCGGCGCTCTGGCATGGCCGTTGGCCCGGCGCCGAGCGCACCTTGCTGCCGTCCTGACGCTCGGTTTGGCGACGGCCCTGATCGTGCTCTTGGCCCTTCCGATGGGATCGGAGCCTCATGCAACTCTGGCCGCCGCGAATGGCTCTGGTTCTCCGACCAAGACGGGCTTGTTTACCACGGGCCTGCGCGGCGGGTTGCTCACCTTTGGAGGCGCCTACACGGCCATACCCTTCGTGCGAGGCGATGTCGTCGTGAACGGTGGCTGGCTGACTGACCAGCAGTTTCTGGATTCCCTGGCCATATCAAGCGTCTTTCCGGCCCCGCTGGTCATGTTTGTGGCCTATGTCGGGTGTCTGATCATGAGTTGGCCCGGCGCTGTCTTGATGACGGTTGGAATGTTCCTCCCGGCATTTTGCTTCACCCTCTTGGGACACTCGGTCCTCGAGCGAATCATCGACAATGAGCGCATCCACGCGGCGCTCGATGGCATTGCCGCTGCCGTGGTAGGGCTTATGGCGGTCACGGCAGTTCAGCTGACCCAAAGAGCGGTTAACGGCTGGACTCCAGCCATCATCCTTGTGGGCGGCCTTGCCGCGCTCTGGCTCTGGCGCAACGCTTGGGCCACACCCGTCGTTGTCACCGGGGGTGCGCTGATCGGAATCTTATCGGCGCTCAGTTAACATCGGTCCGGCTGGACGGCCCCAGCGCGATCCGCCGGTCAGGCGTGCGCGTTTTGTCTGCGCACCTGCGATCGAAGGGACGCCGGTTCTAGCTGGCTGAGTCGATGCCGCCTTCCTCGCGAAAGAGCCGGGTCACCACGTCGTCGGGCAGATCGTCGATCTCGGCCGCGATGCGATCTTTCTCCTTGTTGTGCAGGTCGCGCAGTTCGCGCCGTCGTTTAGCCTCCAGGTATTCCCGCTGTTCTTCGACCGTCTCGCAGAGCAGCCGGGGCACCTCGTAGGTCTTGCCGTCTTTGTGCGCCACCATGGTGAACCGCCCGGTGTTGCTGTGCCGCCGCTCGCCGGTGAAGACGTTCTCGGCATAGACCTCGACCGAAACATCCACGCTGCTGCGGCCGACGTAGGTCACATAGGCGATGAAGGTCACCAACTCACCGACCTCGATGGGGGTAAGGAAATCAACCCGGTCGCACGAGGCGGTCACGCACGGCGCGCCCGCAAATCGTGACGCCGCTGCAAACGCGGCATAGTCCATCTTCGAAAACACATAGCCGCCAAACACCTTGCCATAGGCGTTGACGGTTTGCGGCGTCATGACTTCCGAAGTCACCAGCCGGGTGGAGGATGCGGTACGTACGTTCATGCGCCGAGAACAATGAGGCTGAAATCTTTTGCGTCCAGGCTGGCGCCGCCCACCAGTCCGCCGTCGATATTCGGCCGTCGGAAGAATTCTCCCGCATTCTCGCGCTTCACGCTGCCGCCATAGAGCACCCGAACGTCATCAGCCAGCCAATCCTCGGTCGATTCGGCCACCAGATTGCGGATCATGCCGCACACGCGATCAGCCTCATCTGGGTCACACGCATGCCCGGTACCGATGGCCCACACCGGTTCATAGGCCACGCTGAGAAACGCCAGTTCGGCAGCGTCGAACCCAGCCAGCGCGCCTCGAATCTGGGCTTCGATCACGGCATCGGTTTGGCCCTCCTCTCGTTCGCTTAGCGTCTCGCCGACGCACAGGATCGGGTTGATGGAGTAGTACAGCAGCGACTTCAGCTTCAGGTTCACCGTCTCGTTCGTGTCGCCAAAGTAGCCCAGGGTCGAGCGCGGCACTTCGAGCTTGCCAAATCGTCCGCGTCGCTCGGAGTGCCCGACAATGCAATAGGTGACCCCGACGTCGTAGAGCATTGCCGCCGATACCTGTCCGGTAAAAGCGCCAAAGTTGTCCCAGAAGGCGTCCTGGGCACCCAATTTGATGTGGGAATTTCGCAGCAGATCACGCACCTTGGCCATCGACACGAAACTGGGACAGATCGCTACGTCCACGTCCGCGCGGGTGTCGACATAGTGCATGAGCGACTCCACCAAGGCAGTGGACTCGCGCAAGGTGCAGTTCATTTTCCAGTTGCCGACAACCAGCCGGGTACGCATATGGGAACCATAGCACGCCCGAGACTTCAGGGTCTACATCGGCGACTGCCGCACCTGAATCGCCGTGCGCGTAGAATAAGAACGTGAATGCCCGGTCCCTTGCCCTCGTGGTCGCCGGAGTGGCGGCCGGAGTCGTTGCATACGCGATGCTTCCCCAACAAAGCCGACCGCCGGCAGCCAATGAGCAAGGGACCGCCAACAATCCCGCCATGCAACTAATCACCCGCGACGCCCTCTTCGCCATTCCACTCGCCTCCACCAAGCATAAGCCGACCGCCGAGCCACGCCTTGAGCGTGCCGTGTTCGGAGCGGGATGCTTCTGGTGCGTTGAGGACACCTTCCGCCGGACACCCGGCGTCGTCGCCACTGCTGTCGGCTACTCAGGCGGACACAAGCACAATCCGACGTACAAGGAAGTCTGCTACACGAATACGGAACACGCCGAGGTGGTGCTGGTGGAATACGACGCCAACATCATCGACTACAGCGGCATCCTGGACGTGTTTTTCCAGGGCCACGATCCGACGCAAGTGGACCGGCAAGGCCCCGACATCGGCCGCCAATATCGAAGCGTGATCTTCACGGTGGACGAAACGCAGATGGCACAAGCCGATGCGAGCAAGGAGCGCTGGAACAAGTCCGGCAAGTACTCCAAGCCGATTGCAACCGTGATTCAGCCTGCACCCACGTTCTACTTGGCTGAGGATTATCACCAGCAGTATTACGAGAAGAAGGGCTGGGGCGGCTAAGCAGCTTGCCGCTCCGAGGTTTCCCGACTCTGTCCCTCGAGTTCCCTGCCTGTTGACCTGGGGAAGGAATTCTTTGGGCGAATCACACTGTGGCGCGGGCGCACCGAGGCGAAGCGAGCTACGCCGTGGCCAGGAGCCGGTCGATTTCCTTCAATTCATCCTCCGTGAAATCAAGCCGCTGAAGCGCTCCGACATTCTCCTGGATCTGGGCGAGGCTGCTCGCCCCAATGAGCGCGCTCGTGACCTCGGGCAAGCGTAGAATCCACGCCAGCGCCATCTGCGCAAGGGTCTGTCCGCGACCGGCTGCCAGGGCATTCAAAGCCGTCAGGGCTGCGACCCGGTCCGGACCAAGGTTCTTTGACACCCAATCCGCGCCCCACTTTTCCGCCGCTCGGCTGTGTTCGGGAATCGAGCGCGACAAATACTTGTCCGTCAACAAGCCGCTTGCCAGCGGGCAGAAGGGAATGATGCCAATGCCCAGGCGACGAGCTTCCGGAACGAGATCTCGCTCAATGCCGCGGCCAAGCATATTGTAGTAGGGTTGGTGAATCGTCACCGGGGCCCATCCGTTTGCCCGGCAGATGTTGGCCGCTTCCTGCGTGGCTGCACCGGAGTAGCTGCTGATCCCCACGTAGAGCGCCTTGCCCTGCTGGACAAGATGGTTCAGTGCCCCCATCGTCTCTTCGAGCGGCGTTTCCGGATCGAACCGATGCGAATAGAAAATATCGAAGTAATCGAGGCCCATGCGTTTGAGCGATTGATCGCAACTGGCCACGAGGTACTTGCGCGAGCCCCATTCGCCATATGGCCCGGGCCACATCAAGTAGCCCGCTTTGCTGGAGATGATCAGTTCGTCCCGAGGCATCTCTTTGATGATCCGGCCGCAGACCACCTCGGCATTGCCCGGTGGCGTGCCGTAGTTATTGGCCAGATCGAAGTGGGTGATGCCCAAATCGAACGCCCCGAAGAGGCACTCGCGGGCAACGTCCTCGCCGCGGTAGCCGCCGAACGTCTCCCAGGCGCCCAGCGAAATGGCCGGGAGTTTGAGTCCACTCCGACCGCAGCGGCGATAAATCATGTGGTCATAGCGATCGGGACGAAAACTCACTTGGCGAGCCTACCTACTCCGAAGCTACAGCGCGTTCCCCAAGTGGCGCACCGTGACATCGCAACTAGTACGCCCTGGCGAAGACCACCCGGCGCGCGCTGGGCCGACCGGAATAAACGCACACCCCAGGTGTTGCGTCCGCAGGCTCGAGCGGGGTCAGCGGGATGCAGCGGATCGTAGCCTTGGTGGCTTCGGCGATCGCCAACTCGGTCTCGGTTGTGCCATCCCAGTGGGCGAGCACAAAGCCTTTGCCGCCCTCGCCCTCGAAGTGCGCCTGAAAGGCGTCCCAGGTATCGATCCGATGGGTGTTCGCTGCCCGCATCTGCAGGGCGCGCTCAAAGAGATTCGCCTGCATCGCGTCGAAGGTCGCCAGCGCGGCCGCCACTGCGTCTGCCAGCGGCACCGGGCCTTTCTCGCCCGTGTCGCGACGAGCAAGGACGGCCTGACCCGCGTCAAGGTCTCGCGGGCCGATCTCGAACCGCAGGCACGCGCCCTTCATTTCCCAGTCGTTGTATTTGAATCCGGGCGATTCGTTTTCGCGACGATCGACCTTGACACGAATCGGCGCATCGTTCCACCGAGCCGCTCGAAGTTCTTCGGACAGCCGGTCGGCGGCGGCATAGGTGCGGGCGCGGGTCTCTTCATCGCGTCCCAGCGGAACCATCGCCACCTGAATCGGGGCAAGCCGGGGCGGGCAGACAAAGCCTTTGTCATCGCTGTGGGCCATGATCAAGGTGCCAATCAGCCGCGTGGACACTCCCCAGGACGTGCCCCATACGTATTCCAGAGCGCCGTCGGCGGATTGGTACTGGACGTCGAACGCTTTCGCAAAGTTTTGACCCAGGAAGTGCGACGTTCCGGCTTGAATCGCGCGGAGGTCCTGGGTCATCGCCTCGACACAATACGATCGCACGGCGCCGGCGAACTTCTCGTTCTCGGTCTTCAGCCCACGGATGACCGGCACGGCCATCCACTCTTCGGCAAAGCTCGCATAAACCTCCAGCATCGTGCGCGCTTCGGCTTCCGCTTCGGCCTCGCTTGCGTGCGCGGTATGCCCCTCTTGCCATAGGAACTCAGCGGTGCGAAGGAACTTGCGCGTTCGGCGCTCCCACCGCATCACGTTGGCCCACTGGTTCACCAAGATCGGCAGGTCCCGATACGACTGGATCCACTTGCGGTAGGTGTGCCAGATGACCGTTTCGCTGGTCGGGCGGATGATGTACTCCTCTTCCAGCATGGCCTCGGGATCGGGAATCAGGCCCGGTCCATCCGGGTTGGCCGTCAGCCGATGGTGGGTGACCACGGCGCACTCCTTGGCAAAACCTTCGACGTGCTCGGCCTCCTTTTCGAAGAAGCTTTTGGGAATCAGCAGCGGAAAGTAGGCGTTCTGGTGGCCGGTGTCTTTGAACATGTCATCCAAGGCACGCTGCATGTTCTCCCACAGGGCGTACCCGTTGGGGCGAATGACCATCGAGCCACGCGTGGGCGAGTCATCGGCCAGCTCGGCCTTGACGACCAACTCGTTGTACCACTCGGCGTAGTTTTCGGCTCTTGAGGGGATGCCCAGGTTCGACACGACGCTCCATTGTGGCACGCGACTCGGAGCGCTACGCCTCCGGTGAAAGGACCATCTTGAACACCGCCTTCTGATCGGGGTGCTCGACGACCGAGGCGAATCGCTCCGGCAGGTCGTCCAGCCTCACCGGTTCGAGCCACTCGCTCACGCGGAACCGATCCGCCTCCAGCCACGCGAGCGCCTTCGCATAGTCGCCGACCTCGAAGTTGCATGACGTCACGATACGCCGCTCCGCCCCCAACCGCATGAAGTTGAGCGGGATCTCGCCGTCGTGAACGGCCAGGTTGACGAGTGTCCCCGCCTTGCCCAGCACCGCAAGGCCGAGATCAAGAGTCTCCGCCGATCCCACCGTATCGAACACGGTCCCAAACCCGTCGGGCGCGGCCGACCTTAGGCGGTCCACCAGCGCGCCCACCGAGAGCGACGAGGAGTCGACGACCTCGCCAATCCCCTGGTTGCGGGCGATGTCGAGCGCCACCGGTGAGCGGTCGATCAGCACCGCGCGGTCCGCGCCGAGCGCCAACGCTGCCTGAGCCACCCCGTTCCCCGCTGGCCCTGCGCCGATGCAGAGCACCGGACGTCCGGGCTGGATGCCGCCCACCTCGGCCACATGAACGCACACCGCCAAAATGTCCATCATCGCTGCCTCTTCAAACCGCGTCGTGTCGGCCAGCGGATAGCAGCTTGAACCCCACGAGGGCACGTAGGACCCGTAGGCACCCGGGTAGAACTCGCGCTCGCCCCAGCCTTGCCCATGACCAAGGTGCACGGTGTTGGGGCAGAGCCGGGTCCGACCCGCGCGACAATCCACGCACGCCCCGCAGACCTTCGAGCACACCGGCGCGACTCGCTTGCCCAGCAAGTGGGCGTTCTGCTCTGAGAGCACGGCCACGACGACCCCGGCATATTCATGTCCCAGGACGATGTTCGGCGGGTTGGGAACAAAGCGGCCCAAGGTGTGCTGGGCCCACGGGTTCTCACCCGCATAGTAGCGAAAGTCCGAGCCGCAGACGCCGCACGCCGCCACGTGGATGAGCACCAGGTCAGGGTCGCCGTAGTCGGCGAGCGGCCACATGGGGATGTCGCGCACGGTCAGGCGGCGCGGAGCTTCCAAGACCGCAGCGCGGAAGGAATCGGGCAAGGGTGCGGCAGTGATCACGTCGCGCCTAACTTACCGCGTTCAGACGCCCCACCAGGCCGTGAAGCCGCCGTCGACCGTCAGGACGCTGCCCGTCACGAACGACGAGGCATCGGAAGCCAGGTACAGCAGTGCACCCACAAGGTCGTCCGGCTCGCCAAAACGGGCAAACGGCGTATGGTCCAAGATCGACTGGCCGCGAGCAGTCGGCTGACCCGAAGCCGCATCGATCAGGAGCGCACGGTTTTGCTCCGTCACAAAGAAACCGGGCCGGATCGCGTTGACTCGAATCTGCCCGACCGACCGACGACCCCACTCGACGGCGGCCCACTGGGAAAATCGCTCAACCGCCGCCTTGGCCGCCCCATAGCCGCCGACCCGCGTCAGCGGCAACTCCGCGGACACGGAGCTGATGAGCACGACGCTGCCGCTGGACATCCGCCGACCAAACGCGTGAATGGGCAATACCGCACCGCCAAACAGGTTGAGATCCACCACTTCCCGCAGGGCAGCCGTGTCCAGCGCGAAAAAGCCTTTGTCCGGCGTGAGCGTCGCCGCTGGCTGATTGCCGCCGACGGTCGCGACCAGGATATCCGCCGGCTCGGCCCGTTCCGCCGCCCGCATCAGTTCATCCGGGTTGGTGGCATCGGCGACAAGGAACTGGCCGCCGACCTCCGCAGCCAACGGGCCAAGCTTCTCAGGATTCCGGCCCACCAGCGTCAGCCGGCATCCTGCATCCGCCAAGCCGCGCACCATGGCCTTTGCCAGCACTCCCGTGGCGCCGACGACCACGGCGTGCCGACCTTCAATGTCGAACGAGGGGTGAGCGGGCATGGGCGGAGCGTACCCGTGGGCCTCAAAAGGTTAAGGGAGCGCGCCGCTCAGGTTGAGTTTCAATGGTGACCGCAGTCAACCGAGGTCTCTCAGCCTGCGCACGGCTTTCGCCGTTCCAAGGGCGCGACTCCCATGTCGTGTCACGCACGACTGATTTCATGATAACGCACTTTTTCAAGATTCCCGCCAAAGGGTCGCCATAATGGAGCCTCGGGGATGTCGATTTCGCTCAGTATTTCGCCGGGAACCCTTGGGGACGCGTGGGTGC
Organism: Fimbriimonadaceae bacterium; assembly: GCA_046292875.1. GTDB lineage: Bacteria > Armatimonadota > Fimbriimonadia > Fimbriimonadales > Fimbriimonadaceae > JBKBQD01. The sequence continues at coordinate 46,521 of JBKBQD010000004.1, forward strand.
GCCGTCTGCGCCACATGGAGTCGTCGCACTTTGCGCCACGCCTCATGGCCCGGGATGGCACGCTATGGTCGAACGACCACAGCGTGCAAGAGTTTATCGCGCACATGATGGGCTGGGTCGTCAGCCCTTCCTCCATGCGCCCCCAAGTCACGGAGCTGCAGGAGTTTGTCAAGGATGCCAACTTGGAGTGGGCTCGCAGCGCGGTCCTGTGCGGCATGGGGGGCAGCAGTCTGGGTCCCATGGTGTTGGCCGAGACCTTCGCCTCATCGCAGGGGATCGATTTTCGCGTGCTCGATTCAACGGATCCGGCGACCGTATCGCGATTGCTGGATGCCTCCCCGCCGGAAGAGACGCTTTATCTCATTGCCAGCAAATCCGGAACGACCGCCGAGCCGAACGCCTTTCTTGCCGCCGCCTATGGAATCGTCCGCGGCAAGGTGGGTGATGTGGCAGGTCGGCACTTCGTTGCGATCACCGATCCGGGCACCAAGATGGTTGAGATTGCCCGAGAGCTGCAGTTTCGCCACACCTTTCTCAATGACCCCGAGATTGGCGGCCGCTATTCCGTGCTGTCGTACTTCGGGCTGGTTCCGGCCGCGCTGATTGGCGTCGATCTCGATGCTTTCCTGGCTTCGGCCATCGAGGCCGAAGACGCGCACCACGACCCGGGTGCCGACGGCTATGCCCTGGGCGCGCTCATCGGAGAAGCCGCGCTGGCGGGCGCAGACAAGCTCTCGATCTTCACGGCTCCGCCATTTCGCACGCTTGGACTTTGGCTCGAACAACTCGTCGCGGAAAGCACCGGAAAGCAGGGCACCGGAATCGTGCCCGTTCCGGAGGAGTTTGCCCCTCTGGAGCGCTTTGGACCCGACCGACAGTTCGTGTTCACGACCTTGCGCGACGACGACCGATTCGACGCTTTCCGGGGCCAGATGGAAGCTATCGGTCGACCAACCGTCGCCATTCGACTCGAAACGCCGGAAGACCTGGGCAGCGCATTCTATACCTGGATGGTCGCCACCGCGACCGCGGGCGCGATACTTGGCATCAATCCTTTTGACCAGCCAAACGTGCAGGAAGCCAAAGACGCGACCGTGCGGGTTCTCCAAATGGTGAAAGATCGCGGTGAACTGCCGTCCACGATGCCGACGGAAGTCCATGGCGACGTCCGGCTCGACGGCCCATCCCTTGACGAGTTTCTTGCTCGCATCCGTCCGGGCCACTATCTCGCCATCCTGGCGTTTCTCGACAGTGATGATGCCGCTGATCTGGTGCTTGAATCGTTGCGGACGGCGCTTTGGGAGAAGACCGGTGTTGCCACGACACGTGGATTTGGTCCGCGCTACCTTCACTCAACGGGACAAATGCACAAAGGGGGCCCGGATACCGGTCACTTTTTGCTGGTGACCGGTGGCAACACCGACCGTCCCATTCCGGGCGAAGGCTACGGGTTTCGCACGTTCGAGCGTGCCCAAGCACTTGGCGACCTGGAGGCGTTGCGCGCTCATGGGCGCAACGTCCTCCACGTCGACCTTGGAGGCGAGCCTCATCTCGGCATCGTTCACCTGCGCGGCATGATCGCAAAGTCAAGCGTTCGGCCGCACTAACCTTTTGGTAAATTTATGAGCGAAGAACTCTTTGACCTTGGAATCGTCGGTCTGGCCGTGATGGGCCGCAACCTCGCGCTCAACATGGCCGACCACGGATTTTCGGTGATGGGCTACAACCGCGACCCCTCGCGCGTAGGTGAGTTTTTGACCGAAGGTCAAGGCAAGTCGATCGCTGGGACCAGCGACCTGGCTGAATTCTCCCGTCGCCTCAAGACGCCGCGCACGGTGGTGTTGCTGGTCGCGGCCGGTTCGGCGGTCGATGCCGTGCTCGGGTCCATCACGTCCCACCTCGATAAGGGCGACCTGGTCGTCGATCTGGGCAACTCGTACTTCGGCGACACGAATCGGCGACTGCAGGCGATGCAGGCCACCGGATATGAGTTCCTTGGCGCCGGGGTTTCGGGCGGCGAGGAGGGAGCGCGACACGGGCCCGCGATCATGGTGGGAGGCAGCTCCGCTGCGTGGGCGCGCATCCAGCCCGTGTTCGAGGCAGTGGCTGCCCGGGCTGAAGACGGCACGCCGTGCGCGGCCCGGTTAGGAGAAGGTTCATCGGGCCACTACGTCAAGATGGTCCATAACGGCATCGAGTACGCCATGATGCAGGTCCTTGCCGAGGCCTATGACCTCATGGGTCGCGGCGCGGGCATGTCGAACGACCAAATGGCCGACGTCTTTGGCGAATGGGCGCGCGGCGAATTTGGGGGCTTCCTCATCGAGATTTCTGAGGCGGCGTTGCGAAAAAGCGATCCCGAAACCGGCGGCAGCCTGATCGACGTCGTACTCGACGTCGGGCAGGGCAAGGGAACCGGCAAATGGACCTCACAGGATGCGATGAACCTCGGCATTCCTGTTCCGGCCATTGACGCCGCCGTGGCGGCCCGCAATCTCTCCGCGCTGAAGGATCAGCGCCTTCGCGCCGCCGACCTCTATCCCGCAACGGGATCTTCCGAGATCGACCTGGCCGCATTGCGTTCGGCGGTTCATGGGGCCATGGTGCTGGCCTATTGTCAGGGGTTCGCCCTGCTCGCGGCCGCGTCGGCAGAGTACGGCTACGACCTCCATTTGGGCCAGGTCGCTTCGGTCTGGCGCAATGGCTGCATCATCCGCTCGCGTTTGCTGAGCCTCTTTATGGACGCCTTTGCACGGCATGAGGACCTGCCGAATCCGCTGCTCAGCCGCGAAGTCGCCCCGGTGGTATGGGGCCATGTGGGGTCGATGGCGAAGATCGTCGCCCAGGCCGGCGCAGCCCGGATCCCGGTCCCGGCCCTCGGCGCGAGCCTGGACTACTTGCTGAGTTATCGTTCGGCCCGATTGCCCGCGTCTCTTATCCAGGCCCAGCGCGACACGTTCGGCGCGCATACCTATGCGCGAACCGATCGCCCCGGGGCGTTCCATTCCGACTGGATGAATCCGTAGAGGCACGAGGTAATCCGAGGCACAGAGTCCCAATCCCCATTTTTAAAAGGGAAAGAAATCAAGGACATGGGCCAGCCACGATCACGGGCAACCCGGCGTGCTCATCGTGCGTCGACCCTCATCACCGGTGCGCAGGATGGCCTGTCCTTACCCGCCCGCCAACTCCTGGATCAGCTTTCGAGCCGACTTCTGCACCTCGCCATAGCGCGCGAAGTCCCCGGACCGCAACGCGGCGTCTGCTTCGTCCAAGAGCCGCGCCGCCTCGCGAATCTTGGCCGCTTGGTCGGGAGCCGCCGCTGGTGACGCCCCCTCTTCTTCCAGCACCTGCTCCGGCGTCAGGCTTGGCGCGGCCCCCGCGAAGAGCCGTTCTAGGGCTTCGGCGTACGTATCCGCAACAACCACGCGGCTCTGCAGCGCCAAGATGACCTTGCGCAGCTCGGGAATCGCCTGGATGCCCACGGACCGCGACGCGAGGAACAGCGGCTTGACATAAAGCACGCTGCCACCGAGCGGCAACACCAGCAAGTTGCCCGGGATGATCCTGCTCTGCTCGTTATTGAGTTCGCGATTGATCTGGGCGATGGTTTGGTCCTGGTTGAAGATCGATTCCATTTGAGCCGGACCCGGCATGGTGGATCCGGTTGGGAAGCGATAAAGCACCTGTCCGCCGTAGTGCTCGGGGTCGCACCGCGCCGCCAGCCAGCCGATCATGTTGGGTTTCTCTCGCGGAGTAAACGGCAAAATGAGCAAGAACTCGGGCTCTGGCGAACCCGGCAGTTGGGCAAGCACATAGTACGCCCGCATCGGCTCACTGTCGCCCGTTTGACCCCGCTCTTTCGGCATCTCCCAGGCGTCTTCGTTGTTCAAGAAGGCCTGCGGCTGCGTGACGTGATAGGTGGTCAGGACCTGGGCTTGGAGCATGAACAGGTCTTCCGGGTAGCGAAAATGCCGGCGCAAACCGTTCGGCGCCTCAGTCAAGTCCTTCACCAAGTCCGGGTAGATCCGCCGAAACGCCTTGAGAATCGGCTCATCTGGTTCGACGGCGTAGGCCGTTGCCTCGCCGGAATAGGCGTCGATCGTCACCTTGACCGAGTTGCGGATGTAGCCCAGACCACGCGACCCACGGCCCGTTCGCGCGGAATAGGGCATGTGGTTCGAAGTCGTATAGCCGTCAAGGATCCATATCAGCCGACCTTGAAAGGCCACCAGGTAGGGATCGCTGTCAAATCGGAGGAAGGGATAGATCGCCGCTGCGCGCTCCAGCACATTCCGCCGCACCAGCACGCGCGACTCGCCCGTGATATTCGGTGAGATCATTAGGTTCCCATCGCCCAGCAGCAAGCTGAACGCAAGCCGCGCCAGCCCCGATCCGACCGGCGTCCCGCGATTTGCCGTCCATCGATAAGTGGCGGAACCGGTTTCCGTCGGATAGTCGAACTCGTCCAGCTTCGTGCCCACGATGGCGTATTCGTCGGTCGGCAACCCGAAAGCATCTCGTTGATCCGAGAAGTAAATGCGCGGCTGTTCCACCCAGCCCTCGGGCCGCGGCGGAATGTCCTGCACCAGGTAGCTCGGACGCCCTCCGGCAGCCGCTCGGTCGGCGGCCGCAATGACAACGCCGAACCCGTGCGTGTACTGGAGGCGGGTGTTCACCCACGCTCGCGCCGACTCGGAGAGCCCATTGATGTTCACATCCCGTGGCGAGACCATCGCGATTTGGGCGTTGCCTTCGGGGTTGGGATACCGGTCCACGTCCACGTCGTGGAACGTGTAGTACGGGCGCAATCCCTGCAAGCCTTCGATCGATCGTTGCAGCACCGAAGGGTCCCACAGGCGCATCGTCTCGATGGTCCGGCGGTTCTGCTCCAGCTCGTCACGGCGTGGCTCGGGCCTCACGTCAAAGTTCCGCACGTCGATGCGGTCAAGACCGTAACCGAAGCGCGTCATTTTGATGGCATAGCCGGCATAGGGGCCTTCGACCGAGATTTTGTTTGGACCAACGTAGAGGCTTTGGAGTGCGGAGGGCAAAATCGCCAGCCCGGCAAAGTGCAGGATCACCAGGGCAATGAGCCCTTTGATCAGCGGATGGAGCGAACTGTCGCGGCCACGCCCGAATCGCGCCGTAATCGCCACAACGGCAAGGCCATACGCCACATTCAAGATGCCGAGCCATTGCTGCGCCCGCACGCCCCAAGTGGCGGCAAACCCAGCGCCGGTGAACTGATCGCCGGGAAAGAATCCCACCTCGTAGCGCCCGAGCCACATGCGCACGCCGATCGCCACGATCAGCAGGCCGATCAAGAGCCCAAGGTGACGGACGATGGCCGCACCGCTGACTTCGGCGCTAGCCAATCCGGTCAGACCCCGGATCACCAGATAAACGAGCACCGTGACCGCCAGCGTCATCACCAGCAATCCCACCAAATGGCCGACCAACGCGATCCAGAAGGGGAGGCGAAACACGAAGAACGAGAGATCCAGGCCATAGACCGGATCCGTGACGCCAAACGATTCGGCATGGGTGAAAAGTAACCACGCCGGCCAACTTCCCGAGGCGCCGAGCGCGAAGAGCGTCGAAACCACCACCGCAAACCCGATCGCAAACTTCTTGGTTCTTCGCTCGATCCAAAGAATCGCGTCGGCGATGAGCACTTGTGCTGCGGTCGTGGGGATCCGCGCATAGACCATCGTTAGCGACAGGGCATGGCGCACCGAAAAGAACACCACCGGAAATGCCACTGCAAACGACAGCAAGAAACCCAGGACACGCATCCGCAGCCCGAGGGTGAAGACTTGCGGCGTCTGTGCGTCGTGAGCGAACCAGAGCCAGTCGGTATAGAGCCGGACCAGCGATGCGCCAAAGGCGATGACCAGCAGCACCACCATGGCCAGGCCGGCCATGCAGCCAAAGGCTTTTCGGCTGATCGGGGGCACTTGAACGGCGCTGTCTCCGGCAAAGCTCATCGCTACAGGCTACCGCGCCAAGCCGATATGAGGTCGTCGTGGCCGACATACACATGGTGACTGTGCGCCGCTGGTTTGATCCAAGTGAGGGTCGGTGGCAACGGTGACAAGAGGTGCATGGCTACCGCCGAGGCCTGGTCGATGTCGATCATCGAGCCGTCAAGCCGCACAATCATGAGGTGCAGCAGGTCCTCCTCTCCCTCAAACTGGTAACGATACTCGCCCCAAGTTCCGCCGAACCGATTGGGCTCGATGCCAACGCTCACCATGGCGCCCAGAGGTGACGGGCGACTCTGCGAAGGGTCGAATTCGGGCAGCCGAATTGTCTCTCCCGCTTCAACGGCACTGCAGATCGCTCGCCGAATGGCCGCCAATTGGGCCTGTTCGGAGTCCGTGGGTTCTGGCACTTTTTCTATGACGTGAATTGCGGCAGGTGTGTCGCGGATCTGCACTTTCCGTGCTATCCTCATAGCCCCCCGTGGCCTTACCCCAACGCTCTCCGACCGATCCTCGCATCCCCACTCACAACGAAGAGGCAGAGCGCAGCGCGCTGGGTTCGATGATCCTACAAGAGCGCGCGGCCGAAGAATTGGCTTCGATCCTGAACGAGGACGACTTTTACTACCCGGCCCACCGACACGTCTTTCGGGCCATCCGACAGCTGCTCAATAGCGCCAAACCGATCGACTTGCTCACCCTGAAGAACGAGCTTGCGGCGCGAGGAACCCTTGACGACATCGGCGGCGTGGCGTATCTCATACAGTTGGCCGAGGTGGTGCCCAGCGCGGCCCACCACATGCACTACGCGTCCATCGTCCAAGACTTGGCCACCTTGCGCCGACTCGAAAATGCGGGCCGCGAAATCACCGGGTTGGTTCACAACACCGAGCTTGAGCCGGAAGAAAAGGTTGACCAAGCCGAGAGAATGCTCTTTGAGGTCGGCCTGCGCCGGCTCGGGCGTCAGTTCAGCCACGTACGTGACCTGGCGAAGGACTTCTTCATCGATGTGGATCAGTTGGTGGAAACCGGTGAGCCCATCCTCGGTCTGCCCAGTGGGTTCCTTGATCTGGACGCTACGACGACTGGATTCTATGGCGGTGACTTCATCATCGTGGCCGCGCGGCCTTCGATGGGCAAGACCTCCCTGGTCCTCAACTTCGCCCTCAATGTCGCGATGCAGGGCAAGGGCAATGTGGCGGTCTTCTCGCTGGAAATGAGCGCTGCCCAGCTGGTTCGAAGGATGGTCTCAATGCTCGCCGGAGTCTCTGGCCACATCTTGAAACGGCCCCCGCTTTCGACCCACAACTATGAAAAGCTCGCGGACGCCTGCGAGACGATCTACAACCTGCCGATCTATGTCGATGACTCGTCCGACATCAATTCGATGGAAATGCGCGGCAAGTGTCGGCGGCTCAAGGCCGATGGCGGCTTGGCATTGGTCGTGGTGGACTACCTTCAGCTGATGCGAGGCTCGCGTCGCACTGAAAATCGTGTTCAGGAGATCAGCGACATCGCGCGGTCGCTGAAGGCACTGGCCAAGGAACTGGACGTTCCCGTCATCGCGCTCAGCCAGTTGAACCGCGGTGTCGAAAATCGTGACGACAAGCGCCCGCAACTTGCCGACATCCGCGAGTCGGGCTCGATTGAGGCTGAAGCCGACCTGGTGATGTTCATCTACCGCGAGCGGTACTACGCGGATAAGGCAGCCTGGAAAGAGGGGACGCGCCCCCAGCACGAATATGGCGCTACGGATGAGGCCGAGATCATCATCGCGAAACACCGCAACGGTCCCACCGGAAAGGTCATTCTTGGCTTCCAAAGCGACTTTGCCCGGTTTGTGAACCTTGAGCGGGGCCGCGACCCGTACGAGGAATAGCGGCCATCCGCTGGGGCGTTGAGTCGTGCGGCAGTCGGTTTGGATGGGATCATGGCGCACGCCATCGAACCCGGAGGGGTTCGTTTCTGAGCGATCGCGGTCCTTCAGGGCCGCGGTTAGCGACGGTCGACAGACGTGAAAGCTCGACTGGCGACACGTTGCCGTTGGTCGCGTCAACGTTCCATGCCCCAGTCTCCGTCTGGTGCGAGGGAGTCGCTGACGGTGTCGCGTTCCGAACTGGTGGAGAGGTGGACCGGGAGCATGGAATGAACCTCTCCGGCAGATGCAAGGTGGCGAAAGAGCGCCGCCAACCAAGGGGATTGCCCAGTGGCAAGCCACCAACATTGACCGCGGCGGCCATGGAACCGAGCACCAACCTTTCGTGGGAAACCACGTTCCTGTTCAGCGAACGCAGGCCTCAGAAACGCGCTATTCCCGATCTGCGGGTGGCGGGACCGACACGTATTCCACGCGACCTTCGAGGCGCGGCGTCCGCACGACGATATATGGCGAGGTCAGCGCCTGAAAGACGGCATCGCCCGGTTTGGGCTTGATCTCGATGAACCTCACGACCACCACCCCGTCCGATCGGCGCGCGACGGAATCCATTTTGACTTGGTATCCACCGGTCATGCGGGTGCCCATCGCCACCGCGACGAGCATCTCCTTGCTCCAATCCACGTCGGGCTTTAGCGGCAGTGCCTCTGGCTCGCCCAGAGCCGCGCGCATCTTGCCGTACGCCGTCGCGTCGCGCACCACCCAGCGGGTGGGCTTCTCTACGGGCGAATAGATCCCTTCGGCGATGACTTTCATCTTTGGCGGCTCAGCGGGCGGCGGCTGCTGGTCCAGCACGGTCACCAGAAAAGCCAGCGCCACGGCGAGAATACTCATACCATGTGAAACGCCTACCGGCACCGCTTCGGTTCACGAAACCGTGACCAGGGCCATGTCAGTTCGCTTGGCAAGCACCTGTTCGAGCAGGGCGGCGTGCTCGGGTCGGCTGAGGTTCGGGTCGGTCGCGATCAGGCGGGTGGCCGCCTCCCTCGAGACTTCCAGCAACCGCGAGTCCTGCACCAAATCGGCCAGTTTGAAGTCAAGGTCACCGTGCTGTTTGGTGCCGGCGATCTCGCCTGGACCCCGGATGCGCAGGTCTTCTTCCGCGATCTTGAATCCGTCGGCGGTGGCGGCGATGACCTGCATCCTCTCTTCGGTCTCGGGATTCTTGGTGTCCGCGATCAGGATGCAATAGCTTTGGTGAGGACCGCGACCCACCCGGCCTCGGAGTTGATGCAGTTGCGCCAACCCGAAGCGATGGGCATCCTCGATCACCATCACCGAGGCATTGGGGACGTCCACGCCGACCTCGATCACCGTGGTGCTGACGAGCACCTGGATCTCGCCCGCTCGAAACCGGTCCATGATCGCCTCTTTATCCTTGGGCTTCATTTGGCCGTGGAGCAGCCCGACTTCCAGGTCAGGAAACGTCTCTTGGGAGAGGCGGTAGTGCAGGTCCTCCGCAGCCTGGGCCTGCATCTTGTCGCTCTCGGCAACCAAGGGGCATACCACGTAGGCCTGGCGGCCGGCGTCGATCATCGCTCTCACCCCGCGATACACATTCTCCCGAGCGTCGGGCGGCTTGAGGTGGGTGATGATGGGCGATCGACCCGGAGGCAACTCGTCAATAATCGACACATCCAAGTCGCCGTACAGGGTCATCGTCAGCGTCCGCGGAATGGGTGTCGCCGTCATCACGAGCACGTCCGGGTTCCCGTAGCCCTTGCTCAGCAGCGACTTGCGGTGCATCACGCCAAAGCGGTGCTGCTCGTCGACCACGATCAGGCCAAGCTTGGCGAAGGAAACCCCCTCTTGCACCAAGGCGTGCGTACCCACGACGATCTGGGCCACTCCGGAGGCCGCTTCGTCGCGGGCCTTCTGCCGCTGTTTGGCCGTGAGTTTGCCCACCATCAGGACCACATGAATGCCTAAAGGCTCGAAGAGACGGCCAAGGTTGCGGGCGTGCTGCTCGGCAAGGATTTCGGTCGGCGCCATCATGGCCGCTTGATAGCCGCAGCACACCGCCGCGAGCATAGCGCAAGCGGCCACCGCTGTCTTTCCCGAACCAACGTCGCCCTGCACCAGCCGATTCATGGGGTGGGGGCTCTCCATGTCCCGGAAAATCTCTTGCAGCACGCGACGCTGGGCGCCCGTCAGGTCGAAGGGCAACATCCGGTGAGCCAAACCCCAGAAGCCGCCCCCTTGCGTGAGCTCCGCGGCATCCGACGAAAAGAGATTGCCGATCTGCGCCTCGGCGCGATGCTCCAACTCGGAGATGGGGAATCGAATCCCGAGTTCGTGACCTGCTTCCGCACGCCGCATCGCAAGCGCCAGCTGCATCGCGAAGAACTCATCGAACACAAGCCGCGAGCGCGCCTGGCGGGCGGCATCCAGGTGGTCGGGCTGGTGAATTTGCCGCATGCTCCAGACCAGCGGGGCAAGGCGAAGCGATTTGCGAAACGTCTCGGGAAGCGTCTCCACAACCTGGTCCGCGCAGCGCTGCACGGCGGACGCGGCGGCGCGGCGCAGCTGCTTTTGCGTCAACCCCTCGGTGGCGGGATACACCGGCATCAGACGGGCGAACTCGTCCGCTTCATCTTCGTCTTCGATCCACTCCCACTCGGGGTTCGCCATTTCGAGACCCCAGTTCGCGGCCTTCGCTTGACCATAGGCCAGCACCATGCCTTGGTCCCGCCTCAGCTTGGGCGCAACCCAAGGCTGGTTGAACCACACGAGGGTGATTTGCCCCAGACCGTCGGTGAGCGTCGCCCGCAAGATGCTGAATCCCGAGCGCGTCGGACGGGCGTCGACGTTCGTGATCAAGCCTTTGACGGTCACCCATTCTCCCGCCCGGACCTGAGAGAGGGGCGGCAGGTTCGAGCGGTCTTCGTACCGACGAGGGAAGTGATACAGCACGTCGCGCACCGTTCTCAGCCCCAGTTTCTGCATGGGCTTGGCCAGCTTGGGTCCCACCCCGGGCAGGTATTGGACCTCGGTATCGAGGGTGGTGCGCGGACCGCGATTCACGACGACGGGCCTCGTGGGCAGGGCAAAGGGCGCATGGTCCGTACTGATACGGACGTTGCGAGACGCGAATTCGTCAACCCTCGCACGCCGGATTCCGATTCGATAAACTGGCCGAGTGAGTTGGGAGGGGACGCTGAAGGTCGGATTCGTTGGGTTGGGTGTGATGGGCGGTCCCATGGTCCGCCATCTGCTGCAATCCGGCGCGCAGGTGACGGTTTGGAGCCGCCGCCCCGAACCCAGCCACGACGCTGCGGAGCATGGGGCCACCGTAGCGAAAAGCCTGGGCGATCTGGCGGCCGACGTCGATGCCGCCGTGATGTGCGTCACGCGCAGTGAGGACGTCGAAGCCTGCCTGACGGCCATGCTGTTCACCGCCAAGCCAGGCACGTTGTTCATCGACCACTCGACCATCGCACCGGATGCCGCCGTTCGGCTCCATGCGCTGGCTCAGGCGGCAGGATGTCCGTTTGTCGATGCTCCGGTTACCGGCGGAAGCATGGGCGCCGTCAACGGCACCTTAACCGTCTTCATGGGTGGCGAAGCGGATGCCGTCGAGCGCGCAAAGAAGGTATGCGCTCCCTACGCGAAGCGCATGGAGCAAGTGGGGGGCTCGGGGGCAGGCCAGCGCATGAAGGTCGCCAACCAAATCGCGGTCGCAGGCTGCTTGCTCGGCATGTGCGAATCGCTTGGCTTTGTGAAGCGCGCCGGGCTCGACGTTGCCCAGGCGATGGAACTGATCGGCTCGGGCGCGGGTGGCAGTTGGGCGATGGAGCACTATGGTCCGAAAGTGCTCAGCCAGGACTGGACGCCAGGTTTCACCATTGACAACCAGCTGAAGGACTTTGAGTACTGCCGCCGAGCCGGCGCCGAGGTGGGCGCACCGGTACCCACCACGGAACTTTGCGAGGACCTCCTCAAGAAACTGCAGGAATCGGGCCATGGGCACGAGACCACCGCCGCGCTCTATCGCCTTTTTGCTGGAGAGGAAATCCCCGGGTGAGCTTGGCCGTCGAACTGCGCGGCATCGTCAAGCGATTCGGCGCGTTCACCGCGCTCGATCACGTTGACCTGAACGTCGCCGAGGGGTCGATCCATGCCGTCGTCGGCGAGAACGGCGCGGGCAAGACCACGCTGATGCGCATCCTCTATGGGGCGCTGAGCCCGGAAGAGGGCGACGTCGCCGTGCAGGGCCAAGCCCGCCGCTTTGCGGGACCGAAAGACGCCCTTGCGCTGGGTATTGGCATGGTCAGCCAGCACTACAGCATCATTCCCGAGCTGACCTGTCTTCAGAACCTTCTTCTTGGTGCGGAGCCCGGCGCCGTGATGCCACTGGCCCAAGCCGAGAAGCGCGCTCAAGTCCTTGCCGACCGCATGGGATTCGCCTTCGACTGGCGGCGCCCTGCCGAGGGCCTTGGGCCCTCCGACTGTCAGAAACTCGAGATCCTCAAACTGCTCTGGCGCGACTGCCGCATTCTCATCCTCGACGAGCCGACCGCGATGCTTTCGCCGTCCGACGGCGTCGAGTTGTTCAAGGTCTTGCGGAACCTCGTCAAGGAAGGGGCGACCGTGATCTTGGTCACCCACCGACTTCCCGAGGTCATGGTCTTTGCCGACCACGTCACCGTGTTGCGCCAAGGCCGCGAGGTAGCCAGCCGTCCCGTGGCGTCCATCACGGACCGCGAGCTGGCTGAGCTGATCGTTGGCCATTCCGTTGAGGCAACGCAGTTTGACGCCCCGATAATCGACCCATCCATGACCCCGCGCCTGGAAGTTCGCGACCTGGACATTCTGGGGGATCGCGGCGATTTGGCCGTGAGTCGGGCATCCCTTCGACTGCTCCCGGGTGAACTTGTCGGCATCGCCGGTGTGGACGGCAGCGGCCAGCGTGAGCTCTTCCAAACGCTGGTGGGCACACGTCGCGCCCGCTCCGGCGACTTGCGGCTGGACGGAGCCGCTCTCGGAACCATGTCGATTCGCGCCCGGATTCGTGCGGGGATGCGGGTCATCCCGGAAGATCGCCACGCGCAGGGCGTCGTGGAATCGTGGTCGTTGGTCGACAACGCATGTCTCGGCCTGCAACGGCTTGCACCGGTCAACGTCCAGGGGCGGCTGAGCCGCACGGGGATGCAACACGTCGCCGACCAGGCGTTGGCGCGCTTTGGCACGCGCTTCGCCGATGCCCGAATGGCCATCGGGGGGCTCTCTGGCGGCAATCAGCAGCGACTGGTTGCTGGGCGCGCGCTGGCCATTGAACCACGTCTCTTGCTGGCGTTCCAGCCGGCCCGTGGGCTCGATATCGACGCCACTTCCGCCGTGTACGCCGGATTGCGGGATGCCTGTCGCGATGGCGCGGCCGGTCTGGTGATTGGATTCGACCTTGACGAGCTGCTGAACGAATGCGATCGCGTGGTCGTGATGTTCGAAGGACTACTGATCGAGCCAAGCGGTGAAGCGGCTCGCGACCGTGACCACATTGGCCGGCTGATGGTGGGCGCGACATGAACGGGCGGGTGGCGGTCCTTGTGGTGATCGCAGCTCTCCTGGTGGTCGGTGTGATCGAGGCGGCTGGTCGGAGCCCGGCGGAGGTCCTCCAGGGCTTGATTCGCGGCGCGTTTGGCTCGGACCGGGCGTGGACCGCCACGCTGCGCGAAATGACGCCGCTGCTCATCGGCGGCCTTGCCGTGTTTATTGCCCTGAAGGCGGGCCTGTTCAACATCGGCGTCGAGGGGCAATTGCTGACAGGCGCTCTTGCGGGCACCGTGGTCGCCCTCGCCATTGGAGGTCCGCTTGGATCGTTGGTTGCCGTCCTCGTGGGGGTGTTGGGCGGTGCGCTGTGGGCTTTTCCGGCGGCGTGGATCAAGGCCTATCGCGGCGGTCACGAGGTGATCACCACGATCATGATGAACAACATCGCGCTGCTGCTCACCACCGCGCTGATCGCCGGACCGCTGAAGGCGCCAGACACCATGAACAACACTACCGCCGACATCGATGCCTCGGGGATGATGGGGGCAGCGATCTCGGTCGGCGGCTTGAGCGTTTCGTGGGCACTCGTCCTGGGCTTGCTGGCCACGTTCGGTGCGGCCTGGTGGCTGAGCCGAACGGTCGCCGGGTTCGAACTGCGTCTCGTCGGGGCAAACCCTACTGCCGCTGATCCCGCCGGAGTGGAGCGCCGCCGTACGGTGATGGGTGCGATGTGCGTTTCCGGAGGTGTCGCGGGCCTCGCAGGCTCCCTGCAGGTGCTGGCGTTTGAAGGTCGCTTTTTCGAAGGGATGTCGCCGGGCTATGGCTTCGACTCGCTCGGAGTCGCCTTGCTGGCGGGGCCGTCCGCCGCGGGCCTTGGTCCGGCGGCGTTCGTCTTCGGCGCTTTGGCCAAGGGCACGACGTCGATCCAGGTGTTGGGCGTGCCCAAGGGCATCGGCACCGTGATTCTTGGCCTGCTGGTCGTCATCGTCGGCGTGATTCGCTATCGGCAGGAGGCACGCCATGGGTGACGGCTTCGTCGTGGTGCTTTTGGGCAATACGCTGGCGCTGAGCGCGAAGCTGATTCTCGCTGCCATGGGCGGCTATACGGGCGAGCGCGTGGGCATCATCAATATCGGCCTGGAAGGCATGATGCTCGGCTCGGCCTGCGCCACGGCCCTGGTGGCTTCTCGCAGCGGGAACCCCGCCCTCGGCGTCGCGGCGGGAATCGCAGTGGCCGTGTTGCTCAGCCTGACTCATGCGCTGCTGACCCAGGCCTATCGCGTGGACCAGATCGTCAGCGGCATGGCGATCAACCTGCTCGCCCTTGGCGGCACCAACGTCGCCGACCGGCTGAACACCGAACGTGGCGGCGACATGGCCATGCCGTGGACCCCACTCATGCCGTTCTATATCGCCGCGTTTGTATTGCCCGCCCTGCTGGCCTGGGCCACAGCCCGTACCCGCATGGGGTTGCGGGCGGTCGCCGTTGGGGCCGATCCGGACAAGGCCCGCCAGATGGGCGTCATCCCCGAGCGGGTGCGCTACTTTGGCCAATCGCTCACCGGGGTGTTCTGCGGCTTGGCCGGGGCGCTGATCGCCTCCAACGCGCAGGGGTTCGTGAACAACATGACCGCCGGCGCCGGCTACATCGCGCTGGCCGCGCTGATTCTGGGCGGGTGGCGTCCGATCCCCGCCATGGTGGCCGCGCTGCTATTCGGCTTCTTTGACGCTTTGCAGATTCAGCTGCAGGGGACGGACGTGCTGGGAGTTCAAGTCCCCTACCAGGTGTGGTCGGCGCTGCCGTATGCGATCACGGTCGTCGCCCTGGCTGGTTTCCTGACCCGCACTCGCCCCCCCGCCGGACTCGGCGCGCCTTAGCCCTCGGCCACAGGACGCCGCCGCGATCGCCGTGCGAGGACGATCTCGATTGAGCGCAGCAGTCGGGCCCGGTGCCGCCGCTGCAGCATGGCGCACGACTCGTCCAGCCACAGCATGAACCCCACGTAGACCACGCCGGGCCAGAACCCGATCACGATCATCCAAATGAAAAACGGCAGGTGCAAAAAGAACGCCGCCAAATGCACGCTCTCGGCCATGCGAGTCTGACCCTCAAACCGAACCAATTGCGCCACCGTCGAGCCTTTGCCGGAGATCGCGCTCGTCGGGCCAGACACCCCCGAGTAAGGCCCCTCGGCATGGCGCGACAGCCAGCGCACGTATCCAGCGAAGAGCGTCGCCCCGGTCCAGCGGAAGAATCCATCGGTCTCGAACCGGGTCGGTCGAAAAGGAAAGCCAACCGCAGGGGCCGAGGTCGGCTCATCTTCGATCCTGTCCTGCACCGGCTCGGTCCAGCGCGCCGCCAGGGCGGACTGCCGGCGATACCGCTCCATCGGCAGCTGAAGCAGATTCAGCATGAGACAGGCGACCGCGGCAACCGTCCAGCCTGTCGACCCGATCCACGCAATCATCGCGACAAAGGGGATGTAGACCACGATGCTGGTGAGGTGAACCAGCTCGTAGTACCGGGTTCGCACGATGGTCTCCAGCGCGACGTTCTCGGGCAGCGTCGCCGTCGGGTCGCCAATGCGCGGTGATGGAGTGCCCCCAAAGAGCCGCACGAACAGCCGGTCCATGCTTCGAAATCCGAGCCACTCCCACAGCCGCCCGCCAAACTCCAGCGCTTGGGTGCGGAAGTAGCCCTCCGGCCACCCTTTCGCGGCGCTCGTCATCGCGTTGATTCTACGCCGCGCCCCTCACGAACTCTTCAAAGTTCCGGGAGAACAGCCGCTCGACATCGCGACGAATTTCCGCCTCAGTCGCGACCCGCCCCGCAGCAGCGAGGCCCTCGTAGGCATCTGCGAGTGCCTGACCGACCAGGTCCTTGCTTCGCCGCCACTTGTAGACCACCTGCTCCAGCACCCGCGCGTCGGAATGCTGGGGGATGAAGCTCAATCCCAGCATGTCGATGCGCAGCCGCGTGATTTCGTCCACGAGGGTCGGGTTGTTCACAAACCACCAGCAGCCGAACGGCATCAGGTTGCCGAACTTGCGCGCCGCCACGTTCAGTTCCTGTTGGTTCTCATTGCTTAGGACCGTGCAGAAGAACCGCGCTTCGGGAAAGGAGTCGCAAAGGTTGGTGAGCGACGCCAGGTCGGCTCTGCCCACGCCGTCCCCGGCCAGGCCGAGCCGTGGGTTCACCTGTCGCCGCACGCCGATCATCATTGCGAAGGGGATCCCGTGCTTGACCGCAGTTGGCACGACGCAGTTGGCGATGGTGCGCGCCCGATGTGAATCCTCGGGAAATGCAAAATCCGGCGGGAGCGAGACCGCCATGTACAGGGGCGCCATTCGGTCCACCCAGTCGTCGAGGAATCGCAAAATCTCGCTCGTCGAAAAGCCGTAGCCCTGCTCGCGCAGCGCGGCTTCGGCACGCACAGGCTCGTTGAGCAGCGGGTCAATACGCAGCGCAGCGCGAAATCGGGGATCGAAGGGCGTGCGGTTCAGCCAATAGGGCCGTTCGGCGTCATCAAAGGGGTCATTGGTCATGACGACCTCGACCAGACGCGCCGCCTGAAATACCCGGTCCACGCGCTCCTCGCGCGGAATGCGGCCCCACTGATTTCGGATCTCTTCGAGCGGAGCGTTGGGGTCCAGACCCAGCATCTGCAGCGTCATCACCACGCCCATTGCCGCCTCCGAGATGGGGGACCGGTCAACAAACAGCCGCTGCCACACCTCGTCGGCCTGCTCCCGCTGGCTGAGCGCCGTCAGACCGGCGTCGCCCAGCGGCGAAACCCGCGCTGTCTCGGCGATCAAGTAATGGTACGTCAGCAACTCGTCGACGCCCGAAAGGAGCAGGTCTCCAAAGGACGGGGGATACAGGTGGGTGTGCATGTCGACGACCGGTGCCTCGTCAACCGCGCGAAGAACCGTTGCGCGAAAGTCAAGATCCATGAAATCCGCCTAGATTGTGGCCAAAAACGGAGGAAAGGGCGGGGAGACAATCGCTGGTCGGGATGGGCAGATTCGAACTGCCGACCTCTCCCACCCGAAAGGAGCGCTCTACCAAGCTGAGCCACATCCCGACGGCGCTTGCGAGAATACCTGACGCCGGGCGCGGGACCATCGTTCTGTCCGTAGCAACCATGCGTCGCCCTTGACCGTACGGCCCCACATGAACTTTCTGCCGCTTGCGCTCACGCTTACGGGACTTTCCCTGCCCGCCGATCAGGCTCAAGTTCTCATCCTTGGGACCTTCCACTTCCACAACCCGACACACGATCTCTTCAACCCCAGCATGAAAGACCCGCTAAGCGAGCGTCGCCAGACCGAAATCGCCGCCGTCGTCGATGCGCTTGCGGCATTCAAGCCCACCGCCGTCGCCATCGAGGCGGAGCCGTCCGTCATGGCGTTCAACGATCGTTTGACCCAGCTCTATGCCGATGAATACACCCTCGGTCCCGACGAGCGCGACCAGATAGGACTGCGCCTAGCCCGTCGCCTGGGCCTTCGCCAGGTCCACGGCATCGACTTCAAGCAAGACATGGACTTCGGCCGCATCGTGGCATGGGCCGCCAAAAATGGCCGCCCGAACTTCATGCAAGAAATTAAGGAGCGCATCCAGAAAGAGATCGAGCCGGTCCTGGGTTCCGATGCCATCGAATCGCGCTCTTTGGCCGCCACGCTTCGTCTGCAGAACGACCCGGCCACGCTGCACCGAAGCGACCAACTCTATCTGGAACTCGCCCAGATGAGCTCGCCCGACGACTGGGCCGGGGCCGATGTGGTGGGCGACTGGCACAAGCGCAACCTCAAGATCGCGGTGAACATCGCGCGACTCGCCAAGCCTGGCGAGCGCGTGTTCGTCATCATCGGCGCGGGCCACGTACCGAACGTCGCCCAGTACCTGCGCTCCATGCCCGGCGTCCGCGTGGTGGACACCCTCGCTTATCTGCCCCAGGAGTAGGCGGAGCTTACAGGGCTGGGGACCCGTGAACCGGCTAATGTCGAGCCGACGAGAAGGAATGCCGCCCTGCGTTAACCGGGCCTTAAACCCGCCGCAGACTACAATTGGACCATGCTCAGCGTCCTTCTCGCGGCGATGATCGAGCCGCCGGCCATCGAGTTCCGTGCCATGACGTTCAACATTTGGATCGGGGGCACCCAGTACCAGCCGCTCGAACAAACCGTGAAAGTGATTGAAACGGCGAAAGCCGACATTGTCGGCATTCAGGAACCCGCCGAAAGCCTGGCCAAGATCGCCGAGGGACTGAAGTGGAACTACAGCGACAAGGCCAGCGTCGTGACGCGCTATGAGATCGTCGAGGACTGGAAGTTTGGCGGCGACAATCGCTGGGGTGGGGTGAAGCTCAAGCTGCCCGATGGGCGTCTGATCCTCTTCCTGAACGATCACCTGAACCCCTACCCCTATGGGCCGTACGAGGTTCGCGACGGCAAGGCCACGACCCACGACGCGCTGGTGAAGGTCGACGAAACCTCGGGCCGCATCCGCCAGATGAAGCGCATCCTTGACGACTTGGCCGCGCGCCCCGACAGGGACCTGCCGGTCGTCTTGACGGGCGACTTCAACACGCCGTCCCACCTCGATTGGATCGAGGCCACCAAGGAGCGCAATTTCGGCATCACGATGCGCTGGCCCGTGACCCTGATGGCCGAAGAAGCGGGATTCAAGGATGGCTTTCGCGTGGTCCATCCCGACCCCAAAGCCAAACCGGGCTTCACCTGGAGCCCCGGCTACCCCGTACCCAATCTTGAGCCGGATGACGTGATGGATCGCATCGACTTCGTGATCTACCGTGGCGCGCTCACGCCGACGGCGGCCGAGGTCGTGGCCGAAAAGGGACCCGTCACCGACATTGCGATCGACCCATGGCCCTCGGACCATCGGGCTGTCGTGGTGACTTTCCGGTTGAACTAAGCGTCAGGCTGCACGGCGCAGAGCTAGCGGAGACGACCACTCCGAAAAGTCATCGTCTCCGTCATCGCCCCCTGCCGGCCCGCCCGCTGACCGCGTCGGGTCGACCGGAACCACGGCATCTTTGCCCTTCGACCGCAGCCCTGCATTGATCACCGGCAGGTCCACCCGCAGGCGCTCGGCCAGCGCGTCCAACTGGACCTGCAGCTGCCCCGACAGCATGGCATAGACCTCGTACGACTGATGCGTCGGCCGGTAGTTGCCGCCCGCCACCACTCCCAGGAGCGCCGCCAGCTTGTTGTTGAGCTTGATCGGGTAGTTCAGCGGGTCTTGACCGGATTGGAGCCGAGTCTGATAGATCGCATTCTCGATCACGCTGAGCGCCTCGTTGAACTGGTCAACCCGGCCCCGCAGCGCCCGGTCATCGACACCCTCCATCGCTGCGGCCAGCTTGGTTCGCAGATCGCGGATGATGACGACGGCGTCATTCGCCTCGGAAACGCGGTCGCGAATCTGGGTGGCAAAGCGGAACTGCTCGACCAAGTCCGCCTCGGTCGCGCCGCTGCGCGGGTCAGGCAGAAAGCGAGCCGTCTGCGACTGGGTCACCCCGTCGACGGTGAGGCGCACGGTGTAGAGCCCGGCCGGCCCCTGGATCGCGCCGCCGCCGGACCAGAAAATCATGCCCGGGAAGCGGCGATAACTGGGATAGCTGGGCCAAAGCGAGGTGCGATAGAGTCCACGATCGCGTCCCTGCGGGCTCTGGGTCGCCACAACGCTCCCGAACGGATCGACCAGTTCAAGACGCACGCTCTGGGAACCGCCCGGCAGCCAGTAGTTGACCACGAAACCGGAAAGGGGGTTCTCGGCCATCGGCTCCGCGGCGGCAATGCCACCGGGACGACGCCCCCCGCCGCCTCCCGGTCCACCCCCGCCAAAGCGTACGCGGTACGCATCAGCAGGCTTGAACAGGTGCGACTTGTCCAGAGCCACCCCGTAGGCCAGTTGCCGAATGGGACTGAGGTCGTCGAGGATCCAGAATGAGCGCCCATGGGTCGCAACGCAGAGGTCGCCCTCCTTCACCGCCAGGTCGTGCACCGGAGAAATGGGCAGGTTCATCTGCAGGGGCTGCCAGTGCTCCCCGTCATCAAAGCTCACGTACACGCCCAGTTCCGTGCCCGCATAGAGCAGGCCACGCACCACTGGGTCCTCGCGCACGGCTCGCAGGAACGCGCCCTCTGGGATGCCCTTGACCACGTTTTGCCATGACTTGCCGTAGTTTCGCGTGCGAAAGATGTAGGGTTTGAGGTCGTTGTTCTGATAGTTGTTCACGGCCATATAGGCGACGGCGGGATCGTGCGGCGATGGGTCCACCATGCTGCACCGCCCCCACTCGGGCATGTCGCGGGGGGTCACGTTCTCCCAGAGCCCGCCACCGCCGCGGCCGACGTGGATCAGTCCATCATCGGATCCGGCCCACATCAGACCAGGCACGATCGGCGATTCTGCCAGTGTAAACACCGTGCCGTAGTACTCGACACTGGTGTTGTCCTTCGTGATGTCGCCGCCAGAGGGCCCCATGGTCGCCGGGTCATTGCGCGACAGGTCGGGTGAAATCTTCATCCACGTTTCACCACCGTTGTAGGACTTCAGCACATATTGGGAGCAGGTGTAGAGCACGTTCGGGTCGTGGGGCGAGAAAACGATCGGGAACGTCCACTGGAAGCGCTGCACCAGGTCGACTGCGCCGCTGCCCATTGGGTTGTCTGGCCACGGGCTCACGTTGCGCGACTGGTTGGTGCGGTGATTGCGCATTGTGAGCAAGCCGCCATATGAGCCGCCGAAGACCACGTCCGGGTCATCGGGCTTCGCCGCGACATAGCCGCTCTCGCCGCCCGCCGTGCTGGTCCAATCCGCGCTGCCGATCCCTGCGCCAAAGGTGCGGCTCGGAATGCGGATGGTCGTGCTATCTTGCTGGGCGCCGAGAAGGCGGTAGGGGAAGTCGTTGTCGGTCGAGACGTGATAGATCTGGGCGGTCGGGAAGTTTTGGGCCGTCCAATTGCGTCCACGGGTCACGCTCACGGCGCCGCCGCCGTCGTTCGCGACAATCATGCGGTCCGGATTGTCCGGCGCGATCCAGAGGTCGTGGTGGTCGGCGTGCGGGGTAGAGATGGTCTGATAGGTCCGGCCGCCGTCGGTGGAGCGGAACATCTGGACGTTGAGAATGTAAAGCGTGTCCTTGTCTTTGGTGTCGGCGACGACGTGGGTGTAGTACCAGGCCCGCTGGCGAAAGTTGCGGTTGTTGCTCACCAGTTCCCAGGTCTGGCCGCGGTCGTCAGAACGGAAGACGCCGCCGTCCTCGGCCTCGATGATCGCATAAACGCGGTTTGGGTCAGCCGGCGAGATATCCACGCCGATCTTGCCAATAAGGCCTTTGGGGAGGCCCGGACTCCGCGTGATCTCGGTCCAGGTGCGGCCTGAGTCGGCCGATTTGAAGAACTTGCTGCCCGGTCCGCCGCTGTTCATCGACCACGGCGAGCGACTGCATTCCCAGGTTGCGGCATAGAGCACATCGGGATTGCCCGGCTCGAATTCGACGTCCACAACACCCGCACGATCGCTGACATACAGCACTTTATTCCAAGACTTGCCACCGTCGACGGACTTGTAAAGACCGCGCTCTTCGTTGTGCCCAAAGATGTGGCCGAGTGCGCCGACATAAACCACGTCTGGGTTCGTGGGGTGGACGATGATGCGGGCGATGGTGCGCGTGTCGGCGAGGCCCATGTGGGTCCAGGTTTTGCCACCGTCGGTGGACTTGTAGACCCCGTCCCCTTCGGCGATGTCGCCGCGAATATCCTTCTCTCCCATGCCGATGTAGATCACGTCAGGGTTCGACGGGGCAACGGCCACGGCCCCAACCGACGACGTGTTCAGAAAACCGTCGGTGACACAGTTCCAGGTTTGGCCCGCGTCCGTCGTCTTCCAAAGCCCGCCACCCGTAGCCCCAAAGTAATACTCATCAGGACGCTGAACCGAGCCAGAGACCGCGAGGGAGCGCCCGCCGCGAAAGGGCCCGATGAGTCGCCATTTGAGATTGGCGTAAGCCTCTTCGGGGACTTGCTGGGCCTGGACGATTGGGGCCAAGGCGACAACGGTGAGGAGCGAAAGGGCGATAGCCGCCGGACGGAGATTCGCCATGCGGTCCTAGTTCGCCACTTGGGGTGGAGGAATCCTGCCAGGGCGCGGTCTCGGTACACTTTGGCTTGCCCGCCCGGGTGGCGAAATGGTAGACGCAGGGGACTTAAAATCCCTTGGCCGAAAGGCCGTGTGGGTTCGAGTCCCACCCTGGGCACCCCAAAAGGGTTAAGACGATGGTTCCGGTGCTTGGCCTTCTGGCAGCCTATTTGCAACCTTGCGCATTCCTCTCGGAAGTCGACATCGCGTTCTGGGACCCGGAACGGTCGGGCTATGTCGATTACATCGAGGGCGACAAGCGCAGTGGGCAGCTTGCTTTCAACTGGGGCGTCGGTGTGATGCTCACCGCTCTCACCCCTGCCGCCAAGGAAGACCCGAAGTGGGCCGAGCGGCTGCGGGCCTATCTGCGCACGGTCACGACCTATTGGAACGAGGAGGGCCCGGTGCCCGGCTTTGACGTGCTGCCCGCCCCCAAACCGGTGGACCGCTATTACGACGATAATGCCTGGATGGTCATGGCGCTGATCGAGGCGGCCGAGGCGCTGAACGAGCCGCAATGGAACACCTGGGCCGAGCGGAGCTTGCGCTACGTCCTGAGCGGCGAGGACGACAAGCTGGGCGGTGGCATCTACTGGAAAGAGACCGAAAAGGCCAGCAAGAACACCTGTAGCAACGGACCTGCGGCAGCGGCATGTCTGGCCATGTACCGGGTCAATCGCAATCCCGAGTATCTCGAGCGAGCCCGGAGGCTCTATGCCTGGACCAAGAGCCGACTGCAGGACCCTGAGGACGGCCTCTACTGGGACAACATCGCCCTCGACGGCCGGATCGAAAAGACCAAGTGGTCGTACAACACGGCCCTGATGCTGCGCTCGGCGGTGGAACTTCACGAACTGACCGGCGAGCCGGAATACTTGGCGGACGCCAAAAGGATGGCCAGTGCCGCCGTGGCTCGCTGGATCCGCACCGACGGAAAGGTGGCCTGCGAGGGGCGGTTTGCTCACCTGTTGTTGGAAAATCTGCTTCGCTATGAAGCCGCAACCGGCGAGCGAGTCTTCGATTCCGCCGCGGTGACTGCGCAACTCAAGGCCCTCAAAGCGGACGGCTGGCTGGGCAAGCGTTGGGACCAGCCCGGGTCCGGCGACCGGGTGGAACTGATTGACCAAGCCTCCGGGGTCCGTGCGCTCTTCATACTGCGCCGCTGAGTGGGTTTATTTGCGTATCTGCAAATAGCGCTGCCGCTTATTCTCACAAACGGCCGTTTGTGAAAATAAGGGCTCGTGCGGTCAGCGGTGCTGGTCGACGAGGATGGGGTTGCCGTCGGGGTCGGTGATCATGAAGTGGGCCGGGCCGGTGGTGGTCTCGTCGGCTTCGGCGTCGAAGGCGATGCCCTGCTCGCGGAGCTGTCGCTGCCAGTCGCGGACGTCGGTGAACGTGGGCAGGTTCTCGGCGTTGTGATTCCACCCAGGATTGAAGGTCAGCATGTTCTTATCGAACATCCCCTGGAAAAGCCCGATGACGCAGTCGCCGTTCTTCATGATCAGCCAGTTCTGGGCGGCATCGCCATGAAAAACAGTGAAGCCGAGCTTCTCATAGAACGCCTGGGAGGCATGGATGTCTTTGACGGCAAGGCTGATCGAAAATGCGCCGAGAGAGCAGGTGGGCTCCATGTGCGCACGCTACCCGATGTTCGATACGTTCAAACAGATCCGATACATCTGGCAACGCGCCTTACCTGGAGCCAGAACCTGAAATTGGTGAGATTCGTATACTAATTAGCGATGCAAACCGTCACACTCGTCTTTGAAAGAGAGGAAGAGGGAGGATACAGCGCCTATGTCGCAGAGATCCCGGGTGTGAACTCGCAGGGCGAATCGCTTGAGGAGGCGCGGGAAATGGTGCTGGAAGCCTTGCAGGAGTTGCTGAGCTACCGTCGTGAAAAGGCACTTGCCTTGCGTGGCGCTGTCGTTGAGCAAATCGCCGTTGCAATCTAAGGCTAGAGGCTAGGGTGCCGAGGTACTCCTAGGTCGTCACAGATACGACGAGCTACGTTTTTCTTGAGCATCTGATGCCGCGGAATTTGGCTCTCTTTTTCTCCGTCCGAGTTCTCCCAGATATCGTGACGGCTGCCATGGCGTACTAACCTTGCTTGATGACTCCGGAGATGGCGCTCTAACTCCCTGCGCTTCAATCCTGTGTCTCCAGATCACCGGCTAACTCGATCGCGGGAATAATGACTCGCTCAATCCAGCGCTTCGCTCTCTGCTCATCGCCTTTGGCAGACTAACATAAGCATTACCGCCAGGCATTGGATACAGTTGCGAATCAATTCTTGAATGATGCGGCGCCACCATGTTCGATTCAGGAACAGTGTCGGCTCCGGCGCAGATGCCCGATCCCTCAGTTGGTATCTCTGACCGACCGGTCTGGCTTCGCATCGTCTCATCATTCAAGAACTCCACGCTGTCGCGCAGCTCGGTGATAAGGTTCTTCACTCCTTTTGGCTGAATCCCCTCGTCGCGTTCCAAAATAGCTGAAAGTGTTAGGTCTGACGGAAGTCGCCATTCCGGAAACTTGCTCGCTATCGACGCAAACAGCTTTGGGGACATCATGGCCTCGGTGAGCGCTCTGGCACGTTCAGACGGTCAATAGGGCGCAACACTGTCTTTGCGAGGTCTGACAATCTCACTCGGAGATAGTCCCCACTCCCACTGTACTCCATTTTTCATATGCAACGTCACGTTCGGTTTCTAAGGTGATTAATTGACCTATTTGAACTTGAGAATATGCCAACCGTAACCCGCCATCAATCTCCATCGACGCAAGGTGTTCGCTTGCATCTATGCGGATGAATGCCGAGAGATTCTGTGCAACCTCGACCCGAAGTACACTCACCCGAATGGACTGGCTGAAGAGTCTTCAGGAACTGCGGCAGGAGCTTGCCCTTCATGAGGGGTATCCCTGCATCACGCTCACCATGCCCACGGCGCGGACGATGCCCGACAACGCCCAGGATCCGGTGCGGCTCAAGAATCTGGTCACCGAGGCCAAGCGCCGGATGGAGCAGGAGATTGGCAAGCGACCGTCGGCCCAAGCGATGCGCAACCTTGAGACCGCGGCCGAATCCGTGGACCACAACCGCAACTATGAGGGGCTTGCCATCTTTGCAAGCGACGCGCTGGACATCGTGCTCAAGACGCGGTTCCACCTGCCCGAGTCGGTCAACGTCGATGACAAGTTTTCGCTCAGGGCAATTTTGCGAGCCGAGCGACGCGCCGAGCCGTATTCGGTGCTGGTGATGTCGCTGGATGAGGCGCGACTCTATGAGGGGATGCGCGAGGACCTGGCCGAGGTGCGGCATGGCGGCTTCCCGAACCAGAATGCGGCCGCTGGCGCAGGCTCGAAGGTCCCAAGTGGCCCGGGAGTGAACGCCACCGCTGCAGTGGACGAGTCACGTCGGCGCTTTGTCAAGGACTCTCTGGACAAATTTGCCGCGATGGAGGACCTGTCGCCGAAGCTGGTGATCACGGGCACGCCCGAGGTGCTCTCGGCAGCCGAGGGCCAGATGCCGCACCGGGTGGAGCTACTGGCCGCGATGCGGGGCAACTTTATCGGCGACAACCTGGCCGACCTCGGCAAGAAGGTGTGGGAACAGGTCCGGGCGCGACGGCGCGAGATGTCCATGGCGCTGGTCGAGAGTCTCTCGCAAGCTCAGTCGGCGCAGCGATACGAATCCGGCATCCAGAGCCTGGCGCCGCTGGCGGATCAAGGGCGGATCGACACGCTGGTGTGCGCCATGGAGTATCAGCAGGCTGGCCGGTGGGACCCAGCCACGGGATCGATGCAGCTGATCGACACCCCGGAGACGATGCGCGACGCCGACGACGCGGTGGAATGGATCGTCCACCGCGTGCTGGAGACCGGCGGCGAAGTGCGGTTCGTCGAGGACGAGCTGCTGGGCGACGTGCCGATTCGGGCGATTCTTCGGTACTGAAAAGCAACGAGCGGCTCCCCAGCCAGATGGCAGGGGAGCCGCTGCGTCGTTTGAGCGGGGTGTGATGTGCCGGAGTTAGTTCTTCGGCTTGGACTTGGCCGATGTGATCAGCACGTGGCCGGTCTTGGGGTCGAAGTCGATTTCGACGTCGAGCGCCTCGCGGATGAACGACAGCGGCACCACGGTTCGACTTCGCTCAATGAACGGCGTCATCTCCATGTTGACCGGCAGGTCGTTGATCTTGGCGGTGCTGTCGCCGATCTTGATCCAGATCGTGCGGCCGTCGTGGGTCGCCGTGGCGATCTTCTCCAGGTGCGACCAGTTGACTTCACCGCCCGCCGCCTCAAGGAGGTGACGGAATGGGGTCAGGGGCACGCCGTTGGTCACGCGCGGGTTGACATCGAACTTGACGGGCTTGGCATTCAGCGTGATGGCGAACGAAGCCATGTCGGGAAGTCGCGTTCCGGTGGTGACGGCGATCAGCGCCGTGCCGAGGCTCGACGTCACGTTGGTGACTTCGGTGGCCTGAACAGGGATCTGCGTGGCGACGCGAGTGCCAGTCGGGGCCATGTTCTTGGGTCCGCTGGCTGCACTGGCGGGCGCCGTGATGGCCTGGGCGCCAGCGCCAGAGCCGACCGACGGACGCACGGGATTCGGCGTCTCTGTCAGGACGGGTTTCGGCTTGGGCTCGGGCTTGACAACCGGATCCACGACAGGCGTGGTGGTCGGATCAACGCGGTTGGTTCGGCCGCCGGGGTTGTTGACGAAAACGCGAACCTTCTTGGTCTTGTAGGTCGAGCTGGTCTCGTCGACGACCCAGGCCTCAAGCTCGTGCCATCCGTTCGGATAGAGCGTCGTGTCCCAGATATAGGTGTAGGGCGCAAAGTTCCGCGTAAGCTTCAGGTCGTTATTGATGAAGAAGCTCACGTAGATGTTGCTCATGCGGCGGTTGAAACCGAGATTGATTTCGACCGGGCCGCGCACTTCGGCGCCGCTCTTGGGCGCTTCGATGGAAATAGGCGACGCGATGCCCTGCTCCGTAACGATTTGACCGCGCTCGCTGGAGATGCGTCGGCCGTTGGCGTCATAGAGCACGACTTCGATGTCGTTCGCGCCTTCCTTGAGTTCGGACATGATCACGTTGAACGTGGTCTCGCCGTTGTCTCGGTTGGCATCAACGGTGCGCGTGGCGTAGCTGACGCCGTTCACGCGGAGTTCGACGGTGCGGGCGTTGGCGCCCGAATACTTGACGGTAAGCGTCGGGCTGTTCGCGACGCGGTCGATCAAGATGCGCGTATCGAGCACAAATGCGCTCGCGGAATTGCTTGCGGCAAAGACGCCGACGGCAACCCCCATGGCCATCAGCCAAGTTTTCGACTTCAACATGTCTCCCTCGTTCCCTCCTCTTCGCAGGTCAACGCTAGACGATAAGTTTCTCACACTCGTCGTCGGGTGTCAAGGCGCGATGAGAATCGGACATTACCCGAAATGTGTTTTGTCGTCGCAAATGAGCGGCTCATGCGTCCAATATATTCGCCGCGCAACGCTCAGCCTTGTGCACATCATCGGGCCGGATTTTGCTTCCGGAGTGTGACTCCGATCTCGCGCTCGGCAGCAGGGACCCCAGCCCATGGGGCGCTCTCTCCGGCAACGCGAGCGGTATGCTCCGAAAGCCATGGGACCGTTGATGGTGGCTGCGCTCGTCCTTGCCTTCACGCCACCACGCCAACTGGCCGACTACGTTGAAAGGCCGGACAACAGTTTCGCCTGGGAGCGGCAAGGCGACGAGATCGCGCTGAGGTCCCAGACCTGGCAGGACATCACCTGGAAGCACACGCTCACGCTCCATCGCCCAGCCGTGAGCCTCCGCACGGACGTGGCGATCCTGGTTGTTACGGGCGATCGCGTGCCCCGAGACGAGCAAGAAGCCAAGCGATTGGCGGACGTGGTCGGGATGCGCGTGGCCACCCTTTACGACGTGCCCAATCAGCCGCTTTTCGACGATCTGCGCGAAGACGCCCTGATCGGCTACTCCCTCGTTCAGGCCCTCCAAACCAAGGACGACACCTGGCCGCTGCTCTTTCCGATGACGAAGTCGGTCATGGCGGCAATGAGGGCCTTGTCGGAGTCGACAGCGGGGGAAAGCGAGCCGATACGGCGCTTTATCGTCACCGGTGCCAGCAAGCGCGGCTGGACGACGTGGCTGGTCGGCGCCCTCAAGGACCCGCGCGTGATCGGAATCGCCCCCGCACTCTATGACAACCTGAACATCCCCGCCCAGATTCGAGCGATGCGCAGCCAGTTCGGCGACACCAGCGAAATGATTCGGGACTACACCGAGGCGGGACTGATTGAAGCGCTGGAAACGCCGGCGGGACAGGCGCTGGCCCGAATGGTCGACCCCTTTGCCTACCGGTGGGACATCACCGTGCCCAAGCTGATCATCAACGGCACCAACGATCCGTACTGGACCGTGGACGCCATTCAGCGTTACCTGCCCCGCCTCTCATGGCCGACGTGGATCACCTACCTTCCCAACCGAGGACACGACCTCGACGATGCGCCGCGCTACATGGGGTCCTTGGCCGGATTTGCGCGGGCGCTCGCCGGACGGCGCTCCTTGCCGACCATCTCGACCGAAGTAGGCCGTGCATCCATCGAGGTGAAGAGTTCGGCCACGCCAAGTGCGGTGATCGTTTGGGCCGCCGAAACGATGGAGGCCGACTTCAGACGCGTCAACTGGACGCCAATCCGGCGCGAGTCGCCGCCGCCATCAACTGGCGGATATCAATCGACCATTGATCTGGGAGACCCCGGCCGAAATCGGGCGATCTATGTCGAGCATCAGTTCGAGCGCGACGGCATCCGCGTGAGTCTCTGCACCCCAATCTCGATTCAGTGGGTCGCTCGGGCCGATGCGGTCCAGGCCTGGTAGAACCGCGCGCGAGCGGTCTCGGCGCGCTGGCGCAACGGCCCCTCGACCACGTTGATATGACCCATCTTGCGACCCGGTCGCGGTTCGCGCTTGCCGTACCAGTGCACACGCACGGCAGGGTCTTCCAGGGCGGCACGCAGCCCGTCACGCCAATCGCCCGCGTTTTCGATCCCGAATAGGTTGATCATCGCGACATCGAAGCCCTCGGGCTTGACCAGCGGCAGTCCGGCAACCAGGCGCACATGCTGATCGAACTGGCTGACCCCACCCCAATCGAGCGTGTAATGTCCAGAATTGTGCGGGCGGGGGGCAATTTCATTGACAAGGATCTCGCCGCCATGGGTTTCGAACAGCTCAACGCCAAAGAGCCCGTAGCCTCCGATTGCCTCGACCGCCGCGATGGCAATCGCGCTGGCGTCGGCCAAGCACGGCCGGACAAGGTCGCAGACATGGTTGACATGGACGGTCTCCACAGTGGGGAATGTCCCCGTATCGCCTCGAGTGCGATAGACCATGACCGCGAGTTCGCGCGCAAAGGGAACGTGGTCTTCGATCAGCCACCACCCTCCTTCCCACCTAGGGCGAGCGGCTTCAATATCGGCGAGAGTTCGAACGGTGAGGGTGCCTTTACCGTCGTAGCCGCCGAATCGGGCCTTGAGCATGGCGGGTAACTGGAATCCTTCGGGAATCTCACCCGTGAACGCTTCGGCCCTGGGTGAAGGGACGCGGCAGCGCGCGAAGGCTTGACGCTGGGCGAGCTTATCCTGGATTACGCGAAGAACTTCCATTGAGGGAAGCATCTTGTGAACGTGGTCTGGGCAGGACTCGATGGACTCGGCAGGGATGAACTCATTTTCGAGAGTGACGCGGTCGCAGCGATCGAACAGCTGGCGAACCGCTTGCGGGTCGCCGAGTTTGCCGACCACCGATGGCGCGATCTGGCCCGCCGGCGAATCGGGGTCGGGATCGAGCGACAGGCAAGAGAGGCCCATGCGCTGAGCCGCCTGGATACTCATGCGGGCGAGCTGTCCGCCGCCGAGGAAACCGAGGTCGAAGTGGGTCACAGGGCCACCACCTGACGGGGATCAATGCGAAGGCGCGTCGCGGCCGGAAGATCACGCTCGCGAATGACGCCGATCAGCTCGTTTTCGGCAACAGAAACCTCGTGATCCAGGGCACGGTTGCGAACCCAAGCGAGAATCGGATCAACCGGTGTGAGGTCGGGGAGGGTCACGTTCATGCTGATCTGCGTCTTACCCACCGAGGGCAATGGAAGACCGAGCGCGCGCACCCCGAGGAAGCGCAGGTCGCCTTCGCCCCGCAGCCGACGGATTTGCCGAGCCGTCTCGCGCGCAAAGCTGAGGTGCTCGCCCTGCAGGTTAACATTCATGGCAATGAGAAACCCGCGTACCCCCATCACGGTCACCCCAAGATGCGGGTGGGCGCGGCTGGGACCGAAGTCGGGGGTCAGTGCTTTACCTGCCAGCGCGCCGAATCCGCCGCGGCGGAGACTGGGCAAATCCGCCTCGTGCCGTCCGCGCTCGCTCCGCTCATAGAGATAGACCGGGATCGCAAATCGGTCGGCAAAGGCTGCGGCAAAGTTCTCGACGCGCTGAATGAGGTGGGGTTCGTCATCGGGGTCGAAGGCGACGAAAGGGCAAACGTCGAGCCCGCCGATGCGCGGATGGACGCCCGTGTGGCGAGTCAGGTCGATGCGGTCAAACGCAAGGTCGGCCAGGTCGCGGATGGCGTTCGCAAGGTCGTCGAACGCGCCGGAAAAGGCGGTGACCGTGCGATTGTGGTCCAGATCAGAGGCACAGAAATGGACCCTGACGTCATGGGCGTCGAGCGATTCAGCAAACCGGCGGAGCAAGTCGCGGTCGCGGCCGAAAGACCAGTTCGGGACAGTGAGGGCGCGCATTGGGGCCTGGGACCTGGGAATTATGCGCGGAACGACGGTCGCCGCCCTTGGGACGCCACAACTGAATCGGATCGCAACAAGTTAGCCAATGGCGGAGGGGGTGGGATTCGAACCCACGGAGCCTTGCGACTCACCGCATTTCGAGTGCGGCGCACTAGACCACTATGCGACCCCTCCGGGTGCGCGGAGCCCTACATTATGAACGAACCGTGGGTTCGGCGTCACTTGGCAGCGGCTGGCTAATCTCCTCGGGATCGTCGTCCCCGCGAGTGCGCTCGCCGACCCGCAGGCAGTCGCCCAGCAGGCCCATGAGAAAGATGAGCAGGAGCACGAGCCACACCGCGGTATAGCGCGGCCGATGTTGAATCTCGCTCGGCATGGTTAGCGGCCGATGCGCGGTCCTCCACAGTAGGTCAGCGCCCAGAGCGTCGCGACGCCCGCCTCATACAGCGCCGCGGCGCAAGCACGCAGGGTTGCTCCGGTGGTGGCGACGTCATCGATCAGCAACACGGATTTCCCTTGCAGGTCAAACTCGCAGCGAAAGGCGTCGCGCAGGTTGCGGTGGCGCTCTTCGACGGAGAGCGACGCCTGCGGCCGAGTGTTCTTGACCCGCCGCAGCCACTCGGGACGCATGATTCGCCCATCCATGCCCTCGCAAAGGAGGTCGCATTGGTTGAATCCCCGCTCGCGACGGCGCAGCGGCGAGATCGGCACCGGGACAATCCCGTCAAACCGAGTCGGGGCCATCCGCTCCAGCGCCTCGCGCAAATGGTGACTCATCGGCTCGGCCAACGAGGTCGAGCGATGATACTTGAGCCGCTGGACCGCCTGCGCCGGCCGCCCTTCATAAGGAAAGATCGAGTAGATGCGGGAAGGGTAGATGCGCGAATCGATCCCATGGACCTCGGCATCTCGGGGCACGAACTCCTCGCCACAGATCGCGCATATCGGCGCGTCTGCCAACCGAGCGCAAAGCGCGCATCGGCTCGGATAGAGCGCCCTAAAAAAGCTGCTCGACCAAGTGGCGGCTCTTGTCATCCAGTGTCTCCAGATCGGGAATCTCGAATCGACGCCCGTCGACGGCAAAAATCAGCCAGCGATTCGGGGAGATTTCGACGGCGCTCTCGCGCCAGTTTCGAACGAAGAACTCGCCGTCGCCACGATGGGTCGTCACACGAAACCGCCACATGCCGGCCTCTTGCTTCAGATACGTGATCGCGCCGATCCGGGGGGTGAAGTAGCGTCGGTCCAGGGCCCGCTCGATCGCTTGGCGGGATTCAGGATCGCTTTTCTCCGGGTCACGGATCATGCAGACTTCGTGGCCGGCGCCGTCCTGCACGCTGAGATACCGCGTCGGCTCCGTGAGCGGGAACGCGCGGCGGATGCGGGCGTGGAGCACCGTGCGGTCTGCCTCGATCTCGACACGCGGCGAGATGGAGCCCGATGGGAACCAGACCCGAACTTGACGGCCGTCAACATACCGGATCGCTTCGCTCACAGGGACCGTTCTACCCAACCGGACCGATCTCGTTGTCGTCGGCGGCGGGTGTGAGGACGTGTCGGACTTGCAGGATGAATGGAATGTTTGGGATACCGCCCGCGCCCACAACGGCCAGAACGATGTGGCCGAAACGGGAACTTTCTGCAATAAAAATGCAATAATAGGGCTTGGAATGGCAGTCCGGCGCGTGAACTGGGATAAGGTGGGCATGACGGCCAGCTCGGCATGCGCCATTCACTGCGCACTGACTGGCATCGCGTTCGGGTTAGTCGGCGGGTTTGGACTTGCCGTCCTGGCTCATCCGTGGGTCGAGGCCGGATTGATGTTGGTAGCCGCCGTCGTCGGGGCACTCGCGATTGCCTCGGGGTGGCGACGCCACCGCTCCGTGATCCCTGCCATCGTGCTGACAGCCGGCCTCACCATGCTGGGCATCTCGCATTTCGCCATTGGCCACGATCACGATCATCGCCATGGGTTTGAATTCACGGGTGTCGCGCTGGCGGTCCTGGGCGGGCTGGCGATTGCCGCCTCGCATCTCGTAAACCATCGGCTCGGCTGTCGGTGTGACGCGTGCCAAGCCAAAGCACCGACCCTGAAGGCCTAAGCCACCTTTCCCTGTAGAGCAGCAGCGAGGTCGTGAGCACCCAGTTCGACGGTCCGGCGACCGGACTTCAACTCGACCTCCCACCAGAGCGGATCGGGCCGGATCTCCACCTCTTCATCCACAAAGCTAAAGCGCAGCCAACCCTCATCCACCTCGACCTTCCGAAGGTCAGCAAGGCTGCGGCGCTCTGTTTTGAGCAGCGTGCCCCAACTCATGGCATCCTCACCGACCTTGAATGTCACCTGGCGCTGCTTCCCCTCTCGGTCTACCATGGCTCTTCCATCCCAAAGGACGTCGCCGTCACGCCCCTCATAGAGTGGCAACTCTCCCGAAGCATAAGCCCGTCGCAGCTCGTTGTCCAAGTCCCGCCAGAAGTCCGGCTCATGCTCGGGAAGCGGCAGTCCGCGACTGAGGCGGGCCCACTCGTCCGGCGTGGCGGGCAGCCCGATGTGCTGACGCAGCAAGGCATCTCGCGAACGCACCAGGATGAGGGAGTCTCCGTCGTCGTCGAACTCAAGATGGCAGCGCGGGCAGAGCGGTCCCGACTGACCACTGGTCTTGCCCGCCGCGTGCCAGCCGATCGCCTCAAGCGACAGCGGACGAGCGCGAAGGCGGACGGAATCCTTTGGAGTGGTCGGGCCAAGGCGGATGAGGGTCAGCCACTCTTCTGAAAGCGCATACTCGGCGCCGCAGCCGTCACACTCCACTTCACCGGAGCCCGGGCTGCGACCCAGCGCCACCCTTGCCCACTCGTCCGGGAGCAAGACCCGGTGGCCCTGCACCGGCTGTCGCGCCCTGCGAGACCCGTCGCTCAACTCGTCAAGGTCCAATCCGCATTGATCGCAACGCCAGATGACGCTTCCGCGCCCCGATCTCTCGCGCCATGCTTCCCAGGTCAGCGATTCACTTTGATGCGACACCGTATTGCCTTCGCCACGCAGGAATTCCGTTTGACAGCCCTGGCATTGCCATGCGCGGACCGGACCCATTGGGAACCTCCGGATCGCCAAGAGCTGGCCTTCGGCGCACACGGGACAAACGGCGAGCGGGCCATCGTTGCGAACTGCGTGCAGCACCCCGGTAGGACAGCCTGGGCAGCGACGGGGGTTGATGTCCAGACGATGGAGGCGTCCTGAAGAGCATGCGGGGCAGGTCCACTTGGGCTTTGGGCGCGGCCGCTCCATGGGCTCCCCGCAGCGCGGGCAGCCCTTGCCGACGGGTCCAAGTTTGCGCAGCGCCTCAGCCTTTTGGTCCAGCGCCCGCCAATCAGCCCGAAAGTCTCGGGGACCGGCACGCAAGAGATCGAGCCATTCTTCAACGGACTCAGGGCGATGCCGAGGGTCCGGTTGGAGCCCGAGCCTTAGGGCCTCGCGGACGGCAGGGGATGCCCCGATGGGGAGCGGCAACGGGTGCCCTGCGTCCGGCGGCGGCGAGCCGGTGATGGCATAGAACAGCGTGGCGCTCAGCCCAAAGAGGTCTGTCGTCGGCGATAGGCTGCCCCGCGTGTCGGGATGGAGCACTTCCGGCGCCGCAAAGCCCTCCGTCACCCAGAAGGGGTCCTCACTACCCGCCATGCCGGACAATCGCGGCCAGGCGCGCGCCGAACCGAAGTCGATCAGGAACGACGCCCCTTTGGAGTCCACGAGGATATTCGAGGGCTTGACATCGAGGTGGAGCAGCCCCACGGCATGGATGGCGCTCAGCGCCTCGGCAATCGGCAGGATGGCGTCAAGCGCCCCGGATTCACCCATCCCGCCGTCGTCCTTGACCCAGCGGTCCAGCGACCTCGCGCCGGGCAGGTAGTCCGTTGCAAAGTACAGCGTGCCGAGGTCGGCGATCAAGGCGCGGACGCTCAAAACGTGGGGGAATCGGCGCCGGGTCAGGACCTCGGCCTCGCTGCGAATCAAGCGCCTCAACGTGGACGCCTCGGGGCCGAGGGCGTCGAGGTCCAGCGTTCCATCTTCCCGACGCACCACTCCGGGTGGGCAAAGCTCTTTGAGTGCGCAGAAGCCGCCCTTCTCCAAGTCCGCCACCTTGTAGACAACGCCAAACCCGCCTCGGCCCAGCAACCCCTGCACCTCGAAACGGCACGCGATGACGGTCCCCACGGGCAGCGGCTTTGCAAGCATCGACACTCTGAACAATAGGGACGTCGGAGAGGTCGCAAGCTGCGCCCAAAGGTAACCTTCGCGCGTGATTCTCGGTACGCTTGGCGCCATGGCGGCGATGGTTTCTGGCCCACAAGGCAAGGCAATGAAGTTTGAGGGTGCCTACATCAAACCCATCTCGATCGAATACATGCTCGACCTGCCCAAGGACTATGCGACCTCGGGCCGCTCCTATCCGTTGCTTCTCTTTCTCCACGGCGCCGGCGAGCGCGGCAGCGACCTCAGGCAGGTGCGCGTGCATGGCCCGGCCAAGATGATCGACGCGGGGATGGACATTCCCATGATCGTGGTATCGCCCCAGTGCCCTGCTGATCAATGGTGGGACGCCGAAGTGCTGTCGCGTCTCGTCGATGCCATCCAAGTCACGCATCGCGTCGACCCATCCCGGCTGTATGTGACGGGGCTGAGCATGGGCGGCTATGGGACGTGGGATTTGATCGGGCGCTTCCCTGGCCGTTTTGCCGCGGCGGCCCCGATCTGCGGCGGTGGCAACCCGGCTTTGGCTCGCAATATGGCCGACGTTCCGCTGTGGGTCGTCCACGGCGACAAGGACGAAGCTGTGCGGCTGCCCGAGTCCGAACGGATGGTCGAAGCCGTCAAAAGGTCCGGTGGCACGGTGCGATTCGACGTCATCAAGGACGGGGGCCACGACGTTTGGACCGACTTCTACGCCGATCCAAAAGTCTACGAATGGCTTCTGTCGCAACGTAGAACGTTGCGATGATCACGACCATTGTCGCCCTGTTAGCGATGCAAACGGCCGCGGAGGGCCGCTTCGATCAGGCCGTGCGGCTGATCCGACTCGATGATGTTTGGGTGCAGACCAGCGACCCGGGTCGACGAGCGGCCGCCGTTCCAGAGATCAGCAGCGCGGTGATGGCGTTCTTTGCCAACCGCACGGGCGACGCGAGCCGCTCACTGGATATGGCGCGAGCGGCGCTTGCCTCGACGGAGCCAAGTCCAACTGATGCGATTACGCTGATCCCGTGGCCGCGCCTGCTGGATGCGAACGAGACCGCATACGTTGTGGCGCGACGGACGTACGGAAATGGCGCGTTCTCAGTGAACGGGGTATCCGTCTCGGACGCGGTCTCGGAACCAATCCCGGTGACGCTGCGTGAAGACGGCACCGCAGCGGTGGCCCTCAAGGTTGGGGATCAGGAGACAACCCAGAACGTGCGATTCTTTGTGGCGCCAAACGTGGACGAGCGCATCAAGGCGATCGACCACGGCGCGACACAGCGCACGGCCGCATACCTGCGCGAAGTGCGGGGCGCCCCGATCAGTGCTTACGCGCCGACCGATGATCGGCGCTTTCTCGAGACCGCCGAAAAAGTCGCGGCATCGACAACCCCCCGCGATCGGCTGCTGCTTCCCATCGCGGACCACCAATCCGTGATCTTTCGGCTTGCCGTGCCGGACCCGCTACCTCCTGGACCGGTCACCGTGGTCATCGCGCTCCACGGCGCGGGCGGCAATGAGCACATGTTCATGGACAGCTTGGGGCGCGGCCTCGGCGCCAAGGAAGCGATGAGACGCGGCTGGATCTTCGCGTCGCCGCAATCCCGGCCCAATGCTCCCGCCGCCATCGTGGACTGGCTGCGTACCGTGGCCGGGGTGGACGTTGGGCGCGTCTTCGTGATGGGGCATTCGGCCGGCGGTGCGGCCAGCCTGCAGGCGCCCGCGATGGACCCGCCGGTTTCGGCCATCGCGCTCTTCGCCCCGGCAGCGCCTTCCATCCCGGACCGATATGCCGAGACGCCGATCTTCCTGGCCGTGGGCGCACAGGAGATGCCCATGCTCCGGACGATGTCCCAGCGGTTAGGCTCGGGCTTCAAAGATCAACCCTATCGCGAGTTCAAGGAGTACGAAAATAGCGAGCACCTCATGATCGTTGCCGATGCTCTGAGCGATGCGTTTCGGTTCTTTGACCGCGTTGCGGCGCGTTAGCGCACGAAGAGCGTCGGGGCTTTGACTTTGCCCAAGACCGACTTCACCAGCTTGGCGGCGTCGTCCACCCGGTCGTCACACGGCGGAAGCGGAACGATGACATGCAGCGCCGGGGTCTCTTCGAGGACGGCGGCAACGGTCGAGGCCACGTCGCGCCCGCGTTCGATCCAGGCGCGGTGAGGCAGGTTCAGCCGCCGCAGAAAGTCCTTGCCCTTTTCGATAGCGGCGGCGGCTTCAGCCTCATCATCGGGCAACGCGGCCTGGAGCGGCAAGTCGCGCGGCACGATGAGCGGCACCACGAGGTCCACCTCGACACGAACTGTGTCCGCGATCATGGAGGCGTGGCGGAGGGCCGCTTCGTCGGCCGGATCGCCCGTCAACACCACGATCACCTTTTCCTGGATTTCGACTTTCGGCTTGGCGACTTGGACGCCAAGCACATCCAGCGACTGGCGAGCCGCTTCGACCGACGGCGCAATCGCCAGCTGGGAGCGAACCTCAGGAACACTCTTGAGCACGTCGAGAACATGTTCGGGCACGGCGGCGACGAGAATCCGGGCATCGTGCTGGTCAATAAAGTCCATCGCGTCGCGAAACGTTTCCGCACCCTCGGGTGTGCATTCCGTGATGGCGCTGCAATCGACGATCACGCCGGTTGGGTGCCGCTTCAACGTGAGCGAAATGGCCGTGTGAATCGTCTCCCAGGCGTTGTGCCGCAGAGCCCCCGAGAGGATGATCACGTCTTCGTAGGATTCAACGATCATTGCAGGAAGTACCGAACGTTGGTCACGACCACGTTCTTGCGCGCGCCAAGCGCCAGTTTGAGCGGGACGGCGACGTTATTGTGGAGCAGGCTGTGGTACCAGTGCTTGGGGATCGCCTGAGGCACGATCACCGTCACAAACGAGTCGGGCTCCTCCTCCAGCGTTTGGTCCACGTACTCGATGATTGGCTCGATGAACGAGCGATAGGGTGATTCCAGGATCACGAGGGGCATCTCGATTTCATGTGCCATCCACTCGTCTTTGATGTTTTTGGCCTGCTCGGGGTTCAGCGTAACATGGATGGCGCGGACGTCCCGGGTCAGGGATTGAGCATACGAGAGCGCCTGCATCACCCCACGATGAACCCGCGGTACCAACAGGAGCACCGTCGTCTTCGAGGGCTTGATCTTCTCATCAAGCGGGACGTTCAGTTCGTCAGCCAGGTAGTTGTAGTGACCGCGAATACCCCAGAAAACCGTAAGCAAGATGGCCAAGGCAACGACAATGAGCCAAGCGCCTTCCTCGAACTTCGTGACGGCCAGAATCAAGGTGACCACGCCGGTGGTGATGGCTCCAAAGAGACTCACGCCGCCCTTCCAGGCCGGAAACCCTTCGCGACGGGACTTGACAAACATCCCTGCCTGCGACAAGGTGAAGCTGATAAAGACCCCCATCGCATAAAGGGGGACCAGCGAGTGGGTGTCGCCCTTGAAGACCACGATGAGGCCCATCGCAACGAGAGCCAGCAAAATGATGCCGTTTTGATAGACCAAGCGGTCGCCCAGCGATGCCAGCTGGCGTGGAAGGTAGCCATCCTTGGCCAAGAAACTGGCGAGGCGCGGGAAGTCAGCAAAGGCGGTGTTGGCCGCGAGGACCAGAATGAGGGCGGTGGCGGCCTGAAGCAGATAGAACATCGGACCGACGCCGAACTGCTTGACGGCGATCTGGGCAAGGACGGTTTGGAAGCCGTCGGTCCCCGACTCCATGGGCGTGATCCCGAAGTGCTGGGCCGTGTAGCTGATGCCGACGAACATCGTGAGCAGCAGGACGACCATCATGATGAGCGTCATCCCGGCGTTCTTCGCGGCAGGTTCGCGGAACGCGGGAACGCCGTCGGCGATGGCCTCCGTTCCCGTGAGTGCCGTACATGAAGCGGCAAAGGCTCGTAGTACCAGGATCAGGGTCACCGCTTGGAGCGGCTCCTCGGGGTGGTGAAAGGTCGGTGGCGTATCCGGCTTGCCCCATCCGGCGATGGTCGCCGAAACAATCAGGATCAGGATCGAGACGACGAACGTGTAGGTCGGAATGGCAAAGACCACACCGCTTTCCCGGGTGCCGCGCAAGTTGATGACCATCACAATGGCGACCGCGATACATCCCAAGAGGACCATGTTTTCGGCCAGCCAGGGTTGGTCAGGAAAGGCCGACACGACCGCCGCCACGCCGGACGAAATCGACACGGCAACCGTCAGGGTGTAATCGATGAGCAGCGATGCGCCCGCCACCCGGCCCGGCATCGAGCCCAGGTTCTCCGTGGAAACCAGGTAGGTCCCGCCACCCTTGGGATACGCCTGGATCGTCTGGTAGTAGCTGAACGCGACGATCAACATCAGCACGCCCAGCGACATCGAGATCGGCGTGAGCAGCACGAACCCCGCGATGCCGGCCACAACCAGCACATGAAGGATCTCCTCGCTGGCGTAAGCCACCGATGAGAGCGCGTCCGAGGCGAATACCGGCAGGCCGTACCGCTTCCTCAGGCGTTCGTGGTGGGCATGCTTTGAGGCGATCGGCTTGCCGACCAGCGCTCGCTTGATTCTGCCGATCGCGGACATAGGTGGACTCTAAGCTTGGTCGAACGATTCAACCAAGCGGAGTCGCAAATCTAATTTTAGAACTTTCTGCGGTTCGCCGTCCAATTGGAGCGCGCGACGGGCGTTGAGCGAGGTCGCTCGCACAGCGAATTCGGGGCCGATGTGCTCCGAAAGCCAAGAAAGCGCAAAGTCCAGAGCGCGCGTGCTGCCCGCCAGCGCGCCATTGCGAGCGAGACGGACACTGTCCTCTCCAACGACGCAGTCCTGGCCCCAGAGCGAAACTTGCGAGCCGGCTGGGAGCCCCATCGCAGGCGACGCGTCGCTGACTGCCATCAGCCTTTCTGGACCAACGCACTTGGCGAGGACCTTGGCTGCCGCAGGATGCACGTGCACGCCGTCCGCGATCAGTTCCGCATCGATGTCGGCGTCCGAAAGCACAAAGCCGACGGCGCCGGGTTCGCGGTGATGCAGGGGCCGCATGGCGTTGAAGGTGTGGGTTGCCTGGCAAACGCCCGCACGCTGGCCCTCCTCGGCCTGGACGTACGTCGCGTTCGTATGGCCCATCGACACCCGCACACCCCGCGCCGTCAACCGGCGAACTAAATCGAGGGCCCCCGGCAGTTCTGGCGCCAGCGTCACGACGCGAAGGAGGGGGTGATCGAAGACCTCATCCCACGGACCGCCCGGATCGGGGACTGCGGCGATGCATTCCGGAGGCTGCGCGCCAGGAAAGACCGGACTGATGAACGGCCCCTCCAGATGGAAGCCGGCCACCATCGGGTCGTTGGGCAGAGCGTCAACAGCGCGGAGCACGTCATCCCGGCCGGCGGTCACCGTGGTGGGCAGCACCGTTTCATATCCGAGCCCGCGCAGCTTTTCGAGCAGCCTGCGGTTCCCCTTCGGATCAGCGTCCATGAAGTCCATGCCATAGCCGCCGTGGATGTGGAGGTCGACGAACCCGAAAGCGACGATATGCTCGGCAACGCCCGTCACGGGCGGCCAATCGCGTCTTGGGCGCCGAGGATCAACCTCGCAGACCCCCCATCCCTCCGAACCGATCGCGTACGCGATGAAACGGCTCACAGCTTCCTCGAAAACCCGGCGCGGTCCCGGATCACCAGTCCGTCCACTTCCAGCATGGTCAGATCGGTCAGGACTTCGATGGCGTCAAGCCCAAGCTCCATCGCGATCTTCTCGGGCGGCCACGGGGTGCCGTCCAGCACGTCGTAGATTTGGCGCTGACGCGGGGTCATTCGGTCAACCGCGGGATCAGCCAGCGGTGTCGCGTCAAGGTCCAAATCGCTCAGCACCTGGTCCGGGTGATCGACCAGCACCGCACCTTCACGGATCAGGGCGTGAGACCCGCGAAATCCGGTGCGTCCGATGTCTCCGGGCACCACAAAGACCGGCAGGTTCATGTCGACGGCCGTCCGGGCCGTTCGCAGGGCGCCTGAGCGTTCGGGCGCCTCCACGACCACGACGGCGCGGGAAATCCCCGCAATCACGTCGTTGCGTTCCAAGAACCGGTGCTGGAGCCCCGGCGACCCACAGGGGTAATGGCTCATCACAAATCCATGGGTACGGACCCTGGTCAGCAACTCGTCGCGCTCTGCCTGGTCCACACCCGACGCCAAGACCGCGATGGTCTTGCCCCCGGCCCCGATGGCGCCCGAGTGGGCCGCCCGGTCTATGCCCAACGCACCCCCTGAGACCAAGCAAAGCCCGGCCCGGGCGAATGCCTCCGCGAACTTGATCGCCGCTGCCTTGCCATAGGTGGAGGCGCCGCGTGTGCCGACAATGGCCACGCGCGGAAGGCGGGCCACCTTCAGATCACCCCATGCAAAGTAGGCAGGCGGAAGCGTGTCGGCCACGTGGCCCGGCAACCCCAGTGCAGTAACCCCCACGACTTCGACGCCATGCCCAAGGGCGCGGCGCAATCCCTCGAGCGGGGCGCTCTGGAAGTTCTCGATCTGAGTCGGGGTGCTCATTCCCGTACGCGGATCCCGACCCTCGGCCACGGCGGCCAGGATCGGGTTCAGCGCACGGCGGGAAAGCTCCAGCTGCAAGAGCCGCTGCAGGAGCTCGGGATCCCGCTGAAAGAGTTCGACGAGAGCCTTAGTTTCCGCCGCCACCCAAGCCGCCACCGCCACCCAGCCCTGGGCCGCCACCGGCGCCACCGGGTCGATTCGCATCAGGTCGGATGACCGGCAAGGAGTTGTCAATGACGATGGTGTACTCGGCTTCGGCGATGTTGCCCATCCAGTCGGCCACGCGGACCTTCACGGTCTTGCGCCCATCGCTCAGCGGTCGGTTGGCCCCGACGTTGCTGATCGAGACGATGGCGCGGTTGTCGCGTCCGATGCGGTACTCCATCGGCTTGTCGTCGATCGAGATGGTCAGCGTGTTGAGGTTGAGGCCTGAGGCGTCGTCCAAGATGTCAAAGACAAAGTCCAGCGGCGGTCGTCCCGAGATCTGCGCTCCGGGGCGCGGCCACACCATCTCGACCTTGGGCGCGGTCCGGTCGACGCCGAGTTCGCGGTCGAAAGCCAAGAGGCTGCCGTCGCGAGCCAGAACGAGGAGCGTGGACCCGGCGAGCACGGGGTCACCAGCGGCAGGCGGATAGACGACCTGGGGCTGGGTCGAAGACGTGGTGCCCCCCGTCGAACCGAGGCCCGGTCCGCCACCTGGGCCACCCATCGGACCGCCTGCCGGCGCCGACGTCGCGGCGGCGGCCGCGCGATTTTGGGGCGGGATCACATAGTTCCACAGGATCACTCCGGTTGACGGATCGACCAGGATGATCGCTCCGCTGGTCGTGGGATAGGCGAACTTGGTTCCGATGACGGCCGGGGAGTTGTTGGGCAGCGAGCCGAGTTCCACATAGTTGCGCTGCGTACGGCGCTGTCCCTCGGCGGGATTGCCGGAAGCGAAGGTGCGTCGGCGCCCGTTCAGGTCCGTGAAGTAGGCGCGACCGTCGCGGTCAACCACGCTGATCCCCTCGGCGCCCGCGGCGGGACCATAGGCCAAGACCGTATCGAATTGGGTTTGCCATCGCCCGCGGCCAGAAACGGCATTCAGCGCGATGAGGAAGTAGCCCGAGTTCACATAGACGGTTTCACCCAGCACCGTAATTCGCGCGTCCGGGCTGACGGACTGCAGCGAGGTGCTCCAAGCCTCTTTCCGGGTGCCGATGTTCAGGGCCTTGATGGCGCCATCGGTGGTGAAGAAGAGCACATTGTTGCCGTGCGAGGCCAAGTTTCGGTACATGCCCTGCTGGTAGCGCACGGGCTCGGGCCAAGCGTCGGTACCGTCGTTGGCGTTGATCGCCATCAGCGTATTGTCCGACCGAAGGAAGACCAGATAGGGACCGACGAGCACCGGCTGACCGAGGATCGCGGACTGGGACAGGTGCTGCCAGCGCGCCTCACCCGTGTTCTTGTCGACCGCATAGATCGTGCTGTTGTCAGCGGCCGCGATGGCCAAGTTCTCGTAAAGCACCACAGCAGACCGGAAGTTCCCCTCGAGAGGCGCGCCAACCGGATAGCGCCAGACCTGGTTGCCCGAATCGACTTCGAGCGCATAGATGCGCCCGCCGACCCCGACAAAGGTGACGCCGTTTTCGACCGTCGGCGAGCCCGAGGGCGATACCGAAGTCGGCTGCGACCAGCGCCACGCCAGCGGCGCCGGGCCATCGAACTGCCCCCATGCTGGGAGCGTCAGAACAGCGGCAAGCGTGAGCGCTGCGAAACTACGGATTGCTTGGTTCCTCAAGAGTCTCCTCCGAACGCGGACCGGGCGGATGCGTCCCAAGCAAGTATAGCGACCCATTTTTCTGTTTGTCTACCGAGCTTGGGGCAACCGCGATCCTTCATCTTCATTAACCTTTGACGTTTTCGGGCACGAACGCATACGGCGATCCCGCGGCCATCGCCCGATGATAGACTTCGATGGTTCGATCCGTCATCGCCTGGACCGTGAACTCACGGGCCTCGCGCGCGGCGGCTTCGCTGATTTCCGCATACAGACGCTCATCTTCAAAGAGGTCCATCACGCGGTCGGCGATCGCTGTCGGATCGTTCTTCACGATGAAGCCGGTCACGCCGTCCTTGAGCGCGGCCGAAGCGCCACCACCCTGAACAACTACCGACGGCAACCCGTGGAGCATTGCTTCTTGGACGACCAAGCCCTGTGTCTCGGTCACGGAACTGAACACAAATGCGTCGGCAGCCGAGTAATAGGTCTCGACATCGCTGCGTGGCACAGCGCCAACCAGCCGGACACGATCGCCGATCTCCATCGAGCGCACGATGTTGGCACAGGCGTCGCGATAGGGACCGTCGC
This sequence comes from Fimbriimonadaceae bacterium, assembly GCA_046292875.1. Classification (GTDB taxonomy): domain Bacteria; phylum Armatimonadota; class Fimbriimonadia; order Fimbriimonadales; family Fimbriimonadaceae; genus JBKBQD01. The sequence goes on from JBKBQD010000004.1 coordinate 91,056, forward strand.
CCACCAGCCAAAGACGCGCCTGTGGGTCAGCGTCGAAGACGAGGCACGCGGCGGAAAAGAGCGTGTCGAGGTTTTTTTCGCCGGCGAGGCGTCCGACATAGAGCATGATCCGGTGGAGCGGGTCGATCCCCAGCTGCAGGCGGGCTTCCCCGCGATCGACCATGCGCCGCCGGACAATGCCGGTCGGAATGACAGTAATCGAAGCATACACGGAGTGACGCTGCAGCCAGCGAAGCGAGGCCTCCGTCGGCGTAATGACCTGGTTGACTCGGTTGTAATAGTAGTTCGTGTGTTTGGCGATCTTGTAGCGCGCGTAGCGGCGCGGCAAGAACGGCACGTAGTGGGCATACCGGTCGTAAAGCGTGTGATAGGTCGAGACGATCGGGATGCCATGCGACTGCGCCCATCGCAGGCCCACAAATCCGACGGTATAAGGGGTGTGCGTATGCACGATGTCATATTCGTGCTTTCGGAATTCGAAGAGCATCGGATAGAACGGCGGCACGGCAAGGGGGTAGCCCTTTGCCCATGGCGTCACGACCGAGCGAAAGCGAAACACGTTCGGGTCCGCGTCGCGGTACCCCGGCGCTCCCGAGGTGAAGATGTGAACGGAATGGCCGCGTCGGCGCAGCTCCTCGACCAGCGACTCGATGCTGACACTGACCCCGTTGAGAATCGGCGGGAAGGAATCGGAGAAGATCGCGACGCGCAGGCGCGACTCAGGCATCGCCGCGCTCTTCGGGAAATCTCCCGTGACGATCGACAAACTGCACGACGTCGCTGAGCCGGAAGCGCCGCTGGCCGCCCCCCGTGCGATGATGGCTCAGCCAGCCGCGGTTGGTGTACCGCCGCACGGTGGCCGGGCAAACGCCAAGCAGGCGACTGACCTCCTCCAAAGTCAACTCGGGATCGAGCAATCGCCGTACCAGCTGCTCTCGAGACTCGCGGAACCCATCGTAATAATTGGCGGTCACCGCATCATCGAAGTAGCCAAAAAGAAACTCCAAATGCTTGGGAAGGTTTTCCCATAGGCCGCGCAGCTCGGGCTCGATGGGTGGTTGCTCCGGCTCATCCCGATGGCGCCGCGGACGCGGCGCGCTCATCTTCGTGCGACGGAACTTGACCCCTGGCTTCGACGCGGGACGCACGCCGTTTTCTCCAACATACGCCGCGAGCGACGGCAGTTCCACGTCCAGGTCCGCGTCGGCTCTGGGAGTACCTCGCTTCGTTCTCGCTTCGTGGTCTACGAACGCTTCCTCGATATAGCTGATCGGATCGAATTTTTTGGCCATTCGCCTTCCCACCCCGAAGGGTGCGCCGCCGGAGTGTACTCCCCCGATCCGCTCGGGCGACGAAACATCATTTTGCGCGAATTGTCCCTCTGCGGTGCAGATCTGTTCAAGCTCGCGCCAGAAACTTGGTGCCGGGGGCGGGACTCGAACCCGCACGGGTTTTGGCCCAACGGTTTTTGAGACCGCCGCGTCTACCATTCCGCCACCCCGGCGAAGAGCCTTCAATGTACCTCGGACGCTCCATGGGGCGGCGGTAAACTTTCCAGCCATGAAGGTGTTGGTGGCGGATCAGTTTGAAAAAATCGGGCTTGATGGCCTTGCCAGTCTTGGCGTGGAGGTCCTGTTCGAGCCGAGTCTCAAGGAAGATGCGCTTCGCGATCGCTTGGCTGAAACCGAGGCACAGATCTTGGTCGTTCGCTCGACCAAAGTCACGGCCGCAATGATCGACGCTTCCAAGCTTGGGCTCATCATCCGGGCCGGCGCCGGCTACAACACCATCGATGTCGCCACGGCCAGTGAGCGCGGCATCTACGTTGCCAACTGCCCGGGCAAAAACAGCCAGGCCGTCGCCGAACTTGCCTTTGGTCTGATGCTGGCTGCGGATCGCCACATCCCCGACAACGTCGCGACGCTACGCGAGGGGCGATGGAACAAGAAAGAATTCTCGAAGGCCAATGGCCTGTTTGGCCGCACGCTCGGCATTGTCGGGATGGGCGCCATCGGCCAGGAGGTGGCCGCCCGCGCCAAGGCGTTTGGCATGGACGTGGTTGTCTATAGCCGCTACCTGTCACCGGACGGCGCGGCATTCCTTGGGGTGCAGCGCGCGGCGTCGCTGGAAGAGCTGGCGGCCAAGTCGGATTTCGTCTCGGTGCACACGTCGCTCACCGATCAAACCCGCGGCTTGCTGGGGGCTTCATTCTTTCAAGCCATGAAGCCGGGCGCAGTGTTTGTCAACACGAGCCGCGCCGAGGTCGTCGATCAATCGGCCCTGTTGGCCGCCATCGAATCAAGGGGAATCTTCGCGGCGCTCGACGTTTTTGATGGTGAGCCCGCCGGAGGCGAGGGCGACTATGACGGACCGCTGCGCACGAATCCGTCGGTGTACTGCACGCACCACATCGGGGCCTCGACCGAGCAAGCCCAAGAGGCAGTGGCGCACGAGGTGGTCCGCATCGTCCGCGAGTACCTTTCGACGGGTATCGCGCCGAACGTCGTCAATCTGCAAAAGAGCGCTCAGGCCACGCACCTGGTCGTGGTGCGGCACGCCGATCGCGTTGGCGTCTTGGCCCACGTGCTCCAAGTCTTGCGCGACGAGGGGATCAACGTGCAGGAGATGGAGAACATCGTCTTGGCCGGCGCGAAAGCCGCCATTGCCCAGATTGCGACGGACAAGGCACCCACTCCGAACGCTTGCGTCACGATTCGCATGAACGCCAACGTGTTCGATGTGACGGTCAACCCGATCGCCGCTTAGGCCCGCGCCACCGTAATCAAATTCGTATTGCCTGGCTTGCCTGCGGGAGCACCGGCGGTCACGACGACGAGGTCCCCCGGCTGCAGCGCACCGCTCTCGCGAAAGCGACTCAGTGCAACGGCGACATTCTGCTCGGTCGTCGTGGGCCGATCGACCGTCACCGGATCCACGCCCCACACGACCGACAGGCTGCGTCGCGTCCGCTCCTCCCACGACGCGCACAAGATCGGACGTCGCGGACGGAAGCGGCTGACCAGGCGCGCCGTCTGGCCGCTGGTGGTCGTGACGACAATGGCTGTGGCGTGAATCTGGCTCGCCAAGGACGCGGCCGCTTCGGCGATGGCCATGCCGCGTGGCATCACCTCGGAGTCGGCGGTCTCGAACATCGTGCGGATGCGACCCCGGTCGATCTGGGCGTCGGCGACCTCGGCGATCTCGACCATGGTGCGGACCGCGTGGACCGGAAACTGGCCGATGGCCGTCTCACCGCTCAGCATGACGGCGTCAGTTCCGTCCAGGATGGCATTTGCGACGTCGTTGGCTTCGGCCCGGGTCGGGCGGGGACGTGACACCATGCTCTCGAGCATCTGCGTTGCGGTGATCACTGGCTTGCCCGCCAACAGGGAGGCGCGGATGATCCGCTTTTGCTGAATCGGCACTTCGCTCAGTTCAATCTGCAGCCCCAAATCGCCCCGAGCCACCATCAGCAGGTCGGCCTCGGCCACGATCTCGTCGAGATTGGCGCAGGCTTCAGCGGTCTCGATCTTTGCGCAAACCTGACTGTTGAGGCCCAAACGCCCGAGCTCCTCGCGGAGCACCCTCAAATCAGCGGCGGTGCGCACGTAACTGAGAGCAATGAAGTCGGGCTCGACGGCGGCGGCAGCAGCCAAATCGGCATAGTCCTTTGGCTGGAGCGGTGTCGCGTCGAACGATTGACCCGGCATCGTGACACCTTGACGGCTGCGCACCAGCCCGCCATAGGTCACCGAGGCGACGTAGTTCTCGCCCCTGGGCTCAAGGATGCGGATTTCGACGTCACCGTCGCCAAAGAGCAGGCGCTTTCCTGGTTCGAGCACCGCAAGCACACTGACTTCATGGAGTGGCAGCTGACCACCGGGGCCGATCGTGGCCTCCTCGCCTGGCGCAATCGTGACCCCTTCCGGCGGCAGCTCGCCGAGCCGAAACTTGGGGCCTTGGAGGTCCAGCAGAATGCCCACGGCACGCTCCTTTGGCTCGACTTCGCGCAGCCAATCATGCCATCGCCGCTTCTGGGCCCATTCGCCATGACTGCAGTTAAACCGTGCAACGTTCATCCCGGCGCCCACCATCGCCGCAAGGCCTTCCTTCGTATCGACACTCGGCCCAAGCGTGGCCACGATCTTCGTGCGGCGCGTCATTGCGGTTCCGCGCTCAGTTCGGCCCATTGGGCTTCGAAGCTGTCGACCAGCCGTGTCAAGACCGCAAAACCGCCCTGCCAAAACGAGGGGTCCTTGAGGTCGACGCCGACCGTGCGCATCAGGTCTTCGGGTGACTGGGAGCCGCCCAGCCGGAGGAGGTCGAGATACTTCGGCGCGAAGCTTGGACCTTCTTCCTTGGCCATTTGGTAAAGGGCGAGCACCAGCAGCTCGCCAAACGAGTAGGCATAAACATAAAACGGTACGGCAAAGAAATGCGACACATACGACCACCAAAGGCGATGGTCCTCGCCCAGAGCGACACTATCGCCGAACATCGCCTGCAGCTCTTCTTGCCATAGGTTGGAGATCTGGTCCATTGTCAGTTCCCCCTGGTCGCGCCGGGCTCGGTGACAGCGCTGTTCAAAGCGATACATGGCCGCCTGACGAAAGATGGTGGCAAACGACCCCTCAATCTTTTCGGCGTAAAGGGCCAACCGGTCGCGGTCCTTGGCGTTCTCGGTCATCCGCTCGAACACCAGCATCTCGCCGAAAGTGCTGGCCACTTCGGCCAGTGGCAATGTGCCCGTAAAGTTGAAGTAGGTCTGCCCGCGTGAAACCGACGCATGGACCCCATGGCCAAGCTCATGCGCCAGCGTGCCGACATCGTCCATCCGGTCCAAGTACGTCATGAGGATCACCGGATGGAGGTCAGGCGTAATGTACGAGCAAAACGCGCCGCCACGCTTGCCCGGTCGCGGCGCGGCGTCGATCCAGTTCTGGTCAAAGAACTCGGCGGCGGCGGCCGCCATCTCTGTCGAGAAGGAGGCGAACGACTCCAGTACCATTGCTTTGGCGCGCTCCCAATCGACCTTTTCTTCGGTCGGCTGCAGCGGAGCGTAGCGATCGATGTGCGTGAGTTCCTCGAGCCCCAAGATCGCACGCTTGGTCCGATAGTAGCGCACCACTAACTCGTAGTGATCGCGGCACATGGTCATGACCATGTCCACCGTTTCATCGTCGAGTTCGTTTTCAAGGTGTCGCTCGTGCTCGGGGGTGGGGTATCCCCGGAGCCGGTCCCGAATCGCCTTGTCGTTGAGGATGGTATTAAACGCGAAGTGCACCGAGGGAGACGACTCGGTCAACCCTTTGGTGAAGGCCTCGGCTGCGGCCGCGCGTGTCTCACGAACGGGGTCGCGCAAAAGGGCGATGACCTCGGCCTGCGTCAGTTCTTGGTCCGAGCCTGGCAGACGAAACCGCTGGCGGCTGGTCGTTTCGGTGAAGAATCGAACCCAGGCGCGCCGTCCGGTGGTCGCCAATTCGCTGGCGATGACCTCTTCCTTTTCGCTGAGCGTGAAGGGTTTCGCGAGACGGACCATGCCGACATAGTGTCGGTAACTCGCCATGGCCTCGTCCTCCAACAGGGCTTGCATCCGCTCGTCGGGGATCGCCTGCAATTCAATTTCAAAGAATGTCAGCCTCACCGAAAGCTCGGTTGCTCGCTCTGACGACCGCTGCATGAACGCGCCATTCGCCGGGTCCAAGGTGTCGGCGGCAAACAGCAGTGAGGCGTAGGTGGCCGGTTTCGCGGCATCACACGCGATGGCCTCGTATTCGCGGATCGCCGTGGCCAACTCGGTGGGAGACAGGGCGCCGTCTGCCACCTTTCCCCGGTACGCCTGCTCAAACGCGCCGACCCGCTCACCAAGCGCGGTCCAGGTCGCTTCGATGGCCGGATCTTCACGCCCGGCATAGAGACGGGTGAGGTTCCAAACAGGAGGCGCGGTCAGCGTGGCGTTCGACATCACAGGGATTATGAATCGGCGGGCAGATGCGCGTGGGTTCGGATACTATGGGGCCGCAACATGACGGTGAAGCGTTACGACACGTTGGTCGTGGGCAGCGGCATCGCCGGCCTGACCTTTGCCTTGGATGCCTCCCGCTATGGTTCGGTCGCCGTCCTCACCAAGGCCATCATCTCCGAAGCCAACACGTCTTACGCCCAAGGTGGCATTGCGGCTGCGGTCGGCGAGGCCGATTCATGGCAGCTGCACGAAGAGGACACGCTGATCGCCGGCGATGGACTGTGTAACGTTGAGGCTGTTCGCTTTCTGGTGAGCCAAGCGCCCGCCGCCATTGAGTGGCTAACCTCGATTGGGGCACGTTTCGACGCCGGATCTGATAACGGCTTGCGACTGGGGCTCGAAGGCGGCCACAGCCGCCACCGCATCGTTCATCACCAAGACCGAACGGGATGGGAGGTCGAGCGCGCGGTCATCGAGGCCGTCCGCGCGAACCCAAGGATCCGCGTCTTTGAGCACACCTTCGCGACGCGCCTGCTCGTTCACGAAGGGCGGTGCCTCGGCGTGGCCGCGCAATTGCCCGAAGTCGGCGAATGGCAGTTCCTCGGTCGGGCCACGATGCTCGCCACTGGGGGCTGCGGGCGACTCTATCAGCACACGACCAACCCGGCGGTCGCAACCGGGGACGGAATCGCGTTGGCAGCGAACGCGGGTGCCGCGATCGAGAACATGGAGTTCATGCAGTTCCATCCGACGACGCTGTATCACCCACAGATTCGCAGCTTTCTGATCTCAGAGGCCGTGCGCGGCGCGGGGGCAACGCTGCGCAACCATTTAGGCGAGCGGTTCATGTACGACTACGATGAGCGTTTGGAACTGGCGCCACGCGACGTTGTCGCGCGCGCGATCCATCGCGAAATGCAGCGGCTCGAAACCTGGTGTGTGTACCTGGATGCCACGCATCTGGACCGCGAGATGCTGGCTTCTCACTTCCCCACGATCCGCCAGCAACTCGCCACGGTGGGCATTGAGTTGCACAAAGTCTGGGTGCCCGTGGTCCCGGCCCAGCATTATTCCTGTGGAGGCATCGCGACCGACCTGCAAGGTCGAACCAACGTCCCTGGGCTCTATGCTGCCGGAGAAGTGGCTTCGACAGGCGTCCACGGCGCGAACCGCCTGGCGAGCAACAGTCTGCTCGAGGCGCTCGTCTTCGCGAAAGCTGCGGCCGTCGCCGTGGAAGGAGAGCCGGAGCTTCCCGACACAACTCCCCACGAGTCGCCGCCTTCGGGCTACCTCCTAGAATCGGACTCCGTGATCTTGCGGCGGGCGCTGCAGCGCATGATGACCCAGTTCCTCGGCATTGAAAGGACCTATTCCGGGATGAAGGAAGCGGAAACGGAACTGGCGCAGATCCGCGAGAGCGCTCGTGAAAAGTCGGTTGGCCCCTTCGCCCGGCATCCGGCCGAGACGGCAAACCTGATCGAAGTGGCGCACTTTGTGATCCGAGACGCCCTGGCTCGAGACCGCAATGTCGGATTGCACTACAACCTCGACCTGGTCTAGGACTTCTTGATCTCTTGCGCGGCAGGAGGCGGCGCAAGCGGCGGAACCTCAGTCTGAGGAAGGAGCAGATGAATGCCAAACGGCCCCGCCTCGATGGGGATCGGGCGGAGTCGGAGCCAATCGTCCATAGGGAGTACTTCGATGCTCTCGATGCCTTCATGACCCAAATAAAGGGGGATGGGATGCGCCCAAACGCGCACCTCTTCACGCCGCTTGGCTGGCGCCGTCAGGCGCAGCCACCACTGACCGTCCCGCGGCTCGGCATGGCCGTCGAGGTCCGAAAACAGTCGCAGCGGACTTTGCAGGAGCCGCGCAAAGGGGTCTGCCGCGCCACGGAAAAGCCCTGCTCGCAAACCTTCGAATACTTCGAGCCTCTCTGGCTCTTTTTCAATGAGGTTCATGCGCCGCCTCCAAGTATCGAACCCTCGAAGTCCGGCCAGGGATGCCTCGAACATCGCCCCTTCCAGTCGGGCTGAGGTGAGCGGCGAGAGAGCGCCCGCCAAGGCAGCCAGTGCGCAGGCCCGTCGCTCCACATCGTTCTCAACACCATAGAAGCCCCAGGTGCGCCAGTCTCGCGCCCAGGAGAGCGAGGTCATCAGCGCGTTGGGCTTGGGTCCATCGACGGACAGGTTGTCCAGCGACTGGGTGAGCATCGCCTGGGCGGCAACCAGGTCAACGCCCTGCCCCTTCGGACCAAAGAACAGGCGTTGCCCCGTGACCGGCTCCGCGGTCGCAACGGCCTCCGCCAAGAACATGTCCAACAGCTCGCGGGCGTGGCGGCGGACTTCGGGATGCCCTTCGCTGGGAAGGATGCCGAGCGCAATCTCGGCGACGCTGAGCGGGTCGATGAACGACGCGGTCGCAATGCCGCCCGATGCCGCTGGGCCCGTGCCAACGGGTCGCCCGCGATTTACCATGCGCACCGGAAACCGGACCCGCAGCTCATTGCGCTCCGTCAAATCGACCGGCGCGCTATCCTGAGTGCCGCGCAATCGGCGCAACGGGGTATCGACTTGCAACCCAAGCCCCGCGATGGCGGCAAAGCTCACGGGGCGGGGCACCACCGCTCCGGACTCGCGGAAGATCCACGTGGCCACGACGGAACGGCCCGCTTCTTCGACAAACGCCGCTTCCAGTCGGTTGGGCTGCCGGTAAAGATCGCGAGCATCCGGACGCACCCGCTGCATCAGGTCGCCGAGCGAGGCAGCCGAGTTCGTCGGAAACGGCCGCAGTCCCACCGGGGCCGAGACCCGCAGCCAACGCGGCTTGAGGTCGGTCGAGCGAATGGTCCACGCACCAGGCTTCCCTTCGATGATGAGCGACGTCGGCTCGTCGGGAAATCCGATCGCGACCGGCGGCTGCCGGTCGCGAAAAGAAACGACGATCCAAGGGGCGGCGGGGGTGGGCACGTCCATCTCGACGCTGCCGCCCTCAAAGCTGAGAAACGGGCACTGGGTCGAGGTCAGCTTGAGACCCACCCCTGCGGGGAAATAAAGCAAGAAGCCGAGCGTCAGCAAGTCCACCCGCATCTTCTGGGGCGACCGTTCTCCGGTGGTCAGGCCAAGCGTCAATCCCAGCGCATCGACGGCCAGAACCTCGCGCCGGGTTGCGCCGCGGGGCCATTCGAAGCGATCAGCTTGGGGGTGATCGACCCGAAACCCACCGCCGTCGAGCACAAAGTCATCGACGGGCGGGTACTCGTGGAAACCGAATCGACCGAAGGCATCGGCGGCGGCAACGCAACTCAGCGCCGCCAGCGCCAGGCTAGTCCCAAACCGCGCCAAGGATCTGGAACCCGATGCGCTTGTTGCGCTGTGACCAAGACACGCCGAACTCGCGCCAACCCACGCGATACGCCAGCAAGACCGACCAATCAAGGTAGGTGTCGCCGAAGTACCGGTCGTAGGTATAGGCGTAGGCAACCCGCCAGTCGCGGTTGAGCCGGTACCGGACGTCGGCATAGTAGCCGAACCGATCCACGTCCAGACTTCGACTGCCCTGGAGCCCAAACGAGGTGCGCCCGAACCGGAAGTTGCTTTGCAGGTTCAGCCGCTGTCGCCCAAGAAAATCGCTGGAGAAGCCGTCCTCGACGTACATGTAGGTCAGCGCGGCGGAAGAGTTGTTGCCGAACTGGCGACTGTAGATCGCACGCGCAGAATAGGTCAGCCCGTTCAGCGTGTTGTGGCCGAAGAACCGGCCGACTTCGAAGTCCATGTCGAGGCGCGACATACTGTCGATCGCCTGCGGCTGAACGATGAATTTCGTATTAACACCGTACAAGGTTTGGCTCGTGCGGCCAAAGCCCGATTGGAACGAGCCGGTACCGGCAGTAAATCCATACGAGAAGGACAGCGGCAGCTTGCCGACCTTGCGCTGATCGGTGTCGATCGAGGCCCGCACGCTTTGGCTGCGGTAGGGCTCCCCGGCCAGGGTGGTCGTCGCATTGGCATACATGGACATCGTGTAGCCCTTTTGCTGGCTGTTGATGTTCGCGGAGCCGAAGATGCTGCGATGCGCGGGAAGGTCCAGCTGGACGGCGGCGGATGTTGTGTCGCTCAGGCGCAGGAACTGACGCGCCGAGACACCCCAGTCACCGCGGCCGATGCCTTGGAACGTGAAGGCGCCGTCCATCTCGTCGCCCCGGTTCCACCCCAACTCATAGTTCAAGTAGAGCCCGCGGTCCACGGCACTGCCGCGCCCATAGCGCTGGCCGGTTTGAAGCCGGAGCAGGCTGTGGTACCCCGGCCGAAGCGAAAGGTAGTACGGGTAGTTGAGTGAGATCTGGTTGTCGGCGACATTCAGGAATTGATCGGTAAAGACCGGCGACGGCGTATTGAGGTTCAGCGCGTACATCGGGATCGACATGATCTTTGCCGCCCCGACGTAGATGTCCGCTTTATGGAACTGCACCTCGCGCCGCGGGAACGCGACGGTCTTTGAGGCCGCGATCAGCGACTCCGAGTCGACGATGGACGTGAACCGAAAGATGGAGTCGGGAACCGGCTGGTCCATCGGTGTGAGGCCCGAGGCCGAAAGGGTGGCCAATCCGCGGCGGTCGCGCTGCTGGAACTTCACGCCCATCACCGGATAGTTCAAGCGAAACTCATACGAGGTGCTCGGGTAGGTGGTGGTCCCGAAGCCGCGCCGCTCGTTCATACGCATGTAGAACTGATCGAACTCGGCGACTTGTCGACCAATGGTGACCTTGGCTCGGCGCGCGCGAAGCTCATAGTTCGGCACGTTCAGCTGGATGTCGTCCGCATGAATCACGACGTCTTTGTAGCGAACCACAACGCCTTGCTCCTCGCCAGACGCCTGGATCATCTTCTGCCGCATACTGTACGTCGCTTTGTGCGGCCCAACTATCTCAATAAACTCGCGTGCGGAGGAGAGTTCGGCCTTTGAGCCGACAAACTCGACAACCAGCTGGGTCGGTGAGGAGTTGATGCTCAGCGCTTTGGCCGTTACGGTGGCGATGCCCGCTTGATTCGGGGCTTGAAGGACGACTCGCGCCTGTCCATTGACGGTCTGAACGACCGGCGTCAGCACGGTGCCGAGGTTAGTCTCGAACAGGACGCTGGTGCCATCTGGGACGAATCGGCCGCTGGAGTCTTTGACTTCGGCCGTGATGGTGACCTTGCTGTTCCCGTCCGCCACCGACATCGTGGGGAAGGACGTGAGCTGAATCAGGGTGGACTGGGCAATCGCAAACTGAGCCGCCCCGAGAAAGGCGGCGACGCCCAGGGTTCGGGCAATGCATCGGTGCCAGTTCGCGCGAATCATGCCACTTAAAGCGCAAGGGGAGAGTTGGTGCTCAACTCCCCCCTGCAGTGTATCAGACGTGCGAGATCTTAGCGAATGACGTTAACCGGAACGACCTTGCGAACTCGGTCGCCGTTTTCGGTTTCAGCCAGGATCTCCACGCGGTAGGAACCCGGGGCAACGGCGCGGTTGGCGCTGTCGCGGAGGTTCCAGGTTGCCACGTTCTCGCCCGAGCGATCGGCGCGGCCTCGCGACACGGTGTAGACCTCGCGTCCGCTGGACGAGAGCACTCGGATCGACGTGGTGGCATCGCTCGCCAAGGTGTAGGCGATGGTGAACGGAGCATTCGGATCGACGTCTCGGCTCGGTCGCGAGACCACAACGTTGCCGATGAGGGCTCGCGTCAGTCCGCCCGGCTCCATCGTGATTTTGAACTCGCGGGTCGCGCCTTCCTCGGCTTCAAAGGTGTAGCCCGAGGACTGTCGCATGTCGCGAGCCACTCCGGTCGCCGTGTCGACGATGCGGAAGCGGACGTTCGACGGAATCGTCGAGAGGTTCGGCCACGTGATGGTCGTGGAGCCTTCTTCCGCGGTGTAGACGGTCATCTTCCATTCGCGGCGCGGCGTACCGGCCGCCAGCGACTGGGCGAGCTCGGCGGGCTTGCCGTCGATGTTCTCCACGATCGCGGTCGCGAGCGTCTGGCCAGGGGCCATCGGTGGCTTGCGCATGCGCAGCTTCTTGGCCTCGTCGTTGCTGGTCGTCACACCGACATAGGTCGATGAATCAAGCGCACTCTTGGATCGCGCCACGATCTGGAGTCGCCACTGCTTGTCGGTCTGCTCCCAATCCTTCACGCTGCGGAAGGATCCGGGAAGGAAGTCCGCAAAGATCGGTGGGAACTGAAGGGCAAGAGGCTGGGCAGTCGGTACGAATGCCCAGTACGCCTTGGTTGGATCAAGCATGGCTTCCTCACCGCCGATGAACTGGTACCCACCGGCGCCGCCGTTCATGTTCGGGTCGTAGTAGGCCAGAGTGCCATCGATGAAGCCGCTGGCCACCATCTCCGTCCACGTCCGCGATCGATCAGGATCGGCACCAGAGACACCGATGATTTGACCGAGCGGGAACGCATAGTTGTACGTGTTGCCGATCATGTTCCAGCCGGAGCGCAACTGGATTTGTCGCGCGCCGGTCGCCGTGTCCGCAGGCTGCTGAGCCGTGGGCAACTGATGACCATTGAGGTCATTGGCCGTGACCAAGAAGTAGCCCTTGCCTCGCTCGGCGCTCGTCGCGGGAACGTACGACTGAGTATCAGGGCTGTACTCAAAGGCCTGGAACTGGGTCGGCGTCTGCAGACCAAGGATGGCCTCCCATGAGGTGTCGGGGAAGGTCCAAGGCATGGTGACCATGTTCGGGCCCCGCTTGGCGAAGACGCGTGGCGTGGCCGAGATGGTGATGCGTCCAGGAACCGTGCGAATGCGGGAAGTCCCCGCGTACACCGTGCGGATCTCAACATTGTAGGTAATGTCGCCGATCACGGTACCCGTGGGCCGGACACGCCAACTGAGCGTGGCGGTGTTGCGCGGATTGATGACGTTGATCACCTTCGTGCGCTGCTCATTCGGGTTGACGAGTTCCACCCCGGCCGGCAGGTTCAGCGTGACCCGGGTGTCATTCATTGGGAACGGATTCGGTTCTGTCGCGTAGCCGCCGACGTTATCCAGTGTCACGAAGATGTCGAACGCGCCATCAGCTCGGTTCAGCGCGTCGGGGGACGGCTGCAGGCGAGTCGGGTCGTTCGGGTTGGTGGCGATGAGCTTCGGCGCATCAAGAACGGTAGCAAACGGAGGCGCGTAGTTGGCGTCGCTCCACGTGCTCCGCATATAGATCACGATGTCTTCCGTCGCGCCGGCTGTATTCAATGTGGTTTGTGTCGGATACTTGTGGATCGCCGACATATTGATGCCGATGAAGGTATCGGGGATGATGGCGTCCGGCATATCGTTGTCCCCGAGGCCGGGGAAGCCATTGCCTGAACCGAGTACCAAGCCCGTCGATCCCAGCGTCATCGCATTGGCCGTACTCGCATCGCTGATCCCACTGTCGTTCGTCGTTGACGAGGTGGGACCGTTGTCAATCTGCAGGCCGTAGGCCGTCGTTTGGCCGAACTCATACTTGACGTAGGGCGGCACTTCGGCGCCTGCAAGCTTCGTATCCAACTGAATCGGTTTGCCGCCCGGACGGGAGATGAAACCCTCTTTGATGCCAGCAATCGGAATGAAGGGCCCCAACTGGAGAGCCGGGAACCATGCGGTGTCCGCACCGGTGGTCGGATCAATCAGAAACAGGTTGTACAGGACCGGCGTCACGCCCATCCAGATTTCGTAGCGCGGAAGGCCCTCAACCGTGGCGGACTGAATGAGGCGCCATCGCCAGCGCATGGCATCGCCCACCAAGTCACATCGCAAGTTCACTGCGACGCCGTTGATGGTGGATTCAGCTACGAAGTACCGGTCGCTGGCGCCGTCAAAAACGAGACTAAATCCGGTACTGCCCCAGCGGGTTTTCGTCTGCCCTCCGGTTGCCGTATCGACTTCGACAAACTCAATATAGTTCCAACTCGCCACAGGGCGAGGCCAGCCCATGGTCAGGGTCAACAAGTCGTCGAAGCTGGTCTGGCGTGAGCCGACCGGACCGATGCTGGCCGTCCATCGACCGGCGGCGTTTAATGTTTGCGCGGACTCGTAGCAGGGGATACCCGTCTCAGCCGAGCCTCCACCGAACGTGACCGTTCCGGAGATGCCGACCAACAGCATCATAAAGTCCGACACCTGGCCAGTAACAGCGTAGTCCGTGGATACCGGCTGCGTGTTGGCAGGGTCAAAGCAACCAAACCCCCAGATGTCGATGATCTGCGCTTGGGCTCCGGTCCCGAGTCCGGCGGCGACTGCCGCGGCAAGTATTGCCTTATTGAACCTTCTCATGTGATTTCGTCTACCTTCAGGATTTGTGCTCCTCACCCATCTGACGAGTGAGGAGCACTTCGGTTGCCGTCGTTTTGTTGAGGTTTCCCCTTAGCCTAGTGCGAAGGGGGGATGTTGGGCCGAGTGAATTTGCCGCGCTGGCTGCCAAAGACGAAGCGTTGGCCGTTCTGCGCGACAGGCCCTGGCGAGTCGCCCGTGTTTCGAGCGCCCACGCGCCACCAGATCTCCCGGACACCCGGGAAGAACAGATCGGTGTTGGCCTGGATGCTCGTCGTGTTGAGCGAGGTGCCCACGGTAATCGCGTCCGTGAAGTTCGGGTTGGTGGCAACCTGAACCACGTACTCGACGACGATCGGGAACGCCGGATTCGCCACGTTGGTGAACGTGAAGTTCTGGATCCCTTGGACGCTCACGTTGTTCGGCTGGAGTGCCGCCGGACCGCTCAGCGCCGTCGCAAGGCCTTGGGCCGGCGTGGTTGCGCTTCGGAAGAAGCAGAACTGCGCCGTACCAGTGCCCGTTCCCGTACCCGTTCCCGTGCCGGTACCGGTTGCCGTGCCACCCGTGGTGGTGGTGGTCGTCGTCGTGCCACCGGTCGTGCCGCCGGTAGCCGTTCCACCGGTCGCGGTGCCGCCGGTTGCCGTACCCGTGCCCGTGGTGATGCCACCGGTGCCGGTGCCGCCACCCGTCGTTTGGACCCCAGGCAGGTCTGACTGCGAGAGTCGGTAGATCAACGAAACGGAGTAGAGGGTCGGTCGGCCAAGAACTGCCGGAGGCGGAGTCGTGGCCGCGCTCAACTCAGGCCCCGTGAATTCGCAGGTCGTGCCCCCGACCGTTCGGATATTGCTGAAACGAATGGTTCGGCCCGTGATTCCCGTGGTGTCAAACACACGCTGGCTTCCCGAAGGAGCTACGGCGACGGGGTCCGTCTGATCGTCCCGGAAGATCTCCCACTGCACGATCTGCGAGTTGCCGCGAGCGAAGATGTCGGCTGTCCAGCTGACATAAACGCCAGGCGTCACGCCGTCCACGTCGAGGCCAGCTTCGGCGGTCACGTTGTGCGCGAGGTCTTGGTTGGAACCTCGGCCTCCGCCGAACAGGAGCACGCCGACGACGATGAGCAAGAGCACCATGATGATGCCGCTCAGGTTGCCGGTGCTTCGCTTGGACTCAGTCTTCACCTCGCCAGAACTGGTGAATCCCACGATTTTGGGAGGCGTAAACACCGCCTGGACCTTGTCGCCGGGCTGAATGCCCTTCGGACCCGAGACGCGGATCACACCGTCATCGGGGCTGACTTCTGAAATGCGACCCTGAGCAACCTGCTCACGACCGCGGAGGACGATGACTTCCTGGCCCTGCTGGAACCCATCGCGCGCGCCGCGATTGATCAAGCCAACATTGTTGCCCGTGGTGTTCAACACCGTCGCCGAAGGCAGCGTCTGCGATAAGACGGAGCGGATCGCTTCGTTGGCCGCAATCTGCAGCGCCTCGGCAAGGACCGCCTCGTTCGTCGTGTCCGAAGGCCGCACAATCGACGAGCCGCGGACCGCAGCGCCGTTGATGGCGATGCCGCTCGCGATATCGATCTGGCTCACCGAAACGGCGACATCGGCTGACTTGCCGGCTCCAGTCTCATTCACGCGAGCCGCCACAATGTCGCCCGTAAACAGCGACCGCGCCTGAAGCTCGGTGCCGAGCCGCAGGATGTCCACTTGTCGCGTCACTGGCGCCACGATGCCCAAAGAGGTCATCGTTCGCGTCACCGAGTCCATCGGCAACACGTCAAAGCGAGTCGGGTGCCGACCCAGCTCCGATGCCACGGCCTCCGCCGCAATCATGCCTAGCCGAGCGCCGCCCTGGCCAGAGGTGTTCGAAAATTCCAAAACCGCCGTCGTCGGCGCCGTTTGTAGCTGAGCGTGTGCGCGTCCCGCCAACCCAAAGGTTAGCGACGGAAGCGCAACCGCCACGGCCACGGTGTGGCACACGACTCTGCCGGCCATCGATGCAATGAACCGCCTCACTATGACGAGTCCTCCTTTTGTTTCCTCTTCAAAACGATTTTTTGGTCCCCAAACAGACCGTCCTTAAGTACGACCAAAGCCCCGCGCGTCCCTTCCCGCTTTCGCCAAAAAGCCACCCAAGTACTGAATGGAACGGTCAGGCGGCCCCAAGCCATCGGCCCAAAGCATTCCCTCCCTTCCTCAGACTCTTCGCGACTCTGACGATTTGCGCGCGCTCGCGACCTCAAATCGAACCCAAACCTTCGGTTCTGGGAACCTCCGGTACTGGACCGAACGCAGTATAGCATGGTCACCTTCGACGCGCAAATGCTTCATTTCGTCCGCGCAAGGACGTTGATCGCCGCTTGTCTGACGTCCTGGAGCGAGTCGTCGTTTCGAAGAATCTCATCGGCAAAGGCCGCACGCACCCGATCGGGCAGCTGAATGGCGACCAGACGCTCAGCAGCGGCGCGATCTCCCAGGCGCGCTTCGAGCCTGGCCATGCGCAGTTCGAGTGGGCACACGACGACCCAAACCGACTGAAACCGCGAAATCAATGCCGCCTCGACGAGCAGCGGAATCTCGACGGCATCGGGCTTGCCCTCCACGATGCGCTGCCAAATGGGAGGAAAAAGGGCGGCATTCAATCGTTTGCGGGCTGCCGGATCTTCGTGCACCTTGTTCCGCATCTCATCGACTGTGGCGGACGGCGACAGGCGCAGCGCCTCAAGCGCACTCGCACGGAACACGGGGTCGCGCCGAACCTCGGCCGCGACACGGTCCGCGTCCAGCGTCCTGAGTCCCTGCTCAGCCAACACCTGCAATACGGTTGACTTGCCCGAGCCCGCTCCGCCCGTGACGGCGATCATCAGGCCTCGGTCGCGCGATGACGCGTTCGGCTGCCCCGGCTCAGCAGCAAGTAGCCAGCGACACCTGAGAAGAGCGAGCCCAGCAGAATCCCCTCCTTCGCCGATTCAATCTGTGATGGGTTGCCAATGAAGGCCAGGTTCGCGATAAAGAGAGACATGGTAAAGCCAATGCCCGCGAGGAAGCCGACGCCCAGCATGTGGCTCCACGTCACGCGGCGCGCGAGTTGACCCAGCTTCAGCTTTACCGCCAGCCAGACAAAGAACACGATGCCGAGGGGCTTGCCGACAAAGAGCCCAAGCACCACGCCCATCACAATCGGATCGGAAATGACTCGATGGATTTCCGGCGTCACCGTCACCCCAGCATTGGCAAAGGCGAAGATCGGAACAATGAAAAACGTCAGCCAGGGATGCAGAATGTGGATCACCCGGCGAAGCGGCATCTGCGCCCCTTCGGACAAATGCTCCATGTCCTCGATGGCCGATTGGCCCGCATCGGTCAAGAGGACAGGACCGTTTTCCGTTACACGCTGTTCAAGCACCGCAAGGCTTTCGCGAGTCCGACGGGCAAACTCCTTGCCATCGAAGCGCACCCAAACGGGGATCGTCATCGCCAGGACAACGCCTGCAATCGTCGCGTGAACCCCGGATTGCAGGAAGCCGTACCAGAGCCCCAAGCCGAGGATCATGTAGGGAAGCAGTTTGCGAACCCCGAAAAAGTTCAGACCGATCAAACCGACCAAAAAGAGTCCGGCCATACCCAAAGCGCCGAAGTCCAGCTTGGCGGTGTAGAAAATGGCGATGACGAGCACCGCGCCCAGGTCGTCGACAATGGCCAGCGCGGTCAAGAACACCTTGAGCGCCGTTGGCGCCTTGCTGCCCAGCATCGCCAAGATGCCGAGCGAGAACGCGATGTCGGTCGCCATGGGAATCGCCCAGCCGTTCGCGCCCGGCCCACCCGCGTTGAATGCAACGAAGCACAGGGCCGGCACGACCATGCCGCCGATCGCAGCCATTGCAGGCAGCGCCGCCATTCGGAAAGTCGAAAGCTCACCCATCAAGACTTCGCGCTTGATTTCAAGGCCCACGACCAAGAAGAAAATGGCCATGAGGAGATCGTTGATGGCCAATTCCAGGGTCAGCGGCTTCCCTTTATAGAGCAGGCTCCAGTCTCCGATGCCAAAGACGAACTCTTGTTGAAAGAAAGCAAAGTAGCTTTCTTTAGCGGGCGAGTTCGCCCAAATCATCGCCGCGACCGCCGCCAAGAGCAGCACGATGCCGCCGGACGCCTCAAGGTGCCCGAAACGCAAAATCGGCGACAGCACCCGGCGCGCGGCACGCGCACGGGCCTGCTTGCGACGACCGATAGGGTCGATACGAATTTCGGGAGTGGGGTCGACCGGCGTCTCACTCATGGCGGATCACTGAACGGGCCGAAGCCTGCCGATTGTACCTACGAAGACGCCGACTCAGGTTCAGCATTAGGTTCAAGCTGGGCTCTAACCTCGGGGTTAAGCTGGATACCGACGCGCAAAATGCGGCGTCGCGCCATGTTCTCGACGCGCAGGAGCCCGAGGGCAGTTTCGACGGTGTCACCAACCTTGGGAACCCGCTCCAAGGCCTCGGTCACGAGGGTGGCAAGTGAATCGGTTTCGGGGTAATCGCTGGGGTCAAGCCCGAGAAAGGCGACCACCTCGTCCATGCGGACATCGGCTCGGGCGCTGATGCGTCCCCCTTGTCGCGGCTCGATCGCGGGCCGCTCGCTCTCCAGTTTGTCTTCGAGATCCCCGAAGACTTCTTCCGCCACGTCTTCCAGCGTGAGGAGCCCGCTCGTGCCGCCATATTCGTCGATGACGATCAGGATTTGGGTCTTGGTATCCCGCATCCGCTCGATGATTCGGTCGAGAGTCAGATTCTCGGGGATGAACTCCGGCGCCCGGGCGATCTTGGCCAGCGAGAAGTCAGGCTCGACGTGCCGCCTGACCACATCGTGCAGATAGACGATACCGACCATCTCGTCGATATCCCCATTGCAGACCGGAACGCGCGTGTACGGGATTTCGGCCAAACAGCTCAGCACCTCTTCGGCCGGCGTCGCAATGTCGATCCAGCGAATGTCAAGCCGGTGCACCATCATGTCCTTGGCCATCAGCGTGTCCACGCGCAGCGCCTTGGAGACCATGTCGGCATGCTGCTTTTTCAGCGTGCCTTCGAGTCCGCCGGCACGCACCAGCGTCATCAGGTCTTCGACGGCCAGACGGTCGCGGGTCGCATCGTCGACCTTGATGCCGAAGGGTCGGACCAGCAGGCTGCCCACGCGCTGCACCAGCCAGACGATGGGGGTCAGCAGCAGTACGAGCAGCCGCAACGGGCGAATGGCGAACAGGGCCACTCGCTCAGCGCGCTCCAAAGTGATGTACTTCGGCACCAGTTCGCCGACCACGACAAAAACGAACGTGGTCACCACCATGGACAGGGAGTAAGAGAGGGCAAAGGGGACGGTAACGTGGAAGGCGCCCTGAATGAGGCGCGTGACGAACGGCTCCGTGTAGGAACCGACGGCCAGACCCAGCATGGTGATCCCGATCTGGATGCCCGCCACGTAGCGGGACATGCCGTCCAGCGCCTGGAGAACCAGCCCAGCTGAGCGATCTCCGCGCCGCGCCAGGGACTCGATCCTGCCCCGCCGCAGGCCAACCAAGGCATATTCAGAAGCGACCAGAAAGCCATTGGCCACGATGAGCGCCACGCTCACGAGCAGCCGTATCGCGTCGTCGGGCGACATGCGCCTTCATCTTATCCTCTCTGGAGTCCGGCGTCGAGCCGCGCAAAGGGATGCGGTTTGAGAGAGCATGGGTGGGCTATGGCTGGTGTGGGGTGCATAAACTGGCGTGCTTGTTCGTATAATAGTAGACATATATGCACTATATTGCTGCAGTTCGGCTCAGGGGTTTCTACGTGTTCCATGCACAGCAACGCCACCCCCAACTGGCTGAACGGCCAGGGTGCGTCACGCGCGACGGCCATGTCCTGGAACCCAACTCCTTTGCCGAAGCCAAGGGCGTCAGTTTCGGCATGTCGCTGCGCGCCGCGCGTGCGATCCTCTCTGACGGCGTGTTCGTGGCCTGGGAGCGCGAGCATTTCGCAGCTGAGCACGCGGACTGGCTGGAGGGGTGTCTGCTTTATGCCAATGAGGTCGAAACCACCGACCAGCATGAAGCCTTTGTGGACCTGAGTGGCCACCCCGATCCGCTCTCGATCGTGGAGCGGCTTCAGGCCACGGTCACTGCGCAGGCGGGCGTTGAATGCGAGGTTGGGCTTGGACCCAGCAAGTGGATCGCGCGTCTGGCCCTTGGCCAAACCGATCAGCGTATCGCGCTTACCGACCCGGGACGGTTTGTTTCCGGATTGCCGGTCGCCGCGCTGTTGCCCCTGTCGGCGGAGCATCGTCAGCGTTTGGAGTTTTTCGGCTATCGCGCAATTGGCGACGTGGCCAGAACTCCCTACAGCGCACTCATCGGACAATTTGGACTCGAGGCCCACACGCTTGCCCTCTGCTGCAAAGGGCAGCTGAGCGACCCCGTTGAGCCGAATTACCCCGAATGTTCGCTCAGTGACGAAATTCGCTTTGAAAGCCCCATCGACAACGCGATTGCCCTGGAGCACGGTGTGAGGCTGATGTCCGAGCACCTGGGGGAGACCCTGCTTGAACAAGACCGCAGCGGGAATGAGGCGCGCTTGGTTATTGAACCAGATGGTGAGGATCCGATAGCCCGAACGCGGATCTTCACGAAGCCGATTCGATGTCCGGAGAGCACGGCCGTCGCGCTGGGACTGCTCTTAAGGCCTTGTGTGCATCAGCCGATCATCGCGCTTCGCGCTCAGCTGATGCGCTTGCGCATGGGAAGCGGAAGCCAGGGTGAACTGGCGCTGCCCAGCTTGGCCGGAAGAGTGCGCGAACGTCGTTTGGACCGTGCCTTCCGCGTCATCCGCTCCGTATACGGCGACCGCTCGATCGCCCGAGCTTCCGACCTTGAAGTGTCCCGTCGCACCCTCGTCGTTCGCGAATGGCGGGACCACTTCGACCGATATTAACCATTTGGATGAAGCGCGGCCAAGAACCCCGAGAGGTGTTAGCACGCTGGCGTGAGGCGGGCGCGTGGTGGGCCGGTGAGCCTTATCGCGAATACACGCGGTTCATCGACGCCAAAGGCATCCGCCGCGAGGTCGGTGATGAACTCACGAGCCTGGGGCGTCCGATATCGCGTGTGGTCGCTCCCTATGATGAGGACAACCGCGAGGAGAACTCGGTTCGCATCCGCAAAATCCGGGACGAGAAGGTCGCGAAAATGTGCGGCACGCTGCCATCGGCGCGCTTGCCTTCCTCCCGCCGAGCGCCTGCGCCGTTCGCGGCTCTCCATGTCCATAGCGGCTATTCCTTCGGCTATAGTCCGATGCTTGCCGAAGAGATCCCAGCGCTGGCCATGGCGCACGGGGTCCCCGCGGTGCTTTTGGCCGACGACTTCTCGCTGGCCGGCGCGTCGGAGTTCACTCGCATGGCCCACAAATTGGGCATTCACCCCTTGGTGGGCGCAACGTTGGAAATGGCTGAGGGTGGCACGGTGGTGCTGGTGGCCCAGAGCAAGGTCGGCTTTCGCAATCTCTCGCGCTTGATCACGGACTGCCACCTTGAGGAGCCTCGCCTTTATCCGCTCTGCACTTGGGCACGCCTGGAGCGCTATACCGACGATCTGCTGTGTCTCTCGGGCGGGCACGACGGGATGCTCCATCGACGACTGATGCGCCGCGACTACACCGCCGCACAGCAGATACTTGGCCGACTCCACGCCCTCTATGGCCGGGGAAATGTCTATCTGCAAGTCGAACGCACGATGACGCCGTGGGAAGGCACGGTCAACCGGGCGTTGGCGGAACTCTCCGACCAGACCGGTGCGCCGATGGTGGCGGGCGGCCCGATCACCCACGCGAGGCGCGTGGACTTTCCCGTCCAGGACGTGCTGGTCTGCATTGAGACGCTGTGCGCCATAGAGGAGGTGGTCGGTCGCAAGCCGCGGCGCGCGCCAGAGCAGCCGGCGGTCAAATCGCCCCCGCGCCGTGGCTTGAACGCCGAGCGCTGTTTCACCCATGAAGTCGAGATGAACGAGCGCTACGCGGATCAGCCCGAACTGCTGGAAGCCACGTTGAGGCTGGCTCAGCGCTGCGACCCCGATGTGTTGCCTCCTCGCGCGCGACTGCCCCAAATGGCGGGCGATGAAGTGGCTGCACTGCGCGCCGCGACCTATGAGGGGATGCGGTGGCGTCACTCGCGCTCAACACCCGCGCTCATGCGCCGGTTGGAGATGGAACTGCGGCGGATCGAGTCGCTGGGTTTTGCGGGCCACTTCCTCTTAGCATGGGACATGTGTGCCTGGGCCGAAGGGCAGGGCATCGTGCATAGCGGGCGCGGATCGGTGGTGGATTCTGCCGTGGCTTATTGCTTAGGGCTTTCACGAATTGACGCTTTCGCTCATCGTTTGCATTTCGATCGCTTCCTGCCCGACGACGGCAGCAAGCGGCCAGACATCGACATCGACTTTGAAGCGCATCGTCGGGAGGATATACGCCGTTACCTCAGGACAAAATACGGCGACGATCACGTCGCCACCGTGGCGGCTTTTGGGGCCTATTGCACACGGGGCATCGTACGAGAAGTCGGAAAAGTCATGGGTTTGCCCGACGAGACGATCGGTTATCTGGCCAAACGGCTGCATGCGGGAGTATCTCCGAGCCGCCTCGAATCCGCGCTCAATGCCCGGCCCGAGCTGCGCGATAGCCACGTCCCCCGCGAGCGCTTTCGCTGGGTGCTGGAGTTCTGCGAGCGCATGATGGATGTCCCGCGCAACATCCGCGCCCATTCCTCTGGGGTGATTCTTTCGGACCGCCCGATCGCCGAGACCGTGCCAGTTCAATATTCCGGGGATGAGGCCGTCAAGATCATCCAGTGGGATAAGCGCAGCGCAAAATACTGCTTCGACAAGTTCGACGTGCTCTGCCTGCGCGGCAACGACGTGCTTTCCGACACCCAGCGCTCGGTGCGTCGGCGAGAGTCGGACTTTGACGTGAACCGGCTTCCCTTCGACCACCCC
This sequence comes from Fimbriimonadaceae bacterium, assembly GCA_046292875.1. Lineage (GTDB taxonomy): Bacteria > Armatimonadota > Fimbriimonadia > Fimbriimonadales > Fimbriimonadaceae > JBKBQD01. The sequence goes on from JBKBQD010000004.1 coordinate 114,342, forward strand.
GATGTGTATCGAACCATGCGCTCAGGCGCGCTGATCGGCATCCCGCAGTCGGCTTCGCCCGCCATGCGCCAGGCCCACATTCGGCTGCGCACCGAGAACCTGCATGATGCGAGTTTGGTGCAGGCGGGCATTCGCCCAGGGGTCGGCGGCGCGGTCAAGATCAATGAACTCATCGCCCGGCGACGCGGCAAGCCTTATGGCTTTTCGCACCCTGAACTGGAACGTATTCTTGGCCTCACCTATGGGATTATTGTTTTCCAAGAGCAGGTCGATCAGCTCTTACAGACGTTTGGGGGCTATACCTCTGGGGAAGCAGAAGAAATACGCGACGCCATTCACAAACGGCGCAAGGATGGCTACGCCAAACAAATCCGCGAACAGATTGTGGGGCAGATCATGCGGAACGGTCATACGGCTCCTTTGGCTGATGAGGTTTATGACTATATTGCTGGATTTGAGGGTTACGGGTTTGCCCAAGGGCACGCCTTGGCATTCGCCGAGATTTCGCTTCGCTCGGTCTATTGCCAGCAGCACTTTCCTGCCGAGTACTTTGCGGCAATTTTGAACGCCCAGCCAGCGGGCTACTACGGGCCCGCTACCCTGGTCAATGAGGCGCGCAGCAGAGGGGTAAAGATCCTGCCAGCGGACGTCAACCGATCTGGTCTAAGGTTCCAGGTTGAGGACATTAAGTCGGACCAGGATCCAAAGATTTGGCTCCCGAACGCCGGCGTGAGGGTTGGGCTTGGGCAAGTCGCGGGGGTCAGCGACGCCTGCAAGCAGCGCATCGTCGAAGCTCGGGAGGCAGAGGGGACGTTTGGATCACTCTTTGAGTTCGCGCGGCGTGTGCGGCCCGACCGCGATGAACTGGAGCGGCTTATCCTTTGCGGCGCGCTCGATAGCATCCACCCCAACCGACGCACTCTTCTATGGAATGTGGTGAGCGCCTGCACGTTCGCTGGAATGCGAGGGCCGCACGCGCCGGGGCAGCCATCACTCGACCTCGTCTTCGGCACGCCGAAACTAAGCGAAGACGTCGAGGACTTTACTTGGCGGGAAAAAGCCATCTATGAGCGCGCGCTTCTGGACCTCGACATCGAGCGGCACCTGATGGCATTCGAGCGGGACCGGGTGATGGCCAAAGGCGGGCTGACGTGCCGGGAAGCTGGCTCGCTGAAGGGAGGGACGCGTGCCTTCGCCGTTGGCAACCCCATCCGGCTGCGCTTTCCACCGACGCAGAGCGGCCGACGCGTCGTTTTCTTTGACCTAGAGGACGAGACGGGGCTTCTCAACGTGACTTGTTTCGACGAAACGTATCAGCGCGATGGCCACGCGATCATTTGCTCGCCCTATGTGACGGTGCTCGGCGAGGCGCAAGACCGCGATGGACACATCGCGTTCCTGGCACACCGTGTGTTTCCCTATCGGGCGGGTCTGGCAGCCTCGGTTCCGGTCGGCGGTCAGATCCCGGTCACAAGCGGTGACTTCTTGATGGGATGAGATGCCACACGGTCCAACGAGGACCCCATCCCATCGAACATGGGGATGGCAACTCTGACATCGCCTCAAGTGGGAGGTTAAGTTGGAGGAAGGTGCTCCGTTGCAGCCGTGCCAAGCAACGGCAGCCCGCGAGGGTCTGGACCTATTCCAGCCCGACGCCGCGGGCGGCCCAGAGAAAGCCGCGTCGCATGATCTCGCGCGGGGTTTCGGGCTCGAGCACGTCGCGGTGGTGGCCCAGCGCGTTGTAAAACACCCGGCCGTTGCCGTACCACTTGGTCCAGACCACCGGCATGCGGCAGGGGTTCTTGACGTGCGGTCCATCCACGCCCGGTGTCGGGAATGCCGTCGATGCCAGAACCTCGACCGCTGGATCGACGTGCATGTAGTACTGCTCACTTTTGATGGCCATGTCGGGCAGCCCTCGCGTAATCGGGTGATCCTTCGTGCGGTCGATCTCGACGGTATATTCCACGCCGTCGTTGCCGGGATGCGCCACCCACTGGCCGCCGGTCATGAACTGCCATTCCGTGTCATTTCGGAACGAGTCGCACATGCCCCCGTGGCAGCCTGCGATACCGACGCCATGCTCGGCAACCGCTCGGCATACCGGATCGCGCTGCTCGTGGGTAATGGTCCCCATGGTCCACACCGGGACGATCAGGCTCAGGGCGTTGAGCCGGTCGACATCCAGAAACGCGTCGAGCGTGGACTCCACCGTCACGTCGAAGCTTTCGCCCTCCAAAATCTCCCGAAACAGGTCGGCCACCTTGTCGGGCTCGTGACCGTCCCAACCCCCCCACACGATCAGTGCAGAACGCGTACTCATCGGGGGGCGAGGTTACCCGCCCCAGCGCTCATTCAAGGTTAAATGCGGTCGGGTGCTGGGGTTGATAGAGCAAGACCTCACCCGCGGCAGGAAGTTCCATCATGAGGCCGCGACCGAATCCCATGTCTTCGATCTCGCCTCGGAACGTGGCGCCTTTGGCTCGGAGCTCGTCGACGGTCGCCTCAATGTCATCGCACATGAACGACAGGGAATGATGAATCGGATAGGAATACGTCGTGCCCTGCCACTGGCTGACGGTCGGATGAACGCCGATCTCGCTCGGCCCGCTCCGAAAGATCAGCCAACCCGGCGACGACTCGACGTGTTCGACCCAGGGCCAACCGAGCACGTCGCGCAAGAAGGCCCGCGTGCGCGGGGCGTCCTCGGAATAGAACATGGCGTGGATGGACGTGATCATGTCGGCGAGTCTACACTTCCCGCAGTAACATAGGTCGATGCTGATCGCCTCGCTTGCTGCCGCCGTTGCCCTGCACCAGACCCCTGCTCCCCGGCTCACGGTGGACGGGCCAACGCTGCTCTATGGCGATCGGCCGGTGCGCCTGCGCGGCGTCTGCACCGGGGACGCCATCTTGGCCCGCGAGGGCCGAGGTCCCGACGACTATCGACGCCTCGTGGATGACTGGAACATCAACGTTGCCCGGATTGGCATGGCACCGACCACCTGGCGGAACGTCGATCGCAAGCTGGCGCTTGACGAGCTGGACCGCGAAGTCCAGGGCATCCTCGATGCCGGCGCATTTGCGATGATCGACTGGCATACGATCGGCTGGCCCGATGGCTACTACCAAATCCCGACCTGGGAAGGCGGCGTCATCGATACCTACGATTCCAGCATGACCCTGGCGATGGAGTTCTGGAAGGAGATGGCGCGGCGCTATGGCCAAGATGGGCGCGTCATCTTCCAGCTCTGGTGCGAGCCGGTCTACAACGCGCGCGATTGGGAGACGCCTTGGGGCTCCACGTGGAAGGAGCTCAAGCCGCACTTCGTGCGAATGACCAATGCAATCCGAGCCCTTGGCGCCCAGAACTTGATCTTGGCCACCGGTAACCAGTGGGCCTATGACCTGGTCGGCATCAAGGATGACCTGTTGCCGGACGCCAACACCGCCTACATGTGGCATGTCTATGCTGGACATGGCGCGAACCGACCCGAAAACTGGCTGCGCGCGCTTGACGACCTGGACAAGGTGCGGCCCGTCTTGGTGACGGAGTGGGGTTTTCAGGAAGAGACGACGTCACATTTCAAGGGCGGTCGCGAGGACTTCGGCAAGCCATTTCTGGACCTGATGGAGTCGCGCGGATTGCATTGGGTGGCCTGGTGCTGGCATCCCACCTGGGGACCGCCAATGCTCCAATCCGACTGGGTTACCCCGACCGACTACGGCGCGTTTGTCAAGGACGCCCTGCGCGTTAATCGTCCGGAAGATCGGCCAAAGCGCAGTCCCTAGTCGCTTTGATTTACTCCGAGATTGTCGGAACGAAAAAAAGTACTTGCAATGCGAGGCTAAGCCCGATGATCGATTGGCATTGCTGGCGCAGTTGACCGATTGGCACGTCCGGCTTCGATAAGGGAAATTCCATACCCTATGCTACGAAAGATGTAATATACTTTACAAAGTCGAACCGGTGATGCAATGCGTCAATGGAGAACAAAAGGGACTCTCTCCACCGCCGTGGGAGTCTGCCTCCTGATCGTGGTTGGGTTCGTTGGCACCATCCAAATGGGGACCACGCGACGTGGTGACGGAGGAGGGGGTCAGAGTCTTCAGGATTCCAATATACGGCGAGCATTGGCGTCGATCGACTTGCTCGCACTTCGCGGCTCGTTGCCCGAGCCGTTGGCACGCGAAGAACGTATCCTTGTCATCTTGACTCACTGTGACACATGTCCCACGACGATGGACCTGCCTCAGCGCAACAATCCATCAGGAATCCCCGCGGTCATCGTCACGTAGCATCCGCAGGATGTCATCGGTCACAACGTTTTTGTCGTCAATCCCGCGCCGGTCCGGGGCGTGGGTCCCGAGATATGGCTCACGGGATATCTCGGTGTCCTGATCGACGATAAAAATTAGGTGATCACCGGAGCGATGGGCCCGTTTGACCCCTGGGAGCGTGCCCTTCAGAGCATCGCATCGACTAGCGTGAGCCGAAATCGTTACAACCATCGAGATCAATCCCTATGAAGTTACGCATCACATCCAAGTCTCTTGTTCAGCCGGTCACGGTGGTGGCCCGGTTCGCGATGGTGAGTCCTGTCTGCTCGGATGGTGAACCGCAACTTCCTCCCATTCCACCTTGTGGAAGTGTCCTTGGCGGAACGTCGAACGTGTTCTACTGTTGTGTCGAGAGGGTCACATCTTGTCAAGACTATAGCAAGGACTCCTCCCACAAGTACAAAGAAAATCGGCCCGCTCATGCTTGGTTCGCCTTGCGATCCCAGCTCGGGTTACTATTGAATGATGCTTGACGGGCTACGAAGCCGGTTAGGCTGCTGCCATTGATCCGAGGACCACGCCATGTTGACCTATAGTCACCAATGCTCTACTCTTGCTGCCTGCTGCGCGATTGCTTGCTACATCCAGGTGGGATGTGCCAATCGACCGGTACACCGGCGTCCGAAGAAAGTGGTCTCGCGCAAGCGACGACGCGCGCCATCGATGCCATCCAATCGGGTGACGCCAAGGCTCTCCTTGGACAGATTTCGGAGACTGATCGGAGTCGGCATGACCTTAACGAGGAAAAACTGGCAGGACTGCTCGCCATTCTCCACCGCTATACCACGGGAATGAAGTCCACTTCCCCGATCGTCAAAGCGGATTCGGAAAGTGCGCAAGCCACCAGCGCCTACATGGACGGGGAGCGAGTTGCGACGCTGCTCAGCGTCGCAAATTACCGTGATAGTGAACCCCGAGGCGGTACCTAAGTCGTTTATGGCATCGTCTATGCAGCCGCACTTGCCGCTGGCAGAAATGCCGATGAGGACCTGACCATCCGCCGAAACCATAAATTCGAGGCCCATGCCAAAGACTTTGGGAAGTTGGTCCCCGAACTCAAGGCGATCGGCCTTGAGAATGCTTTCAATGTTGCGCCCGATGCCCCGTGTCGGTCCATTGGTGAAGAGGCCGAGTTTCTTGATGTCCGGCTCAATCGGATACTGGAGCGCCCGTAGTCGCATCAATCCCACCCGCAGTCGGGGGCAGACGCGATACGTGCCGTGGTACACAACCGGAAAGGAACCGGTAGAACATGGCGCGCTCGAGAGGACTCGAACCTCCGACCTACAGGTCCGCAACCTGTTGCTCTATCCACTGAGCTACGAGCGCTCGAAGGCGAAAGTATACCGGACCGGGAAGATGGCCCCGCGCATTTGGCCTATACTGACCCCTATCATGGCGTCGAACCTCGACCATCTGACCTTGGGACGACTGCTGCGTCAATCCTGCGAGCGGTTCCGCGATCGGCCGGCAATGTATCCCTGGTCGCGCGACGGGTATCGGCCCATGACGTATGGCGACCTGGCCGACACCGTGCGCCGCTATGCCTCGGCCGTGCGTGCCCTTGGACTTGAGCGAGGCGACCGGCTGGTCATCCTCAGCGAGAACTGCGCCGACTGGGCGTGGACCGACTGGGCATGCCAGACCCTTGGGGTGGTCGTCGTGCCGATTTATCCGACGCTGCCCGCCGACCAAGTGGAATACATCGTCCGCGACTCGGGCGCGAAAGTCGTCGCCATCGGCAGCGAGGAGCAGGCGCCCAAGGTCAAGGACCTCGACGGCATTCGGGTCATCCGGCTCCAGCGCAGCGACGCGGGGGAGTCGCTGGAAGAACTCAGCCGATCCGCACCAGAGATGACGGAATCGGAATGGAATGCAAGCATCGACGCTGCCCGAGAAGATGATCTGGCCACGCTGATCTACACGAGCGGGACGACCGGATTGCCAAAAGGGGCGATGCTGACCCAGCGCTCCATGACCTGGATCGTCGATGCCATCCGCAAGGAACTCCCCATCGACGAGAACGACACCTTTTTCACCTTTCTGCCGATGTCTCATGTCTATGAGCGCGTGGCCGGTCAGGTACTGCCCATCGCCTGCGGCAGTGCCATTGCTTACGCGGGGTCGCTTCGAACGCTGGCCGATGATGTCCGCAAAGTCCGGCCCACGATCATGCTCTGCGTGCCCAGGTTCCTCGATTCGGTGCGCACCAAAATATTGGAAGCCATCTCGAAGTCGCCGCCCATCCGGCAAAAGCTGTTTGCGCTGGCCTATAGCCAAGGCCTTAACCACGCTCGGGGCAAAGCCGCGCCGCTCTTTGGGTTGACCGACAAATTGGTGGGCGCCAAGATTCGCGAGCGATTGGGGGGCCGACTCCGGTTCGTCGTATCAGGTGGCGCTGCATTGCCGCTCTTCGTCGCGGACTTCTATGATGCCTTCGGGATTCCGGTGCTGCAAGGCTATGGCCTGACCGAGACAAGCGCCGTGGTATCGGTCAACCGGCCGGGGCACGCACGGCCTGAGACCATCGGGCCGCCGATTTCCGGTGTCGACGTCAAGATAGCCGCGGACGGCGAGATTCTTGTCAAGGCGCCTTGCGTGATGAAGGGCTATTTCGGACTGGCGGAAGAGACGGCCGCTGCCATTGACGCCGAGGGCTGGTTTCATACGGGCGACATCGGCGCGTGGGACAACGGTCACCTGAAGATCACGGACCGGAAGAAAGACCTATTGGTTCTGGGCAACGGCAAGAACGTCGCGCCGCAACCGATTGAGAACAAGCTCAAGGAGAGCCGATTCATTGCCGAGGCCGTGCTCTTTGGCGACGGGCAGGAGTATTGCAGCGCGCTGATTGTGCCGGAGTTTGACGCCGTGAAGGCGTGGGGGCAGGCCAACGGGCATGCCTTCACCGATGAGGGCGAATTGGTGCAACACGACGCCGTGCGTGCCCTGATCAAGAAGGAGATCGACGGCATCAATGCCGGACTCGCGGACTTCGAGCGGGTGAAGAAGCACGCGCTCCTGTCACGGCCGTTTAGCGAAGCGACCGGGGAGCTCACGCCGACCATGAAGGTCAAGCGACGTGTGGTACGTGATAAGTATCGGGACCTCATTGACAGTTTGCACTGAGCCATGAAGCCATTTGCCCTTCAAACCTACACCATACGAGATGCATTCCGTGAACCGGCGGATGCTCCCGCCGCCTTTGCGCGCACTCGGGACATCGGCTACACCCATATTCAGTTCTCGGGCGTGACGTCGATCACCCCAGCCGAGGCGGCCGCAATGGCGCGGGATGCCGGGCTGACGATCGTGGCCTCGCACTGCGGGTATGCCGCTGCAACGGGCTCGCCGGACGCTGTCATGGCCGATGCCGAGACGCTGGGCTGCCGCGATGTGGCCGTGGCATCACTGCCAGCCGAGTTTCACCACGAAGACGGGTTTCGGCGGGCCGGTGAGGCATTGAGCGCCGCGGCGGAAGCATTTCACCGCGCGGGGTTCCGGCTGAGCTATCACAACCACGCCTTTGAGTTCGCACGCTATGGCACAAAGACCGGCTTGGACCTGATGGCCGAGGCGGCAGGGCATGCGCCTCTGTGCTGGGAGTTCGATACCTATTGGCTGGTTCATGGCGGCTGCGACCCAGTCGAGTGGCTGCGACGGTTCAAGGGACGCATTCCCCTGGTGCATTTGAAAGACCGTGTCGTCCTAAACGGTAAGCCTTGGGGCGAGCCGGTGATGGCCGAGGTGGGCTACGGCAATCTGAACTGGGTGGGAATTCTCGGTGCCTGCGCCGATGGCGGCTGTGAGTGGTGGATCGTTGAGCAGGACACGTGCCCAGGCGATCCCTTCGACAGCGCAAAAAAGAGCCTCGACTGGCTCAAGGCAAACGCCGGCTTTCTTATCGGCACGTAAGCGCGAGCCGGAACCTCCGCGTCTTGCTCGTCGGCGCAGCGGCACAAATTGCCCTCGACTCAAAGCCGTGGCGATGAGCGAAAGGGGTGGATGATGGCTCCGATGGGCTTGTGCCCGTACTTCCGGATTGAACCTGGGACGGATCCTTCACGGTTGGTCAATTCCGCATTCGCGTCACCGAAAGAAAATGCCGGCCGATGGCAAACATCCCATCGGCCGGCTGATCAGGCGCGAACGCCCGGGCTTACTGGCAGCCCTGCTTGAACGGGTCCCACATGGAGCCGGTGTAACCGACAGCTGGGGCATCGTTCATGACCTTTTGCCATGGGAAACCCTTGGCGCTTGAGTCGGCACGGATGACGTTCAGCACGCCATTGTAGCGGGCTTGGATCAGACGCATCGCCTCGGCGTCGCTTGGCTCATTGGCCGCGCCACCCTGGAAGCGGAACAAATAGCTGTTGCCGAGGTTCTTCCAGTAGCGGGGATAGCTGCTGGTCTGCGGGTTGAACGAGCTGCCGACGAGCTGGCAAGGGTTCGCCGGCAACACGTTGTAGTAGCTGGTATCGGCCATCAGAACGGTGTCGGAGGGACCCTCGATCTGGGTCGCCGTGATGGTCGAGCCCGCGATGGGAGTGAACGCATAGTTGTTCAGCCCGTAGGAGTTCTGGCCTCCATAGGATCGGAACTGCTGCTCCGTGTCGGTCAGTGTGCGCTCGTAGCCAACCCAAGCGTTCGGCTTGGTCGGCGCCCTCCAGATGTCGTCACTCTTGACATACGGATCTATGAGCTGCTTGGCAAAGATGACGTCGCGGCTTCGAATGCCGAACATTTCATCCGCCACCGCTGCGCCCTGCGCCGCCAGGAGCTTCTGATAGTCCGTATTGATGCAGTGGGCCCCGGAGCAGCCAACGCCCGAAGGTCCATTGAATCGGTAGGCAAAATACCGATCGTCGGAGTCAGCGATATAAAGTTGGGAGCCGAGTCCAATCTGCTTGGCGGCAGAGAGACCCTGCGTCTTCTTGGCCGCCAACTTGGCTTGGCTGAAGACGGGGAAAAGGATCGCAGCCAGAATCGCAATAATCGCGATGACCACGAGGAGTTCAATAAGGGTGAAAGCACGTCTCATGAGCCCCGCTAGATTAAGCCGTTTGTGTTAACACGAGATGAACATTCGTGAAATTTTCAAAGAATCGCACGAACTGCTTGCACCGCACAACTGGGTGCTGGCGAGCGCCAGTCCTCGACGGCGGGATTTGCTGGCTCAGCTGATTCCATCGTTCGAAGTGATCGCCATGGACGTGGATGAGACGCCGTTGGTGGGCGAGCACCCCGAATCGCTCGCCACTCGCCTGGCCGAAGCCAAAGCTAGGGCCGCGTCCGCATTGCGGCCGGGCGCGATCTGTGTTGGTGCCGACACCGTCGTGTGGATTATCGAGCTCAACGGGCTGACGGTCAATCTTGGCAAACCGGTCGACACGGACGATGCGGTGGCCATTTTGAAGCAATTGTCGGGGCGAAACCACTATGTTTCCACCGGAGTCTGCCTCGCGATCGACGGCGATGCGACGACGTTTTGCGAGCGGTCGCAGGTGCGTTTTGCAACCCTCGGCGAGGCGGAGATCAAAGCCTACGTTGCCAGTGGCGAACCGATGGACAAGGCAGGCGCGTACGCCATCCAGGGCGGCGCAGGGGCGTTCGCCACGCTGATTGAAGGGAGTATGAGCAACGTCATCGGTCTGCCGGTTGAGGCCCTCAGCGCCGTCTTGCGCCCGACCATGACGGCCGATCCTCCCGACGCATCGAGATCCTCATGACCCGATCGGGATCCGCGCCCGGCGGATTGCGAACCTCGATCTCTGAGCGCAACACGGCGCCCGAGAAGGGGTCCACCTGAAACGTGCCGGTAGCGGTGGCCGGTCGCGAGCCACGCTGCTCTTGGTATTGGTAGGCGATCATGAGGACGGGCACGCCTTCAATCGGCTCGACGGAAATCAGCTCATAGGTCGCCGACGCGGGAACAACCCCGTTGGCCGCATTGTCCACAATCCGGGCGGTCCACTTGTCGCCAACGGCGACAAGCGAAAGCGGATAGCGCAAGTTGGTAAGGTTTGCGAAGCGGCCCAGGGTGCTCTCCGGTCCACCGCCATCGAGGTTGACAATCTCGCCATCTGAGGCATGGTACGTCGCCGTTGGACGTTCCAGCGGCCCTCGCGATCGCGACAGTCCCAGCAAAAACCACGCTTCGAAAAGCGCGCTTTGCACCTGGTATCCGCCTGCTCCAAACGGCACGCACCGTTCAACCAAGATGCCCTCGAAGGCTTCTTCGATACCCACGAACGAGGTCACGACACGCGAGACGGTCGCGACGCCGGCGTTCGGCACGCGTGCAAGCTGAAACACCGGCTGCCCGGCCGAGGTCAGCCCGACTGGCCCAACGCCGGCGGGCGTCGGGCCGACCAGGATTGTGGCGCCTTCCCGCAGCCCCTCGAGCCCGACGCGGGCTGGAGCACGACCCAGTGGGATATTGTCAAGAAAGACCGTCGAGTCCGCATCCGTTGAGGCGACGAACACCGTTTTGCCGGGCATTGGCGTCGAGGGGCGGAAACCCTCGGGCAACGGCTGCGCGAGCGGCACCTCGCCCAGGGGGTCCGACTTGCTGCGCAGGACCATCAGTTCGAGGGCGTCTTCGAGCATCGGGCCAGGAAGGAATCGCTCGGCGCGTGCGCGCCCGGCCGCCCCGACGCTCAACAACTCCGTGAGGGGACGCGACCAGTCAATGGGTGACCGGTCAGCCGTGCCCAACACGTAGGACACCGATCTCGCCCGTGAAACGGCCGCCGCCGAGAGCAGGCGCAAGTTCAATCCGGTGAGATCCAACGACGCACGACTGCGAGTATCGGTCCCTTCCAATCCGAGAAACACGGCGCCGTCTGATTCGATGGCCCAGCCGATATAAACGATGAGCACATCGTCGCTCGGGCCCACGTCGCCCAAGGTGGCGAGCGCGCGCAGCACGTTGGCACGCTCAGGGCGATCGCGGGAGATGGACTCCGAAGACATCACGATGACCGAGCCAGGCGAGAATCGCTCACTCCGAATCAGCTGCTGCGCCAGCGCGTTGGCGCGCTCGGCGTTTGGCCGCCTTGCCTCCGGACGGTCGACCGTATCGACAGCAACGATGAGCGCCCGGTCCGACCGTGCAGGTTCGGATGCCGCTCCCATCCAACCGAGCAGTAATGGCAAGGCGGCAAACATCATCGGCAGCGCCGCGCAATGCGGCCTCAACGAAAAGACGCCGTTCGGCCCAGATTCGCCGCGAACTATGCGAGAAGTTGCGACGATTCGTGGCCAAGCGCGCCCAGCCAGACGGCGACGGCTTGGCCCACTGCGGCGAGGCCATCGAGGTCCCCAAGCTCCGCCGACTCGATGCCCGCATGAAATGCCGCCACGGGAACGTACTCCCGCGAATGGTCAGTGGAGGGAGTGGTCGGGTCATTGCCATGATCGGATGTCAGGATCAAGAGGTCATCGCTGCCCAGCCGCGGTATCAGGCTCCCGAGATAGGCATCAAACCGCTCAAGGCACCGAGCAAACCCCTCCACGTCATTGCGATGCCCGTAGAGCATGTCAAAGTCCTCAAAGTTGGCGAAGATAAAGCGGGCGTCGGTCGCAAGGGCTTCCAGGAGCGCGGCTTCATGTTCCGGATTCGATTGGGTGCGACGTCCCGGTCGAAACCCGCGGCCGTCGAATAGCTCCGGCACGACGCCGATCCCCACCACATCGCCGATTTGATCGACCAGGTTCGGCGGTGGCGCAAGCGGAAAGTCCTTGCGATTGCCCGTTCGAGTGAAGCCGTCCTTGGCATTGCCGACAAAAGGTCGCGCAATCACGCGCTGCACGTTGTTCGGCGCTTTGAGAAGCTCCCGCGCCATCCGGCAGATCTCGTAGAGCTGCTCGATGGGGATCACATCCTCATGGGCGGCAATCTGGAACACACTGTCGGCGCTGGTGTATACGATAGGCGCGCCAGTCTCGACGTGCTGCTGCCCGAGGCGAGCGATGATCTCCGTGCCGCTTTCGGCCCGATTGCCCAAGGTTTGCCGTCCGATGGCGCGTTCAAAGGCCTTGATGACCGAGATCGGAAATCCGTTCGGGTAAGTGGGGAAGGCGCGCTCGACGATGGCGCCCATCATCTCCCAATGTCCCGTCACCGAATCCTTGCCCATCGACAGGGGTCTCAGGCGGCCGCACCGACCGATGAGCGGTTCGCGGCGTGAGATTCCTGCCGGAGCAAGGAACCCGAGAGCATCGAGAAGTGGCGCATCGAAGCCTCCGACAGCCTTCCAAGTGTTGAGCAGGGTATTGGAGGTCGGAGAGTCGCCGAAGGCTTCGACGTCCGGGGCCGCACCAGCGCCACAGCCGTCCAGCACGATCACGATCGCGCGTCGCATCGTCTCAGCTCTTTCGTCGCTCAACTGAGATGACGGAAGTGATGCCGCCACGCACGTTGAACCGTGCGGTCACCCGCATGAAGCGAGGCTCGCAAGAAGCCCAAAGCTCGTCGAGAATCCGGTTGATCACCGCTTCAAAGTAGATGCCTTGGTCCCGATAGCCGTAATAGTAAAATTTGAGCGACTTCAGCTCAAGGCACAACACGTCCGGTACATACTCTAGCTCGATCGTCGCAAAGTCGGGCTGTCCCGTCTTTGGGCAGAGACTCGTGAACTCCGGGCACGTATGGGTAATCGTGTAGTCTCGATCGGGGGCGGGATTCGGAAACGTCTCGACGGCGGCCATTCCTCGGTTGTACCCGCGGCGCTATCGAACCACGAACAAGATTCGGGTGGGGCGCGTCCACGTGCTGACCACCCCGAGCCGCCCCTGCGCCGCTGCCTCTGCCACCAGTGGGATCCACTTGTTCTGCAAATCGCCGGTCAGCCGAGCGCGCTCCTCCGCTGAGTAGGGCTGACCTTGAAAGACGGCGGCCAAGAACCGGTCGCGCTGCTCCGGCGATTGATACTGCAAGCTCACATAAACGTGAGACATGCCGAGTTCTTTCAGCGCGTCGGCGAGTTCGGCACCGGTCTCCAGCGTCTCATAGGGGATGACCGTCGAGTGTCCTGGGTTGGCCCAAAAATACGGCACATCGAGCAGCGAGCCAAACACTTCGTCGTAAAGTGCCACCCGACCTCCGGCGACTTCTTTGTTGATGATTTGGCTCGGTTCATAGAAGGCGACGTTGGACCGCAGGTACTGTGATTCGGAAGCCGTGCCCAAGACGACGGCCAGCTGTTGATCGGTAATCGCTGTTTTGATCAGCCAGAGCGAGAACACCGCCTGCCCGGCGATTAAGGCACCCACTAGCCGACCTACCGGCAGCCGTGCCGCCGCCGCGCCCGAAAGCACGGCCAGCACCGGGGCCAGCGACGTGATGTAGCGAACCTGCTGCGTCAACAGGAACCACATCACCAAACTCACCAAGGTGACGCTGAGCAGGAACCGCTCGTATCGCCCGAGCCGTCCGGATAGGGCCCAGACCAGCGCACCGGCCAGGATTGCCACGCCGGTTGCGCCCCACGGGAACCCAAGCCCTTGCGTCTGGCCGGGATTAACGTACCGTCCGGGCTGATAAGCCAGACCCAGCACCGCGTGCGGCAGCCGCGAGATCTCGCTGCCGATGCCAAAGGTCTTTTGTTCGTTGCGATAGATCGCCGCGTGGTAGTCGCTCCAGTTGCGACCGCCGATCTGCTCATAAAAGAACGGGTAGACCGGGTTGCCCAGCACGATCTGGTTCTTGACGTACCATGGCCCCCCGATGACCAGTGCGAGGATCAACACACCGAGGCCGAGCTTGAAGGCCCGACCGGCGCCCATCGGCTTGGCCGCAAAAACCAACCACACCAGCCCCAGCGCAGCGAGCGTTTGCAGACCGGTGTACTTCGTTCCGACGGCAAAACCCACACACAGTCCGACGAGGATCAGCCGCTCCCGAGTCCGCTCGCCGGACAGGGCTTCCGCAGCGAGCAGCACCGCGAGACCTGAGTACAACCCATGACCAATGTCGATGTATGCCGTGCCGGAAGTCCAGAGGATCAGCGGCACAGTCGCAAAACAGAGGACGCTCCACCACGCGGCCGCACTCCCGTACCGCGTACGCGCGATGCCGAAGATCCCCATCAGGCCGAACGTCAGGATCACCGGCGAGAACGCCTTTGCCCCGGCTGGCCCGCCCCAACTCAAGCCCCAAATGAAGAGATTGTCGATGGCGAACGGAAAGTTGCTTTGGTGGATGAACGGGATCCACGTGATTTGCCCCTCAGCGAGCCAAATCTTCGGCGCGCCCAGGTGATACGCCAGCGTGTCCCAGTCGATGGTGATGCTCGGCGCGAGCGCACCGATGAAACCGAAGGCAACCGCAATGCCCGTCAGCCCTGCCCCAGCGAGACGCCATCCGCTAGGAAATGCGAATGCCATCGAGGAGCGGCCGCGCGCCAGCACGACCAGTCCGGAAAGACCGACGGCCCACATGAGGTAACGCCCCCAATCGAGGCCGCCCGGAATCTGTCCGATGAAGAACGTAATCCACCCCACCGCGCCCAGCCCGAGCAGTCCAGCCAGTCCCATCGCCAGCGCCGGGTCCTCTTCGTCGACCCACCGCGCGAGAAGCCGCCGGGCCAGCGCCGCCACCCCGAGGGATAACGCAACGGTCGCAAGGACGCCCAGCACCGTTCGAGTATACGCCTGGGTATGGTTCGGCGGTGAGAAGGATCGCGAGGATCTATTACGAGTTCATGCGCAGCGCGCTGATTCGCGAGATGGAGTTCCGCGCGAACTTCTTTGCCAAGGTCATGCGCAACGTCATGTGGATTGGCTTCTTCATCATGATCCTCGCCGTGATTTACGGGAACACCGAGTCGGTCGCGGGTTGGGGGCGGGCCGATGCGCTCATGCTGGCGGCGACCGTCTTTGTCATGAATTCCTTGGTCAATGCCTGTTTCTTCGGCCTCTATGAGATCCCATCAATGGTCCGGCTCGGGTCGCTGGACTTTGTGGTGACCAAGCCGGTCGATTCGCAGTTTTGGGTCAGTTGTCGCAAGTTCAACTTCGACGAGGTCGGGACGCTTTTGGCCGGGCTGATCATGATCGGCGTTGCCGTACGGAGCGGAGACTTGAACCCAAGCGTCGCCCAGTGGGCAGGGTATGTCGTGCTCGTCCTGGCGTCAACGGCGCTGTATTACGCGTTTTGCTTGATGCTCATGACCACGGGAATCTGGTTGGTCCGAGTCGATAACCTGTGGGTGCTTGGCGAGAATGTACTGCAGGTCGCTCGCTTCCCATTGGACATGTACCAGCCTGCCCTTCAGCGACTTTTCCTCTATGCGCTGCCTTTGGGTTTCATCGCCACCGTTCCGGCCCGTCAGCTCATCCGCGGCTTCGATCCGGTGATGGTCGGTCTTGGGGTGATCTGGGCTCTGGCGGCTCTGGCCATTTCACGCGCCTTTTGGCGCTTTGCCATGCGGCACTACACGAGCGCGAGCAGTTGAAGTCAAGCGGGCTTCCGCCGCTTGAGCGGAGGCCCGCTTGGTCACGCCGTTCGCTAGTATCCGCCTCCGGCACTGACCGGCTTCTTGTGGCTTGCATTGCGAAAATGCAGCTGGAGGCTGAACTCCTGAGTGAGGATATCGCGGCCGACATACCACATCGAATATCGATCGCCTGGCTTGTTCTCGCGAACTATCAAGGCGGCGATTGAGGCGGCAAAGAACGATCCGATGACGTGAGTTCGGCCGTAGCCATGGAGGCGACTTTTCTTGTTGTAGGTGAGCAAAGGGATTCGCTCGGGCTTCGCCCCACTCATCACCACGCCATCGCCCGTGCTTTCCCAGTAGACGAGGTCTTTCTTCGTGCGATGGAGAATGACGTCGGCCAGTCCGTCACCATTGACGTCGGCGAAGCCCGAAAACCGGTCGATGCCGCCAATCTTCGGACTGCCGAGCGAAATCTGGTCCACGACTTCCTCGCCGGCAGCACCGCCCATGAGCCAAACCGTGAGACGGGCATTCGGGGACTGAACCAGCAAGTCCGGGGTTCCGTCTCCGTCAAAATCCGAGACTCCGACGACTTGATGGCCCGTGGACAAGGGCTGATCGACGGTCTGAGAATCGATCAAGATGCCCTCCTGGAAGTACAGGATGTCGATTTGGCTTGAATCGGTATAGGTGACGACCGCATCACTCCAACTGTCGGCATTGAAGTCACCGGCGCCCACCAGACGAGCGTTGGATGTCAGGGTCGTATCGAACTCATATTCCAGTTCTGCCGCCGAGAAGTTCCATCCAAACAGCTTTCCTGAGTTCGGCATATCCACCGTTTGGTTATGAAGCATCACGCCGAATTCTTGGCCCACTACTGAAGCGGACGTCCCAAAGATCACTCCCAAGGTCAGACTTAGTCCTACAACTCGTCGCATCGATTTCTCCTTGAGCAGAAAAGGGGTTCCATGCCAGAAGATGCGGCGTAGACCGACCTCGTACTGCTTCAGGATAGTCTACACCACCATTCCAGTTACTTATGTTAGTCCTACTTCGACCTGACCGTTAGGTGAGCACCCAAGACCCGGCTCAAGTACACACGAGGAGCCCGATTTACTTTCAAAACTGATCGCTTGCTAACGAAGTCAAGGTTGCCGCGGCAAGCGGCAACCCCAGTCTGAGCCTCGCTAGAAGCCGATGCCAAACGCGACCGGTTTCTTGAAGCTGGCATTGCGGAAGTGATGCTGATTCGCGAAGCCTTCCGAGCCCATTTCATCGACCACCGCCCAAACCGAGTAGCGGTTGTCGGGCTTGTTCTCCCGCACGACAAGGACCTTGACAAACTCATCGTCGATCTCATCATAGAAGAACATAGACCCGATAATGCAGGTCCGCCCCAAACCGTGAAGGCGCTTTTTGTTCAGGTAGGTGAGCAAGGGGATCCGGGCAGGCTTGAGGCCGCTCATCACGACCCCGGAGCCGGTGCTCTGCCAGTAGACGAGGTCTTTCTTCGTTCGGCTGAGAACCACGTCAGCCATTCCATCGTTGTCGACATCGGCAAAGCCAGCAAAGCGGTCGACACCTCCGATCTTGGGATTCCCAAGGTAGATTTCCTCTTCGAACTCTTCGCCTGAATCTCCGCCCATGATCCACACCGAGAGGTGGGCGTTTGGTGCCTGGACCAGCAGATCCGGAGAACCGTCGCCATCAAAGTCGGCGACACCCACAACCTGGTGACCAGCAGGCAATGGCTGAGTGACGCTCCGGGAATACAGATGGGTACTCGCTTCGAAATAGAGGATGTCGATCGTCTGGGAGTCGCCATAGGTCACGACGCCATCGAACCAGCCATCGCCGTTGAAGTCGCCTGCGCCAACCAAGGTGTCGTTGTTCCCCAACGTGACCCCGTAGTCATATTCGACGGTAGGGTCATCCGCGACATTCCACCCGAAGACTTTCCCGGAATTGGGAAGGCCAATCGATTGGTTGTGAAGCATCACGCCTATGTCCTGAGCCGTAGCGGCATGAGACAATCCAAGAAGTCCAACAAAGACACTCGCAGCGAACACATATTTCATCGTCATTTTCAGGGTCCTTTGTTCATCGCGCCGAACACTACACCTTCTCCACAAGACGTGCAGTGAACCGCCGAATACGTGTCCTGACCTTAACGTACGCGGACAGCGGCGCAAGGACACTCTACCTCGGATCAACCACGGATTGAATGGCCATGTTAACCGTTTGATTTGCACGAGCAAACGTTAACTGCTCCAACAGAAAAACGGGGACTGATGATTGCCCACCTGGCAGCCCGTCTGCACGTTACCGATCAGACAATGGCGCTCCTTAACAAACCATTAAGACCAGGCCTGACAATACAGTGGGCGCACTTCACAAAGATTAGGGGCTTAATCAGTCGACGGTGTGGCGAAAACGGTGCTTGCGGAGGCGTTCGTTTGTTTTGCGAACAGTACGACTTTCGATTGGCTCAGAAACGAAGTTAGGGCAAGAGACGGTTTGTCGATTCGGTCGCGCACCATCGTTGATTCTTCAGCCTCATGTGCACGCTGCCATTTCGGCTGGGACTGCCTCGCCCCTACGTCCGGCGGCGGACAAGCCGATGGGCGGTTGCTCGAGTCAAGCAACCGCCCGACCCCAAGGCTGCCTTGGGTCTTTCGGGCCCGCCGGGCCTGTGCGTTTAGTAGCCTTCACCCGCAGCGACGGGTTTCTTAAAGCTGGCATTCCGGATGTGATCCTGGGTGTCGAACCCGACGCCGATGCTTCCATTGAATGACCATAGCGAGTAGCGGTTGCCCGGCTTGTTCTCTCTCACTTGGATGAAGATGATCGAGCCAGGCCCATCGTGGGTTCCGATCAGATTCGTGCGGCCGTACCCATGCAGGCGCCCTTTGTCCTTCATCGTGAGCAGTGAAAACCGCTGGGGTCGGGAGCCCGACCGCACGACGTCGGTGCCCGTGCTCTCCCAATAGATCAGGTCTTTCTTGGTGCGGTTCAGGACGACGTCCGCCAGCCCGTCGCTCGTCACATCGGTGAACCCGTTGTAGCGATCGGTTCCGCCGATGATCGAACTGCCGAGGAAGATGACGTCTTGGATCTCGGTGCCTTCATATCCCCCCATCGTCCAGACGGTGAGGTTGCTGCTTGCGTCCTGGATCAGGAGGTCAGGGATGAGATCCCCGTTGAAGTCGTTGACGCCGACCACTTTCTCGCCTGGCGCGAGGGTGGCGTCCATAAATTGGACGCCTGCGAAGAGGCTGTCCATAAATTTCCAGATCACGAGATCATTAGACAACGTGTCGTGAATGAGAACGTCGGCCCAGCCATCTCCGTCAAAGTCCCCGCCTCCGATCACTATTTCCCATGAATAGAACAAGGTGTCGTAGGTGTACTCACTGAAAGGGCCGAAGGTCCAGCCAAAGGCCTTCCCTTCGTTCGCTGATCCTGGCTCTGAGTTGTAGAGCATGACGCCGCTTTGCTGGGCCGATGCCGAGATCGCGAAGGCAGTAAAGGCGCCGAGCGTTGCGACGAACTTGTGGATTGATTGTCGTGAGGTCTTCATTATCCTTCTTCTCGTTCAGAATTCGGCGAACGACCTGTAACGCTTGCACTATCACCACATTCGTCGGGCCGACCGCGTCATCAACTAGGATACTGCAACAGGGCACCTGTCATAGTTTCGCTCTAACCAGCGCGCGTTGGGTGGCGAGATGGCCCTCATTAATGGATGCGGCGAAGGCCGCAACGGTGGCTCTGACGGGCCCATGCTTCCGTCAGGGCAAATCGTGAGGCCCAAAGGTTTCAGCGACGCAATACCAGCAAATGGCTTCGACAACTGGAGCGACGGCCGGATTGACATACATCAGATGGACGGCATTTTGTCGACCTGAAAAATAGAAGGTCACCGCATTGGACCAAGGTTCGATCGCGTTTACTTTATTCCATGCCTTGTCAAAACCACGCTTATCTGCGAGATAGACGACACGTTTACTCGTGAAGCAAAGGGTACCTTGACTCACCATAACGGTCATGGTATTCGGCATGGTTTGGCTCTGAAAGCCGCCCAATGTATACCGAATACCCTTTGCGATTCGAAAACTTACGCCCGAGAACCCGCCCGTGGCTCGACTTCCCACGGCCCGCTGCTCAACGATCGCGCACGCGACATCCATATAGCCGACTTCGCCAGCACGCAGGTTGAGAGGAAACGTGGCCGCATGGGCAATCGGCGGTCGTCCACGCTGGATTTCCTGAACGGTCAGGAGCGCCCAATAGGGTTGAATGACTTCAGGATTCAGTCGTTCAAAAGCCACACCGAGGTGCATCGATGCACGCTGGAGGTGTTCCCACTCCATCTCGGTGATGGCGCCGTCCCGAAGTTGATCATGCATGACCTGCTCCAGGATCTGCTGGTGCATCTGCTCGCGCTCGTCGTCGCGGAGATCGAGCTGCGCTGCGATGCTGCGCAGTTGGCGCCACTCATCATTGGTCACTTTTCCGTCGGCGATGGCAGCGCGAACGCATGACAGGTACTCATCGCGATTCTTTGCCCCACTGAAAAGTTTGCGCAGAAACGACATGTCACACGTCTCTTGGCATCGATCATTATGGCATGGATTCCGGTGGCGGAGGCGGGTTGCGGCGCAACGCTTCCGCGCTGAGGCTGGTCATGTAGTGCCATCCCCAATTGTTCCTGATGCGTCGGAATCGGCCGATCGCAACGTCGCCATTCGTCTTGAAGTGGTCCCACTTGGCGTCCTGGTCGAGCCAATAGTCGGCGCCGCAGGACATCATGAGCCCGGCGCCGCTCCGATCATCGGGTTTCGCAGGGTCATCCAGGATCAGGCGCGCTTCCACGGCCGTAACCACTCCGGCGATGTCGTTGGGGTCGATCGTGACACGTGGCCCACCCCAAAAGTGGAAGTTATAGCCACGGTCGAGTCGGATGGAAACGGTGCCATCCGGCTCGTCGCGCAGGTCCGCCGGCTTGTTCTCATCGGCGACGAAGTCCTCTCGATAAAGGGCTCCTGACACCCGCTTGCCAAACTCCACGCGCTTCCATTGTCCCGTCGCTTTGCTCAGGACGAAGGTTTGCAGGTTGCGGATGTGAACGCGTGTGTTGGACGGCGGGGTCATTCCGGCGGTTGCGTACACCTGCCCCCACGCCAGAATTGCTTTGAACTCGCCGGGGTTGTTGCCAAGGCCAACGCGTGGTCGGGCCTGCCAGTCATAGCTGGCAGGCACTCCGCTGGGCGCAGCTTCGTGCGCCAGCGTCATGTCGTCAATGATCGCTTGCACGTGGTCCCCCGAAGGTGGCATCGCGAAGACCGATGCGAAGAGCAAGAGCACCATAGACCTAATCTACGTCGATCTGCCTGAAGAGACACGAATGTTGCGGAAATCCAAACAAAACGTCGGCAAACTGGGAGTGCCGCGCAACGCTTTTGCGTACTGATCGTAGGGTGGGCTAAAGGATCCGAATTCAGCCGCGATGGCGGTACTTTTGGAACCCTTTTCGGAACCCAAACATCGCGAAAGCGGTATTATTGAGACACTACGATGGCGGTCTTCACGTTAAACCAGCGAGAACTTCCCAGCGTCAGCGGATTCGGGCCGATGCGGAACCTCAAGGAGTTCGAGGGCCTTCGACTCTACGAAGCGAGCCTGCCCGACGAACCGGAGATCCCGAAGCACTCGCACGCCTACTTCACCACCCGCCTGGTGCTTGACGGTGTCTTTACGGAGTCCGACAGCCAAGGCGAGGAACTCTGCGACGTGGGCTCAACCACGATTCGCCCGGCTTACACGGAGCACTGGAACCGGCGCGTGACGGAAAAGGCGCGCATCTTTGTCGCCGACATCTCCGAAGACCGTTTGGCCGTCCTGCGAGAATATTCTCCGCCTCAGACCGCGGCCTTCACATTCACCGGCGGTCCGGTCGTCGGGCTCTTTCGCCGCCTGTATGCCGAGTATTGCGACGCCGACAACCTTTCGCCACTCGCCATCGAGGGCATCTTGCTGGAGATCTTTGCGGGGATTGCCCGCCACAGTCACCGCTTGGAAGAAAAGTCGGTGCCCAAGTGGCTGCGACAGGCAAAGGAAATGTTGAGGGAGCGGTTCGACGAGTGTCTCTCACTCGACCAGGTGGCCAAAGAGGTCAGCGTTCACCCGGTCCACTTGGCGCGAACCTTCCGCCAGAAGTTCGGGTGCACGCTTGGCGAGTACGTGCGTCAGCTGCGCGTCGACTACGCCTGCCATCAGATCGTGCTCACCGACAAGCCGATGGGCGCCATCGCCAGCGAAAGCGGGTTCGGGGACCAAAGCCAGTTTTGCCATACGTTCAAGAAGCACACCGGCATGACGCCCGCCGAATACCGGCGCGTCTGGCGCGTACGCTAATCAGTACGGCAGCCTTGGGCTGATGAAGTGGAGCGTCGGCTCCTCTTCCAGGTCACCTTCGTCGTCGTACTCGCCACGGCAATACACAACCTTCCAGCCATCAGGCATGTGTGCGACGCCTTTGAGTTTGTCGCTTGGCCGATCCTCGTCCATGAAGTCATGCTTTTTGGCTTTGACGCCCTCGGGCGCAAGCCCCACCGCGGCGAGAGCGGCTTGCCATGAACGCGGGCCCTCAACGAAGACGACGTAGATCTCGACGACCTCGTCGTCAGACAGGTGCACAGAAACAGCGCCAAGACCCTGTTTCGGAAATCCCAGGGAGCGGTCGTCGGGCTTCAGATGGTGCTCCTGCCGATCCCATAGGCTCGGCTCGCCGAGGGCGTCCAGGACGCCGTCCTTTGTCGCACCCAGCAATGCGGTCAGCCAACTTCCATCCATGACACATGACACGATCCACCCTCGGTATGTAACCACCTGTTGCTTCTGTCCACTCAAGCTAAGTGAGGCAGGTCATCAAGTCCTCACATCGAGCCTGGACCACGGCACAGCGTCACCACCGCATGACGTGAAGTCGGCACCGTTTCCGAAACCGCCTCAGAATCACAAAGGGCCCGGCGACCGCATCGCGAACGCCTGCGGGCAATGTATCGCTTTCGAAACTTGCACTGGCACCCCGGACGGGGCGCCAGTGCAGTCTTCTCAACTACCAGCCGCGCTCGTGCTCATGCTTGGGCTCAGCGGGCGAGGGTTCGGGGTCCGTTGCCTGAAGTGGCGTGGCGTGGCCGGATGAGCGCTCGTAGGCGTGTCGCGGCTGGATGTCGGTGCGAGGCTCGGGCGCGGGGGGAGCTGGGGGCTCCGGGGGTGCGGGCGGCTCGGGCTGGTGAACGAACTTCTCGCGCACCAATCGGCCAAGCAGATCGCTGCCGATGAACGGCGCCAGGGCGACCAAGATGCCTTCATCGAAGGGTTGCTTCGATTTCAGCTTCGCCTCGACCATCTGAGCAAGGTCCTGCTGATTGAGAAACGGGGCCAAAGCGACCAAGATGCCTGGGTCCCCTTCGTCATCGGCCGCGTGCTTGTGGTGGTGGGCACGCCCACCGTTTCCGTCGATCATCGTCGACAGCAACCGCGCCTGGACGCCGACGGTGGACCAATCGGCATCAGGGCTGATTCGGTCGAAGAGGCCCTTCGGGACTTTGCCCTCCTCGTTGAGCAGGACATAGATGGCGTTGACTTTTCGCGCCGCCTCCGGGGCGCCGCCGGCGTACGCACCGGTCAAGGTTGCGTGCTCGGCCATGTCGGCGATTTCGCGCAGCAGCCGCTTGAGTTTGGAAAGGTGGGGGTCTTCGTGATGGCACATAGATTAGGTCTCCTTGATCGAGGCGAGTCGTTGACGCAACAGGCGTTTGGCTTCGTGCAGACGCCACTTGACGGTCGATTCGGGCACACCGAGGAAGGCGGCGGTTTGCGCTACCGTCCAATCGCGCTCCGTTCGCAGCAGCAATGCCTCGCGAAACTCTTTGGGCAGCGCACAGATGGCTTCCCGCATCTCGAGGGATTCCTGTCGGACGGTTGCTTGCCAGTCGGGCCGCTGTCTCAGCGCCAAACTGCGATCCCGCACTGCTTGGTCAATCGACTCTTGCAGAGCGGTTCGTTCCGTTTTTTCCCGGCGTGCAAAGCGAACGGCCTGGCGCCGGGCGATGGCGTAAATCCATGATCCGAACCGATTGCCGTCGCGGAGGTTGGCGAGGTGGCGGTAAGCCGTGAGCCAGACCTCCTGCGCCGCGTCTTCGGCACCATCGCCCAGCCCGTGGCTGCGAAGGACCGTCGAGATCGGGCCCCGATAGCGCTCGATCAACTCGTCAAAGGCTTCGAACCGCCCCACCTTTGCCATGGCGACCAGGGTCGCGTCGGACAGCAGTGGGTTTGTGGGTCGCCGGCACATGATGTCGAACTCGTCTCACCATACAAGAGTTCGCCGATTTCCGTTCTGATAGGAGAATTTAGGAACGAACTACCATTGTTCCGACCCCGTGGTCCGTAAAGACCTCGATCAGAAGCGCATGGGGAGTCGTTGCGCCGATCAGGTGCACCTCGCGCACCCCATCTTCCAGAGCTTCCACGGCGGCTTCAAGTTTGGGAATCATGCCGCGATCGGCGCGGCCCTCGGCAATCATCGCTCGGGCTTCGGCTGCAGAGAGGGTGGCGATGGTGGACATGGGATCCTCGCGATTTGCCAAGACGCCGTTGGTATCGCTGATCATAATCAGCTTTGCCGCCCGAAGCCCGGCGGCCAGCGCGGCAGCAGCGGAGTCGGCATTGACGTTCAGCGCGTCGCCCTGACCGTCGACAGCGATCGAGCAAATGACCGGCAGCAGGCCGCCATCGATCAGATTTTGGACGACGTCGGCATGGACGCGGATGATTTGACCCACGCGGCCCAACTCCGGCGCGATCGGCTCGGCGACGAAGAGGTTCCCGTCACGACCCGACAGCCCGACCGCCCGACCGCCCAGCTGCTGAACCAGACTGACGACGGCTTTGTTCGTCCGACCGGCCAGCACCATTTCCACAATCTCCATCGTCGCATCGTCCGTGACGCGCAATCCGTTCAGCGTCTTTTTCTCGATGCCCAATCGCTCCAGCCAGCGATCGATCTCGGGGCCCCCGCCGTGAACCAAGACGCATCGAATCCCTACCAGCTGAAGCAGCAGCACGTTGCCGAGGACGCTTCGCAGCGCTTCCTCCCGGGCGAGCGCGCTGCCGCCGTACTTGATGACGAATGTTTGTCCACGGAAACGACGAATGTACGGAAGCGCCTCGTTCAGTGCAGCCGCGACCGTCTCTGGCGCGCTCATTGGCCCTCCACCCACTCGGGGGTGCGCACTTGGTCGATCAGCCCCATCGATGCCATCTTCTCAGCATACGTCGCCAGGCCCTGGCGGTGGCGGTCCGTGAGCTCGTAATTCATGACATCGCTTAGGTAACGGCGGCAGAGTTCCTTGGGCCATCCTGAACGCTGCGCCGCATCGTTCACCACCTGGTCAAAACGGGCTTGAGCCTCAATAGGCGCCTGTTGAAGCAAGGCGGCGAGTTCCGGGGTCAACCCCTGTTGTCCGATCCAGAGCGCCCAAACGAAAGGCAATCCCGTGTGGGCGGTCCACGCCTCGCCCAAGTCCAGAACGCAGAGACCCTCCCCGACGGTGCTCATTCCAATGTCGCCGATCAGCACACACGCATCGGCCTCGGCGAGCATCGCTTGCAGATCGGGCGGTCGGGTGATGGTGATCGGAGTCACCCTATAGCGTTCGCGAAGCAGTACGAGGGCCAGATGGTTGCTGGTCAGGGAGCTGGCATCAAAGGCCAACGACGCAATTTCTCCCAGCGGCCGACGAGAAAAGAGGCGAACACTTTCTGCCTTCGCCAGCGAACTGATGGAAACGTTCGCCGCAGCCCGCCGGCCGGGATTCGCCAGAGCATCAAAGCTGCTGGCGAGCACGGCGTCCGCCGCGCCCGAGAGCAGCATTTCCGGTAAGCGGGACGGCACGTCGTACACGACTTCGACCCCCAGCGAGGGATTGGTCTCGAACCAATGCACCAGCGGACGGGCGTTCACATACGGAACGCACCCCAACCGGAACCTCATGGCTTCACCGCCACCGCGACCAGACTGCTACCCCAGGGAAGGCGAAAACGGCGGATCAGTTCCGCCTCGAGCGCTTGGATTCCAATCAGCGTTCGGTTGGCCCAGCGGGGGAGCGGGGTAAGCGAGGCGCGGGCTGGCCCCTTGCGACGCTTTTCAAAGAACCGCACCACGACCACGATCGGGAAAAGCAGGAAGACCGAATACGACAAGTGCTCAACGCGAAACCCCGCCGCTTGCAGCTTGGCCCGCAGTTCGGGGGCACGATAACGCCGAAAGTGCATCAGCGCGATGTCATGCGGCCCCCAAAGGAACTTGAACGCAGGAACCGAAAGCACCAGCACCCCGCCCGAAGACAACGCACGATACGCCTCGCGAAACGCCTGCTCGTCGTCTTCGATGTGCTCAAAGATATCGAGCGCCACGATCGCTTCGACTGCGCCGGTCTGAATGGGAAGCCGAATCCCATCGGCCTGGATCAGCCGACCCAGCCCACGCTTGCGGCAGAACTCCAGGGCAATTCGGCTCATGTCAGCACCGATCGCTCGGCCCCGCGATTGCAGTTCGCGCAACACGACCCCCGTTCCGCACCCAACGTCCAAAATGATGGGAGCGGTTCGTCCGCTCAGCGCGCGATCCAAAAGGCTGAGCGCAAGGCTGCGGCGGCCGACGAACCACCAGTATGCATCTTCCAGCGCGTACATGCGCCCGTATTCATCGGCGTTCATTCGGCTCCAGCCGGGCGCGCTTGCCCATGAGTCTGAGCTTCACCAGGTCGCGCAGCATCCGCGGGCCATCGCGCATCAGGACCACTTTCGAGCCCTCGATATGCTTCCAGCGGATCGGGACTTCGTCGATGCGATAGCCGAGGTCCCGCGCGATCATCAGGCTCTCAAAGTCAAAGCCGAAGCCGTCCAGCTTGCAGCGCGAGAAGATGTCATCGCAGGATTTGCGCGTAAAGACTTTGAAGCCGCATTGGGTGTCCTCGATGCCGCGAATCGCCAGGGCCTGCACGGCGAGGTTGAACGCCCGGCCGAGCATTTCCCGGTACCAGGGCTGGCGGATTTCCAGATTGCTTTCCTTAAGCGGCCGGCTGCCAATAGCCACGTCTGCGCCTTGATTCATGTGAACCAGCAGCTTTTCGACCTCCTCGATCGGCGCCGCAAGGTCAGCGTCGGAGAACAGCACCAGTTCGCCTGGCGAGTCGAGCATCCCCGTGCGAACGGCGTAGCCTTTGCCGCGGTTGGGGTGGTACTCGATCAGGCGAAACCGGGGGTCGCGCGCGGCGATATCCAGCGCGATGGCGCCCGTGCGATCCTTGCTTCCATCGCTCACGACGGTTACCGTCCAAGCGTAGTCTTGGGCGTCGAGGTACTCGCGAATCCTCTCCAGCGTGGGGCCGAGGCGCTCCTCTTCGTTGTAGGCCGGGACCACCACGGCCAAGTACGGTGCACTCAACGCGCCGATTCTACTTGACCGACTGGGTGATGGCCAACCGGCAAGCATCGCAGGGAATCGAGAGAATTGGAAGCAGCATGGCGAACGAGCTCCGAGTGGCGGTCGTTGGCGCGGGAATCGCCGGATTGGCGACCGCGCGCCTATTGACGCAGTCGGGGGTGTCGGCCGTTGTCTTTGAAAAGTCTCGGGGCTATGGTGGACGCGCGGCGACGCGGCGACTGAAGGGCTATACGTTCGATACCGGAGCGACCAGCGTCACACCGCGCGGGCTCGAGATCGGTCGGGTCATTCGCGAGGAACTCGACACGTCGGAGCTCGTCGAGATTGAAAAGCCCGTCTTCGTCTTTCAGGGCGATCGCGTGGTGCAAGGGGATGCCAGCCGCGCCGTTCGGCCCCGCTACACGTATCGATCGGGCATGACTCGGCTGGCAAAGCTCCTGGCCGCGGAGGTGGACGTGCGGTTGGAGACCACGATCGACGTGCTGGAACCCCACCCCGACGGCCGGATCGTGGTGCGCGGCGAGGCGTTCGACTACGTGGTGTTGACTCCGCCGCTGCCGCAAACCGTGCGGCTCCTCGCCACGCTTGGCGATCCTCGCACCTTCGAACACGCGGCCTACCGATGCTGCCTCAGCGTCCTGCTTGGTTTCCGCGCGGAGATTGGCGAAGTGCCCTATTTTGCGGTGATCGATCCCGAGCAGCGGCGGCCTCTGACCTGGCTGAGCCTTGAGTCGGTAAAGTCGCCTGGACGGGCGCCCGCAGGCTGCACGGCGATGGTGGCCCAACTCGGGCCTGGATACAGCGCGGCGCGGTACGACACGCCCGACGACCGGATTGTCGAAAACGTCGTCGATTACATTCGGCGCTCCTATGGCGCCACTTGGCCGGACCCCGAGGTCAGCGCGGTCAAGCGCTGGCGGTACTCGCAGCCTGAGATCGGCTATCACTTCGGCGACGCCAACCCGCCCGGTGTGCGTGTGATCGTTGCGGGTGACGGCACCACCGCCCCGCGCATCGAAAACGCCTACGAATCAGGCGTGCTCGCAGCAAAACGCATCTTGGCCGAGTGCGGCATTCTTGCCGTGGAGACCAACCCATGATCCAAATCAACTGGCAGCAAGACATGACCTTTCGCGCCGAAAACGACCGCGGCGCGACCCTCACCATGGATGGCGATGCCACCGCCGGCCTCTCGCCCATGCAGGCGCTCCTGGCGGCGCTCGCCGGGTGTACCGGCATGGACGTCATTTCGATACTGGAAAAGAAGCGACAGAAGGTCACGGCCTATCGGATTGAGATTTCGGGCGTGCGCCCCGACCCGGGCCAGTGGCCTCGCCCTTATGAGCAGATTACAGTACGCCATATTGTCAGCGGCGAGAACATCGACCCCGAGGCGGTCGCACGGGCCGTTCAGCTCAGCGACGAAAAGTACTGCAGCGTGTCCGCAACACTCCGCACGCCGCCAGCCATCACGACCGAGTGGGTCATCGAGCCGTGAGCACAGGGTCTCACGGGTATTCTTGAGGCGCGAAAATGGACATAACCGTTCAGCAGGAAGGCAATATTTCTCTTGTCTCGATCAAGGGCGACACGATCGACGCGTCAAACAAACCTAAGTTGCAGAAGAAGCTCGAAAGTGTGATCGAGGGCTCGCGCTTCATGGTGCTGGACATGAGCGAAGTGACCTTTCTGGACAGTTCGGGACTGGGGATGCTCCTTTCGTGCCTTCGTCGGCTCAATGGAAAGAAGGGTGACCTCCGCCTCTGCTGCCTGACCAAGCCAGTGCGCTCGCTCATCGAGCTCGTTCGGCTGAACAACGTGATCGAAATCTACGACACGTCGGAGGCCGCAATGGCCTCAGTACCGCGCCTAAGCGATTAGCGCAGCACCATCTTCATCTTCCGAGCAGTTATCTACGGACGATACGGGAAAACATAGGGCACTCTCTTTCCGTCGGGGCCTATGAGAGTTACGCCGATGCTGAGCGTTGCGCGGCTACGAACGACAGTTGCATTCTTCAAGAACCGGTCGCCAAGGTCAGGATCGTCTCGGAATCGACGCTCGGACATGACCCTTTGCCTCACACGTTCCAAAACCGCTGGATCAAGGTCACTTCCTTGAGTGCCTATGCCAACTAAGCCAAGCCCTTGGCGGTCAAGGAGCAGGTTGAGCGCATGATTCCATTGCTTGGTCAACTCTTCGAGGCGTGTCGCTACAAACTCAGTATAGGTCGCGATCAATCGTGCACGCAGTAGTTTGCCAGTACGACCGGAGCTACGATCAAAGTAAACGGCGTCCGGCTGACTTTGCAGTTCGCGATACGATGAGGAAACTTCGCCTAAATGCCCACCACCACGGGCGTTCGGAAGATCATCTCCACCCGGAGGTGGTGCGACATTGCTCATGTCGATCGTAACGTTGGATTTGCCATCGGAAAGAGTCATGGTGTTGTTCGCGATGAGGCGGACAGGCATCTTCTCGATGGTCGCGTCGGCGGCGGTAACGGTCGTTTCGTCCGCCCGCAGACGGAGTTCTTAGGCCCTATCGCGCCACCCGACTCTCACGACAAACTCTCTCATCGCGACGCCTCGCGCAGGGTGAGCGGCTTTTCGTCAGCGCGGCGGTACCCAGCTTCGCGGGCCAATTCCTCGCGTCCTGTGGGGCTTTCCATGCGCGCTTTCTGTGACAACAGCTCTGCCCGGCGCTGCTCGATGTCGCGCATTTCGGAGACCATCTGGTTGGTCTTGGCGCGCTCATGCGCATAGACCTGCCACGGCTTCAGGCTGAGCAAAACGCCGCAGGCAATGGCCGCTCCCAAGAAAAGGAGACCCCCGATCGCGCCCTTCATGCCGCTTATTCTATCGGTTTCGCTGGCAGAGTGCCAAGTTAGGCTTGCCGGGCCTCAGGCTCAAGGATCCGCTTGGGCCCCTCCGTGAGCAGGGAGGAGCGTTCCAGCAGGGTGACCCGCGTGTACGGCAGGTCGTTGGTTTCCAGGTATTTGGTCAGCTTGTCCTGCGCGTCGATATTTTGCTCAAGGGACTTCATGAGCACCTCCTTCGCGTACGAATCTTCAGACTGGAAGACGATTTCGACCATGAGGTGAAAGTCCGGATACTTCAAGATCGCGGTGGCGGCATTGCTCCTCACGGGCCAGGACGGGTCGTAGATGAGCCTCATGAGAGCCGGCGCGAGTTCGGGCCACTTTAAGAACCCGCTGATCCGCGCCGTGGCGGCTCGAATGGCGGCATCCTCGCTCCCCAGCGCGAGCTTGCTGATCACGTAGAGATACTCGCGCCGCTCCTGAAGCGGAGGATCGGCGGGAACCATCTCCAGCGCGTCCATCACCTCTTCGGGTGACGGGGAGTTGAGCTTCTCGACCAGTTGCTTGAAGGGGATCATTTCGCGCACCCGGGCTCTCGGCGGCTCAATCTCATGGGTGGTGGGCATGGCGCCGACTCCCTCCATATGGACCGTGGCGTCCCATTTGGCTTGCTTCCGTCCTTGGCGGTTGTTCGCAAGCATCTGCAAAGCTCGAAATGCAGCAATTCCATTGATCACGTTTCCTACAAACAATCGGGGGATCGACATGAGTCCAGCAGCAAGCCCGTAAACCATACCCACCATGGCGATGCGCTGAATAAAGCGAATCACCATGATCACGGTGACAGCAACGACCATATAGTATAGCGGCGTCCCGTAGTAAATGATCGGCGAGAGCTCCAGGTCGATGTATCCTCGGCGGCTAAGCTCAAAGCTAATGAAATAGATAAAGGCAAAATAGCCGATAAAGTTCGCGGCCGATCCAATAAAGCCTTTGCGGTCCTTGATCAAGTTCTCTTTGATCTTGATATCGCCTTTCCAGCCGCTGATCTCAGCTTCCTGAAGGGAGATGCCGTAGATCCATCGTGTCTTTTGACGAACGGATCGCATGAAGTCCATGGGGAAATACGCCCAGTTGGCGATAAACATCGGCCGTCGGCACAGTGGCGTCCACCACGGCGACTTGTCATCGGCAAGAAGGACGTTGACAAAGATGATCTTGAGGCCCATTTCGGTGATCTTTCGGGCCAGGGAGTAGTCCTCGGTCAAAGCGCCGTCCTTGAAGATCTCCTTGCCGTATTTGAACTGGAGCATTTCAAACGTTCGCCGAGAGAACCCGGTGCCCGTTCCGGCGAACGGGACAAACCCGGAGACCCGCTCGCGAACGAGGACGTCCTTCATGTGGTTCTCCGAAAACTCGTCGGCGTAAACCCAGTGGACCCAGTGATCATGAGGCGTTGGCAGCGGCAGCACAGGGATCTGGATCGCGTCAACACGGGGGATAAGGTAGTTGTAGAGGAGGAACGATTGCGGGTGGACGACGTCTTCCGCATCATGCATGACGATCAGATCGAAATGCACGCCGTACTTCCGCTCGTAAGCCTCTAAAGCCTGATAGACGTTGTTGAGACAGTCGGCCTTGCTGGTCGGCCCGGGCCGCGCAGTCACCACTTTGATGATTTCCGGATGCTTGCGCGCCAGGCGATCCACGGCATCTTGCGTTCTCTGGTCGTTCGGATAGGTGCCAACGAAGATTTGGTAGTTCTTATACTCAACACGTTCGATGATGTTTTTCACCATCTCGCCGACGACTTCGCCTTCATTCCAAGCTGGAATAATGACGGCAATGTACTGCTGCTCCCGCGAGCGGAGCATTTTGAGCGAGAGCCGCTGTCGGTTGCGAAAGGCGACGCGCTTATAGAGCCGCCACCAGTAGCTCATCACATCGTAGAAGAGGTCTTGGAGACCGCTCGCCAGGTAGACAGTCGCCGCGAGGAAGGCGATGATGCCCGCGAAGAGATTGAAAATGACCACCCAATCTTCGCCGGTCATGCCCATCGCCTCACCTCATTCAACATACGGCACGATCAGTGGCTTGATCCCGAACTCTTGGCCTCAGCCTCGATGTGGTCCTCAGTTGTCTCGACCTTGCGGAACTTGCTGGCCGTCCAAAGAATGGCCGCCAGAATCAGCACGGCGATCACGAGCACGGCGCCCATCATCTGCGGCGTGAATCGACCGGTCTCTTTGACCATCTCGACCTGAATGTCGGCGTCCGGGACGACCTTGAAGGTGAGCGTGCGGCCGTCAGGCAAGAAGGCGGCGACCTGCCCCGTCAGCCTCTCAGCAAGGTAAGGCGTGGCGATCATGCGCGTGGCCCTGGCAATGGCTGCTTCATCTTCGCCGAGCAGCACATAAAGCACGCCGCCGGGTGAGCTTGGAGATGCCACGGCCTGCAGCACGGCCCCGCCCTTGAGCGTGCCAGGAAGCAGCTCGCAGTTGGGATGGATCACAAAGCCGTTGCCTTCTGGACGCACCCAAAGCGCCTCGGCAATCGGTGCCAGCATGGACGCATCGGCATAGCGAGCGATCACGAACCCGACTTTGGTCGTTGCCAGGGCATCGACTCCGGCAACATTCCAGCTTCGTGCCACGGGGCTCGACTGACCCGTTCGGCCCGCCAAGTTGGCCGCGGCCTGAAGCAGCTCATCGGAACCAGGGTTGGAGAGCACCATGGTCGGGTTCACGTCGGCAAGCCCATCGGGGCCAGCCATCGCCGGAAATCCGTCCAGATAGGGGCGACCGGTCAGACCACCGGTTTCAAGAATGATCTCGGCGGAGTCGTCGACGACAGACCAGGCCACGTCGTCCCACACCTTCGAGCAGTCCACCAAGCCAAGGTCGTGATAGGCGGTGATCGTGAAATTCCAGCGATCCTGCACCAAGACGCTTAAGGGGATGCGGGCACTGAGCACCCCGCCATTCGCGGTCTCCGGCGTCATCGACGCGCTGGCGACCAGAACGCCATTGATCGCCACCGTCAGGGTGGAGCGCTGCGGATTGAGGCTTGCGGAGTGGCGGAACGGGAAGTGAATCCGAGACGTCTTGCCGAGGCTCACCAACAGGGGCCGGTTCAGACCAAAGGAATATTCGCGCTGGAAGGCGCCCTTCAGGTCGATGTTGCCGATGCCCAACTCGGAAAGACGCGTCGTGCCCATGCGCGCCGTTGTCAGCACCTTCTGATTCGGCTCCACCACGCGATTCAGTTCGGCTGCAAACTCAGGCAGCTGTTCGACGATCTTCGGCTCGGACATGTCTTCGAGCGCGCCGCCGACGGCGGCCGATTCACCGGCGAAGGCGACTGCGGCGCCGGGCTGGCCATTGCCGGCCGACATCGCCAGAACGCGCGTCACTCCCTGGGCCAACGGAGTTTGCCCAACCGGTGCATCGAGGTAGAGCACCTGGCCGGAAGCGGGGCTGCGATCTCCCGAAGCCACCGGAAAACGGAGCGGGACAAAGCGCTCCCGTGTGCCCCAGTCGTTGGCCAATGCCAAAAGGTTGGCAATGGAGCCTGCAGCAGGGGACTCAGGCAGTCGAATTTGGGCCTGCACGGGCTCGTTGGCCAAGGGGTCAAGATAGGGCCACGGGTAAGCGCGCAGGGCGTACTTCGTCCGCTCGAGGCGGTTGAGGACAATATGCGACGACGTGGCGAAGCGCACCCAGTTGGCCTCGTTGTCCACGTCCCGGCAGAGACCCTCGATGCTGCGCTGTCGGCTGGTGATGCGGATCTCGTTAAAGCCATCCTTCAAAAGGTTGTTGGGGATTTCAACGACCCATGAGCCCGATTCGCCCGGGGTCTTGACCACTTCGCGCGAGGCGATGGGCCGCTCGTTCACCAGGATCGACATCGTCGACTGGCCCAGAAGGATCGTCGGCGAGTGGCGATAATCCAGGGAGATGTAGTTGCGCCCGACAAACTCCTCGGTTGGAAAACGGTTGAAGAAAAAAGACCATTCATTGATCGGTCGCTTGAAAATGAGTTCTTCGTTGAATAGCCGCTTGTTGTAGGTGACCACGGCCGGCGAGGGGGCAATCGGAGGAGGAGGCGGAGGAGGCGTGGCCGCCCGTCGGCGTCGGACCTGGGCGCGAGAGGGCGACTGATAATGCGACCGGTCGTGCCGTTCGGCTTGCGCAACAGGCTGGACCGGGGCGCCGGTCATCGCCAGTGTGGCCATCGTGAGAGTCGTGATCATGCTTCCTTCCGTTTTCTCCGAGCGCACAGCTCGTCAGTTAGTTCCTCGACGCAATAGGGCAAAAGACATACCATCTCGTCGTTGTTTTCATCACTTTTGAAAAAAATCTTTCAAATCGGGTTCAAGAATGCGCGTCACAATAGCATGATGGCGGTCGGAATCTTGGCTCTTGCGGCCTTTGCGGTCGCGCTCGGTGGAACCATGCAGCAGCCTCTCGTCGAATGGGAAGACCCGAAAATCGTCGGCATCAACAAGGAACGGCCCCACGCGACGCTCTATCCACACCCCACGCGCGACTCGGCCCTGTCCGCCAATCGGCGCGAATCAGAGCGGATGCTCTCGCTCAACGGCCCTTGGAAGTTTCATTGGGTTCCCAAACCGGCTGACCGGCCCCGCGACTTCTTTGGTACCGAGTTTGATGACGCCGCTTGGGCGGAAATCCCGGTGCCGTCCTGCTGGGAATTGCAGGGCTACGGAACCCCGATCTATACGAACGTCACCTATCCGCATCCGGCTAATCCCCCCTTCATCGATCACAGCGACAACCCGGTCGGGAGCTATCGCCGTCATTTTGACCTTCCGGTGAACTGGTCGGGGCAGCGGGTCTTTCTCAAGTTCGATGGCGTGTACAGCGCGTTTTACCTTTGGGTGAACGGAGCGTTTGTTGGGTACAGCGAAGAGAGCAAGACACCGGCTGAGTTTGACGTGACGCCCTATCTGCGCGAGGGGCGCAATCTGGTCGCGACGGAAGTCTATCGCTGGTGCGACGGTAGCTATCTCGAAGACCAAGACATGTGGCGCCTCAGCGGCATCTTTCGCGATGTCACCCTCCTGGCTCGCCCCGAAACGTTTCTGCGGGACGTTCGCATTGACGCCCAGCTCACGAACAACCATCGCGACGGCGAGCTGCGCGTCCAGCTGGAGCCCGACCGGCGCGGTGAAGGCGAGCCCATGCTCCGCGCGGAAGTGGAACTGCTCGACGACGATGGCACGAGTCTGGCAAAGGGTGTGGTGTCTGGCGAAGTCGGCAGCGACCTCGAGTTCAAAGCCACGGTCAGAGGCGTTCGCCCATGGTCAGAAGAGCACCCGAACCTGTACACGCTGCTCGTCACTCAGCGTGACGCCGACGGCAAGACCATAGAAGTTCTCCCATTGCGCGTTGGATTCCGCACGGTCGAGATTCGGGATCAGCAGCTGTGGGTCAATGGCCAATCGATCAAGCTTCGCGGCGTCAATCGCCACGAGCACGATCAAGACCACGGACGAACAGTGACGGAAGCGCTCATGCGGCGCGACCTCGAGCTCATGAAGCTCAACAACGTGAACACGGTCCGCACGAGTCACTATCCGAACCACCCGCGCTTCTATGAGCTGTGCGACGAGTACGGGATGTACGTCATCGATGAGGCGAACATCGAATCGCACGGAATGGGCTACTCGTGGGAACGGTCGCTCGGCAATAACCCGGATTGGCTGATCGCCCATTTGGACCGCACCGAGCGCATGGTCGCCCGCGACCGGAACCACCCCAGCGTGATCATGTGGTCCCTGGGGAACGAGGCCGGGCCAGGGTCGAACTTTGTCGCAACGTCCGCGCTAGTCCGGAAGATGGACCCGACCCGACCGATTCACTACGAGCGATACAACGAGGTCGCCGACGTGGAGAGCGTCATGTACCCTGACCCGCGCTGGTTCGAACAGCAGGGGGAGCGTGATGACCCGAAGCCCTTCATCCTTTGCGAATATGCCCACGCCATGGGCGCGGCGATGGGCAACATGAAGGAGTACTGGGATTCCATCTATCGCCACCCCCGCCTCATCGGCGGCTGTGTGTGGGATTGGGTGGACCAGGGCCTGCGCAAGCAGCGCGGCGATGGCGAATGGTTCTGGGCCTATGGCGGCGATTACGGCGACAAACCCAACGACGGCAACTTCTGCATCAACGGCATCATCTTGCCGGACCGCACGCCGACCGCCAAACTCGCCGAGGTCAAGAAGGTCTATCAGCCGGTGGCCATCCGTGGTCTGCGCGACGGCGGAGTGGACGCAACGGGCCGCATCGAAATCGAGAACCGACATTACTTCACAAACCTCGACCAATTCCGCCTGCATTGGTCGTTGCGGGTTGATGGCGAGCCGGTCCAGTCGGGTGTCATGGACTTGCCAAGTGTCCCGCCCGGCGAGCGTGCGACCCTGAATCTGGGTTACGAAAAACCCGAATGGACGGGCGGCGAAGTGGTTGATGTCTTTGTGCGACTGACATCGATGGACGATCGACCGCTCGTTCCCGCCGGGCACGAGATCGCATGGGAACGTCTCGAATGGACGGGCGGCGACGTCCCGCCGTGGGGTCCGAAGATCGACCGATCGGGCGCGACGCTCCGCACCGAGACCCGCGGCCAAACCATGGTCTTTACGGGCGCTGCGTTCCGCGCCGAGCTCGATCTCGTGTCCGGCGCGTGGAAGGTGATCGACTATGGATTCGGCAATGTTCTTGCCGCGCCGGTCCGCGTCGGAGTGTTCCGGGCCTTTGTTGACAACGATGTCTGGATGCGCGAGGGCTTTTTCCGCGCTGGCCTCAGCCATGAGTTGAGACCCGAGGACGTCAAGGTGAGCCTGCAAGGCTTAGGTTCCGCGACGGCGCAGTTGACCGTCGAAGCGCGCCACATGGGAAGCGGCGAGTCAGGCGTGATTTCACGGCAGCGGTGGACGATCTTTGGGGACGGGGCGATGCACTGTGACGCGTCGTTCGAGCCGGTCGGTCCTCGGTCCGCACTGCCCAGAGTTGGCTTCGATTGGACCCTCCCGAGCCGCTATGGCACGTTCGAATGGCTGGGTCGGGGGCCGTGGGGCTCGTTCCCGGACCGCAAAGAAGGGATGCCCATGGGGCGCTATCGCAACCAGGTGTCACGTGAATACGAAACGTTCGTCCGGCCGCAGGACCCCGGCGCCAAAGAGGACACGCGGTGGGCGGCGCTCACCGACGACCGCGGAAACGGCGTGCTGATCCGCTCTTTCGGCCATCCGGTCCAGGCGCTGGACGTTTCCCAGCATGAACTCTGGGAAGCAAAACACATCGACCGTGTGGCGCCGCGCAACGAGGTGTTCTTCCGCATCGACGCGCGCACGCTCGGCACGGGCAACGCATCCTGTGGACCGCAACCCCTGCCGGAGTATCGTCTCAACGACTGGCCGCTGGGGCTGCAGTTCACGTTGATGCCCTTGCGCGGCGAAGACGACCCGGCGGTGTTGGCACGGTCAGCCCATACGGTCGCGCCGACGCTGCGCATTTCCCGCGGCGATGACGGATACGTCCGCATCGAACCGAATGCCGGCCTGATGCCCGCCGGGGCTGAGCTTTGGTATACGCTGGATGGCAGTGCGCCAGGCCGGGGCAAGTTTCAGTATGGCGCTCCCTTCCGACTGGCCGAGGGGCGCGTTCGTGCGGTCTGCCAGGTCCCCGGTGGCATTGACAGTCCCGAGGTTGATGTGGTCTTCGGACGGATGCTGGAGCGGTTCTTGCCGAATGGGGTGACGGTGACGGCATCGAGTCAGCAAGCGCCGGGCGAGCGCGCCGCTCTGGCCATCGACGGCAATCCCAACACGCTGTGGCACACGCAATGGGAAGGGAACGTTCCGCGCCATCCCCACTGGATCACGCTGGACCTCGGCTCACCGACTGCCTTCCAGGGGCTGGCGTATCTTGGTCGCAGCGACATGGACAACGGCCGGATCGCGGATTACGAAGTGCGCCTTTCGGATGACGGCACAACGTGGAGCGAGCCGGTGGCCCGTGGCACGTTCGCGAACAACAGTGAATGGCAGCGGGTCGAGTTCCCCGTCCAGCGGGCGAGGTACGTGCGCCTGGTGGCACTGAGCGAGGTCCATGGCCGCGCCTGGGCCAGCGCTGCGGAGATTTCCCTGCTCCGTCCGCTCGCGGACTGAAAGGCGCCAGAGCCCTTGATGCCCTTTCCGATCGGAAAGGCATCAAGGGATTGGGGGATATATTTCCCCTCCCCTAGCCGGGTTGCCGAATGGCATGCCGGCGAAAGAGCACTGCCCTCGAACTCTTGCGAAAGGGCGTATCATCCCTCGCGTGAGTCGGTGGTGGATCGGACTGGCGTTGGTGCTCCTTTCGACCGTGCCGGTCCTCTTTGCACGCTCGGCAGACCCAAAAATGCTGGAGGACTCCGACACCAAAGTCCTCCTTCAGGTAATCCGTGCCCGGCAGGACCCAACCGCATGGTTCTTCGGCGATTGGCCGCTGGAAAACCACTTCTATCGCCCGATCTCGACGCTGGTCTTCG
Source organism: Fimbriimonadaceae bacterium (assembly GCA_046292875.1). GTDB lineage: Bacteria > Armatimonadota > Fimbriimonadia > Fimbriimonadales > Fimbriimonadaceae > JBKBQD01. The sequence goes on from JBKBQD010000004.1 coordinate 153,028, forward strand.
AAGTGGACAACGCCCTGTTCGGCACGAATGCCGCCGGGTACGGGTGGACCAACGCGCTCCTCTGCGCCCTCTGCGTTATCGCGGCGTTCTGGTTTTTTCGCGAATTGACCGACCGGGTCTGGCTGGCCACCGCGTCGGCGGTGCTTTTCGCGCTATGGACCGTGGATCGCACCTACCTGCTGGCGAATCTTCTCTCATGGGTCCCCTGGATCATCCTTGCCGCGGGGGCCATGGCTGCGCTGCGTTATGGAAGGCGCGATATCGCCGCGCTAGGCGGCCCTCTTGCGGCGGCCCTTACCCTTGACTTCTTTGCCCGCGAGACGGTGGGGATTTATCCGCTTGCCGGACGGGTGGTGACCTGGCTGCCGGGTCGGACCGCCACCACCATGACGCTCTTTGTCTTCATCGCGCTGGCCGCCTATGCGCGCTATGAGCGCCTTTCCGCCGCGAGATCGCGCCCCAAGCCCACCCCATTGGACCGCCCCGCGACCAAGAGCACGGTCATCGCCAAGCCCACCGGGCCGCTCGCCGCGGTATGGGTCGCTGTCAGTGCCGTCGGACTTGCGCTAGCCCTCGGCGCTTACGAGCAGGCCGTGATGGTGCCGGCGCTGCTGCTCGGAGTGGCGCTGACCATGCTGTGGCAGGGTTATGCCGTGAGATGGTGGCCGCAAGCGATCTTTTGGGGACTGCTCCTCGGATATCTCGTGTTGCGGGCGCGGCTTGTGCCGACCGAGGCGTCGGGCTATCAGCTGCAGCAGTTCCGCAGCAGCGTCAGTGTGTTCTGGTCGATCATGGACTACGCCTTTCCCGCCCTTGGACCGCTTTCGGTGATCCGCGAGACGCTCGGCATCGGCCCAGCGATCTATCTCACCGCCACTCCGTATCGGGTCGTCTGGTTCTTGGCTTCCAACGTGGTCGCGTACGTTGAGGCAAGGCGCGACTGGGTCTTCGCCCTCGCGGGGCTGGCGATGTCAACCCTGGCGTTCTTGCCAATGGCGTGGCTGAAGCACTTCGAGCATTACCACTATCTGCCGATGGCGCTACGCTCGCTGTTCGTGGTGACGCTCGGTGGGGTCGGTGTTCAGCTGGCCATCAGCGCCGTTGCGCCCCCCGCGCTGCAAGCGCCGCCACGACCGCGTCCCGCACCTGGTTCGCTTCCTCGTCCGTGAAGTTGGCGTTCGGCTTGCGCAGCGTCAGGCTCAAGGTCAGGCTATGGGCGCCAGGCTTCAGCCCGGCGCCCGTGAAGACATCGGCTAGTTCGAGCGCTTCCAGATCGGGACCGGCAGCATCACGGACCAGCGACTCGATCTCGGCATACGGCACGCCCCGGTCGATCGCGATCGAGATGTCGCGCCGCACGGCAGGGTGACGGCTTACTGGCTGATACCGCGGAGGCGTGGGGCGGTGGGCGAAGACCTGATCGAGGTTGACCTCGGCCAGAATGGTCGCAGCGGGAAGGCTTAGCGCCTCGGCAAGATCGGGGTGGATCTGGCCGATGATGCCGACTCCCTTGCTGTCCAGAAGGACTTCGGCCTGGCGTGTCGGGTGTAGCCTTGCGTCGTTGCTGGGGCGGTAGGCAGCCGAAAAGCCGAGAGTCCCTTCCAGCGCGCCTTTGACCGAGAAGAAGGTTTCTGGCTCGCCCTTGCGATGGTCGCGGTCGGGCGGGATGATCGCCCCGTGCGCCAGGAGCGCCAATTGGGTTCGCTCGACGGATTGACCATTGGACAGCCCAAAGATACGGCCGACTTCGAAGGTCCGCAACCCGGACCCTGCATTGCGCTGCGCGACTTCGGCCAAGCCCGGCAGCAGACTGCTGCGTAGGCGGTCATGTTCGGGAGAAGCGGGCTGCCGCGGCGCGAGTTCAGCAAGATCCGGGTCCTGGAGGGGCGAGGCGGATCGGAGCGAGTGACACATCGACTGAACGTAGCCTTGGCCCAGCGCCGCGTCGATCACCTGGCTGACGAAGCGCTCGAAGCCGTACAGGCCGCCCACGGTCGTCGTCCCCACAATGGGGTGTTCGGGAATGCGGTCGTAGCCGTGGACCCGGCCCACTTCTTCAACCAGATCGTCTTCCTGTTCCAGGTCAAGTCGCCACGTCGGAGGCGTGACGTGAAGCACCTCGCCTTCTGGTTTCACCTCGCAGCCCAGTCTTCGCAGATAGCCCGTGGCTTCCTCAGCCGAAACATCGCAGCCCAGCAGGGTCCGCACTCGATCCATGCGCAGGTCCATGGTCGATGGGACCATCGGCGAGGGGTAGACGTCGATCACACCGGCAACGGCAGACTGTCCGGTGGCTTCGCGATAAAGCTCGGCAAACCGATTGAGGGCCGCCACACAAAGTTCCGGGTCCACGCTTCGCTCGAAGCGATAAGACGCCTCGGTCGACATCCCCAGCGCGCGCCGGGTGCGCCGAACCGAGCGGTTGACAAAGTTGGCCGATTCAAGGAGCACGCGTCTGGTGCTGGGGGTGACCTCTGTCTCCAAGCCGCCCATGACGCCCGCGACCGCGACCGGGCGACGTGCGTCGCAGATCATCATTTGGCCTTCGGTGAGTGCACGCTCTTGATCGTCCAAGGTCACCAGCATCTCGCCCGGTTGGGCGTCGCGCACGACGATCGCCGCCCCATCGAGCGTATCGAGGTCAAAGGCGTGCGTCGGCTGGCCGACCTCGAGCATGACGTAGTTCGACAGGTCCACCATCAGCGAGATCGAGCGCATGCCCGCCTGGGTGAGCCGCCGAGAAATCCACTCCGGAATCGGGCCGTGGGCCACGTCGGTAAAGACGCGCGCGGCATAGCGCCGACAGTTCGGCGTCTCAATGCGAACGGCCGCCATCGTCCCGGCCTCGCCAGCTGACGATTGATCGACGGAGGCGAATCGCCCCTCGGCCCGGTGGTAGAGCGGTGTTGGGGTCGCGGAGGCGTCTTTGGCCAGAACCTCGCGGGCCAATCCCAGCACCGAAAGGCCATCACCGCGATTGGAAACGACCTTGACGTCGAGCACCGTGTCGCCGTTGACCTCTTCGATGCCTTCGACCTCGAATCCGGCCATGGTGAGCAGGTCGCCGATCTCCGCCGGGGTCTTGGGGGTCTGGACGAAGTCCAACAGCATCGCGTACGGAAATTTCATCGGAACTGCTCCAAGAACCGCAGGTCGTTTTCAAAGAAGACGCGAAGGTCGTCGATGCCCCGCGCCATCATGGGGATGCGCTCAACGCCCAGACCGAACGCGAATCCGCTATAGACATCGGTGTCAATGCCGTAATGCCTCAGGATGTTGGGGTGGACCAGACCCGCGCCACCCAGTTCGATCCAACCGGACTTTTTGCAGACTGGGCATCCGTCGCCGCCACAAAACGGGCAGCTGATCGCATAGTCCACCCCCGGCTCCACAAAAGGGAAAAAGTCGGGACGAAAGCGCACCGTCACACCGTCGCCAAACATCGCGCGGGCGAACTGCCCCAGCGTGCCCTTCAGGTGGGCCATCGAGATGCCGCGGTCCACCATGAAGGCATCGATCTGATGGAAGGTGTGGCCGTGCGTGCGGTCCACGGCTTCGTTGCGGTAGCAACGGCCGATGGTGAAGAAGCGGAACGGCGGCTCGAATTGCTCGAAGACGCGACCCTGAAAGGCCGTCATCTGGGTGCGAAGCAGCCGGGTCTCCCCGTTCACATCCACATAGAAGGTGTCCTGATCGTCCATTGCCGGATGGTCCGGCGGATAGTTCAGGACGTCAAAGTTGTACTTGGGGTCCTCGAGTTCGGGCCCTTGGAAGTAGCGAAACCCAAGTCCGGAGAAAACCTCGACAATGCGATCCATTGTCTGCTGAAGCACATGGCGCGTTCCGGCGCGTCGCCGCGTGGCGGGCATCGTCACGTCAATTCGCTCCGCCTCGAATTGTTGGGCGCGCTCGGCGGCCTTGAGCTCGGCCGTACGGGCGTCAATCAATGCTTGGACGCGGGCCTTGGCCTCGTTGACCCATTGGCCGAACTGAGGGCGTTGTTCGGGAGGGAGCGATCCGATGGAGCGCAGCAGCCCGGTGAGCTCGCCGCTCTTGCCCAGCATCCTAATTTCGAGGTCGCGGAGTTCGGCCGTCGACTGGGCGGAGGCGACAGCGGCGGCAGCCTGCCGCTCCAGGGTTTCGATGGACTCCATGCGCGCCCCCTGTTGTGACCGAAAACGTCGGATCATTGCAAGGACCCTCGCCTATACTCGGACCGATGGAACTCGACGATCTGCGCAAACGGCTCGTGGCGCGGTGCGAGGCATTGCGCGGCCGGGCGGGATTCTTTCTTTGGATTCCCAGTCGCGGAGTGGGCTTGGGTCACCGCGAAGACGAGCGGTTTCCCACGGCGTCGACCATCAAAACCGGCGTCATGGTGGCCGCCATGCGTGCCGTGGACCGTGGAGAGTTGGACCTGACGTCGACCCACCCTGTCCCGCCTGCCAGCGGCCGACAGCCGAGCATGTGGTCGTACTGGTTTCGCGACGGGGTGACGCTTGACTTGGACGGATGGGTGAACCTGATGATCACGGTCAGCGACAACACGGCGACGATGGTGGTGCGGGACTGGCTGGGGACGATGGCCGTCAACCGCGAGCTGGCGAGTTTGGGCCTATCGCAAACCATGATCCTGGGAAATGCGCCCCCCGAAGAGACCGAGGTCCAAGCGCTGAGGCGGCAATTTGGCATGGGGGTGTCCACGCCGCGAGAGATGACCGCACTGATGACGATGATCTTGGAGGGTCGCGCTGCCAGCCCGGCCGCCTGCGACCGGATGGCGCGCATCCTCTCGCACCAATACTGGGATGATTACTTGGGCGCGGGCCTGCCCCTCGAGGTGAAAGTGGCCAGCAAAAGCGGTGCCATTGGGCGGAGCCGATCCGATGCGGCCATCGTCTACGGGCCCGAGCCGTTTGTGCTCAGTGTGTACACCGACGGCTTGGTTGACCAGAGATGGACGCTGGACAACGAGGGCGTGGTTATGATCCGCGAGGTCTCCGCGCTCGTCTGGAACGCGTTGAACCCCGACCGGCCAGCCGTCCTTCCCGAGGGTTGGGAACGGTTCGCGCCGACCGGCGGCGGGGTCGAAGACAGTTAAGCCCCGACGCCCCCCACCACGAGGACGCCGGGGCACGAGTGGGACTACACGCGCCGGACGCGCAGCAGCTTGATGTTGTAGGGTGTGCCGCGCTCGATGCGCAAGCGGATGCAGTGAAGACCGGCTTCCAAGCGAACCGGCGCCGTCGCCTGCGTGGCGCGGAAGGTCTCCATCGACCCCGTGTTCGGGATAGCCACCGTCATCTCCCGAATGCCATTGGTGCAGATCGAGATCAGTCCGTCATTGCGCTCTGAGGCCGCCGTAACGTCGATCTCGAAGTTGCCCGGCTGGTCGACCCGCACGAGATAGTCGAACACGTCGCCGACGTTGAAGAACCGCAGGAAGGGGTCCCGGGTCTTGAAGTCGGGGAAGCGCGCGATGTGCTGCCGCGCATCGAGGTTTGCGGGGACCGCCATGCCTCCGGTAACGCGGATCGGGCTACCGTTGATGATGTCGTCCAGGCCGTTGATCTTCGGCGTATTCTGGATCGCCATGTCGTCGGTCACGCCCCACGCGCCAAACTGGGTATCCCAGCTGGTCGCGCCGGCCACGAACCAGCAAAACGGCCCGAAGTCGAAGGCGAACCAGTTGCGAAGGTAGTCGGAGACCAGGGTGCGCATCCGCAGATCGGACTGCGCCCGGAACTTCGCATTGAGGCTTCCGCTGCCGAAGGTGTCGGGACCGCCCTCGTAGGCGATCGTCGGAAGCCGGAACCAGAGCGCACGGGCGCGGTTGTACTCGTACTTGTATTCGACGCCTGCGTTTGCCATGGATTTGTTGAGGGCGTTGATCACGCCGTTGACGTTGAGTCCTTCACTGAACTGCTTGTCACCCATGTTGAAGTAGGGCGCGAAGGCCACGCCGCCACTGATGATGTCCAGCGGTTGGCCGACACGGCGCGCGATGTAGAACAAGCCCTGGTCGAGCCACAGCTCGGGAAAGGCCATCTGCGTGCCAAGAACCGGTCGGACGCGCGCGTTGAATGCGGCCTGGCCGTACTCGGCACGGAAGAGTGCGCTGATCCGGGCGATCCGCTGACCGACTCGTCGTGCGGCCCAGAAGAACTGATCCTCCGAGCCATCGAAGTTCAGATCGCTCTTGCCGGAGGCGACTTCGGCGATGGCCGCATCGATGTTGTCGTGGGCCTGAGTAAAGCCGAAGTTCCAGACCTCGTTGCTGTACTCGACGTAAAGCTTCAAATTGGGGTTGAGCTTGGTTCGACAGAGCTTGGCGACTTGCTTGATGTAGTTGTCGTTGGCGAGGTGGGGGATGCAGATCCAAGCGTCCTTGTTGGTCACGTTGGCCAGCTCGATCATGACTTCGTAGGGAACGCCTTTGATCGTCCACTGGGCGTCGGTTACTTTGGGCCGATCGGCGGGAACACGCTGCTCCGAAAAGTTCGTCTTGCCCCAGTCCATGAAACGAAGGATCGAGTACCGCTTGAGATGTTCGAGGAACGCGGGAGTGAAGCGCTGCTTCGCGGTCATGCCTGGCCGAACAACCTCGAGGTTCTGTACGCCGCCGCCGGTGTTGCGGAAGCTGAGGAACATCTGCTCGCCGCCTTCCGGGAAGACGATGTCGGCGGTGACATTGCCATTATTGGCGTTCCGCTTGACGTTCTGGATCGTGCCGGGGCTGCCGGGCAGCAGCTCAATCGTGGGCAGCTGGTTAAAAGTTCCCTTGAGCTTGTAGGTGCCACCGAGCCCGATCTGGGTGCCGACGTCGGTCATCAGAATGACGCCGAAGTCGGTGGTCGGCCAGCCGTTCTTATCGAACTTGACGGTTCCGGGTTCGAACGGCCGCTGGGGATCCCCGAACTGCCGTGACTGCTTGACGAGATCGGCCAAAGCGTGCGTGCGCGAGAAATCCTCGATGGCATCGAGGTTCGCGCCGACGCTCGGTATGGCGACCGGTTGGGCGAATGACACTGCGGCCACCAGAAGTCCGGCCAGTCCGCAAGCGATGAAGCGTTGGTAAGTCATCACGTTTACCTCAACGCTCATTATAGCGCGATAATCTCCGCTTCGGGACTTTCGTCAACGGACACTTTGAACTTGTCCCGACTCACTCATGTGACGTGAGCAGTCGCTTTACGCTGGAAATTGATCAAAAGAAGTCAACTTGTTGACTTGCGTCTCGTAGCCTGACTCAGGTTCAAAGGCGGCTCAGGAACTCAATGAGAAGCGCCTGGCGCGTGAATTTTGCGCCAGCGCAAGAAATAAGTTAACGGATTAACTTCAGTTACGACGACGACTTCAGACGCACACCGACGCCCCATGCTGCCAAAAGGCACAAAGCCGCCGCGATCCAGAGTCCCAGACGGGTCGAACGCGCGATAAATTCCACGGTTTGCAGCTGGAGCGGGTAGACGCCGTTCTCTTCCATATAGCCCTCGTCCACGAACCGCACGCCGCCCGGGCCAGTCTCTTCCATGAATGCCTTCGGGTCGTCGATGATCATCATCTGCGGCGAGCCAACGGGTTCCCCGACATCGCCAAAGAGGCGCGCCTCCTCGGAAACCTTCATCCGTTGCACCAACTGCGCACGCGACGCATACGACCGTTCGGCGACCGAGGTGACCACCAACAGCAGCAGGCTGATAAAGAAAAGAATCCAGAGAGTGCGTTTAAGAGCAAGCATCAGGGCACCACAAAAGACCGCCGGTCACCCGGCGGCCTGACCGACGGTCAAAGGTGAGGGCAAGTTACGAGCCAGATTGGGCGTAAACGGAGATGGAAATCTTCACCGTGTCGGCGACTTTGCTGGCCGCCTGAGCGGGAATGCGCACGCCATACTCACTGATCTTCACGTTGAAGCTCGTGCGCACCTGCAGCACGTCACCCCGGAATCCGGCGCCGCGGGTGGCCTGGGACTCCGGCAAGTGGCGAACGGTGGCTTCGACCGTGATCGGCTTGGTCACCCCCCGCATCGTGAAGTTCCCGGTCACGCGATAGCGATCGCCCTGCACGTGCTCAACCTTGGTCGTTTCAAAGGTGATTTTGGGGAACTTGGCGGCGTCCATCCAGTTCGCGGCGAGCATGTGCTCATTGCGCAAGGCGATCCCCGTGTCGATGGAGGCCACGTCGACCTCGATCCGGCCCGATCCGGTGCGCTTGGCGGGATCGAAGCGGATCGTGCCGGAGACCTTGTCGGTGCGACCGGTGAACGTCTCGAAGTCGGTTTCGCTTTCGACCGACGCGAGCTGTTGGGAGGCGCGTCCGCCGATGCGGAAGACGGTTTCTTGAGCCAGCGTGGCCAGAGTCAGCGATGCGGCCGCAAAGGCCAAACTAAGTCGGGAAAGAGATACGAAAGTCATAGTCCTGCTTACGAAATAGGCAAGCAGGACGTCGGCGGAAAAGTTCCCTTAGCGGCGGGCTCGAATCCTCGCCTCTTCCTCCCAATACCAGTACTCCAGATGGGATGCCCAGGCTTCTTCCAAGGACATGTCGTCGGACTCCGGCATGATGGCGTGGTCTTCGGGAATCGCGGTTCCTCGGACCGTATCCTCGGGGTAGATGTACACCAGCCGCAATACCTGACCCTTCTGGATAGCCGACTGCATGAAGACGGTCACCCGGTCGAGCAGTCCGTCCACGTCAGCCGCGCCGTAGTCCTCGTTGATCATGGTCTCCACACCCTCGGGCTCGACCGTGTCCTGATAGTAGTGGTTCTCTTCTTCAAAACGAGTACGCAGATCCTCCTTGGAGCCATTCCATTCCACGAAACGGCTATCTCCAGGCCGCGCCTTGAAGCCCGGTTCGGCTTTCGCCATGTCCATGACAGCGAACATCTCATTGACCCACTCTGGCTTCGCATCCGGCTTCAGCTTGCCCACCCAAAGACGGAGCCGGGCTTTGCCGGCATTGAACGCGTAGGTTTTGGCGCTCTCAAACAGCTTTTGGTCCGCCTCGGAGAGCGGTACGCTCTTGCCTTCGTACGCGCGCGGCACCATCAGCTTGATCTTCGTGTCGGGAATGGCACGGACGGCCCAGTCCTCGGGTTGGAGAGAGGAGGCGCCAAGAGGCGCAGTGGCGAGAACCAGCGTCGCGAGGAGCGAAGTCATGGTCCGATGTTAGCGCACGGGGTGGGCCATTGCCTACAGCAATTCAAGCGAATCAAACTTCTGGCCTAGCACTTTGCCGCTGTCCCCGCCCAGCCACCGATCGATGGCGGTGGCATAGACGCTGCGGAAGTCCACGTCGAACTTGAGATCGCCCTGCTCCAGATTTTGGAGATTTGGCTTCGGGCCATGAAGGCCTGCCTTCACGCTCGAACCGATGAGGAACATGGGCGCCGCTGCACCGTGGTCGGTGCCGCCGCTGCTGTTCTCATAAGCTCGACGCCCAAACTCGCTGAAAACCAGCGTGACGACGTTCTTGTCTCGCCCCGTTTGCTCCAGCTCGTCCTGGAACGTCTTAACGGCGTCCGAGAAGTTCTTGAGCAATGTCGCGTGGGTCTCGGCCTGCCGAGCGTGGGTGTCGAATCCGCCGCTGCTGAAATAGACCAGGCGCGTCTCGGGCGAGGCATGGACCAGATGCGAAATCTGCCGGAACCCGGTACCAAAGGGGTCGGAGCCGTACTGGCCCTTGACCTGATAGCCTTCAAGCTTGCGCTTGAGTTCGGCGACGGCGTCGAGCGCGGTCTTGTTCGCGTCACGAATCAGGCGTTCCGAAGCGGCGGCGGAAGTGCCCTGCATTTGCCGCATCAATCGGTCAAAGTCCGGATCGCCGATCATCGTTTCGATGTCGGCCAGGCTGGCAAAGCAGGGAATGCTGACCTCTTTGGCGTTCAGGGCTCTGGGCTTTTCACTGCTCAGGCCAAGCGCGACGACCGGATTGAGGGGCGCCCCGGCAGCCATCGCATCGAAGTGCCGACCGACCCAGCCATTGGGGACTGAAAGGTCGGGCGAGGCGCTTTGCCAAATGTCCATGCTGCGAAAGTGCGAGCGGCTCGGCGAGGGGTAGCCGACGCCCTGAACGATGGCGACCTTGTTCCGTTTGTACAGGTCGGCCATGCCCTTCATCGATTGGTGCAGTCCCAGCGCGTCATTTAGTGGCAGGACTTCCGATTCACCGATGGCCAGGGTAGGCCGCAGCGAGCGGTAGGTCGCGTCGCGATAAGGCACAACCGTGTTCAGACCGTCGTTGCCGCCGCTCAGCTGGCAAACGACCAGAATGGTATCTTTCAATCGTCCCCCGGCCGCTTGGTGCAGCACGTTGGCTTCGGCTAGGGTCGAGAGCCACTTCGGGGTTACCAGACCGAGGGCGATGATGCCGCCCCCGCGAAGAAGATCACGTCGTGAAAGGTCGTTCATGTCCGGAAGCTCGGCTGTAGTGCATTCGACGCCATCTCGCCATATCGGGTTCACCGGTGGGTATCTTCGCTTAACCTTGAACGACGGGCTGTCTCAAGTGCGGTGGTATCTGCCGGCGGCGCTCATGGCGGTGCTGACGCTGGGTGTGTTTTTCCTGCTGCAGAACTATGGGCCCGAGAGCGCAGTGCGACGGCTCAATGCGGCGATCCAAACGCGCGACCTGGAAGCATTCAGCACACTCACCGTGCCTTCTGGTCCGCTGGATGAGCGGACTCTTCTCGGCGCCGTGGGTCCTTACCTCCGGCCCGAGGGGCAGTACCGGGTGATCTACACCGACGGCCAGAACGACCGCGCCGAAACAGTGGTGGAATACCGTGCGCCGGGACTGCCCGTGCTCTATGTGCGCTACGTTTCGGTTCGGGAGCGCAATCGCTGGCGCGTGGACGTGGCGCAATCGCTGCATGGCCCGTCCTCCGCGGCGCGGCAAGCCGGAAGCTAGAGCGGCCGCACGTCGCGCCATTCGCGCTCGACGCCGCGACCATCGAGTGACCTGAGATACGCCTCGCGCCTCTGCTCCTGTTCAAAGATCGCCTGAGCGGAGACACCCTGCTGCACCATCGCCAGGGCGAGGGCGCCTGCCGCTTCGCCGACGTTCCATTCGACCGGGTGCAACCGGGTACAGCCATTCGCGATCTGGGTCACGCCCAGGTTCTTGGCGCCAGGAAGCAGGTTGGACATGCGCACCGGAATCAGACAGCCCATCGGTATCTGGAACGGCAGCGATGAAACGTCGAAGTAATGGCGCCCGCCGGTGGTGGGATGAATGTCGAGCCGATACGCCCCCACGCCGACAGAATGGGGCAGCGGAGGAGCCTGAGAACACCCGGGGTTGGCGTCGGCCGTGAGATGCTGCTCGCATAGCGTGAAGCGGGCTCGGATGCGCCGCGACTCGCGAATATAGGGCGCCTTGGCCAGGCCGTCTTCGGTGCCGGCAAGGTCGGGCCGCAGTCGCAGACCAGGATAACCGACGCCGCCATCCGGACGAGGGGCTTCGTGCTGCAGCCAGTAGAGCCAGCACATGGACAGCTCGCGCGATTCATGAAGTCGCTGCCGAACGACCTCGGCGGGCTCGTCGATGATGCGCCCGAGCCAGTAGTCGTTTTGCGGCCAATTGACCACCGTGGCTTCTTCAAGGGGCTGCGTAAACCGGTCGGCCCGGACGATCTGGCGATACTCAAACAGGGACCCGCGTCCCTCGCTGGGCAGGAGCGGCATGACGCGCGGCTCCAGGGTGATCGGATGCGCGGTCGTCCAACCAAGCAGCGGGCCCGGCCAAAAGTCAGGCTGGTATGTGCGCCAGAAGTCATACGACGTCGGCCGCGCCATCCGATGGTCGCCGTCCGGGTCGTAGCCCAAGATCATGCACCAGGTGAAGGCCTGCACATCGTACGGGTCAGCCGCATCGGGAGCGTGCGGCTCGCCCGTCTCATGGCGTGACTCCGCCCCGATGACGTACTCCGCCCCGGCCAACGGCAGCAGGTCGCCCTGCTCCGTTGCGTCGATGACCACACGGACGGCGACGGTACGCTCGCTGCCGGTGTCGAGGTCCCGCAGCGTTGCGGCGACGACGCGGTTGTCGCGAACGTCAAGGGCGATCACCTCGTGACGGAGGAGCACCTCCAACCTGCCACGACTCGTCTGTGGAGACAGCATCCCCTCCAGGACCTCGACGCCGACGCGGGGCTCGAAGCAGATTCGCGAGACGAACCCGCCGCCGGGGTTGAGTTCCGGGTTTGCTGCCGCCTCGGCAGTCAGTGATCGGTTCCGGCGGTACCAACCCCGCACAAGGCGGCGAAAGTCGCGGTAGGCCGCCGTCGCGCCACGCTCCTCGATCCAGGGGTGCTCATCAGGCGGCACGGCCTGGCTGGTGGCCTGACCCCCGAGCCAGTCGGTCGATTCGGTCAGGACCACCGGCAACGGCGAATCCGCCAATGCAAGGGCTGCTGCGCATCCCCCGAGGCCGCCCCCGGCGATGAGGACGACCTCCGACATCAGAGCGCGGGCGTTCTCCAGGCGGTGTCGGCCGAACCGATACGCCACGTGTTGTCGAAGAACCCGGCGCCCACCACCGCGCCGAGCCCGGCGCTGAGCCAATCTTCGCCAAACACGCACCAATCGGGATAGGCGACACCGCTCGTGAGGATCGGCAGCCGCGCCGCCTGGGCCATCGATCGCGCGTCGGTGGCTCCAATGACGCCAACCAGCGTTTGGTCCTCGGCCCGCCTGGGGAACACGAACATCGCGGCAAATGAGCCCGCAAACTGGCGGGGACCAGCGTCTACCCGACCCCGCCGCACAACCACCGGGGTCGCGTCCAGCACTCGGGTCCAAGCCGAGTTGGTGTCGACGTTGCCAAACAGAAGGACGTTGCGATCGCGAAACTGGCCCGGATTAAAGTCTCGATCGGCCACCACAGCGACTCCACTGTTGCCCCGGTAGGCGAACGTTTCGGCCAGCATGCGCGCCGCATCGAACGTGGCCGACACCTCCGCCGCCGAGCCGCGCGTACCATAGACGAACACCACTTTGCGGTCAAAAACCTCCTTGAACGGACCGGAGCGCACGGCACTCTTGTCGCGAGGCCGCGGAGCGTCCGCCATGTTCCACACGCGCTCCTGGCGGCGGAACCAGCGCACGCCCCGCTCAGGCCGATCGGCCAAAGTAAATCGCTGACCGTCGACCACGACCCCGCGAAGGGATCGGCGCAGCAAGGCCTCGTCGAGGCCAAACCAGGCGACGTTGTCGGTCGTGACGGTCACGACGTCGCCTTCGGCTTTCGCGATGACGCTGCTCGGCTCCATCGATCGGATCTGCTGCTCGACGCGAAGCCAGTTGTGGCGGGAGGCGACCATCGGGTTCGGAGTCCAGAACTCAATGGTGTCGACCTCGTGCGGCAAGGGGCGGCGGACGGAGCGCATAAGATCGAACATTGGCGGCCAATCGACGCTCTCCCCGCCATACCAGTGGCTTCCATTGGGGTGCTCGTACTTGGTGACGTTCGGATGGAACGGTTTGATGAGCTCGTACATCTGGCGCGCTTCCCGCACCGGAACGGTCTCGTCCGCGTCGCCGTGCATGATGTAGAGGCGGGAGGCCAGTGTGTTTCGCACATAGGTATTGGTGTCACTGGGGGCAAGGGCGCGCATGAAGATGCGCTCGATGCCGTCGGCTCCGGCGAGGCGGGGCGTTCCGCCGTAGCTGAAGAAGCTGGACCATGCCGCGGCGGGGGCGGTGACGCCAAAGCGGTCGGCGAACATGACTCCGAAGTGCCACGCGCCGTGACCCCCCATCGAGTGCCCCGTTAGGTGCACGCGGGCCGGATCGTGGTCGAAGCTTCGCTGTGCGAGCTCGAGCACTTCCAGGCCATCGCGACGGCCGACATCCTCCCAGTCAAAGCCATAGGGTCGCCGGTTGGTCGGCGCGACAAGCGTCACGTCGTCCTTGCGCCCATAGGCTCTGGCCTGACCGATGGCCTCGACGCTCGCCCCGTGCAGGCTGAGCACCAGCAGGTTTTCCGGCGAGGGCTTGAGGGCCGGATTCACGGCAAAGTACTGCACGGTGTCGTCGATCCGACTGATGAAGGTCATGCGGTGAATGTCGGTCGCTTGCACAACCTCGATCGAATAGACCTTGGTGTCGAGCGTGACCCCTTCGCGCATCAGCCGCACCACCAACGGCCGCGAGCCGCGCTCTCCCGGAGGCGGCTCAAAGTTGAAGGCCACCTTGCGGATCGTCATCGGCGGGATCGGCGGCAGACTCGTTTCGCTGCTCTCGCCCGTCCCCGCTCGAGAAAAGATACGAAGGTTGGAGATCGTTTCGCTGGTTGGATTGATCACGGTGACGCCGCCGATCAGGGTCGCGCCGTCCTCCCTCACCACGTCAGGCAGCGTGGCGTCTTCCTGCTCAAGGACTGGGTGGTCCGGAGCGGGGCGGAGGCTCAAGCGAACCCGCCCGCGGGCCGCACTGGCAAGGATCCAGTTTTCGCCTTGTTTCAGCTGAATCGGCAGCCGGAGGTAGCCGTAGCCGTAAGGATCGCCGGCGCGCGGCTGTCCGTTGACGAGCACAAGGCCCGATCCTGGGGCTTCGAGAATTGCGACCCGGGGCGCCGGCTCGGTCACCGACACGGCAACGTAGCCGCTGCGCAGAGCCGCGCCCTCGAACCAACCCTCGGCGTTGGCTTCGGCCTTCGTCCACTCCACACGGCGGCCGTCGGGCAGGCTTAGGCCATCGCCCTCTTTCGGTCCGGCCCAGCGGGGATCCGTCGCGGCAGCAAAAACGGCGTCTCGCGGAAACGGCACGCGGCCACCCTGCGATACATTCGCAATGGCCAGCCCGGCGCGAAGCTCATGCGGCTGCGGCCCCGGCGATGCCGTCATGGCCACCGACAATCCCAACGAAACAAGCATGTTTGCGGGCATACCCGATCTGAGGCCGCAACTTGGCGTTCGGATGGCCGTATTCTGGTCTATGCCTTCTCGAAAGCGATTTCCTGGGATCAGCAGCGATGCTTTCATCGCCGATACCGACCGCAAAGCACTCGCCGCCCTGAAGCGGGTGCCCCTGCTGCCCCAGATCGTGCGCAAGTTCCACGACGTCGGCTTTGACCGCTGGATGTACTGTTTCAACATGTCGATGGCGGTCCGATGCGGCCCCAAGCAATACGGAACGCTCTACGGGATCCTTCGTGAAAGCGCGGAAGTGTTGGACATGCCGGAACCCGAGCTGTACATCACGAGCAATCCGTTCCCCAACGCGATGGCGGGCGGCGTCGAACGGCCCTACATCACGATCCGGTCGTCGGCGATCGACACCTTAAGCGACGAGCAGCTGTATCACTTGATGGGGCATGAATTGGGGCATATCAAGGCTGGCCATATCCTCTATCGCTCAGTGGCCATGCTCATCGTGCCCTTGCTCGAACTGGTCGGGCGCCGCACCTTTGGTTTGGGCGACGTGGCGAGCATCGGGCTGGTACTCGCCCTGTACGAGTGGTATCGCCAGGCCGAGCTCACCGCTGACCGGGCCGGACTGCTCGTGTCGCAGTCGCTCGACGTCTCGATCGATGCGAATCTGGCGCTCACCGCAGGGCCCAATCGTTTTCGCCACGAGATGAACCGCGACGCCTTCATGGACCAAGCCCGGGCGTATCAGGATGCCGGGACACTGGAGAACATCGGCAAGGTGCTGATTTTCCTGACGCAGGGCGCGCTTTATACCCACCCGATGCCCGTCCACCGGACCCAAGAGCTGGAGCGGTGGGTCCTGAGCGGCGCCTATGATCGCATCCTTGCCGGAGACTACGCGAAGGTCGAAGCGGCCAAAGCGGTCTAAGGCAGCGGATCGGCGAATCGCCAGCTCCGGTCCGGCTCGCGCGGGATCGGCGCGCCCGTCATGATGGCCCTCAACACAGCGACGGGAATATTGTTCTCGCGCAGGATCGCGTCGTGGAACTCGCGGTTGGTCATCTTGCCGCTGCCGACCAGCTCGGCGTGCATGGCGCGGAACTGCAGACCGCCGATCATGTACGCGAGCTGATAAAGCGGGCCGTAGTTCCCCGCAAACGACCGACGCACCTCGCCTTCGGCGTTGTTGCGCTCATGCCCGACCTTCTGCACGAGGTAGTCGATACACTCCTCGGGCGTCATCTCGCCCAAGTGGAACTTGAGGCTGAAGACGATGCGCGCGCAGCGGTGCATCCGCCAGAAAAGCATGCCGATGCGGTCTTCTGGGGTGACCGGGAAACCAAGGTCCCACAGCAGCATCTCCCAATAGAGCGCCCAGCCTTCGGTCCAAAACGGCGTCGAGAATAGGCTTCGATAGGGTCGATTCCGGGCATTCATGAACTGTTGCAGGTGGTGACCCGGAATGAGTTCGTGCTGCACCGTCGCCCGCGAGAAATGGCGGTTGTTCCCGCGCATGCTCATCATCTTCTCGTCGTGCGTCATGGTGTTGGTGGGAAACGAGACGATGATCTGCTCGCCGCCCAAGAAGAAGGGACTCACGCGCTGCTGCTCGGGCGACATCATGCTCATGCGCCAGGTCTCCTTCGCAAGAGGCGGAATCGTCACCAGATCGCGCGCTTCCAGAAACTCGATGGCTTCGAGAGCAAGGTTGCGCACCAGGTTCGGCTGCTCGCCCGGCGCGACGTGAAGACCTTTCACGTGCTCGAGGGCCGCCCGCCAATCGTCGCCGAAGCCGAGCTCGCGAGAGGCGCGAATCATCTCGCGCTCACACCACGCGTACTCGCGCTCGCCGATCGCGATGAGCTCTTCGGGCGTGTAGGGGATCATCTCGAAGCGCAACGCCGCGAGCAGGGCGTCCCGTCCGATCGGGGCGCCGACAATGGCGTCGGTGTCGTCTGGCTTGACCCCAACCAGTTTCTCGCGGAGGGTATCGGCATAGAGGCGGAGTTCCTCGTCAGCGGCCTTGTAGGGCTCCGCGCACCACCAGGTGTAGAGCGGGTCGTAGCCGCTATAAAAGCCATTCCACTCTCGAAGGGTGTTGCGGAGGCTCCGGCTGGCGGAGGCTGCCCGGTTGGCGGTGAACTTGTCGGCCGTGAGGTCGCGCCCAATCCGGTTTCGCTGCGCGCGGACTTGATTGGCAAGTTCGTTCAGGGTCGCGGCGGCGGCCTCGGGGTCGACCGGCTCCATGCGGCGACGCGTTTCTTCGAGCCCAACAATCGTCGGTGCGAATGGAATCAGGTAGGCGTAGCTAGCCAACTCGGCGGTTACGATTTCTTGCTGCGCGAGCTGAAAGTTCAGATGGTTCCGAAGGAGCAGCGCATCCACTTGGTCGGCTCGGTCCGCCGTCGTCAGCGAATCCAACTTCGCCAGGGTCTCGCGGTACAGCCGGGCCATGCGCTCCGTCCGTGTCGGGGAGATCGCAATGGGATGGAGCCGGCGCAGGGCATCGCGGTCGGCTTGATAGACGCGAATCACGTCAGGAAGGGTCGGGGTGGATTGGGTCATCGACGGCGATGCGGCCACGGCGGCCACTCCAAGAATGGGGATCAGCACGTTGGTCCTCCGTGCGACGATTATGCCGCACGGAGGTAAACGCTCAGGAGACGATCAGACCGAGGCAGGCGATCCGCTAAACCGGTGCTACCCCGAGTTCGACGGCATTTCGAGGTACTTCGGATCGACGCCCTCGAAGCCCCAATCACGCAGGCGCCGTGCCCAATCGCCGAGCGTCTCAGGCGTCACCGGGACCAGCTCCATCGTGTTGACGACGGCCACGTTCTTGCCCAGGCGGGTCTTGTCCACGATGAGCCGCACCGACTCGTAACCCCAGTCAAACGTCTTCTGCGCCAGGAGCACGGGCGCGATCCCCTTTTCGACATAGGGCAGTTGCACGGGCAGCGCATCGACGGCCACGATTTTCACCCGGTTCGGGTCGAGGTCGTTCAGCAGCGTCGGCGTGAACAGCGGCCAGCCGCCGACCATGGCCCAGCCCGTGATGTCGGGCTCGGCGCCCATCACGCGAATCACCTCGGCGGCGGCGTCCTGCGGCGTTTCCGGGTGGTAGTACGTGCCGACGATCTGGATGTCCGGATACTTGGCGGCCTCCTGCTTCACCCCGGCCACGCGCTTTTGCAGGTTCGGGGCGTTCTGGTTGCCCGCAAGGATAGCCACCTTGCCTTTGCCGCCCATCACCCGCGCCAATTCGCTCATGACGTGTTCGCCGGTCTTGGTGTCGTCCACGCCATAGAACGCAAAGCGCTTCGAGTCAGCGGCGTCGCTGTCAAAGGTCATCACGGGTACGCCGCGGTCGACGGCATCGTTGATCGCGCCCGTGACCTTGGCCGCGTCGGAGCACGAGATGAGGATCGCGTCAGCGCCCTCGTTGACGGCTTGGGCGATGGACTGCGCTTGAACCTGACCGTCTTCGGTCGGGGGGGTCCGCCAGTCGATGGTGATGTTAATGCCCTCTTTCTCACCGATCTCGGCGGCGGCCCTCTCGGCGCCCGTACGCGCGGAGAGGAAGACCGGGTTGGTCGAACTCTTGGCGATCATGGTGATCTTCAGGTCTTTTTTCGATGCCGATGACGTGGCGTCATTCTTGGGGGCGCCCGCTTCGGGGGTGCCCTCGCCAGAGTTGCAGCCGGTCAGGGCAAAGGCGCCGAGCGCCGCAGCGCAGGCAAGCGCGGTTCGGATCATGAACATCTCAGTCCTCCTGTGCCGCCGCCGGTGCGACACGGCGGCGTAGGCGGATTATAAATCATCAGGCCCCGCGAAATTTTCGTCCACGGAGCCTGAAGTGGCGATTCAGAGCTTGACTTCGCAGCCGGTGCGGGAGCTTTCAATCGCGGCGTCGAGAATGCGACAGGCGTCGGCCGCGATTTCAGGGTTGAGGATTCCCTCGGGCTGCCGGCCTTCGCGGACGCAATCGATGAACAGCGACGCCGGGCCACCATCGGGCCGAGCCGCAGCGATCGTTTCTTTCTCTTTGCCGGCGCGATAGACGTTCAAGGTGTCGCCGTAAGCGCCGATGGTGCCGTCTTTGCCGTGCAGCACAGGGTTGGCGCTTTCGTCGAACCCGAACGTCGCCCAGGTGCCCTCCAGGATCGCGCTCATCTTTGGATAATTCAGGACGATCACGGCATGATCGTCTGAGACTTCATAGTCCTTGGTGAAGTTGCCCCGCACGCAATAGACTGTCTCGGGCATGCCGAAATACCAGCGCGCGGTGACCGCGCCGTAGCTGCAAAAATCCGCAATCGCGCCGCCGCCATTTTTGGTCTCGTCGTAGAGCCAGCCCACAAACCACTCGTCGCAGCCGATCTCTTTCGGGCCGTGGTGGCCGTTGCGATAGCGGAAGTGGAACACGCTTCCGACCGTGTCGGCGTCGATCTGCCGCTTGATCTCGTGCAGCCATCCGCTCCACGCGCTGGGCCAGTTGATCATCAGCGTCTTGCCAGAGGAGTGGGCGGCGTCGAGCATCCGCTTCGCGTCGGCGTAGTTCGCCGCCATCGCTTTTTCAACCAGGCAGGGAATGCCCTTCTCCAATGCCGCGACCGCGATGTTGGCCGAATCGACGTTGTCGCTCGTGACCACAAGGCCGTCAAAGGTCTCCTTGTCCAGCATCTCGCGCCAATCGGTGTAACGCCGCTCGAAGTTCGGTCCATGGCTCTCCATGAGCGGGGTTGGATCGGCCACTGCGACGAGCACGGCGTCTGGGTGGTTCTTGAAACTGTTGATGAGGCCGCCCACGTGCCCGTGGGTCAGTCCCGCGACTCCGACGCGAAACGGTTGATTCATGGCGCCGCAAAGGGTACCGCGGCGACGTGAAGCATGGGATGGCTTCGACGCATCTCATCGTTCGATGGCTTGCCTCACCAGGAGGACGGCGTCAGCCGGATCCTCGGCAAAGACGATCCAGTTGGCATTCTCGCGGTGAACAAACCCTTCGCCGACCGCACGCTCCAGTTGAGCCGACAGAGGCGCGAAATAGCCCAAGGTATTCACCACCACCACGGGCGCGCGGACCAGACCCAACTGGTTCCACGTCGACACCTCAAGCAGTTCCTCCAACGTCCCGAGTCCGCCCGGAAGCGCGACGAAAGCCGACGCCAGCTCGACCATCTTCGCCTTGCGCTCGTGCATGGTGGCGACTTCAAACGTCTGGGTGAGGCCGGGGTGTCGTATTTCGGCCGTCTGCAAGAAGGTCGGGATCACCCCGATCACCTCGCCACCGGCAGCGAGCGCGGCATCGGCCAACGCGCCCATCAGTCCGACGCGGCCACCGCCATACACCAGCCCCATGTCCGCCGACGCGATCCGCCGCCCCAATTCCTCGGCCACCCGTCGGTATTCAGGCCGATACCCGAAGCTGGAACCGCAAAAGACTACGACGCGATGCACCTCCCATTCTGTCCGCACGAACCGGCCTCGCAGGTACACTCTTGTCCTTGTGAGCCGCACACCCAAGCCGCCCGCCTGGTGGAAAAACACCTATTTCCTCTTTGGAGCGGTGCTGTTCGTCATCGGGGTGATCGGTCTTCCCTTCGTTGCGGGGCCGGATGCGATTCGCGATCCGGGCCAGAAGCCCGAGGCGCAGTTGGCGCTGATCTACTTTGGCGCGGCGATCGTGATGATCGTCAATGGGCTGATCAGCCATGCGCAAACGGTCGAGCAGTATCACGAATCTCAGGAGTAATCATCGATGCAAGTTCTCTGTTCTTGTGGCAAGCCGTTGGACAAGGTGCCGGATTGGCTGTTCGACGTTAAGGTGGAGTTCGTCTGCAACAACTGCCCCAACCGCCAGGTACGGAACATCTTGGCCGCGATGGAGCCAGAAACGCCGAACACGGCGCGGATCGAAGGCGACCCTCCTGAAGACGACGAAGAGATTGAGGACTAAGGCGAAACCCACCGGATGGTGAAGCCGTCTCACCATTAGGATGAGCGAGACGCGCCGACAGCAAATCCTTGATGCCGCTTACGAGATTGTTGCCGCTGAAGGGCTGGAGGGCCTGCATGCCCGCAGCGTCGCGGCCGCTATCGGGGTGAACCACGCCGCCGTTCATTACTACTATCGGACGCGGAAGGATCTCCTTCTCGCGCTGGCCGATTCACTTGCCGAGCGATTCCGGGCTGACGCTGCCAAGTTCCTGCCCGTCGATGCCAAGCCCGTCGACCGCGTCGAATCGTCGCTGATGCAGGCCGAAGCGTACTCTCGCTCGCGAAGCCGCTACATCAAAGTGTGGGTGTCGCTGCTGGTCGGCGGAATCGGCGACCCAGAACTCATGGCCAAGCTGCGCGGGGCCCATGCCGATTGGGTCGCGACGCTCACCCAGAATTTGGAGACAGCCCGAGCGGCCAATAATCTGCGGGGGAAAAGTCCCTTCAATGACCCGGAGCTTCTCGCCGCCACTCTTTTTGGCGTGGCGCTGCTCAGCCAGATTGCAGCGGACGACACCATCGGGGTAAGGACTTTGGACCTGATTGCGGAATCGTTGATGAAATAGCGGCTCAAGCCCCGAAACAATTCCTCGGCGCGTATGGTCAGCCAGATATGAAACGGGCAGCGTTGGCCCTTTTCGCCTTGCTCTGCATGGTGGCGCCCCTGCGCGCCCAGCAAGGCGAATTCTCGTTCCAAGTCACCCAGAACTGGGGCAGCGGCTACCAAGGCGAGATTCGCATCAAAAACGTCGGCGCCCAGAGCGTGGTCGACTGGGGATTGTCCTTCGATTTTGCGTCCGAGATCACCTCGATCTGGGATGCGACCCTGGTGTCGCGTGTGGGCCAGCGCACCACGGTGAGCCATGGCGGGTGGAATCGGGAGATTGCGCCAGGGGCAACGGTGTCGTTTGGTTTCGTCGGCTTGCCAGGCGGCACAGTGGCTCCGCCCACCAACTTCCAGCTCACCGGCGGTTCGGGAGGAGGTGGCGGTGGGGGAGGCGGAGGAGGCTCTGCAAACGGCGCGCCAGCCACGCCGACCCTCTCGATCCTGGCCAATCAGGATGGCAGCGCCACCGTCGTGTGGACCATCTGGGGCGGCAACAACGCCACTCAGTGGGACCTGCAAGAGAATGGGTCGCGCATCCACCGCGCGAACCTGCCAGATGGGACGCCGAACAGTCAGCGGGTGGAGTACCGGTTGACCGGTCGCGATTATGCGGCCAACGAGTATCGCGTGGTCGTCCGGAACGCGCATGGGGTGAGCCGCTCAAACGTCGTTCCCTTCACCTTTGGGGGCGCTTCGAAGCTCGTCGTGGTCGGCCTTGATGGCGCAAACCAGGCGACGATGGCCAGTGTGCCTTTGCTCCAAGAGCGACGCTATGATCTCAAGATGCTGGGGTTCAATCGCCCCACCGTTTCGGTCATCGCATCAAACCCTTCCGTTGTCGCAGCAGCCTCGAATGGCGCGACGCTCACCCTGGTCGGGCTCCGGCCGGGACGCGCCTCGCTGAAACTGCGCGAAGAAAACACGGGCGAGACGCGCTACCTCGGCGTGCGCGTGCTGGAGCCGAACGGGGCGATCCCCGGTGCTCCCGTACCGGCCATCGGCTCGGTTTCCGAAGACACGACGGAAGACCTTGAGTTCTGGCGCGGGTTTGACGAACCGCAACGCGGACGGCGCATGGACGTGCGGTACATCTACTTGAACGGCGGTCCGTTCAACGGTTGGCGAACCTGGCACCCGATCGATGGCTTTCGCGTCATCTCGTATTTGCGCGAGAGCCAGAAGCTCGGGATCATCCCTTATTTCGTTTGGTACAACATTCCCGACGGCGGAGAAAGCTACTGGATCAACCGCGAGCATATCGCGGACCGCGACTACATGCGCGCCTATTTCCGGGACCTCCGATTCACTCTTGAACTCATTCAAAAATACGCGCCCGACGAGCCGGTCGGCATGATTCTCGAGCCAGACTTCCTCGGCTACATGATGCAGATGTCGGGCCTCCAGCCGGGCCAGATTCCCGCCCAAACGCGCGCCGTTTACGACGAAGGCGTCTTGACCAAAGGCGTGGACCCGAACTTCGGCAACCACGTGACGGGCCTCGTCAAAGCCATCAACTACACCATCGCCAAGTACGCGCCGAACGTGCGCTTTGGCTGGCAGTTCAACCTGTGGGCATCGCCGGGCATCCATGTCGTCGTACCCGCCAAAGGCCTGATGCGGATCACGGACACCATGGGCATCGACGCTGGCCGCGCGGCCATTCAAAAGGAAACCGAAGCCATCGCTGCCTACTATCGAAACGCGGGGGTGACCAGCTCCGGTGCGCACTTCGTGTCGATAGACAAATACGGTTTGGACGCGGGGGCACAACCGGGCGCGGCGCAGGACCCTGCAGGGTCGACCTGGTTCTGGAACGCCGATCACTGGAATAACTATCTGCTCTTTACGAAGACCTTGAAAGCCAAGACCAAGCTCCCGGTGGTGCTTTGGCAGCTGCCGGTTGGCCGAATCAACTCGTCGCTTGCGATCAGTCCCTATACGGGCCAGCGGTTTGACGACTTGCCAAACACCCACCGTCGATTCGAAGATTCGGCGCCAACATTCTTCTTTGGCGATCGATTCACCGCCACCGGCGCGCGCCTGGCTTACTTTGGCGAGAATCGCGGCGGCGACAAGAAGATCAAGGTCAGTGGCAACGTCGTGACGTGGGGCGAGCACATCAGCGCTGCGCAAAAGTCGGGAGTCACGATGCTCCTCTTCGGCGCTGGAGTGGGAGAAAGCACCGACGGGGTCGGGTCGCCTCCCACTGACGACTGGTGGTGGATCGCCAAAGCGCAGGAGTTTCTGGCGAGGCGCTGAGTTTCTTTCGGTGCAAAGGTCCAAGGCGTGACTCCACCTACCGCCACGCCGCACGAGACGATGCGCGCGAACCCTGTACGATCCGCCCGCAATATCGCCGTGCATCGCAATCGGGTTCAATTGCGCGGGCGATAGCGGATGGATTGGCAGGGCTGGTTCAGCATGGGGGTGGTCGTGTTGCTGCTCACCGTGCTGGCCGGCACATCCATCGCCGCTGACATGGCCTTCGTCGCCGCCTTGGCGCTCCTTCTCGTGACGGGCATTTTGAACCCGAAAGAAGCACTGGCCGGCTTCTCGAACGAAGGGATGCTGACCGTTGCTGTTCTTTATGTGGTGGCGGTGGGCGTCAAGAACACCGGCGTGATCGGCTGGATCTCGAAGAGCGTGCTCGGCAAGCCAAAGACGGTGGCATCAGCCCAGGCGCGCGTGATGCTCCCGACCGCCTTTGCCAGCGCCTGGCTGAACAACACGCCAGTTGTGGCGATGATGATCCCGGCGATATTGGAGTGGTGCAAGGTCATCCGCGTTTCACCCTCCAAACTGCTGATTCCCCTCAGCTATGCGGCCATCTTTGGCGGCGTCACGACGCTCATTGGCACAAGTACGAACTTGGTTGTCAACGGCTTTATCCAAGAAGCCGGGCTTCCCGGGCTGAAGATG
Source organism: Fimbriimonadaceae bacterium (assembly GCA_046292875.1). Classification (GTDB taxonomy): domain Bacteria; phylum Armatimonadota; class Fimbriimonadia; order Fimbriimonadales; family Fimbriimonadaceae; genus JBKBQD01. Next base: position 177,432 of record JBKBQD010000004.1, read on the forward strand.
TTTTCGAATACCACGGTAGGCCTGCCCTTGGCGATCGTGGGCATCGTCTCCGTCATTTTTCTGAGCCGTTGGCTGCTGCCGGATCGCAAGCCTGCCGTTGACATTTCGGACGATGCCCGCCAATACACCGTCGAACTCATTGTCGATCCCGCCGGACCCATTGTGGGCAAGAGTATCGAAGAAGCCGGGCTCCGCAGCCTGCCGAACGTCTTTCTGGCCGAGATCCAACGCGGCGACAACGTCATTCCGAGCGTCAGCCCCCGCGAGGTCCTCCAAGCGGACGACCGCCTGATCTTCGTTGGCGTCGTTGAATCCGTCATCGACCTTCAGAAGGTAAGGGGATTGCTCCCCGCCGCCGACCAGCTGTTCAAACTGGAAACCCCCCGTCATCAGCGAATTCTCGTCGAGGCGGTGGTCAGCGATTCATGCCCGATTTTAGGCAAGACCATTCGCGAGGGTCGGTTTCGCAACCGCTACAACGCCGTCGTGATTGCCGTCGCGCGAAACGGTGAGCGATTGAACCAGCGCATCGGCGACATTGTCCTGAAGGCGGGAGACACGCTGCTCTTAGAAACGCGGCCCAGTTTTGCCATCCAGCAACGGAACAATCCAGACTTCTTTCTCGTTTCGGGCGTCGAGGATTCCACCCCGGTACGTCACGATAAGGCGATTATCGCCACCTGTATCCTCGCTGGTTTTGTCGGATTGGCCACCTTTGATGTGTTGCCCATGTTTATCGCCGCATTGCTGGGTGCGTGCGCCATGGTGGCCACCGGCTGCTGCACGGTCAATGCGGCAAGAAAAAGCATCGAATGGCCCGTGCTTATTGTCATTGCCTGCTCCTTTGGCATCGGCAAAGCCCTGGAAAAAACCGGAGCGGCTGGCCTGATCGCGGAAACGGCCGTAGGCTTGGTCGGAACATCACCTGTCGCGTCATTGATTACGATCTATATCATCACGTGGATCTTTACGGAGATCATTACCAACAACGCGGCGGCGGCGCTGGCCTTTCCCATATCCATGGCAATTTCCCAGAAGCTGGGGGTATCGGTCATGCCGTTTGCGATTGCCATTATGATGGCGGCCTCGATGAGCTTTTCGACGCCCATCGGCTACCAAACCAACTTAATGGTCCAGGGCCCGGGGGGTTATCGATTTACCGACTTCTTCCGCATCGGCATCTGGCTGAATCTTGCCATGGGAAGCGCGGCCATTTTCCTCATCCTCCAATTCTGGAAGTTTTAGACGGATGAGTAAGAGCGAGCGCGAGTGCATCTATGACCCGCTGATCGAGTTGATGGCGCGATTCGAAAACGTTCGCGCCGCTGACACTTCTACCGATCCCTTCGAGGGCTTGTCCATTGAAGACTGCCTCAAGAAACACATCATCGAAGGCATCAAAAAGAATCTGGAAGCGCATCTGACCACGGCTTTAGAACAGTATTCCGGACTTGCCATCATCAATGACATCTTGCTCGATGGCATGAAGACCGTAGGCGAACTCTTCGGAGCGGGCAAGATGCAGTTGCCCTTCGTTTTGCAAAGCGCCGAGGTGATGAAGGCTTCGGTTGCGTTTCTCGAACCGCACCTTGAGCGGGTGGAAGGTACGGAAAAGGGCTCGATGCTCATCGCCACGGTGGCGGGAGACGTGCATGACATCGGCAAGAACCTCGTCGATATCATCCTTTCCAACAATGGCTACCGTGTCGTCAACATCGGCATCAAACAGCCGATCAATACCATTTTGGAGAAAGCGCAAGAGCATCAGTGTCATGTCATTGGCATGAGCGGCCTCTTGGTCAAAAGCACGCTCATCATGCGCGATAACTTGTTGGAGATGAACGACCGCGGCCTGTGGCATTACCCCGTCATCTTGGGGGGCGCCGCATTGACGCGCAGCTACGTCGAAGAAGACCTGAGAAGCATCTATAAGGGCCAGGTGTACTATGCCCAGGACGCTTTCGAGGGTTTGCGGCTAATGGGGCAGATCTGCGGCGGCGAAACCCAACCTGAAACGCACACTCAGGAGACGCCATCTCGCCCCCGCGTGACGAGTCACCGCATCCCGGAGAAGGACCCGTCTCTCTACGTCTTCGACGGCGCGACCAGCGACGTGGCGCGCGACGTCCCCGTGCCGCACCTCCCGTTCTACGGCGCCAAGAAGCACGCCAAGTTTGACATCTTCGAACTGTATCGCTATATCAATCCCATCTCGCTTTTCCGCGGGCAATGGCAGTTTCGCCGGCAAGAGGGCATGGACAACTTGGCCTTCACCGCATGGTTAAACGACCATGTCCAGCCCATTTTCGAGCGGATGCAGCGGGAGTTGGCTTCGGTGCTCAAGCCCCAGGTGAAGTGGGGTTACTTCTGGTGCCAAAGCGAGGGCAACGACCTGATCGTCCTCGATGAGGCGGCCAAGACAGAACGACTCCGATTCCGGTTTCCTCGCCAGCCCGACGGCCGACGCCTTTGCCTGGCCGACTTCTTCAAGAGCCGCGAATCGGGCGAAGTCGATGTCGTCGCGTTTCACCTCGTGACCGTGGGGCACGAGGTCAGCGCGTACGAGCGAAAGCTTTTCAGCGAGGGCAACTACGAGGATTACCTCTACGTCCATGGCATGGGTGTCGAAACCGCGGAGGCGTTGGCAGAGTACTGGCATCGACAGATCCGGCATGAAATGGGGATCGACGACCAAGAGCCGAGCGACATGAGATTGCTGTTCAGCGCCAAGTATCACGGTGCGCGCTACTCCTTTGGCTACCCCGCGTGTCCCAACCTGGAGGATCAAGCTCACGTGATGACGCTGCTGGAGCCGCGGGACATTGGCGTTGAGCTGAGCGAGGAGTTCATGCTCATGCCCGAACAGAGCACGAGCGCGCTCATTGTCCACCATCCCGAGGCAAAGTACTTTAACATTCGGTCAAGTGATGCCATTTCCAGCGACACGGACTGAGGCCTCTTGGTACGATTCGCGCAGCCATGTCACCTGAGTCGAATGTGCTCTCTCGTCGTCAAGTTTTGGCCGGCGCCGCTGCGGCAGGCGCGCTGAGCCTGATGCCCAAGCTGGAAAGCAGCCCGCGCAAGCGTGCGCTTCGCATCGCCCATCTGACCGACATCCACGTCCAGCCCGAGCGCAAGGCCGATCAAGGGATGGGCGAGTGCCTCAAGATCGTGAACGAGCTGAGCGACAAGCCCGATGTGATTTTCACCGGCGGCGACCTCATCATGGACTCGTTCAACGCGGACCCGGATCGCACCAAGGTGCAGTGGGAACTCTTTACAAAGAACTTTCGAGAGAACAACCGATTGCCGGTTGAGCATTGCATCGGCAATCACGACCTGTGGATGGGCAAGGGCAAGACCGACGACAACGACCGACGTCTCGGCAAGCAGTGGGCCTGCGACATTCTGGATCTCGAAAAGCCCTATCGCAGCTTCGACCGCGCGGGATGGCACTTCATTTTCCTCGATAGCACCTTTCCCGAGGGCACGGGCTACAAAGGGCGCCTCGACGACGCACAGTTCGAGTGGCTGGCGGGCGACTTGGCGAGCACACCCAAGACCACGCCGGTCATGGTCGTCTCGCACATCCCGATCCTTTCCGCCTCAGCGTACTTTGACGGAGACAACGAGAAGACTGGGAACTGGGTGGTCCCCGGTGCGTGGATGCATCTTGACGCCCGCAAGATCAAAGACCTTTTCGCCAAGCACCCGAACGTCAAGCTCTGTATCAGCGGGCACATCCACCTGGTGGACCGGGTCGACTACAACGGGGTCACCTACTTCTGCAACGGCGCCGTCTGCGGCGGCTGGTGGAACGGCAACTATCATGAATGTGCTCCGGGTTACGCCTTGGTTGACCTTTACGACGACGGGACTTTTGAAAATCGCTACGTGGAATGGGGTTGGCAGCCTAAACCGTAGCTATACTCCACGTTGATGGAGACCATCGCCGCGCCTGACGCGGCAACCCAGGTTTCGGCGTTCGCAGCGCCAGTCGTTGAGAACGTCGAACGCGTGATCGTCGGCAAGTCAACGGTCGTCCGGACCGCGTTGGCGGCAGTGCTGGCCGGGGGTCACGTCCTGATGGAAGACGCGCCCGGCACGGGTAAAACGGTCCTGGCGCGATCCATCGCCGTGTCCCTTGGGCTTGACTTCAAGCGCATCCAGTGCACGCCTGACTTGCTGCCTAGCGACGTTACGGGCGCGGCGGTCTTTAATCAGGCCGAGAGTCGGTTCGAGTTTCGGCCCGGGCCGGTGTTCGCCAACATCGTCCTGGTCGACGAACTGAACCGTGCGACGCCGCGAACGCAATCGGCGTTGCTGGAGTGTATGGCCGAGCGCCAAGTGACGCTGGACAATGTCACTCACCCGCTGCCGCGGCCCTTTCAGGTGTTCGCCACGCAAAACCCCTTTGAATACGAGGGCACTTTTCCGTTGCCCGAGGCTCAGCTTGACCGCTTTGCGGTGCGGATTCGGCTGGGCTATCCGGGCGAGGACGAAGAGATCCAGGTCGTCAAGAATGCGCGGCTGAGCCACCCGCTCGAGGCGCTGCGTCCGGTGACCGGCGCCGACCAGGTCATGTGGGCACAAACGGCCGTGCGTGCGATCCATGTCGCCGACGACATTCACTCCTACATCGTCAAGCTGGTTCGGGCGACCCGCCACCATGCCGACGTGCATATCGGCGCCAGTCCGCGTGCGGCCATGGCGCTGGCCCAGATGGCACAGGCGGTGAGCGCCATTTCAGGCCGGGACTTCGTCACTCCGGACGTTGTGCGCTTTTTGGCCCCGATGGTCCTGGAACATCGACTGTCGATCAAACCGGAGGCACGGATCCAGGGCCGGTCGGCCACGACCGTGGTTCAATCGATCCTTGAACGCATGCCCGCACCCACGCCGGGACGGCCATGAGAATCTTCCCGTGGATCTTCGCGATCCTGTTTGGCCTTGGCATCGGGTGGCTCTTTCGCAGCGCGGTGCCGATTGGGGCTTCCCTCTTCGCCCTGCTGCTCCTTCTCTTCGCGGTGTACACCTCGCGGCCGGTCAAAACAAACCCTGCGGCGATGCGATCCATCGAGTCCGATTTGGTCCCGGTTGGCGGCTCCGTCGGAGTCCGCACCCATTGGTCGGGTGTTGACGCGCTGCGCTTTCGCTGGGTTCGCGTCGATGAAACGTTGCCCGATCATGTCGAGGTGCAGGGTCCGACGGGCCTGATGACGTTTGGTGGCGGGGAAGGCCCCATGGAGTTTGTCTACACCGTCAAGTTCCCGCATCGTGGCGTCCATGCCCTTGGCCCTTCGCGGCTGGCTTACGGAGACATGTTTGGCTTGTCGTCGTACACTTCGGATGCTGGGCCCGCTGACCACGTCTTTGTCCACCCAAAGGTCACCGTGATCCCTGCCGTGAAAGCGCCGTCGGCGCGACTGATTGGAGACGCACGCGGAGCCCGGGCGGCCCTGGAGGACCCAACCCTTTTGGCCGGCTGCCGCCCGTACGTGGCGGGCGACCCCCTCAAGCGTGTGCACTGGCCGGCAACCGCCCGCACCGGTCGCCTGACTTCTCGGATCTACGACGTCTCCTCGACTCCGGTATACACCGTGTGGCTCGACACCTGCGCGGCCAACTATGCCTTTGACGAGCAATTCGAGTTGGCCTGCCAGGCCGCCGCGTCCTTGGCCTGCCGATTGTCAGACGACGGGCTCGACGCCAGCCTGGAGTGTGGCGGGCACGTGCCGGTCGGCGAGGGTCGGCTGCATCGTGCATTGGTGCTGCGGGCTTTGGCGTCCGCAAAGCGCGAGCCGACACCGCTCCATGAGCGGCTCCTATTGCGGACACCGCATGTCCCTTGGCGAGCGACCTTGATTCTGGTTACCGGCCAAATTGACCTAATGGCCGGCGCCGCACTCGACCTATTCCGAAAACGCGGACACTCCCTGGCCGTCGTGGCCGTCGGCGACGCTCTAGCCAACTCCTACACGGTAGCACGGGCCGCCGCCATGGGGGCGACTTCTGCCGCCATCAACAACGCAACCGACCTTGAAAGACTTCGATTCATCGCTGCGTCCGAACGCTAACCTCTTCGGCGTGTTGGCCTTCCTGCTGTCCATTATGGCGGCGGGCGCGCTGACGCTGAACTTTGCCATCGCCTATGGACAGGGCGGCTCGAGCGAGGTGTTCCTCGGCTGGCTCATCGGCTACTCGGTTGCTGTCGTGGGTGCCTGGATGGCAACCCGGCGCGAGCAGATGGACCGCGTTAACTCCGTTGGACTCTACGGCATCCTGCCCGGGGCAGCCTTCTTCTTTCTGGGGGCGTTCGGACTCGCGTTTGGGTGGGTGATTTTCGGCGGCATGGCGTGGTGTCTCTCGATCCCGTTGATTCAATGGTGCTGCAACACTGCCCCTATGCCAAAGCCACGACGGTCATGGGGAGGTCTTGGGCCGAAGGTGCAGCCCAAGCCGCAGGAGCCCTATGGCCCAGCCCTCGTCGTGGGGTTGATGCTGTTTGCCTGGCCGAGCGACCTGCTGCGGACGGTGACGCTGGCGGCCATTTACTTCGGGTGCCTCTTCCTCACCGCAACACTGGCTGCCGTGGCGCGAAAGTCCGGAGCGACAACCGAAAGGCGCGTGCCCGTCGCGCCAGGATTTGCCGCTTCTTGGCTGATGTCTGGGGTCCTGGTCGTCCTGGTCGCTTTGCTCGCAGTATCACCGCTGGCCGCCGGCGCAAAAATCGCGGCCGAAGGCGGGATTCAGGGGCTCGTCGACACGATTTCCGGTCCCATGCTGGGGCTCCGCGGCTCGCCCGACATGGGGCCAGGGCCGGGAGCGGCGCCGGACCTTTCGCGGGCGGGCAATCGGTCCGCTTCCCAGCCGGGCGAGGGACCGGGCTCCAGCGCCGCCGACATGGGTGGGGATCGCGGCGCGAACCCCAAGCCCCCGCCGCCTCCGCAAGAAATCAACTGGAACGACTTGATTCCGCGGATCCTGGCGATCCTGGCGGCGATGCTGCTGTTCGCTTGGCTGCTTGCGAAGCACGGCAAAAAGGTGGTGGCGGTGCTCCATCGGTTCTGGGCATGGTTGCTTGGTCCCTTGCTCCGCGCGCGAGCCCAAGCGGAGGCGCGGCGTCGCGAGGCGGAACGGCGCGCCGCGATCGATGCCGCCCTTTCCAAAGTCGGCGACCCTTATGCCGACGACTTCGCCGATCTGCCTGACGGACCCGAAGCGGCCCGGCGGCTTTTTGGAGCGGTCCTAGCCGAAGCCGCACTCCTTGGCATTGAGCTCCGTCCGAACGAGACGGCGGCGCAGTTCTGCCGCCGCTTGGCCGCCGAAACGCGGCTCGACAAAGACGCGCTGGCTTCGGTCGGCGAGGCGTGCATGGTCGGCCAGTTCGCGGGCCGTCCCATCGGCGAAGAGGCCTTGCGACGCTCCGCAGAGTCAGCGCGATCGGTGCGAGACCAGGTCCGCCGCCGAGTGTCGTCCGATCGTTTAGCGGAGCTGATGCTCAAGCATCGCATGGCAAGAGCGGAGCGGATCGCCTTTCCCACCGCCGACTAATCTCGACGAGAAAATCCAGATTCTCGGTACAATTGGCTCGTAGAAGCCATTGGCTGAACTCACTTCCATGACCCAAGACACCGAACTTTTAGAGCGCTCCGAAGACGATATCGTCCTTGAGAAATTCGCCAATCGCGAATACAAGGAGGGGTTCGTCACCGAGATCGAGACCGATGCGCTGCCGCCCGGCCTCAGTGAGGACACCATCCGCGCCATTTCGGAAAAGAAGGGTGAGCCCGAGTGGATGCTGGAATGGCGGCTCCGCGCCTACCGCCACTGGCTCAAGATGACGGAGCCGACCTGGCACAACGTGCATTACACCCCGCCGGATTTTCAGGATATTACGTATTACTCCGCCCCAAAAAATGCAGCGAAGTACAAGTCATTAGACGACGTCGATCCTGAGCTTCTGGCAGTCTATGAGAAGTTAGGCATACCGCTGGAAGAGCAGAAGGTGTTGCTTGGGGTGGAAGGGGCGGTCGCCTCGGCGGCCGACGCGGTGGCGATGGGCAACGTTGCCGTCGACGCCGTCTTCGACTCGGTATCCGTCGCCACGACGTTCAAGGAAAAGCTTGCGGAGTTGGGCATCATCTTTTGCTCGATGTCGGAAGCGATTCGCGAACATCCGGAACTCGTCAAGCAATACCTGGGTAGCGTCGTACCCTACTCTGATAACTTTTACGCAACGCTGAATAGTGCCGTATTCTCCGACGGCTCCTTCGTCTATGTCCCCAAAGGTGTTCGCTGCCCGATGGAATTGAGCACCTATTTCCGAATCAACGCTGCCAAATCGGGACAGTTCGAGCGTACGCTCATTGTCGCCGACGAGGGCGCATACGTCAGCTACCTTGAAGGCTGCACCGCCCCGATGCGCGATGAGAACCAGCTGCACGCCGCCGTGGTCGAACTCGTCGCGATGGAAAACGCCACCATCAAGTACAGCACGGTTCAAAACTGGTATCCGGGTGACAAAGACGGCAAAGGGGGCATCTATAACTTTGTGACGAAGCGCGGCATCTGCAAGGGGCGGGCCTCCAAGATCACCTGGACCCAAGTTGAGACAGGCTCAGCGATTACGTGGAAGTACCCTTCTGTGATTCTTCAAGGTGACGACTCGATTGGCGAGTTTTATAGTGTCGCCCTGACCGCCAATAAGCAGCAAGCGGACACCGGAACCAAGATGGTGCACATCGGCAAGCGCACCAAGTCCACCATCGTCAGCAAGGGCATCTCTGCGGGCAATGGGCAAAACACTTACCGGGGCTTGGTAAGGGTCAACCCCGGCGCGGATGATGCGCGCAACTACTCCCAGTGTGACTCCATGCTCATGGGCGACCGCTGTGGAGCCCATACCTTTCCTTATATCGAAGTCAAGAACCCGTCCGCCAAAGTGGAACATGAAGCCTCGACCTCCAAAATCGGCGAGGACCAAATCTTCTACTGCAACCAGCGCGGCATTGCGACCGAAGACGCGGTGAACATGATCGTAAGCGGCTTCTGCAAGGATGTTTTCCGCGAACTCCCCATGGAGTTTGCGGTCGAGGCGCAGAAGCTGCTCGGCGTGAGCCTGGAAGGCAGCGTCGGCTAAACTGCCGGCGTGAACCTGGGCATCGAAGGCAAGGTCGCGCTGGTCGCGGCGGGTAGCAAGGGCATTGGGCTGGCGGTCGCCAAGGCCTTGACGAAAGAGGGCTGCAGGGTGTCCATCTGTGGTCGGACTCGGCAAACACTGGATGAGGCCGCCATGGCGATTGGGGCGATGACCCATACCTTTGTCGCCGATGTATCCCGCTTGGCCGACCTGGAGGCATGGGTCGAATCCGTCGAGAGCGCGCTTGGTCCGGCCGATATTTTGGTCACCAACACTGGCGGACCTCCGGCTGGCCGCGCGCTCGACGTCACCGACGGACAGTGGCAGGCAGGCTTCGACAGCACGGTCATGAACGTGGTCCGGCTCACGCGATTGGTCACGCCCGGAATGCGTGCGAAACGGTGGGGGCGCATCGTGCACATCACCTCGATTGCCGCCAAAGAGCCCTCGCCGATGCTCGCCATCTCCAGCACCCTGCGGATGGGGCTCTGCGCGCTCACTCAGCTTCAGGCGTCGGAACTCGCCAAGGACGGCGTTACCGTGAACGCCGTGCTCCCCGGCCACACGATGACCGACCGGCAAGTCCACCTGGCCGAGATCGTGGCGCAGGAAAAGGACATCACGGTCGAGGCCGCGCTGCGGGATCGTGAGTCGCGTCTGCCCATGGGCCGATACGCGACGGCCGAAGAGGTGGCCTCCGCCGTCGCCTACCTCTGCTCGCAGCCAGCCGCCTACATCAGCGGGGTGAACCTGCTCGTCGACGGCGCGACGTCCTTGGCTCCCGGTTAACTGCCGACCGGCGTGTCCGTCCCGGGCTTGGCTGCCGTGACAAACGTCTCGCAGTAGACGAAGTTGCTGCCCCGGTTCAAAAGGAAGTACCCCTGGTCAGCGTTCATCTGACCCCAGCTGTTGCGAATGATCCAGTAGTCTTCGCCCGCCGCGGAGGTGCCCCAGCCAACGATCACGACAATGTGGCCCCCCAGGCCGGCGGCGTTGGCGGCATCGTTGTACATGTTGCCGCCGGTATCGTCCGGACCGAAGACGTCGGTGGCGCTGCTCGCGCTTTCCCACCAGCTATCAAACTGAGGCGCAATACGAATGTAGGTCGCAACGGGTCCGTGCTTTTTGATTTCGTTCATGATGGCAACCGGGTTGGCGGTGGTCCAACCGGTTCGCGGGGTGACGGCATACGGCTCTCCCACGGTGTAGCGGCTTACCCCGGTCAAATTCGGACACGCCCCGGCACAGGTGTAGACGCCCCACCCTTGGAAGAGCGGGCCTCCGGACGTGTAAAGAAAATCGAGCGCTTCGGTCGGATCGCCCGTCTGCAAACAGCCGAGTGTGGAGCCGGAAATCGAACATTCGCCAACGGCAATGGGCGCAAAGCCGTTGAGCACCGTTTGGGTAGGGCCATCCCACTTGCCGCCGCCGGAGTAAGCCGGAAAGGACGTGGAGCTAAAGAATGGCCCGGTCGGGTCGGAGGCATGGGCAATGCGGAAGCGGTCCGAGATCATCGTCGAACTGGAAAACGCCCAGCAGAACTCAGTATTGCCCTGGTCCCAAGCTGGCGTCAGGCATGAGTTGCCGTTGGCGTCAAGCCAGAACGTGCGACCGTCAAAGGTCGCGGGTGTTGGGTCGGAACTGGCTGGCTGGGTCGGATACTTGTCAACGACCGCCTTGCGTCCGGCGGGAAGGTCGCTATAGGCAAGACCCCCCGTTCGTTTGGGCTCTTTGGTGGTGATCGGGGTGCTGCTGGTTCCGGCGCAGCCAACGACGACGAATGCGAGGGCGAGATAGCCGATGAGGCGCTTCACCCAGGCATTATAGGCGACACCGTGACACGTGGTCACACGACCTAGGAGCTCGATTTCCGTCGCAGTGGCTCCATGCCTCTGCCGCTTCGCGTGGGCATTGCGGGCCCTATCGCAATGTTTAAAAAATCTTGGACAGCCCATTGACATTGATATAAGAAGCGGTGTATTGTCAGGACGTTATGGTGGCCATACCAGCCGTTGCCGTACTCGCAATGATGATCCTGGGTGGGGCTTAGGCACTGAGTGGTCGAGGATACCGATCTACTATCTCTACAACTACGAGCAGGAGCACGCCAACCAATCCAGTCCTAGGAGCCAGACTTACATTAACTCTGGGGACTCACCGATCAGTCAGCATGTCGTATTCTTCTACACCCGGTACGACAAAGTCACCGAACACCCGAGTTCCAGCGGAACACCTCCTTGGACCGGGAACGATGCGACCGTGTACGACAACTCAGAGACGATCAATCGCTCATACTATAGGACTCTTCCTTCTCAGCGCTGCGGCGAAGGTTGGGATCAGCTCACCATCTACTATGGCGCCGAGATGTGGACCAACGGCTCGCAGATTGCCTGGCGAAGTCGCACCAAGTACGTGATCGTCACTCCGGAGCGTTGGGAGACATGGCCGAACACCGACTAACTGCGACATCCTTGGCGCTTGCCAGCACTCTTATGTTCTGCTGGGCGCAGTCCGCGCCCACCTCGGCCGAACTGGCCGAGACTCCCATCGTCGCGGCGGTGTCTGCCAAGTCAGTTTCTAAGGAGGTCCACAACCTCATTGGAGGAATCCGAGACATCGCAATGCTCCGCGAAAAGGGTATGGAACTCGGCTTCGAGGTCCGACACTTTCCTGGCATCGGCGCTGTGCTTGAAATCGATGACCCGATGAAGCTCGAAAAGGTCAAGGCACGGGCCGACATGATGACGCGATATCAGGAGTACGTTCGCGCGGGAAAACAACCTCTCGTTTCCGATTTCCCAAAGCATGAGCGTGAACAATTGGAAGCCGTCATGCGTGCGATGACCGACGACGGGGTGTCCCTACCCTCAGACCTTTCGAGCGCCGTTGTGACGATTGGGGCACGAACTCAGATGCGGGTCACCTCGGCCGACAAAGAGTTCATCGTACTTGTCCATCCCGGAAGGCCACCTTCGGAGGGCAATCCGATTGAAGCGATTGAGCCAGCGACACGCCCCGACGGGTCAGTGATTCGGCCGCCCGATGCAGGAGTCGACGACGTTGGGACGGTTGAGTTCGTGTTCAATCCATCGGTTCCGGGCGGCGTCCTGCGTACCCGATTGATGACCAAGTACCTCGAAGAGTGCCACCGCATCACCGAAGAGCAAGAACGCCGGTTCTACGATGCGCTGTATCAAGTGGCGCGGCATCAAGAGCTGACCGTACCACCCGTGGATGCACGTGTTGGTTCCTTGGACGACGCCACGCAAGCGGTCATCCGTGAATGGGTGCGGAAAGGCGGACATCCGCCGGATCAAATCGACGCCTTCATGAGCCGGGCCACCGTCACCCGGTCAAACGCGCGCGCCTTTATCTCCATCTCGTACCGCCGGCCTGACGGTACGACCGCTGGCAGCACCGGCCCGATCTACCCGTGAGCAGTCGCCAAAGCGCGTGACCGTTGCAGGCCCTATCGGAATATTTAAGAATGCTTGGTCAGCCCATTGACATCGATATAGGAAACGGTGTGCCGTCAGGACGTTATGGTCACGATACCAGCTGTTGCCGCATTCGCAATGACGATCTGGGGGGCTTAGGCACTGAGTGGTCGAAGATTCCGAACTACTATCCCTACAACTACGAGCAGGAGCACGCGAACCAATCCAGTCCTAGGAACCAGACTTACATTCACTCTGGGGACTCACCGATCAGCCAGCACGTGGTGTTCTTCTACACCCGGTACGACAAGGTCACCGAAGACCCGAGTTCCAGCGGAACACCCCCTTGGACCGGAAACGATGCGACCGTGTACGACAACTCGGAGACGATCAACCGCTCATACTATAGGACCTTGAAGCCGGAACACTCAGGCCAAGGGTTTGATCAATACACTGCCTACTATGGCGCCGAGATGTGGACGAACGGTTCACAAATTGCGTGGCGGAGTCGAATCAAGTACGTGATCACCCACGCGGAGGAATGGCGACAATGGAAAGATACAGATTAGTCGTGACCGGTGCAATTGCCACCCTTGCATGCGCCTGGTGTTACGGTCAAGTAAGCGCTAACAGGCCAACTTCGGCCCAGTTGGCCGAGACGCCGATCGTCATGGCGGTTTCGGCCAAGCCGGTCCCGCCCGAAGTGCGGGAACTGCTGGTCATGATTAGGGACGTGGCCCTTCTTCGCGAGAGGGGCAAGGAACTCGGCTTTGAGGTCCGGCACTTCCCCGGTGTCGGCGCAACTCTTGAAATCGACGATCCGATGAAGCTCGAAAAGCTCAGGGCCAGAGCCGACATGATAACGCGGTATCAAGAGTTCATTCGAGCCGGAAAGCAGCCGGTCATTTCTGACTTCCCAGCCAAGGAGCGTGAGCAGCTCGAAGCGATCATGCGCGGAATGGTTGACGACTCGGTAGTCCTAAACCAAGACCTCACAAACGCTCCCGTAGCAATCGGCGCCTGGACGCAAATCAGGGTCACTGCCGGTGATCAGGAGTTCACCGTACTGCTCGACCCTGCAAACATGCCATTGCGTGGCAACGCGATCCAGGCCGTCGAACCACCTAAGAGGCCCGACGGGGCCGCAATTCGGCCTCCCGATGTTGGGACAGACAACGTTGGCCCCCTTTATTTTGAGTTCCATCCGTCGGTTTCCGGAAGTGTCCAGCGCACGGAACTACTCACAAAATACTTAGAGGAGTGCCATGGCATCACCGAAGAGCAAGAGCGCCGGTTCTATGATGCGCTCTTCCTAGTGGCCCAGCATCAAGAGCTGACCGTACCGCCAGTGGACGCCCGAGTCGGATCGCTGGACGACGCCACGCAGGCGACGATCCGGGAGTGGGCACGCCGTCGGGGTCTCCCGCCCGATCAAATCGACGCCTTCATGAGCCGGGCCACCGTCACCCGGTCAAACGCGCGCGCCTTTATCTCGATCTCGTACCGCCGGCCTGACGGTACGACCGCTGGCAGCACCGGCCCGATCTACCCGTAAAGAGGCCCGAAGGACTACGGGAAGAGGAGCACGACGTCCTTGCCGGTCAACCGATACGCCCCCTCGCCGCTGCGATAGTCGACGCGGGTCGTTCCGGCTTCGCCCGTCTCAAGGTCCAGGGTCTGGACCGCGACCTGCGCATCATCCAGGCCCAGGCCGGTCAATCGCAGGTCGATCGGTCCGCTTGGCGCGCCATGCATGCGGGTCAAGCGGAGCATGACCTTGCCGTAGTCGCGAATGGCCAAGGCGCGCACCGCGGGCGCGGCCCCCGTGATGCGGATCGAGCTCAGGGTCACCCAATCCGTGCCGACACTGGATAGCCGCACCTCGTTGTCGCCCGGCGCCAAGGGAACCGTCGCGGTCGCTTGGGCCGGACGATCGCGCTCTTCCGCTTCCCAGGTGCGCTCGAACTCCGCCTTGCCATTGACATTGATCTGGACTTTCGCGCCGTTTCGTGCGACCTGACCGAAGGTAAAGATGACTTCGCCCGGCGTTTCCAGACGAAATCTGAGGACAAGGGGCTCAGGATTCAGCTCGCGATTGCCGCCGGTATGGCTATTGAGGAACTCGGACAACTGCGCTAACTTCTCTGGCGTCGCGTCCTCCGGCAGTTGAAACACATGGCGCTCGGTCTTGCCCCAGCCTCGGCCCGGCCGAAAGACGAGGTCCGCACGCGCCTCGGACATGACCTGGACGTCGATCGGCGTCGCAGAAGGGCTGAGGGCCGCCCGGCCACCGGACAAAGCCACGAGGGCCGTATGGGCACGCTTGAACTCAGGATAAAGGTTGTCGCGATCGACGATGTCCCAGTACCAATACTGCGCCGCGCCAGAGTGGCTTTTCATCATCGAGGCCCAAAGGCCATCGCGCACCGCTTCGTTCACGGGCTGCCCGGAGGAACCGCCGGGCCCAAACTCGCCCCAAAAGTAGGGTTTGTCCTTCGGGACCTCGGCGCCCGCGATCATGTTGAAAACGCTCGGCGGATAGCCATGAGGCTGGTAGTAGTCCATCGCGGCCCAAAGCTCGGGATGAGCCATCTCGGAGCTCGTCGTGACGAGGCGGCCATAGGGGTCCAGTTCACGGAGATAATCCGCCATCTCTTTGTGCCAGGCGTAGACGATCTCGCGCGGTCCGTCGCGCCAAGCGTCGACCCATTCGATTTCGTTGAACAACTCCCACGCCATGATCGAGGTCGAATGGCCCCACCGCGCGACGGCGTAGCGGAGCCAGGCACGGGCAAGGCGCTTGGCTTCGGGATGGCGGAAGAAGTCGACGGGCGACTCCAAAAAGCCTCCATTCGCCCTATTCCAGGGATTGATGTCCCAATTCGAGTTGACGGTGCTGCTCACCTGTCCGTGGTGGAAGAGGACCATCTGAAACGCGATGCCATGCTTCTCGGAGGCGGCAACGAGCTCATCCCACCGGCTCAGTGCTTGGGGCCACATGTGCCCACGCTCAAGCTTCGTCTCGACGTTGGGCCAGTAGGGGTTCTTCCCGTCCCAATGGCAGGCCCAGATCCGCGCCCAGTTCATGCCGCTGTCGGCCATCTTGCCGAGCTGCGCGGTCATGTCGGGCAGCCCCGGCGTTTGCCATCCAAGGTTGATGCCGAGCGGAAAGAAGGGGCGATCGTCGCGAAAGAACCTCGTCTTGTGGGCCGGGTCGATGCTCACAAAGCCATGCGCTGGCCGCATTCTCTCGCTGATGACGACGGATTTCGCCGGGAGATTTGGCATACGGCCGTTGTGGATCAATCGCGCCTGGAAATCCCCCGGTTTGGGCGAGAGAAGCGTTGCTTTCCACTTCCCCTGGTCATAGTAGGCAAGGCGATCGAGCGGCTCACCGGTTTCCGGCGTGAATCGAACGACCACGCTGTTCGCTTCGGGGTCATAGGGGTTGCCAGAGACGGCGAAATCAAACTCCACCGTGACAGGGCCATACCAGGCCGCTGAAGTAAACGCAAGGGAAAGAGTGAGGGCCGTCAACATCGTCGAACTCCGAAACCCATTGTATACACTATCCGCGGTCTTGGGTCCGCTTCTCAGCGGGGATCGTCAGCCAGAATCACCGCCGAATCTGTGATTCTTGAGAATTGGTTTACCTTTTGCATACCAAGACGTTGCATTGGGTTGATCCCTGTTGTATCATGACCTCATGCGCAATGTTGCGCCGACCCCCATCACCGGGTACCAAGCCATCGCAGGAGTGCTGCGCGAAGAGATTCGGCTGGGCAAACTTGCGGTGGACTCACTATTGCCGACCGAGCGCGAGCTGGTCCAGCGATTCGGGGTCAGCCGGGTCACCGTGCGACGCGCTCTTAGCGCGCTGGTGGACAGCGGCTGGGGTGAAGCGGCGCCCAATCGTGGCATTGTGGCCCGGCTGGGTCCGAGCACGGGTCGGAATCGGAACATTGCCTTTGTCGACCACGGATCGTCGCTCAACCGCCGTCTTTTTTCTGAACTCAGCAAGCAGACGCTTGAGGCCGGCTATCACCTGGTCCATCTCGACTCCTCGGTGCATGGCGTCACGGGGTCGCTTGAGTACGCCGACACCCATCGGTTCGCCGGCGCTTTCATTTGGTCGAAGAAGGGCTATCCCGACGCCGCACCGCTGCTCAAAGTGGTGCGCAACATGCCGGTGGTAGCGCTCGACCACGACCTGCAGACCGTGACAACGGACGTGGTGACCATCGATTCGTTCGGCGGGATGCGCGCGTTGACCAAACACCTTGCCGACCAGGGCCGGCGCCGCATCGCCATTACCGGCTTTTCGGACATGCTGCTGAGCAATCACCATCGGTTCAGCGGCTACCTGATGGGGCTCTTCGACGCCGGCCTGCAGCCAATGCCCCGCGACTTCGTGTGGTGCGCGACCAGTGCGCTCGACGGCGTTGACCTCTTGCCCTTGCGGCGACGGCTCCTCGACGACGACCGGCCCGATGCCGTGGTCATCGCCAACGACATCTTTGTCCATGAAGTCTCCGACCTCATCGAAAGCATGGGACACTCAATCCCAAAAGACATCGCCGTTGCCGCCTTTGGCGATGACGTCCAAAGGCGCTATGACCAGGTTTCGCTCACCCACACGACCTTCGAGTGGGAGCGCATTGCCGAGGCGGCGATCCGGCAGATGCTGTTTCGCATCGAATCACCCAGCGCGGCGGCGCAAACCGTCGTCGTACCCACGACGATCGTAGTCGGCGGGTCGTGTGGCGCGTCGCCGGAATCAAGTTCCCCGGGAACAAAACGACTTGTAACTAAGCCATCCAATGGAGGATCCATCAATGAAGACATCCCGAGCATTCACGCTCATTGAACTCTTAGTTGTGATCGCGATCATCGCGATCCTTGCCGCCATTCTCTTCCCCGTTTTCTCGCAAGCGAAGACGGCCGCCAAGAAAATCAGCGCGCTCTCCAACGCCAAACAGGTGGGAACGGCGACGCATATCTACATGACCGACAACGACGACGTCTATCCCATGGGATCGGGCGCCTGCTGGTGGCAGCCCCGTGACGGTGGATGGACCTATTCGCTCCAACCCTATATGAAGAGCGTCGCCATCATGCGCTCGCCCTCGGATAGCCTGAGCAAGCGAGGGTGGCCCGACTGGCTCGCTACCCACGCCGACGGCATCCCGATCAGTTTCGCCTCCAACGGCTTCATGCAGTGGGACGGCTCCCGCTGGTCACTCTTCGGAGTCATGGGGCTGGTCCAGGGTGTGGGCGGCAACACTGATTGTGGAAACTGGATGGGCCGCGACACCACCAATGCCACGGCGGTGACGAACCCGTCGGCGACCATCATGTACAGCGAGCGCTTTGGCAGCGCGACGACATGGGGTCCGACGTCGTTCTTCACGAACGTCAACTGGTGGGACTGGACGGGATTTCCCGGCCTGATTCCCGACGGGTCGCGCGACGGTACGCCTTACATCGTCACCGCCAACGGAGCCACGTGGACGGTCAATGCCAACAACCGATATGGCGCCCTTTCGCGACCGTACTCGGATAAGACCAACTTTGTGATGTCCGACTCCAGCGCCAAGACGATGGACGGCATCGCAACGAACCCGAATCCGAATACAAGCCCGGATCGGAACATGTGGAACGCTTACCGATGAGACTCTGGCTGGTCGCCGTCGCGGGTTTTGTCATGCTCCCCCTGGTGGGCTGTATGAAAGAAGAAGCGACGGCAACACAATCCGAAGAGCAGGCCTACCGCAACCCGAGCAAGGAGCCGCCACCCGAAGCCTCACAGGGCATCGGCGCGCCTCCGCAAACTCAGGGCGGCGGGCAGTAGTCTCGCACACCAGATAAACCAAGAAGCCGCGCCGGGTTTCCCAGCGCGGCTTTGTCGTCTTTCGGCATACGTGGAACAGTAGGTGCCACCGGTTTACCAACACTCTTGCTGCAGTGGCCCGTCACGTTCAGCCGGCGGCAAGGTAATGCTGTCGAACTGCACGCCTTCCCGCATCATTTCTTCGATACGCAACGTGTCCGCCGTGATCTTTGGATCCCACTCGATGCCCAGATCATCAGCGGCAAGCAAACTTTCAAGGACCGGTCTCGATGTACCGGTGAGGGAATGGACAAGGCGCTTTTTGCGGAATTCGACCGCGACCACATGGCAGGAGCGCAGGGCCTCCAGGCGCTTGCGAAGGGTGGGCAATGGTATCGACGTAACCATTTCAAGCTGAGCTAGAGTTAAGTCATACCGAGTAAGTAACACAACGATTCGAATCGACTCTGGATTCGAGAGACACCGACACAGTTTTACAAGTTGTTCCAAGCGGTGCGAATTTTAACACCCAAATGAATGGCGCACCGCTATGACCTAGTACTTCCAGAAACCTTATTAGGAGGACAATGGAATATTAACCGTTTCTTAATGATCGTCATCGCCTAATGGCAGCGGAGGATCCTCCGCATTATGAAACGGGCATTCACGCTTATCGAGCTACTCGTCGTCATCGCAATCATTGCTATCCTAGCTGCGATTCTCTTCCCTGTGTTTTCACAAGCCAAGCAAGCGGCTAAGAAGACTGCCGACCTCTCGAATGTCAAGCAATTGAGCCTCGGCATTTCCATGTACACCGTTGACCACGACGACATGTACCCTTCCGCTTACTTCCACCGTGCTTTCAACCCAGCCTTGGGCGGTACAAACTCGGGATATGTCCACTGGTCAGGCATGGTCATGCCTTACGTCAAGAACCTCGACATTTTTGTTAGTCCGGTCTCTGGAAACGGTGGACACGCTCCGACTTGTTTCAGCAGTGCGGATAACAACGGCGGCAGAGGTATCCCTTCGGGCCAGGCGCCAAACGTGTGCCAGCCCCCGACGCCGCTCGTGCCCTCTAACTATGTACGGGGTGGCGTGATTGTCGACGAACAGGCACCGCGCATCTCCTATACCGTCAACTCGGCCGTCATCCCACGCTACCGCAATATCGGAGACGTCAACCGAGGCATCTCGCTGGTCAGCCAGACCGCACTTGACTCGCCGGCGAACACGATCCTGCTGGTAGGCTTTACCGACAGCATCCCGTGTTTGTTCTCGGCATCGATCACGGCGGTCGTCCGCAGCGCTTCGCACCGAAGCACCAACGCCTATTCGCGCGACGCGGCCAACACGCTTGCCTACTTTGGCAGTCAAGAGGATGGAGCAACGCGTCCGAATCCGATCTACGCGCTGAGCTACCAGCAGGTGACCTCGGCAACGAACAATATCTTCACCCTCTGCAACACGAACCCGCGGACCGATTATCCGCTTGCCGTTTACACGGGCGGAGGCCGCATCGAAAAGGGTGACAACTATGGAACAGCGGACGGGTCGGCAAAGTACCGCAAGTATTCCCAGACTCTAAATCCGAATAGCTTCATGTGGGGCGCCAAGGTCTACACCGATGGCGGCGCGCCCGTCATCGACCCGCTGACTGGACTTCAAGTCACAGGCAGCTAAAGGGTCTTCGGCTGAGGTCGCCCGGCAGTCGGTACTTCCCGATGCCGGGCGCGCCAGCATCGGCACGACTCAGTTCGGTTTCTCCTCTGGTCCCCAAGACGACGTTGCTAGACATTCTTGGGGACCGCACCATGCAGATGTTACAAACTTAACTCGGCCGTAATGATTTTGTGACAAATTTGCTTTGGACTGCGGAGTGACCTGGTCCGAGGCATCTCATGAAGCGAGCATTCACTCTCATCGAACTCTTGGTCGTGATCGCCATCATCGCGATTCTGGCGGCCATTCTCTTCCCTGTCTTCTCCCAAGCCAAAGAGGCAGCCAAGAAGACCGCGTCCGTCTCCAACCAAAAGCAGATTGGCACCTCGTTGAAGCTGTACATGGTGGACCATGACGACGTCTTTCCTCGCAACGATGACTGCATTCAGGGCTCATCGCTGAATCCAAGAATCAACCAAACCGGCCCGCTTTCGGGCGACGGCTGCTCGGGTGGTGGCCCGTATCCGTTCCGCATGAACCACTACTCTTGGCAGAAGTGGCCACTGCCCTATATGAAGAATGTGCAGATCTTCGAGTCGCCCAACCGACAGAAGCTCGACAACTCCCACCTTGGCGGGTGGCGACAGTGGACGGATAACGGGCAAATCATGGGGGCCTACGCTCTCAACCTTGCCCTTACGGGTGCAGTGAACACCTGGGCTCGCTCGGCGACCGCTCCAGGGCGTCTCCGCAACTCTTGGCTCGGTGGCACAGAGACCTCCGTTCCGAACCCTGCCGAGGCGTGGCTCCTCAATGAACTTGTAAACCCGCTGATCGACTTTTCGCCGGTTTGGGTGGATGCCATCAACGATCCACTAGCCACGCAGACCGTCTATCCGATGGCGATTCGCGAGTTCTGGGCAGCCAACTACATGCGAGCGACCGGCACATGCGTCTATGGCAACACGCCTGACCCGCGCCTGACCACCAACGGCACCGTCGTGGTGGGCTTTGTCGATACGCATGTCAAGGCGGTTCCGGTGGGGCAGTTCTTGGCCAAGACGCCGACGGCAGCCGAAGTGAATGCCGTGCTTGATGCCAACACCCAGTGCGGCATTAGCAGCGGAACCTACCGCCCTGGCAACACTCCGAACCTCAACGTCAACTACCCGATGTGGGGCCTCGGCCAGTAACCGTGGTGCGTCGACTGATCATCATGGCCTTGGGAACCGTCCTGGTGGGCGGCATCTTGGCAGGCTGTGCCTCCGAGGCCACTTCGGAGGAACTCACCGACGTCTACAAGAAGCGTGAGGAAGACGCGAAGAAGTTGGGTGCCGGAGAAGTCACCAACGAGCAAGCGGACTAACGGACGCCATCGATGCGGCCCCGTCTCTGCCCATGCGCAGGACGGGGTCGCTTGCTTTTCCTAAGTCGTCACCCCTTGACGAATCGAAAGGGGAAGCAGGAGCCGCGGCGCCACGGGCATGCCATTGAGCAACCGGTCGAGCGTTTCCACGCCGGCGCGAGCCACCTGATCCCAATGGGCGTCGACGGTGGTCACGTCAAAACGCGGCGTGAAGTAGGTGGGCGAGCCATTGAAGCCGATCACGGCGACGTCTTCCGGAACACGCATACCAAGATCGGCAACGGCTGCGGCGGTGCCGTGAGCGAGTTCGTCCTCCCAGCACGCCAAAGCTGTCACACTTCGGCTCTTGACCAACTCTGTTTCTTCATGGGTCAGTTCAAATTCCCAGCGGTAGCCGATCCGCCTTCCGCTAACGACCTCAATGCCAAGCAGTGCTGCCTCTTCGCGAAAGGATCGCTCGCGAATGTAGGGAGAAGGCTCTTGATCACGCGGGCCTCGATAGAGCACCTTGCGGTGACCGCGGTCAAATAAGTGGCGCGCTTGCAGCCGGCCCCCGAGCTCATAATCGACGGTAACCGAGGGAATGCGCTCGTGCTCTTCGACGATCGCGACCACCGGGAGACCTCCTTCAATGAAGGGGGCGGTGTCCTTGGCGTGCGGCCAGGCCGCGAGGATGAGTCCGTCGACCCGCCCATCGTAAGCCTGCGCCACCGTCTGCCCTCCGTGGACTGAGTGGCCTGCATGAATCAGGACGTCGCGACCGATCAGCGCACAGGCATCTTGAATTGCGGCGACCAGCTCCAAGTAGAACATGGATCGCACTTGCGGGAAACCGTAGAACACGCCAATGACGCCGGTTCGACCGCGGACGAGCGATTGCGCGACCGCGTTCGGGCGGTAGCCCAGTTCCATCGCGGCCTCAAGGACGGCTTGGCGCGTGGAGGCGCTGACTCGTGTCCCGGATCGTGTGCCGTTCAAAACAACAGATACCGTCGACTCACTCACGTTGAGTCGTCGTGCGATGTCCTTGAGCGTCGTGCGAGAGACCGAGGCAGCGCTGGGTTCGTGGCCCACAACCTTAACCTACCTCATGATGCTGTCAGGCCCCTTGCACCGAGCCGGGGCCACGACGTCCAACGGGAGGACCGAATACGGTCTACTGACTTGCGCCGCCGTCGCTGGGCCCGCCGGCCGGTCGCCGTTGAGCCTCCATGATGGCTCTTACTCGGTCACGGTTCTCCGGCGGCACATTATTGATATCGAACTCACTGTTCAGCTGTTTCTTGAACTCTTTGTCTTCCGCTTCGGAAAGTTCGTTGCCGCCGCCTTGGCAACCTGCCACGACGAGTCCAATAACGGCTACCCACCAACCCATTCTGTTAAACATGATGTGATCTGTCCTCACTTCCTTAGTGGTCCGGAGCCGGGCTCATGGCTGAGCTCGGCTCCGAACCATCAACGTAGAACGTTCCGCGCCTAGTTGCGCTGCGAGTTCCACATGTTGTCAAGCGGCCGCGACCCACCATCCGGGTTGGTCTGCGGTGGCGCGAAGTTCTTCGCATGCGTGTCGGCAAAGACGAAGTTCGCCCGGCCGTCCACGGGAGTCACCGAACCGTCCTTGCCCATCGGCCACGGTGCGTTCGGCCCACCGCCAAATGCCGTTGATGGATTGCCGCTGGGGGTTGCCGAACCCTGGTTCTGGTAGTGAGGCGTACCCGGACCGCTGGGGTCCCAAAGGAAGACTTGGTACACCCAATAGTAGGCGAAGTTGCCGCCGAGCCACTCCCAGCCCGGAGTCTTGGACTGGTCCTTGGAATACTTCGGCGCAAACATGATCGTCTCCGCTGGTCGCGTCACCGAGGTCGCGGAGATGCCCGTGCTCGGCGTGAACCAAGGAAATGCGTTCCAGTCTTCGTTCCGAACGCCGAAAATACCGGTTGAGCGGTTCTCCGGCAAGTTGCCGCCGCCCATCATCGCATTGGCGCCAACCGAAATCCACGGGCCTGACCAAGAAGATTGGTCGGTCGTGGGACCGGAGTCAAAGGGGGATCGGAAGATGCCGCGGTTCTTGACATACGGATCGAGCCGGGGAACCCAGTAGCGGTCGTTCGCCGGGCCGGTCCAGTCATAAACCGCCGCGGTGGGATAGATGTCGTCAAAGTCAGTGATGTACATCGCCGTGGCCGTGCCCAGCTGCTTGAAGTTCGATAGCTCGGACGTCTTTTTGGCTGCGGCCTTGGCCTGCGAAAAAACGGGGAAGAGGATCGCCGCGAGGATCGCGATGATCGCAATGACCACGAGAAGTTCAATGAGCGTAAACGCTTGCCGTACTGATTTCATATCTCCCTCATCGGAGTTCGCCAACGTCGCCGTCAACGATTAATCGCTGTGTCCACGAGTGAACACGTTCACATCTTACAACGGAATCAGCGTTGATTCAAGCTTTTTTTAGCACAATGTTTGAAAATTGTTCGCGCTGACGCTCAGGCAGACTCGGCGGCGGTGACTGCCGCCACGGCGACCAGGAACGAATCCTCAACCGGGTGCTCGACCAGGGGCTGAAGGTTCGAGCGCTGCGTTGCCTCGACGAGCGTGCGCACCGCATCGGCCTCTTGGCCACTGGAGTAGAGTTCCAACACCGTCTGAACGGACTTGGCGTGCTGGCGAGACAATCCGCCCAGCATGGAGAGCAGGACGGAGTCGCGCGACATCCCCTCCATCCTCATCAAGCGAAAGGCCTCGGACTCCGCGCCGAGCATCCGCGCCACGCCGAGAAGGCATCGGCGGCGCGCCATGGCCGACGGCATCTCCCGGGCCTCGGTGAGGATCATCGCAAGGTCTTCGCTGTGCCCGACCACGCCCAAGGCGTAGGCGACCTCGCATGACGCATCGTCATTAAACCGCCGCAGCGATTCGCGCAGCTCCGGCGCACAGTCGCGCAACTCCAGTTCCGAGACGGCTTCCGCGGCCGCGATTCGAATGCTGGGATGCGGATCCAAAAGCGCCACCTTGACGGCTTCCTCTGCCGCCGATGACCCGATCATGCGCAATGCCTGAAGCGAGGCGCGGCGGACCTCAACGTCGTTCGTGTCGTGGGCGGCCACCAAGAGCGCGCCAATGGCCTCTTCCTGTCCCAGCCGGCCCAGTGCCTTCGCTGCGGCGCGACGAAGCACCGACCGCGGGCTTTGCAGCAGGTCGATCAGTGGAGGCACCGCATTCGGTCCACCGACTTCTCCCAAGGCCTCGATGGTCTCCTCCTCGACCAGGTCAGGATGCTCTTCGATCTGCCGAATCAGTGCCGATTCGGCCATAGGGTCGCTGAGCTTTGCCAGCGCCATTGCCGCTTGACGACGGACTCGCGGAGAGGGGTCGCTGAGCGCCTTGACGATCTCATCGCCAGCCAGCAAGAAGCCCTGGGACGCCACTTGGCGGATCGCTGTTTCGCGTCCGCGCGGGTCGGTCGCGGACGTCAGTTCCCGCAGCGCGCGATAGCCCTTGGGCGTCACGCGGCGCAGGTGGCGAATGGTCTCGCGAATCCGAGCTGCTCCGGGTTCGACCACGGGCAGGAGGCTTCCCACCGCGATGAGACGGATCGCCATCGTGACGAGGAAAAGACCCTTGTAGGCCATCTCGGGCGGGAATGGCGTCCTCAGCATCATAACGATCTGGGCGCCAACCAGCGGGGCGATGCCACCCACGATCGCCTGGGTCGCCAGCCCGACCCCGATATAGTTCGCCCGGTCCTCCGGTCGTGCCGTGGCCAGAAGCAGGTTGAACTGGCAGAGCATGACGCCGCTCCAGATCGCGCCCATCACGACGTGACTCGAAAGGAGCACGATCGTGTTTTGCAGTTCCTTGCCCGGGAAGGTCAGCAGCCATGGAATCGGCGTCAGGAACATCCCCACGCCGAGGATCGCCAAAATGGGCTTGTTACCGTACTTGTCGGCAAGGAAGCCCCACATCTTGCTGGCCAGCACATTGCCCGCCGCGTGGCACAGGGCCATCAGCTGCAGGATCGTGAACGGCATGTTGAGGCTTTCCAGCGCGTAGGCTGAAAAGAGGTTGCCCGCAATGGTCTGCCCCGCAATGAACAGAATCAGAAAGACCAGCACGCCGCGAAACGACCGATCGCGGACGACCGAAGCGAAGGACCGTACGCTCTGCTTGAAGTTCTCGCGTATCGGGTGCGGACGCGGCAGGTCGCGCATTTGCGAGAAGAAAAAGAAGCTGATGCCAGCGCAAACGAGCCCAATCGAAAAGATCACCGTGAACCCCAGCGGCTCATTGCCCAGACGACGATAGTGATCCAAGAGCAGACCGCCGACCAAACCGACCGATGCCCCAACTCCCACCGCGAGTGCGTTGCGGCGGCTGAAAAACCAGCCACGGGAGCTGCTGGGCACCATCTCGGCCAGCCAGTCGTTATAGATCGGCTGCACGATAAGTACCGCTGCCGCCGCCAAACCGATACAAAACGCGAGAATGGTCAGCTTGGCATCGCCAGTTAGCGCCACCAGCGGGAGGAAAATCAGCGGCAAGTGAAAGAGCCGCCAGATCAGCCCGCCAGGCAGGACGAACACCTTGTAGCTGGCGAATCCCCGGCCCCATATCCCGCCCGGAATCTGCAGAATGCCCATCAAGCTGGGGATGGCGGCCAGAAGGCCGATCCAAAGGTCGGAGCCGCCGACCATCTTGATAAAGCCCACCAGAAAGGTGCCGCTGACCAAGGTCGCGAACGCGGTCGAGAACGCCCCGTCGATGTTGGCGATGCGAAGCGTGCGCAGGTTGTCGAATCGGCTGGGCGGCTGGGGCATGGGTTATCGCGGCGTCCGCATCGACAGGACATAAGGGTACCGGGATAGCGGTCCCTCGGGTACCGTTCGCGCGGCGTGACGATTCCAGTTCCCCGTGGGACGCTGCTGAATACCGTAACCGTGGCCCTTGGGGCCACTCTGGGTCTCGCCTTGGGCGCGCACATCTCGCCCAGCGTCGAGCGGCTGGCAATGGATGCCCTTGGCCTCGTGACCTGTGGCATCGGCATCCGCATGATCGTCAAGGCGCGCGACATGGTCACGGTCGCGGTCGCCATTGTGGTCGGCGGTTTGCTCGGCCTGGCCATCGGCATTCCCGAAGGCATCGAGCGCTTCGCTGAATGGGCGAAACTGCTGCTCGGAGGTCAGGGAAACTTTACGGAAGCGATCGTTGCGCCAAGCGTGCTGTTTGTGGTCGGCCCGGTGACCCTGCTGGGATGTATTCAGGACGCGGTCGAGCGCAAGATCGAGCTGCTGGCCATCAAGTCGACCATGGACGGCGTTGCCGCGATCTTCTTTGCCATGAGTTTAGGGCCGGGCGTCTTGGTCTCGGCGGCTGTGGTTCTCGTGTTTCAGGGTCTTCTGACGCTCTTTGCCAGACCGCTCGCGCCGATGGCCCAGGACGCTGAAATGCTTGACGAGTTGAGCGGGGCGGGTGGAGTCATCATGCTCGCGATCGGCCTGAGTCTGCTCTCGCTAAAGTCCATCCCGACCGCCGCGTTTCTCCCCGCGCTGGCGCTGGCGCCGCTCATCGTCGTATGGCGGCGAAAATGGGGGCGACGATCAGCGAGCGACTGACTGGGCCCGAGTCTCGCGAATCACCGTCACTTTTACTTGGCCAGGAAGGTCGATCTGGGCCGAGATTCGCGCCGCTACGGCATCGGCGAGCTCACTTGCCTGGTCGTCCGTGATTTGATCGGGCTTGACGATTAAGCGGATCTCACGCCCCGCGTGCAGCGCATAGGACCGCTCGACACCGGCAAAGCTGTTGGCGATCTGCTCAAGGGTCGTGAGGCGCTTGACGTAGTTCTCTAGACTTTCCCGCCGCGCTCCGGGGCGGGCCGCGCTCAGAGTGTCCGCGACAATTACCAGCGTGGCCTCGCCGGTTTCCGGCTCGATGTCGTAGTGATGGGCGCCGACTGCGTGCAGCACCAGTTCGTCCTCGCCGGCCGCGCGCAGATACTCCATCCCGGTCAGAGCGTGGGGACCGTCTGCCTCCGGACCCAGGGCCTTGCCAATGTCGTGCAAAAGCCCAGCACGCCGGCTCACTTCGACATTCAACCCCAGTTCGCCTGCAATCATGGCTGCGATATGTGCCACTTCGACACTATGATCCAGCACGTTTTGTGCATAGCTAGTGCGAAAACGAAGTCTGCCCAGCGTCTCGATGACGCGGGGCGGCAAACCGCTGACACCCGCTTGCTGGGCAGCGCGCTCCCCCGCGGATTGGACGGCGCGAGCGACCTCGATTTGGGCCTTTTCGTACGACTCCTCAATGCGGCCAGGGTGAATTCTCCCGTCGAGCATCAGGTTCATCAGCGCGACCCGGGCGGCCTCGCGACGGAGCGGGTCAAAGCAGCTCAGCACGACCGCTTCGGGGGTGTCGTCGATGATCAAATCGACGCCGGTCACTTGCTCAAAAGCACGGATATTGCGGCCCTCGCGGCCAATGATCCGACCTTTCATGTCCTCGCTGGGAAGCTCCACGACGGCAATCGTCGCCTCAGAGACGTACTCATGCGTGGACCGCTGGATCACGTCCAGCAAGACACGACGCGCTCGCTCTTGGGCCGCCTCGACGACCTCCGCTTCAATGGCTTTGGCCTTCTTGATCGCGGCCTCATGCGACTCGATTTCAAGCCGCTTGCGAAGGTCAGCGCGGGCGTCTTCGATGGAAAGCTCGGCGGCACGTGCGATCGCCCGCGTCAACTCTGCATCTTTTTGTAGAAGTTGATGCCGCAATACTTCAATCGATTCTCGTTCGCCGGCTAGTTTGGCCTCACGCTCCTCGATCGCGGCGCGGCGGTGCTCCAAGTCATCGTCTCGCTTGGCGAGCCGCTCTTCCAAGCGTCGCAGTGCGTCCTCATGCTTGCGAAGCTCCTCCTCGGCACGCTCGCGCGCGGCGATGACCTCGGTTTTCGCATCCACAATGGCCGCGCGCCGGGCTTCTTCGCGCTCTTCAGGCAACCGCGCCCGCGCAGCATCGAGTTCGCGCAAGCGCGGAACGAGCACGAGCCAATAGATCGCGCCGATAATCAGCGCGGCAAAGAGAATCGCCCAGAGAAAGAATTTCAGGTCCGTTTCCATCCCGACTCCATTACGATTCAGAGTCGAAACAACGCCGGACGGCCTCCTCGATCACGCTTTCTTCAAAGCCGCGAGAGGCCAGAAAACGGGCCGCCGAAGCGACGCCGGTTTTGCCCGATGCCTGAAGTGCCTCGGCCGCGCGCGTGACTTCCACGTCGCCCGACCAGGCTTCCAGACACTCATCCAAGATTTCGCTCGGGGCTCCCCGCTCACGTGCCGTGAAGCGGAATCTTTCTATCCCGATGGCGCGCTTCCCCGAGTGGCGCTCCATCAGGCGGAGAATCGTTGTTCGATCGTCCACCATTCTACGCCGCACCAGGTGGGCAATTGCAAGGGCAATGGTCTCTGGGGTGAACCCCCGGCTGCCAAGCCGCGCCTGTACTTCGACTTCGAATCGATCGCCGAACCGGAGCCAATCCAGAGCGGCCCGCACGGCATCGTCGACAGATTCGGGGTCAGTCTTCGCTCGCAGTGGACGCGGCGCCTCGGTCGCCTTTCAGCGATTCGCGTACCTTTTGGGCAATTTCCTTGAACACATCGGGGTTGTCATCCAAGAACGCGCGGGCGTTATCCCGGCCTTGGCCCAATCGCGTGTCGCCATAGTTGAAGTAAGTGCCGCTTCGCGTGACGATGCCCGTTGTTGTGGCGACGTCGAGCAAGTCCCCCGATTTGCTGATCCCTTTGCCGAAGATCATGTCGAACTCCACGGCCTTGAACGGCGGTGCCACCTTGTTCTTAACGACCTTGACCTTGGTTCGCGCACCGATCTGCTCGGTCCCCGCCTTGATGGCGTCACCGCGCCGCACCTCGAGCCGGACGGAAGCCCAGAACTTGAGCGCGCGTCCGCCAGGCGTCGTCTCGGGGTTGCCGTACATCACGCCGATCTTTTCGCGAATCTGGTTGATAAAGATCGCCGCCGTATTCGACTTGTTGATACTGCCTCCCAGCTTGCGCAGCGCCTGGGACATCATGCGCGCCTGGATGCCGACGAACGAGTCGCCCATCTCGCCCTCGATCTCAGCCTTTGGCACCAGCGCAGCGACCGAGTCGAGCACCACGATGTCGACCGCGCCGGACCGGATCATGGCGTCCATGATCTCCAGCGCCTCTTCACCGGTGGTCGGCTGAGACACATACAGCCGGTCGATGTCCACCCCAAGAACTTTCGCATACTCGGTGTCCAGCGCGTGTTCGGCATCGACGAACACCGCCAGCCCTCCTTGCTTCTGTGCTTCCGCAACGGCATGCAGGGCCACGGTGGTCTTGCCGCCCGACTCGGGGCCGTAAATCTCGGTGATCCGTCCGCGAGGAATGCCGCCCACACCCAGGGCGAGGTCAAGGCTCATTGAGCCGGTCGGCACCACGTCGATCGATTCCTTGTCGGAGTCGCCGAGACGCATGATGGCCCCTTTCCCAAAGGACTTTTCAATCTGGCTGAGGGCGAGTTCAAGGGCCTTTTCACGGGCGGGATCGCGTTCTTTAGCGGCTTCCACAGTTGCTCCTGCCAGGCGTTCCCGGCGCTCGGATTTTACCAAAGTAGGCAAAAGATGTCTACCGGTATGTTGACTTTTCCACCTTCACCCAATCGAGGAACGATTCGCCAAGTATCCTTTGCCTCGTTGTCGTCGCCGCTCAAGCAGCCGAACGTGGGCGTGGCCAGCCTGATCATGGTGGCCAGCCTGTTTCTTAGCCGAGTGCTCGGTCTCGTCCGCGAAGCCGTCATCGCCGGGAAGTTCGGTGCCAATGAGCTCACCGACGCCTATAAGCTCTCCTTTTCCGTTCCGGACCTCATCTTCTTCCTCATCGCGGGCGGCGCGCTCAGTTCGGCCTTTATTCCGGTCTTCAGCAAGCTGATCCACACCCATCGAAGGGACGAAGCGTGGCATGTCTTCAGCGTCGTGGTCACGGTGATGTCCTCAGCGCTGATCGTGGCGATCGCCCTTGCGATGCTTTTCGCCGAGCCGCTCAGCGTTTTGGTGGCCGGGGGCAAAAGCCCCGAGACGATCCGCCTGATCGCCTACAGCAGCCGAATCCTCTTGCCCGCGCAGTTTGCCTTTCTCATCGGCGCGATCCTGTTCGGAACCCTCTATGCCCACCAGCGCTTTGCCGTGCCCGGCTTGGGACCAAACGTTTACAACATTGGCATCATCGTGGGGGCGGTATTCCTGTCAGCGTTCGTCACGCCAGCCGTATTCGGCATGTCCTGGGGAGCGCTTGTTGGCGCGGTGATCGGCAGTTTCGTCATCCCGCTCGTTGCGATGCGCGGCATTGGAGCGCAATACCGCATCACCTTCGACGTGAAGCACCCGGAAGTCAAACAGGTCTTCAAGCTCATGCTGCCCGTCCTCTTGGGGCTTTCCCTTCCCGGCGTTTATCAGCTCATCATGCAGCGGTATGCCAGCTTCAATCCCGATCAGGGATTCAACTCAAACCTCGACTACGCCAACCGGATCATGCAGGCGCCCCTGGCGGTCTTCGGCCAGTCGCTTGCCCTCGCCGTCTTCCCGGCGCTCAGTCAATTTCTGGCGCAGAACCAGCTCAATGCCTATCGGCAGCAAGTCATGTCGACGTTGCGGACCTGCCTCTTCATCACGCTGCCCTTGGCGGCGGTGATCTTTGTGCTCGCGCCAGAGATCGTGCAGGTATTGTTCCAGCGCGGCGCATTTACCGACGGGGACACCGCCGTAGTGGCCCGTTGCCTTCAGTTCTTCTGCATCGGCATCCCAGCGTGGTGCCTTCATCCAATCCTGATGCGTGCGTTTTTTGCGCGACAAGACACGGTGACTCCGACTTTGGTCGGAACGGCCATTACCGCGGTGTTCTTTGCTTTCATGCTGGCGTTGCTCGCGACGCCGCTCGAATACTACGGATTGCCCCTCGCCGGGTCGTTGAGCGCCATTGTGCTGGCCGTGATCATGCTTTGGGTACTCCAGGCCAAGGTCGGCGAACTGCAAATGGGCGCGTTCGTCGTCACGGTGGGCAAGACGGCGCTTATCGCCGTGGTGGTGGCGATCACCCTCTCGATCGGGTTGCACTTTGCGCCGCCGTCAAGTTCCTTCCTCGCGGCCGCGCTTCGGCTTGGGCTTGGCGGAATTCTCGCCGGTTGGGTGGTGGTCTGGGCGGCGCGGCTGCTCAAAATGCCGGAGGTCAAGACGCTGGACCGTGCTCTTGCCCGACTCGATCGGCGCAAGGCCCAAAGTCAGGCCGAAGAGGCCGCCAACCTCGGCGGCGACCTGGACGAGCGTTAGGCGCGGGTACCCTCTTCAGCGGCATCGAGGCCGAACATGGAAGACGTTTTCATTCTCTCCAGCGCCCGCACTCCGGTCGGCGCATTCCAGGGTTCCCTATCTTCGCTCACTGCTCCGCAACTGGGTTCCGTGGCCATCAAAGGAGCATTGGAGCGGGCCGGCATCACCGGCGATCAAGTGGACGAAGTGCTGATGGGCTGCGTGCTCACGGGCGGTATGGGACAGGCGCCCGCCCGGCAAGCGTCGCTCGGAGCTGGGATTCCCAATTCGGTGCCCTGCATGACGGTCAACAAGGTGTGCGGCTCGGGCATGAAGGCGGCGATGCTGGCTGCGCAGGCCATTCGCCTCGGCGACTCGCGCGTTGTGGTCGCAGGCGGCATGGAGTCGATGAGCAATGCCCCCTACCTGCTGGACAAGGCGCGCACGGGCTATCGCATGGGCAACGGAACGCTCATCGACTCCATGATTCACGATGGTCTATGGGACCCCTATCACAACGTCCACATGGGCAACTGCGGCGACGCGACGGCCGCTGAGTTCGGCAAAACGCGCGAGGCGCTGGATGCCTTTGCCGCCGAAAGCTACCGCCGAGCACTCGACGCACAGGCCAATGGCCGACTGGCGGAAGAGATCGTGCCGGTCGCCGTTCCTCAGCGCAAGGGCGACCCGATGATCGTCGAGACCGACGAGCCACCGCAAAAAGGAGACCCGGCCAAGCTGCCAACCCTCAGGCCCGCATTCAGCAAGGACGGCGTGACGACCGCGGCCAACGCATCTTCCATCAACGACGGCGCAGCCGCGATGGTCTTGGCATCAACGTCTTGGGCCGAAGCCAACGGCAAGACACCGCTTGGCCGGCTGGTCGGTTACGCCACGCATGCCCAAGAGCCTCAATGGTTCACCACCGCACCGGGGTTCGCCATCGAGAAGCTCTTGGCGGCGAACGGCCTCTCTGTCGGCGACATTGACCTCTTCGAGGTGAATGAGGCGTTCGCAGTCGTCGCGATGGTCGTGGCCGACAAGGTGGGGATTCCGCACGAAAAGCTGAACGTCAATGGCGGAGCCGTCGCCATCGGGCACCCGATCGGGATGACCGGCATGCGCCTCATGATCACGGCGCTCATGGAGCTTCGGCGACGTGGCGGACGCTACGCGGTCTGCTCGCCCTGCATCGGCGGTGGCGAGGCGACGGCGGTGCTCATCGAGGCGCTTTAACCCATGCGAGTCCTTTTCGTCACCGCCGAGTTGGCGCCGTTCGCAAAAGTGGGCGGGCTGGCGGATGTTGCCGCGTCGCTGCCGTTGGCCCTCAAGGACCGTGGGCACGACGCCCGGATCGTGGTTCCGGCCTACCGCATGATCTTCGAATCTCCAGAAATCGAGGTTCGTGGACCGATCTTGGGGGATCCGGATTCCTGGAAACGCGTTGCCCCGTGGCATGAGAATCTCACGAACCATGCCATTGACCGTCGGCCGTGGCGTGTCCGCGTTGGTCCCGAGTGGCAAGAGGAGGCGTGGCTCTTCGCCGCGAGCCTCCACGGGGTGCCGGTCACGCTGATCGGGTCATCGCGCTGGTTTACCGATGCGGTCAGCAGCGAGACTCTCTATCAGCCGGGCAGCGACCAATACCTGTTCTTTTCCCGCGCGGTCCTCGAGTTTTCGTCGCGGCTGGGTTGGACTCCCGATGTGATCCATGCCAACGATTGGCATACCGGGTTCATCCCGGTGCTGCTTCGGGAGCAAGGCGGCCCCGGTTTGCACAACACGGCAAGCGTCTTCACGATCCACAACCTCGGGTACCAAGGGGAATTTGGCATTGAGACGCTCGACAAAGTCGGCCTTTCGCGCAGTCTGTTCAACCTTCACCGCCACGAAGCCTATGGCGCCGTGAACTTTCTCAAGTCCGGCGCCGTGGATGCGGACATGGTGAACACAGTCAGCCCGACGTATGCCGAAGAAATTCAAACAGCGGCCTATGGCTGCCGACTGGAGGGGCTGATGCGCCACCTGGCCAAGCACGGCCGCCTTCGCGGCATCCTCAACGGCATAGACACCGAGCACGCCTTTAACCCGGCAACCGACCCGGCGCTCCCGGCGAACTATTCGGCCGAGAACCTTGACGGCAAAGCAAAGTGCCGGGAGGCGCTGCTCACCGAACTCGGATTTGACCCCTCAGGCTCCGGACCGGTCTTTGCGGCCGTAACCCGCATCAGCGTGCAGAAGGGGCTTGACTTGGTGCTTGCAGGGCTGCCAGAGATGATCGAGCAGGGGGGCCGCTTGGCGATTCTCGGCCTCGGGGACCCGGCGATTGCCGATGGACTCCGCCTCGCCTCCGAAAAGTGGCCAGATCGCGTGCGTTACATCGCTGCCTTCGACGCGCCGCTCGGTCAGCGGCTGTACGCAGGCGCTGACTTCTTCTTGATGCCGAGCGCGTTCGAGCCCTGTGGGTTGGGTCAAATGATCGCCATGCGGTACGGCACGCCTCCAATCGTTCGGCGCACTGGCGGTCTGGCGGACACAGTTCGCGACGGCGTGAACGGGCTGTCGTTTGCGCACTCGGATATCGCGGGATACCTGCATGTCGTCGAAAGAGCATTCCGGCTCTACCAAACACCGAAGGCGTACCGGTCGATGCAGATGAAGGCGCTCAAAACGGATTGGTCGTGGAGCACGCGCGCCATCGAATACGAGCAACTGTACGATGCGGCGATTCGATTACGCCTCTCGGCGGCAGCCGCCTGAAAAAAGGTTGGCCGCGCCGGGGGAAGGAAGGGCGGCGCGGCCGATGGAGGAGAGAGGAAGTGATGCTCCCTACCCATTCATACGGGGTGATACCCTCATTGGTTTCGTCGTGAAATCTCTTTCCATGGTTTTCAAGGCTTCAAATCTTTGCGCTAACAGCCTCCGGTAGGCCCGGGTCGCGAACCGATGGAGCCATGATAATCAGACCTAAGTCCCGAAAGCTTGTCGAGTACCAAAAGAAAAGGTATCCTTACGAGGTCAAGCCTCAAGGACGCGGCCGCGACAGCGAGTGGGGAAGCTCATGGACGCGACGAATTTTGACTATCTCTTGGGTGCGCTATCTCTGAAAGGGGCGACGGCCGAGCCGGCCCCCCTCATTCTTCTCGGATTCGGTATCACGGTATGGGTCGTCCGCCGCCTGACCGTCCGACGGAGTCAGCGCTAGCCGATGATGACGAGCTCTCGCACGAAATGTGAGAGGAGTTCCGGGCCGTTTTCGGTGACGAGGACGTTGTCCTCGATGCGCACCCCGCCAAATCCTTCGACATAGATGCCGGGCTCGACGGTCCACACTTGGCCTGGTGCAATTGGCTGATCCACGGCCTCGCTCAGCCGCCCGGGGTCGTGCACCTCAAGCCCGAGTCCGTGCCCCAATCCGTGGCCGAAGTACGGGGCAAGATCCCCCATCATCACGCGCACTTCACGATCGATTTCCCTTCCGTTTGCGCCGGGAACCAGAGCGGAAACGCCCCACTCACAGCATCGCCGCACCGTGTCATAGATTTCGCGGTGGCGCGCCGTGGGCTCGCCAACGACAAAGGTCCGCGTCAGGTCGCCACAGTACTGATCCACCTTGGCGCCCATATCAATGGTGACGAAGTCGCCGGTTCTGAGCCGACGGTCGCTGGCTCGGCCGTGAGGCCGCGCGCTCTTTTCGCCGCTCACCACTATCGGGTCAAAGGACGCCACAACGCCCTTGGCTTTCCAGAATGCCAAGATCTCGGCCTCGATTTCGTCCTCACGCATCCCGGGCTTCATGAATTCGCGCAGGTGCTCAAAGCCACGGTCCGTCATGGCGACAGCCTTTCGCAATGCCGCAATTTCGGCGGCATCTTTGGTCCAGCGGAGCGTATCCATCCATCCGGCGGTCGGAACCAGGATGACGTCAGGCATCGCGGCTTTCCACTGCTCGTACCGCTCCACGGTCATGTGACGCGACTCGATGCCCAACTGGGTGGCACCCAGCCGCACCACGTGTGCGGCGACAAAATCCTGCAACAAGGTAGGCGACGCATAAGCGTCCACCGGCAAGTTCGTCACTTGCTCCTTGGCCTGGACGGTGTACCGGCTGTCGGTGAGAAACACGCCATCGGCACCCGTCACGATGACCACGGCGTTGGTGCCTGTGAACCCGGTCAACCACCGGATGTTGGTCAGGTCAGTGAGCGCAATGGCCTCAAGGTTCTCATCGCGAAGGCGCGCACGAACACGGGACAGTCGATCCATGAGTGACAAGGTTACACTCGGCACAGCGTGCGCGATTGCATGGAGCGAATCTCCTCACGCGCAACGCGCGACGAAGTTCTGCACGATGCGCAGGCCCTCCTCGGTCAAGACCGACTCGGGATGGAACTGGACCCCCTCGATCGGCAGGCGGCGGTGGCGAACTCCCATGATCTCGCCGTCGTCCTCGCTGGTGGCGGTCACTTCAAATTCTGGCGACAGCGTGCTTCGGTCCACAACGAGCGAATGGTAGCGGATCGCGCGAAAGGGATTCGGCATCCCGGCAAAGACCCCCTGGCCATCGTGGCGGATCATGGAGGCTTTGCCGTGCATGATCCGGTCGGCCCGGCGCACGGTCGCCCCCGAGGTAAAGCCAATCGCCTGATGACCCAAACAGACGCCGAATAAGGGAATTGTTGCGAGCCGGCCTATCGCCCTTTCGGCCTCGCGCGCGATGTCGAGGCACACGCCCGATTCCTTCGGCGTACATGGTCCGGGCGAGAGCAGGATGCCGGCCGGCCCCAAGTCCATGATCTCATCCAGCGCGACCTGATCGTTTCGCCGAACCACCACGTCCGCGCCACATTGGCCGAGGTACTGCACCAGATTGTAGGTGAAGCTGTCGTAGTTATCGATCACGACTATGGGGCCAGGCATTTCAGCCTCGATTGTACGCTTGCGATGGCGGCAAGGATGCGATAAGATGCCGCCATGAGCCTCTCGGCAACCTTGGGCATTGACGCGCAAGACGTCGACTTCTATCGCAGTAACGGCTATCTGCTGGTGCGCAGCCTCTTCCGCCCCGACGAATGCGCCTTCTATCGCGACTACTTCACCGCGATGGTCGAGCGCGGCGGCGACGGCTGGGCCGAGGGGGGCGTGGACCCAACTCACACCGACCCGCTGCGCCGGTATCCGCGCCTGCTGCAGCCGCACCGCGGCGACCAGGTGGCGCTCGACTACATGGTGGACGATCGCATTCGGCGCTACTTAACCTCGTTTTACGGCCGTGAGCCGCTTGCGGTCCAGACCATGGTCTACTTCAAGCCGCCGGGGGCTCGCGGCCAGGACTTCCACCAGGACCAACGCTATCTGCGCGCCGAACCCGGCACCTGCATGGCGGCATGGCTCGCCCTGGAAGACATCGACGAGGAGAACGGGTGTCTCGAGGTCGTGCCCGGCACCCAAGATGCCGAGATGATTTGCCCCGACGCCTCCAATGACAAGCTCAGCTTCACGGGCGACCGCGTTCCCTTTCCTCCCGGGCTCGAGGCCGTACCCATCGTCATGAAGGCGGGCGATGTGCTGTTCTTCAACGGCTCGCTGGTCCACGGTTCCAAGCCCAATCGCAGCAAAGACCGCTTCCGGCGCATCATCGTTGGCCATTACATCGAGGGTGAAGCCGAAAAGGTGGCCCACTACTACTTTCCGGTGTATCGGTTTGATGGCTCGATTGTCGAGGGTCTGACCGACAACCCCTGGGGCGGCGGTCCATGCGGCGTCTACGTGGAGCGTGACGGCAAAGTCGTGTACGAAATCGGCGGCATGGTCGAGCCGCCCAAGGCGGCACACTAAGTCAGCGGGAACCGGGCAGCCGGTGTTGTCCGTTGTGCACAATTGTGCCGACGCCTCGGCGCCCATGCTTCTCATGAATATCCGCGTACTCTCCTTAGCCGCCGTGGTGGGCGGAAGCATCCTCTTTGTGGGCTGCAAGCCTTCTGAATCCTCGGCGACGGCTTCGGCAGACCCGCCCTTTGCCACGATCAACGGCAAGACGATCACCCAGGGCCGCTTCTTGCGATTCCTGCAAAACAAGCCCGGCGTTCGCGTCACGCTTGAAGGACAAGTCGCCGAGTTTCCGGTGACCGAGACCCTCGGGTTCCAAGCCCTGGAAGACTTAGTCGCCCAGGAACTCACCTTGGAACTGGCCAAGGAGGACGGCGTCCTTCCGACGGACGAAGAGGTCAAGGCCGAAATCGCCCTTCGCACGCGGCTGACCCCCACCTTCGAATCCAGTCTGCGCGAACGGGGCTTGACCGACGAGGACATCATGGAGAGCATCCGCGCGGACTTAGCCCGCGAGCGGCTCCTCACCAAGGGCGTGACGGTCACGATCCCTGAGGTCGATGATTTCATCGCCAAGAACAAAGAAGCCTTCACGATGCCGGCGACGGTTCAGTCCTACTGGATCTGGGTCCCCGAGCAAAAGGACCAGAAGGCGATCGACGACGCCTTGGCGACTGGCAAGCCGTTCGCCGAAGTTGCGGTCGAAATGAGCAAGGCCCCGGACGCGAAGCAAACCGGAGCGCGATTCCCCGTGACGGTCATCAACGAGTTGCCCGAGTCGCTGAAGAAGGAGCTTTCGGCCGTGGCGCTCCGCACCCCGACCGGTTGGATCAAGGCCGAGCCGGGATTCGCGAAGTTTTATGTTGAGGAACGTGCCGAAGCCAAGCCCGTCGACCTGAATGAGGACCGCAAGCTGATGATCCAGCGACAGCTGGCGATGCAGAAGTCTGCTTCAACAAGCGACCTGCGCAAGCGGCTGCTGGAAAAGTTCAAGACCGTAAATGTGAACTTGGACGGAACCGGACTTGACCGCATCTGGACTCAAGCGATGGCGGACATGCGATCCGCCGAGGCCGCCGCGGCATCAGCCCTCGAACCGACCACGCCGCCCGCCGGAACGCCGCCGCCAAGCGGAGGACAGTAGCGCCGCATTCATCCCGTTGATGAGACCAACCGATCCATGAGCAACGTCACCATCCAAGAGTATCCGACCCGCCGTGTGGCGGGCATGCCACACCGTGGCCCCTACCCGACCATTGGCGAGAAGTTCGGGCTTGTCGAGCAGTCGATTGGCGGACGCCCCGGCGTTCGCGAAGCTGTTGGCATTTACTACGACGACCCGAGCGAGGTCGCTCCAGAGGACTTGCGCTCGTTCGCGGGCATGTTTGTCGAGGACGACTTTTCGACGGACGATGACCGCATCGAGATCCGAACGGTGGACGGCGGTCGCTACGCGGTGTGGACCCACTACGGCTCCTACTCGGGATTGCCCAACGCTTGGGCCGAGTTCATGGGGCCATGGCTTTCGGCGAGCGGTCACACCACTCGCGACGCTGCCCCTTTCGAGGTGTACATGAACGATTGCGAGCAGGTGCCGGAGCCTGAAGTGCGAACGGACCTGTACATCGCCATCGCGTAAGCGACGCGCGTCGGGCGGTTCGGGCATACTGATCGAACCGAGGGAGCATGGTCGCGACCGCAGAGCATTCCGAACCGCCGACCCGGCGGGTCCTGGGCTTTTTCCTGGTTCTGCTGGTTCTGGCGCTGTTTCGGCTGGCGCTTCCTTATCTGTCGCTGCCTGTGGGAGTGCTCCCCGTGGCCAGTTTCTTGGTCACCGCGGTGTTCTTGGCGACGCCGATACTTGCCATCTTTGGCGTGGCGGGCATTGGCTGGACACCCCGCGCGGCGCTGCTCTGGGTTTGCTTGGGTTTGCTGGCGCATCTGTCGCTGGTTGGACTCGGCCGTTCGGGCGCGTTCGGTGAGGGCTTTGGCGCCCAGGCCGCGTTTGCCTTTGGCCAGATCGGACTCGTCACCTGGACGACGGGGCTAGGCGCGGCACTGGCCCTCCTGATGAAAGACCGGAACATGCTCCTGCCCGTCGCCCTCTTTTTGGCCGGGTTCGATTTCATGCTGGTTATGACGCCCAGCGGCCCCGTGCAGCTCATCATGCAGGCCGCACCCCAGGTCTTTCCGGCTGTCGCCTACGCGGTTCCGACGGTCGGCAGCGTCAGCGAGTTGGCCCACATTGGCCCGGCTGACTTCCTGTTTCTGTCCATGTTTGCCGTGGCGATGGCGCGTTTCGACATGGAGTCGCGCGTGGCGCTCATTTGGATTCTGCCCACCCTATTCGCGTACTTGATCTTGGTGATCGTGGCAGGCGACGCTCAGATCGGCATGTTCTCGCTCCGGATGCTGCCGGCCTTGGTCCCCATCGGAATCGTCATCCTCCTGGTCAACCGGCGTCACTTCCGGCTCACACGCGATGAGTGGCTGTCGACCGGTTTCGTTGCCCTCCTGGTCGTTGGGGTTATTGCGTGGGGGATGTCTCGGCCAAGACCGCCCGTTGAGATCGTGCCGACGGAGGACGTCCCAGGTAGTCAAGAATGGGGCGAGACGCCTGGGCCAGGCTTGTAAGGTCGATGGCGTCAACCGTGGGTAAGCCAGATCGGGTGAGGAAATAAACGAGATCTTCGGTGGCCAAATTGCCTCCAGCTCCGGGAGCGTAGGGGCAGCCGCCCAGTCCGGCTGCGCTGGCGTCGAACGCAGTGAAGCCCTGGTCCAACGCCTCGGCGACGTTGGCAATGGCGGTGCCCCGCGTGTCGTGGAAGTGGAAGGCAAACTTGCCCGCCGGACCGGCATCGAGCAAGGCCGACGAGAGGATGCGGACCTCGCTCGGGGCGGCGACGCCGATCGTGTCTCCGATAGAGACCTCGTCCACACCCATGGCCAAGAGTCGCTCCGCCACCTCGGCCACTTTGGCCGGCGCTATGCGACCAGCGTAGGGACACTCAAACGCGGTGCTGACATACCCGCGTACCCAACCATCCGGCTGCAACGCTCGGAACGCCGCGACAACTTCGGCGAACACGGTCAGGGATTCCGCGACCGACATGCCGATGTTCTTCTGCGTGAAAGCGTCGCTTGCAGCGGTAAAGACGGCAATGGCTTGGCACCCGCAACCGATGGCGCGCTCCAGGCCCTTCTGATTGGGCACCAGGGCCGAGAGGCGAACGCCGCGGTCGGCTAATGACGCGATTTGCGGCCATAGCTCGGCAGCATCGCCCAGCTGCGGCACCCACTTCGGCGACACAAAGCTGGTGGCCTCTATTTCGGTCAATCCAGCACCGGCAAGGGCGACGATGAAGTCGCGCTTGATTTCGGTGGGGATCGGCGTTGGCTCGTTTTGAAGGCCATCGCGCGGCCCCACTTCGATGATGCGAATCACAGGCAAATTGTAGCCGCGAACGTTGAATCGATTGAGGCCTTGTCCGGGTATACTTCCGTACGGGACGGTTGCCCCATGGGCGACCTAAGGAAGGACGTTACCCCCGTGATCTATCGCCCGGTCCGCTACGAGATCATGATGAAAGCTGCGGAGAAATACGACGTCCGCGCGCGCCGCATGTTTGGGGGTATGGGCATCTACACCGGCGAGAAGATGTTCGCGTTCCTTTTTGAAGAGGACATTGGGCTGAAACTGTCGCCGGACGACTTGGCCGAGGCGATGAATCTGCCCGGTGCCGGTCCTGTACAGCCCGATCCGAACGTCGAGCCGATGCGAGAATACGTCCGCCTTCCCAAAGAGGTTGTCGAGGATTACGAGCTGTTCGTTCATTGGGTCGAGCGCAGCGCCAATTACGCCCGTCGGCGCCTCGCGCAATCGAACTCGACGGGCGCCTAGTTCAGTTCTTCAGAACGCCGGCGCCGTTCGGCTTCCCGCTCACGCTCTTGCATTCGCCGCAACTCTTCGAGGTCGTATGGGTCCCGGGACGGCGATCGCAGGGCGCGCATGACCAGATAGCCGCCCAGGATGAACAGCGTGAACGAGATGATCTTGATCCGCAGAAGCAAGATCCCCAGCGCGATGGCAGCAAGCCCCGCGAAGAGCGGCGAATAGGACTTATTCATGCGACGGCGACTGTAGTTCGATCATAGCCCGAAGCTGGTCCCGATCGAGCATGACGAACTGCTGATACACCGCATCGATCATGCCAAAAATATCCAGCAGCTGGGTCAGGCGCTCTCGAAACTGCTTTGCCTCGGATGAACGGTCCGACTCGGGCAACCTGGCCAGGCTTTCGCGGATGGCGTCGACCGTCGGGTCAATCTCCCGTCGCTTTCGCTCCTTGACCACCTTGGCAAACATCTGCCAGGCGTCAGCTTCGCTCGCATAGGTGTCGCGGCGGTCGCCTGGCTTGCGAAACCGGCGCACGATGCCCCAGTCCATCAGGTCTCTCAAGTTCATGCTTGCGTTGCCCCGACTGATCTGCAGACGATCAATGATCTCGTCCGCGGTCAGCGCCTCACCGGTGACGTAGAGCAAGGCGTGAATCTGCGCCATCGTGCGGTTGATGCCCCAGCTTGAAGACATGCGGGCCCATTCTTGGATGAACTGATCCTGCGCCTGAATGAGCCGCCCGCTCGCGCCAATCGCGTTTGAATCTTCAGACATTCTGAAGTTTCATACGTTCAAAAATCTTGATCCTTCGCGAAACCTCGCGCCGGGCCGGGTGGCCCGGCGCATGAGCCGGACGCTTAACGCGGTGCGGTGATGACCAGGTTGCGGCCGTATTGGTAGAAGTAGTTCCAGGCTTGGACGACCGTGGGCGCAATGCGGCCCTGCAAGTTCGCTCGATCCAACTGTCCAGCAAGCTGCATGGCGGCGATGGCGTCTCGCTCAGACTGGGCGGCGAGAGCATTCAACTCGCGCGCCTCCTGTGCGCGTCCCTCCTTCGCGTGATTGTCGGCGGCGGCTCGCTGGGCCCGCGCTGCGATGGTCAGCGCACCCGATAGAGTGTAGTGGGCCGGCGCATACTGCGGCCCGGCAACGGCTGCCGCGCGGGCAAAGCTCACCATGTCGCTGACGCTCTTGTTCTGCCCCATGGCCACGAGCGCCATGCCCGTCAGCGCTTGCGCCGAGTCTTCCTTCACCGCCAATGCCGTCTGGAAGAACTCGCGCGCCACCGCGAGCTCATACTCGCGGTCCCTTTCCTCGAGGCCGGCACCCATCACGATCTTGAACGACTC
Source organism: Fimbriimonadaceae bacterium (assembly GCA_046292875.1). GTDB lineage: Bacteria > Armatimonadota > Fimbriimonadia > Fimbriimonadales > Fimbriimonadaceae > JBKBQD01. Next base: position 220,290 of record JBKBQD010000004.1, read on the forward strand.
GTTGCCGCGCTCGATGTACATGTCCTCGAAGGCTGGGTCGACGATGATGGCTTCCTGGAAGTACTTTCGGCTCTGGGTGAACTCATTGAGAATGCGATTCAGCGTGGCCAAGTAGTAGTTGACCTGCGGCAGCTGGTCTTGTTCCCGTGCTAGGCCGGTCGCGATCGGTCGCAGCCGTGCGGTGTTGTTTTCGGCCAAAGCCAGCCACGCCTGCGCCAAGCGCACACCCAAGTCTTCCTGGTCGCTGAGCTGAGCTTCTTTGAGCGCTTCCGTCGAGGCTTCGCGGTTGCCCTGCATGAACTGCAGCACGGCGTCCAGAGCGTAGCCGTATGCATCGACGCCCCGTCGCTGCTTGTAAAGCCGCATGGCACTCACGGCATCGGTGTAGCGCCCGGCGCGGATTTGGGCGTAAATGAGACGGTTGGCGACGTTCGCAACGTCGCTGGTCGTCGCCAGCTGGTTTTGCAGCGCAGCAATGGCGGCGGAGTATCGACCCGCGCGAATCGCAGCATCCGCATAGCGCAGCCGATTCTCATTGGTGACCGGACCAACGGCTTCGAATTCAGCGATACGAAGTTCGGTGCGCTGCCGTGCCGCCGCTTGCAGCGACTGGCCGATTTGCCGGATCGTGTCCATCCGATCGGAACCCGGTCGATCCAAGATCGACAAAGCGCGGCGGACATTGACACTCGAAAGCAGAAGCTGAAGCTCGCGATTGCCGGGGTCCAATGCCAAGCCGTCTTCGGCGAACTTCTGAGCAAGGTCGTAGACGCCTTTGCCGAGATTGGCACGGGCCATCACCAAGCGTGCCCGAACGCTTTGAGCATCGGCGCGCAGGGCAAGCCGCCCGGCCAAAAGCGCCTCGTCCCACTTGCTTTCGGTCAAGAACTCCAGCGCACGCTCGATGTGGTGCTCGGCGCCCTTGCTGACGCCGTTATCAATCTTGACGGTCACTTCTTTCCGACCGCGACCGCCCTCGGACGTGTAGGCCGCGAAGGCCAGCGTCACTTCGCCGTCGTCTTCATTCAGCGTATCAAAGGTGAACACATAGGGCGTGCTGCTGTCGGTTTCGCGAAGGTCGTTGCCCACGTAGAACTCCACCTGGGTAATCGCATGGTCAGCCCGGACGGTCACCCGGAACTGCACCACGCCGCTCAACACGTCGCCGTTCGCGACATTGACGCTGACTTGCACGTCAAAAGGCGCCTCCATGGCGATGGGTGCGGCGGGAACGCCATGCGTTATGGGGGGCAATCCCGTCGGTTGGAGCAGGCTCGCGGCCAAAATTAAGGTCGGACTCATCGGTTGGCAATCTCCCAGGCGCCTTGAGGCGCGCGAATCAATCACTAAGTATTCCCGACAGAACACCCCAAACACCGATTTTGTTCATGGTCTGGGTACGAAGGTCCTTATCCTTCCTTATGATCGCGGCGTTGCGCCGCCCTCGCAGGCATGGAGATCGGGCGGTAACCTGCGATGGTATGGCCGTTCGCGTCCTCGATCATCCGCTAGCCGGAGAGCTGCTTGCCGTTCTTCGCGAGGCGAGCACGAAGCCCAGCGCGTTTCGATCCGCCTCACAGACGCTTGCCGCCATGCTGGCGTTGGAATCCACCCGCGGCTTGCGGACCCGCGCCGCGACGGTGACGACGCCTTTGGAAGTCGCGCCGGTGCAGCGGCTTGACCAAGGTCTCGCCATCATTCCGATCCTGCGGGCGGGGTTGGGCCTGCTCCAGCCGTTTATCGACCTTTTCCCGGACGTCGCGATCGGCTATGTCGGATTGGAGCGTGATGAGACGACGGCGGTAGCCCGGATCTACTACTCGAAACTGCCGTGCCTGAATGGTCGATTCGTCATTCTGCTCGACCCGATGCTCGCCACCGGAGGGAGCGCCTCCCATGCGATCCGGCTCGCCAAGGAGAGCGGCGCCGAGCAAGTCACCCTGACGAGTGTTGTGGCGGCCCCGCAAGGCATCGCGCGCGTTGAAGCCGACCATCCGGACGTCCCCATCGTCACGGCGTCGGTTGACCGTGACCTCAATGCGTTGAAGTACATCTTGCCCGGACTGGGTGACTACGGCGACCGACTCTTTGGCACCCCCTAAACGGCGATGACGCAGTTCAACTTGGACAAGCCGGTCGGTATTCTGATCTCCATCGCAGCCGCTTTCGGCGCGATGAATGGTTTTTTTCTCGGCGCGATTGGCGGTGTTTTCGGTCGGTTGGGACAATCGGCCTCGGAAGTGAACCCGGGCACCGGTGCCGTTTTTGGCATCGCGGGACTGGCGCTCGCCACCGTGGGCGTCGTGATCGGCGTGTTCTGCCTGGTGCTGATGGTCTGCGGATTCGGCGTCATCGCCTCTCGCCGTTGGGCCTTCATGTTGGCGATCGTCCTCGGCCTGCTCGTGATTTTGCTCGGGTTCGGAGGCGGGGCGCACCTCAGCGGCCTGGTATCGCTGGGAATCCTGGGTTATTGCGCGCTGCGCTTGACGGGGACGGTCGGTCCACGCCCCACCACTTGATGTCCAATTCCGCTCTCGCCGCCAATCTGCACCTTGTTCGGGCACGGATCGCCGCAGCATGCGCTGCCGTGGGGCGCATGCCCAGCGAAGTGAAACTGATCGCCGTGACGAAAACGATCCCCGTGCCCGTGATGATGGACGCCGTTCGGCTCGGCATCACCCGGTTCGGCGAAAGCCGCCTTCAAGAAGCGGTTCTCAAAACCCCACTGATCCAAGGCGACGTCGAATGGCATTTCATTGGATCTCTTCAATCCAACAAAGCGCGAAAAATTGCAATGCTGTTCGACGCAATCCATAGCGTTGACAGTCCACACCAGCTGCCCGAAATCGCCAAAGCCGGCCGTCCGGTCGATGTCTGCATCCAAGTCAACATTGCCAATGAGCCTCAAAAGTCCGGTGTCGCGCCGGACTCACTTGACGCGCTGGTTGCCGAGGTCCTAAACTATCCGAACATCCACTTGCGCGGACTCATGACCATTGGGCCGGAGGTTTCGGACCCCGAGGACATGCGGCCCTGGTTTCGGAAGATGCGCGAGTTGTTGAATCAGGTCCCCCATGGGACTTGGCTCAGCATGGGGATGACCCATGACTTTGATGTGGCGATCCAGGAGGGAGCCACCCACATCAGAGTTGGGCGGGCGCTTTTCGGCGACCGCTAAAAATCGATGCCGTTGCCGGCATCAAAGGAGTGAACTTATGGAAGAGCTTGAACTTCAAGAGCGTCCTGGCCTGTTTTCCAAGGTTGCCGGACTTTTCAATCGTCGCGACGTCGAAGAAGAAGAGGTCGTCTCGCCGACCCCCCGCCGCCAGGCCGCCGGCCACGTGGCCTATCGCTACCACGTCACGGTGCGACGCCAGATCACGTCTTTTGAGGACGCGCTGACGGCCGCCACCGCCTTTCGACGCGGCGAGCAGCAGATTCTGAACCTCACGGGAACCGAGCCTGGGCTGCGCAACAAGATTGTGGACTTCATGTCGGGCGTGAACTTTGCTCAGGACGGTACGTGGGAAGAGATCGGCGAGAACATCTATCTCATCGCGCCGCAGATCGCGTACGTCGAGGTTGCGCCAGCCTCGCCGCGCTCCGCGATCGCCTGGAACTGATCGGCGACACGTTCAAGCCTTTCGACGCGTTGCAGGCAGGGGTTCTCCCCCTGCCTGCCTGCCCACGCGCCTAACGAAGCGGCACGCCGAAACGCCGAAGAAGGTCCCGCATCACCGGGTCCTGCCGCGTCTGTTCGTCGGCCCATTCGGTCCCGCAGATGGCGCCTGCGGCGAGCAGCGCCTCGCAGACGCCGAGGTAGTCGCCGTGTGGGTCGCGTTCATGAGCATTGCAGTAGAGCGCGAAACTCAGCGGAGTGCCTCCGTACCACCGATCTTTGGCCTCGAGGTCCGCGCCGCGCTGAATCAGAAAGCGGACAGCCTCGACCTGACCGCTGATGGCGGCGTAGGTGAGGGCGGTACGGTCTCCTTCACCGCGAGAGTCGATCGGCATGCCCGCATCGAGCATCCGCGCCAGCGCGGGCACATTGCCAAGACCGGCGGTCATGGCCAGCACCCACTGCAAATCGCTCGGAATCCCCGGCGGAGGACCTTCCCAAGGCTCATGGCGAACACATGCCGCCAAGAAGTGCTCGGCCTCGGAGAGTGGCTTTACGGCTCCGTGTTCGCGCATCAAGGCCGCGTGGTCGTCTCGGTTCAGCAGCAGCGCGCGGGCATAGGCGGTCACGCCGTCGATCTGGACGTTCGGATCGGCTCCGTATTCCAGGAGGATGCGCGTGGCCCAAGGGCCGCGACCGCGAATCAAAGCGTGATGAAACCCGCGCGCCATGCCCTCATCGGGACCGCCCCAATGGTCAAGCACCAGCCGAAGCCCCTTTGGCTTCTCGTGATCCAGCATCCGAGGCAGGGTGTTCCATCGCTTGGGGTTGCCGCCCGCTTCCAGGAGCAGGCGCAATCCTTCAAGATCGCCGAGTTCGCATCCGTGATACATCGCCTCGCCGTCATCCGGGTTCGCCCCGGCGTCGAGCAGCAATCGCAGGATCGCGGGATGATTGTTGAACCCGCAGACCCCATAGGCGCAGGTTTCCGGCGGCTCGGGAAATTGCGCGTTGATCCAAAAGGCACTGGGATCAGCGCCGCGTTCCAACAGGTTTTCTGCACACGCCGCGAGCGCAGGCCGACGGTCATCTCGGCCGTTATAGCGTGAGAAACACACGTACAGCAATGCCGTCCACCCTCGCGAGCCAAAGGCGGCGAGAGGGTCCACCTGCGCGATACGTTCGACATCGCCGCTCAGCGCGATGACTTCGGGCGCTTCGCGGATGACGGGGTTGGCTGCCAGCATGGCATCGGCGTCGCCAAGCCGTCCGGCGATCGCGGCGTCAGCAAACGCGTCGATCTGCGATTTCAGCCCAAGGAGAGTCTCAACATGTCGCTTGAGACGCGCCCAACTGGCGAAGCCGTAGCGACGCGCCACTTCGCGCTGAGCGTCGATCAGTTTGGGAACGGCTCCGCTGCGCTGCAGGTCGCGGGCCTGGTTTCGAAGCTGCTCGAGACTGGGTCGCTCGGGCAGGGATGAATATTCGTTCAAGGTTCGATCCTCCGTGTCCTCGCCCAAGGTCCGCGATTGGGCGACACAAAGGTCGTCAATGAATGAAGGTTTGCTGGGAGTGGGCTCAGCCCTTTCCGCGGACCCGGAAGCGCCTCCTGTGCGCGTCTCCACCATACCCGACCGGCATCAAGTACCCTCGCGCGTGTGACGCCCTTTGGCTTGCGATTCCGGCTTTTCGCCATGATGTTGCTGGAGTACGCGGTTTGGGGCGCATGGGCCGCCGTAGCCGGAAAGTACTTCATCGACCCGCCGCCGCATGGTCTGGGTTTTACGGGCGCCCAAAGCGGTCTCCTTTTCAGCATGTTGCCGCTTGGGGCCATTCTCGCGCCGCTCGTCGTGGGGCAACTCGCCGACCGGTCGATCCGCTCGGAGCGCTTGCAGGGCGCGCTATGCCTCGGTTGCGCGGCGGTGCTGATCTTCATGGGCCAGACCAAGACGTTCGGATCGTTTCTTGGTCTCATGGCGATCTATTCCGCACTTTTCGCCGCCACCCCAACGCTCACCAATGCCATCGCCTTTGCTCATCTTGCCGACCCAGCGCGCGAGTTCGGGCCGGTCCGGGCTGGGGGGACGCTGGGCTGGTTTGTCGCCCTGGGCTGTCTAGCTGGCTGGCGGGCCATCGCGGGGGAGACGATCTCGGGCGACCTCTTCTACTTGGCAGCCGGATTTAGCGTCTTGCTCGGCATCTACTCATTCACCCTTCCGGCCACCCACCCGCCCAAGGCCAGCCGTGCGCTGCCGTTTCTCGACGCCCTGGGCATGCTGCGCGACCGCAACTTCTGCCTCTTCTTCATCCTTTCCTTTGTGCTCGGGGCGATGCTCGACTTCTACTACATCTTTGCGAGCGCCTATCTGGGAGCGCCTTCAGCACTGGGTGGGGTGGGAATCCCAGCATCGGGCGTGCCGCTGCTCATGATGATTCCTCCAGGTTCGGAACTTCTCATCATGTTTGCGCTGGGCTCCCTCCTGCCGCGATTTGGCATCAAGCGCGCGCTCATCCTTGGGTTTGCCGCGTGGACGGTTCGGTTCGGTCTGCTCGCCGCGCAGCCCTCGCCGGCGTTTGCCGTCGGCGCCTTGGCCGTTCATGGCATCGCCTTCACCTTTGTCTTTGCGGTGGCTTCCCTCTACGTCCACCAAATCGCGCCGCCGGGTATCCGCGCATCGGCCCAAGCCATGGTTACGCTGGGTTTGATTGGCTTTGGCCGCTTCGCTGGAGCTCAACTGGCGGGATTCGCTTCAAGCAAGCTCACGAGGCCCGTCTCGCCGCCGCTGGTGATCGGCGACACGACGTACAGCCACGCCATGAACTGGACGGCGCTCTTCGCCATCCCCTGCGTCATCGTCGCCCTGGCCACGCTGGTATTGGTCTGGCAGTTCCGAGAACCCACGGCCGCAACTTAGGTCATTTGGCTTTTCTGAACCAACGGCCGCGCCATTTGGGGCGGGATAATGGAGCGCATGATTTCCGCTTGGTTGTTCGTGCTTGGATTGGTGGGGCTCCAGCCTGCTGATCGAACGGCGATAGTGACCGGGGTCGAGTGCATCGCCGCACCCGGCCTGCCTGGGCCCCTCGTGGTCTACGGGCCGGAAGCGTTTGCGGTGGTGGCAGGCCGATCGGGCCAAGGCCAAGAAGCCGTGGTTGCCGCCGGGCCGCTGGGCAAAGGACGCGTTGTCGCGTTTGGCCATGACGGCTACCTGGGTGCGGAAACCCTGGGGGTCGCCGATACAGGACGCCTTTTTCTCCAATCATTGGCGTGGCTTTCGCGCGAAAAAGCGCCCGTCGTCGCGGTGCTGGAACAGCCTGGCCTGGTGCGATGGCTGGAGGGTCAGGGCATTTCGGCCCGCAACGTGGCCAAAGCCGACTTGGGTTCCCTTGGGGGCTCGACGACGGTGCTGGTAACTTCCGCCTGGTCAGCCACGCCGGAGACGCACGCCTCGATCTTGAGGTTTGTCGAAGGCGGAGGCGGTTTGTTAACGGCCGGATTGGGATGGGGCTGGCTGCAACTCAATCCGGGCAAAACCGTCGCGGACATCCCCATTGTGCCCGTGACCCAGCGGGCCGGAATCCTGTGGGCCGACGGCTCGCTCGACCGCACCAGTGCCGACGGCTACCGCGTTGAACCGCAGTTGCCTGACCTCAACGCGACCCGAGCCCTGGATCAGACCCAAGGCCCGAATCGCGAGCGCAACCAGGCGGTGCGTTTGATCTCTCGCGCTATTGCGACGCTTCCAGCCGACGACACGATCCTTCGGCCGAAGCTGGTCGCCTTGCGCGGCAGCGAGCCCGTCATCCCAACCGACGCCAAACCGGTGGGCTATGACGATCCCTCCCGGCGAATCGCTCTCACTCTGGATCTTCTTGAACTCCGCGATACTCCCATTGCCAAGATTCGGGCACACCCGGCGTCTGTCGACTTTCCCGGCCCGGTGCCGCCGGATGCCGTGCGACAAGCGAATCTCGCCATCACGCTGCCAGCGCAGCATCATGGCTGGCAATCGACCGGCCTCTACGTGCCGCCCGGCGAGCCGGTCACGGTCCGCATTCCGACCTCCGCGGTGGCGGCAGGGTTGCGGGCGGTGGTGGGCTGCCACACGGACACGCTTTGGCATCTGGAGTCGTGGAAACGGGCGCCTGAGATTGCCCGATCCTTCGCGTTGAACCAGCAGACCACGACCATCGCTTCACCCTTTGGCGGCCTGCTCTATATCGACGTACCCGAACAGGCCAAGGCCGAGCGCATCGTGAATGTTTCGGGGGCGGTGCGCGCGACTCGCTTTGTTCGCGGGCAGACCAGCGCCGCTGACTGGGCGACGGAGCGGCGATACCCCGCTCCTTGGGCCGAGTTGGAGGGCGAGCGCGTGGTGCTTTCGCTCCCCGCCTCCGTGGTGCAACAGCTAGACGATCCAACGGAGCTCGTCGAGTTTTGGGACACCGTCGCCGATTTGTGTGCCGATCTGGCCACCTGGCCCCGCGAGCGCAGCCGCAAAGAGCGTTTCGTGACGGACCGGCAGATTTCCGCCGGCTACATGCACGCGGGCTACCCGCTCATGACAGGGATGGACGTTGCCGAAGTCTTCGTCGATTTGCCGCGCATCAAAGCAGATGGGCACGGCGGAGTCTGGGGGTTCTTTCACGAAATCGGCCACAACCACCAGTCCGATCTATGGACGTTTGAAGGTACGGGAGAGGTAACGGTCAACCTCTTCACCCTCTACGTCTATGACAAGCTGCTGGGCATGCCCGTCACCCAGGCTCGCGGCACGCTCTTTAAACCGGAAGCCATCGGCGAGCGATACGTGAAGTTTCGTGACGAGGACGGCCTCTCGCACGACAAGTGGAAGAACGACCCGTTTTTGGCCCTGCTCATGTACGTCCAGCTGATTGAGGCGTTCGGCTGGGATGCCTACAAGAAGGTCTTTGCCGAGTACCGTGCGCTGCCGCGCGACCAGCAGCCGCGCAGCCAACAAGACCGCCGCGACGAATGGATGGCGCGCTTCTCGCGCACGGTTGGGCGGAATCTTGGCCCATTCTTTACCGCTTGGGGCATCCCGATTACGGACCGTGCGCGCCAGTCGGTGAGCGATCTGCCCACCTGGATGCCCGACAACTTTCCGCCCAAGTAGAGCCTGATGAGTACCAACGATACGGAAAAGAAGAGCGACGATCTGGTGTTCGAGGTCGAGACGCCCTCGGTCACTCAACACGAAATCGTCATTGATGGCAAGCCGCTGAGCTACACGGCAACCGCAGGGCGCATGCCGATCAAGAATGATAAGGGAGAGATCGATGCCCAGGTGTTCTATATCGCTTATACCGTCGATCAAGATATGGAGATCAATCGTCGCCCTTTGATCTTCACATTCAATGGAGGTCCCGGGTCGCCTGCCATTTGGCTACATATGGGGATTGCCGGTCCTTACCGCGCCAAAATGACGCCGGAAGGGTTCCTTCCTGCCCCGCCTTTTGACTTGGAAGTCAATCCCCATACGTGGCTCCCATACGGCGATCTCGTACTTATTGATCCCGTTGGCACCGGGTATAGCCGCGCCAAAAATGAGGCCATCGGCGAGAAGCATTGGGGATTGCAGGGCGACATCGAGGCGATGGGAGAGTTTATCCGGCTCTTCATCACCGAAAACGAGCGATGGATGTCGCCGCTTTACCTTGCCGGAGAAAGCTACGGAACGGCGCGAGCCGCCGGTGTGGTCGGGCACCTCGCTCCACGAGGCATCCTTTTTAACGGGATCGTTCTCGTTTCCTCGATTCTAAACTGGACGACGGCCAGGAATTACAAAGGGAACGACTTACCGTACATTCTCTTTTTGCCTACTTATGCCACGACCGCGTGGTATCACGGCCAGTTGGGCGACCGGTTCGCCACGCTCGATGACCTGCGGAAGGAAGTGGAACGCTTTGCTTTAACCGATTATGCCTTGGCACTCTTGCAAGGAGATCGGCTTCCCGATGAAAAGCGTCAAGAGATCATCGAACGGCTTCACGATTTCACAGGTCTCAGCAAAGACTTTATTGATCGCCGCGACCTGCGCATCGAGATCATGGGGTTCTGCAAAGAACTCCTTCGTGAAAAGCGTCGCACCGTCGGGCGATTGGATAGCCGGTTCGTCGGCATCGACGGCGATCACACGGGACAGAAGATCGAACATGACCCCAGCATGTCGTCCATCATGGGCCCCTACATGTCCACGTTTGCCACTTATCTCCGCGGCAAGCTGGGCTACAAAACCGACATGGAGTACTGCATCTTTAACGGCGTCAAGAAACCTTGGAACTGGGGCAGTGCGGGAGAAGGCCCTCCCGATACCAGCGAAGCGCTTCGTCAAGCGATGGCCAAGAACCCGTACATGAAAGTGATGATTGCCTCGGGTTTCTATGACTTGGCTACGCCCTACTTTGGCACTGAGTATACGTTTAGCCATATGGGTCTGGATCGTGAAGTGCGATCTAATGTCGCGATTCGCTACTACGAATCGGGTCACATGATGTACATCGACGAGACCTCGCTCGCGGACCTCACGCGCGATGTCGCCGGGTTCCTCGCCGAATCCAAAGGATAAGTCAAGAGTCCCACTCGGCTCCCCGATTGAGAGATATGGGGCTGAAGTCAGGATAATTGCGATGGCATCGGCGGCGGTCCGTCGCGCGGTTCCAACCCTTCACCATGCAAGTCAACATTGTGGGAACGGGCTATGTCGGGCTGACGACCGGCGTGGCTCTTGGATACCTCGGTCACCGCGTCACCTGTGTCGATAAGAATCCGCGCATCGTGGACACGCTCAAGTCGGGTGTCCCCACCATTCACGAACCTGGACTCGACGAGCTCATGGCTGGCGCGGCACCCAACATGACCTACACGGTTCAGATGCCGGAATTGGTCGGTGAAAGCGTCGTGGTCATCGCCGTCGGCACCCCAACCAAAGGCGATGGCGATGCCGACCTTCAGTACGTCGACAGCGCTGCCCAGGACATTGCCGACCGCATCCAGCCGGGCGCGCGCATCGTGATCGTCAATAAGTCCACCGTTCCGATCGGCTCTGCCAAGCACGTCGCGGGCATCGTGGCGCGTCGCCTCGCGGAGCGCGGCGTTGAAGCCGAGGTCGCCATTGCGTCCAATCCCGAGTTTCTGGCCGAGGGTCGTGCGGTCCACGACACGCTGTATCCCGACCGGGTTGTGATCGGTTCGGACACGCAGTGGGCCGTCAATATGCTCCGCGAAATGTATCAGGGCTTGCTGGAGCAGTCGTTTGAAGCGCCCACCAGCACGCCTCGCCCCGAGCGGTACCAGCTGCCCGCGCTCATCACGACAACCACGACCAGCGCCGAACTGACCAAGTACGCGGCGAACTGCTTCCTGGCGACCAAGATCAGCTTCATCAACGAGTTCGCAGGCCTGGCAGAGCTGGTGGGAGCGGACATCACGGAAGTGGCACGAGCCATTGGCCTCGACACGCGTATCGGCGCCCAGTTCCTTGCCGCGGGCATCGGCTGGGGCGGAAGCTGTTTCGGCAAGGACACCCGAGCGATCATCGCGATGGCCAATAAGTACGAATACCCCATGAAGATTGTCGAGTCGGCCATCGACATGAACCTGCGTCAGCGGCGCCATGTGGTGGACCTGTTGCAGCGCCACCTCAAAGTGCTCCGCGGCATGACGATCGGTATTCTGGGCCTTGCGTTCAAGCCGAACACGGACGACCTTCGCGACGCTCCGGCGTTGACCCTCATCGAGTTGCTGCATGACCGCGGCGTGGTGCTCCGAGCACACGATCCGGTCGCGATGGACGTTTGCAAAGAGCAGCATCCCAACCTGCCCGTGACCTACGCCGATTCGATCGAGCACTTGGCAGAAGGGTGCGATGCGCTGGTGGTGGTTACAGACTGGGCCCAATACAAGCACCTGGACTGGGAGGCACTGCGCGGGAAGATGAAAGGCAACCTCGTCGTTGATGCGCGCAACATGCTCAGCGCCAAGGACGTGCGTCGGCACGGAATGGAATACGTCGGAATCGGCCGATGAAGCGAGCGCTGGTAACGGGCGGAGCGGGATTCATCGGCTCCAGCCTCGTTGATCGACTGCTTGACGAAGGGGGTTGGGACGTGGTCGTTCTCGACAACTTCGACCCGTTCTATCCGGCGGTCGTCAAGGAACGTAACATCGCCCCTCAGCAAAGCTGCCCGAACTATCAACTGGTGCGGGAAAGCATCTTATCGCACGATTTGGGTGAACTTCTGCCGGGCGAATTTGACGTGATCGTACATTTGGCAGCTCGAGCAGGCGTGCGACCGAGCATCCAGGACCCCATTGGCTACAACGAAGTCAACGTCGCCGGAACGCAAAACATGCTGGAGTTCGCTAAGAGGCGCGGCGTCAAGCAGTTTGTCTTTGCCGGTTCTTCCAGCGTGTATGGCGTGAACCCAAACGTCCCTTGGCGGGAAGATGACACCGTTTTGCTGCCGATCAGTCCGTATGCTTCGACCAAGGTCAGCGGGGAGCTCCTGGGGCACGTCTACACCCATCTGTATGGCATTCGGTTCCTTTCGCTGCGATTCTTCACGGTTTACGGCCCGCGCCAGAGGCCCGATCTCGCGATTCATAAGTTCACGCGGCTGATTCTTGATGGCAAGCCGATCCCCGTGTTTGGCACCGGCGAAACGCGAAGGGACTACACGTTTATCGATGACATCGTGCGTGGCGTTCGTGCCGCCATGGATTACGACGGTAGCGATTATGAAATCATCAACTTGGGCAATAACCAAACGGTGAGCCTCCTGGAGATGATTCGCACCATCGAAGCCGCAACCGGCGTCGAGGCAAAGCTGGATTGGCAGCCGGAACAACCGGGCGATGTCCCCCAAACGTGGGCCGATACGACGAAGGCGGAGCGGCTCTTGGGGATGGAAGCACGCACCCCCTTTGACGAGGGTGTCCGTCGCTTCGTCTCTTGGATCCGCGAAGGAAACTAGCTCTTTGGCCCATCCGCCACGAAACCGCACCACCGGAAACTCTTTCCCATGAATATCGATCGCAACCTTTTGAATCAAGTCGTCGACGTCGCCCTCAAGGCCGGCAAAGCCGTGATGGAGGTCTATGCCCAGGAATTCTCCTCCGAAGACAAAGACGACAAGTCACCGCTGACCGAGGCCGACCTCGCGTCGAACCGCACGATCGTCGCCGGACTCAAGGCCATCGACCCGACGACACCGATTCTCTCTGAGGAAATGAAGGCCGCGCCTTACGCGGAGCGCGAGGGGTGGTCGCGTCTCTGGGTCGTGGACCCGCTCGACGGCACGAAGGAGTTCATCAAAAGAAATGGGCAGTTCACCGTCAACATTGCGCTGGTCGAAAAGGGTGTCCCTATTCTTGGTGTGGTCCATGCGCCCGCCATCGACACCACCTTTGCCGCAGCCCAAGGCGTCGGAGCCATCAAGGTGGATCGCGGGGAGGATCGGCCGATCCGCGTGGCCAACGCGCCGACCGACACGATTCGAATCGTTGCGAGCCTTTCGCACAACACGCCCGAGACGCAGGCGATGATCGACGCTGCCGGGACCCGCTATGCCGCGGTCGAAACCCTTTCGCTTGGCAGCTCGCTCAAACTCTGTATGGTCGCCGATGGGCGGGCCGACCTCTACCCTCGCCTCGCACCGACCATGGAGTGGGACACCTGCGCTGCTCAGGCGGTCGTGGAACAGGCAGGGGGAACCGTCGTGAACACGAAGGGAGAGCGGCTCACGTATAACCGGGCTGAACTGCTCAACCCGTGGTTCTTGGTCGTTGGGGACCCCAGCATTCCCTGGCGCGACTTCCTTCCGGCGGCGCTAACAGCCTAGAACTTCACCTGCCATTGGGCATAGATCCAGTACTGGTTGCGCGATGTGCCTGGATTGAACGACTTCTGAAATGATCCGGGCATAAAGACCGAAGCGCCTGCCAGCAACTCGTGGTTTGGCGCAATTTTCAAGGTCCCATACAGGTCGATTTCGCTGCCCAGGTCATCGCCCGCCGCCCCAGTTGGATCGATATAAAGCCCCCCAACGCGAGGGTTGATGGCGCCGGACGTCCCGAACCAGCCGTCCGTCTTGTCGTAAAGATAGAACTTCCAATAGTCGAGGCGAACGCTCACGTTGGGATCGGGCGTATGGGTCACCCCCAGGTTCAGGCCCTTGAAGTTCCGATTCGTCTGCATGTCGATGACGCCGTAGCGGTTGTGTGTCGACATGAAGAGCGGGTCATTCGATGACGACCGGCCAGCTGACTCGCCGCCAGAGGCCAAAGCGACTTCCGCGTGAACAGCCCACTTTGGATCTGCCCGGTACTGTGCCCGCCCAAAGCCGGAAAACGCCGAAAGCGTTTTGCCGCTCCGCTCGCCGCCTTGAACCGTTCCTTCCATCCAAAAGGTCCATTGCCCACGTCGCCCGGTCCAATAGTGATCCAAGGCCCAGATTCGGTCTTCGGGTACGGATCGGCCGTTCACCGTATAAAGAGCCGTGGTCTGACCAAGGTCCCACGTGTAGCCGAGATAACCCATGCGGACCTCGTAATTGGCGCGACTCGAAGCGCCCATCTGGCCGATAAAGGCCTCCACGGCTCCCGCATCGATCCGCAGCCCATCCCATGATAGGCCGGTTCCCCAATCGCTGTTTCCCAAGATGCGGCCGTCACCCCGGACGACTTCCTGTCGGCCCGCTTTGACCTCTGCCGATCCGATGGGGAGAAGATACGACGCTTCGTAGAGGTCTGATCGCAGCGACGAAGCCTCTGGTCCACCTTGGCGCTTCGAAATGTCCCAGTACAGCTGGTAGACGACGCGCAGCTTCCGGCCCTCGCGATCCTCTGACTCGCCCCCGATACGCCATCGGCTGTAGGCAAGGTTGGTGTTGTCGTTTCCCAGGGAACTGAAGTCCCGATCGAGCCTGCGATCAAATCGCTCCCGAATCTCGATCACAGGTCTTGCTTGGTATGCCGGAGTGCCTGCAGGAACGTCACTGAGCATGACTTAAACTACCCTTAACAATGAGCGCTTGGCACAAAGTCCTATGAGGCAGTCAGTCCAAAGCGACGGCGGACCCGGGCTTCCGCTTGCCCGAAGGCCACCTTGTCGGTGAGCACGCCGATCGCGATGATGACCAGCATCACGGCGATGACTTGGGACATGTCTGCCAACTCGCGACCCATCATCAGCATGTGCCCCAGCCCGATGCTGACAAACAGCAGCTCTCCGGACATGAGCGCGCGCCAGGCGTAGGCCCAGCCCAGCTTGGCCCCGATAAGGATGGCGGGCAGCGAGGCCGGCAGCAGCACTTGTGTGTAAAGCGACCATCGCCGTGCTCCCAGCGTCCGGGCTGCGCGAACATAGTTGGGCGGCAGGTTCTTCACCCCATCCTGGACGGCGACCGCGATGCTGACCAGGGACCCCATCACGATCACAAAAATGATGGCGCTGTCGTTGAGGCCGAACCACAACAAAGCCAGTGGCAGCCAGCAGATGCTGGGCAAAGTCTGCAATCCGGCCACCAGCGCGCCGAGGGTGTCATCCACCACCTTGACCCGCGCGATGAGAATGCCGAGCGGCACACCGATGGCCAGCGAAAGGCTGTATCCCAAAAGGACCCGCGCCATACTGGTCTTGATGGCGATCCACATTGAGCCATCAGAGAACGTCGTCCGAAGGGTTTCCCAAACCGAAAGGGGGTCGGGAAAAAGGGTGCGATTCCAAATGCCGGCTTTAGCGACCGCCATCCACAGGGCCACCAAGCCCACGAAGAAGGCGAGGCGTCTCAAGTTGCTCGTGATCAAGGTCATATTCTTCAAAGTTGATGTGTTCGTGCCCATGTTTGAGGGCCAGGGAGATTTGCTTGGCAATGCGGGCGACGTCCATGTCGTCGATGTGTCGCGGGCGCATGATGTCGATGTCGAACTGCGCTTGAATTGACGGCTGAAGCTCGGCAGCTGGCCCCCCCAGCTGAATCTGGGGTCGCCGGAGAAGGACCACCCGGTCGCCAAGGGTCACGGCTTCACGCACGTTGTGGGTGACGAACAGAATCGTGGCACCCGTGCGCTCCCAAATACGCTGGAGTTCAACGTAGAGGTCTTCGCGCGTCTGGGCATCGAGCGCCGAGAACGGCTCGTCCATGAGCAGCACGCGAGGCTCAACTGCCAGCGCGCGAGCGATGGCTACGCGCTGGCGCATGCCACCCGAAAGCTCGTGCAGGCAGGAGTTCGCGAACTTTGCAAGATGCACCGTTTCGAGGGCATGCATCGCGCGCTCATGGCGCTCGGCCTTGTTCAAACCGATCTGCCGGAGTCCGAACTCGACGTTTTTGACTGCCGTTAGCCAGGGAAAGAGCCCCCCATCCTGGAACACCATGGCTCTCTCGGGGCCGGGCCCCCGGACGGGGCGCTGGTCCATCAGCACTTCGCCTTCGTCGGCCTTATCGAGGCCCGCCACGATGTTGAGCAGCGTCGACTTGCCACAGCCGCTGGCCCCGACAAGGATCACAAACTCACCGTGCCCGACGTCAAGGTTTACGTCCCAAAGGGCCGTCACCGTGCCTGCCGAACCGCGAAATCGCTTGACGACTTTGCGAACCGAGAGCTTGGCGAGCGGATCGGGTTTCATGGGGCCACCTTTTTGGCGCTTTTCAACGCGGAAAGGTCGACCAAACCGTCGAGATTCTGGGCTTGATTGCGCAAGTAGCCCGCCTCGGCGGCCGCGCGCATAAACGCTTTAAGCGAAGCCTGATTGGGTTCCGTGGTGAACTCCATGCATTCCCAGGACTCGTCCAGGAGCGCGTCTGGCAACGGCTTGCCGGTCAGGCGCCGCAGTTCGTTGTTGGTGGCTGCTTTGGCCTTCTCAGGGTGGTCACGGACCCATGCTATCGCCTCGGCATTTGCGCGTGCCACGGCTTCAACCAGTTCCGGGTGACGTTTCATGTACTCGGTCCGCGCGATCAGGACAGTCGTCGTGAACTGGCGATTGGGCCATAGGTCGCGCTCGTCGATGGCCCGCACGGCGCCGGTCTCTTGGACGATGCGCGTTGCCCATGGCTCCGGGACCCAGGCAGCATCAATTTTGTTCGTGAGGAAGAGTTGGAGGATGTCCGGGTTCTGCGCAGGGAGCACCTCGACTTCGCCCCCTTTGTCCTTCGTCTTCAGCCCAGCCTGGTTCAGGAAGTAGCGAAGCGAAACGTCCTGCGTGTTGCCAAGCTGCGGCGTGGCTACCTTTTTGCCAGCCAGGTCTTTGACGCTGCGAATACCGGAAGTCGCGGTCCCCACCAGCGACGCGCCGCCGCTGCAGACTCCAGACACCACCCGCAACGCCTCTCCATTTGATTTCAAGAAGGTGTTGATGGCTGGGCTCGGACCCACATAGCACAAGTCGATTTCACCCGCGAGCAGCGCCTCCATCGCTGCAGGTCCGGCATTGAACACTTTGACCTCAAGCCGAGCGTCGTCGCCAATCTCTTTGGCGACAATCCCCTCACTCAAGCCGACGAGCGCCGGAGCGTGGGTGACATTCGGAAAGTGGCCGAGCCGAAGCCGCGGCGGGCCCTCTTGGGCGCTCAAGCGTCCCGAATCCGAGCCGCAGCCGCTGAACGAGAGGGCAAGGGCGATGGTCGCCGCACCGAAGATATAGGTTGATTTCATGTTGGTTCCTCCGTGGGCCGGCTGCGCCGCCGGAAACGGCAATGCGCTATGAGTCCGTGGGGTGAAGGGCGGGAGGCTCCTCGCTGAGCGCTTCGAGTTGCGTTTGAACCTGGATGACGTCGGCAAACGACGTCGTATCCAGGACGTTGGCGATAGCATCGCGCGCCTCTTTGAACACGCGCTTGAGACCGCAGGTCTCTGGGTCGGGGCAGCCGCACTCCTGGTAGCCGTAGACGCTGACGCAGCTGATGGGAGCCACGGGGCCATCCATCGCCCGCACGACGTCGCCAAGGATCACTTCGCGCGGTGATCGAGACAGAAAGTAGCCGCCACCTGGCCCCTTCTTTGACTGAACGAACCCCATCAGCTTCAGGTTGAAAAGGATCTGCTCCAGGAACTTGACCGGGATGTTCTGACGCTGGGCGATCTCTGGGATCGCCACCGGCCCCCGGTCGTAGTGCAGGGACAGCTCAACCAACGCCCGCGTGGCGTATTTCGCGCGGTTTGATAGCATCATCCTATTATATGACTATTTCCTATCGGCTTTGTCAAGTATTCTTTTTAAATGGTGTGGGCCTTTGGGCCGAGTGACCTGCTGGCCCCAATCATCCTTCGACGGTTGTTAAGTGAACACGTTATAATTCAGTCGCGCTCAAAGTGGCCGTTGTTGTTCACCGATGCCGCGCACCCATTGCCAATGCCAAGGCCGAACTTCTTCATCATCGGAGCGCCAAAGTGTGGAACGACATCTCTGAATGCGTACCTGGAGACTCATCCGAACATCTACATGAGCCCAGAGAAGGAACCGCACTTCTTTGCTGAGCACCGCGAGATGCGCCACGCGCAAACTGAAGAAGCGTATCTCAGGCTCTTTGCAGGCGCTGGGCCGCAGCATGCCGTGGTCGGCGAGGGTTCAACGACGACCTTGCATTCGCCTGGGGCGCTGGAGCGACTGAGGGCGTTTGCGCCAGATGCAAGGATCGTCGTCATGCTTCGCGATCCTGTTGACCTCGTTTACTCCATGTATCGGCACCACGTTTACCGCGTGCAAGAGGACCAGCCTACTTTCGCCGACGCGTGGCGCGTCTCCGTTGGCCGCGCGGAAGGGCGCAACTGGCCGAAGACAGCTCGCAAAGCCGACCCCGTGCAATTGGAGTATCGCTCGTTCGGGATGCTCGGCAGGCACATCGAGCGTCTCCTTCACCTGTTTGATCGCGATCAGGTCCACGTCATCCTCTTTGACGATTTTCGCAAGGACCCCGGCGCCGAATACCGAAAGGTTCTTTCGTTCCTTGGCGTTCCGGACGACGGCAGGACCGACTTTGAGATCAAGAACGCCGCCAAAGAACATGGGAACAACCCCGTTGGCAAAATGGTCTTGGGACTACCAAATCCTGTGCGAAAGGTTTTTCGGGCGCTTGGACTCAAGCATCGCGTGAAAATCATGGACAAAGTGATGTCCACCGCAAAGCCAGCGGATCGAACTCCATTGCCCCCCGATATTGAGGCGGAGGTAAGAGCATATTTTCGTGATGACGTCATCCTATTGGAGCAGCTCATCGACCGCGACTTGTCTCATTGGTACCAAATCAAGACAGCTGCAGCAGTCCCAACATCAGTGTCATGAAACTGCGCAGCGCCAAACTATTGATGCACAGCAAATTGCCTGATGCGGTAGCCGCCATACGGAACTGACAGAACCAACGGAATCGCCTACCATGTCCAATATCAAGTACCGCCCAGAAGTCGATGGTTTGCGCGCCGTAGCCGTCCTTCCGGTTTTGTTCTTTCACGCCGCATTCCCAGGGTTTTCCGGCGGGTTTTTGGGTGTCGATGTCTTCTTTGTGATTAGTGGATACTTGATTACTTCGATTATTTTAAGAGACATCGAAGATCGAGGATTCTCCTTTGCAAGGTTTTACGAGCGGCGCGCACGCCGCATTCTGCCTGCGCTCACCTTAGTCATGCTGGCGTGTGTCCCAGTGGCGTGGATGCTAATGACGCCACGGGATCTTGAGCAATTCGGCGGAAGCATTGTGGCTACCGTCACTTTCCTTTCAAACGTCTTCTTCTACTACAAGACAGATTACTTTGGCCGAGCCGCCGAGTACCTGCCTTTGATCCATACTTGGAGTCTTGCGATTGAAGAGCAGTTCTATCTCATTTTCCCGGTCGTCATGATCTTTCTTGCGAAGTTCGCCAAGAAGGCGATGCTTCCCGTATTCATCGTGGTGTTTGTTCTTTCACTCGCGGCAGCCCAAATCGGAACAACGATGAATGCATCGGCTAGTTTCTTCTTACTGCCCTTCCGCGCATGGGAACTCACTGCCGGTGCGATCATCGCCTACAACGAAATCTACAAGGGTCCGGCGCAATCGAAATACAGCCCGCTGCTTACTCTCCTGGGCCTATTGATGATCGTCGGCAGCATCCCCGTGTTCAACTTCGAAACGCACCACCCGGGCCTGCCCACCCTCGTGCCCATCGTCGGCACCATGCTGGTTATCGCGCACGGTCGGAACGGTGGCGTTGCTTCTCAATTCTTATCTTGGAAGCCGGTCGTCTTTATCGGTCTGATCTCTTACTCGCTCTACCTGTGGCACCAGCCAATCTTCGTGTTCTATCGGCTCGGCACCGTTGGTGAGCCGAGCATGGGCGCGTATTTGGTCCTCATGGCGATCTCCATCGTCATCGCATCGCTCGCATGGAAGTACGTTGAGACCCCCTTCCGTAGCGCAAAGGTCGTGCCAACACGCTGGATCTGGACGAGCGCCGCTCTGGGGATGGCCGGATGCCTTGCCATCGGTCTCGCCCTCCACTTCGGTAATGGAATCCCGAGCCGCTTGCCGAAAGACCTTCGCGCGATGATTCAAGCCACCAATAACCGTGGAGGCACGCGGTTAACGATTAACGGCAAGGGTTGTCATGAACGGCCAATCGATAATCCCTGTGTTATTGGAAATGCCGCGAAACCGCCGACTTGGGCCTTGATTGGCGACAGTCACGCAGCATCATTCTCAAAGCTATTCGAGGAGAACCTTACGGAGGCTGGGGAGTCCGGCGTTCAGTTCACACACGGCGCCTGTGGTTATGGCGATGGAGTTCTGAAGTATGGCGCCGGAAGCCCGAACCAATGTTCGAAATTTAGTCAAGAAGTGCGGGAAGCACTGCAGCGACTTAATATCAAGAATGTGATTATCACGGGTCGCTATCCCTATTATGTCAATAACAGCAGGTACGACAACGAGGAAGGCGGCATTGAAGCTGGCAACTTGCCGATGCGCTTTGAACCAAAAGGCAAGAAGCTTACGGGCCAAGAGCGGATGGACAAGATGGTTGACATCTACAAGTCAAGCATCCAAGAGTTGGTTGATAGCGGAATCCGTGTTGTGCTCATCTATCCCATTGTTGAAGTTGGGTGGGACGTTCCCACTGAGACGTACAAGCGGGACAAACTGGGAATGGGACGATCGGTTACCAGCAGCTACGATCGATGGGTGGAGCGAAGCCATCTCATCCGCGAAGGCTTCGACGCTATACCGGACTCGCCGAACTTAGTTCGAGTCTATCCTGAACAAATACTGTGCGAACAGACCAAGGGCGGCCGGTGCAAGACGGCCAATGAAGAGGGGTTGCTTTACTACGACTCCCACCACCTCTCAAAGATCGGGGCGAAGTTGGTTCTAGATGACACCCTCCGAAACTTGATGGGATTGCCCATTCGATAGCGTGCAGTGGATGAACGAACTAACTTGGCAAGGGGGTCACTTCGATCGGTAGCGAGAAGCCACGCTTAAGTGTCTACTTTTCGGCCACTGGGGGTGGGGCCCAGCGTTCCAGCACCAAACTCATTCGAGGTCTGGTTGGCGCCGGATACGACGTTGATGCTGTCGTGTCTCGAAACGAAGGACCTTACATGAGGGTGATTCCGTCTGGGGTCCCCATTCGAACGGTGGGGTCCAAGAGCCCGCTCAAATCCGTGCGAGCTGCTATCCGTCACCTGAATCAGCGAAAACCAGATGTGGTCATCACGAATCAGCAACTGTTCAATTCCGTGATCGTGGTGGCGCGCATGTTCGCGAAGGTGAAGCCAAAGCTGATCATCGTACAGCGCAACGATGTCGAAGGGTTGGCGACGCACTCACGGCATTCCATGCTCAAGGCGCTACCGATTGCCGCCAGTCGCCTGTGGCCAATGACGGACGCCATCGTTGCCATTTCATCGGAGTTGCGCGATGACCTGGCGACCCAGTTCAACCTGCCTCTCAGCAAAACGCACGTCATCTATAACCCTGTCATTGGCGACGAGATCGCAACCAAGCAATACGAAGACCCTGCACACCCCTGGTTCAATGACGGCGAACCGCCCGTTGTTCTGACTGCCGGAAACCTGAACAAGCAGAAAGACCAGGCGACGCTCATTCGGGCATTCGCCCTCGTTCGGAACCGCATTGACTGTCGTCTGCTCATCCTGGGTGAAGGCGACGAGCGTCCAAACCTCGAAGCGCTGATCCGCGAGTTGGGATTACAAGACGTTGCTCAACTCTACGGCTTCACGCCCAACCCATTTGCGTTCATGAGTCGCGCCGGCGTGTTTGTACTTTCCTCAGCGTTCGAGGGCCTTGGCAACGTGGTGATCGAAGCACTTGCGTGCGGTGCGCCAGTAGTCTCGACAAGCTGCAAGAGCGGACCGAGCGAAATCCTTGAGAACGGAAAGTACGGTCGTCTCGTCCCTGTTGGAGACGAGAGATCCATGGCCGAGGCGATCTGCCAAACGCTTGGAGAGGCGCACGATCCCGCTCGATTGCGAGCCAGAGCCCAAGACTTTACCGAAGAGGCATCCATGGCGGGCTACATCGCTTTAATCCACAAGGTTCTCGAACGATAGTTTCACGATCGGCGACATCGACATCAACATGGAAGACCTGTTTGATCGCAACCTCCCGGAAAGCGACGACGAAAACAAGAAGAAAAAGGCGGGCAAGGGCGCCGTAAAAGGCGGCCTCTGGGCCATGAGCAGCGAGGGAATGCGCACCATCTCGCAGCTTGTCGCGACGATGTTCCTGGCCCGCATTCTCACCCCGGCGGACTTTGGTGTTGTGGCCATCGCGCAAACCATCAATCAGTTTGGAATGGTCCTCACGATGATGGGAATGCTGCAAACCATCATCCAGACACCTGAATTCGACAAGCGGCACGCGACGGTCGCCTTCTACAACTCCGTATTCAGCGGCATCCTGATATCGGGCAGCGTGTTTCTCGCTGCACCCATCGTCCAGGACATGATGCGCATGAATGAACTGGCGAATGTGATGCGCATCGTTTCGGTCACCCTCCTTCTTGCATCAATCACCAGAGTTCCCTTTGGCCTCTTGATGCGTGAACAACGCTATCGCCGGATTGCGTTCTCCGACGTCCTCGTCGGCGATACGCTCATGATCATTACGTCCATCACCTTGGCGATGAGGGGGTGGGGGCCTTACTCCATCGCGGCGGGCATGGTGGTCCAGTCGGTCACGCGGGCACTGATGATGGCGCCGGTCCTCAGGGGATGGCTTGGGGCTAAGTTCGACTGGTCGATCCACAAGCAGATCAGCGGTACTGGGCGACGATTTGCCGCCGCGCAAATGCTTGCGTTTGCCGGCTCAAACGCCGACCGCTTTGTGGTGGGCCGAGTCCTTGGCGCCGACGCACTTGGGCTATATGCTCGCTCATTCACCCTCCTCAAGGGCCCGGCCTACCTCATGGGGCGGGCCATGGAAAAGGTGCTCTTCCCCAAAATGTCCCGCGTACAGGAAAGCAGCGAGCGGTTGGCAACGATGTTCTCCCAAACCATCGTTCTCTACACCATCGCGCTCTTGCCGCTCTCCGCCTTCGGGTTTATCCAAGCCAAAGAAATCATCCACACATGGCTTGGGACCTCCAAATGGGACCAAGTCATCGTGCTCTTTCAGATCATGGTGGCGCTTCAGCTTTTCCGAGGCACGTACCGGTTGGCCGATACGGTGAATAAGGCACGGGGCAGCAACTGGGACCGTGTCCGCCAACAGGCTGTCAACGCCTCGGGTGTCGTTGCCTGCTCGTGGATTGGATCGTATTACGGCGGCTTGGTCGGCGCTGCGTGGGGCCTCAACGTCTCACTGACGATCAACTACATTGGCCTTACCCGGCTGGCACTCAAGGAAACGGGCCTCACGTGGTTCGAGATGATTCGTTCACACCTGCCCGGAGTCCGGTTTACCCTCGCCATCATTGCTCTGATCTGGCCGGTCACCTATGGCCTCCAGCAGACCAGTCTCAGCGCACCATGGATCCTTCTCATTGGCTTTGCCACGTACGTGATCGGTGGAACCTTGATTCTGCGAGTATTGGGTAAACCCATCCTCGGTCCGAGAGGCGTTGAGGTCCTGAAGCTTTTTGGTCAAGGCGCGCCAGGACCGCTTCGAAAAGTGATGAAGCGGGCCATCCCTTGGGCGGTCCCACCCAAGAAGAAAGAGGTCACGGAGATGCAAACGCGTTCAACAGAAGACTTTGGCCCCTTGGCCCCCGTGGCTCGCGACGTGTTCTTCATCGTCGGCAGCGGCCGCTGCGGAACCACGCTGCTGCAGGTCATGCTGGATATGCACAGCCAGATCGCGGTTCGCGGCGAGTCGCACTACTTCAATGACTTCGTGCCGAATTCCAAGGAGGCGATCGGCGAACTCAACTCTCCCGAACAGCTTGACGCGGCGATCGAACGCGCTAAGAAGCATCGCCACTTGCGCCTGATGAAGTTCGATTGGATGGACGTCCGCACGATCGCGCTTCAAGCGCCCCTTTCCTATACAAACCTTTTCCTCGCGATGATGGAGTCGCTCCGGCGCAAGGCCCAGCGACCACGGATTGGTGAAAAAACCCCCGCGCACGTCGTGGCGTTTTGGGACATCTACGATGAACTGCCCGATGCCAAGATCATTCACTTGGTGCGGGACCCGCGTGCGGTCATCACCTCCTGGCTTAAGGTCGAAGGATTTGGCAATGTTTATCGCGGCAACCCCATGCGAGCCGTCGAGAAGTGGAAGATCGCCGCTGACCGGCACCTCGAAGCCACCAAGCGCGCCGAGCCAAGCCGATACCTCGTGGTGCGCTACGAAGACCTCGTTTCCGATCCCGAAACGCAGCTTCGGCGAATCTGCGAGCACCTCGGCATTGACTTCGAACCGGCCATGCTGGAGTTCCATAAGCGCTCCGACCTCGGCTTTACCAAGGGCAGCGAGCACAAAATGGGCACGACGATGCCGGTCTATACCGACTCGCTCACCAAGTGGCGCAAACAAATCACTCCCGAACAGTTGGAGGTCGTTGAAGCGTCATTGGCCGAGCCGATGCGTGTCCTGGGCTATGAACTTGATAACGGACAGCCCACGGACAAAGCAATCCAAAAAGCACGCCATTTGGCCGCCAAAGCCAAGAACCAACTCTTTTGGCACCGCGTGATGAAGGCGCTTAAACTGCGCAAGCCGCCGCCGAACTTTGACCTCGATGCCGATGAGGAAACGCCAGCGCCGGCAGTTTCCTAAGCGGTGGCCGACTCGTAGAGATAGGCCGAAGTCTCCAGACGGTTGCGCTCGCCGTCGTTCACGGCGAAACGCGGTCCGCGATAGATCGCGGCGCCGGCATAGTCGCCGTTCTTGTTCAGGCAGTAGAAGTTCAGGTTAAAGTTTGGTCGGCCCGGCGCCGCAAGAAGGCGAGCGGCCTTCGTCTGTTTGCAGACGCGTTCCAAGACATCCAATGCCGCCTCCCGGGGCGACATGCCGCGCCGCATATTCTCGACCACGATGCGGCTCCCGCCGACCAAGATGCACGCCTCACCTCGGCCAGTTGAGCCGCACGCCCCAACCTCATTGTCCACGTAAAGCCCTGCGCCGATGATCGGCGAATCTCCAACCCGCCCCGGGATCTTCCAGGCCAGGCCGCTGGTGGTCGTCACGCCGCTCATGTCGCCAGCGGAGTTGAGTGTCAGGCAGCTGATCGTCCCAGTCGCGTTCGGAAACTCCTCGCCAATCTGCTCGTCGTCGAGCCAGTTGTCGTTCTTGTTCAACCGCGTCTTCCACTGCAGCCAAGCCCTGCGCGCCCGATCGGTAAGGAGATTCTCCTCTTGAAAGCCGAAGAGCTTCGCAAACTCCAAAGCCCCTGGCCCGACGAGCATCACGTGGTCGGTATGGCGCATCACCAGACGGGCCACGCTCGACGGCGTTTTGATGCCTTGGAGCGACGCGACGGCGCCGGCTCGCATGCTCGGCCCGTGCATCACGCTGGCGTCGAGTTCGACGACGCCCCGCTCGTTCGGCAATCCACCGTAGCCAACTGAAGTGTCGTTTGGATCCAGTTCCACGACATTGACGCCGGCCACGGCTGCATCCAAGGTGTCCGCACCCTTTTTGAGTTCCTCCATCGCGATCTCGGTTGCCCTCAGTCCGTTCCCGCTACTGATGGCGAGCGGCGCTTTCCGTGGGCCTGCTTGCACGAGATCGTCAGCAATCCTCAGGTTTGGGGCAGCCATGGCGGCCAAGCCGCCAGCCAGCAGTTGACGACGGGAGAGGTGGCTCATAGGTCCGTTTTTCGCCGTCACGTCCGAACGTCCCTTCTCTTGGGAGGGTTCGGGTATTCTTTTGCGGCCCGGGCTCATAGCTCAGTTGGTTAGAGCGCACCCCTGATAAGGGTGAGGTCGGTAGTTCGAATCTACCTGGGCCCACCAAGCTCCCTATTCCCGGTCGCGCGTGCCGTCTCCGATGTTCGAAATTCATCCGGTAACGCTGGAAGGGGGCCTCATCCGCCTGGAGACGCTGGACCAGCGGCATTACAACGATCTCATTGCCGGCATGGACGCCGACACCTTTCGCAACTATCCCTGGCCTCCGGTTGGCGACTCCGAGGATGACTTTCGTCGATTCCTTGACGACTTCCCGCGCTTGCCCGAGCGATTGACGCTCGTTGTCATCGATCGGGCTACGGGGCAGGCGGTAGGGAGCAGCAGCATGTACGACTTTCGACCACGAGACAGCGGACTGGAGATCGGCTACACCTGGCTCAACGCGGCGTATCGCGGCACGGCGTTCAACCCCGAGATGAAGCTCCTGATGTTTGCCCACGCCTTTGAGACCCTGAGCTGTGTTCGCGTTCAGCTAAAGACCGACGCCCGCAATGCCCGAAGTCTGGCGGCGATGCGACGGCTCGGGTTTACCGAGGAAGGGACGCTGCGACGTCACCTGCTGACCCACGAAGGCATCCACCGCGACACCGTGTTTTTCAGCGTGATCGCCGAAGAGTGGCCAAGCGTCAAGGTGAGCCTCACCCAACGCATCATGGACTTGTCCCGGTCTTAGCGGCCGAGGTTTTGTCTCAGTTCGTGCTCGGCATCTTGAATCATTCTCATTTCACCGAGCACGCGATCGATCGCCACAACGGACGAGCCGGCCAATGCCTCGCTCTCCTCGAACTGAATGCGGTCAGAGGCGTCTTCGACGGCATTTGCGAGCAACTTGACCTTTTCCGCAACCCGCCTTGCGGGTTCGAATTCGGCAGGAATGGTGTGATAAACCTGCGCATTGCCTTTCGGATAGAGCTCATCGATGACCTCACCGACAACGTCGGGCACGCTCCACTTACCCGGTTCGGCTGGCACCAGGTGTCGAAACATGACGAGGAGTTCGCTCATGGCTTGGTCGAGAGCGAGGCGCGATTGATCACGGATGCCTTGCCAGTGGAGCGGTAGGCTAGGATTGCGCCAGATCGGCCCTTCCAGAGTTGCCACGGCATTGGCCCAGTGGCGCGAGGCCTCTTCGAGCAGGCTGCAAACGGCTGGATTGACATCGCGGTGCAGACGGCGCTTCTCGATGAGGTTGTGGAGATGCGTGGCCGTTTTGTGGGCTTCATGCTCAAAGATTTCCTCCGGCGTCTTGGGCTTGATATCGTCAAGGTAGCGGTAGCCGATGTACGCGCCATAGCCTGCCATCGCCATGCCGAGGGTCAGCATAACGGCCTTGACGGCGTTGCCCGTGATGGCGCCCAGGCCGATGAGCAAGATGACCATGAAGACGGTCGCCAGGATTCCGATCGCAGGAGCAAGAAGCTGGAAGCTGGGCCGCCATTTCTTGCTGGGCGATTGCGCGATGCGGCGAAGCAAGAAGTCGCTGAGATGAGGATGCCGTTTGGACTTGCCAAGAAAAAACATTCGGTGTTCTGATTATGGATACGCACGGGACGCCGATGCGCTACACCCTGCACGTTGCGTTTTGCTCCAAGTTGGCGTACATTGAAGTAAGGAGGCGGTCTCGACGAAGAGGCCGACCGCAAATCGGCCTTCCGTCGGACTGATCGAACACGATGTCCGAGACTCAAGGTCATGCATGGGCGGCCGGCCCCGGGGGCCAGGTTACCGACGAGCAGGGAAGAGCCCTGACTCTCGCTGACATGATTGACGGCCATTTCACGGCGTATTCCACGAACGACCCCCGGGGCGAGGTCGGCCAGATCGCTTGCGACGACGCGTATCTGTACATCAAGACGACACGCGGCTGGAAGCGCATTCACCTCGAGACGTTCTGAGCATGGCCAAAAGAAAAGACCCCGCTGCAAAGAGCGGGGTCTAAAAACTCTACCCGGGCGGCGCTCATATCTCCCGGACCCTCGCGGGTCAAGTACTTCCGACGCTGAGAGGCTTAACTGCCGTGTTCGGGATGGGAACGGGTGTTTCCCTCTCGCTACGGCCACCCGAATAGAAAACTGGTTGTACAGCGCAAAGCGCTTAGAAAGTTGCACAGGTCTTTGTGATATAAGCTCCGAGCCTGAGGCTCATGTTGCATATGGTGTGTTTTAAGCCCTCGGCCTATTAGGATCGCTCAGCTGAACGTGTTACCACGCTTACACCTGCGACCTATGTACCCGGTAGTCTTCCGGGGGCCTTACTCTTTCGATGGGAAACCTCATCTTGAGGTGTGCTTGGCGCTTAGATGCTTTCAGCGCTTATCACTGCCCGACGTGGCTACCCAGCGTCTGCG
Source organism: Fimbriimonadaceae bacterium (assembly GCA_046292875.1). Lineage (GTDB taxonomy): Bacteria > Armatimonadota > Fimbriimonadia > Fimbriimonadales > Fimbriimonadaceae > JBKBQD01. The sequence continues at coordinate 248,629 of JBKBQD010000004.1, forward strand.
CCTGGCGGCACAACTGGTACACCAGAGGTCGGTTCACTCCGGTCCTCTCGTACTAAGAGCGACTCCTCTCAAGTTTCCTGCGTGCACAGTGGATAGGGACCGAACTGGCTCACGCCGTTCTGAACCCAGCTCGCGTGCCGTTTTAATCCGTGAACTCCGGAACCCTTGGGACCTTGTTCAGCCCCAGGATACGACGAGCCGACATCGAGGTGCCAAACCATGCCGTCGCTATGATCGCTCGGGCAAGATCAGCCTGTTATCCCCGGGGTAGCTTTTATCCGATGAACCCTGGCGTGCCCACGCACTACCAGAGGGTCACTTAGCTCGACTTTCGTCCCTGCTCGACTTGTTTGTCTCACAGTCAAGCGCACTCTATACCTATACGCTCAACGGCTGATTTCCAACCAGCCTGAGTGCACCTTTAGGCGCCTCCGTTACCTTTTAGGAGGCGACCGCCCCAGTCAAACTACCCGCCTAAGGCTGTCTTCAATCCCGATCAGGGACCGAGTTAGTAAATCAGAAGCATAAGGGTGGTGTTCCATTGGTGCCGAAGCTCCCACCTACGCTCTACATATACAACCAACTTACAACCTTAAGGTGTAGTAAAGCTCCACGGGGTCTTTCCGTCCTACTGCGCATAACCCGCATCTTCACGGGTGCTACATTTTCACCGAGCTTCTCGTTGAGACAGTTCCCAAGTCGTTACGCCTTTCATGCGGGTCGGTATTTAGCCGACAAGGAATTTCGCTACCTTAGGATCGTTAGAGTTACGACCGCCATTCACTAGGGCTTCGATTCGGTGCTTCGGATTGCTCCTAACACCTCCTGTTAACCTACTAGCATTGGGCAGGCGTCAGCCCCTATACATCGGCTTTCGCCTTAGCAGAGACCTGTGTTTTTGGTAAACAGTCGCCTGGGATGCTTCGCTGCGGCCCCTTGCGGGGCGCCCCTTATCCCTAAGTTACGGGGCCCGTTTGCCTAGTTCCTTAACGAGAGTTCTCTCGAACGCCTGAGTCTCCTCGACTCACCTACCTGTGTCGGTTTGCGGTACGAACAGGCGCGCAATATGCTGAGGAGCTTTTCTAGGCCCCCCTCAGTTCCAGTTTTGTCTGCCCGAAGGCTTTCATTCCCCCGATTCAGCCTTTCCGCCGATCTTTCAACCGGCCCAGCCTCCTCGTAGCCCGCCACTACCAACAGTGCGGGATGGAACCTTGAGAAGCGTCCCTCCATTGCTCACGCGCCTGGGTCTGGAATATCAACCAGATGTCCATCGGCTACGCCTTCCGGCCTCACCTTAGGATGTCGCCTAACCTCCGCCTGACGAACATTGACGGAGAAACCTTAGGTTTTCGGCGCACAGGATTCTCACCTGTGTTATCGCTACTCATGCCTGCATTCTCACTCGAAGACGCTCCACCTGTACTTACGCTCAGGCTTCGCTGCGTACACGACGCTCCCCTACCGCCCCAGTAAACTGGGACCCGAAGCTTCGGGAGTGAACTTTAGCCCCCTTACATTTTCCGCGCGGAATCACGTTCGGCCAGTAAGCTATTACGCACTTTTTAAAGGATGGCTGCTTCCAAGCCAACCTCCTGGCTGTTTATGCGACTCCACATCGTTTCACACTTAGTTCACGTTTAGGGCCCTTAGCTGTCGATCTGGACTATTCTCCTTTTGACGACGGAGCTTATCCTTCGCCGTCTCACTGCTGCGCTTATATCTAGGTATTCGGAGTTTGATTGAGTTCGGTAATCTGGTAGGACCCCTAGCCCATTCAGTGCTCTACCCCCTAGACACAACACACAACGCTGCACCCAAATGCATTTCGGGGAGAACCAGCTATCTCTGCGTTCGATTGGCATTTCACCGGACTAACCACAGCTCATCCCGAGACTTTTCAACGTCAATGAGTTCGGCCCTCCATGGTGTGTTACCACCACTTCAGCCTGGCCATGGCTAGATCACGCAGTTTCGGGTCTGCTGACGACGACTTGACGCCCTATTCGGACTCGGTTTCCCTCCGGCTCCAGCTCTAAAAGCCTTAACCTTGCCGACGCCAACAACTCGCAGGCTCATTCTGCAAAAGGTACGCCATCACACCTGACCGGATTGCTCCGGACATTGTGCTCTGACTGTTTGTAGGTGATGCGATTTCAGGTTCTATTTCACTCCCCTCCCGGGGTTCTTTTCACCTTTCCCTCACGGTACTATTCGCTATCGGTGACAAGACGTATTTAGCCTTACCCAGTGGTCTGGGCGGGTTCACGCGCAGTTCCTCGTGTTGCGCGCTACTCAGGGACCATCTGAAAATGTGAAAAGTAGTTACGTGTACGGGGCTCTCACCCTCTATGGCGGCACGTTCCAATGCGCTTCCACTTAACTTTTCACTTCCTTTTCTCTATCCCGCAAGCCGAACCGCTTGGCTCGACTTGAGGGACAGAGTGATGGCCCTACAACCCCGACTGGCAAGCCAATCGGTTTGGGCTCTTCCGCTTTCGCTCGCCGCTACTTACGGAATCTCTTCGATTTCTTTTCCTCTGGTTACTTAGATGTTTCAGTTCACCAGGTTCCCTCCACACACCCTATGTATTCAGATGTGGGTGACAGGGCATATACCCCTGCCGGGTTTCCCCATTCGGATACCTCCGGATCAACACTTCTGTGCAGCTCCCCGGAGCGTTTCGCCGCTATCGCGTCCTTCTTCGGCGTCTTGTCCCAAGGCATTCATCGCACACCCTTTGTAGCTTAAACTTAATGCAAACTTTCGCATCAAGCTCGGTGCTTGATATCACAAAAACGCTATGCAACTTTCAAAGAGCTCTACGCTGGCCGTTTCGGGCTGGAGCCCCAGCGGCAAGATCGGATGATACCAGGTCGGTGGAGCGCTGTCAAGGGCCAACAGGCACTTTTTTCAGAAATCGCGCCCAGCCGCACGGTTCGCGGCCGATCACAGGGTTAAACCGCCCCCGCAAGAGAAAGGTTCCCACGTTCGTTACAGCACCGGCTCGAGCTTCGCAAAACTCTGCAGCAGCTTCTTAACTCCCGTCACCCCGGGAAAGGCGACCGTCACTTCGACGTCGGCCTTTACAGGCGAACACGCAATCACCACGCCCTCGCCAAACTTTCCGTGCCGGACCCGCTGGCCGACTTGAAACGGCGGCGTCCACGGCTCCTCGCGCTTGGGCGTGGCCGATTCGATCACGCGGTACTCCCGGTCGCGGTCAGCCCGGATCTCCATGCCCCCGGCAAAAAGGTGCGACATCCCGTCCGAACTCTGCACGAGTTCCAAGGGAATGTCGTCCAAGAACCGCGACCTTCGATTGAACGACGGCTGGCCGAAAATCGACCGACGGTGCGCATGGAAGAGGTGCAGCTTTTCCTTGGCCCGGGTCATCCCCACATAGCAGAGTCGCCGCTCCTCCTCGACCTCACGGTCCGAGCCAAGCGAGCGCGAATGGGGGAACACCCCCTCCTCCATGCCGACCATGAACACCACCGGAAACTCGAGCCCCTTCGCGGTGTGCAGGGTCATCAGCGTCACCGCGTCTCCCCCCTCCTCGATCGTGTCCGCATCGCTGATGAGCGCCGCGCCTTCCAGAAACCCCACCAGCGACACTTCGTCACCCTGGTCGTAGCGCGTCGTCACGTTGACCAGTTCCTGCAAGTTTTCCAGCCGGCCGATCGACTCTTCGGTCCGGGACTCCCTCAGCATGTCCAAGTAGCCCGACTCATTGAGGAGGTGAATCAGGACCGGCGTCACCGGCCCGTTTTGGGCGAGCTTTGCGGCCTCCTCGATCGCCCGAACGAAGCGGGCGAGCTTGCTTCCCACGCTGCGACCCAATCCGCTGAGGAATCCCTGATCACGCGCCGCAGAAAACAACGAGCCGGACCGCGCCGCCGCCCAGGCTTCGATTTGCGACATCGCCGAGGGACCGATCGACCGTGCCGGCACGTTCACGATCCGCCGAAAGGCCGCGTCATCATTGGGGTTCAAGGTCAGCCGCAAGTAGGCCAGCATGTCCTTGATCTCTTTCCGATCATAAAACCGCACGCCGCCAACGAGGACGTGAGGAATGCGCAGGGTCATCAGCGCTTCCTCAAAGGCACGGCTTTGGGCGTTGGTGCGATAAAGAATCGCGCAGTCGGCAAATCGGCGCCCATCGCGCCGCTCGCGCATGATCGCGTCCGCAACCAAGCGCGCCTCCTCTTGCTCGGTGCCGGCAAGGGTGATCTCGATCTTGTCACCCGCCCCATTGTCGGTCCAGAGGCGTTTGTCGGCCCGCGAGCGATTTTTCCGAACGACTTCGTAGGCGGCGCCCAAGATCGTCTGCGTGCTGCGATAGTTCTGCTCCAGCTTGACGACCTTGGCGTCAGGATAGTCCGCGGCGAACTTCAGAATCAGCCCGACGTCGGCGCCACGCCATGCATAAATGGACTGGTCGTCGTCGCCGACCACCGTGATGTTTCGGTGCTTGGCGCCGATGAGCTTCACAAACCGGTACTGCGCCTGGTTGACGTCTTGGTATTCGTCGACCAGCACATGGACAAATCGCTCTTGATAGCGCTCGGCCACATCTGGCTGAGTTTCCAGCAGTTGTACGGCGTAGTAGAGAATGTCGTCAAAGTCGAGGGCCCCGGCTTTGCGCAGCCGTGCGTCATACGCCTCGTACACTTCGGAGGCCACGCGCGTAAAGAAGTCGTCGGCCCCGGCCGCGTATGCCTTGGGGGCGACCATTTTCTCCTTCGCGTTCGAAATGGCATTGAGCAGCGACCGCGGCTGGAAGCTCTTTTCGTCCAGGTTCTTTTCCTTGAGCACTTCACGGACCAGCTGCATTTGATCGGCATCGTCGTAGATCGTGAAGTTCGGGTCAATTCCAACCGGCAATCCGTCCATCCGCAACATCCGCGCGCACATGCCGTGGAACGTGCCAATCCACAGCCCCTGGGTCGGCGCACCGGCCATGTGTTCGACACGTTCGCGCATCTCGCGCGCGGCCTTGTTCGTAAAGGTGACGGCCAGGATCCGGGAAGGGTAGGTGCCGGATGCAATGAGTCGGGCGATTCGTCCGGCGATGACGCGCGTTTTGCCTGATCCGGCTCCGGCAAAGACCAGGAGCGGCCCCCCTGGCCAAGCCACCGCTTCGGCCTGCTCGGGGTTGAATCCTTCAAGGGAGAGAGCGTGTGTCACGCGATGCGGGGAATTATGACTGTCGTTCGCGAACTTTGACCGGCGGAAATGTGACCTGACGAAGCGCAGTGAACGTCATAATGAGTCGAGGACGCATTTGGCTCAGCAGCGTCTTTCGAGGAAACCATGAGACGGTTTATCAGCACTTTGATCCTCGCCGGGTTGGTCGTGACGGCCTTTGCCCAGGCGCCCTTTACCATTGCACGGCCCGCCGACGGGTCCAAGGTGAAGGAAGTTGTCCGAGTTCAGATTCCGAAGGGTGCGATCCCGACCGGGGCATACATCGGCGTGTTTGTGAACGGAAAGTTCGTCGAGGCGCTGGTTCCTGACGCCGTCGGTAACTTCTACGTCTACGAGCTCGACACCAAAGCTCGGGGCATTCAAGACGGGCCCGCCACTATCAAGGTCGTGATGTACCAGGACACGGGCAGCGGCTCCCGCAAGGTCGACGAGTCCGAAGTGGAGGTCACGGTTGAAAACAGCGCAAGCATTGCGATCCCCGACGAGGGCCTGCTGCTCCGCTACCGCTTCCAGCCTGGCGCCGAATACATCTACGATCTGAATCAGCGCGTGTCGTTCTCGCAAATCAACACGGCTCAAGCCCAGATGGGCAGCCGAGCCTCTGAAACGATCATGGAATCGGAGGCCTTTCGCATGGCCTACGAGGTTGTCAACCGCTTCCCAGATGGAGACGGTTTGATCCGCATGCAGCCGTTGCCCCAAAAAGGCAAGCCGCGCGCCTTCCTTCGAACGGTGCAGGATCCAAACGGTCGCTACTTCCAGCTGTATGAAATGCACCCGCTGTACATGCGGGTGTCGCCCACGGGTCTGGAGCGATTCGGCTCGGCGCCGATCTACTACCCCATGGAGGGCAGTTCTGCCGAGTCCCGAACGGACCTCTTTGCCGCCTATCCGCTTCCGACGCTCCCCGAGCGGCGACAGCGGCCGGGCGATTCCTGGCAGACGCGATTCCAGCTCGGCGCGCTCGACATGAACAACCTTCGCGAGCAGGAAAAGATCACGGAGCAGATCATCGCTCGCGGCGAGTTTGTTCGTGTGGAATGGGAAATGGGCCATCCCTGCGCGCTGATTCGCCACACGCTGGATGTCGGCGCTCGATCGACCGAGGGTCAGCAGGCGGCTTCACAACTCGCCTCGGGCCAGCGAATCAACGAAGCGCAGAAGATTGTCGAGAACATCTGGTTCGCCTTGGACAAAGGCATGGTAATCCGGCTTGATCGAGAACTTACCTTCGATACCCGGATACAAGCGGCGGCCCCAGCGGCAGGCGGCGGTGCCGGACAAGGCGGATTTGGCGGTGGCCCCGGCGGCGGACCTTCAATGGCCGGCGCATCCGGCGCGGGTGGCGGCGGTGCGGCCGGAGCCAACCGCATTGGTCCCGGCGGCAGCAATGACTTTCGCCAAGGTATCGGTCAGCCTCCTGGCGGCTATCAGGGTGGTCCTGGTGGCCCTCCGGGTGGCCCGCCCCGTGGCGGCTTCGGACCTGGAAGTGCTCCCCCGCCTCCCGGCGGGCCTGGCGGCGGCGTCGGCCAGATGGGTGGCCCCGGCGCTGGCGGCTTCGGTCGTGGCGCAGGGCGCGCGACCGGTGGAAACCAGACGATGATTCAGCGCGTCGTCCTTCTCCAGTCCTTCCGCCTCGCCAACTAATGTAATCTATTCATCGAATGCCCGTCTCCTTTCGAGGCAGCAAATCGATGAAGCCGCGAAACTCCTCCGAGGATCCGGAGGAGTTTCGCGCCACGTTGGTCGAGCATCTTGACGAGCTGCGCACTCGCATCTTCCGCATAGCCGCGCTGCTGCTCGTTGGCTGGATCGCTGGCTGGTACCTGCAGCCGTTCGTCTACGCGGAACTGGATGGGCTGGTCCATCGCAGTCTTCCGAACATTGAGTTCAAAACGATCGTGCTCGACCTCACCGGGCCGTTCATGCTCAAACTGCGGTTCTCCTTTGTCTTGGGCCTGATGCTCGTGCTGCCCTTTGTCGCTCTCCAACTGTGGGGGTTCGTCGCGCCGGGGCTCAAACCTTCGGAGAAGCGGCCCCTCAGGATTGTCGCACCGCTGAGCGTGCTGCTCTTCGCGCTCGGTGTGACGATGTGTTGGATCGCCCTGCCGAACGTCTTCGCCTTCTTTGCCTCGTTCCTTGCCGACTTCCAGGGTACGGAACTGCATCAGGAGCAAGGCAAGCTCATCTTCTTCACCCTGAAGATGCTCGGCGCGTTTGGGCTCGCCTTCCAGCTGCCCCTGATCCTCTATTTCTTGGTGCGCATCGGCGTGCTCACCCCCGAAACGCTCTCCTCGTATTGGAGGCAGGCCATTGTCGTGATTTTCATCTTTGCCGGCATCATCACGCCCGACCCAAGCCTCTTTTCGATGCTCATGATGGCGGTCCCAATGACCCTGCTCTTCTTTGCCACCATCTTCTTCGTGAAGGTCGCCGCACGCAAAGACAAGAAGCGAGAATTGGAGGAGGCAGCCAACTATTCCTTGGACGACGACTTTGACCGCGACGACGCTCAGGCATGACGCCCGTTGAGCGCGCGCTCGAAATCCTGCGACCGTTTGATCCCCAAATCGTACGCCAGCCGGCCCAACTAGGCAGGTTCGTTCCCACCCCGGCCCGGCTTCATCCTCGTCTGACTGCCGCCCTCGGGGAGCGCGGCCTCGAAGGTCTCTATCGGCACCAAGCCATCGCCACCGAGACGGCCCTCGACGGGGCTGACGTCCTCATCACCTCATCGACCAACAGCGGCAAGTCGCTCTGCGCCCATCTCCCTGTACTCCAGACCGCGCTCACCGAGCCGTCCTGTCGCAGCCTCTATCTGTATCCCACCAAGGCCCTGGCGCAAGATCAACTTCGGTCTTTTGACGCGCTCGCCGCCCCGCTTGGGTTCCATGTGGCGACGTTTGACGGCGACACGCCGAAAGCCCGGCGAGCCACCATTCGCATCGAAGCGCATGTGGTCCTAACAAACCCCGATATGCTCCACGCCGGAATCCTCGGCGGGTTCGAACACTGGGAGCGGCTCCTCAAGCGCTTGCGATGGATCGTGCTCGATGAGGCGCACGCCTACCGTGGCGTTTTCGGCGCGCACGTGGCGCATGTGCTGCGGCGGCTGCTTCGGCTCGCTCAGTGGTATGGCGCGCAGCCGCGCGTGATCGCGCTGAGCGCCACCTTGGCCAACGCCCAGGACCACGTCACGGCCCTGATCGGCCGGAGCCCCGTTGTCATCAATTTCGACGACGCTCCGCAGCCGGAACGCGTCCATGCCTACCTCCCGGCTCCGGCAGCGTCATCCGTGAACAAGTTCGCCGGAGAACTGTTGGCCGATTTCGCCGCCGCCGGGGTCAAGACGCTGGCGTTCAGCGCTGCCCGCGCGTCCGCCGAACTTGTCCTGCACCATGCGCGTCATCGGCTCACCGTCGACCCCGACGCATTGGAAGGCTACCGCGGCGGCTACACAGCCGCCGATCGCCGGAAGATCGAAAAGCGGCTTCGCGAGGGGCATTTGCGTGGCGTGTCGGCCACCAACGCGCTGGAGCTTGGCATCGATTTGGGTGACCTCGATGCCGTGATCGTCAACGGCTATCCCGGACGAGTTGCCTCTTATCGCCAACAGATCGGAAGAGCCGGCCGCGGCGCCCGTCCTTCGCTCTCCGTGCTCATCGGCCATCGCAACCCGGTGGATGCCCACTTCCTGCAAGATCCGCACCGCCTCTTGACTAGCAGCGAGATCGTGCCCATCCGAACGGCCAACCCCCAAATCCTTCGCTCACATCTTCTCTGTGCCTGTGCCGAGCGGCCCATGGACTTGCAGGATCAGCAGCGTTTCTGGCCCGATGCTGATCGCGTCATTGCCGACGCACAGCAGGAAGGCGCGCTGGTTGCCCAGGGAGGTCGGCTCTACTTCCCGTCTCACACGTCGCCGACACGCGCCGTCTCGCTCCGGACCACAGGAGGCACACCGATACGGCTTTTGGTTCACGGCGAGGAAATCGGCACGGAGGACCGATCGATGGGACGCTTTCGCGTTTTTCCCGGAGCCGTCATTCTGGTGCGCGGCGAGACCTATGCGGTCCAAAGCGTCGAAGACGACCTTGCCCACCTGCTGCCTGCGAAAACAGACGTTTACAGCCTTCCGCTCATCGAGTCTGCTGCCATCCCTGAACTTGAAATTGCATCTGAGGGAGCGTTTCGCATCCAGACCGTGCGCGTCACGGAAACGGCGAAAATGAGTGGCCGACGCTCCCTCAGCACGGATGAGCTGATCGCCGTCGATGACCTCGCGGCCCTGTCTCAAACGTACATGACCATCGCCGTTCGCCTTGACCTGCCGGACGGCGGCGCCCCAGAGGCGAAGGTTGCCTCGCTGCACGCGCTGGAACATGCCTTATTGGGATTGGCCGGCGTCGTGGCCGGCGCCGATCGTCAGGATCTCGGCTCCTGCTGGTACACCGAACTTCCCGAAGCGCCGCACGGGACCCTTTTCATCTATGACCGTGCGGAGGGTGGAACGGGGGTCGCCGAGTCGCTCTTTGCGATGCGCGAGACCTGGCTGCGCGTGGCCGAGGAACGTCTCGAGAACTGCGCTTGCGGATCAGCCTGCCCCCAGTGCCTGCTCATGCCCGCCTGTCCCTTTGGAAATGAGTATCTGGACCGTGCTGGCGCGCTCTCGCTCATCAAGGCCCTGTAAGAGCGCACTTAACCTTGCCGCTTTTGCATCAGATTGCTATGGAATAGCATTGTCGTCTCTTTGGCGTCGCCAGACGCTTGTTTCTTCGTATCCGCTTGTGCATCAAGGATGGGACATGAGCGCGATCTCCGCGAAGCCGACTAAACATAGCATCTTCGAACTGGGATGGCTTACCGGCACCTGGGAGGGCCCGTATCGCAACGGCCAGCTGGAAGAGTGCTTTATGCGCCCGAACGGCGGCAGTCTGCTTGGGGTCAGCCGGATTGTGATCAATGGTCAGCTGGTCCATCGCGAGTATCTTGATTTCACAGAGCGTGAGGACGGTCGCATCGTCCTGAAGGTCACGTGGCCAGAGCGCACCACGGCAGAGTTGGTCCTTGGCGCGCTGAGAGAGAAGGAAGCCGTCTTCGACAATCTCGTCGGCGACATGCCTTCGCGGTTGGTCTATCGGCTCGGCGAGGATCTGCGTCTGGTCGTCCGCGTCGAGGGAACCTACGTGGGTCGGCCGGTACACGAAGAGTTTCGTTTGGAGCGCCGCGGCGCGTGATCGCAGGGTAAACCCCGTTCGTGGATCTGCCTGCCGCCCTGAAGGGCCAGTACCGTGCGGGACTGGCGATGCTGCGAGAATGCGTCTTGATGTGTCCCGACGACCTTTGGTCAGCGACCTGTGGCCAGCCACCCCGGACGTTATGGCGCATCGCGTATCACGCCGTGTTCTATACGCATCTCTACCTGATGGTCCGGTACGAAGACTTCGCGCCGTGGGATCGGCACATCGCCCATGGGTCAGTGCTCTGGGATGACGACGAAGAAGGCATGCCCCCCGATGTCACACCACTGACTCAATCTGACCTTGCCGAATACATCGACTGGGTTGATGCTCATGTCGAACATTGGATCGATGCCATCGATTTCTCATCGAAAGAGTCCGGGTTTGACTGGTATCCCATCCCAAAGTTAGACCATCAAATTCTCAATATTCGGCATTTGGGGATACATCTGGGTCAGCTTCAGGAGCATCTCTACGCTCGCGGGCTCGAACCTCATTGGGTGGCGAGGCGATGACCCTTTGGCTATGGTTCGCCGGGCGATGCGGCAAGACCGGTATGCTAAGACATGAATACCGATCGATTCCTTGAGCAATGTCGGTCAAAGGCACAGGAGCACAAGGAGCGGTTGCACCGAGCGATCGCGGACCTCAGCGATGACGCGCTCAACACAAAGACCCCCCAAGGCGAGTGGAGTCCTTACCAAGTCATCGAACATTTGAACCTTGCCAATGGCCCCTACCTTCGCGCCATGGCGAATGTGATCTTTGAACTCCCGACCGGCCAGAACCCCGAAATCAAGCACACCTGGTTCGGCAACATGCTCATCAAGGCGGTCGGCCCCGACTCGAACGCTAAGCCGCCCAAAGGCATGGTGCCGATCAAGCCGATGTTTGGTCGCGAGGTCGTGGACCGCTGGGATGAAAACCACGAAGCCTACATTGCCCTGGCAGAAGGGGCCAAGGGGCGCAACATCATGAAGGGCAAGTTCTCAAATCCCACGTTGCCCATCTTCAAACTCAACGTCGCCGACGGGTTCAAGGTGATCAGCGACCACAACGAGCGGCACGTTCGCCAGATCGAGCAGCGGTGCGGCGCGCTCCGCGCCCGAGGCCGGACCTAAAAGTCCTTGTGGCCGGCGGCCTTCAGTGACTGGATCGCTATCTCCAGCTGCTCCGCGGCCTGTTCCCGGGTGAGGGAGGAGTCCTCGCCGCGTAACGCCCGCCGTGCCGATTCGAGCATCTCGCGCGCGTGCTGCACGTCGATGTCGGTCGCGCGGTTTGCGTGGTTCGCCAAGATCGTCGTCTTATCGGGCAGCACTTCGGCAAAGCCGCCGCCCACGGCAACGTGCTGCTGCTCGCCGCTCGCCGTCTGGAACCACAGAATGCCGGGCTTGATCGCGCTCACAAAAGGCGAGCGACCGTTCCACACCCCGAAATAGCCCATCGTGCCCGGGATAACGACGGAGGTCACCGTCTCTTCGGCCACCGAGCGATCGGGAGCCACCACCGACAAATGAAACGTGCCTGGCATGGAAAACCCTGCGAATTATGCGCGATCGGGTCTTCCATGCGCAGGCATCGCCTCAAATACAGAGCCCTACACCGGCTTTCGAGAAGAGATTGTGGGGGTCCCACTCCTGCTTGATGGCCAGGAGCCGCTCGAAATCCGCGCTGCGATAAACCGATCGAACCTTGTCCCCGTCGACGTGCGCTTCTCCCACCCAGTTGAGCGGACCAGGCGAGACCACCACATCTTGGATGGCAGCAAACACGTCGCGCGCCTGCTGGTTCATGGCGCCCGGCGTTGCCGGCCCCATCACGGCGCCGAGCAGATAGGCGATGCCGGCTGCCTGTCGGGCGTGACTGACGGGCGCGTCATTCGCGGAGACTTTGCCGATCGCCCCGCCCAACTGGCGGACTTCCAGGCGCAGGTTCGGCGAAGCGTCCATCGGCCCCATGGCTTGCCGCAGACGCTTGAGCGTGCTCGGTGTCGTGTCGGCCAGCTGCACGCCGTTCCCGACCGCGGGCAGCGGATCCACGGGGTCATTGGCGACCTGGCCGTACTCCGTGTAGGGCATCCGGCGAAAGGTGTCGATCCAGACGCCCGGCGTGTTCCTTAGCGGTGCGAGCGCGGCTGCGCCAGCATCGAGGTCGCCCACAGCCATGGCATAGGCGATCGCCGCCGACTTGCCGCGGAGCGGCTCCGGCACAAAGGGAGCGGGCGGAAAATGCATGAGGATGAACGATGAGGTGATCTCATCCGGGGCGGTGGCCGCCCATTCTCCGTAGACTCCGGCCAGATCATCCGCACCTTCGATGGGCAGGATGATCGATCCGCCGAAAACTTCGGGGACCGGCTTCAGGTCGAGCACCATTTCCGTGACCACGCCGAACGCCCCGCCGCCGCCGCGCAAGGCCCAGAAGAGGTCCGGGTTTTCATGTCGCGAGACGGTAAGGGCCTCGCCTGCCGCCGTAACCAGCCGGAACGACCGGACGTTATCGACGGCCAGGCCGTACTTGCGCGACATCAGGCTGAAGCCGCCACCCAGCAGATAGCCCGAGACACCCACCCCGGGCGAAGATCCGCTGACCGGCGCGAGCCCATGAGGATGGGTCGCCGCGATGACTTGGTCAAAGGTAGCGCCACCTTGGACAGTCGCCGTATGCGATGTTGGGTCTACGTGAATCCGATTGAGGCGAGACATCGCCAGCAGCACGCCGCCTTCCGCGCATCGTGGATTGCCATGGCCGGTGGTCTGAACGACGAGCGGCAGGCGGTTTTCCGCGGCGTAGCGCACAGCGGCGATTACGTCGGCTTCTTGCTCGGCTTGGACCACCCAGGCCGGTTGGTGTTGAATGGTGAGGTTCCAGGATGCCCTGGCTGCATCGTAACTCGGTGAGTCCGGGGCGATCCATGTGGGGCGCGTCATATCAATCATTGTGTTCACTCCGCCGCCGATACGCCGGGCCGCTTGGAAATGGTTTCGCCTCGTGGTGCTCTGGGACGTTCGTCCCTTTTAGCTTGCCTCGACCAGCAAGAACACCAGCGCGGCATTCCAGTTGATCGCGTTTTCGTTTTGGGTGTAGCTGTCTTGCTCGTCCACCCACTGCTTGGCGGGAGGCGTCCGACGGTTCGCGTTCGAACCGCCAACCAGGAATCCCGGCCATGGCTCGTCGATGCCGTCTGCCGCGCTCGGGCGGTGGTGCGGCCGCATGGCATAGCGCGCGCCGACACGAGTCACGAAACTCACGCCGTAAGGATTTCGACCAAGAAGGTAGTGAAGCGCATTCATCGCAGTGTCGCGGTACAAGGCCTTCGGACGAAAGCGATTGGCCATCCACACCATGATCCCGTAGTTGGCCACCACACTGTTGCTCCCCCACACGTACTGATCGCCGGGAAGAGGTGTCAAGTAGCCATTGGCACTGGTTCGGACTGCGATCGCGTCCGCTGCCAAGATCGCGTCGACTTTAATTCGTTTTACCAACTCGGTATCGATGCTTGGCCAATTGCTTAAAGCATAGGCATACCAGCCCATGTTGCGCACGTCGGCCCAGCCTTGCGCGTTGCGTGGATCGATCAATGGCGTCCACATGGCAGCCCGGTCGATGACGTCTTTTTGGTATCGCTCCTCGCCAGTAGTGCGATACAGTTCCGCGGAAGCCCAAAGCCGCTCATCGCGCGCATCTGGCTCGCCGTAGCCTCCCGTCGCAATCCCCGGGGGATTGCGAAACGCGCCGGTGTCGGGCGTTCGCTCAAGCCACTCCCAAGCCGCAACTGCTGCGCGCAGACACCGATCCGCGTACTTCGCGTCGAAGGGCCGATAGACCCGAGCCCCAATGGCCGCGACTGCCGCAAGGTTGGCGGTGGCGTGAGTCGTCTTGTAAGGGGTCGTGCCACTGCCAATCACGAGGTAATTGCCTTTGTCGTCCTGAGGCATGATGTAGCCGGGAAAGGTGGCCGTTGTGGCCTTGTGCCATACCCCGCCGTCTTCATCCTGCATCTTCAGCATCCAATCGAGATTCCATTTGATTTCGGCAAGGAAATCAGGGAGCGCCTTACCCGATTCGGGGATGCTGAGATCAAAACGGCACAGCTTGTCGGAGTTCAGCTCGTAGGCATAGAGCAAGGTCCCTGTCGTAATGCCCGAATTCACGACATACTTTCCGTAATCACCCGCATCGTGCCAGCCGCCGGCGACATCTCTTCTGCCCTCTTTTCCTGAACTGACATGGTAGTGGCCCAACTCGGTGTGGCAAGCCGAATAATGAAACTCAGGGTAATCCGGGGCAAGGCTGACCGGCATGCCGCACCGCTGTGCGTAGAACGAGCGCATGGCCACTCGCAGCACCGGCCGAAACACGTGATCGCCGACCTCAAATGGGTCGCTTGAGCCCACACCCGCGACTTCGACGGTATACCGGCCTGGCGTCCGGAGCTCGGAGAAGTCGATGTGACGCACCGTATCTCCCGAGTCGGGATCCTCAATGTCCGGACCGACGATTGCCGAAAGCGCCACGGAACCGTCGCTCCTTCGAACGACCGCCTCACTCCCGCGACTCGACCGCAGAATCGCGACTTTAGCGCCTTCCGGTCGATATCCGACCTGGTCCACCAAGACTTCCGGAACGGAACCCATCACACTTGTCATTGCCAACATCGCCAACATCGCGCACTGCCTGCCAGATGTACCGGTACATATGGACTTGTTTGAGAACCCTACCCGAAAGCAGGTTCCACGCGGCAGGTCAAGGAATGGTCACACATTGGGCCACCGGGTCCCAATGCGCTTGAACCCCCTTTACCGCGGCCAGATCCGCAAGCTTGACCAGGTGTCCGTCGCCGCCAAGGGAAACCACGGCTGCTTGGCGAGTGGCTGAACCGATCCGCAGCACTGCTTGGTTGGCGCCCGCGGAGGCCACCGTGACCCCTGCTGCGGTAGCCGCTGCACCCAGCCGCGCCCATGAGCGACCGTCCAAAATCCAAGCCTGGAACGTTCGCCCGCCAATGCGCGCGCGGATGGCCCCTGGGGGCTGCCGGTCACCGGCCGGGACGTTGCCTGGGCTCCACGAAGCAAGGCCCGATGCCTCTGCCGTGGCCGCTAGATTCCAATGCTTGGGATCGCTGCGGTTCCAAGGCTGGATGATGCCGTGCGTCGTCACCCACCGCAGGGTGGGGAACTGCGATCGAAGCTCCGCACAAAGCTGATGGATCGCCGTGACTTGCTCGGCGGTATAGGCCTCCCCGTCTTGCCGATTCGCGGCGCAAACGCCGATGGAATGGTGGTTCACCCCATGGCCATGGGGGCCAAAGCCACTGCCCGTGTGGCCGGTTCGCCGATCGATCGGCACACATGCATAGACGTCGCCGTTGCGCTCGACCACGTAGTGGTAGCCCAGGCCCTTCGACCGCAGGTAGCGGATCGACGATGTCGCCGTGCCGCCGGCCGTGGCGTGGAGCACGATGAGGTCGATCACGGTGCCGAGGCTCCGCGCGGCGTTGGGCAGGGGTGGGTTGACGCGAATCATCGCCATGCTTACCCTTGCGTGCTGTACGGTCGAATCGGTCAACCGCGCGGGGACGCCATCGCCCACAACCGTCGCGAATCGGCGAATCGAACCGCTGAAAAACCTCGGATGTCAGAAGCGACGGCTGCTGATGCCGTCCCGCTTGAACTCTTCCACCAGTTTGTCGAGGTCCCGCTTGATGGGGGCCGGCAAGGTTTGGAGCGTTACCGGGGATTGGTTGGGATTGGTGGCGGAATCTTGCAGCGAGGCCGAATACGAATATTGGGGAGTGAGGTGGAAGATAAGGTCCATATTGCGTTGCTGCCCGATGAGGAAAGACATCTTGGAGTAGCCGCTGATCGACTCTTTGTCTTCGAGGGCTATGGCCCAAGCTATCTCGTCCAGGGTAACCGGATACCTTTCCCACCGCTTCAGGTTCGATTGCCCTTCAGCCGCCGGAGTGAGTAACAGGCTTTCTTCGATGGTCATCGTCATAAAGGCATCGGCCGGCAGTCCGTTAGGCAGCGCAAGCGTTGCCTCATCGCTCATATCCATTCCGAAGCTGGACAAGCCGAGATTGCTCGCCAACTGGTATTCCCGCGCTTCATGTTCCCAGGCGGTCTCGTCAGCATCGTCCTCGCTGATATCCTCTTCGTGGGTCGGTTCGGTCGAATCGAGCGCCCGGTAGGTGCCAGAGTAAAACAGCTCATCGCGCAAGAAACGGGCGACGTTTTCGCCCAGCTGACTGATGACCCGGCGTCCGCCCGTGGCAAGTTGATTGCGTATGGCGAGGCTCAGATTGTCGTAAAGCAAGTACATCCATGATCCCGTTTCATCTTCGTAGACGTCGTCTTCAAAGTTAAGAGAGGGCCGTTGTTTGCCGATCAGCTGTCGTTCGATCTGGATCCGCTGATCCAGATTGAGCGTCTGGCCCTCCAACCCCATCAATGCCTGATACAGGGCAGGCTCAAGAGCATGGCGAGAGTCATACACCGGAAACCGAGGTCCGGCGACCACCCAGTCACTCGATCGTTCCGAACGCTCTGATTCGATGGTCCCGTAGACGTGGTTTCGAAGGTCGGTATCGGGATCGAGCAAACTCGAGTAGGACACATCGCTCGTTGCAAAAGCAACCACAAGGTTAACGTGCTCTTTTTCGGCATACGTCAGGAGAGCATCGGACTGAAACAGCGTCGCAAAGGGGCGCTGGTCGACCCGGAAAGCGTTAGCGGGAAAAAAGGCATCTTCCTCCCTTTCCGCTTTGTCTCGGAGTTCCTTAAAGGCTTTCGATTCAGGCGACAGTGCTGCCTCTCCGTAGAAAGGCATCTTTTCGATGGCCACACAGCTGCAATCGACCCCGTGTGTGGTCGGTTTTTCGCTCGATATGGTCAACTCAGCCGATCCGACTACTGAAAATCCATTCAGCAGATACAGCTCCAGATAAACCGAGGCTAATCCCCTAAGCCGGTAGCTCATGCGGACGAAAAGGAGCGCGTTGGTCACTTTGAGGTCCGCGACTTCCTGCGTGATGGTGTACGGCAAGTCCGACTTGAGCAGGGCCAAATACGACGGCTGTGTTGCGGCGGCCTCGACCACGGCCTCACGCATCGGCGGTGTCATCGGGGTCTGCACCCGTGTTGGATTTGGGCTCATGACAAACCCACGCCCGGTATCGAGCGCGCCAATCTTGTCCCAGTCCAGATGTCGAAGCATCTGGTGCAACGCCCGGCCCGCGGGAGTCCGCACGGCGAATGCTTCGTTGAGTTCGGAGAAAGCGGTACTTGCCTGGCGATCGCGGCGCTCGGCCGCAACGATCCGTTTGGCAAGGGCCAAGTGGTCGCGCACCTCGCGGTCCGACGCGGCGCTCTTTTCCAGGGCTTCGCGGGCCATTCGCGCGGCCTCGGATTTAAGACCATCGACGATATGCTTGCGTTCAGCCTCGAGGTCCGCCCGCTCAAACTCCGATGTCCGCCGCAACACGAGTCCTTGGCCCTGCGGCTGCCATTGCGCACCCACGGCCCAGGCGATCTTGTCCAGAACGGTCTGCGGCGGCTGGTCCTCGACGGCGACGAGGACCGCGGCGTTGGCCAGTGTCGCATCCACCGAAAGCGGACGCCCCACCATCGGCGACAGTTCCTTGACCAGCTGTTTGACGTAGATTGCCGGCGTCCGATAGGTCACGGTTGGCTCTTGGACGAGCGCGGGCGCAAGGCAGACAAACACAGCGATCATTCCAAACGCATTATCCGCTACACCCACCGTAGAATGGCGCCGTGCGCGCAGAAATCGTCTCGATAGGCACTGAGCTTCTAATGGGTCAGATCGTCGATTCCGACGCTCGTGCCATCGGTGCGCTGCTTCCCGAGTTCGGCATTGACCACACGCACCGCCAAACCGTTGGCGACAACTTGGCGCGAATCGTCGAGGCGCTGCGTCTGGCCCTGGGGCGCTCGGACGTCGTGTTCACCATTGGGGGTCTCGGGCCGACCCAAGACGACCTCACCCGCGAGGCCATCGCCCTGGCGCTCGGTGACGAGCTGGTCTCTGATCCCGACATCGAATCGGGCCTCCGTGAGTTCTTTGCCTCGCGCAAGCTGCCATGGGTCGACTCTCAGTTGAGACAGACCCGGCGACCCGCCTCGGCTCGGATCATTGAGAACCCGAACGGCACCGCACCCGGCCTCTTGGCCCAAAAGGACGGCAAAGTCGTCATCGCCATGCCCGGCCCGCCCGGCGAGTTCCTGCCCATGCTGCAGGGACCGGTTCGTGACTTCCTTGCCCAGGTGGCGGGGGATCAGGTGATGGTCTCCCGCGTGCTCCGGGTCGCCGGGATGGGGGAGGCCGCGATCGAGTCAGCACTGGGAGACCTGACCCA
>JBKBQD010000005.1:0-164221 GCA_046292875.1 Fimbriimonadaceae bacterium
GATCGCGATGGCAGTGGGCGATGTAGATGCTGACCTCATGCCGGTCGGGCTCCTCGACGGGATTCTCTTTGGCGAGACGCCGGGTCAGGCGGTGGTCGCGGTGTGCGATGAGGCCCCGCTCATTGCCGCGGTGGCCACGGCGGGACTGCGATTCCAGCGGCTCGGGAACTTCGCGCGGCGTCCGGGGGCGCTGAGGATTACCGTGGGGGGTCAAGAGGTGATGCGCACCGACGCCGACGAGCTGCGGCAAATCTATGACGCGGCGATTGCCCGACGGCTGGAATAGGGAAGGTACGAGAGCGCCCCGCCAACCCGCGAGGAGTGATCAGGGGGTTACGGAGCGCTCGCGTCGTCGAGGACGACGGGGCCGGTGGCCTCCGTCGCGCTGGACTTGATCTTGCGGGCCGCGCGGCCCGTTCGGTTCGTGGCCCAGTGATACGACCAGGCCCGGTTGAACTCATTCACGTCGTGCATTTTGAGGCTCCACTCGGCCGAATCTATGGATCCTTGCAGAGCCTTTTCGATCGCGCAGGCGATTTGGGCCTGTTCGTCGATACTCAGATTTGCCAGGTGCTCTCGTGTCATGGACGCCAAGGTGACGGTGGGGTGGGCAGGGAGCGACGGCACGTCAGGAACGAGCGGCGGCTCTCCTCCCGTTTCCAAATCCTTGTCTTTGGGGTCCTCGGCATCAAGCGGTTGGTCGACCTTGGGCGCCGCTGGCGTGACCTGGCGCTTGGGCTCGGGCTTGGGCCCGGCTGGCTCGACATGAGTACACAGGCTGAGCCCGGTCGGGCTCTTGACAGCGACCGGCTCGCCTTGCGGCAGGTTCACGGTCCGCGCCTCGACGCCAGAACGGCGAATTTCCATCGCCACGAAGCCGTTGGACTGCGGACTCTTGCCCATGCCGAGCGCCATTGCGCCAACCGCGATCCATGCGCCCGCCAGCAGTCCGGCGGCCGCGATCGACCAAGCAGGCGGCCGCCTCAGGGCCTTGAGACTTTCCTTGTCAAGGGGTTGATTTTTCTGTTCCATGATGTTCCTCTATCGGGTTTCGCAGAGAGGTACGCAAAGACGGGGCGAATTCACTCCCAAACTGCGTCAAGAACTTACCGATTCGGACATTGAGCCGTTGCTGCCATCGGAAAGATATAGGGTCAACCTCATGGGACTCTCGATGGCGCAGTCGCAGGTGAAATCCCCTAGAGTCGATCACCGATGCTTGGGCGAGTTTGGCTTCGAGGGCACTCCGAGCCCGTTGGTGGCGGCAATGCTAGAGCTGCGCCGGCAACTTGATCACACGTGCTGCGGCAGTGGTCTTGGGAATCGTCGCGTGCCCCATGGGTGTCTGCTCGAACCGGTGGTGGACCACGTTCTTGAGCAGGTTCTCGAAGCCGCCGTAAGCGAAGACTTCATTCTCGAACTGATTTTCAACTCCGCTGTCCATCTGTTTCGGCCGTTGACGTCGACCCGTGGGGTGGGTGGCCCCTCTTCCCGCACCCAGCCGGATGCCAGAACCGAAGCGTTGACCAGCGCCCGGACTTCGGCTCGGTGCGCGACAGGTGTCTTGGTGTTCGTCGCCTCTCCAAGTGCTGTGAGTTGCTTCGAATGGGGAATCTGGCGCTCCGGGGCTCATCTCTGGAATCCCTCGGGGGTTTTGGTCCGAGCCATCTGAAGCGGGACAGATAAGAAGGTCCGGGACGTCAGGCGACGGTCCCGGACCCAAGCGCACGCAAAGAGAAGGAAAGTTACTGCTGACCTTCGACCTGTTGGTCGCCGCGTTCGGCGGCCAGACGCTTTTCCTCTTCCAGCTCGGCCTGTCGGCCGGCTTTGATCATGGCTTCTTCGTACTTCTCACGCGAGAACTCTTCGCGCATTTTCTGCGCGTCGGCCTCCGTGACCGTATCTTTGGCGCATCCCACAAGGGATGCGCCAAGAATTGCGATGATCGTGCCAAACATCAGGCTGCGAAGCCGTGTCATTAGTTCTGCACCAGGCCCCACATCGGGTAGTTGATGTTCGTGTTGGGAAGCACGAAGCCGAGGTTGCCGGCGGTAAGGAACACGCAGTCGTTCTGGAAGGTCCAGCCCGCCGTCGGTCCGCCGCTCACGCCAAGGTACTCCAGCTTGGTCGGGGTTTGGGCGAGGAAGCGGCCGGCCGGAATGAACCGGGCGCTGCCGTCCGTATTGCCAACGGTGATGCCGCCCGAAGCGATTTTGCTGGGATCAGGCTCCGTGCCCTGCGTGCCATTGACGCAGTCCGTCACGGTGCCCTTCATGAGCTTGTAGCGCCAGAACTCGCGAATGGCGGGCGGATAGATGGTGACCACCGGGCCAATGCCGAGCGAGTCGACGGAGCCGCCTGGAACCATCGGAACGCCCGCGCCAGGGATTTCCAGCAGCAGCATCGTCTCAGAGGGCGAGGGGATGGAAGTCGTCGTGCCGCCAAGCCACGAGTTGCGGAACTGTCGGGCAAAGGTGGGCGCACGGTTGTAGGTGTCGAGCTGACCGGTCACCGCCGTATTGAGGGCAAATCCGAGGTTGATCTGGCCATTGTTGGCCCACTGGGCCGAGTCCTTCTGGCGCATCGGGTGCTCGAAAATCTCAACGTTCTTGATGTAAGGCAGCACCCACTTTTGCCACGAGAAGGCATTGAGTCGATACTTGAATGGGAACGCGGTGCAGCCCGGTCCAATTCCGCCTGCCGGGAAGTCGTTGAGGTTCAGGGCCGGGTTGAGCGAACTGTTCGGGACACAGTCGTCATTGCGCGGATAGGTGTCGTCATTGTCCACCGTGTAAAGCAGGATGCCGGTGCTGATCTGCTTCTGGTTGCTGGTCGCAACCGTCTTCTTGGCGGCCGCTTTGGCCTGGGAGAAAACGGGGAAAAGAATGGCGGCCAGAATCGCGATAATGGCGATGACCACGAGAAGTTCAATGAGAGTAAAGGCTCGCTTCATAATGGCTCCTCGGCCGGCACCTAAGGGGCCGGGCTCAGTTCACGCCCGAAGTATTCCCAAATGATGTTAAGAATGGGTGAAGATTGGCCTGCCTTTGTTAACAGGTGGATATGCCAGAGGGCCATTAACGACGAAAAGATGGAAACAATCTGTCAGGTTTGGCCACTCATCGAACTCAAATGCGTGCTACGCTCGGGCGTTTGTCATGCTTGAAGTCGTCGACCTTGTTAAGGATTACAAGAACTTCCGTGCAGTCGACCATCTGACGTTCACCATCTCGCCCGGGGAGATTGTTGGTCTGCTCGGGCCGAACGGAGCAGGCAAGACGACGGCCATGCGCTGTGCGGCTGGCATCCTGCGACCTACGGGCGGGTTCGTTCGCATCAATGGGCACATGCTCTTTTCTGACCCACAGGTCAAGGGGGCACCACCCGTCGACCCCGCGCCCGCCAAACAAGGACTTTCGTTTGTGCCCGAGCTGCCCTCGCTGTACGAGTTGCTCACGGTCTCGGAGCACCTTCGCTTCATCGCGATGTGCTTTAACCGTCTGGACCGCTACGAATCCCACGGCGAGGAACTGCTTCGGCGCTATATGCTCTGGGAAAAGCGCCACGACCTCGTGGCCACGCTGAGCAAAGGGATGCGTCAGAAGCTCTCCATTGCCTGTGCCTTCGTCCATGAAGCGAATGTCCTGCTTTTTGACGAGCCGCTGATCGGCATCGACCCGGCAGGCGCGGCCGAGGTCAAAGCGGAGATCGCGCGAGCCCGCAACAGCGGCTGCGCCATCCTGGTGTCGACGCACTTGCTGGATACGGCCGAGCGACTGTGCGATCGGGTGATCATTGTTCATCGCGGTCACAAGGTGGCGGAGGGGACGCCGATGGAGTTGCGCGAACAGACGGCCAACGTCGACGCAAATCTGGAAGAGATCTTCCTCAAACTCACCCGGGAGGCAGATGAGACCGCTCCTGTATTTGAGCCTTAGGTCGTCGCTCAATGGGCTGAAGCGCGCCCTCAAGGATCCCAAGCGGCTGATCGGCCTCCTCTTCTTTGTCGCGTACTTCGGCTGGTTTCTCGGTGGCCGGATCTTTGGGTCGAAGTCGGGAATTGAACTCGGCGATCGCTTGCGGAACCAAGCGTTGGATTATCCGCCGACAAACATCCTCAGCAGCGTTTCGTTCTTCATTTTCGCGCTCTTGTCGCTGGTCTTCATGGCGCAGGCGGGCACGCAGAAGCCCGGTTTTCGGCAGGCGGACGTGGATGTGCTCTTCGCGACACCCGTATCGACGCGGGTGGTCTATCTCTACCGTCTTTTGCGGGAGCTCTTGCTCACGCTGGCCACTCCGCTCATCTTGATCTTGATGTTTTGGAGGTCCGGCGGCGAGCTTTGGCGGACCTTCTTTCGCGACGTTCCCCAGGCTGCGAGTCCCGGCGACGCCATGGCGGCGGCGGTGTTGGCCTGGATGCTGCTTTCCGTGGCCTGGGTCAGCGTATTGAACGGGGTCATGCTCTTCACGAACCGGAGTGATGTATGGGCGGACCGGATGCGCGCCCGCCTGAACTGGTCCGTGGGTCTCGTCTTTGCCGCGACCGTGGGGTTTGTCTTCCTGCACCTTTACGGCAGACTCAGTTTCAGCGCCGTGATGGACCTTGGCCAATCCGTCGTCCTGCGGACGGTGTTCTTTTCCGGCACCTTGGCCTCTTGGCTGGTCATGGGACCCCTCGCCGGGCAGTGGATCCTCACCGCGATTGGAGTGATGGGCTTGCTGGCCATGGCATTCTTCGGTTACCGGCTCGCTTTGACCCAGATCGACTGGATGTATGACCAGGCGGCCGTCAGAGTCGCCGAGGGAGGCGCCACAGCCGACCGCCAGCGCAAGGGGGACATGCTCGGCGCGGCGGCGGAACTGGCCCGGCGCAAGCCCGGAAAACGCACGCGACGGCCAGGATGGCTGCATCTTTTGAACATGCCCGGCGCTTGGGCACTCGTGTGGAAAGAGTATTTTCTGCTCTCGCGCGGCACCTTGGCGATCCTCTTGATGTTCCTGATCGTGACCGTCGGCTCTGGGCTCATGTCTCTTTTGGCGCCTAAGTCGGGGCGCGTCACAGATCCCGGAGGCATTACCCTGCTGGTCATCCTCACGGGGTGTGCTTTTGCCACGTCGACAACCCTCTCCCAGATGGGGTTTATCGAGAGTCTTCGCCGCGTGGACCTGCTCAAGCCGTTGCCGTTCACCCCGACGAGAGTGGCCTTCTTTGACATTCTTTCGAAGGCGGTCATGTCGGCTCTTCCCACGCTGCCCGCGGTTGTCCTTGCTTTGGCTTTTCGCCCCACGATGTGGCAGTGGGGGCTGGCGGCGCTGCTGGCCTCGATGTCGTTGTGTTTGGTGGTGTGTTCTTCGGGCTTTCTGGTGATGGTGCTCTTTCCCGATATCGAGGACCCGACACAGCGCGGGCTGCGCGGATTGGTCCAAATGCTGGCGATGGGTGCGATGACGCTTCCGGGCATTCTGGTCGTGATTGGTTTGCTGGTGTTGCAGATGTCACCGGTCCTGGCCACCTTGGCCGGCATGGCAGTTTCACTCGGCATTTCTATGGTTTGCGCCCTCATATCCGGTCGTCTCTACGCGGACTTCAACCCCAGCGAATGATCCATCGGTAGAATCTTCGGAACCTGCCGATGACGTTCCCTGGTTGAACGGATTCGCCGGAACCCCTGCGCATTTATGAAGAAGTCAACCAAGATGGCCATCGGTTTGGCGGTGACGGTGGGCGCCGCGTGGTTCGGCTGGAACTTTATCAGCGATCGCCTGGCCTTTCAGCAGAAATTCGACGCGATCGAGCCCGGCCGCGTGACCCTTCTCGGCATCAATCGACGTTCCGGCTATCGGATCATCGTCGCCAACCAAGTGGCGCAGTTGGTAAAGGTCAGCGACACACGATTTGGTGCCCCAACCGACCGTGATGAGAGTCAATCCGACGATAGCGGCCCGAAGACCCGCCTGCCGCTTCGTGCGCTCATGAAGACCCTGCAAGGCGATACCGAAGCGCTGTCGGAACTGATCACGGTTCTCAACGAGATCCGCACCGACGACATACCGCCGGACCCCGTGATCTGGACGGCCGAAGACGTTCGCAAGGCCATCGACGGCGACTCCGAGCTGATGAAGAAACTCGAAGAGGATCTGAACATGAAGCTGGATGGAACGCCGCTCGATTACGTGCGGCCCTCAGCGATCTTTGACGGCATCGTCCTGAAGCTTCCGGTCGAAGTCAAGATCCCCCAGCCCGACGGAACGTCCAAGACCATGACCGGCTACGTGCTGGAGAACTTCAAAACCCGACTCCATCTGAATCTCTATCGCGAGCTGGCGTCGGAGCTCTTTGACGACGCGATGATCGCCGGAAAGTATCGCAACCTGGCGCGCCAGGTTTTCGAGAACCCGAGTCTCAAGCAGAATCTGGCCCAAACGCTGGCACAGCAAATCGACCCCAAGCGGCTGCAAGAATACGCCCGCGCGCCAGAAATCGTGATCGAAAACACCACCGTCGTCATCAATGAGAACCAGATCAACAGCGTGTCCTATCGTGAAGACCAGTTGCCGGATGGCAAGCCGGTCTATACGCTGGACCTGGGTTTCAGCAATGAAGGCCGTTTGCGCCTCTGGCAATACAGCAAGCCGCGAGTCGGAAGCCAGCTGCTGCTGGTCGTGGACGGTATCGCTGTCGCCGCGCCGGTCATTGCGCACGAGCTGGCATCCTCCAGCCTGCAAATCACCGGCTTGCGGGATACGATCTTGGTCAAGGACACCGTAAAGGTGATTGAGGAATGTCTGAGTGAGAGGCGTGGCGAGACCTCGTCGTCATAAAGAGTCAGGGTAAGACAGGAAGTGAACATGAAATCGTTTTGGCAAGGATTGGTGATTGCGGCCACGCTGTGCGCCGTCTGGGGTTGCACCACAGAAGAGCAAGCGAAGCCCAGCGGCGGGGAAACGGCAAGCTCAGGAACCGCTCCAGAAAAGCCGCTGCCGACGCTGGCGGAACTGCCCGATAAGTTCAAGAATGACGCCTATGAGTTCTATGGCCTATCGAACGCCAACGCGACGCCGATGGAGATGTCGCGCGATGCAACGGGGGCGCCAAGCACCGGTACCCAGACCGCCAAACTGATCGAGATCAAGGACGACGAGGCGATCTTCCAGATTTCGCGCACCGGTCAGTTGAGCGTGCTCGGCTCGCAAGAAGTGGCGCTCCGTGAAGACGGGATCTACACCATCAGCTCAAGTCTGGGACGGATCGAGGCCAATACCTTGGAGATGCCCGCCAAACTTGAGGTGGGCACGACGTGGAAGACCCGCAACTTTCTGGACCAGGCGGACCGTCAACGCATGGAATACGACGCCGAATACAAGGTGGTCGGCGACGAGAAGATCACCGTGAAGGCCGGCAGCTTTCAATGCCTTCGCATCGAGTCCAGCGGTCCGGTCAAGATCAATGACCAGGATTACACCATGCGGACCACGAGTTGGTATTCCCGCGGCTTTGGTCCCGTTCTCTTGGAGGTGGTAACCAAGGACAAGGACGGCAAAGAAACCAAGGTGCGCATTGAGGCGACCCAATGATGGCCCTTGCGGCGGCGCTGCTTTGCGCGCCGCCTCCCGCGCTGGAATATTTCCCGCTGACGGTCGGGACGAAATGGACCTATGAAAGCGTGGCCGGCGTTGCTCGGTCAACCTTCACGGATGAGGTCCTTCCGGAAGTCGAGATCGCGGGCGTCAAGGCCATTCCGGTCTCCACCACTCTCGAAGGCAACGTCGTCGGGACGGTCTACTACCGCGTGGACGATGATACGATTCATCTGGTTGCGCTGAGTACCGAGAGCCTCCTTGAAAAACCCCGACCGGTATTGATCACCGACACCAAAGAAAGGAAGTGGGTCAGCGTGGTGGGCATTGGGGACCCCGAGCAAAAGCGGATGTCAAAGATGGATGGTGCATCAAGGCCGGGGCGCACTCGGGAAGTCTTGGGCGAGCGGGTTCCCACCTACGAGGTAAACGCGAAAACGGAAGTGCTCGAGGATGGGGGAACTTTGGGCACCGTGACCCAGGTAGCGATATACGGCAAAGGTATCGGGCTCATTGAGATGAACGAAGAGACCAAGATTCCTGGCCGAACGCTGAAACGTACCGTGAAGCTGATCTCTTACCGCAAAGGAGCTGTTGAGAAAGGATGAACCTCTCCATCGTCGTGCCGGCTGTATGCGTGGTGGCCGGGGCCGCCGGGTACGCCTTTTACCGCGGGGCGCAGAGCGCGCCCGAGAGCGACTTCGATCCCAATGCGGTTTTTGTGCGTGAGATCGGTGTCCTCGAACCGGCTTCCGTCCCTTATCAGCGAGCCAATTTGGTCCTTAGCGGCACGTCGTTCCCGGTTGAAGTCAAGCACGAAGTGGCGGACGGCGAAGTCACCGTTCGCCTGGAATGCAATGGCGAGCCGATGGAAGAAGAGAAGTACGCTTACTGCGACAACGCCGTGCGGCTTGTAAGCGCAGGCGGGATTGAATTCCGCCCGCCGCTGGTTTTGGCCGAGGCGCCGTTCCACGTTGGCAAAGCGTTTGAGTGGACGGGGGAGATTGTTTCGGGATCGCAAACCGATGCGGCCCGGGCCACGATCACGACGGCGGCCGAGACGCTCAACCTTCCGACCGGTCGCTATGACGACGCGATTCGCATCTCCGCAGACGTCGAGTTTACGGCGCCAGATGGTCGGCCCGTGGAGCGCGTCATGAACTTTTGGTACGTTAAAGGTGTTGGCTTGGTCAAGCGTGATATCAACGCCTTTTCGACACGCACACCGTTGGATCAGCCCTAACCCAAAGGGGCGCGGGGTGGGAACGTGATCGGCGTGTCCTCAACCCGTCCGACGGATTCCACGGCTCCGCTTCGGTCCGTCGACTGGTCGCTTCTGGCCGTGACGTGCGCCTTGATCGCCGCGGGGTTGCTCTCGATCTATAGCGTCGGTGCGGGGACGCCCGGTGAAGCGCTCTTCCGCCGGCAGCTCCTGATGGTGGCGTTCGGCCTCGGACCCTTCTTGCTCTTTGCGATGGTGGACCCTCGCTTCTGGCTCCGACATGCCACGTGGCTCTACGGCGTGAGCGTGGTGCTGCTCTCGGCCGTTTTGTTCATGGGGCGGACGTCCAAGGGCGCGCAGCGGTGGGTTGACGTGGGGCCGGTCCAATTTCAACCGAGCGAGCTGGCCAAAATCCTGCTGGTCATCACCCTCAGCGCCTTTTTTGCCAAGCGCCTCAGCAGCGTGCAAACGCTGCCCACCTTTCTTCTGTCCATTGCGCACGTCGTTCCGATCGCCGCGCTGGTCTTCCTTCAGCCTCACTTGGGATCGACCCTCGTGATGCTCGCGATTTGGATTTCGGTCTGCATCTTGGCGGGAGTGCGTTGGCGTCACCTGGTGGGGGCGATCGTCGTCGGGGCCGTGCTGGGGTTCGCGGCATATTCCGTTCCCGGCGTCCTGGCGCCCTACCAAAAGCAGCGCATCGAGGCACTCTTCAGTAGCGACGAACAGGGCGCGAACTACCAGACCACTCGCGCCAAGATCGCCTTCGGCGTGGGTGGTCTGACCGGTGTGGGCTTTATGAAGGGAGAGCAAAAGCAGGGCCGCTACATCCCCGAGCAGCACAACGATTTTGTCTTTACCGTGATTGGCGAGGAAGGGGGGCTCGTCGGCTGCACGCTCATCTTGGCGGGCTTTGGATTCTTTTTCTACCGAGCGTGGCGGATCATGTTCGAGACTTCGGAGCCCGGCTTCAAGATGATGGCGGCGGGCATTATCGGGCTGCTCGGGTTTCACACATTGGTCAATCTGGCGATGAATTTGGAGCTGATTCCGGTCGTGGGCCTGTGGCTCCCCTTCATGAGCTCCGGCGGTTCGCTGATGTGGCTCTGCATGGCTTGCGTGGGCCTGCTGCTCGCCATCCGCCGCTGCGAAACGCCGCTGCTCTTCCGGACATAAGGCCCGTGAGGATTCCATAATCAAGCCTGTGACGGCGGCCATCCTCTCCACTGACCTGCCTGGCCTGCCTTCGCCGCGCCGCGGCAAGGTGCGCGACGTATACGACCTTGGCGACGACCTGTTAGTGGTGGCGACGGACCGCATCTCGGCCTTTGACGTCGTGATGGCTAACGGGATCCCGGACAAAGGACGCCTCCTCAATCAACTGAGCGCCTATTGGTTTCGGCAGCTGGGGCACCTTGCCGAGCATCACGTTATTACGGTGGGCGACGGGGAGATTGCCCGGCGCATCGGGGCGACCCTCGACGAGCTGGCAGGGCGATCGATGCTTTGCCACAAGACCCAGCCCCTCGCCATCGAGTGTGTGGCGCGGGGATTCTTGGCGGGATCCCTGTACAAAGAGTATCGCGCCATGGGACCAGGGGTGCATGGATTGGGCCTGCCCCATGGACTCCAGCTCTGCGATCGCTTGCCAGAGCCCATCTTCACGCCGGCAACCAAAGCGGAGACGGGGCACGA
The DNA here is from genome assembly GCA_046292875.1 of Fimbriimonadaceae bacterium. Lineage (GTDB taxonomy): Bacteria > Armatimonadota > Fimbriimonadia > Fimbriimonadales > Fimbriimonadaceae > JBKBQD01. The sequence continues at coordinate 10,496 of JBKBQD010000005.1, forward strand.
TGAGAACCTCAGTGAAGCCGAGGCGCGGGAGTTGGTGGGGGCGGCGGTTTACGATGAAGTGCGGGCCAAAACTTTGGCCCTCTTTGCCGCAGCGGCCCAGCATGCCGAATCCGTCGGCCTTATCCTCGCGGACACGAAGTTTGAGTTTGGAATACGAGACGGCAAGGTGATTTGGATCGACGAGGCGCTCACCCCCGACAGCTCGCGTTACTGGCCCGCCGATGCCTGGCAACCGGGAGCGAACCCGCCCAGTTTCGACAAGCAGTTCGTCCGCGACTATCTCGAATCGATCAAGTGGGATAAGAAGCCGCCGGGGCCCCCGTTGCCCGATGAGGTGGTTGCCCGAACCCGAGACAAGTACATCGAGGCCTATGAGCGTCTGACGGGCGAGCGGTTTGCGTGATCTTCGTTGTCTATAACCTGCTGTTGACGATCACCTTCCCGCTGTGGCTGCCCTGGATGCTTTGGCGCTCCATGCGGCGCAGGGAAAGGCCCAACTGGGCCGAGCGCATGGGGGATTCCCACGTGCGTCCCCGCCGCGACCGCAAGCGCGTGTGGATTCACGCGGTCTCGGTGGGCGAGGTCCTGGCCGCAGTGCCGATCTTGCGCCGCGTCCGCGACGGACTGCCGGACTTTGAGATCGTGCTCTCCGTCACGACGTCCAGTGGCCACGAGACGGCCCGCAAATCGGCGGCCGAGTTCGTCGACCATCTCATTTATTTCCCCATCGATGTGGCCCGGTTTCAGCTGGCCGCGGCTTCCCGAGTTCAGCCTGCCGTGGTCGCCATCATGGAGACCGAGCTTTGGATGAACTTTCTCTGGGCCGTGAAGACGTTTGACTCCGAGACGATGATCATCAACGGCCGCATCAGCGATCGGTCGTTCCCGCGCAAACGCCGTGTGCGGTTTTTTTACGCCGACCTCCTCCGGCGGCTCGATCTGGCCCTCATGCAGACCGATCGCGACGCCGCGCGAATCAAGGAACTGGGCGCCGCCCAGGTCGAGGTGCTCGGCAACGTGAAGTTTGACCAGGCGGACGAAGGGCGATCGACAGCCTCGCCGGATTGGCGGAAGGAGCTAGGCGTGGGCACGGAGCGTTCGGTGCTCGTCATCGGCTCGACGCGCAGCGCCACCGAGGAAGCCCTCGTCATGGAGGCTCTGCATGAGGTCGGCTGGGACCGTTTCGACGTCGTTTGGGCGCCGCGACATCTGGAACGCGCCGAAGCCATCGTTTCGCGCCTTCACGAGGCGGGCCAGCGCGTGGCGCGGCGCTCGCGTGGCGAGAAGGGATCGGTGCTTCTCTTGGACAGTTACGGAGAGTTGGCCTCGGTCTATGCGGCCGCAGACATCGTGGTGATTGGCGGCGGGTTCGATCAGCTTGGCGGCCAGAACCCCATACAGGCCCTCGCGCATGGCAAGCCCGTTGTCTTTGGCCCACACATGACGAACTTTCGCGACGTGGCCGAGATGGCACTTGCGGCTGGCGCGGCCCAAGTGGCTTCCTCTTCGCATGAGCTGGCCGACGTGCTGCGCGATCTTCTGGCCGACGCCGGCCGGCGACAGAAAATGGGGGACGCCGCAAGAGAGCTGGTGACGCAGAACCTGGGCGCGGCAGACCGCTATGCGGCCCGCATCGTGGAGGCCGCGCGCCGCGTTGCCGCCAAGCGCGGCAAAACATAGCGCGGCGCCCGGCATCGAAGCCAGACGCCGCATGCGATCCCCGTGAACCTACTCGTCTTGCGAGGTGGTTTGGTCGGACTGTCCCGTTTGCGTTGGGGTGTCCGAAGCCGCATCCGAGGTTTGGAACCGGGACTCCGCCTGACGAAGCTTCTCCTCGTTCGCGGGCGGCTCGTCCTTTGGTCCGCAACCGATCAGAAGGCCGCTCAAGAGCAGACCGGCAACGCCCATCGTCCAGCGCGCCATGATTAGAGCTCCTGGTCCGGGCGGAAGAAGCACCAATAGTACGGCGCCGTGTCCGTCGTGCGGCACCCGCGGTAGCTCAGGGCACGGCCGGCAGCGTTATACGATGCGTACGGGTCGGAGAATCCGGTAGCCGCCGACACGCCTTCGGGCATGCCGATCGGTCGGAACCGCGCCGAGCTATCCGTTCGCACGAACACCGTTCCATTGGCATAGACGCGATGCGAGGTCGTGTTGGCCGGCACAAACCAAGCCGTCGCAAAGGCGTTGCCGCTGCCAAGGCTGTCGTCGGGATAGCCGTCCGGATTGAAGCGGCATGGGCCGACACCGCTGCAGCGAAGCTGCGGCACCGGCAAATCTTGACCGGCGCGATTGTTGCGGCCGATGCCGTACCAGAACATGGGTACGGACGACGGCTGATTGATGCTGGTGAGCGACAGGGTGCTCAGCATTCCGTTGTAGTTCGCGCCGATCATCGTCGGTCGCTTTCCGGGCTGTGGATCGGCGTGCGCCGGCTTGCTGCCATCGCTGATCTCGATGAGCTGGGAGCTCTTCAGATATGGCTGCATCGCGTTTGCCCAGTAGATGCTGTGACGCTCGTGCGTCGCCGCGGCCGTCAACCGCCAATCGACGGGAACCTCGGCCAGCAGGTTGAACTGCCAAACGCCTGACGCCGCACGAATCGTCGAGTGCGGCATCATGTCGTCAGCATCGCCTGCGTACAGCAGGGCGCCCGTGGCCGTCTGTTTCAAGTTCGAGATGCCCGTGGCCTTTTTGGCCGCTTCCTTCGCTTGCGAGAAGACGGGGAAAAGAATGGCCGCGAGGATCGCGATAATGGCGATCACGACCAGCAGTTCGATCAGGGTAAAGGCTCGTTGTTTCATAGGAACTCCTCCTCAACATCGGTGAGGCAACCAGTCGCTGATCAGGAAGGTCCTGTGGCGTGCGACGGTGTCGCCCCCAATCCGTGCCCCCTTGCACAGCGTCCTGCCAACAATGCTATGACATAAGTACTTCTCATTTGTTCAGCAATACGTCAACGAAAATACAATAGGGGTCATTTGGCTAGCCTGCGCCAAATTGTGTGAGTCGATGATCGGAGATCAAAAGAAGCTCCCTTGACGCGGCTCTTTCGCGTCGTCAAGGGAGCGTTCGCAGCCCTAAAGGGCTGGATCGCCGGTAGGCTGCTGAAGCTGGGGAGCGTCCGCACCGGTCGGCGTTTCTTCGTTGTTGCCGGATTGGCCTTGGCAGCCAGCGGCGGCGATGGCCACCACAGCCAGGATCACGTACAAGAGCCTGCCCATCTTAGTTGGTCGAATGGGGCCACATCGCCGGATGGACGAAGGTGCCGTCGGACAATTGGACTCTGCGAAGCACTTGACCCCGGTAGTCCATGGACTTGGCAGAACCGTCGGTCGCCACGTACGTTGTTTGACCGTTCGGGAAGCGGCATCCGGATTGGGGAACCAGCGAACGCTTGCGGGCAACCGGTCCGAAGATATCGGAGTTGCCAGGCTGCGTCCAACCCTCGCCCCAGTTCACGCACCAGCCCATCTGGTAGCCCTGGCCGTAAATGCCCCACCACATGTCCCAGTTGTTCGACTCGGCGATCATCATCGTGGTCGATATGCCGTCGATCGCCGTCTGGGTCAGCGAGGGCGCTGGGCGCATGGCGTACCACGTGGAACCCGGAGCAATCGCCGCACCGAAGATGCCGTCGAACTGCACTTCCTGACCGCCAGTCAGCGTGGCTTGCGTCCAGCGGTAGACCGGGTCGGGACCCTCCACAGCCGCAGCGCGAGGCATGACGCCCCAGTGCTGGAGCCGCTGCCAGTAGAACTGAGGACCGCTTGGAACGGGCAGTTTGGGGTGCTGGGTGACTTCCCAGTTTTTGGCGTAGGGTTGAATAAGTCCTTGCCAGGTTTGCCACTCCGCCGCGGTGCTGAGCGCGGTCGGCGGGAACATGTCGTCCTGATCGTTGCTGTACATCAGGATCGCCATGCCCGATTGCTTGGCGTTGCTGAGCGCTGCCGTATCCTTGGCCGCATCCTTTGCCTGGCTGAAGACCGGGAACAGGATGGCCGCAAGAATGGCGATGATCGCAATGACCACCAAAAGCTCAATGAGCGTGAATGCTTTGCTTTTCAAATGTTTGCCTCCGAGGGTATGGATTTCTTACCGAAGAGGCAACCGGCCGCCGATCACACAAGAATGGGCGATCCCTGTGCCACGCTGCACACCTCAGTGTCTATTATAGTACTTCAGTTATGTACTTTTTGTTTCAGGCGTGCATCGGTGCGGGGATGTTAGTCCTCAGCAAGAACGTCCCAAACAAAGAAACGTCGATTCAGAACGACGTGCTGCGGCGCATTGAGGAAGCCAATCGCGCCGGAACTGCGCGAAGATTTGCGGACCGGGGCTTGGGAAGAGGACCATGATTAAAGTAATGGTCGAGCCGCGCTCAACTAAGACAAATTCATCGACCTGGGCAACACGCGATCCGTTCGCCAAGCAGCTGACCGCACTGAACGTGGATTTCAACCGCTGAATGCAATTGCCCGTTCACAGGGTCGCAAACCAAGCGTGGAACCGCGTGTCCGACGTCAGTTCCGGGTGGAACGACGTTCCAACCAAGTTCCCTTGTCGCACGCCGACCACTTGGTCGCGATACGTGGCGAGGACACGGACATCGGCGCCTACTCGGGTTACCACTGGCGCGCGAATAAAGACACCGAGCACCGGCTCGGGAAACAATGTCGTCGGGACGGTGTCTTCGAAACTGTGCACCTGGGCGCCAAAGGCGTTGCGGCGAACCGTCACATCCAGCAGCCGAAAGGTGAACTGATCCGGTCGCCCGTCGATCTCGTAAGCCATCAGGATCATGCCCATGCACGTGCCCCAAACGGGCATGCCCATGGCCACTCGCTCGCGAATCGCCTGGTCCATTCCGAAGCGTTGGGCCAAGAGTCCGACGGTGGTGCTCTCTCCCCCGGGAATGATGAGCCGGTCGACTTGGGCGAGTTGTTCGGGGGTTCGAACCGGAACGCCGCGAAGATTGGCATCCACCATGGCGAGCGCCTCGAGGTGACGCTGGAAATCGCCCTGAATCGCGAGCACGCCGACCGTTTGGCTCACGTTGGAACATTGTACTTGAGGGGCCGAGAGTATCCTTCGCCCGTGATTGAGCTCATTGGTGCGCCGTTCGACCTCTGTGGTCGCCGAAGGGGTTCGCGCTTGGGTCCTGCGGCCCTTCGTTTGGCGGGCTTGGAGAAATGGCTGCGCGACCTGAACCTCGAGACTCACGATACCGGTGATGTTGCGGTTTCGGACCCTTTGTCGGAACTGACTGGCCTCGAGGCCCTTGAGCCTTGTGTCCACGTGACGCGAAGCCTCAAAGTCGCCGTGCTCCGATCGCTGGAGGCCGGACGCACGCCGCTTGTATTGGGCGGAGACCACTCGATCGCGATGGGGTCCGTTGCCGCGGCACTGGAGTTTGCGGGTCGCTCTCCGGCCGTACTTTGGATCGATGCCCATGCCGACATCAACACGCCTTCGACGTCGCCCAGTGGCAACCTCCATGGGATGACGCTCTCTGCGCTCACTCACCTGCCCGAACCGGAGAATGGCCCCCATTCCCATGCGTGGAACCGCCTTGTGGCCGAGGTCATTGGGCCCCAAGCACTCGACGCGAATCGAATCGGCTGGCTCGGTCTCAGAGAGGTTGACCCGGAAGAGTCGCGCCGGATTCGCTCCTTCCCCCACTCGTTCGTGGCCACCATGACCGACATCGACCGCGACGGGATTGCTCGCATGGTCGCGCGGCTCGTGGATTGGCTCGATCGCTCGGGGGCGGCTGAACTCTGGATCAGCTTCGATGTGGACGCCCTCGATCCGGGGCTTGCGCCAGGAACAGGGACGGCCGTTCGCGGGGGCCTCACCTATCGCGAAGCCCACTTTACGGCTGAGATGCTGCATCAGGCGATGTCCCGCGAGAAGTGCCCTTGGCGACTGCTTGGGCTGGATGTGGTCGAGGCGAATCCGCTCATCGACTGGGAGAACGGCACCAGCCGCATGGCGGTCGAATGGGTGGCCTCGCTCTTCGGCAAGCGGATTCTCTGACGTCTCAGAACAAGAAAAGCCCTGACGCCTCTCGGCGTCAGGGCCCTCCGTGTCCGATGTGACGCAGTTTTTACTGGACGTAATCTGCTTTCACGATCGATTGATCGAATCGCGTGCGGATCTTGCTGCCGTTCACCGACAGGCGTGCGGGATAGTTGGTCATGTAGTGCACTTTGACCGTACCGTCGTGACCGACGTGGTGTTGACCACCCGAGGGCAGTCGGAACGTCCGCGTGGTGTCGCTGGTCGGCAGGACGAAGTTGTCGACCTGGTCCCAGGATTGGGTCGTGAAGTTCCAGACGTAGGTGACCAAGTTCGCAATGGCATTCGCCTTCGTATAGGCGGCGTTCGCCGTTGTCGACAGAGTAGCACCGGCGACCTTATCACGATGGGGCAGTTTGAACTCAACCTCTGCGCTTGACCGGAGCGCCACGCCCTGAATGAGCGCGGTTTCGATCCAGTAGTACTTCTTGTCGATATGCTTCAGCTGGTTGAGTCCGCCCGATGTGTTGCCGCCAAAGATCTTCGTGACTTTGTTGGCATGGACCGTGACGGGGACGGTCGGAGGCGTGGCGGCCTGAAGGGCCTTGAGGGCATTGACGCGACCATTCACAAACGGGTTTGAGCCCACGACCGGGTCGGTGGTGGATTCGATCCAGTTGCGAATATCGGCGTTGCTGGTGGTCAATCCCGAGAACGCCCAAAGAAGGCCGGCCAAACCGGAGACCTGGGGCGCCGCCATCGACGTTCCGCTCAGGATGTCGAAATCGGGGTTGGTGTACGTGCTGAGAATGTTCGAGCCTGGCGCGCCGACGTCGACCCAGTTGCCGAAGTTGCTGAAGGGCGAGCGACGATCCTGGCTGTCGGTGGAACCGACGGCGATCACGTTCTCATAGAACGCCGGGAAGCTGGGGCTTTGGCTGTTGCTGTTGCCCGCCGCGCAAACCACGATGACGTTGTTGTTCCAGCAGGCATTGACCGCATTCTCCAAAGCGGCTGACTGAGGAATGGTGAGCGACATCTGCGCGACGCGAACGCCGTTGCCCGCATTATTCGCAACGTGAACCAAAGAGGCGATGACGGCAGCGCTCTGAGGTCCCGCATCACCGACTTTCAGCGGCATGATGCCGACGTTGAAGCCGATACCAGCGACGCCAAAGCCGTTATTGGTAACTGCACCGGAAATGCCGGCGACGTGCGTGCCGTGACCGTTCAGGTCGCCGAAGTTCGGCCCCGGGGGGGTCTGGGTCATGTCAAGGCCACCCACGTACTTGGACTGCAGGTCAGGGTGGTTCGGGCGGCAACCAGAGTCAATGATCGCGACGATCACGTTCGGCGATCCGATGCCGATGTCCCAGGCAGCGGGGCACTGCATGATCTGCGGCGCGTATTGCTGATTGAACAGCGGGTCATTCGGGGTCAGCGTCCACGCGCCCACGTAGTTCGGCTCAACATACTCCACCGCCGGAAGGTTGCGATAGTACTGAATCGCCTGCGAGACGCTCATGTTCGCGGGCAATTTCATGTGCATGACGTCGATCAGCGGGATCGTTTTGATCTCCCGCGCGCCGATCGCCACGTTCGCGCCGGTCGCCTGCAAGAGGGTGCCGGGTTTGAACTTGACCAAGACCTCACCGGGTACGTAGGAGTACTCCGCGTTGATGGGACTAAGGGGGGCTTGAACGCTGGCCTTTTGCGCCGACACCGTCGCCGCAAACACCAACCCCAAGGCAAAGGTGATCCACCGAATCTTCATGTATGTCTCCCGCTACATCATACGGCGCGGCGCCCATAGTTCGGCTTCCCAACAGAATCCGAAGCGACGCAATTGGCCCCAGCGCATCCTTACGTGTCGCAGTCTTCAGGTTAGCCCAATTGAGGGACGTTCGGCAAGTTTGCGCCTTTTGGTCGAAAGTACAATCGCTTCGTGACGCTGCAGGAGATGATCGCCCGACTCAATGAATACTGGGGGGCGCAGGGATGTGCGATAGTGCAGCCCTACGATATTGAGGTCGGCGCGGGGACCATGCACCCCGAGACCGTATTGCGCTCGCTTGGGCCTCATCCCGCGTCGGTGGCCTACGTCCAACCGAGCCGGCGTCCCGCCGATGGACGCTACACGCTCAACCCCATGCGCAGCCAGCGGTACTACCAGTACCAGGTGCTCATCAAGCCGAGCCCGACCAACATTGTGGACCTTTACATTGGCTCGCTGGAAGTCCTGGGCTTCGACATGAGCAAGAACGACTTTCGGCTCGTCGAGGACGATTGGGAAGCACCTTCGCTGGGCGCGAGCGGCGTCGGCTGGGAAGTCTGGCTGGACGGAGCGGAGATCACGCAATTCACGTTCTTCCAGCAAATGGGGGGCATCGAGTGCCGACCCGTTTGTGCGGAGATCACGTTCGGATTGGAGCGCCTCTGCCTGCTCCTCAACAAGCAAAACTCCTTCTGGACCGAGCTGGAGTGGCGTCCCGGACTGTCCTATCGCACGATGGAATGGGAGGCCGAAATGCAGAACAACGTCTACAACTTCGAAGTGGCCGATGTGCCCATGCTTTTCAAGCAGTTCGAGGTGTACGAATCAGAATCGAAGCGCGTCATCGAAACCCCTGTCTATTGGGACGCAAGCCAAGGGGTGGCAACAACGACGCCGACCGGCGATGAGTGGCCCACCGAAGCCGGACCGCAGGCGCTGGTTTATCCCGCTCTTGACCTGGCACTCCATGCTTCACACGTCTTCAACCTGCTTGATGCGCGAGGCGCGCTGGGGGCCTCTGAGCGCGGCCACTACATCAATCGCATCCGCGCGCGAGTGCGGGCTGCCTGCTTGAAGTACGTCGAGGCTTTCGCCCCTGATCGCGACCAAGGTCCCGCCAAACGTTCGGCTGCCTGACGCCTCGGGGTATCCTTTGAAGTCGCCGCGTACTTCAGCGGCAACATCTTGTAGAGAGGACCACGAGGGGGGACTCGCACCAACATCAGCGGGGATCAGAGGCGCGAGCAACATTTATGTCGACATTGACTACCGGTGCGCGTCGGACTCATATTGAGCAGCTTGAGTCTGAGGCGATTTTCGTCATGCGCGAGGTCGCAGCGCAGTTCGAGCGGCCCGTTTTGCTTTTCTCGGGTGGCAAAGACTCCATTGTCATGACTCACCTCGCGAAGAAGGCGTTTGCCCCAAGCCGCATTCCCTTCCCTCTGCTTCATATTGATACCGGCCACAACTTTGAGGAGACCATCGAGTATCGCGACTGGCTGGTTGAGCAACTTGGCGCGGAACTTCTTGTCCGGTACGTCCAAGACTCGATCGACCAAGGGCGGGTCAAGGAAGAGACGGGTCCCCGGGCCAGCCGCAACGCGCTCCAGACGGTCACCCTTCGCGATGCGCTGAAAGAGCTCAAGGTCGACGCGGCCCTGGGTGGTGGCCGCCGCGATGAAGAGAAAGCGCGCGCCAAGGAGCGCTTCTTTAGCCACCGCGACGTGTTTTCGCAGTGGGACCCCAAGAACCAGCGGCCCGAATTGTGGAGCCTCTACAACGGCCGCAAGGCCCCTGGCGAGCACTTCCGTGTGTTTCCGATCTCCAACTGGACCGAGATGGACGTGTGGCAATACATTCGCAGCGAGGACATCCCCATGCCTTCGCTGTACTTCAGCCACACACGACCGGTATTCCGTCGCGACGGCATCCTCTATGCGAAGACCGATTTCATGGAGCTCGAAGAGGGAGAAACGATCGAAGAGATGGTCGTTCGATTCCGAACGATTGGCGACGCCACCTGCACCGGCGCGGTCGAGTCCTTTGCCGCCAACCTCGACGACATCATCCAGGAAGTGGCGGCCGCCCGGGTGACCGAGCGCGGCGTTCGCGCCGATGACAAGCGGTCTGAAACCGCAATGGAAGATCGCAAGAAAGCCGGATACTTCTAAACGTATTTCCACGAGAAAGGCTCCCTATCTGCATCATGAGTTTTGACAATTCTGATTCGGCGTATCTGAATATGGACATGCTTCGCTTCTCCACGGCGGGAAGCGTGGACGACGGCAAGAGCACCCTGATTGGGCGGCTACTGTACGATACCAAGTCCATCTTTGAAGACCAGCTTGAGGCGATCGAAGAAGCCAGCAAGCGGCGCGGCGGCGAGGGGCCTGACCTCTCGCTGATTACCGATGGCTTGCGCGCCGAGCGTGAGCAGAAAATCACGATCGATGTCGCCTATCGCTACTTCGCGACGCCCAAGCGCAAATTCATCATTGCCGACACGCCAGGTCACGTCCAGTACACGCGCAACATGGTCACTGGCGCCTCGACGGCGGAACTGGCCATCATTTTGGTCGACGCGCGAAACGGCGTTCTCACCCAGTCAAAGCGCCACGCATTCATCTCGACGCTGCTGCAGATTCCTCATATCGTCGTGGCCATCAACAAGATGGACCTTGTCGATTACTCGGAAGAGACGTACGAGAAGATTCGCAATGATTTCTTGGACTTCGCCAGCAAGCTGGACGTCGACGATATCACGTTTATCCCCATCTCGGCGCTCATGGGCGACAACATCGTCAACAAGTCCGAGAACATGCCTTGGTACAACGGTTCGACGCTTCTTCACCACTTGGAGAACGTGAACGTTGGAGCTGACAAAAACCTGGTGGACTTCCGATTCCCGGTGCAGATCGTGATCCGTCCGCACCAGGACTACCGCGGGTTTGCGGGACGCATTGCTTCAGGCACGGTGCGGGTTGGCGACGAAATCGCGGTGCTGCCCTCGCGCAAGACCTCGGTGGTCAAGTCCATCGATGCCCCGGGGGGAGCATCCGTTGAGCAGGCATCGGCCGGGGACTCCGTGATTCTCACCCTTGAAGACGAGATCGACATCAGTCGCGGAGACATGATCGCCCGACGCAACAACCTGCCGACGGTAACGAACGTGTTTGAAGCCACCGTGTGCTGGATGACGGAGGAGCCGATGGTCCCTCACAAGCCGTACATCATCATGCACACCACGCGCCAAGCTGAGGCGTACGTGAGCCAGATTAACTACCGGCTCGACGTGGACACCCTCCGCCGCGAGGAAGGCATCTCGCAGCTCGGACTGAACGAAATCGGCCGCGTCGAGATCGTGAGTTCAGTTCCTTTGGCCTTTGATCCCTACAATACGAACCGCGAAACGGGTGGGTTCATTCTGATTGATCCCGGCACCAACGTGACGGTAGGCGCCGGCATCATTCGCGGCTCTTCCTCAACCGTCCTGGAAAGCCCGGGTGAGAAAGAGGCCCGTCGCGCCACCAACATCGTTTGGGAACCCTGGAACGTTCCGCGAGAGCAGCGCGAAGCCAAGAACGGGCACGGCGCGGCGATGGTTTGGTTCACGGGGCTGAGCGGAGCGGGCAAAAGCACGATTGCCCGCGAAGTGGAACGGCGTCTGTTCAACGAAGGGCGGCGGACCATGCTGCTGGACGGCGACCAGGTTCGCCACGGCCTTTGCGGCGACCTCAGCTTTACCGACCAAGATCGCCAGGAAAACATTCGCCGCGTCGCTCACGTGGGACGCCTGTTCTTCGAGCACGGCGACATTACGCTTTGCACCTTCATCTCTCCGTTCCGCGAGGATCGCCAGATGGCGCGCGACCTGATTCCCGAGGGCCGGTTCTTCGAAGTGTTTATCGACGCCGACTTGGAAACGGTCAAGTCGCGAGATCCCAAGGGACTCTATGAGAAGGCGCTGGCGGGCTTGATTCCCAACTTCACCGGCATCACCTCGCCGTATGAAGCGCCGGAGTCTCCGGAACTGGCGCTGGACACTTCCAAGCTATCGGTCGACGAGTGTGTGGACCGAGTGATCGCCATGCTGCGCGAAAAGGGCATTCTGCCTCAGGCTTAGTCAGGCGCTCAGCAACTCGGCAACGAGGTCGTCCGATCATCGGCTGGATCGGGCGCTGCGTCGGCGCCAAAGGTGCACCGCGCCATAGATCAGCGGGCCGGACAGGATCGCCGCCGCCGTCAATTTGAGCGTCTCGGCTTCTTCTTGAATCGAGGTCGCAATGAGCGCCCCAACCAAACCGACCGGCAGAACAAAAATCAAGAGGAGCACCGGCCAGCCGCCGGGGATCTTGAACGGACGGTGGAGGTCTGGCTCGCGCTTTCGCAAAATCAAGAGCGTCGAGGTCTCGAGGATGAGCGCCGCCGAGTACATGATGACGTTCATCTGCACCAGGTCGGTGAAGTCCCGCCAGGCCAGGATCGAGAAGACGATCGCGGAAAAGAGGATGGCCACCACCGGCGTGCCCCACTTTGCGTGAATCCAGGCAAAGGGTCGGGGCAGAAAGCCGTCCTCGGCCAAGACGAACGGCACGCGCGAAGACGCGAGCAGCGAGGCCGTGAACAGCGCAAGCGGTGAGACCAGCGAGGCGCATGCGACGAAGAGACCGATCCAATAGCCGCCGACCGCCTCGGCGATGCGGGGCCATGAGTCTTCGGTCCACTCGGCGCCGTTGGGAAAGAACGCCAGCCCGACGATGGTCGGCAGCGCGTAGATGGCGGTGACCAGCACGATGCCCGTCAGCAGAGCGCGAGGATAGGCCTTTGCCGGGTTGTCGACTTCTTCGGCCACCGTGCTCAGCGCATCCCACCCGAGATAGTTCCACATTACGATGGCCAGTCCCGCGACGAGCGCGCCGTTCAGGGTCGAGCCTTCCGGAATGAACTCGCGAACGATGGGCTGAGGATCGATCGCCAGCCGAGTGAGACCCACGATCACCATCAGTGCGAATGGAAGGACAAGGCAGGCGGTGAAGAGCGTTCCGGCAAAGCCGACCTGCCGCGTGCCGCGGATATTGAGACCCACAAAAATGGCAATCACGGCCAGTCTCACCAGCCATTCGCGGACCGGGTCATCGCCAAAAAGGCTATAGCCCATGTAGCGCTCGAGGAAGGCATTGAGATAGCCCGTAAAGAGCACGGGATAGATTGCGGCGTCGACCAGGGTGTAGATCCAGGTCCACCAGGCGTTGAGAAACCCCCAGAACGGTCCCATCGCCCGCTTGACCCAAACGACATAGCCGCCCTCAACCGGAATGGCCGGGGCGAGCTCGCACGAGGTGAGCGCGTCCGGCAGCGCCCAGATGAGCGGGAGCAGCAGGATGAGGAGCAGACCGAGTCCTGCGCCGGCCTCGCTGATGGCGGGTTCGAGTCCGAATGGGCCCCCGCTGACACAGCAAAAGACGACTGCGGTCAGCGTGAGTGAAGAGAGTGACCGTCGCTTGAGCTTGCGGCGTTCGGAGAGCAGCATGATCCTAGACCGAGGCGATCATAACGCGACCTCACCATGGAGTGCAAGCAACCAGCCATTGGATCGCTGTCAAATGGCGGCGAGAATTCGAGCGCCATGCCCTGCAGGGCGATCAGCGGGGATTCATCTCGTCGCAGTGTGCCGGTAGGTTTGGGCGAGCGCACTGAGCCAGTCGCCGCAGGCGTCTTCGTCTTCGGGGACGCCCGGGTTGTCCAGCAGGTACCACGTTTCCCCGTGGGAGGCCGCGCCGCCGGGCAAGATCGCGCCATACGGCCCGAGCGCCTCCACTTCCAGAAAATCGCCGTTGGTGAACGTCTCGAAGTTGCAGCCGCCGTCAGTGTAGGTGGCGTCCGGGTCAAAGTCAAAGCGCTTGAGAAACACGTTGTCTCCGTTGGCATAGGCGGCAAGACCCAGCGACACCGACGCCCCACACTTTTGCGGCGGTCGGTCCGCCATCTGGCGCAAGCGGATCACGCGCCGACCCCAGGTCCAGCGTTCGTCCTGCATGTTGGTGTAGGACCAGAGCGAGATGGTCCGCGCCGGGACCAGCAAGGCGTTGTGAGGCTGGAACGGCTCTTGCGGAATCAGGCAGACCCCTCCCGGCGCCATCACCGTCAGGCCCCACGTGCAGCCTTCGACCGTATCGTGGCCTCGGTTGATCAGCCGGTGGCCCACCTGCAGATCGCCGGAGTCGCCGACACGAATCGCGATCTCGCGCTGGATACCGAAACGATCCACCGCGGAGCGGAACCGATGCGCGCCGTCCTCTTGGACGACTTCAACCGGGTCGTCCTCGGGGACGTAGGAATAGTCCCACAACTCAGGGCCCCACCACAGACGATGGCCGCCGTAAAAGGTGTAGTGCGTTCCATTCGGGATGTCCACGGCGCCCATCGCGTCGAACAAGAGGTTCGGGCCGCCGACACGGCCATAGCGGATGATGCGGGGCCCGACGTCCAAGGTCACGAAGGCTTCAGCAACGCCAGCCACGAACCGGGCACAGCGCCCATGAGGGGCGAGTTCAACGACTTCCATCGCCGCCAGTTTAGCCGAGCCGAACTCCCGCCGCAGCCGGGTGATGGCCGTTCGGAGCGTGATATTCGCCGAAGATTTCGCGCATGGTCACCGACCGGCTGTCGAAGAGCGACTCGACGCGAGGCTTGGCAAAGGCGCGGGTGATCCACGCCGACAACGGCCCTGCCGCAGCCAGATACTTCACCTCGTCATACATCCGCGTACCGCCGGGGATGGGCTCGAACCGGTGTTCGTGAACCCATAGTGTGTAGGGACCCTTCAATTGCTCGTCGATGAAGCGGTGGGGCGGTTCCCAGGCGGCGATGCGCGTCCGCCAGCGAACGGGCACCCCTTGAATCTTCAGCTTGTAGTCGATCAGGGCTCCTTCCCTCATCTCGATGGGTAGAGGGGTCAGGATGCGCAAGTCGAACCAGTCGGGAGTGATGCGCTGAAGGTTCGTCGCATCGCTGAAGAACTCAAACACTTCGTCGATGGGACGGGGCAGGTCGGTGACGCGATACAGTCGCTCCATTACAAGGAGATACGGACCTTGCGACGGCTGCGGCGGCGTAAGATAAGGCATGAGGTTTGGGTTGGCGCTGATGGCCTTCGCGGGGTGGGCACTCGCAGGATGCGACGCGCCTCCGCCGATTGTGGACGCCGATCTTTCTCCGGCCAGTCTTGTGGACCGCGGCGGCGCCGCCACGCCCAAGCGGCTCTTCTACATCGGGCACAGCCTGCAGTCGAACATCCCCGACATGGTCAGCGAGCTCTTGGTTGCCGGGACGGGCGACCGCCCGATCTGGAAGGAGCAGCACATCCTTGGATCGCCCCTGCGCTGGCAATGGGACGAACCCTCGCGCGAGAAGAAAACCGAGTTTGAGCCGACCTATCAGATTGCCTACGACAAAGGGCTTCGCGAAGGCAAGATTGATGCCTTGATCTTGACCGATAGCGTGCCTCGCGGCGGCAAGGAGCTAGAGGACGAGTCGGTGGAATACCTCACCCGCTTCGCCAAATTCGCCAAAGAGGCCAACCCCGACATCACCATTTACTATTACGAGACGTGGCACTGCATCGAGAGCGGTACGGATAAAGGATGCGCCTACGACACGGCCAGCCCGACTCGCACTCTGAAATGGCGTGAAAGACTGGACGCGGACCGCGCGATGTGGGAGCGAATCGTGGACAAAGCGGCCGAGGCATCAGGTGCGCGGATTCTGATCATTCCGGCGGGACAGGGCATGGCGCGCCTGGCTGACGCCATCGAGCGGGGTGAGGTGCCGGGATTCAAGACCGCACGCGACCTCTTCACCGATGACATCCACGTCACCCCCTATGCGAACTACTTCATCGCGTGCCTGCACTATGCCGCATTGACCGGGCGCAGCCCAGTGGGCCTCGCCTATGACATCAAGGACCGCTGGGGACGCGGCTATTGGACGGTCCCAGACTGGACGGGCAAGCTTTGGCCTGCGCCGGACCCCGCCGCCGTACGCAAGATGCAAGAGATCGCCTGGGAAACCGTGGCCGGACATCCGCGTACCGGTGTCCCAAAGCCGGGCGCATAGGTATTCTCGGATGCGATGCGACGCACGCACTTTACGGCCAAGGCCCCGGCGGCGATCGGGCCCTATAGCCAGGCTGTGACCGCCAGCGGCCGAGTGACGTTTATTTCTGGGCAGATACCGCTGCGCCCTGACGGCACGCTTGTCGAAGGGAGCGTCGCCGAGCAGACCGAACAAGTGCTTGCCAACCTCAAGGCCGTTTTGGCAGCCGCCAATGCCCTGCCAGAGCATGTGGTGAAGACCACGATCTTCCTTTCCAGCATGGAGCACTTCGCGACGGTGAACGAAATTTACGCCAAGGTCTTTCCCAAAGAGCCGCCCGCGCGCTCAACCGTCGCGGTGGCCGGATTGCCACGAGGCGTGGACGTCGAGATTGAAGCCATTGCCATGCTTCCGGGCCTTTAGGGCCACCCCGTGAAGCGCGTCGTCAGCATCAGTCTGGGCGCCGCCAAAGGCGACAAAGTCCACGAAGCCGAGGTGCTCGGGGAAACGTTTCGAATTGAGCGCATCGGCGCCGACGGCGATATCCAACGATTTGCGGACCTCTTTCGCGAGCTGGACGGCAAAGTCGCGGCCATCGGCATTGGCGGCGCCGATCGTTACGTCGTCGTCGATGATCGACGGTACGCCTTTCGGCAGATTGACGCGATCGCGAGCAGAGTCACACGCACGCCGGTCGTGGATGGGAGCGGTCTGAAACATACGCTCGAGCGCGAGGCCATTCGCACCCTGCAGCGGGACGGGACGGTGGACTTTCGACACACTCCGACGCTGATGGTCTCGGCAGTGGATCGCTTTGGCATGGCGCAGGCGCTGGACGAGATCGGTGGCCCGGTGGTCTATGGCGACGTCATGTTCGGTCTTGGCCTTCCGATCCGGCTCCGGTCGTATCGGGCGGTGCGGACCCTCGGACGGTTGCTCCTGCCCATCGTCACCCGGCTGCCCTTCCAGTGGTTTTATCCGACAGGCGAGAAGCAGGTCGTGCAAAAAACGAAGTGTGCGTGGGCCTTTCAAGAGGCCGAAGTCATCGCCGGTGACAAGCATATTATCTTTCGCAATGCCCCGCCGGATTTGGCGGGAAAGACCATTCTCACCCAGAGCGTTCGCAAACACGACTTGGAATGGATGCGAAGCGCAGGAGTCGCCCGGGTGATCGTCACGACTCCCGTCATGGGGGGCGAGACGTTTGCGACGAATGTGATGGAGGCGCTCCTCGTGGCGTCGCTTGGTCGACAGCCAGATGCGCTGACCGAAGCGGACTATCTGGATTGGCTCGATCAGCTCAATTGGAAGCCGACCGTCATGGACCTGGCTCCTCGCCTTTGAGCTGGATGGCTTGGAGATGATTGCCGTCCGGGTCCCAGCAGCTGAGCACGTAACCCCGCGGCGTTTCATGCAACGTGGCCTCGTGGGCGGCGCCAGCGACCGATAGACGATTGCGGACGCCTTCGACATCGTCCGTTACCAGGCAGACGACCCATCCGGCGCGGTCCGGCTCGCGATCGCGGGCAAAATCCGGTCCGTGCAATCCCAGCGTCAAGTCGCCGCATCGCAGCGTGGACCAGGACGGGCTGACCTGGACGACGTGAAATCCGAGCACGTCGCGATAGAATCCGACGGCACGCTCCATGTGCGTGACCGGAACCCAAACGAGGTCCAACCCTTTGAAGGGGCTCATGGCGCATTATAGCGAGGGACAAGGTGAAGACCGGGGCGTCCGCGGTCACACATGAGGGTCTCGGTATGCGTGCGACTTAGGCTTGCTCTCCCCAGCGATGACGGCCCCGGCTTCATCAGTTTTGACGCCACCGCTGTCGGTGCTGGTTTGGCCCAGACCTTCGGATGGGTCATTCGACCTAAGAACTCATATGAACGTCGAAGTGAAACCTTCCTTCCGCCCATTTGCGTTATCTCTTCGGCTCGCACTGTTTGAGTCAATGGCCTCCCCATGAATCCTGCGAGCGTTCTCCATATCCGCCCGTTCCGCGACCTCTGGCTGGGGCAGGCCATTTCGCAACTGGGCGACTCGCTCTACTATCTGATCTTTCTCTTCATGGTTGACAAGATCACGAAGGACTCTCAGATGGTCGGCTTTGTGGGCGCCATCCAGACGCTTCCCTTTCTGCTATTCGGGCTGTATGCCGGCGTTGTTGCTGATCGCATCGATCGGCGGACCATCATGCTCGCCTCCGACCTGCTGAGCGTGCTCCTCCTGCTGGCCTTTGCGGTGCTCGTTTTCTTCCAGCCGGAGCCGCCCCTCATCGCCATCTTTTCCTCTGCGTTCTTTCTGGCTCTGATGACGGTGTTTTTTATGCCGGCAAAGAACGCGGCCATCCCGCGACTGGTACCGCCCGACTTCCTGATGCGTGCCAATGCTCTCAGCATGGCGACCCAAAACATGATGCCGCTCATTGGGATTGCCTTGTCAGGCGGCATCTTGGGGCAACTCTACGCACAGGCGCCCGACACGTTCTTCTTTAGTGCGGTTATCTTCAACGCGGCATCGTTTGCGTGGAGCTACCTGTTTATCCGGCGATTGCCCCGGCTGATTCCGGATCGTACCGAAGCCACGCGACACCCATGGGTTGAACTCAAAGAGGGGTTGAGGTACGTGCGCCGCACTCGGGTCCTTTGGGTGCTTCTGCTGCTTTCCCTGGGCATGAATCTGGTGATCTCACCGTTTATGGTCGTGTACGTGGCGGTCAACCGGGAGTGGTTTGGAGGCAACTTCACGACGTTTGCAATCATCGAGGGCGCGTTTTTGATTGGCTTAGTGCTTTCGAGTCTCTATGTGGGCCGGGTGCGCGTCGTGCATCCTGGTCGGGCACTGTCCATCTCGCTCTTGTTCGTTGGGCTGACCGTGGTTCTTCTCGGCTACTCCCGCGAGGTGTGGCTGTTCTGTCTGTTCAACTTCCTGGCGGGCGTTGCGCTGCCCTACGCGCAGATTCCGATCTCAACCTATGTCCAGCTCACCGTGCCCGATGAGTATCGAGGTCGGGTGAACAGCGCGATGACGCTAGTGAGCTTGGGCGTGCAGCCGGTCGGGATGGGCCTGGCCGGAGTGTTGATCCACCGCTTTGGATTGGTGGCGATGTTCCTGGCCATGGGGTTTGGCATGGCAGCCGTTGCCGCGCTTGGATTGGCGGATCGGCCATTCCGCAACGCCGAAATGCCCCACGGGGCACTTTCTTCTGGGGCCCAGTAGGGGCTCCGCTGCGCTGGTACAATTCGGTCGCCCCAACCACTCCTCATCAACGGAGCTGACGGAGACACACCCGAATGAACAAGACCTACGCCATCCTCGGCGCGGGCATGCAGGGAACTGCCGCCGCGTACGATCTCGCCCGCTTTGCCGAACCTGCCCGTATTCTCATGGGCGATCGCAGCCTCGATGTGGCCACCCACAACGCTCGCCGGGTCAACGAACTGGTGGGACGTGCCGTGTGCGAGCCTGTCCAAGTTGACGCCTTGAACCCGGCGTCGCTGGGCACCTTTCTCCAGCCGGTTGATGTGTTGCTGAGCTGCGTGCCGTACTGGATGCACCCAAAGGTCGCGGCGGTGGCGATCACAACGGGTACCAGCATGGTCGACATGGGTGGCGACACCGAGGTTTCGCTGGAGACGCTCAAGCTCGACGAAGCGGCCCAAGCGGCTGGATTGACGATCATCCCCGACACCGGTCTCGCGCCGGGATTGGTCAACGACTTGGGTTCCTACATTATTGAGAGTTTTGACGAGGCACATTCGGTGCGGCTCTACTGCGGCGGACTGCCGCAAAATCCGAAGCCGCCGTTCAACTACAAGCTGGTCTTCAATATCGAAGGCTTGGTTACGGAGTACGTGGATGAGGCCGTATCGCTCAAAGACGGCCAGATCACGCTTACCGAGACGCTCAGCGAGCTGGAGACCCTGGAGTTCGACGGCCTCGGCACGATGGAGGCCTTCACGACCAGCGGAGGCACCAGCACAGCACCTCATACGTTCCAAGGCAAGGTGCGCGACTACGTCTACAAAACGGTGCGATTCCCGGGTCACTGCGAGCGGATGCGCATTTTCAAGGACTTCGGGTTTTGGAACACCGAGCCGATTCAGGTGGACGGGCAGAGCGTCGTGCCGCGGGAGGTGTTCCACACGATCATGGCCGACGCCCTGAAAGACCCGAACGACAAGGACCAAGTGGTGGTGCGCGCGGTGGGCCAAGGGTTGAAAGACGGCGCGCCAAAAACGATCCAAATGGACATCCACGAGAAACAGTGCGAGGTCACCGGTTTTACGGCGATGGAGAAGCTGACCGGCTTCAGCACGGCCATCTATGCCCGCGAAATTGCGCTCGGAAATGTGGCCAAGGGATGCGTGCGGTATGAGTTGGCGATGACCGGCGCTCGGTTCGTGGAAGAGATCCAGCGCCGCGGCATCGTGATCAAAATGAGCTAGCCCAGCTCGAAGGTCGTTACGCCGTAAATCGATTCGACGCGGTGGGGAGGTACCCCGCCGCGCCACATGCGCGCCGTTTCAAACATGGGCGTCATCCCCAGGCTCTCGGCGATCTCGCGTGCTGCTGTGTTCGGGCCCGGGATGTCCCAGTAGACATCGCGACCGTTCGCATAGGAAAGTAAGCCATCGAGCAGGAGGCGTGCCTGGTCGGGGTTGTTGGCGTACAGCGGACCGATTTTATAGCCTTGTCGGCACGGCCGGATCGCGCCCACAGCCGCCGCTCCGAGGTCGTCCATGAGCACGTCCCCTTCGAGTTTGGGCGACTCGACCCAAGCCCGGACAAACTGCGGCCGGTGCAAGCCGGCGACCTCGTGCTCCAGGGCGACGTAGTCCGGGATGACCGCAAGCGCAAGGGGGTGCAGCGAAGGGTCGCGATAGCCCGGCAACCGGACGCCGTGGTAACGGTACTGGGGATAGAGGTATTCGAATCCCTCGCTCTCGTAATTCTTTTGGCTGGCGACGACTCCATCGAGCCCGATCAGCGCATAGGGGGCCTGACTCAAAGCAAAGTCCCAGAGCGCCTTGCCATAGCCTTTGCCGCGATGATCGGGATGAACGATGTAAAGGCCCAGGAAGCCAGCCGTGGGCTCTTGGTCCGAGCAGCCGACGACGGAGATCCCGGACACCATCTCGCCATTGAGGAGGCTGACATAAAAGCCCTCGTGGTCGGCCCGCCAAAAGGCTTCAGCGTCGTGGACGCCAGGGTTCCAGCCTTCCTTGGCTGCCCAATCGATGAGAACGTCGACTTCGGGGCGCGTGGCGCGGCGCATTTCCATCATCGTGGACACTAAGTATCCCCGAATCAGGTTTCGGGATTAGTTGCGCGTGGGGCGTGGGTAGATGGTGGCCATCGATGCACCGCTCGGGGCTGACGGCCGGGTGAGCAAGTAAATCGTCAGTGCCACCGCGATGCCGAACAGCATAATCGGCACCCAGACGGGCCGCTGGTTGATGACCAGAAAGGCGATTGAGGCGCCGATGGAGAGCCAGATCAAGCCGATGGCCAGCACTTTCGTTCGGGGTTTAACCGAGCCGTTTTCATCCCAATCCCGCAAGGTCGGTCCAACAATGGGATGCCGCAAGAGCCATGCCTCCATCCGGGGGCTGCTCTTCTTGAATGCCCACAGAGCGAGGATGAAGAAGATGGTGCTCGGCATGACCGGCACCCAAATCCCCATCGTGCCCAAGCCGACAAAGAGGCAACCCAAACAGAGCATCGGGCCAGATCGGAACCAGGGCATCACCCATAATTCTGCCGCTGACCCTTCGGGGCGCGTGGCCCCCTTTACTGATCTTTTGACATCGATGACGATGCCATGCCATCCAGCCCGAGACGGGCGGCATCGGCACGAAGCGCGGTGATGACGTTGGCGATGTGTTCCTCGATCGGCAGTCCGATGGCCTCGGCCCCGGCCTGAACTTCATCGCGATGGACTCTAGCAGCGAACGCGGGTGTCTTGAGCTTCTTGAGGACGCTGGAGACTTCGACCTCGTGGATACTCTTTGAAGGGCGGACAAAGGCAACGGCCATCACGAAGCCCGACAGTTCATCGCACGCGAAAAGATGTCGTTCAAGCGCTGATTCCCGCGGCACGCCGGTCGAGTCGCAATGCGAGGCGATGGCTCGGATGATCACCGGGTCGGCCTCAAGGCCCTCCAGGTGCCGAAGCCCCCAATGCGGATGGTCCTCGGGGTGGGCCTCATAGTCAAAGTCGTGCAGCACCCCGACGGTCGCCCAAAGCTCCTCGGGTTCCCCCCGCATGCGGGCATAGTGCCGCATCGAAGCACCGACGGCGTAGCAGTGCCGGCGCATCGGGAGCCCTAAGGTGTGAGTCAGCATCAGGGTTTCCGCTTCAAGGAGGCTTGGCTTCACGAATCGAAGGATACCGGCGGCACAGGTAAAATCCCTTCCCATGAATCTTCCGCGTGAAGGCGATCGCGTTCGGGTGACGACCCGGGCCGTGACCGAAGAGGACCGCAAGCGCGGCACGTATTACCAGCACCTCGCGGGATTGGTAGGTACCGTTCAGAACGTCTATGGCGCGGACGAGATCGTCATCAAAGTCGATCCTCCCGAGATGTCCGAGATCACCCGCGACGTGCACCGCGTTGCGGTCGAGCGCATGCGCGAGAAGTTCGCGTCTTCCGTCAGCGAAGAGCAGAAGAAGCAGCTCTCGGCTGAAGAGATGAACTTCACGGCGAACTACGTGGTGATGGTGCGGGGCGTCGACCTCGAGAACGTCTAACCAGCGATGGCGAGCAAAGAGTTTTCGTTCGATATCGTGTCGCGCGTCGACCTGCAGGAGGTCAAGAACGCGGTCGACCAAGCGCAGCGGGAGTTGGCAAATCGCTACGATTTCAAAGGCTCGAAGTCGGAGATCCGCTATGAAAAAGACGACTTCACGTTGGTGGCCGACGACGAGTTCAAGATGGAGCAGCTAAAGGACATCGTGTTCTCCAAGCTGGTCAAGCGCGGCATTGACGCACGACAGATCGATTACGGCAAGATGGAGCCCGGCGCCGGACTCTCCGTGCGGATGAAGGTCATCCTGAAGTCGGGGATTCCCCAGGATCAGGCCAAAGCACTCGTCAAGCAGATCAAAGATCAGAAGGCACTGAAGGTCAACGCGCAGGTGCAGGGAGACGAGGTGCGTGTCTCAGGCAAGGACAAGGACGACCTCCAGAAGGCCATTGCCTTTGTCAAAACGCTCGACCTGCCGTACCCCGTTGAGTTCACGAACTACCGCTAAGCCGCTGGTTTGGGTGGCGGTGCTCCTCGCAGCCGGATGCGCCCACCGCGCCATGGAAGGCTCTTGGTATGGCCCGATGCCGCTGGATGGTGCAGACCCGTGCCGCATTCGGCTCCACGATCAAGGACGCTTTCGCTTCGAGTGCACGGGACGCCGACAATGGGCCGGCGAAGGACGCTACACGTCAAGCGTTGATCAGCTGACCTTGGAGTACACCTTGCTGACCGTGGATCGCGAGACGGTGCCCATCGCATCCATGCCGGCGACCACGTTCGCCATTTCTGGCGAACGCAATCAGTTGGTCCTGCGCACGGAAGGCGGCGAGACGCTGCGATGGGAGCGCCGGACCAGTTCGCCATAGCCAAGCGGCCCCGCCCCGCGCCAGGCGGGACGAGGCCGCTGATGGCCCGCTCGACCTTAGCGGCTGCTTCGCTCGGCGATGTCGAACACGTTCGTTCCCGCGTAGCTTTCCCGAACCTGGATCTGGTGGTTCGAGGTGAGGGTCTCGATCTTCACCGGGTCCTTCAAGAACTTGGCGTGACCGTCCGTGAATGAGAAGGTGCGCCCTTCGCTATATCGGCGACCGTTGCGCCATCGATCCACGCCGCCATAGCCGAGGGCACAGTAGTAGTTGGAATAGGTGCGGCCGTTTGCCCACGCATCGCCGACTCCGTACTCCGTTACCATGACGGTGTTGGCCGGCGCGGCGATCGAGGTCAGCGAGCGGGATCCCGTGTAGGGTCCGCCGCTTGGCCACGTGCCATCGGCGTTCTGGGTAAACGTATAGTTGAGGTTGTAGTTGGCACAGAAGCTGAGCGGGAAGATGCGCGCGTTCGCAATCGCGTCCTCGCTGAAGTTCTCCCAGCCTGGCCAGTTGATCGACTTGAGCATCAGCTGGAACTCCGGCTTGCTGAAGTTGCCGTACTGCGTGTCGGACGGGCTGATCAAGAAGCTGTTCTTGTTGCCGTTGCGCGTGTCGTTCTTGTGATACGGAATCAGCGAGACCGGCCAGCTGAGCGAGCCGTTCCAGTACCAGCCGTTGCCATAGGGCTCGCCGACACCGACGTTGTTGTAGCTGTCCGCCCAGGTGAGGAACGGAAACACATCGTCGCTGTCCGCGGCGTACATCATGAACGCCATGCCGATCTGCTTCTGGTTGCTGATCGCTTGGGTTTTCTTCGCGGCGACCTTGGCCTGGCTGAACACCGGGAACAGGATGGCGGCGAGAATCGCGATGATCGCGATGACGACAAGTAGCTCAATGAGCGTAAAAGCGCGTTTCATAAGAATACCTCCAGTACGAAGATATGCGACGGTGATTAAGTTAACTTTATGCATCCCCCGGAACGGACAAATCCTAACGTGACGTTAAACTTGACCGACGTGGCCGAGTCAAAACCGCGCCTCTCTCGACGTGCTTTTCTGGGAACAACGCTGGCTGCCTTGGCGGCGGGTGGTATCGTTGGCGTTGTCGCTCGGCGGGTGGCGGCGCGCCTCCAGATCGAGCACCGGCGCCTACGCGTGCCCGGTTGGACCGCCGACGGGTTCCGCTTGGCCCTCTTGTCGGACCTGCATCTCCGCAATGAAGATGACGTGCGCCTGGCGCTCCATGCTTTCGAGCAATGTCTGGCCGCAAACCCGCAGGCCATCGTGATCGTGGGAGACTTTGCGACGGCCAAGCGCGACCACGAACTGGAGTTCGCCGAGGCTTTTCTGCGCGGCATTCGCGGTCACTCGGTGCCCGTTTTCGGTTCCCTGGGCAACCACGATTACCACGAGCACTTTGCCGGCCATTGTCCCATCCGCGAAATCGCGGCGCGGCAAAATTTTCACCTTTTGGTCAACGAGGTGGCAGCCACTGATACGGTGACCATGGTTGGTTTTGACGACGCGCTTCGGGGCACTCCTGATTACCGCATCCCGAAGCGGATTCATGGACCGAATGTGATTGGGCTCCTTCACGAGCCCGACTTTGTGTCGAGCGTCCCTGCGCAGGTCAATCTCGTGCTGAGCGGCCATAGCCACGGCGGCCAAATCTGTCCCTTTCCTGGCGTGCCACTCTACACACCCAATGGGGCGCGCACGTTCCGTCGCGGGTGGTATCCCCATGCCCCGCGTCCGCTCTATGTGAGTCGAGGCCTGGGGACCGTCGGGCTCCCCATGCGCCTCAACTGCCCGCCCGAACTGACCATCATGGATCTGTTGGGAACCGCCTGAAACGGTCCACGCTTCTCGTTCGTGGAACAATGGAGGAACCCATGGAAAACAAAAAGATCATTGCCGTCGTCGGCGCCACTGGCGCCCAGGGAGGCGGCCTCGCCCGCGCCATCCTTTCCGACCCCCACTCCGAATTCGCCGTTCGCGCATTGACCCGCGACCCCAATTCGCCCGCTGCCCAGGAGCTGGCGAAGCTGGGCGCCGAGGTTGTGGCAGCGGACGTGGACAACGTCGACAGCCTGCGCAAGGCGTTTGATGGAGCCTACGGGGCGTTTTGCGTGACTTTCTTCTGGAACCACTTCTCGCCGGAGCAGGAGTTTCAGCAGGCTAGCAATATGGCGCACGCCGCGAAGGACGCCGGGGTGGAGCACGTGGTCTGGTCCACGCTCGAAGACACCCGCAAGTGGGTGCCGCTCGACTCCGACCAAATGCCGACCCTGATGGGCAAATACAAGGTGCCGCACTTTGACGCCAAAGGGGAAGCCGATGCCTTGTTCAAGGAGCTTGGCGTTCCGACAACCTTCTTCCTGACCTCGTTCTACTGGGACAACTTCGTTCACTTCGGGATGGGGCCAAAAGTGAACGACGATGGCACGCTGGTGCTGAACTTGCCGATGGGCGACCAGCCGCTGGCTGGCATCTCGGCCGACGACATCGGGCGCGCTGCCTATGGCGTGTTCAAGGCGGGCAAGTCCATGATCGGCAAGACGGTCGGGGTTGCGGGCGGTCACTTGACCGGACAAGAGATGGCGGAAAAGATGTCGGCGGCCCTGGGTCGGCCCGTGACCTACAACGCGGTGCCGTTTGACGTCTATCGGTCGCTTGGCTTTCCGGGCGCAGAAGATCTGGGCAATATGTTTCAGTACTACCACGACTTCAATGACGACTTTTCCAGCCGCCGAAGCCTTGAAGGAGCGCGGGCTTTGAATCCAGAGTTGAAGTCCTTCGACGATTGGCTGGCGATCCACAAAGACCAGTTGGTCCCCGCGTCCTAAGGGCTCCTTAGGCGTTCGGTTCTGGCTCGGGTTCGAAAGGAAGCGTCGGCGTTTCCGCGATGGAACCCGGGCCAGACGCATTTTCCAGGGCAAAGGCGCGCAATTCGGCAGGCGTGACGACGATGACGTTTGGCCTAGCCGCGGATTCAAAGGTCTCGAAAGTGATATCGCCAACCTCGCCCGTGCGCACCATCTCCTCAAACATCTTTTTCAGAACGCGACTTGAGTTCACCGGCTCAAAGGAAGCATCAATCCATAGCCCCGGCGAGGTTTCGCGGCTGACATACGCCACCGCCCCCACGTAAAGATCGCCACCCACCCCGATCTCGGGCTCCCACTCGCCATCGAGCGCATCAAGACCGAGCGCGTGCAGGGCCACCCGACAGTCGGTGACGCCTCCCGCGTAGGTCGTCTGGACCACGGTTTGGGTAGCCGGATTCGCAGTGGTGACCACGGTCTTTCCGCTGCGCTCGCGCACGAAGACGGCGGCGCCGGGGCAAAACTCATCCCGAGCCGCGGGGAAACGGTCAAAGGCGACATCCAGTTTCATGGCCGACCGATGGAACAAGAGACCTTACCCTTAATGGACGGTTGAGACAGGCGAGACGCGCCATTTCCCTGCGGTAACCTCGGCTTCTCAACAAGGGAGTTTGCACGTGTCTGAAGCCATCGAAACCTTTCTCATTGAAAAGCGCGTGTTCACACCGTCGCCCGCCTTTACCGAGCGAGCGAACATGAGTTCACCGGGAATCGGCGATGTCGCGGCCGCCGACCGACTCGGGTTTTGGGAGGGATGGGCCGAAGAACTCGATTGGTTTCAGCGATGGAATCAGGTTCTTGAGTGGAACCTTCCGGATGCCAAGTGGTTCGTCGGGGGATCGCTGAACGCATGCCACAACTGCGTCGATCGCCATGTCGACGCCGGCTTGGGCGACAAGATCGCCATTCTGTGGGAAGGCGAGCCGGGCGACGTGCGCACGCTGACGTACTCGCAGGTTCGGGACGAGGTGGCACGCATCGCCAACGGCCTCAGGGAACTCGGCGTGGTCAAAGGAGACCGCGTCTGCGTGTACATGCCCATGGTCCCCGAGCTGGCGATGACCATGCTGGCCTGTGCCCGGATTGGGGCCGCGCATTCCGTGGTCTTCGGAGGCTTTTCCGCGGAATCGCTCCACGAGCGGATCAACGACGCCCAAGCCAAGGTCGTGGTCACCGCCGATGGCGGCTGGCGGCGCGGCGGCATTGTCCCGCTCAAACAAGCGGTGGACGACGCGCTGGCCATGGGATGCCCCACCATCGAGAAAGTCCTGGTTCTGGAGCGAGCAGGGCCCGAAGGCACGGTCACCAACGGAATGAGCACCCCCGACTATCGCCGCGGGACCTGGCAACAGGGCCGCGACGTGGCGTGGCATGACCTCATTCCGTTCCAAAAAACAGACTGTCCGTGCGAGGCGATGGATAGTGAAGACCTGCTCTTCATCCTCTATACCAGCGGTTCAACCGGACGTCCGAAAGGGATCGTGCACACGACGGGCGGCTACTTGACGGGTGTCTATGCCACCACCAAGTGGGTGTTCGACCTCAAGCCCGACGACGTCTACTGGTGTACGGCGGATTGCGGATGGGTCACCGGGCACAGCTATCTGGTCTACGGGCCCATGGCCAACGCAGCGACGGTGGTCATGTATGAGGGCGCGCCGGACGCTCCGGACAAGGATCGCTTCTGGCGGCTGATCGAAAAGCATCGCGTGACGATCCTGTACACGGCGCCCACGGCGATTCGGGCCTTTATGAAGTGGGGCGATGAGTACCCCGCGCGATGTGACCTCTCCTCGCTGCGTCTGCTCGGCTCCGTCGGCGAGCCCATCAATCCCGAGGCGTGGATGTGGTACCGCGAGGTGATCGGCGGCGGCCAATGTCCGGTGGTGGACACGTGGTGGCAGACCGAGACCGGCCACATCATGATTACGCCGCTGCCCGGGATCACCCCCACCAAGCCCGGCTCAGCGACCCGACCGTTTCCGGGCATCGACGCGGGCATCGTCGACGAGGAAGGCCGCGACCTGACCCCCGAGCATCTGGAGGCCGTACGCCGTGGAGACCAGCCCGCTCCGGTCGGAGGCTACCTGGTAATCAAGAGTCCCTGGCCGGGTATGACCCGTGGCATCTTCGGGGATCACGAGCGCTTTGTCCAGACCTACTGGTCGCGCTTCCCCGGGTTCTATTTTCCCGGCGACGGGGCCAAGCTGGACGAGGATGGCTACTTTTGGCTGCTCGGCCGTGTGGACGACGTGATGCTGGTGGCTGGGCACAACATCGGCACCATGGAGGTTGAGAGCGCGCTGGTCGACCACCCGGCGGTAGCCGAGGCGGCGGTGATCGGCAAAAAGCACGATCTCAAGGGCCAGGCCATCGCGGCGTTTGTCTTGCTGCGAGCGGGACATGACGGCTCCGAGACGCTGGTGGCGGAACTCAAGACGCATGTCGCGAAGAAGATCGGCGCAATCGCACGCCCGGACGACGTGATCATCTGCGCGGAACTCCCCAAAACGCGCAGCGGCAAGATCATGCGTCGCCTGCTGCGCGATGTGGCGGAGGGTCGGGCCCTGGGGGATACCACCACGCTTGCTGACCCGAACGTGGTGAACGCGCTCAAGGACAAATACGAGGGCCAAGAGGGGTAGCCCTCAAGGGCGTTCCGCATGCGTTCAGGTCGCGGTTCGGTTTACCGTAGCTCCCATAACTCGTAATGCCAAACGCCGGTGGTGAAGCGGACGCCAAACTGCTCGTTCGTCCGCAGCGGCACCTCGGCTTTCAGCCACGGGACCCCGCGGCCCGCGGCCATGGCGACGGTGTACTCGCGGGGCGGCTTGGCCGGATCGTACACGACGACCTCCTTGAACAGGGTGGCATTTTCGTTGGGCCTGATGCCGGTTTGGGCATTGAACAATGAGCCCTTTGGGCTCAGCACTTGGCACGCGCCAAGGGCCTTGGCTTCGGTGGGCTGAAGGAAAATCGTCAGGGTAGACGGGTAACGCTCGCTCGTTTTGAAGAAATGGGCCAGACTTTTCTCTTGATAATCCTGCATCACGCCGATCTTGCCGTTGGGGTCCAGTATTTCTTTGGGCTTGACCGTGTGCTTGCGCTCCCAGACCTTGGTCCAGGTGCCGTTGGGCGAAGATTGCGCATTCTGAGGGGCGGCGACGAGCGCCGCAGTAAGACATAAGGCAGCGATCATGTCGTCACATTACCCCGCAAAAAGATGGGTGGGTCAATAGACCCAAAGGCGACCAGTGCCACGATTGCCTTCGGCCATGCCCTGCATCGGATCACCGCTGCGGGCAACTTTTTATGGGTTGGGGAGCTGCCGCCGGGCCGCGGCACATCGCCGCGAACCGGGTGTCCTTTTCGAGCGGGCGGTCCGGCAACTGATGGCCCTGCCCATCGGAGGATCTAAGCCACGGGTTCGATGACGTTTGCTGGAAGGTCGATTCAATCGAGCAATGCTCGAAGGTCGGGGCTCCAGCTTTCGGCGTCGGCGGGGTCGTCGATCACCCCGGTCAGGACCAGGTGCGTGTGGGTCCCCGCCGCCAAGCCAGCCGCAATGTCGGTGTCGTGGCGGTCGCCGACCACCAGCGTATCGTTCGGATCCACCCCCGCGTCGGCCATCGCGCGCAGAATCATGTCGGGCTGGGGCTTGCCAATGATGCGCGCAGGGACGCCACAGCATGTCTCCATCGCGCGGACGAGGGTTCCCGCGCCAGGCTGCAGTCGTCCGCCTTCCAGGGGATACGTCGGGTCGGGGTTGGTGCCGACCAGCGATGCTCCCGCGAGAAAGCACTGCAGCCCGGCGTCCAGCCAGGCATAGGTCACGGCGCGACAGATGCCGACGACCACGACCTCCGGTTGCCCCTCACATTCCGTCGACACCGCACGGTTCACCACACGAATCCCTTGCTCCTCCAACGCCGTCATCAGGGCTGGCTCGCCGACGACGAAGGCGGATCGGACCCCTTCTTGCACGAGCACCGCCGCCGTCACGATCCCCGAAGTCAGCACCTCGTCCGCGCTCGCGGGAATCCCGATGGAGGTGAGCCGTTCAGCCACTGCGCCGGGGAGGATGCCGGAGTTATTGGTGACAAAGCGAATCGCGGCCCGCTTGCGCAGTTCGCGCAGAACTTCCGGCGCGTGTTCCACGGCTTCACGCCCGCGATAGAGCGTGCCGTCAAGGTCAAAGACGTAGAGCCCGAACGGCCTCACGAATGGCGGCTCACCACGAAGTCGGCAAAGACGTCCAGCAGCTGGCGGTAGGGATTATCGGGCAGCGCGGCCAGCGCCTGTCGCGCGAGATCGATGTGCCGAGTGGCACGCTCGCGCGTCAGCCTGATCGAGCCTCGGGCGACCATCCATTCGCGGATTAGGAGCAGCTCGTCATCGGAAGCGGCGTCCCCAAACCGTCGGCGCGCCAACTCGGATTCCGCCTCGCTGAGGTGCGGGCGCAGGTAGATCAGGGGCAGCGTGGCGCATCCCTCGCGAAAATCGACGCCAATCGATTTGCCGGTCGCTTCGTGGTCGCCGACATAGTCCAGCAGGTCGTCGCCCATCTGAAACGCCAGGCCGACTTGGGCCCCATAGGTTTTCAGCGCGTCGCGGACTTCGGGCGTCGCCCCGGCGACGATGGCGCCGACCTCGCAGCAGCATTGGACGAACGAGGCGGTCTTGCGATATAGAATCTGGAGGTGCTCTTCTTCGGTGAGGTCGAAGCGGCCACGGGTGTCCAGTTCGGCCACCTCGCCCTCAGCCATATCCACAACAACGGTCGAGACCGTGCGGATGACGTCCAAGTCCCCATCCGCAGCCAGGATCGCCATGGCCTTTGAAAGCAGCACGTCGCCGGAGAGGATGCTCGCGGTGCTGCCGAAGATGGCACCGGCGGTTTCCCGTCCGCGGCGCGTCGGAGCATGGTCGATGACGTCGTCATGGATGAGCGTCGCCATGTGAATCATCTCCATGCAGGCGCCCAGAGTCCGGGCGCGCGCCTCGTCGAAAGGCAGGCCCGTTGCCTTGGCCGAGATCGCAAGGAAAGCTGGGCGCAATCGTTTGCCCCCGGCCTCCAGCGTGTGCAGGCCGACCGACTGGACCAAGGGGACTTCGGATTGCAGCCGCCGCCGCATCTCTTCTTCGACCAGGTCGATTTCGCGACGGATGGCCTCGATGGGGCCCAGCAGGGCCGGATCGCCCGCCATTTCGATGAGAGCGCTCCGCGTCACGGTTTGCGTCCCCACTGCATGGCGATATTGCCCATCATCAGGTCCTTGCTTTTGACATCGACAAAACCGGCGCGGGACATCGCGGCCATCATCTCGGCCCGTGACGCAAAGGTCTCGACGCTGGCGGGGAGATAGGTATAGGCATCCCGGTGGCCGAACTGCGCGCCGAGCCAGGGCAGCAAACGTCCGCCCACCCAGCGACTCACCGCGCGGATCGGGGCGGCGGTCGGCAAGGCCATATCGAGGGTGACCATGCGGCCCCCCGGCCGCAGGACGCGATGGAACTCGCGGAGCGCCATATCCAAGTCGGTCACGTTGCGCAAACCCCAGCCGACCGTCAAGCCGTCGACGCTTTCGCAGCGGAAGGGCAGCCGACAGGCGTCGCCCCGGACCAGCAGGCCGGGAGCGCGCTTGCGGGCGGCCTCACCCAGCATGGGAAAGCTGAAGTCCAAGCCCACGACGGCCCCATTCGGGCCCACGGCGTCGCGCAAAGGGATCATGAAGTCACCGGTGCCACAGCAGACGTCCAGCGCCGCGTCGCCGGGCGAAAGCTGGAGGACCCGCACGGCGATGGCTCGCCAGCGCGTATGGCGGCCCAAACTCATCAGCCCATTCACCCGGTCATACGACGGGGCAATCCGGTCAAACATGGACTGGATCGCCTTGCCTTTCTCTTCGCCAAGGGGGGTCCAGGGGGCTCGCTGCTCTGTGGTCATCTGCACTGAATACGAACTTTCAGAACTGATTGAAACTTCTGTGTATTCTATCCCATCATTTTGCGCAAGGTGAGCATGACGTGTTCTTAACCTTGTTAAGGCAAGCCTGCTGGTACCTTGACGTCCTATGTTCACAGGGATCATTCAGGCTTCGGGCGTGATTGAAGAGCAAACGGGTGGCCGGCTGACGATTGCGCCTTCTGCCAGCTTTTCGACGGAGGGCCTGATCGCAGGGGAGAGCATCGCCGTGGACGGCTGCTGTCTGACCTTGCTGGCGGCTGAACTGCCACTGCGCTTTGACCTAAGCGACGAGACGCTGCACCGAACGACCTTCGGCAAGCGAAAACCCGGCGACGCGGTGAACTTGGAGCGCGCCATGCGTGCCGGCGACCGCTTCGGCGGGCATTTCGTCCAGGGGCATGTCGACGCGATGGGCGAGCTGATCGCCATCGTCGAAACGGACAAAGCGCACATTTATCGCTTTTCGTGCCCGACGGAATACGAGGTCTACCTGGTGGACAAGGGCTCGATCGCCGTCGACGGCATCAGCCTCACGGTCGTGAACCCCATCCTGGGGATGTTCGACGCCTGGATCGTGCCGCATACGCTGACGCACACGACGCTGGGAGTTCGCAAGCCTGGCGATTGGGTGAACCTGGAGTTTGACGTCCTGGCCAAGTACGTGGTGAGCGTCACGCAACACCACGTACGGCCAGGTCACTCCAGTTAACTAGGCGCTCTGGCTGGCGGCGGCGTGCTTTTCGCGTCGCTTGTGCAAGATGAACTCGATCGCGATGGGAATCACGCTCAGCGCCACGATGGCGAGGATCGCCCAGTGAAAGTTCTTTTCGATGGCGGGAATCGCGCCGAAGAAATAGCCCACCGACACACACACACCGACCCAGATGATGGCCCCGGCAATGCTGTAGCCGATAAAGTTTTTGAACGTCATGGTGCCCATGCCCGCGACAAAGGGCGCCATCGTTCTGACAACGGGGACAAAGCGTCCGATGATAATCGTTTTGCCGCCGTACTTTTCATAGAACTCGTGGGTCTTCTTGAGGTACTTCGGGTTGAAGATTTTTGAGTTCGGGTTGCGGAACAGTTTCTCGCCGAACAGGCGCCCGACCTGATAGTTGACGTTATCGCCCACCAGCGCGGCGCCGGCCAACGTGAAGGAGATGCGCCAGACATCCAATTCCTCGGGATAACGCTTCGCCAAAAGGCCCACAACGAAAAGGAGCGAGTCACCGGGGAGAAAAGGGCAAAACACCAGTCCCGTCTCGGCAAAGATGACTGCGGCCAAGATGCCATACGTCCACGCGCCGTACTGCTTCAGGAGGTTTTCAAGCTCCTTATCCAGATGCAGGAAAAGATCGACGAGGCCGCCTTGCCCGCTCGGCTGAGGGACTGACGCCAACCAAGATCCAACGTTAGGCAAGGAAGCGTGCAGCCAATCCATGGTAGGGACGTACGGCAATTCTAGCGGTTCCGTTGCGTCATCCGCCAAGGGTCGACGGAAAGACGCGGATCCCGCGGAGAACGGCCTGGCCGTCGGCATCTCGTGGGACCAATCGCACGAAGCGGGCGCGGCTTGCGGCGCCCCGGTAGGCGATGTATCCAGGGGAGGCTCCATCGCGTCGATTGCGCACGGTCCAGGGCCAATCCTTCTCTTTGGTCCAAAGCCGGGCTTGGTCGGGTGTCTCTCCCGTGCCGTAGACCATGACGTCAAATTCGCGCCACATTTCCCCGTTTCCCGGCACCAATCGAATCTCGCCGATGGTGCGATCGCGGCCGAGGTCCACTTCAACCCACGCTCCCGGGCCGGACGGCAAGGTGACGTCGGTGGAAGACGTGGGATCGAGCAATCCGCCGATGACGTTGGACGCCGATCCGGCGGAATCGGCGATCAGGCGGCCGGCAGAAATGTCGGTCGCGGTATCGAGGGGCGCGCTGGGGAGATTCAGCCGCACATCAACGATGGCCACGGCAATCGAGCCCCGGGTGTAGAGGTCGGTGATCTGCCACGACTTGACCCATGCCCATTCCGTAATGCCGTTCGCAATTCCGCGAATCAGGAGCACACCGTTTGAGCCATCGAGTGCGAGGCGTCCAAACGGGTTGGAATGGAGGTTGTGGCCGGTGAGCGTGGGCATCTCGCCTTCCGTATTCGGGCTGTAGCTGGCCAGGGCAGCGCTCCCGGATTGGTCGGTAATGAGCGTCGCAAGGGGCTCGACGTTGTCGATCTTGCCATTGCGCGACTGGAAGACCGTCAGTTCAAGGTTTGGCAGTGAGCGGCCCAGGTAATCCCGGGCGCGAATCATGACCGTGGTCGGCAGGTCATAAAGAATGTCTCCGGCAAAGCCGCCCCGTTTGCCAAGGTTCCGGTTGAAGGCCGCGACCTCGGTGGCCGCGAGCAGGTTGGTGGCTTCGGTGGGGGTCAAGTCGGCCATTGGCTCGCTGATCGGCTCCACCGGGAGCATGAACGAGGAGTGAATCCAGCCCTCGTAGCGCGTATCGCCGCCCCCGGTAAGGCCTGGGAAGCGGTCGGTGGACTCGCGGTTCAGCGCGCCGATAAAGTCGGTGACGGTGCCCCCTCCGCCGCCCGGGGCGCTGACCACCATCGAGGAAAGGTTGGGCAAGCGCATCGCCGTCGCCATGGTCGCCAAGAACGTGCGATCGACGGCGAAGGGACTCTCGACCGCGGCGACTCGCACGACAGCGTCGGCGTTGGCGTCAACAGGGGTTGGTTCATCGTCTTCGATGATGCGAATCCATTGGACGCGAACACGTTCCAGCGACCCTTCGGGCGCAAAGGAAAAACGGCTTTGCGCCATGAAAACGTTGTTGAAGACGTCGATTTGACTCTGCACCCAGTCTTCGACCGACCGTGAGCCGCGTGCATTGACCGAGCGCGCGATGGAATCGGCGACCGACCGCGGGACGGCTACCCCGATGGACAGTCCGCACGCCTGAATCTCCAGGGCATTGTTGGCGCGGTTGGCCTCAGGACCATTGGGCAGGATGCGGACGGCGATGGGCTGGGTTCGATGGTCGTTGTGCTGGTTCTTGAAGCTTTGCCGAATGCTGACGGTCGCCGTCTCCCCAGGGGCGAGCGATTGATCCACAAGGAAGGTGGTAGAAGGCAGCTCTCCAATCACCCAGTTGGCACGAAACGGCTGGGCCGTCTCGGTTCCGACGTTCTTGAACGTCGCCGTGTACGTCACTTCCTCGCCATCGGCCGGCCACCGCATTAAGTCCGTGGCCGGTTCGACCGGGACGGCCACGGGTTGACCTCGATAATCGCGGAACGAAGGTGTGGGGAAGTAGCGGGGGTACTCCGGGGTTCGGGCGATGCTGACCACGGCAAGGTCGGGACCCGCTTTCGGGGCAATCGGCTCGGTGGTGATCACGAGCTTGGGTCGTGCCTGATACGCCTCTGAACTTTCGAACTCGACCGGGTTCTGGAAGAAGAGTGCGAGCCCGTGGTTGTCGAACGGTTGGTCGAGCCACTTTTGGACCGTGGCCCCCAGCCCGCCGATCGTCACGGATTCGGCGTCGTTGGCGACGACGCCGGCGGGGGCGACGGTGGTCCCGTCTTGCGCGCCATTGGCGCCGGGCGATTCCCAAGCCAGCGGCGATTCTCCGGCCCGGCGATGCCGCCAGGTGGCCGTCCAGCGCGGCGCGGAGCCAGGCTGCATGGGGTCGAGCAATCGACGGATCGGCCCCTCGCCCCAAGGGTTGCGCAACTCGGTGACGAGGCGGAGCATCGGGTCGAAGTTGAGCGACTTGGTGAGCACCAACCGGGCGTCGGTCACCCGTCGGTTGGGTCCGACCGCGCGGTTCAAGTCGTCAAATCGGATCAGGACCGTACGGCCCGGACCGCCTTTCAGCGTGAGATCCCCGCCAAAGTTGACGTCGGCCGATTCTTGAACCAGTGTGGCATCGCTGACGGCCCAGTAGCGGTAGGGCCCGACCTCGGTCGGAACGGTGGCGCCACGAGAGAGTTCGATCGTTTGGGCGCCCTGGGTTGGCAGCGCCGCCAACAACCCGACAAGGCAAGCGAGCATCAATCCATTCTACCGGTGGGGGAAGCTTAACCTGGCCTAGTGAGCCGATTGCGAAGCTCGTTTCCCTCGGCCTCGGTTACCGGCGCGACTTCAGCGGTGTCACGGCGTGCCACTCGGGCGACCACCGCCTGAATGCGGTCCACAAGCTCTGCGGCGCGACGATTGGCAAACCGCGCCCAAGGACGAAAGATCGCCCCAGCTGCCGTGAACAGGCCGAGGCTGATCAGGATGCCAAGAAGCGGCATGCCCTCCTTTGCCGTGCCGATGATGGCGAAAAGGCTGAAGAGGAAAGCTGGATAGAAGGTCGCGAATGCGGGTGTGAAGTTTGCGGTGCGCGTAATGATGCGCGTGCGGCCCTTGCCTGACTTGCAGATGAGCTCGAAGGCGCCCGCGTTGCGCGGGTTCTTGACGTTGAGGGTTCGACCGACCTGGGAAGGGATCAAGCCAAGGTGCGAGGTCATCGGCAACTCGTCAAGAATGACTTCAAAGTCTTCGGGTGAGAGTTCTCCCTCGACGATGCGCTCGTGCTCCACGCGATAGGGCACGCCGAACAGCTTGAAGCCTTCCTTTTGGGGCGGCTGGTCTTGCACCGAAGCAAGCGCCATGGTGAGGTACTCCGG
Source organism: Fimbriimonadaceae bacterium (assembly GCA_046292875.1). Lineage (GTDB taxonomy): Bacteria > Armatimonadota > Fimbriimonadia > Fimbriimonadales > Fimbriimonadaceae > JBKBQD01. The sequence continues at coordinate 47,535 of JBKBQD010000005.1, forward strand.
CGAGATGCCGAACTCCGCCGCAAGCTTGTGCAGCTCTTCTTCGGAGATGCCGGGCTCATAGATGCGGCTCGACTCCGGCGAGTTTTCCTGCAACTCCGCCGCCTTCAGCATGATTTGGCTGACTTCTTGTTCCGTAAAGAGGCGGCGGTGGGGCACTTAGGTTGCTTTCTTGGCCAGTTCGACCAAAACGGGGTAGGCCTCGGAGTCGAGAAAGATGAACTGCACGAAAAAGCGGAATTTGCGCTTTTCATCCAACTCCTCGATCTTGACATTGGCGGGAAACATGGAGGGCAGGAGCGAGTTGCCGGCGGCCTTGCGCTGAGCCTCGGTCATCTCGCGCTCCATCACCGTGGTGACCTGGTCGACGTTCTTCAGCATCACCGCGATGCGCTCGGCTTCAAACGTTCGGAAAATCCCGGAGATCTCTTCGAGGAGTGCTTTCTCCGGAAGCTTGTTATCTTTGAACCCGCCTTCCAGCGCCGCGTCCAGTTTGGTCCTTAGCGCCGCAAGCTGGTTGGCTTCTTTTTTCTGCTGGTCTTGGGCGGCCTTGCGGGCTTTTTCGATCTCAAGAAGCAGCTTGTTAATCTGATCTTTCTTAAGGAATAGCGGCACGATGTAGTCCAAAAGCTGGACTTGGCGCATTTTTGAGAGGACTTCGTCGCTCTGCTTTGCGAGACGCGCCATCTCGGTTTCTTGGGCCTGGGCCACGGTCGGTGAGAGCGTTAGAAGCACGCCCATCAGTCCCCACATCGTCAGCCGCAATACGTTCATGGTTCGATTCCTATTCACGGATTATGGACGTTTTGATTCTCCGGGGGTTGCGTCATCCAAGACGACACTCAACAGATACGCAAAACCCACCATCTGAAGATGCACAAAGGTGAGGCCCAGGGCGCAAGTCAGGGCCCAGCCCAGCGGAGTGAAGCCCGTCGGGAGCAGCAGCTTCGCTTCGGTGAGGGCAAACAGGCCCCCGAGGAACACGATCATTGCCACGAAGAACAGCGCCGATCCGACAATCCCGCGCCGCGTGCGTGGGATGCCGCGCAGGCGGCTTCGGTCCACGGGGCGACGGGTGGCCATCCAGGCTCCGTAAGCCACCCAGATGACCAACATGGGCAGGCCAAGGAGCCAGATCACGACGCGACTACTTCCCGGCTGCGAGCGCCGACTCGATCGCGGCGACGACGTCCGGGGTCAGCAGGCGCACATCTTCGAGGGCCTTGAGGTTTTCCTCCAGTTGACTTACCCGTGAGGCTCCAAGGATGACGGTGCTGACGTTCGGATTCAGGAGGCACCAGGCGATCGACATGCGGGCCAAGGAGATGCCGAGCCCGTCAGCGACCTTCCCCAAGGCGCGAACGACGTTGAGTTTGCGCTCCGCTTCGGGACCCTCGAAGTTGCCGCGCAGCCATTCCATGCCGCTCAGCGTGGCACGCGTTCCCTCGGGAATACCGTTGTTGTACTTCCCGGTGAGGAGGCCAGAGGCCAGCGGCGACCAGATCGTGGTGCCGTAGCCGTAGTTCTTGAAGATTGGGGCGTATTCTTCCTCGAACCGACCCCGGACCAAAAGGTTGTATTGGGGCTGCTCCATGGTCGGGGGAACCAGCCCGTACTGGCCCGCGACGCCGAATGCCTCCGTGATCTCGCGCGCCGACCATTCGGACGTCCCCCAATACAGAACTTTGCCCATGCGGACGAGGTCCGTCATAGCGCGAACCGTCTCTTCGATGGGTGTGTGTGGGTCGGGGCGGTGGCAGAAGTACAAGTCAAGATAGTCGACCCGCAACCGCTTCAGCGCCTTGTCGCAGGCTTCAAAGACATGCTTGCGGCTCAGGCCACTCTGGTTCGGCTTACTGCCGCCCCAAAACACCTTGCTCGAAACCACGTACTCGTCTCGTGGCCAGCCCAACTTTTGGATGAGCTGGCCCATGACCTCCTCGGACTTGCCGCCGGCGTACGCTTCGGCATTGTCGAAGAAGTTGATGCCGTTTTCCCACGAGGTCTTGAGCAGGCCCTCGGCGGTGCCGTCTTCGACTTGGTTGCCGAAGGTGACCCAGGTTCCGAACGAGAGGGCACTTACTTGGAGGCCCGAACGGCCGAGGCGTCGATATTCCATTGCTGCGTCTGTTTTACCGGGTTACAGGCCAAGCAGTTTTTCGAGCAGCGCCTTTTGGACATGGAGGCGATTCTCGGCCTGGTCGACGACACGGCTCTGTGGCCCGTCGATGACGTCGTCCACCACCTCGTAGCCGCGTCGTGCCGGAAGACAGTGCAGGAATATGGCGTCCGGATCGGCCATCGCCATGACACGGGGATTCACCTGATAGGACTCGAAGACCTTCAAGCGGTGCTCCTGCTCGTGCTCGTCGCCCATGCTGATCCACACATCGGTATAGACCACCTGGGCACTTTTGAGCCCTTCGGCAAGATCCGACGTTTGGAAGAGTCCTTCGGCGGGTTCGAGCCAGAAATTCTGAGGCCCGATCAGGTGGAACGGGTATCCCAGCCGTGTCGCCAAACGAGCCAGGCTTCGCGCGACGTTGTTGGCATCGCCCACGTAAGCGATCACGATCTTTTCGTCGCCGAAGTTTTCCTTGACGGTCATCATATCGGCCAGGGCTTGGCACGGGTGCTCGATCTCCGTGAGAGCATTGATGACCGGAACGGTGGAGTTGGCGGCCAGTTCCTCGATCTGCCTTTGCCAGAACAGCCGGGCGACGATGGCGCATGACCAGCGCGAGAGATTGGAGGCGATGTCCTTCACCGACTCGCGCGTGCCCATACCGACGTCGCCTTTCGTCAGGTACGTTGATGCGCCGCCGAGTTCCCGGATGGCCGCCTCAAAGCTGACGCGGGTGCGAAGCGAGGGCTTTTCGAACAGCAGCGAGACCGTGCGGCCCTCAACCGGGGTGATGGCAGCAGGCGCGACGTTCCGGCGCTGCTTGAGATACGACGCGCGGTCGAGCAGCTCGAGCACTTCGTCGTTGGTGAGGTCGTCGATCTTGAGGAAGTGGCGAACCGCGGACTTGGCGGTGGGCGCGGCGGTGGTCACCGGTCGTGAAGCGCCCAAGACGTCTGCCAGCACCCCAAGCGCGCGATCCACTTGCTCGGCGCTCACGATCAGCGGCGGCAGGAAGCGCAACGTGTGGTCATCGGTCGCGTTGACGATCAGGCGTCGCTCGAAGCAGTCGGCGACAACCTGCCGCGCTTTCGGCTCCGCCAGCCGCGCGCCAACCATCAAGCCTCGCCCCCGGACCTCGGTGAAAACGCCAAGGGCCCGCAGACCGTCCGCGAACCGTGCGCCCATGGCTCGGCAATTCTCCAGCACCCCGTCGCGTTCGATGGTCTCGATCACGGCGATTCCTGCGGCGCATGCCAAGGCGTTGCCACCGAACGTGCTGCCGTGGTCGCCGCGCTCCAATATTTCCGCGGCTCGGCCTCGGGCCAAACAGGCGCCGATCGGCACGCCGCCGCCGAGCCCCTTGGCCACCGCAACCAGGTCCGGCACAATGTCGAGGCCCTGGTAGGCAAAGAACTCGCCCGTGCGGCCCATGCCCGTCTGGACTTCATCGAAGCTCAGCAGCGCGTCGTACTGATCGGCCAACGCCCGCGCCTCGCGGACGAAGGCTTCGGTGAGCGGCAGCACACCCGACTCTCCCAAGATGGGCTCGATGTGAATCGCCGCCGTTTGCTCGCCCACCGCGGCGCGCAGGGCTTCGATGTCGTTCGGGTCGATGGCGCGGAATCCGGGCAGCAGCGGCCCAAAGGGGGCTTGGTACTTGGCCTTCATGGTTGCGCTGAGCGCGCCCAGCGTGCGTCCGTGGAAGGAGTTGTTCAGGACGACGATCTCATAGTCGCCGTTCGGTCGCTTTCGGTTGCCGTGTTTTCGCGCAATCTTGAGTGCGGTCTCATTGGCGGTTGCCCCGCACACGGCAAAGAAGACGCGGTCCATGCCACTGATGCGCACCAAGTGGCGCGCCAGGAACGCTTGGGGTGACGTCAAAAGGAGGTTCGACGTATGGATCAGCTGCTGGGCCTGCCGAGTGATCGCAGCGACCACGGAGGGGTGGCAATGACCCAGTTGGTTGACGCCGATGCCGGCGAGGAAATCGAGATACTCGTTGCCGCGGTTGTCCCAGAGCGCGCAGCCGGCTCCCTGGACCATGAGTGCCGGGTACCGAGTATAGGTGGCCATCAGATGGCTTTCGTCAATGGTGCGAATGTCGTCAAATCGAAGCATGAGCAATCCTAAAACGGGGAAGCATTGGGGGCGCGGCGCTGCGCGAAGTTTGGAGGCGGCGGCTTGGGGGAGCAAGGTCGGCGAGCCGAATCATGGGGCCGCCCACTCCCCTAGATACGGGAGTTGCGACGCGAACGCACGGTCAGGCGACCGGGGATGCGGGCGTTCACGTCCATCGTAACGCGATTATACGCCGTTTACCGCGAGCATATCAGGGGGGCGGCATATGACATCATTACTTGAAATGCCGGTTACGCCCGTGAGCTTCGAGAGTGTCCTCGATGCCGTTCGCCGTTCACCCCTGCAAGGGTTCGCACTTCGGATGGAGGCGATGGAGCAGCTGAGCCGCCTGCCGACCTATCACTGGAGCGGTATCTATCGGCTCGAAGGAGCGACCTTGGTGCTGGACGCTTACGTCGGCGAGGCGACGGATCACACCCACATTCCGGTTGGACGCGGGGTGTGCGGCACGGCCGTTGCGGAGCGCAAGAATCAAGTGATCGAAGACGTCCGAACCCTTGAGAACTATTTGGCGTGCAGTCTCAAGACGCGGTCCGAGATCGTTGTGCTCATCGAACGGCATGGCCAGATCTTAGGTCAGATCGACATCGACGGCCACGAAGTCGGCGCCTTCGGCGACCGAGATGAGGCCTTTCTCACCGAGCTGGCCAAGATCCTGGCCGAACGCTGGGACGAACCCTCACCATAAGAGCTTGTGATGATTCGGCAATGAATGACGGGCTGCGTCAACTGCTTGAGCGACACTTCGGCAACGAATTGCCGGACGATCCTCGGTTTACATCGTTTGTCAACGACTTGGTCGCCAACTTGGGCCGCACCGGACAGGGCGCGCTGACCCAGTATTACGAAGAGACCCTTGGCTTGCAACAAGGCTTCACGCTGCGGGCGAGTTTGAGTGACAGCGGCATGTCCGTCCAACTCATTCGGGGCCAACTTTGGGAGCGCATCGTGGGCGCATCCGGCTCGAATCTGCTGGAGCTCGACCTGCGGCTGCACCAAGACTTTTTCGACCGGCTCTATCGCCGCATGAAGGAGGTTGAGGCCGAGGGCCGACGCGACTTTGTGTTTCGCGATGAAACTTCTGGTCTCGAACTGCTGTGCCAGACGCGGCTGATCGACGGTGTCGCCGGTGGCCAGGACGTGATTGTGTCGGCCGTGGATGTCAGCGACCGCATTCAGGTTCAGCGTCGCCTAAAAGAGCAAAGCGAGCGATTGGCCGCTCTGAACGAAATTTCTACTCAGGCCGAGGTCAGCGACCAGCAGCGCATGCGCGCCTCGCTCCGTCTTGGCGCCGAGAGGTTGGGCTTTGACGACGCCCTGGTTTTTTCGGCCATGCGTGGAGAATGCGCCATTGCCGCTGCCACCAACGACCATGCGACCGAGCTGCCGGCCGAAGCGATGATCTCCTGCTTTCAACACTTCCAGGGAACGGGCGCGAACGACACCGTTTGCGGCTGGGAAGCCACGGCTGGGATTCACCATCTCTCCGTACCCGTGAGCGTGGACGGCGATCTCGCCGCCGTTCTTTGCTTTTACACTCAGCGTCCCCGCAAGTCGGAGCCCACCGACCAAGATCGCGAGTTTGCGCTCTTGGTCGCGCGATGGATCGGTGCGCAACTGGCCACCGTACAGCACCGCGAAGAAGTCGATCAGCTGCGCAAACGAAGCGAAGTTTTGCTCGACGCCATTCCCGATGACGTCCTGCGCTTCAGTGCGGAAGGCGTCATTCAAGACTGCCATCTGGCCAAGACCGAGCGGCATTGGTCGGGTGTGGATTTGCGCGTTGGGGAGAGCGTCGAACACTTGCCGGGCGGTCTCGGCGAGCGACTCGTTTCTACCATTCGCCGAATCGCCGCAAGCGGTCATCTGGAAACGATTGAGTTTGAAAACGTTGACCGCGATGGGCATGCCTTCTTTGTCGAAATGCGCTTGGCGCCCGATCATGCCGGCGGCGTGGTGGCCCTGGTGCGGGACATCAGTCGGCGAGCTAGGGCACTCGCCGCGCTGACCGAGACTGAGGAGCGGTTCCGGCTCCTTTACAAGGGTTCTCCCCTTGGCTTTCTTTTGACCACCGGCCGGGGCCGCATCCTTGATGCGAACGAATCGTTTTGCCAGGTGGTGGCTCGGAGCCTGCAAGAGGTCGCTGAGCTGGACTTCGATGAGTTCGTCGGCTCGCCTGCCGAGGTGGCGCGCCTGCCCTGGATGTCCGACCGAAAAGAGGACCGCTTTGGCCCCATCGAACTTCACCTGCTTCGCCGGTCGGGTACGCCCGTTCCGGTCATGGTGAACGGACTGAGGTTCATCAGCGATGGCGACGCCGAACGGTATTGGCTGATCGTCGAAAATGTCACCGAACGCAAGGCCGCCGAGGCCCAACTTCGGGAGCAGGCGGACTCGCTCACGGCCCGCAATCTCGAACTGGCGTTGGCCCGCGATGAGGCGCTGAGCGCCAGTCGGTCCAAGAGCGAGTTTCTGGCCAACATGAGTCATGAAATCCGCACGCCAATGAATGGAGTCATGGGCATGGCCGACCTGCTGCAGTCTACGCCGCTGGACGCCCAGCAGCGGACCTATGTGGACGCGATCCGTTCGAGCGCCCACGCGCTGCTGACCGTCATCAACGACATCCTGGACTTCTCGAAGATCGAAGCTGGCAAGATGGCCGTCATCTCGGACACGTTCAACCTTCGCAATGTGATCGAGGATGTCGCCAACCTCCTGGCGGCGGGCGCACACGCCAAAGGGCTGGAAATGCACGTGGCGATCCCCCCAAACTTTCCCGAATACGTCGTGGGGGACGGCAACCGGGTGCGTCAAGTGCTCACGAACTTGGTCGGCAACGCCGTGAAGTTCACCGAGAAGGGCGAGGTCGTTGTTGGCATCGACGAGTATGCGGAGACCGAGTACCTGGGTCAGCGCGCCGTGCGGTTCCGTGTTTTTGTTCGCGACACTGGGATCGGGATTTCACGCGAAGACCTTCGCATCATTTTCGACAAGTTCAGTCAAGCGGATACCAGCTCCAAGCGGCGCTTCGGAGGGACGGGGCTCGGTTTGGCGATCTGCAAGAGTCTCGTCGAAATGATGGGCGGCTCGATTGGGGTGGAAAGCCAACTGGGACAAGGGAGCACTTTCTCGTTTGATCTCATTCTGCCAGTGGCCGAGGGCGTTGAGGACGCTGAGTTTGCCGTTAACTTGGACGGCGCTCATGTGCTGGTGGTCGATGATAACGCGACCAATCGCCTGATTCTGGAGACGATTCTCAAGGCATGGGGATGCGATGTCGTCTTGGCGCATAGTGCCGAGGCAGCCTTCCCGACTCTTTCGGCGATGCCGCAGGTGGATGTCGTTTTGCTGGACTACCATATGCCGATTGAAGATGGCGTCTCGCTGGCTCGACGGCTCAAAGGGTCGAACTCTTGGTCACGCGTGCCGCTCATCTTGGCTTCTTCCTCGACCATTGACGTTGAGCCGGCCGACAGGCGCCTCTTTGTGCGCGAGGTGCCCAAGCCGATTCGTCAATCGGAGCTTTTTGATGCCCTTGCGATGGCCCTGGGCCGCGCCCGCCCCGCTCGCCCAACACCCTCCGAACCGCGCGTGGCACCCATCACCAAGGAATCGCTCCGGGTGCTGCTCGCCGAGGACAACGACATTAACCAAAAGGTGGCGGTCTCCATGCTCTCGCGGATGGGGGCAACCGTTGATGTGGCTGACAACGGCAAAGTCGCCGTGGAGATGGTGCGGCGCGAATCGTACGACGTGGTGCTGATGGACTGCCAAATGCCGGTCATGGACGGTTTCGAGGCCACTCGTGCCATTCGCTCGATCGACGCAAAGATGTCCCGCCATACCCCGATCATCGCCCTTACGGCGATTGCCATGCAGGGCGACCGGGAGCGATGTCTGGCCGCAGGGATGGACGATTACGTTTCCAAGCCCATCGAGCCGGATGCGCTATCGGCAGCAATTGATCGTGCGCTGCGGCGAGAATCGCCTGCTGAGGCGGGTTCCCGGCAAACCTCCCCTGTCGAGGTATTGAACTGGAATGACTTGGTGCGGCGCTGTGCAGGCGACGAAGAGCTGGCGCGCGCCCTGATCGATCAGTTCGAACAGACGGTTCACCAAATGGTGGAAGATGTCGCGACGGCGATTGAGACCGGGACGACCGAGACGATCTACAAGGCGGCTCACTTGCTGAAAGGAGCGGCTCTGACCGTCGGCGCGGGAGTCCTGGCCCGGACGGCTCTTGCCATCGAGTCGCTTGCCCATCAAGGACAAACGGACGACCTTAACGAGCTCATCGACGAGTTGCGGCTGGACGCCGACAATGTGGCGCGGGCGGCTCTTTCCCTCAGTTAGCCGCCGATTTTGGCTTTCACGCGGTCACGGTTGCGCTTTGCGGTTTCGTCGCTCGGATCCACTTTGAGCAAGGCTTCCCAAACGCGAAGGGAATCTTCGAACTTGCCGGTCCGATCATAGGCGTTCGCCAAGATGCGGAAGACGTTGCTGTGTGGCGGCGGCGTCATCTTGATCGCGGGCTCCAGGAGCGGCGGGATCTTGTCATACTCGCGCGACTTCAGCATGTAGTACTGCGCCAGCGGCAGCGCCCCGTCGGGATCGTTCGGATTGAGCTCCAGAAAACGCTTGTAGATGATGACGGCTTCACTGGCTTGCTCGGTACTTTCAAGGAGCCACCCGAGGTTCGTCGCTACATCGTAGTCCATCGGGAACATGTCCCAGTGAAGTCTCAGCAGTTGGATGGCGCGGGGAAAGTCACCGTCGTCGAACCAGCGATCCTCTTGGTCGCCCATCCGCCAATAGGCATTGGCTTGAATGACCTCGATGCGGTCCCGTGGCACGCGCGGGATGACCGGCGCGCGCTGCTCTCCCCCGGCCTGCGCCCCAAGGCCACCCTGGGGGCGCTGCTCCTGATTCTGGGCGACGGTCGCCATGCCCAGCATGGTGACCAGGCAAAGGCCAACTCGAAAGGATTTCACGATCCGTCCTCGCGGCTGAGTGCCTCAAGCATGACCTCGCGAACCATGCCCGGGTGGGCGCGGCCCTGTGTCGCTTTCATCGTTTCGCCGACCAAGAATCCCATGACGTTCGTGTTCCCGCTCCGGTACTTCGCGACGACGTCGGGGTTGCCCTCCAAGACTCGTCCCACCGCCGCGGCGATCGTGTCTCGATCGGTGATCTGGGTTTTGCCCGAATCCGCCACGATCGCCGCCGGGAGCCGCCCGGTAGCGAACGACTCCTTGAACACTTCTTTCGCCACTTTGCCCGTAATGGTTCCCTTGGCGACCAATTCCGTGAGCTCGACCAGGGCCGCCGGCGCCACTTTCGAACCCCGCGGGCCGTGACCGGTTTCCTTGAGCAACATGGCGAAGTCGGAGCTCATCCAATTGCAGATTGCCTTTGGATCGCCGCCGATGGCTACGGCTTCCTCAAAGTAGTCGGCCCATTCGCGATCGGCCACCAGCCAGTTGGCGTCATATTCGCTCAGCCCGAGCGCCGTGCGGTAGCGCGTTGATTTGGCAAGCGGCAATTCAGGGAGGGAAGCACGAAGGGCCTCGATCTCCTCTTCGGTGAATGCCATCGGCACGAGATCGGGGTCGGCAAAGTATCGGTAGTCGTTTTCGGACTCCTTGACGCGCATGGAGAAGCTGGTTTCAGTCTGTTCGTTCCAGCCGCGCGTCTCCTGCAGAACCTTGCTGCCCGACTCGATCAGGGCGATCTGACGGCGAATCTCGTATTGAACACCCAATTGCACGCTGCGGAAAGAGCTGAGATTCTTGATCTCGGTCTTTGTCCCATAGACCTCGCTTCCGATTGGCCGGACCGAAATGTTCGGCTCACAGCGCAGAGACCCTTCCTCCATTTTTCCATCGCAAACCCCCAGATAGACCAGGATGGCCCGAAGCTGGACCAGGTACTCCTTGGCGGTTTCGGCGTCTTGGATGTCCGGCGGAAAGTCGGTGACGATCTCCATCAGCGGCACGCCCGAGCGATTGAAATCCACGCCGGAACCACCGGCGGGGAGATGCATCAATTTGCCCGTATCTTCTTCGAGGTGGACGCGGCGAATGTGGATGCGGCGCGTTCCTTCTGGTCCCGGGACGTCGAGCCAGCCCTTGTAGCCGAGCGGGTTGGTCTCCTCGTACTGGCTGATTTGGTAGCCCTTGGCCAGGTCCGGATAGAAGTAGTTCTTTCGGTGAAACACCGAGCGGCGCGGCGTGTGGCAGTTGAGCGCGAGAGCCGTGCGCAGCACCATGCGCGCGGCCTCACGATTGGGTACCGGCAAGGCCCCTGGCAGACCGAGGCAGACCGGGCACGTTCGGGTGTTGGGCTCCCCACCGAAGGCGACTTCACAGCCGCAAAACATCTTTGAGCGTGTGAGCAGCTCGGCGTGCACCTCCATGCCAATGCTCGCCACGAATTCCGCCATCGATTCCAAGTGTACCGGCGGCAGCCGTCGACCATTGGGGACCACAATTGACGTCGTGCGCCGCATCAGCCCGACCGAGCCCGTGTCTGATGTTCGGAGGGTCAAAATCCTCGAATGTGGGGAGCCGCTCGTCGACTATCGTGAGGCCTGCCCCGATCTCTTCATTGATCCGCCTCGGTTCGACTATAGGCGGGTGACCTATGTGCGGGCGCGGGTGGCGGCGATGCTCAATGAGGCGATCCGACGCTTGCCCAAGGGGTACCGCCTGAGCATCATCGAGGGCTGGAGGCCGCCGCATATCCAAGAACGGATGTATCGGTGGTCGTGGCGGCGATTCCAGGAACGCCATCCGGATTGGAGCGATGTCAAGCTGAGACGGGTCGTCAACCGCTTCACGGCGCCCATGAACTCAAAAGTGCCGCCGCCGCATTCCACTGGCGGTGCCGTGGACTTGATCTTGGCCGACGCGGACGGCAATCGGCTCGACATGACGTCGCCTTACGATCGCAAAGACCCTCAAAGCTTTCCGACCCATGTCCTGGGCCTGTCCGATGAAGCTCGGCGGCATCGACAGATCCTCATCGACGTGTTGACGCCCACAGGCCTCACGAACTACCCCAGCGAGTACTGGCACTGGAGCTTTGGCGACCAAGGCTGGGCCTACCGTACCGGCACTGAGAGCGCCATCTACGGTCCGACTTCGCCGGCGGGTTATGAGCCGCCGCCGGAAGAAGTCAGCAGCGAACCGTTGAAACGCCTTGACGAGGACAGAACTCACCATGCCGCGTGAAGTGTTCGTACGACCCTGCGAAACCCCGGAGGACTACGGCATTGCCAGACTTCTCTTCCAGGAATATGAGAGAGACCTGGGGTTCAGTCTCTGCTTCCAAGGGTTTGCAAAGGAACTGGAGACCCTTGACACAATGTACGGCGCCGCTGTGGGGGGCCTATGGCTTGCCGAACGGAGTGGGGAACCGGTGGGATGCGTGGGCCTTCGCCGGCATAATGACCGGACCGGCGAAGTCAAACGACTATATGTTCGGCCAGAATCGCGCGGCCTCGGCGCCGGAAGGGCGCTCATGACCATTCTGGAGGAACGGGCACGGCACCTCGGCTACACGTCGCTCATTCTGGATACGATGCCCACCATGGTCGCGGCGATTGGGCTCTACCAGTCGCTGGGATTCGCACTGATCCACAACCCCGAACCCGGTGCGCACGCTCTTTTCATGACCAAGTCGCTTGACTGACAGCCTCCTCCATCATCTGGATGAACGCTTCAACGACCGCCGGGTCGAATTGCCGCCCAGCGTTGGCTCGAATCTCGTTGATGGCCTCCTCATGCGACCAGGCTCGTTTATAGGGTCGCTCGGACGTGAGGGCGTCGTAGACATCGACCACGGCAAAGATTCGGGCTGAAAGCGGAATCGATTCCCCTTTGAGGCCTCGAGGGTAGCCGGTGCCGTCCCAGCGCTCATGGTGGCAGTAAGGGATGTCGATGGCCGGGCGCAGGAAGAGGATCGGGGAAAGCATTTCGAAAGCAAATTCTGTGTGGCGCTCCATCATTTTTCGCTCTTCGTCCGTCAGCTTGCCGGGCTTGTGAAGGATCGCGTCGGGAACGCCGATCTTGCCGATGTCGTGGAGTAACGCGCCGCGGCGCACATGGAGAAGTTCGTCGTCGCTAAGACCGAATCGGCGCGCCAGTCGGACGGTCATTTCGGTGACTCGCTGAGTATGCCCCTCCGTGTCCTTGTCGCGGAGGTCAACACCTTTGACCCAACCTTCGAGCGTCTTCTCGTACGCCAGTCCGAGTTCGACGTTGGTGCGCTGCAGGCTGTCAAGCAATCGGCCATTGTCAATCGCCGTCGCGGTTTGATTCGCGACGGTTTCGGCAAACTCGACCCACTCCTCAAGGTTCTCCATCAGATCGCACGCATACACCTCCATCACTCCGTGCAGCGTGCCGCGGGCGAGAAGTGGCACGATCACGCCAATCTGATACTGGTCGGTCAAGGTGGAGGCGATGAGATCGCGCTTGCCCGCAGCGTCGTCGCTGCGCATCACCGCTGTGTGCCGGTCCATCGCGATCCGTCCTACGGGACCTTCTCCGAGCGCCAAAGAACTGGCCCGATGGGTAGAAGCGTCGAAGCCGGCGTCAGCAACTGTGGTCAGGCGCTGATGGGCCTGATCGAAGAGCCGCACGGCGACGGCGTCGGCATGTCGCAGCCGCAGGAACTGGTCGACCACGATATCAAGGGTCAGGCCGAGGTCGAGAGAGCCGGTCGAAGCCTGCTCAATTTTTCGCTGCGCCTTCAGGCGATCTAAACGCAGTTCAAGGACCCGGTTCAGGTCAAGGATGTGCTGCTCATAGCGTCTCCTTTCGGACGTGTCACGCAGGTTGACGATGACCCCCTCGATCGCAGGGTTATGCAGCATGTTCGTCATCGTCACTTCGGCAGTGGAGAACATGCCTTGCTTTCGGCGGAGTCGCAACTCGACAGGGGGCATCGGTGCGCTGCTGGTCTCGGCCAGGCATGAAACATGGTCACGATAGTGCTCGAGGTCTCCGTCCACGATGAGGCCGGAAAGATGCTGGCCAATCACGTCAGTTGGGCTATAGCCAAAGTTGCGCATCACCGAAGGGCTGCAGTAACGGATGATCAGGTCTTGATCGAGAACCATGATCGTGTCCGATGAGTTCTCGATCAGGGATCGGAACCGCTCTTCGCTCCGACGGATCCGCAGCTCAACCTCGCGCTGCTCGGTGACGTCGCGGGAAACCACAATGACCTTGTCAACGTCTCCCTTCTCGTCTCGGGTGACGCTACCTTGCGACTCGATGTAGCGCACCTCACCGCCGGGCAACAAAAAGCGATAGTTGGTGCGCTGCCCTTCGCCCGAATCCACTGTCTGTTGCAGGACTTCGCGGACCTTGGGCCGATCCTCGGGGTGGATCGGGTTAAGCGTGTCGGCCTTGCGCTTGAGCGACTCATCGCCGAAGATGCGTCCATACGACGGCGAGTTGTACAGCCGCTTGCCGTCTCGGTCAACGACGGCAATGAGATCGTCGACATTTTCGGTAATCAGTTGGAAAATCTCATCGCCCTGGCGTCGCGCGGCAAGGGCCGCCAAACGCTCGAACGCGCCACGGGCGAGAGTGAGAATGGGCCGCAAGGGACCGCGCCGTGCGTCATCCAGCGGACGCTCATCAAGGGACCACAGCTCGATGTAGGTCAAGGGGCGCTCGTCGTCCAGCCGAACGACCCACGACGGGCTCCAGGTGGTCAGACCGCGGAGCGACCGGTCGAGCGGTCCCCCTGACGGCAGATCGTATTCGGATTGCGCCCGCAACCTGCCGGCCAACTCCCGGTCGATGGCTGGCAGGGGGCGGGCAGCGACGGTCACCGGCTCGGGCACAAACGCGGCCAGGGTCTCGATCGTGCCCTCTTCAGGATCATAGCGGCTGACTCCCAGGGCGAGGGATGGATCGATACGGTGGCACTGGGCCGCGACCGCCTTGGCCACGTCCATAGGACGGGCGGCGGCATTCAGTTCCAGGCAAAATTCCACCCAGATCGCGGCATCAAGCGGAAGCGCGTTTGCTTGGGTTCCAGCATGATCAACCGATTTCTCCATGTCCCCTCGCTGACCACGATGTTAACAAAAGCTGACGACGGTTCATAAGGTTCCGGTACTTTTGGTCCAAGCCTTCAAAGGTTTTTAGGCCTTTCGTGCCGAAAAGGCAAGGGCTTATGAGCTACGGACCTCTTTCGAACCTTGGCCGTTTGGTCAACGCACGATCCAAACGTATTTCCAGCTACGACCGCAGCGGCGGCAATGGCGACTATATCGGCGTGCCGGTTGGGGAAACGGTGACCTTGGCCGAGATGAGCGGCGCGGGCATCGTCAAGCACATTTGGATCACGATCTCTTCCCGCGACGCCATGCACCGTCGCAACCTTGTCCTCCGAATGTTTTGGGACGGTCAAGAGCATCCGAGTGTGGAGGCGCCCATCGGCGACTTCTTTGGTCAGGGATGGGGCATGAAGTACAACTTTGTTTCCCTGCCGCTGGCCGCTGCGCCCAAAGGGGGGAACGCTCTCGTTTGCTATTTCCCCATGCCATATGGCAACGGTGCGCGGATCACGCTTGAGAACCAGGGAACGGAAGACGTCGGCTCGTTCTACTACTACATCGATTACGAGGAGCATGACGCGCTCCCCGAAGACATGGCGCGCTTCCACGCCCAGTACCGTCAAGAATTTACGCCTCCGGAGTCCGCGTTGGGGGACGTGGAGAACGAGTGGGGCATCTTCGAACGGCCATCACCCAACCCGACGGACAAGTTCAACTATCTCTTTTGTGCGCCTAAGGGGCGTGGCCACTTTGTCGGCGTGAACTACTACATCGAGTGCCCGACCCCCATCTGGTACGGCGAAGGCGACGATATGTTCCTGGTCGATGGCGAGCCGTGGCCTGGCAGTGCCCACGGCACGGGAACCGAGGACTATTTCAACCAGTCCTGGTCGCCCGATGAGCATTACCTGCACCCCTACTTCGGCACAGCGCGGGCGCCGGGACGGCTGAATGACTCGCCGCTTTTTGGCTGGCTCGGCCGGACCCACGTGTACCGATTCCACATGGAGGACCCGATCCGGTTCACCACGTCGCTCCGGGCCAGCATTGAGCATGGTCATGCCAACTGCCTGATCCTGAACCTTTCGAGCGTGGCCTATTGGTATCAAACCATGCCCTCCAAGCCGTTTGAACCCCTGCCTTCCGCCGAAGAGCGGCAGCCAAAACCTGAAATCAGCACCGTCGACGTTCATCGCTGGCGCGAGGTGTGGCGGCACAGCATGGGCGGTGGCGCCAAGTGGGGGAACGAGCGCTAACAGATCATTTCGCGGACCATCTTGCCGCCGTGGGCGGGCGGTTCCTCACCGACCCATCGCTCGTCGATGGGTTCGGATGCCGCTTGGTAGCGCGAGTCGGTTGAAATACGGATACGGTCCGAACGGTTGTCCAGGCTGGCATGAACGGTGACAATCGAGAAGAGCAGCAGGTCGCCCATGCGATACTCCTCGGTCAGCCACCGTCCGCCCAAGCGTCCGCGCAATTCGACAGGATCGTAGGTGATCGCGCCAAAGTGGTTGAAGCCATTCTTCTCCAAGAGGTTGCGACCGCCCTCGGGGTTCTGGCATACGGTATCGACGTCAAACGACGTGTAGCCGCCCAAGAGGTGGACCCGATGATGCGAGCCCTCCAGCACCATCAGGCCTCCCAACGCGAAGTCGATGTCCGCGAAGGGGACCCATGCGGTGTAGACACGCGGCGTGCCGCGGCCCATGTAGACGATGTCGCAATGGGGATAGGTGCCCTTTCCGGGCGAGATCGTGCGCATCCAGGTGTAGTCGTAATGCCGTGACGGCTCGCCGAGAAACGCATCCATGAACCGCATCATCCGGTCGCCATAGATCACGCTTTGAACCGATGCCGTGGCCATCGCGATGTCCGGCCGGAAGTAGGCGGCGACGCCCTCTCGTGCTTTGCCCAGCATAAGGTCGGTGTCCGGATCGAGAAGACCTTCGGAGGCCAGGCGCGTTAGGACGTCGCGTCGGCCCTTCACCACGGCGTCGCGATCGAAGAAATCGCGGATCAGCAGATACCCATCAGTGTCCATGCGCTCGCGGAGCGCGTCAGGGTTGTGCCGCACATCCGACGAATCGACGAGTCGTCCCAAACAATCGGGGGCAGGGTCCAGCCGGTGTCCGCCGGAGTAGAGGTCAGGAATCGAGGGTACCGTGGTCATGCGCGCTGGCCTTTCGCAAACGATCATACACCGCTTCCCAATCCGGCCAGTCGGGCGGCGCTTCGACATAGATCACTTCGTCTTCCAGCATGTCCAGCGTCCGCAGAGCGCGATAGAGGGCGGCCCCATACGCGGCAGCGTCAAGCGGCATTTTGATCTGTCGCTCGCTGCTGGGCTCCTCAAACACCAAGGCCGCCGAGCCGGGAGGCGCGACGTCCACAATCTCGACGCGCGAGCGGGGTGCGTAATGGCGCTGATACATCCCGGGCGAACGCCGCAGCGCGCCAGGTGGAAGCACGCCCAATGAGGTCCCGAGACACGCCTCGATGTCGGCGCGGCTGACTCCGCCGGGGCGCAGGATGCGCGGGGTCTCGTCGGTCAGGTCGACCACGGTGGACTCAAGACCGACGACACACGGACCGCCGTCAAGGATGAACTCGACGTGCTCGGCGATACGCGCGTCGACGGCTTCGGCGCTGGTCGGGGACAGCTGCATGAAGCGATTGGCGCTGGGCGCGGCGATCGGACAGCCGCAGGCGCGGATCAGATCAAGCGCGACCTGGTGCGCGGGCATTCGGATGGCGACCGTCGATGCGCCCGCCGTGACTTCTTTCGGGAGTTCCTCACGCTTGGGGACGACCACGGTAAGCGGGCCAGGCCAGAATCGCTCGGTCAATCGACGAGCGGCCTCGTTGAACTCAGCCGCGACGTTTTGCGCCTCTTCGGGGTGCGCAACGTGAACGATGATCGGGTTTTCGCGGGGGCGCTCTTTGATTTCGAAGATGCGCATCACCGCCTCGGCATTCCAGGCATCCGCTGCGACGCCATAGACCGTTTCTGTGGGCATCACGACCAGCTTGCCATGGCGCAGGGCCGCGCCGGCACGGGCAAGATTCTCGGGCGTGGGCTGAACGATCATAAACCGACCGCGCTCATCATGGCGCATCGAGGGGCGGGCACGCCGAACCACCACTCGAAGGACAGAGCGCCCTGGGCGACCAAGAGGCGCAGCCCATCGAGGGTCCGCAGGCCCGCTCTACGGGCTTCTCTAATGAAGGGTGTGGGGCCGGACGCATAGGAGAGGTCATAGGCCACCGCGTCGGGATGCGCGTACTGCCAATCGAGCCCAAGATCATGGCCGCTGAGCGAGGCGGAGGTCGCATTGACGATGAGTCGTGCCTGACGAAGGTCGATGGCGTCCACCATTTCTGCGCCGGTTTCTTCGGCCAGCGCGAGGGCTTTTTCGCGGGTGCGGTTGTGAATCAGGACCGAGAATTCCTTCTGCAGGAGGGCATAGACCACCGCTTTGGCCGATCCCCCGGCGCCGAGCACCAGCACCGGAGCGTCCGACGGTAGCCCCAACGGCTCGAGGGTCTCCAGAAAGCCCGGGGCGTCGGTGTTGGTGGCCGCCATTCGCGTGAGGTCCAGCGTGTTGGCCGCGCCGATGCGCCGGACCGGTTCGTCGAACGCCTCCAACAAGCCAATAATCCCTTCCTTGAGCGGCACCGTGACATTAAGCCCGCGATAGCCGCGCATGGCGAGTTGGGCGACCGCTTCGGGCAACTCACGTTTGGGGACTTTGATGGCGACATAGCGATGCGCAAGTCCAAGTTCTTTGAAGGCCGCCATGTGCATGCGCGGGGAAAGCGAATGACCGACCGGGTCTCCGATCACGGCGTACTCGGCCTCGGGCGCCTCACGCCAGTCGAAACTCACGGGTCGCCTCGCTTGAAGGCCCAGAGCTTCTGACCGGTAAAGTTCCACACCGCGACAACTGCGGCGGCGACCACGGTCGCTATCGCCCAGCTTTCCTTCTCCGGCAGACGAAGCACACTGTTGACGGCGGATGAGATGACGACATTCAGCACCATCCCCACCAAGGACACGGCAACGAACTTGGTGAGCTGGACCATGCGATCCTCTTTGCCGCGGATCCGGAAGGTCCAGAACCGATTCCAAATGAAGCTGTTCAGGATGGCGATGCCCGCTGAGAAAACCTTGAAAGCCGCAAAGGCGGCGTTGGCAGCGGCGTCTGGACTGCTCGCACCGGGGTTGAACCATTGCAGCAGCTGCATGCCGACGATCTGACTGAGCAGCTGGCCGTCAATCGTGATGTTAAACATGAGGATGCGGTGCAGCCCAGCGTCGATCACAAATGATGAGCCCCCAACAACGCAGAACTTGATGAACTGGCGCACGACCGGGCGTTCAATCAAACGGGTCGGGATGGCTTTGCTCACTGGTGGGTTACTCCGCGACCGCGGTCCAAGGCGAAATTGTGGCTCATTGCGAGGATTCGTTGGACGCGCGGCGATGACCCCGACGCAAGTGCGGGCGAAGGAGCCGCTCGCCGAGGCGGCTCAGTTTGGTGGCGACAAAGTCGCGGGGGGTGAGCCGAGCGACCAAGACCGCTTCGATACCACTGCGGTTCGCACCCCAAATGTCGGTGAAGATCTGATCGCCGATCATGACCGCTTGGTCCGGTGTCGCCCCGTAGTGGGCGAGTGCCGCAAGGTACATCGTACGACTCGGCTTAAACTTTCCCGTTCGGTAGTCGATCTTCATCTCCTTGGCCAATCGGGCCAATCGGGCAGGGTGTCGCGTGTTGCTGATGACGCAGAGTTGGAGGCCCACTCCTTGAGCCGTGGCGATCCACTCGCGGGTTGAGGCCGGAATCTCCTCGGACCTCCAGCCGACGAGCGTGTTATCCATGTCGAGCAGCACCAACCGCTTTCCCGCGTCGTAAAGAGCCTGCGGTTCGAGTTCGCTCAATTCGGCCACGCTGCGGGCTGGACAGAACCCGCGTGCCCAGCGGCGCACCTTGGCACGGTCGAACTCGCCGGGATCGAAAAGCTTCATGGCGATTGCGCCTCCTCGGCCGCCTTGCGCTCGGCGAGAAGCTTTCGGCGAACCTGGATGTTCCTCAGGTGCTGGTCGTAGTCCTTGGCGAACATGTGGGTCAGATCGAGACGCGCCACATAGTAAAGGTAATCGTGATCTTCCGCCTTGGTGGCGGCCTCGATGCTCTTGAACCCCGGCGAGCCAATTGGCCCTGGGGGTAGTCCAAGATGGAGGTAGGTGTTGTACGGGGATTTGGTTTCGCGGTAATCCTTGTAGTACAAAGTGCGCCACTCTTGGAGCGCATAAAGCACCGTCGCGTCAATTTGCAGGGGCATCCCCCGCTTGATGCGGTTTTCGATTACGCCGGCAATGACAGGACGCTCGTCGTCGACACCGGCCTCCAACTCGACCATCGATCCGATAATGACCGCCCGTCGCAGCGTCTCGCGATCCGGCCTGCCCAAGGGGATCCAGACTTTGCGTTCGAATGTTTTGAGCTGAAGCTCAATTGTTTCCCTCGCGCCATAAAGCGGTGGCAGTTCGTAGGTGTCAGGGAAAAGGTAGCCCTCAAGGGATCCCGATTCGGGGATGGGCGCCTCAACGACGCCCTGGAACTCCTCAGCACGCTGCGCCAGGTCCACATAATCGGAGGCGCTGCAGACCTCGTATTCCTCAAGCCGGGGGGCGCTGCGGGCGATCCAAAAGCCCTCGCGAAATCGAACCTTCTGCTGGATGGGATTCCGAAGGGCGAACAGCACTTGATCGCCGGTCATGCCTCCGCACACTTCATAGGTGCCGACGGTCACCACCTGGGGCGCCCGACGGTATGCGGCGTAGAGCGACATGGCCTGCGGATGGCGGACCACGCCTCGTTTCTGCAGGTCCTCAAGCACCTGGACGAGCGGCTGGGACGTCTTGTAGCGCACGTAGAACGATTCCGTCTCGCTGGTTGGCGTGATATTGCGGCGGACCCAGTCCGCCGTGAATGCGGTGCCGATGACCAGCAGACCGAAGAATACGGCCGCAACCCAAAGGAGTCTACGCCGTTTCAAAGAACCGCTCCAAGATCAGGCGCGCGGCTTCACCATCGCGCATCCGACGACGTTTCGCAGCAGTGCCGCCCAGGCCCCGCAGATTTGACTCCGATTCGATGGAAGTAAAGCTCTCATCGACCGTTTGGACGCTCAATCCCTGCTCGCGGATCCTTTCCGCCAGCTGCAGGCAGACGCTCTGCATGCGCGAGTCTTGCGCGAAAGGGATCCCAAGCACAATGGCATCGACTCCTTCGCGACGAGCCAGCTCGGCAATGGCCAGGGCGTCTTTCCGTAAATCGCCGGCGGCCCCGAGGGGAGGCCGGGCCGAGGTGACCCGAAACTTGGCATCGCCAACAGCGATGCCGATCCGTTTCCCGCCGAAGTCGACCCCCAGACATCTCACGTGTCAAGAACTCCAAGCAAATCCTCATGGATCAAGCCGTTGGAGGACAGCGCACTTCCTTCACTGAGCGCCGAACCTCCCCGGACACTGGTGAACTGGCCACCCGCCTCGCGGACAATCACCTGGAGCGCCGACACATCGTACGGTGCAACGACAGGGTCAATCATGCCGTCCACACGCCCGGTCGCCACCAGGACGTGACCGTAGGCATCGGTCCAGGATCGAAGCAGTCGTACGCGCTCTCCGAGTCCGAACGTGGCTTCACCCAGGCCCGCTCTTCGAAGCGTTGTCGGGGCCCCGCAGCAGAGGGCGGCCTCTTCCAGGCGCGCGGTCGAGGAGACCGCACATCGGCGGTCGTTCCAATAAGCACCGTGGCCAGTCTCGGCATAGAGGATCTCGTTCAAAGCAGGAAGAAAGCAGACGCCGAGAAAGGGCTCGCCGTGGCGCTCCAGACTGAGCAGCGTCGCATATAGAGGAACGCCGCAGACAAACGACTTCGTGCCATCGATCGGGTCGATGACCCAGCGGAGCTCCCCCGAGCCCTCCTCGCCGTGCTCTTCACCGTAAATCGCTTCGCCAGGAAACTCCCGCGCAATGAGGGCTCGGATGGTGGCCTCTGCTTCCTGGTCGGCGACAGTCACCGGGGTGCCATCGGCTTTGACTTCGATCGTGACGCCAGATTGAAAGTACCGAAGGGTCGTTTGGCCGGCGGCCCGGGCGGCGTCGATGGCAAACCGAAGGCGAGGGGACATTGACTTGTATTGTGTCCCATCGTTGTGTTAAGGCCAGAGAGCCCTTCCGAGTAGAATTGATCTTGCTCATGAAGCGCATCCTTATGGGAAGTGCGGCCATCGTTGCCGCGCTCATCGTGTCGGTCGGCTGTTCGAATCAGGGTGGGTTCTCCAAGCGGACCCAAGAAGGCAAAGAGAACGTCTTTCGCTACCCGATCGTGACCAATCCGACCTCGCTCGATCCAGGCATCGTCCAAGACGGCGACACGATCGACCTCGTCCAAAATATGTATGAGGGTCTGGTCGCGTATGGTGAGCAGAATACGATCATCCCGATCTTGGCCGAAAGCTGGGACATTTCCGAGGACGGTCGGACCTACACGTTCAAGATCAAGAAGGGCGTCAAGTTTCACGACGGCAACGAGCTGACCGCCGAAGACTTCAAGTGGACGATTGAGCGCAATACCGAGCCGAGCTTCAACTCCGAGACAGCGTTTCAGTATTTGACGGACATCGTGGGCGTCAGCGAGAAGCTCGAAGGCCGTGCAAAAGAGGTCAGCGGCGTTCAGGTGGTCGATCCTTACACCCTCAAAATCACCATCGACGAGCCCCGTCCGTACTTCTTGGGCAAACTCTGCTACCCGGTGTCATGGGCGATGTCTCGCCACAGCACCCCTGCGACCGAGGTGACCTCCCCCGACCAGATCGCGGGAACGGGTCCCTTCAAGCTGAAACAGTTTGTGGCCAATCAGCTCGCGGTGCAGGAAGCGTTCGACGACTACTGGGGAGGGCGGCCGAACATCGACGCGATTGAGCGCCCCGTGATTGGCGATGCCGCAACACGTCTCAACAAATACCGAAGCGGCGAGATTGACCTTGTCATGCTGGAACGGCAAGATGTCCCCACCCTGCAGCAAGACCCCGAGCTCAAAGACCAACTCAAGTTCTTCCCCCGCCCATCCGTGTGGTTCCTCGCGCTGAACTGCACGACTTATGAACCCTTCAAGGACGCACGGGTGCGCCGCGCTGTGGCACTGGCCGTGGACCGCGACAAGATCGTCAACGAGATTCTCGGCGGCGTCAACCAGATTGCCTACGGCATGATCCCGCCGGGCGTGCCGGGCTTTCGGGACGACTATCGCGGATTGCCCTATGACCCCGAGACGGCCAAGCGGCTCCTGGCCGAGGCGGGCTACGAGGACGCATCAAAGATGCCCCGCCTTGAGCTGATCATTCGCGAGAATCGACCCGACATCCGCATCGTGGCCGAGGCGGTTCAGAGCCAGCTTTCGGAGACGCTCAAGATGCCGATCACCATCCGAACGATGGAGTGGCGTTCGATGATCGAGCGGATCAATCGCCGCGAGACCGACTTCTCGCATCGCCGCTGGGCCGCCGACTACCTGGACCCCGAGAACTTTATCTCGTTCATGGGCGCCAGCTACGGCGTCGAGAACAAAGTCAACTACTCAAATCCAGCACTTGACCAGTTGACGCGTGCGGGCGATACGGAAATGGACGAGGCTCGTCGACTGCCGCTCTACCAGCAGGCCGAGGACATCATGGTCAACGATGCCGCGTACGTGCCGATCTACTTCCAGCGCGATGCCGAGTTGATCAGCCCGCGGGTGAAGGGCCTCCGCGAGTCGGTGTTTGGCCACTTGCCGCACACCAAGGTGACGCTCGGGCAGTGAGCCATCGGTTCGAGCGCCTGGAATGGACGGAAGTCCCGCTGAGCGGCGACTTCTGGCAAAGCAGTGGCGGACCGGCAAAAGCCCATCCGGCGCGAACGTTGCCGAAGTCATTGACGCTCCATATCGAGCCCCGACTTAAAATTTCTGCGCTTGAGTTGGAAGGCGTTTTTGCGCGCTGGGCCAATTGCGAGTCTCCGGGCACCGTCGGAGCGCGGCTGGCGCTCTTTGACCGGGGACATATGGTCTTTGCCGAGGACCTGATCAACGGCTGCCACTACACCGACGCCATGCAAACGGACCCTCGCGAGCCGCTCGATCGCGAAAGTGTTGCGGTCGAAACCTGCGGCCGCTTTGACGATCATGGGGACCCGCTGCGATGGGACCGGCTTCGGTTCCTCGTCGGCGAGGTTGAAGCGGACTCGTTCGTTTTCCAGGATCAAGGGGAGCCGTCGTCGTTTATCATTCGCAGCGTTCGGCTCGGTGTCGCACCGGCATCCGGCTGTCCGTTCAGGGGCGGAGGGGGACGAGTCTCTTTGCTCGAGGTTGGGGCAGCCGTGCGTGTCGGTGACGCCGGGCGGGTCAATGTGGCCCTGGATCAGCTGGAGGCCGCGTTGCTCCACCCCGATCAGTCGCTCGACGACGCCAAGGGCGAGGCCCTGACCTTTATCGCGGTGGTGAGCGCCGCAACGCTGGACATCGGTGCGGCCAAGGGGATGCACCGCGTCCAGCTGGATGCGGCGCGGGTGATCCTTTCGCTGGAATCCGTGCAAGAAGTCGCGATGGAAGCGCGCAGAATCGTCAGCGAGGTGACGCAGGTTGCATGGTCCCGCGCATCAGGCGCGGAGCGCCTGGTCCAGCGGGCGCAAGCCATCGTCGACCGGCAGTTTGCACGCGACCTCACGGACCACGATCTGGCCGAAAAGCTGGGGCTGAGCACCTCGCACTTCCGACACCTTTTCCGCCAAGTGACCGGAACGCCGTTCCACAAATACCTCATCGCGGTCAGGCTGGAAAAAGCGCGGATGCTGCTGATTGAGCAGCAAGACCTCAAGGTTGCCGATGTCGCGGCGGCGGTCGGATTTTCCGGGTTGAGCCACTTCAGCCGAGCGTTCAGCAAACGATTTGCGGTCAGTCCCAACCAGATCCGCCGCCCCAATGCCGAGCGAGGCGAGTCGGCTTAGCGATTCACGCGGATGGAATACACGCTCGTATTGGCCGTGATGTAGAGCGTCTTGCCATCGGCGCCGCCAAAGCAGCAGTTGGTCGACGTCTCAGGGGTATCGATTCGGCCGATGATCTTGCCATCTGGCGAAACAAGGATGACGCCGCCTGGACCGGTGCAAAAGATCACGCCGGTCGGATGAACCGCCATGCCGTCCGCCGCGCCAGGCTTGTCACGCTCGAAGTTGACCCGCCATTTCTGGGGCCCGATCAAACCATTATCGAGCACGGGAAACGCAAACAACCCGGCCGTGCGGGAGTCGGAAACATAGAGCGTCTTGGAGTCGGGCGAAAACGCAATGCCGTTGGGAAGCTCGATTTCCTTCGTTAAGAGCACCGGCGATCCCCCCGGCACCACGCGATAAACCCCGCGGAAATCCAAAGGAAGGCTCTCGGGGTTTCGCCCGAAAAAGGGATCAGTGAAATAGACGGCCCCATCCCGGTGAACCGCGAGATCGTTCGGAGCGCACAATCGCTTGCCCTCATAGGTTTCGGCAATGACGGTGATCTTGCCGCCTTCCTCTTCACGCACCACCCGATGGGTGGCATGCTCACAGGTCAGCAGGCGGCCCTGTGCGTCAAGCACATTGCCGTTCGCTTCATGGGAGGGGTCGCGGTAGGTCGAGACGACACCCTCGGCATTGATCAAGTAAAGCTTCGAAGCCGGAATGTCGCTGAAGATGAGGCCCTTCGGCGTCCACACGGGGCCCTCGGTGAAGCGAAATCCGGTCGCGACTTGCGCCACTTTGGCATCGGGTGAGACAAAGTCCGCCAATGTGAAATCCTGGGGCATCGCCGGGGTGGTTGCGAGGAGCAGCGCGCTCAGCATGGTCCATTTTGCCCCATACTCGGCACGACATAATGGAAGCGTGATCGAGCATGAGCCCCAGGTCGTTGCCGATGCGATCGGAGAAGCGTGGACGATTCCTTCGGCCTACTACGAAGACCCAGCGCTTTACACCCGAATCATTGAGCGTGTCTTTGCCCGCTCATGGCAATGGGCCGGCGACCTTGACATGGTGAAGGTACCGGGTCAGGTCGCACCGCTGATGCTCTTGGAGGGGTCGCTGGATGAGCCGATCCTGTTCACCCGGGACATGGACGATCAGCTGCGATGCATGAGCAATGTCTGCACCCATCGCGGCGCACTGGTTTGTGAAGCCCCAGGTGTTGAGCGGTTCCTTCGGTGCCGTTACCATGGTCGCCGCTTCGGTCTGGATGGGGCGTTTCAGTCGATGCCGGAGTTTGAAGGGGTTTGTGATTTTCCCAGCAAGGCCGATGACCTGCCGTCTGTCCCGTTTGCGCTATGGCGGCAATTTTTGTTCGCGGGAGTCGCGCCCGAACGTTCGTTCGACGCCTTTATCGCCGATGTCCAGCGGCGCGTCGGGTGGCTTCCGATCGAGAACTTTGTCTACGACCCGACGGGCAAGCGCGACTATCTGGTGCGCGCGAACTGGGCGCTCTACGTGGACAACTATCTCGAGGGCTTCCACATTCCGTTTGTCCACGCCGCCTTGGCCGAGACCCTGGACTACGGCTCCTATCGCTCGGAGCTCTTTGACGGAGGCAACGTTCAAGTCGGTGTGGCACGAGGGGCCGAGGATGCGTTTGACTTGCCGGCCTCATCGCCCGACTATGGCAGCCGCATTGCCGCTTACTACTATTGGCTGTTTCCGAACCTGATGCTGAACTTCTATCCGTGGGGATTGTCGATCAACGTCGTCTACCCGCTGGGAGTGGACCGCACTCGCGTCAGCTTCTACCCCTATGTGTGGAAGCCAGAACTCCGCCAGGCAGGCGCCGGCGCTGGGCTGGACCGGGTCGAGCGCGAAGACGAGGTGGTGGTCGAAAGCGTGCAGAAGGGCGTTCGTTCACGGTTCTATGATCGAGGCCGCTACTCGCCAGCGCGCGAAAACGGCGTCCACCAGTTCCACCAGCTGCTGGTTGCCGCGACCCGCTAGAACTCGCCGCTCGATTCCAAGATGGACTGTCTCACGTACATCGGCGCCTCGAACCGGATGGCCAAGGCAATGGCGTCCGACGGGCGAGCGTCGATCACCATCTCGTCATCTCCCCTTCGCAGGAAAAGCTTGGCGTAAAAGACCTGGTTCCAGAGGTCATCGATGGCGATGCGGTCGATGGTCGCGCCCAGTCGCTCGATGATGTTGCGCAACAGGTCGTGCGACATCGGCCGGTCCGCGCGTTTGCCGTCAAGAGGCATGCCGATGGCAAGTGCCTCAAACGGGCCGATCTGAATCGGCAGGCGCCGGTCACCGTCTGTCAGACAAACGTACGTGCTCGTCTGACCGTTGTGCTCGACTTGGTACACGCCGTCGATGCGGACTTCGACCAAGTCGTCTCCGCTGGGTGCGTCCCCCGTGAGTTCGCTCGGGAAGAACGACGGCGGTCGTTCGAGATCCTCTCGATCTTCGGGCTCTTCGGCCATTGTCTTACGATACCTCTACCTAAGTAACGCTCAGACGGTCGCTTTAGTTTTCTGCACGACGCTGTCCAAAAAGGCCGAGTTGGTCGGCGTCCGCTTCAGCAGCTTGATCAGCGACTCGGCGGCTTCCACTGTGTCCTGCTGATTGGCCAGCAGTCGCCGCAGTTGGACGACACCCTCGTACGTCTCGCGCGAAAAGAGAAACTCCTCGTGGCGCGTGGAGGACCGCTTGACATCGATGGCGGGCCAAATGCGCCGCTCGGCGATGTCGCGATCCAGCACGATTTCCATGTTGCCCGTGCCTTTGAATTCTTCAAAGATCTGGTCGTCCATGCGGCTGCCGGTGTCGACCAGGGCGCTGGCCACGACGGTAAGCGAGCCGCCCTCTTCGATGTTGCGCGCGGACCCGAAGAACCGTCGCGGGCGGTAGAGCGCCGCCGGGTCCAATCCACCCGATAGGGTTCGGCCCGATGGATTGATCGTCAGGTTGCTGGCACGGCTCAGTCGCGTCAGAGAGTCGAGGAGGATCACCACGTCGCGGCCCGTCTCCACGATCCGCTTCGCTTGCTCCAGGCAGAGATCCGCGACGCGCATATGGTTTTCGGCAGGCTCGTCGAAGGTCGAGCTGATGACCTGGCCGCGCACGCTGCGGCGCATGTCGGTGACTTCTTCGGGACGCTCGTCGACCAGCAAGACCATCAAGTAGACCTCGGGGTGGTTGCGGGTGATGGCGTTGGCGATGGTCTTCAGCATCGTTGTCTTTCCGGCCTTGGGCGGCGAGACGATGAGGCCGCGCTGGCCCTTGCCGATGGGAGAGATCAGGTCAATGATGCGGCCTGGGATGTTCTCGGGAAGGGTCTCCATCACGATGCGCTCGTCCGGATAGAGCGGGGTCAGTTCATCAAAGTTGCGGCGATGCTGCATCTCCGGCGCGGCGGTGCCGAACCCATTGACCGACTCAACCCGCAACATGCCCTGGTAGCGCTCCCCTTCCTTCGGCGGACGCACCAAGCCGAAGACAAAGTCGCCGGGGCGCAAGCCAAATCGCTTGATTTGACTTTGCGACACGTAGACGTCGTGGGGCGATGGCTGATAGTTGTCGCGTCGCAGGAAGCCCCAGCCATCGTGAAGGATCTCAAGGACGCCCTTGGCATAGAGGCCGCCCGCCTCTTCGTTGACGCTCGCCAAAATCTCATGGATGATCTCGTGCTTCGGGCGATCCGGGTCGAGTTTGAGGGCCTTGACCTGCTTCATGAGCGCCGCAGGCGTCATCTGGTCAAAGTGATTGAAATCGAGCTCAGGCAGCGATTCGAGATCAGTCGGGTTGTCGGTCTTGGGCAAGCCTTCACGGTTGCGGCGGCGTCGATGGGGGCCGCCTCCGGACTTCGGGGGTCGAAATTGATGGGTCATAGATGCATTCCAATCGCGCGAACTGCGCGCGGGCGAAACCTGGGGATTTGGGAACCGAACCTTTCTTAGTCGTTCGCAATCACGGCGATGTACGGCAGTGATCGATAGCGTTCCGCGTAATCGAGCCCATAGCCTACCACGAACTCGTCGGGAATCTCGAATCCAACGTAATCGAGTTGACTCTCTTGTCCCCGTGCCTTCATCTTGGAGAGAAGGGCACAGACTCGAAGCGATTTGGGCTTTCGGACCGACAGCAGCTCTCGCAGGTGCTTGAGGGTCAGCCCACTATCTTCGATGTCTTCCACGATTATAACGTTTCTGCCCTCGATGTTGATCCCCGTATCGAGAAGAATCTGCACGATTCCGGACGATTGTCGCGACGTCCCGTAGCTTGACACCTGAACAAAGTCGATGGAAAGGTCGCCGTCGATCTTCCGCGCGAGGTCGGCCAAGAAGACGAAGCAGCCTTTGAGCACCCCGATGAGGAGCAGCTTGCGGCCCAGATAATCCTGCGTGATTTGGGCAGCGAGTTCCGCCACCCGCTCTTGGATCTGCTCTTCGGTTAAGAGGGGGCGCATCGACTCCATGGCAGCATCCGCGATTATGCCGCAGTCAAGGGTCGCTATACTGAGGTCATGCGATGGACGCTTCTCCTCATCGTTGTGCTTGCCGTGGCAGGATGTGGCAAGACCGAATCTGCCGAGTCTGGAGCCAACCCTCCGGGCCAAGTCTCTGGCCCGGGAATGACCGACATGATGGCCGAAAAGCGCGACCGCGCCGGAGCGGCGAATGCCCGCTACGCCGGAACGTGGAGCTTGAGCACGCCAGGGCCGATGGGTTCTGGCGTTCTGACGCTGAACGATGACCGAACGGCGAGCCTGGAATGGACGGGCAATGGCGAAAGCCAGGAGACCGGCATCTGGGGCGAAGTCGACGGGGAGCTGGTCGTGACCATGGGCGAGGATCCCAGTCGACGCCTCACCCTTCGTGCCGATGGTGACCGTCTGGTCATCAACCGAGACGTCGAAAGCTATGGTCTTTCGCAGGGCGATGCCTTCGACCGCGTCGGCTCCTGACCTTGGTCCTACGACTTTTGTTGGACAAACTGGAGCAAAATTTTGCGTACTTCGAACAATTCTTGGCTGCGTTCGTCAGTACGTGAGTCATGCCCTCCGAGCCCATCGTTGTTCTCGGGATGCACCGATCCGGCACTTCAGTGGCGGCAGGGCTCTTGCGCGAGTTGGGCGTCCATTTAGGCGATGAATCCGACCTGCTTCCACCGGATGTCCTTGATAACCCCGATGGCTACTTCGAGCATGCGAAGTTCGTCGAGATCAACAATGCCCTTCTCGCCGCGATGGGCGGTTCATGGGCGCACCCGCCGAACCTGACTGGCCGCTGGGAGCGCTCGGGCGCGGTCCAGCGTCTCCTGCCCCAAGCAAAGGCTCTGGTCGCCACGCTCCAGAAGCAGCCTCCCTGGGGCTGGAAGGATCCCCGAACGTGTTTGACGCTGCCCTTCTGGCTTCGGCTGACGCCCAATGCACGTTTTCTTTGGGTCGTGCGCCATCCCGTCGAAGTGGCGATGTCGATGAGTGCCCGCCATGAGGGATACGTCACACGTCAGCGTGCCATCGACCTCTGGACTCAGTACAATCGTTCGGTATTCGAACGGTTTAATCCGGAGAGAACTCTGGTCGTTGGGCATGAAAGCGTCCTCGCCGATCCCGCTCAGGCCATCGATCGAATGACCGAGTTCTTTCGCCTGAAACCGACGCCTGAGGCCCGTGCCCGTGCGGTGCATTCGGTGCGGGGCCGACCTCCGAAATCGGACGAGTTGCTGCACGCCGCGTCATCGGGACTCGAGATGGAGGAGGCGCTTGAGCTCTATGCCTCGCTCTCCGCGCTTAGCCCGATGAGAGACCCGCAGTCCCACGCGGTGACCGAGCAGCTGCTCAAGGACGCGTTGGACCGGATTGCGGTGCTGGAACAGACCTGCGACTATCGGGCCCAGCAAGTGGAGGCGCTCTTTGCCACGCCCGGTTTTCGCCCCCTGCTGGCGGTTCGCGCGCGGCTTGGCCGCATCAAGCGGGCCTTGCTTGGTGTTGGGACTCCAGCCCATCGTTCCGAGCGCGCTTAAGGCGATTCCGGCGCCTGATCCTTCTTCAAGAACGGCACCCCATCGGTGACCCAAGGCTGCGGCTTGGCGAACTTGAGATGAACGTCCAAGTAGTGTCGCACCCGGTCGGCATAATCTTGCTGATTGGGGCGACGCGCCAGGCCGTGGTTTTCCCCTTCGTACACCAGCATGATCAGGTCTTTGCCCATGCGGCGCATGGTGTTGTACAGATAGATGCCCTGGTGCCAGTCCACCGCTCCGTCCTGGGTGCCAAACGCCACCATGAGCGGGCTCTTGATGTTTTCCATGTGTTGAAGCGGCGAGTTGGCGCGATACTCGGCTTCCAACTCCCACCAGGGCTTTTGGAACCGCCCCTGTGAGCTTTCGAAGATCGTCTGGTTGACGTTCCCACTGTTCCAGTAGAAGCTGTTATACATGCTGAAAAGCTCGGTCAGCGGCGCGCCAGCGACGCCCACCTTGAAGGTGTTCGTCTGCGTCAGCACAAAGACCGTTTGATATCCGCCCCAGCTGTGGCCCATCAATCCGATGCGGTGCGGGTCCACGCCGACGTGAAGCCGCTTGACCGCCGACACGGCAGCTTCGAGGCACTCGACGGCGGAAAGGCCCGGGTTGTTCTTGCGATAGGCGATGTCCGGTTTGAACACGAAATAGCCGTTTTGTGAAAGCCATTGGTCATTGTAGGCCTGCCATGGAGCCGGGTTCGAAAACTGGTGCAATCCGTCGGAAAGTCGCTCGTAGATGTAGGTCACCATCGGGTACTGGCGCCCTTCGCGATAGTCGGCCGGATAGATGAGAATGCCCTGCAACGGCACGCCCCAAGGACTTTCATATTGCACCAGCTGAGTCTTGCCCCAGTGGTACTCGCTCAGGAACGGGTTGACGTTCGTGAGCGGCTTCGATTGGCTGAACTCAAGATTGGTGAGGAAGGCGTTGCGCGGCTTCTCCCACGTGGACATGGTCCAGACGACACGGTCGGTGTTTTTTGACTTGACCAGCCCACCGATCGCCGCGTCGTCGTAAATGAGCACCGCGCCGTCCCCATTCGGCTGCTTGCGATAGATGCCGCTTTGCTTGGTCACGTCGTCGCGGACCGTGAAATACATCGGGTCGCCAAGGCGCAGCCCCCGCTCGTCGAACCCAAAGTCCAGCACGTTCAGGATCAGCCCATTTTCGCGGCCTTCCGTGATGCGGGTGAGGTCCATCGTCGTTGGGTTGAGCCGGAAGTAGTCGAAGTTGTCCGCCAGCAGAACCGCTTGGTCGTCCACCATCCAGACCGGCATCCGGGCAAATGGCGTGTCTTCCATGGGGCCGTCGTAGCGGGTGTTCTCCCATTGCACGCCGCGTGGAGTCGGCACTGGCTTGGTTTGACGGGTCTCCAGGTTGGTGAGGTACCAGCCGCGATCCCGGTAGGTCAGAGCGAACTTGCCGGTCTGGGACCGAGCCACGGGCCAGTTGGTACGTTCCGCGAGTTTCCACCGGTCCCCTTTCTCGACGTCGATCACCCACCAGTCCTGATAGTTGAGCCCCCCCACTTGGATGGAGGTGAGGTAGGGCTTGGGATCCGCAACGAGGGCAAAGCGATGACCGGGCAACACGGCGGCGCCGGGCAGGCCTTCAGTCAGCCGAGTGAGCTTGCCTGAGGCTGGCGACCAGAGCATGAGATCGCTTTCGCGCCGCTTTTGATCCGCGCGGCGGCTTTGCAGCGGCATCGGCTCGACGTCTCGCCAGTGCCATACCTCGACGCCGGGGCGGTCTTCGGGACGGCGCCGATCTTCGACTTTATCGGTCCACGGCTGAATCCCGAAAGCAACGGAAGTCCCGTCCTCTGCAACTCGCACCGGCTGGAGGTCCGTGATCCGCATCCCAGCCGGGAAACCGTCTGCTTTTGAAGGATCGAGCGACGTCGCGATCCACTCTCCGGCGCCAGGTCGGCAGAAGGTCAGCTGGTGGTTGTCCCCGTCCTTTTTCGGATCGGCTTTGGCGGTCATGAAGACGAAGGCATTGGCTTTGGGTGACCAGGAAAGCCCCCGCACGGCGTCTTTTCCCCAATACAGCTGCTCGGCTGCGGGGCTGTCTCCCAAGGACAAGACTTGAACCCCCTTATTGCCGGATGCCGACTCTATCACGAGTGCGGCGGCGGTATGCCCGTCGTTGAGCGCATAGCTTTGGACGTTGCCAATGACGCGCGAGCGCAAGCCGTCTGGACGCTGGACGACCAGATCGCCCCCGCTGCGGACCGGCTCGGTCTGGCCGAACCCATGAATGAGGAGCCAACCGCCTTTCGTGAGTGCCCAGTTTGAGACGTCCTCAATCACGCGTTCTTGACCCGAGTCCAGGTTGCGAACTCCCAGGCGCGCTCTCGGTGCGGGCTGGCGCTGCTGGCGCGCGCGCTCCACGGCGTCGCGAGGCGGGCTGATGGTGTAGGCGATCCACTGGGAGTCGTCGCTGAAGACTGGCCTCGATCCGACGGGCACCTCGGCCGCGCGAGCATCGTCACAATTGCGGATCACGAGTCGCCCGTCGCCATCGACGAGGGAGACGGTGTACGCGAACCACCGGCCGTCAGCCGAAATCGTGTACTGGCCCAGGTTCTCAAAACGCTTGGCGTCTTCGGCGGTAATGGTCTTTTTGAGGTCCTGCGCCCCTACCCCCGCGGAGAGAACGAGCGACAAGCCGACGATGAAGGGCCGATGGGTCATGAATCCACCAAGATTCGCGACATAACGCTCGCCATCCTGCCGCGATAGGCCGTACACTGGTCCCATCCTGGAACCGCTCTACCCGCATCCCAAAGGCTATGTTTGTTACCGAGCCACCCATCCTCCGGCACTGGATGGCACGGTCGACAGTATCCCGTGGCACAGCGCGCCTTGGAGCGACCTGTTCATCGACATCGAAGGAGATGCCAAGCCAACCCCCCGCTTCGAAACGAGAATGAAGATGCTCTGGGACGACAAGTATCTCTATGTTGGGGCCGACATGGCGGAGCCGCACATTTGGGGCACGCTGACCAAGCGCGACTCCGTGATCTTTCACGACAATGATTTCGAGATTTTCATTGATCCCGATGGCGACAACCACCAGTACTATGAAATCGAGCTCAACGCGCTGAACACGGTGTGGGACCTGAGACTGGTCAAGCCATACCGCGACGGCGGGCCTGCCCTGAATGAGTGGGACATCCCCGGGCTTCGCAGCGCGGTTTGGATCGACGGCACGCTCAACGATCCCTCTGATGTGGACCGGCGGTGGCGTTGCGAGATGGCGATCCCCTGGGAGTCCTTGGGCGAGTTTGCGAACCGTCCTGCCCCGCCCCATCCTGGCGAGCAGTGGCGCATCAACTTTTCGCGCGTCGAGTGGGATATTGAGATTGCGGAAGGACGCTACATCAAGGTGCCGGGCCGACCCGAGCACAACTGGGTGTGGTCGCCGCAGGGCGTGATCGACATGCACCGGCCCGAGCGATGGGGCTATGTGCAGTTTTCGGACGCTGAGCCCGGTACCGATGAATGGGTGCCCGACCCATCCCACGCCGTTCGCACCCACGCCATGGACTTGTACTACCGACAGCGGGATTTTCACGGCCGACATAAGCGGTTTGCGGGCTCTGCCCAGGAACTGGGCATGACGATTGAAGAGGTCTTCATCGAGCTCACCGCCGAGGGGTACCGGGCCACGATCCAAGACCACGAAGGCGGCTATGTCGCCAAGATCGACCAGCATTCGCGGCTTTGGACGACACCATTTGTAAGAACCGCTGCCACAGCTGTTCGTCCATAGTGCGAGGAAAGGAAATCCCTAAAGGAGTTCGAGATGCTGAATGTGCTTCTTTCGACCGTGGCGCTGGGCGCGCTGGCCCCGGCCGCCCAGGTTTCGGAGTCAAAGATCGTCATGGCGGCGATGTTCAAGAACGGCTACGCCATGATCCTTCGCGAAGCCGAACTGGATGACAGCGGCCAGGTGACGCTGGCTGACTTGCCGCCGTCGTCCCTCGGCACCTTTTGGGTCGGTCTTGGCGGGGGCAAGCAGATTGCCTCGGTGACAGCAACCTCCATCAAAGAATCACAGACGGCTTCGCTTGCCACGATGGCCGAGGCGCTGCGTGCGGCCGTCGGCAAGAGGGTTTCGCTCCAGTTGGACGACAAATCGACTCTGGAGGGGACGCTCAGGTCCAGCACGGACCAGGCCACGTCGATCGAAAGCGGTGGCCAGATCGTTTTCGTTCCGACGGGCCAGATTATCCGGCTGAAGGGCGCAGACCTTCCCGTTTCACGCCATGTGGACCTGTCCAAGCCCGTTCTGGTGGTGAAGGCCACAACGCCTGGGAAAGCAAAGGTCGCATTGATGAGTCTGGTCCGCGGCATGGCGTGGAGTCCGAGCTACGTCGTGGAGTTGACCACGCGCGACGAACTCACGCTGACCGCACGCACGACGGTCATCAACGACCTCGACGTCCTCAGCAACGCGGAGGTGCGCCTGGTGACCGGCTTTCCAAACATCCAGTACCTCAATGTCCAAGACCCGCTGCGAAGCGGCTACACCTTGGACCAGTTCCTAGGAGCGATTGCCCGAGGTGAGACCGCCGCGGCGCCCGGAGCCGCTGTGCTGATGAATCAGGCGGTGCGCCGCGACCTTATGGCCGGGGCCGCCGACGATTGGGGCGAGCCCGTTCAGGCGACTGCCGCCGAGGACCTCTTCCTTTTTACGCTAAAGAACGTGTCGCTGCAAAAAGGTGACCGCGCATTCTATCAACTCTTTCGCGGTACGGCGAAGTACGACCGGCTCTATACCGCCGACTTGGAGGAAGGCTTCACGGGCCGCATTGGCGTCGGTGGAAACCCGATGCCGCCTGACGTGTGGTTCACCATTCGCTTCAAAAACCCCTTTGAACAGCCGCTGACCACAGCGCCGGCGGCCACCTATCTTGGCGACACTCTGCTTGGCCAGTCGACGCTGACCTACACAAGCATTGGTGGCCGTGCGGACGTGCGGGTAAGCAAAGCGCTGGATATTGCGGTCGAATCGACCGAGCAGGAGGTTTCACGCCAGCGAGGCGCGCTGGTGCTCCCCAACCGCGCCACGTACGACCAGGTGCGCCTTGAAGGAGTCATCGAGGTGCGCAACCAAAAGGCCGAAGCGGTACGGGTCCGAATACGCAAGCCGTTCCAGGGCGAACTGGTCTCCCAGAGTCATGAGGGACCGGGCACGGCCGCGACGGTAACGCGCGAAGTCCAGGGCTTGCTCAGTGTCAACACGCGCACAGTCCTCACGTGGGAATATGAGATTCCGGCCGGCGGAACGACGAAGCTGAAGTACGACTATACGATGTACACGAACTAAGGGCCGCCAAAGGGAAGTATCCTTTCTCGGTCTTGGAACCAGGCGTCGACCGTCCGGCCGATCTGAGCGTGATCGTGCCCGCGCTCAATGAAGAGGCCACGATTCGCGAGGTCGTGGAGCGCCTGCTCGCGTTGCCGTTGCGGACCCAGGTGATTGTCGTGAACGACGGCAGCACCGACCGCACGGGCGAGATTCTGGCGGAGTATCAGGATCGGATCACGGTCATTACCCACCCCAAGCCAGGCGGCAAAGGCGCGGCGATTCGTGCCGCGTTGCCCCACGCGATCGGCAAGGCATCCATCATCCAAGACGCGGACCTCGAGTATTCGCCGGAGCAGATTCCTGCCTTGGTCACCCCGATCATCCAGGGGCAGTACCCGGTGGTTTACGGGACCCGCTTTTCGCGCGGGATGCCGAAAGGAATGGCGCTGCCGAACAAGATCGTCAACAAACTGCTGGCCTGGTCGGTACGGGTCCTCTTTGGGACGCGCATCACGGATGAGGCGACCTGCTACAAAGCTTTCCGGACCGACTTGCTCACCGAAATGGACCTGGAGTGCGTGCGGTTCGAGTTCTGCCCCGAAGTGACCGCCAAAGCGATCCGGATGGGGCATCCCATTGTCGAGAAACCGATCGACTACGTACCCCGATCAAAAAAGGCAGGCAAGAAGATTCGCTGGACCGACGCGCCCGAAGCGTTCTGGACCTTGTGGCGGTACCGTTTCTGGCGGCCAAAATCTAGGCAGCCATGACCATCCGCGAGCAGATTGAGGCTCGAGAACGCGAAACACTGTCGCCCTTTGCCGCCAAGGCGTATGCCAGCGCGGGGCGACTGATGCCCGAAGCCCCCGATCCGGTACGAACGGCTTTTCAGCGGGACCGCGACCGCGTGCTGCATTCGAAGTGCTTTCGGCGGCTCAAGCACAAGACGCAGGTTTTCATCGACCCGCAGGGCGACCACTACCGCACGAGGCTCACCCATTCGCTGGAGGTCGCCCAAATCTCGCGGACGATCTGCCGGGCACTGCGCCTGAATGAGGACTTGGCCGAGGCCATTGCGCTGGCGCACGACGTGGGTCATACCCCCTTTGGTCATGCGGGCGAATCGGCCCTGGATGAGGCGATCCGCGAGTTGCGCCCGGCCGAGGCTGGACCTGAAGTCCCCGTGGGTTTTCGGCACTATGAGCAGTCGCTGCGCGTGGTGGATCACTTGGAGCGGCTCAACTTGACCGAGGAAACGCGAGCGGGGATCGGAGGACACAGCAAAGGGCGCTCGGACCTCAGTGCCTTCGACGGGGAGCCGACGTCAACCCTGGAAGCGGCCGTCGTCCGGATCAGCGACCGGATCGCCTACATGAACCACGATCTCGACGACGCCTTGCGCAGCGGCATCATCGCCATTGTTCCAGAGGAGTTTTTGGCCATTGGGTCCACACATGGACGCCGCATTGGCCGGATGGTGGAGGACGTCATCGCGCACTCCGTGGACGCTCCCGCGGTGCGACTGAGCGACGCCATGCTGCAGCGCATGAACCACATGAAGGAGTGGCTCTTTGAGAACGTCTACCTGCAGTATCCGGTTCAGTTCCCGGACATCCCCAAGGCTCAGGGCGTCGTGAGGGACCTTTTCGCCTACTTTGCCCAAGGCGACCGGCTGCCGCCCGAGTTCTCTGGCTTTCAGGGCGCCATCGACTACGTCTCCGGGATGACGGATCGCTTCGCCATGGACCTTTACGTCGAACTCAAGATACCGAGCGCTTTTCGCAAGCGGTGAACCGTTGACCCCAGCGCGGTGGCTGGAGTCAACGGTCGTTTGGTTTACGGCGCGGGCAGAAGGGTGATCCTAGTGGTCTTGGTGCCCACGGTGATCGTAACTTCCCGCTTTACCGTGACTCGGCGTGCGTTGATTTCCACGACGGCAAAGATCGCGCCTTCCGGGACAGTGACGGAGGCCGGAACCGTGGCCCAGTTCGTGTTGCTCGAACTCATCGAGAACGAAAGGCCGCTCGGCGCCGGGCCATCAAGCATGACGACCATCGGGATCGTCGTCTGACCCACCACGGTGTGGAGGGTCGGCACGATGCGATCGAGGATCGGCGGCTCAATGGTGACGGTCGCCTGCTTGGTCATGCCAAAGGCATTGCTCAGCGTCACTTCGCCGGTGCTCATCGAACTGACCGGCTTGGTCTTGACGCCGATGGCGACGCTGGTCGCTCCAGCCGGGAACGTGAGGGTAGCCGGCACTTCCATGTGGGCGTTGCCGGCCAGGTTGAACGTCCTGGCGGTCGGCGGCGCGGGGGTCATGGTCACCCGGTACTCGACCGCGTTGCCACCCTTGGCCGGATTGGGCATCAGCGATGTGGTGATCACGAAGGGGGAGAGCACTTCCAGCTGGGCGGACCGCGTGGGACCGCCAGGCACCATCTGACCAGTGATGGTGGCCACATCGTTGGCACCGGGGTCCTGTGTCGCAACCGTGAAGTTGGCCGAGTTTTGGCCGGCCGCAACATTGACCGATGCCGGCACGGTCGCAAAAAGCTTGTTGCTCGCGAGCTGGATGACCCGACCTCCGGGACCCGCCTGACCGTTGAGGGTGACGGTTCCCGTGCTGTTGGAGCCTCCGTTGACGCTGCTCGGATTGAGCGCCAGGGTGAAGTCGCTCACCGGATTGATGGTCAGCTGAGCTTGGGCGCTAATGCCGTCGAGAGTCCCCGTAATCGTGCGAACGACGGTTTCGTTGACGCCGCTCGTTCCGATGTTGAACGTGGCCGACGTGCTGCCTGCCGGCACGGTGACGGTGGCCGGCACGGACAGGCCTGGCTGGGCAGACAGGTTGACGACCACACCGCCGCCACCCGCCTCGTGATTCAGCTGCACCGTACCCACGGAGGAGTTGCCACCGATCACGCTCGTCGGGTTCACCGAGAGCGTCACCAGAACCGGAGGCACGCGCATGGCGAAGAAGATCCCCTGACTGGTGGTCGCGAGGATGGTCTTGCCGTCGGCAGACACTTGAAGCGCAGGGTAGTGACCGATGGACTGAATCGGAAGGTCGGTGATCCTTCGCAAGATCGCGTCATCGCTGGTCCGCACCATGACCAGAGAACTCTGATCCACATGCCCGGTAACCACGTCGTCGTTGACGTAGACGAACATTGCCATGGAGGCGTCCGGCGTGATGGCTGCCTTGCCACGATCGATGGCAAGAGGCGCGGGGTAGCCCGGCGTTCCGGTGACGGGCAGTGTATCGTTCATGAGATCGATCACCCGCACTTGATTGCGACTTTGGCCCCCAACATTGATCCATTCATGGATGGCGAGTCGATTCCCGACGACCCACGTCCGCATATGCGAAAGGGAATCGGGGGGCGATTGGATAATGTCTCCGACGAAGCGACCGTTCACCGCGTTGTAAACCTTGGCCGGAGCGCTGGCGTTTTGAATCGAAACGACTCTCTCCCCGTTCGCCGTCATTTGCAGGTGTGCCTGCGGGACTCCCAAGATGTCCCGCAGTCGGGTGAGGCTTGAACCGTCAAACGACAGGATTCGAAGTCGGCCGTCTACCTGGCTGTAGGCAAAGAGTCGGCCGTCGTTGCCCCAGCCAAAGTAGCCGAGTTCCCAACGCGCGTCGGCAAAGCCGTTCGACGCCACCAGCGCATTGTTGTCAACGCGATGGATGTGGACTCCCCACTGCGTCGTTCCCGTGCGGTAGCCAATTCGAATGTAGAACTGCATGTTCGGGCTGAACACCGAGGTGCTGGGTTCGGGGCCCGGCGAGGCCCCAAAGTCGCGACCGGTATAGCTGCCGTCTCCGACATTGCGGATGTTGAAATGTCCCGTTTGCGGCGACGCGGCAAACAAGTTGGCTTGCGGCGTTCCGAGGATTCCCAAATCGAACGCCTCGCCTTCTCCCAGATTATTGAGTCGATTCGAGTGTCCCGTGGTCGTATTGAAGGCCCACTTCTGAATCGTCTGGGTCCAAGATGACTCGAGGTCCCTCGATGTTCTGACCATCACCTCATTGGTTATCGGGTGCGTGTTGAAGATCGAGATTCCTACCGGCGAGTCGATCGGGATCGACATGTCAAGTTTTGAGCCCGTTGCCGTGCTCCAACATCGAAGGAAGTAGCTCGTGGTACCGGCATCTTGGGCGATCAGCACAGTGTCGTCGGCGGAAACCTGCATGTCATGCCAGAGTCCGACAACGCCTCGCTGCCAGATAACGGCAAGATTGTTGGTCAGATCGAGGCAAACGGTTTGCGTATTGGAATTGTCGACGGCGTAGGCGCGGGTTCGCGATGGATTGACGGTAAAGAAGTCCGTCAAGGGGTTGGTCCGCGCTGCGGCAAGCGTTCCGTCCAGATTGTAGAGCCGCAGACCCCCGGCCAGTAACTGGGTGTTGTTATTAACAAAGGCGAGCTGGTGGGTCGTAATGCCCGTGTTGAGCATGATGCGACGCACGAGCGCGCCCGTATTCAGGTTGACGATGGCGATGCCGACGCGCTGATCGTGCGAACGAATAAAGGTGTACGCGGCGAGCGAATCCGTCGTCGACACGGCAAGCGCCTGCATCGAGCCAAAGCCATCTGCTTCGGCCCATCGTTGCGTTGCGGTTCGAGTGGCGAGATCGTAGAAAAAAAGACGATTGTTGGCCAGATAAAAGAAGCCGCTCCCCGTATGGTTTGGCTGGATACCCCATACGGCACGCACGGGAATGGACGCGATGAGTTGATTCTGTGCGTAATTGAAGATCGTGACCGCGCCGTTTGGTTGCTGGACGAAGACCCGGTCCCCGCTGCCTGAGAACCAGGCCTTGTGCCCGGAGACTCCTTTCGTCCACATGAGGCCATGCCCAGCTTGTGCCCAAAGGCACGCTGGGACGGCAAGCACCAAAACGGTAGCGAAGACGCGAACGGCGCGACCCCATACGGTGAATCGAGCCGACGTTGTGCTCGTTGACTTCATGAGTACTCCAATAAATTGAGGAATGGCCATTTGATGGTGGCAACTCATCGTATCACAATTGCTTCGAATTTAGAACGATTGATATGATCTTCAGTTGAGAGGAAAAAGCAACATCAATGTTGGGAAAGAAACATCGTGATTGACTCCCTGGACTCTTGGTCGGGACAGGATTGTTATGGAAGGCAATCGAGGAAGGCCATGGCTCGTAAGGGAGCCGTGGCCCATCGATCGTCCCGGGACCGCTTACGGCGCCGGCAGTAGGGTGATCATGGCTCTGGCTGGCGTCCCGGGTCATAAATTGAGACCGAACCGTCGTTGATGCATTGTTGAAGAAGAGAGCCGCACGGCTTTCGGACAACGAAGCCATGTCGCCCGGCACACCCTTCACCCCAAGAATGCCGTGTGGGCCCCTGAGCCCAAAAACATGCGGGAAAGGCCATGAGGGAGTGAAGGGCTAATGGCCGCACTAACTGGACGACGGCCATCGCCGTGGCGCGAAAGAGGTTGCTCGTTTTCAATGAGAACACCCCAGTTACTGCATGACGAGTCAAGCGCTCTCGAAACATGGGAACATGCAGTACTTCAAATCATCAATGAAGCAAAACCTATGTAACCAACGTAATCAGCGCTGCTCGGTTTGACAACGGATTATGAAAGTCTCCAGACGCAGAGTCGAGACATGCAAACTATGGATGTGGAAATGGGGGCGTGCCGTGTGAAATATGGAAACAGACTTTGCCTCTTTACGTCGAGATTACGTAGGGGAACACTTCCATTTCCATACGATTGGTTAGGACCTTGGTCCTTATCTTGGGCGTGACCGTAGGTCTGTGGTCATGCCAGGCTTCCGCATGGGGGTCAGCGCTCGTATCATGGTGATGGCAACGACGCCTTAACACAAGCGTGGGGCGTCTGCCGGTCGAGACATGAACGCCGCCATCGCCCTGATCGCCGCCACCGCCATCGGATTCGCTCCGAGCGCGGTGCAAGCGTCGAGTCCTATCGAGGCCACCCTTGAAAAGGCTCGCACGGCGTTTCACGGGCGGTGGCACGGCTCGATTGCCGAAGCTGCCAAGGCGGCCGCTCAGATCGACCGTCCGCTGCTTGTCCTGGCCACCCAGGGCCATCCCCTTCGGCTGACCAGTCCCCGGGCGCGAGAGCTTAGGGCGAGGGCCGAAGAATTGAGCTGGATCAATCTGGAGAGCGCCGCCTTTGTCTTGCTGGGCGCCGACCTTGGAAATGACCCCACTCGAACGCCATCAGAAACCGCGTGGCTGCGGGGCTCCGGTGTTGCCGCCGGCCGCGAAGGGCTTTACTTCCTTGCGCCATCTGGTCGTCTCTTGGGCTCAGTGACTTTGGATCGACTGGATCAATTGCCTTCCGTGGCGGAGCAGGCGCGTGCCAAGTACGGGGAGTTCACGCTGGATGAACGAAAAGGCTCTGTCGCGGCCTTGGCGTCGGCGCCGAGTTTGCCTGACAATGGGCTGGAGTTGATCATTGCCTCCACGCGTCTGAGCGGATCGGGGGCGCCAACGGATGCAAACGCATGGCAGCGCGACTTCCTGTGGATCAGCGCCGAGCGTTGGAAGACTCTGGCGATGCCTCGCGGCACGGTGGGCGACGAAAAGCACCTGGGAGATGACTTCTTGGCCCGTCTGGCCCA
The DNA here is from genome assembly GCA_046292875.1 of Fimbriimonadaceae bacterium. Taxonomy (GTDB): domain Bacteria; phylum Armatimonadota; class Fimbriimonadia; order Fimbriimonadales; family Fimbriimonadaceae; genus JBKBQD01. The sequence continues at coordinate 89,932 of JBKBQD010000005.1, forward strand.
GACAGCCTTTATTGACACCTTTGCTGCCGATCCTCAGCCTTGGCCTCCGAGCGCGGCAGTGCGCGGCGATATCGTCTGCAAAGTCATCGAGGTACGCGGTGACCAGATTCGAGTCACCGTGGACGGCCGGGTTGAGGTCGACGCGGCGCAGGGAAAAGCTGCCACCACGGTTACGGGGACGTACGTCTACAACGACACGCGCGCGACCATCGACTGGATGAGCCTCGTTGCCGAAACCACCTTGCCCGGTGGGGAGCGCATTGGCTATCTCATCACGGTTCCGGCCTCGCGTTCCGCCATCTCCATTCGGCCCACGTTCCTGATGACCTATATTCCTGAGTTGCAGGCGCGCGGCATCCGATAGTCACCCCTGCCTGCGGTACCCTTAGGGGCGTTCTGCGGAACGTATCATGCGCATCTTTCTTGTGATCGTCGTCGCCTTGGCTGGGGTCGGGCTCATCGTCGGCTCGAAGTGGTTTGAGCGCCCCGCGGCAGAAGTGCCGAAGGCCCTGAATCCGGAGAGTGCCATTATTCAGCCCTGGGAGCTGCACCCGGTGACGGAAGATATGAGCGAGCGCGCACAAACGCTCGTTGGCCTGCCTGCGCCCGATTTCACGCTTGAAGACCACGAGGGCGCGAAGCATAGCCTGAGCGACTTGATCGATGGCAAGCCGCTCTTGATCTACTTCATCCAGCGCGACTGCCCGTGCTGCATCAGCGCCGAGCCGGTGGCAAGCGCTCTCTATGAGGCCTACAAGGACAAGGCCTCGGTGGTGGGTGTGGTGAATGCCGACGTCGCTGGCGCCAAGGACTGGCGCGACCGCAACGAAGCCAAGTTCCCCGTATTGGCCGATGCAGGCCTCGAAGTGATCCAGTCGTATGGAGCCGAGCGCGGCGTGTATTGGGCGCTGGTTCACCCCAAGGGTCAGGTCCTCAAGATCTATCCGGGCTATTCGAAGGATGTGATGAAGGAAATGGGCGCCTCACTTGCTGCGCTGAGCACGGTTGATGAGGTTGTCCTCAATGTGCCCGATGTTCCCCAACTCATGACCTCGGGGTGCGCGTTCCCGACGACACCGGAAGAGTAGTCGGCGGCAGGTACCCTTACGCGCCGTGAACGCGTCGGAACTGCGCGCCAAGTACCTGGAGTTTTTTGAGCATCACGGACACCTGCGGGTGCCGTCAGGTTCGCTCGTCCCCTATGACGTGACTGGGCGGCTCGATGAGTCGCTCCTGTTCAACGGAGCGGGCATGGTCCAGTTCAAGCCCTACTTTCGCGGGGTGGCGCAGCCCCCGGGTCCACGTTTGACCAACTCGCAAAAGTGCCTTCGAACCGGGGACATCGAGGAAGTCGGCGACGCGTCACACCTGACGTTCTTCGAGATGTTGGGCAACTTCTCGTTCGGCGACTATTTCAAAGCGGGGGCGATCGCCTATTCATGGGAGTTCCTCACGGACTCCGCGTGGCTTGGACTCGACCCCAGCCGACTGTGTTTCACCGTCTTTGAGGCCGACGATGAGGCATTCGATCACTGGGCCGATCGGGTCAGGTCGGTGGGATTGCGGCCGGAACAGAGGATCTTTCGTCTTGGCGAGGCGACGAATTACTGGCCCGCCGGTGCCTTTACCCATGGTCCCCCTGGTCCTTGCGGCCCAAACTCGGAGATGTTCTACTGGCTGCCGAAGGAGGAGCCAGCGCCGACAGGCGACTATTCTGTGGCAGACTTCCAGCGCGATGAAGCGGCCGGAAAATGGCTTGAGGTCTGGAACGACGTCTTCATCCAATCCGAATGGCAGGGCGAACTGAAGAACCCCGCGCGGCCCGCCGATGGCTATCGCAAGACGGGAATGCCCGACTTGCCCTTCCAGAGCGTGGACACCGGTATGGGCCTGGAACGCACCGCTGCCGCCCTGGCCGGGTTTGACAACGTTTACGCCATCGACGTGTTTCAGCCGATCTTTGCGAAACTGCAGCAGCTCGGAGACCGCCGCTATGGGGAGTCACGCGAGGTGACGGCGGCGATGCGGGTCGTGGCCGACCACTTGCGGGCGGCCTCTTTTTGCATTGCGGACGGCGTGCTGCCGTCGAACACGGGGCGCGGGTATGTCCTGAGGCGCTTGATCCGCCGTGCGGCGCTCAAAGGGATCCGCGTGCTGGAGTTCGACAAGGAGTTTTTGGCGGATGCCTTCGACGCCGTTCGCGAAGCCATGGCGTCGGCCTACCCCGAACTCGATGAGAGGCGGAGTGTCGTTGCGGAGACCCTGGACCAAGAGGAGACTCAGTTCCGCCGCACGCTCGCGGGGGGCGAAGCGATGCTCGTTGCCCGCTTGACCGAATTGAAGCCAGGGGAGACATTGAGCGGTCACGACGCCTTTCGGCTGTATGACACCTTCGGGTTCCCGCTTGAGGTCACGCAGGAACTGTGCCGGGAGCAGGGGCGCGAAGTCGATCTGGAAGAGTTTGAACTCGCCATGGCCGCCGCACAGGAACGGAGTCGCGCCGCCGGGGGCCAAGAGTCGGTTTATGGCGGCGTCAGTGGCTTCGACGGTTGGGGCGAGGATGACGGGCAGCCAACGGCATTTGTCGGCTATGGTGCGTTGGAAGCCACCTCGACGGTCAAGCGCACGGGGCATGGATCCAATGCCCGGCGATTGCGCGTGATCACGGCAGAGACGCCGTTTTATGTCGCTTCGGGCGGACAGGAGAGCGACACCGGTCACGCCGACTTTTCATTGCCTGACGGAAGCGAGTTACGAAGCCTTGTCGTAGGCCTCAGCAAAGTCGGGGGACAGGTGGTCCATGAGATCGAGTTTGAGTCCGAGGCCCCGTCGCCCGAGCACCTCCTTGGTGCAGCGGTTCACCTGCAGGTTGACCAAGGTCGAAGAGATCGCCTGCGCCGCCATCATACGGCCACCCATTTGCTACACGCCGCGTTGCGCAAAGTGCTGGGCACGCATGTGACCCAGGCAGGCTCGTTGGTGGCCGAAGACGGACTGCGCTTTGACTTCACGCACGGCAAGGCGGTCAGTGAATTCGAACTGAAGGAGATTGAGGACTTGGTCAACGCGGAGGCGTTGCGCGGAACCGAGGTCGTAACGTATGTGGACCTGCCCATCGAGGAAGCACGGGCCAGGGGGGCCATGGCGCTTTTTGGCGAAAAATATGGAGACCGTGTGCGCATGGTCGAAATCAATGGGTTCAGCCGTGAGCTCTGCGGCGGCACGCATGTAGCGCGGACCAGCGAGGTTGGTTTGGTGAAACTGGTGCGCGAAGGTTCCGCAGCATCGGGGGTTCGGCGCATCGAAGCGGTGGCAGGCGAAGCGGCGCTTGCCTGGGCTCGGGAACAGTCGGAGCGGGTTCGCGAGGCTGCAGGCGTCCTCAAGTCCACGCCGGAGGACCTGGTGCCGGCTGCTCGGCGAGCGTTGGAAGTTCAGAAGGACCTGGCGAAAAAGCTGGAGAAAGCTCGCCATTCGGGCGCCTCGTCCGGGGCCGGTCAAGCCCACCAAATTGGCAGTATCGAACTGCTGACGTCGGTGATCCGCGATGGCGAGCCGGCAGACGCCGCGGCATTTGTGGACAACGCGGTGGCGAACCATCCCGGACGGGTCGCGGTGGCCGTGGCGATTCAGCCGGAACGGGCGATGTGGGCGGTGAAGTGCGGGCATGAAGCCGTCGCCGCGGGAGCACATGCCGGCAACCTGGTTCGCGCTCTCGCCCAGATGACCGGCGGCGGTGGTGGTGGCCGACCGGACTTCGCGACGGCGGGTGGCAAGCAGCCCGAAAAGGTTCAAGAGGCGATGGACGCCCTCGCCGAACTGCTCAGCGCGCAAGTGAAGTCCTCCTAACGACGGCGCTTGGGGTCAAGCATTTCGCGCAGGCCATCGCCCACAAAGTTCAGCGCAAAGATCGTCAGACTGAGCAGCAGGCAGGGAAAGAACAGCAGCATGGGTTGGGATTGCAGGTAGGCCCGCGCATTGTTGATCATGCTCCCCCAACTGGGCTCCGGCGCCTGGACGCCAATGCCCAGGAACGAGAGCGTGCTTTCGGCCAGGATCGTCATCGCCAGGTTCACCATCGCGATTGCCATGAGAATGCCCACCAGCTGTGGGATGATGTGTTTGACGACCAGGTAGGCCGGTCGGGCCCCCATCGCCTTTGCCGCTACGACGAACTCTCGATCTTTCAGCGATGCGCCCTGGGTAAAGACCAGCCGTGCCACGGCAGGCCATGCGGTGATCGACAGCGCGACAATCACGGGCAGGGTGCCCATCGACCACACGCCAATGATGAGCACGGCGAGCAAGATGTCCGGGAAGGCGAACATGCCGTCGGTGAACCGCATGAGCGGCGTGGAAACCCACCGCGGGGTGAACACTGCCGTGACCCCGACCAGCACCCCGATGAAAATGGCGATCGCCTGGACGACGACGCCGATCATCAGCGAAATGCGCGCACCATAGCAGAGGCGCGTGAAGATGTCGCGCCCAATCTCATCCGTGCCAAGCGGAGCGACTCCCCCGGGCGGCATGAGCGGCGCGCCGGCCACATCGTCGTAGTCAAAGCCGGTCTCGGGCACGATGATGGCGGCGAGCACCAGGAGCGTCAAAAAGATCGCCCCGCCCCAGAAGAACGGATCGCGCTTCAAACCTGAGCCTCCCGAATGCGGGGGTCGATGATCGGCAGGATCAAGTCCACCGCCAAGTTGACCACGATGAACAGCGACCCGGTGACCAGAATGCACGCTTGAATCACCGGACTGTTGCCCTGCTGGATGGCTTCGATGGTCTCACGTCCGAGGCCCGGCAGAATGAAGAACCGCTCGACGACAAAGCTTCCCGTGAGCAGGAAGCCAAAGGTGGTGCCGATCGAGGTCACCACGGGGAGCAGCGCGTTGCGCAGGGCATGGACGGTGTACAGCCGCCATGGCGAGACGCCCTTGGCCACCGCCAGCTTGATGAATTCCTGCTGAAGCGTGTCGATCATGCTGGCCCGCGTCAGGCGCGTCAGCATCGCGGTTGGTCGGGCGGCGAGGACCAATATGGGGAGCAACAGATACATGAAGTCCGGCGCAACGCGGTTCGGCGACCACGTTTGCGGAAGCACGTCCATTTGAATGCAGAAAATGTAGACGAGCAATGGCGCCAGCACGAAGTTGGGCAGCGTGACGCCGAGCGTGCTGACGATAAGCACCGAGCGGTCGGCGAAGCGGTTTTCATAGATCCCGCCGATGGTGCCGAGGATCATGCCAACAATGGCCGACAGCAATATGGCCGCGCTGGCGGTCCGGAGCGTCATCGGCAGGTTCTCGCGAATGATGTCGGCGACCGGCTGCTTGGTGCCGTAATAGCTGGTGCCCAAGTCGCCGCGAAAGACGCCGCCCATATACTCGACGTATCGGATCGGCCACGGTCGGTTGAGTCCCAGACGCTCGCGCATCATGGCCACCGTTTCGGGACTTGCCTTCTCGCCGGCGAGCACGGTCGCCTGATCGCCGGGCGCGATCTCGTCGGCAACAAACGTGACCAATGAGATGAACAGCAGGCTCAGCGCGCCGAAGAGAAGCCGAACAAAGATGGCACGGGCCAGCCGCACGGCGAATACTATGGCGCAATCACGGGTGCGCAGGCTTGCTCAGTCGTTGAGCGTGCGGCCGTAGCCGTCCATCCGCAATCCGCCGGTCAGGATGATGATGCCGTCGATGATGGACCAGATCGAGAGCACGCCGAAAGAGCAGATCGCCAGCATCAGCTGCAGCACGCCGATTGCCGAGTACCCGAGGTACATGCGGCCAACCCCAGGCAAGAGAATCTGGAGGATGCCTGCGGCGACACGGCTCTTGGTGCTGGGAATGGCTGGGAAAAAGCCGCCAGGGTTGGCGGGAGCCGAGGAAGAGCCGCCATAGCCGCCGGTACTGGCGGACGGTCGCGCGTAGCCCGTCGGCGAAGGAGGGGGCGGGGCGAAGGGAGGCGGCTCAGGTGGCAGTGCGTACAGCTGGAATGACGACCCCAACTCGACCGTATCGCCCGCGCGCACCCATTCCGACCAGCCGGAGCGCCACACATACGTGTCCCGCTCAATGACGTTGCTGGCGATCAGTTCATCGACCTGTTCGCGGGTGAGCGGGCCCAATTGGCCGTAGTGTCCGACGTAGTACCACTCCATGCTGTGGGGGTTCGAAGGGAAGCCTGCGTTCGAGTATTACGCTTTGTACCGCAAAAGGGTGCAGACTCCCGAGGGATTCCTGATGTTTTTGCAGGGGGTCGACGCCGGATGAGCCACACTTTGTGGGTGCCGATTCGGGCTGGGCTGCTGCTGCTTCTGTTGCTCTGTGCGCCATGGGCGCGCGCCGACGCGCTCGATGAACTCTTGGCTCGCGAGATGGCCGAGCGTCACATCCCAGGTTTATCGCTGACGCTGATTCGGGAGGGCAAGGTAGTCGACGAGCGGTTTTTGGGCGTCGCATCTGTGGAACTGGGTGTCCCGGTCACCCGCGACTCGGTGTTTCAGGTCGGTTCCATCACGAAATGCTTCACGGCGGCGGTCTGCCAAATCCTTGAGCGAGCGGGTGTCTGGCGTTTGACGGATCCGGCGTCGCGCTGGGTAGATGGCTTGCCGACGGGCTGGGCCAAAGTGACGCTCGGCGACCTCCTCTCGCATACGTCCGGATTGGATGATTGGCGGGGATTTGACAGTTTCTCGTTTGGAACCGACTACACACCGACGGCTTTTGTCGAACTGTTTGGGGCGCGACAGCCGAACCTTGAGCCGGGAACGCGCTACGTATACAGCAGCGTCGGCTATGCCCTGCTGGGCATGGCGATCGAGCGGGCGACGGGGCAGAGCTTCGACAAGGTGATCGCCGAGCGGGTGTTCCGTCCTCTTGGGATGAGCCAGAGCCGCATCGTGCCGTACTCGGAGGTCGTCCCGAACCGCGTGGCGGGATACCAATTTCGTGAGGGCCGCAACCTCAACGGATTTCCTTTGCGTGGACGGCTGACGGCGCCGAGCGGCGGCGCGCTGTCGACGTCGGGGGACTTGGCGAGGTTCCTCAATGCGACGGACGAAGAAGTTCTCCTTCAACGTGAAGAGTGGCTGCAAGCCTGGACACCGCGGCGGCTCATGGGAGGAACTTCGGCGCCGTATGGCTTGGGCTGGAACCTCAGCCCGATCCGAGGCATGGCGGCACAGAAACACACGGGGACCACGCCCGGTGGCTTTCGGGCCATGCTGCTGCGCCTTCCCGAGCGGCAGATTGGGTTGGTGCTGCTGATCAACCAGAGCGAGACCGATGTGACCGAATTGACGGAACGCATCTTGGACGTCGTGCTTCAGAAATCTGAGTTGCGGAGGGCCGCGTGACACACGGCATTCGTCTGCCCGCCGAGTGGGAGCCCCAAGCGGCGACGTGGCTTTGCTGGCCAACGGAAGACCCCAAGAGGGGAGTCGACGCCCGCGCGGCGACATTGCGATTGATCGAGGTGCTCGGGCCGGGAAATACGGTGCGGCTGGCGGTCGCCAACGCCCAGGTGGCCGCTGACGCAGAGAAGGCGCTGGGGAATCGCTTCCCCCAGGTGCAGATCACGGCCACGGGCCACCGAGAGGTTTGGATGCGCGATTGCGGGCCGGTGTTCGTTGTGGGGACTCACGGGGCGTCGATGGTCCGCTATGGCTTCGATTTTTGGGGGTACGGCGCTCCGTTTCATCAGGATGCAACGGCCGAATTGGTAGCTCAAACCCATGACGCGCTGCTGCTCGGCTTGCAGCTCACCGACGTCGATTTGGTCAGCGAAGGAGGCAATCGCGAGTCGAACGGCGAGGGAACGCTGATGCTGGTCGAAGCGGTCGAGCGGTCTCGCAATCCCGGTTGGAGCCGCAGCGACATCGAGGCGTGCCACGCGGGGGCGCTGGGGGTAACGTCGTTCATCTGGATTCCAGAAGGGGTCGCCGAGGACGACCATCCGGCGAGGACCTCGGGCTATCTGACTCCGATGACCACGGGGGGACACGTCGACAACATCGCACGATTCGTGGCGCCGGACACCGTGCTCCTGGCCGAGGTGGACGACGGCAACGACCCGCTCACCTGCATCAATCGCGAACGGCTGAGTCGGGCCGAAGCCGCGATCCGGGCCGCGCGCGACTCCCAAGGGAGACCATTTCAACTGGCGCGGCTGCCCCTCCCCCCTCCCATTTTCGACGAGGTCAGCGAAGGGGACGCGGTCCATGGCATGCTTCGGCGCGTCTTGGGGACCGAGCGCGTGCCAGAAACGGCTCGCATCGTCCATGCGGCCAGTACGATGAACTTCATCATCGCGAATGGCGTGGTCGTGGCGCCGAAGTATGGTCGTCCAGAACGGCCCCGCGTGTACCGCGACGTCGATGAGCGGGTGGCCGAGACCCTGGGTCGACTCTTCCCCGAACGGCGCGTCGAGATGATCGAGCCCGAGGCATGGAATCTCGGGGGTGGGGGGCCCCACTGCGTGACGGCCCACCAGCCCCGATTCGACGCACAAATCCCCGGGCAGGTACCGTAGAAATGACTATGTCCGACATTGCGTCGCGCGGCTATGCGCATCCCGAAGTACTGGTCTCGACGGCATGGCTCGAAGCCCACTTGGACGACCCGAACCTCGTCGTCGTCGAATCGAATGAAGACCCGTTGCTGTATGCCACCGGCCACGTGCCCGGGGCCTTCGAGGTGGATTGGACGCGCGATCTGAACGACCCTATTCGCCGCGACTACTTGGATCGGGAACGGTTCCAGGCACTGATGCGACGCCTGGGGATTGATGAATCGAAGACCGTGGTGATTTACGGGGACAAGAACAACTGGTGGGCGACCTACACGCTTTGGGTGTTCCAGCTGTTCGGGCTGACCAATCTCAAGATTCTGGATGGGGGCCGAGCCAAATGGCTGCGAGAGGGTCGCCCGCTGAGCAAAGAACGGCCGCAGGATCGCGAGAGCGGCTATGAAGCGCCCGAGCGCGATGACCGCACGCTGCGCGCTTTTCGCGACCAGGTTGCCGAGGCCATCCAGCGCGGGGTGCAGCTGGTCGATGTCCGATCGCCCCAGGAGTTCAGCGGCGAGCGGCTGCACATGCCGGACTATCCCAACGAGGGCGCCATCCGAGGCGGTCACATCCCGACGGCGAAGAACATCCCGTGGGGCAAGGCCATTGATCCAGAAACGAACGAGTTCTTGCCCGCCGACCGGCTGCGTGAGCTCTACCTGGGCGGTGCTGGCTTTGACCCAGGTCGCGAAACCATTGCCTATTGTCGCATCGGGGAGCGGAGCAGTCACTCGTGGTTTGTCCTGAAGTACTTGCTCGGTTTCGGCGACGTGCGCAACTACGACGGCAGCTGGACGGAGTGGGGCAACCTGGTCGGGGCCCCGGTCGAAGTCGGCGCGTGATGCCATCGCGATTTGCCGAAGACGTCGATCTGATCGCGTCTATTCCTGACCGGAACGATCGCATCCAGGCGCTGATATCGATTGCCGAGCGGCACCAATCCCCGCCGCACGAGGTGGCCGTGCCGCCCTATCCGGAAGAGGCGCGTGTGCCTGCTTGTGAGTCCGAGGCGTTTGTATTTCCCGTTCAGCGGCCCGACGGGACGCTTGACTTCCACTTTGCGGTGCTGAACCCGCAGGGCGTCTCGGCCATGGCTCTGTCCGTGATGCTGCGCGATGGGTTGAGCGGTGCGCCACTCGATCAAGTGGCGTCAGTGGAAGACGACGTCGTCTACCGAATCTTCGGTCGGGAGCTTTCGATGGGCAAGAGTATGGGTCTGACCGCCATGGTTGCCATGGTACGCCGCGCGGCCCAACAGGCGCTCAATAGAAGCGACTGAGAGTTCGAACGGGACAGGTCGGTAGAATTGAGCGCTCATGCCCGAACGCCAGTTCAAGCTGTTCGACACGATGACCCGAACGGTCAAGCCTCTTGCACCCCAAGAACCCGGTCACTTGAAGTTCTACAGCTGCGGCCCCACCGTCTATAGCTACGCGCACATCGGCAACTTTCGCACGTTTTTGACGGCCGACCTGGTGGTGCGAACCGCGCAGGCTCTGGGATGGCGGGTGAGCTACGTGAGCAACATCACGGACGTTGGACACCTCACGGAAGATGATGTGGCCGACGCTCAGGGCGAAGACAAGATGGCCCGAGCCCTCAAGTCGAAAGAAGGCCAACAGTTCGCGAACGTTTGGGACTTGGCGCAGCACTACGCGGACGCTTTCAAGTTCGACTGGCGTCGCCTGAATCTCGTCGATCCGATGGTCTGGCCGCGCGCGACGCAGCACATGACCGAGCAGATACGTGCCATCGAAGATTTGGTCGAAAGCGGTCATGCTTACGCCACTCCAACCGGCGTGTACTTCAACTTGGAAACCTATCCGGACCACGGGAAACTCAGCGGCAACACGAACAAGGAGACGCTCTTTGAAGGGGTTCGCGAGGAGATCGTGCGCGACGAGAACAAGCGGCACCCCTTCGACTTTGCGCTGTGGAAGAAGGACGACAAGCACCTGATGCAGTGGTACAGCCCGTGGGGCTGGGGCTTTCCGGGCTGGCACATCGAGTGCTCGGTGATGGCGATGGCCTATCTGGGGGAGACCTTGGACCTTCACGCCGGTGGCGAGGACCTGGTGTTTCCTCACCACGAAAGCGAGATAGCCCAAAGTGAGTGCCTCACCGGCAAAGTCTTTTCGAATCACTGGATGCACACGCGCTTCTTGCAAGTCGATGGCCAGAAGATGTCGAAGAGCCTCGGCAACTACTACACGGCGCGCGACCTCATTGACGAGCAAGGGGTCGATCCGCTGGCCCTCCGGTACGCGCTGATCTCGGTGCCGTATGGACGGCCGCTGAACTTCACGCTCGACAACCTGCGCAACTCTGCGGGGCCGGCCGTCGAGCGTTACAAGGAGTGTGCTCGTCGGGCCGGGGCCGCGCTGGCCGCCGGCGATGACGGTTCCGATAACGACGCTGTCGAGGCAGAACTCTCTCGGCTCTATGACGAGGCGCTCGACGCGATGTGCGATGACCTGAATACGTCCATTGCCTTGGCCAAGGCATACGAAGGTACGCGGGTGATTCTTCGCGAATCCGATGCTGGCGGCGCTGCCTGGGCCCGACCGGCGCAGCGCTTCTTGGACAAGGTCCAGGCGCTGCTGGGGATCGTTCGCCCCGAACACGAGTTGGCGGTGCTGGTGGATGAGCGGAGCGGCGCGGACGATGCAAAGATCGCCGAGATGATCGAGGCTCGTGCCGAAGCCAAGCGACTCAAAGACTTTGCTCGCGCCGACGAGATTCGGCAGCAGCTGCTAGGGATGGGGGTCGAGCTTCGCGACACCCCGGACGGCACCATCTGGAAGCGCATTTAGTCCCTTCCTGACTTAGACGGGGGAACAGCTGGCTTTGGCGAGGCGAGCGGCGTCGGGTGACCCAAATCACCGTATACTGGTTTGAGGACCCTACTCCATGACGACTCTCGGCCTCCTGTTGCTCGGTGCAACGCCGGTTCATAACGACCCCCCGGTCTCGTACACAACCTACGCCGCGCCGGTGCGACGGGTCGTCGCGGAAATAGCCGAGAAGTCCGGAAGCGCCCTCAAAGTGAGCGAGAACCTGGGCGCGCACTGCTTGGTCGTAAATGTAGACGGTGTGCCGCTGTCCGACCTGCGGGCGAAGATCGCGGAAGTAACGACCGGCAAGTGGACGCCGCAAGAAGATGGCTCGATGACCCTGGAGCGCGATGCCGCGAAGTGGGCTCAGGCGGTTCAAGCCGATCGACAGGCAAAGCGCGAGCAACTCGGGCACAGCATTGCCCAACGGCTCAAGTATTTGGCCGAACAAGAGGCCGCTCAAATGGAGGACGTGAGCGGCGAGCACCAGATCATTCACGACGTCGGGGCATCGGCGCCGGTGCACATAGCGCTTTCAAAGATCCTCGGCCAAATGGACCTTTCCTTTTTGACCGAACTGAAGTCACAGGAGCGTGTGGTGTTTTCCTCGTCTCCAACGCGCATGCAACGTCCCCTTTCCGCAGGCGCCACCCAGGTTTTGGCTCAACTCGTTGTCGCACACAACGCCGAGGTCGCGAAGTCCAAGGGTAAGCCTGACCCCCTTGAGGGAGTTCCCCCGGAGGCGCGCAAGTACTTGGAAGCCTTGCGGAGCTTTATGCCGCGCACCTTTGAAGATCCGATCACCGAACCCCCGGCGAAGGCGCTGGTCATTGTCAGCCGCGACGCTTCGATTTGGTACACGCAGGACGTCGCCGTGAGAATCGAGCTTCGCTTCTATGACCGGAATGGAACGGTGATCCTGGCCGGCGAGACCTCGGTCAGTTCCGGCAGCGAATGGGACCGCGAAATCGACGCCATGTCCGAGTCCATCGGCGCCGTGGAGGAAGAAGTCCAATCTCAAACGGAATCGCCTGCAATCAAGCTCCGACCAGAGAGCTTGGCGATGGCAGCGGCGTTTCAACACGCGGGCAGCATGGGGCCGACGATTTCGGCCGCAACGATGCAGGCCTTGCTGCAGCCCGATCTCCATGATCCCCTGTCGTTCGCCCCTTCCGACGTGGTGATCCACGCAGCGGGAGCCCGAAACTTGGTGGCCAATCTGCCCGACCAGGCCGTGCAGTTACCCGTCTCTGACGAAGGTGGTGTAACGGGAGACTCCTACACCGACACGTCGCTCTATCGAGTCCTTGAAGATGAGCGTTGGTTCGTGCTGCTTCCGGCAAATCCGGTCAGCGCAGAAAATACTCGCGCCGACCGATTGGCACTGGCAAAGCTGGCTCAAGCTTCCTACACCAAAGGCGTGCCCTCGCTTCTCGACGCCATGGAGTATGCCCGGACGGTCGAGGACCCATTGCGGTCCCCCATCAACTACCAATACTTCAACATCTTCTGCCCGAACTCGATTACGGGACAAGGCGGACTTACCCAAACCTTCGACATGCTGCGGCTCTACGCACTTCTGGGCGAGGGCCAGCGTTTGGCCCTCCGGCGTGGGGAGCGCTTGCGCCTGGATACCTTGACCACTGAGGCCCGCGAATGGGTCCATCGCATGATTTTCGGGTCGGAAGCGCTCTTGGAGGCAGGGGCCCCGGAAGGCGGCGACGCCTTGGACGACGCCCTCGATCCCTATTTGGCCATCATGGCCACGACCTTTGGCGCCGGGCCAGGGAAAAACTATCTCACCGAACCGACGGAAGTGCTTCCGGCCGGGATCACCAACCAGTGTTTGCTGAGCCTGAAGCTGAGCGATGAGACCATGGTGATCCCCGTAACGCAGCAGGGCAACTTGGCGATGCACATTGGACCCCTTGGCATCACCGAAATGGCTCTTTTCCGAATGATCATGCAAACGCCGCTCGGAGCGAATACGGGAGAGTTGGAAGACCTCTTAGCTCGCATGCGGGTCGGCAAACTTGAGCGCTTGCGCTTCACGATCCATCTCGGCTCCGAGGCCAGCATGCGAAGACAGCTGATGGACCCCAAGGTGGACAAGAATTCTGCCATGCACTCGATGGCCAACCTTCCCAAAGCGTTCCAGGACAGCGTGGACGCTCAATACAAGAAGCTCCTTGACTCGCCGATGGGCCAATTCTGGAAGGCGATGATGGGAATGGAGCCACCAGATCCGCCGGAGAGACAATCATGAGCTTTGCGGGACTGACTCAGGAGCAAATTCAGTTCTTTGACGAGAACGGCTATCTGATTCTGCGGAACCACATCACCGGTCCTTTGCTCGATCGGCTGCGTGCGGCCGGCGACCGCTGGATTGCCGACGCCTCACAGGTAGCCCCCGGCCACCCCTGGCAGCGCGACTACTGCTACGCCCAGCGTTCCCACGGGCGTGTGTTCTATCGCGTCGACTACCTGCACGACAAAGGGCAACCCGCGTCTCTCGAGATGCTGGGTTCGCCGCTGGTGCTGGGAGTGGCTCAAAGCCTGTGCGGCCCGAACTTTGTGCCGACCTACGAGTCGATGGTTTTCAAGGACACGGGCGACGGGGAGGCCATTCGCTGGCACCAAGACGCCGTTCATCCCCGGCGATGGCGCATTTTCAACTACGACCTTTACCTGGACGACTCGAAGGCAGAAGGTGGCGCGCTGGTCGTGATTCCCAAGAGCCAGACGACGAAGCTGGACGCCTGCGAACTTGAGCGCTTGCATGGCTGGACACCGCCCGGTGCGATCGTCGTCGAGATGAAGCCTGGCGACGTCCTGTTGCATGACGTGATGGTGGTTCATGGCTCCCCGCGCTGCCTGGGCGCGCCGCGCCGACGCACGATCTACTATGAATTCCGGGCCGCCGAGCAGATCCTGGCCGAGGGGCCGTGGGACCGCGCATGGGTGGAGAAGCGCATGCGACTCATTCCTGTGGGTTTGGAGGCGCATCGCCGGGCCTTCCCCGGTGCGACGTCGTTTGACTGGCAGGCATCCACGGAATTTCGCCCCCAGATCGGCGAGGATTTGGAGCATGAACTTCGCATTGCCCACGTCATGCACACGCCAGGGTCATTCTGCAGCGCGGGCAGCGTTCCGGTGTAGCGCCGTGGACCGCTGGTCATGCGACCGCGACCCGGAGGAACGCCTTGCTCGCTTCGTGGCAGAGGCCGAACTGGAATGTCGCGACATGGGCGGCCTCGCGACCTATCCCGGTTCGCGGCATTGGCACCTGAAACGGCCTGGCGAGCGGGGCGTACTCGAACTGACCTGGGACCCCGTCCAGGAGCAGGCGTGGCTGAAGGTCGCACGCAATCGGCAGGCGGATTGGATCAATGAATCGGCCAAAGCTCTGGTGGCAGCCCTTACCTCACCAAACGGTTAATCCGTCTCGCGAGTTCAAAGTCATAGGGTGAAATACCCCCCACGGAGTGCGTGTGCATCGAGACGCGCAGTTTTTGGTAGCCGATCGTGAGGTCGGGATGATGGTCCATGGCATCTGCGACTTGGCCGACCGCGGCCGCGAACATGACCCCTGCGGCATAGGAGCCGAACGAGAACGTTCGGGCCAGTTCGCCTGCCTCCAGCACCCAGTCCGGCAACTCGGCCAAGGCGACCGCGATTTCCTTATCGTCCAGCTTTCGGTATTCCAACTTCATTTCGTCCCCCTTCGCGGCGCACGAAGCGAACGCCAATCCGTCGCTCCGTCGTAAACTATGACACGGTCGCAGACTCGACGCGGGTCGCGAAAATCACTATGAGCATGAAAAGAGTATCCGCTGCCCTCGCCATGACGGCAGCCCTGATGGCTTCGGCGATGGCGCAGGACGCGGAGGCGGTGACGCCAAAGCTGACCATCGGCGATCCGGCCCCGGCGATCAAGGTCGCCTCGTGGGTCAAGAACGCTCCGGTCGAAAAGTTTGAGCCGGGCAAAGTCTATGTGGTCGAGTTTTGGGCGACTTGGTGTGGACCGTGCATTACGACGATTCCGCACCTCACCGAGACCGCCAAGAAATTCAAGGACAAGGTCACCGTCGTTGGGGTCAGCGTCTTTGAGCGTCAGTCCAGCCCGACGGACACCTCGTACCTGCCCAAGGTCGAGGAGTTCGTGAAGGAGATGGGCGAGAAGATGGACTACCACGTTGCCGCCGACGTTCCCGAGGGTGTGATGGCCAAGACGTGGATGCAGGCGGCCAATCAGAACGGCATTCCGACGGCCTTCATCGTTGACGGCAAGGGCCGCGTCGTCTGGATTGGCCACCCGATGGAGAACCTCGACAACGTGCTTGAGGCCGTGCTGAACGGAACTCATGACGTCGAGGCGGAGAAAGCCCGCCTGATCAAAGAGCAGGAAGATCAGGAAAAGCTCGCCAAGCTTTGGGGCCCGCTGGAAGAGGCGATCGAGAAGAAGGACATTGCGGCGCTCGACAAGGCGATGAAGGACGTTCTCGAAGTCATGCCCGACTACGCCCCCATGTTCGCTGCGATCAAAGTCGAAGTCATGATGGAGTCCGACCCCGAGGGCGCAAGCAAAGCAGCCCAGGTAGCGCTCGAAGGTGCGGCCAAGAACGATCCGTTCGCGCTGAACCAAATGGCGTGGTACATGCTGGAACCCAAGGACACCAAGGCGGACAAAGCGCTGGCGCTGAAGATCGCCCAGCGGGCTGCCGAGCTGACCAAGGAAGAAGACGGCATGATCCTCGACACCTTGGCATTGGGCTACTTCCGCAATGGGAAGGTTGACGAGGCGATCAAGTATGGCGAACTCGCGCTCAAAAACCTTCCGGAGGGCTTGCCGGTCCAAATGAAGAAGGAGTTGGAGGACCGTTTGGCCGAGTATCGGAAGGCGAAGGGCTAAGGCTCATACCAGAAAGCTATAGGGGCCCGGTTGCCGTTGGGCGATCGGGCCCTATTTTATGCTTCGAGCCGGGTCCGACGAAGCGCCGATGCGACGACCCAGCCCAGAGTGACGCCCACGAACGCAAGGTTGGGTCCCCACAGCGCCATTGGTGCAAAGGGGACTGCGAACGTCGTGGCGGCCAGCGCCCCCATCGCGACCGAGAGCAGTGCCGCTGCCAGCATGGCCCGCATCAGGGGAATGGGAAACTGGTCTCGTGCGATGCCCTGCACGGTGATGACAGCCCAGACGAGCCAGAAGCAGACGAGGCTTCCGACAAAGGCGACGGTGCTGGGCGCAAGGATCCCGAGGCCCGTGTCCCCCAATGGAGTGGGGGCACCCAACACGTTGGATCCGCTCAGCGTGGCGCCCAGGAGCACTCCCAGCACGAAGAGCAGCACCAGCGCCGTGAGCGGCCAGTCTCCGAGCCATGGCGCTCCCGTCGTCGCGATCGGGCTTGCCAGGCGCATGCCGCTCCATCCGATCAGGCAGATCGCCGCCAGCCCTCCGGCAAGCATGCCCCGCCGCACCGGCTCCGGGTCGATCCGGCCTTGGGCGTTCAAGCTCGGCTGAAACAGCACCAGTTCCTCGTAGCGGCGAAGATAGGTCACGTTCGTGGGGTCCATCTGGACCGCCAGGGCATACATCCGCTGTGCTCGCGCGATCTCGCCCCGAGAGCGGGCAAAGTCGCCCATCACGGCATAAGGATCGGGCGAGCGCGATCCGGCTTGGATCAATGCCCGAGCGATGCGCTCGGCCTCGCCCGACTGGCCGCGGGCAAGGGCGAGTTTGAGTTGGCGCACTGCTTCGGTGTCGGCGGAGGCTCTTGGCTTGGGGGGAGGCGGCGCCGGAGCGGGGTCCGGCTTGTTTACCGGAGCCGATGTGGGCGGCGCTTTCCAATCCAGCGTGCGGTCATAGCGTGCCCGTCGTTCAGAGTCCGAAAGCACCTGGTGTGCTTCGTTGATCTCCAGAAACCGATCCACGGCTTCGGGCGAGTCGTTGCGGTCCGGGTGGAACTCCAAGGCCAGCCGACGAAACGCGCCGCGAATCTCTGCCGGCGACGCCGTGCGCCGGACCTCCAGTACGTCGTAGTGAGTCCGGCCGCTCACGCCCAGGGCGCTACTCCATTTGTTGTTGGATGTTGCCGATGTAGCCTGAATAGGCGGACAAGATCATGGACCCAATCCAAAGCGCCACAACGAGGAACACGAACACGCCGAGCGCGTGTCCGGCCTGTACCGATCGCGTTCGTCCCTCGTCCTCGTAGTATTCCGAGACTTTGAGGAGCATCTGATCCATGCTGCCGGTTTGCTCGCCGGTCCGCACCATTTCGATCACCGTGGGCGGAAACACCTTCGTTTCCTCGAACGAGCGCGCGACGCCGCGACCCTCCATCAGGCTGATCTGGGCCGGGGCCACCTGCCTTTTGATGAACTCGTTCCCGCATGCGTCAGCCGCCAGCGGGACCACCATGTGGATCGGCACGCCGCTGCTGTAGAGCAGGCCAAAGGCGCTCCCGAACTTGGCCATGGCCAGCCGGCGCACGGTTCCGCCAATGAAGGGAATGCACAGCAGCACCAGGTCCCAGGCATACCGCACCTGCCGGTTCTGCAGCCCAATGCGAAGGAAGAGAAAGATGCCGACGAGGATGGGGATGACCACGATCCAGAATCCGACCGTTAACACGGGCGACGAGAAGATGGAGCCTCCCGTGATCATGTTCATGATCGTGTTAGCGCCAAGAACGACCAGGATCGCGAAGAAGGTGAGGATCTTCGGATACGCGGTCACGCGGCGAATCAGGTTGCGAAGCTCGATCTCTTTTTCCAGGTAGTTGGCCAGTTGCCGCAGGCTCCCTTCGAGGAAGCCGCCTTGCTCGCCAGCGCGGACCACCGAAATCATCAGTTTCGAAAAGACCTCAGGGTAGCGCTCCATGCCAAGGCTGAGCGGTTTGCCGCCCAAAGCGAACTCGCGAAGCTCGCGAATGACCTTTTTAAGCTTCGGGAATCGCGTTTGCCGCTCCAGACTGTCGAGGGCTGCGACCATGCCCACCCCTGCGTTCAGCATGGTGGAAAGCTGCCGGAAGAAGAACATCAGATCGGTGAGGGGAACCTTTCCGACGACCGGTCCGACCAGGCTGGTTGCGAACCACGATCGGGGCTCGCTGAGATAGCCCAGATCCTTCCCGATCGGCAGTTCCACGGGCCGGTCTTCGGTGGGTTTTGGCGGCGCGGAAGGGTCGGTGCCGATGGCGCGCACCGTCTCGACCTGCAGGCCGCGACTGGTCAATCCGTCCGCCGCCTCAGCGAGGGTAGCGCCGCGCGTCGAGCCACGAACAGTTTTGCCTTGGGGGTCGGTGGCGATGTATTCGAAAAGCGGCATATTTTCCTCACTCACATTCTAGTACGACAGATCAGGTATCGTGTGGACGTGACGGCTCTCGGCCACGTCCATCATGCGCATCATCACCGCACCCGATGCGGCGGCGCACGGTGGTTCGAACGATAGTCCGATTCCACAACCGAATTCAAGGCCCGCCGCGAAAGCGACGGGCCTTTTTTTGTGCGTGCAGCCATGGAAGACAACCTTATCGACTTTGACAAAGGCGACGGCCTCGTTCCGGCCGTCATTCAAGACGCCGCGACCGGCGAGGCGCTGATGTTGGGCTATATGAATCGCAACGCGCTCCACCGAACGCTCGAGACGGGCGAAGTCACCTTCTTTAGCCGCAGTCGCAGCAAGCTGTGGACGAAAGGCGAAACGTCGGGACACAAACTCTTGGTGCGCGACGTGCGCGTCGATTGCGACGGCGACGCGCTGCTCATCCTCGCCGAGCGGCTCGGCCCTGGCGTGTGCCACACCGGCCATCGGTCTTGCTGGTATCGCCGCTGGGACGGCGCGCAGTGGGTCGAAACGGAAGCCGCGTCCTTTGACGCCGAGGCGGTCTATGGGGGGGCGCGATGACGCTCCGCCTTGGACTCCCAAAGGGCTCCCTCGAATCGGCGACGATCGACCTCTTCCGCCGGGCAGGCTACAACATCGCCGCTGGCGGCCGGTCGTACTATCCGCCCATTGACGATCCCGAGATCGAGCTCATGCTGATCCGAGCGCAGGAGATGGCCCGGTACGTGGGCAACGGGGTGCTGGATGCCGGGCTCACCGGAAGGGACTGGGTCGCCGAATCGCGCGTTGAAGTGGTGACGCTCGCCGACTTGGTCTATTCCAAGTCGGGATTCGGCAAGGTGCGCTGGGTCCTCGCGGTGCCGGAAGAGTCGTCAGTCCAGCGACTGGAGGACCTGGAAGGCAAAGTGATCGCGACCGAACTCGTTGGGGCGACGACCGATTGGCTGGCGTCGCGCGGGGTCAATGCGCGTGTCGAGTTCAGCTGGGGTGCGACCGAGGTGAAGCCTCCCGTGTTGGCCGACGCCATCGTCGAGGTAACGGAAACGGGCTCTTCGCTGCGCGCCAACAAGCTTCGGATCGTGGAGGTGATGATGGAGTCGAACACGCAGCTGATCGCCAACCGCGCCGCATTGGAAGACTCCGCCAAGGCCCAGAAGCTCGCGGACCTCACCTTGCTGCTCAAGGGCGCGATCGAGGCGTATGGCAAGGTCGGGCTGATGCTGAATGTAATGCGCAGCAACTTGAGCGAAGTGCTTGCCATCCTGCCCGCGCTCAAACAGCCCACCGTATCGCCGCTGGCCAGCGAAACGTGGGTGGCCGTGAACACGATCCTCGAAGAGTCCACGGTGCGCAACATTTTGCCCCGCCTCAAGGCCGCCGGAGCGCAGGGGATTGTCGAGTACCCGCTCAACAAGGTGGTCGTTTGATGGCGATGCGTGTCGGGTCCCCGGCGGAGTTCGCGACATGGCTCGATAGCCGAGGGGCAGACGAGCGTCTCTACGAGGACGCGGTGCGTCCAATTTTGGCCGATGTTGAGCGGGAGGGAGACGTCGCGCTGGCTCGCTATGCCGCGCAGTTTGGCGACCCAACGCCTCGGTGGGTGAGCGATGAGGAGATTGCGTCGGCTCAGGTATCGCCAGAGCTCGAAGCCGTACTCGAGGCGGCCGGCGCCCATATTCGCGCCTATGCCGAGAGGCAGTTGCCGGTCGAATGGTCGGCAGAGGCGCCTTACGGCGGCGCGGTGGGGCAGATCGTGCGGCCCCTCGACGCCGTGGGCTGCTACGTTCCCGCCGGGCGGTACCCGCTGCCATCGACCGTGTTGATGACCGCGATTCCGGCTCAGGTGGCCGGCGTGCAGCGCATTGTCGTGACGTGTCCCAACCCGACACCGGAGGTCTTGGCAGCCGTGCGTCGTGTCCCTGGTGTCCGGGTGTTTCGCGCAGGGGGGGCACAGGCGGTTGCCGCGTTGGCGTTCGGCACCGAAGCGTTGCCCCGGGTAGACATGATCGTTGGTCCGGGCAACGCCTACGTGGCAGCGGCCAAGCGTCTCGTTTCCGGGCGTGTGGCGATCGAGTTCTCGGCGGGACCGTCGGAAGTGATGGTGGTTGCGCTCGGCGCGGCTGACGCGCGATGGGTCGCGGCGGACCTCTTGGCCCAGGCCGAGCACGATCCCGAGGCGACGGCCGTGTTCGTCACGTCGGATCCCCAGTTCGCGGCGATCGTGCAGGCCGAAGTCGAGCGGCAGCTCGCCGATCTTCCCACGGCGGAAACGGCGCGCGCCGCCCTGAACCGCCATGGCTGGATCGTGGTTGCAGGCCGCGACGCGGCCTTCGACCTCATCAACGCCATGGCCCCAGAACACCTGTGTCTTTACGAACCGGAGCTTTTGCCTTGGGTGCGGCACGCGGGATCGATCTTTCTGGGTCCCTGTGCGGTTGAGGCGGCAGGAGACTATGCGACGGGACCAAACCACACCCTGCCGACCGGCGGCGTCGCCCGTCGCCGCGGAGGGCTGTCTTCGGCGGATTTTGTCAAGTTGATTTCCACCCAGTCTCTGGGAAAGCGGGCGCTTGCAGCGCTTGCCCCGACGGTAACGGCGCTGGCCCGGGCAGAAGGGCTCGAAGCCCATGCGCGATCGGTGGAGGTTCGCCTTGGTTAGGGAGGCCGTGCGATCCATGCGTCCCTACGTGCCTCCTCTGGAGGGACGAGCGGACTTGCTGCGATTGGACTTCAACGAGAACACCCTTGGCGCGCCCCCCAAAGCCTTGGAAGCCCTGCGTCAAGCCATTGGAGGATCAGACGTTCCCTGCTACCCGGAGTACGGGGCCACGTCGGCGCTTGCCGCCCATTTTGGGGTCGCACCCGAGCAGATGGTTTTGACCAACGGCACCGACGAGGCGCTGCAGCTGCTGATTCAGGCCGTCACGCCGCCGGGCGGCGCGGTCGTCATCCCAACGCCGACCTACGCGATGGCCCGGTTTTATGCGGAAGTGATCGGCGCCCAGGTCGTCGAGGTGCCCTATGCCAACCCTGACCTGCGGTTCCCCTTGCTGGACGTGATCGAGGCATCCCGCAGCGCCGGCGTGACCTATCTGGCCAATCCGAACAACCCCACCGGCACCCTTCTCGCCCTCGATGACATCGCCCGGATTGCCGCCTGCGGAAGTCTGGTGATCGTGGATGAGGCGTACTTCGAGTTCTCGGGTCTCACGGCGTTGGGCCTGATCGAGCCCTTTAGGAACGTCGTGGTCACCCGCACGTTCTCTAAGGCTTTCGGTCTTGCCGGGCTGCGCATCGGCGCCATCTTGGCGTCCCCGGACCTGGCCGCCCAACTCCGCAAGGCCCGCTCGCCATATAGCGTCAACGCCTTGGCCGTTGCGGCGGCGCTCGGAGCAGTGGGCGACACGGATTGGGTGCGCGCCTACGCCGCGGAGAGCCGCGCCTCGGTCGCGATGCTCGCGAGCGAGTTGACCGCTCTGGGCCACAAGGTCTGGCCGTCGACGGGGAACTTCGTCCTTTTTGACGGCGGTCCAGAATCCGCCCGGCGCATCCATGACCTGCGCGAAAAGCACGCCGTCCTCGTGCGCGACCGAAGCCACGACGTCCCGAACGCAGTCCGCGTCACGGCGGGAACGCTTGACCAAACCCGAACCTTTCTTGAAGCCTGGAGGGCGACCCGATGAACCGCACTGCAACGATCGAACGCAACACCCGCGAAACACAGATCCGTGGCACGCTGAACCTCGAGGGCCACGGATCTGCCGACGTCGCCACTGGCATTCGGTTCTTGGACCACATGCTCGAACTCTTTGCCAAGCATGGCGGGTTCGATCTCACCCTGCATGCGGACGGCGATCTCGACGTGGATCAACACCATACGGTCGAAGACGTCGGCATCGTTCTGGGCCAGTTGTTCGACCTCGCCTTGGGCGAGCGCAAGGGGATCAACCGAGCGGGTTACTTCGTGCAGCCGATGGACGAGACCCTGGCCGTCATCGCCCTCGATCTGGGCGGACGCGCGCACCTGGTGTACCACGACGGCATTCGTGCGGCGAAGGTGGGGGATTTGGTGGTGGAGCTTGCCCCGGATTTCTTTGAGGGGTTCGCGCGCGCCATCAAGGGGAACGTTCACGTGCGTGTGATGTATGGACGGTCGAGCCATCACAAGCTGGAGGCCATCTTCAAGGGATTTGCCCGGGCGCTGGCCTATGCCGTTTCGACCAACGAGCGGCTGAAAGATCAGCTGCCAAGCACCAAGGGGCTGCTGTGATTGGGGTGATCGACTACGGCGCCGGGAACATGCATTCGCTGGGCGCTGCGCTGGACCGTTTGGGCAAGCGACATCGCACCGTCTGCAACCCAAGGGACATGGAAGGCGTCGAGGCGCTGATCTTGCCCGGCGTCGGTCACTTTGGCTCGCTCATGGCATCGCTGGATGACGCGAGTTTGCGTGAGCCGATCGCGGCGTGGCTGCGTGACGGGCGACCATTTCTCGGGATCTGCCTCGGGATGCAGGCGCTTTTCGCCGGAAGCGAGGAAGCCGTGGGCGTGGCCGGGCTCCAGGTCTTTGATGGCGTCGTCATGCGGCTACGCGATGCGCCGAAACTCCCGCATATGGGATGGAATTACGTCGCTGGGGACGTGACCGGCTATGCATACTTCGCCCATAGCTTTGCTGCTCCCGTAATCTCGCATACGACGGCAACCGCCGAGTACGGCGCGCCGTTCAGCGCGATCGTGCGTCGCGGCATGGTCATCGGCTGCCAGTTTCATCCCGAAAAGTCGGGCGCATTTGGGCAAGCGGTTCTGGCCGAAATCGTCGGGGGCTGGGGATGCTGACGCGGCGGATTGTGCCGTGCCTCGACGTGCATGACGGGAGGGTCGTCAAAGGCGTGCAGTTCGTGAATCTGCGCGACGCCGGCGACCCCGTGGAGTTGGCCAAGGCGTACTCCGACGCGGGTGCGGATGAACTGGTGTTCCTGGACATCACGGCGACGGTGGAAGCGCGGCAGACCATGATCGACGTCGTGGAGCGGGTCGCGCGAACGATCATGATCCCTTTCACCGTTGGCGGCGGGATCCGTTCCGTGGACGATGGCCGGGCGATGCTGCGCGCGGGAGCCGACAAAGTGAGCGTGAACAGCGCCGCGATCCACCGGCCGGAGCTTCTGGGCGACATGGCTGCCGCATTCGGAAGTCAGGCGGTGGTGCTCGCCATTGACGCGCGACGCCATTCCACGGGATGGACGGTTTATGCCCGCGGCGGTCGCGATGACACGGGCCTCGACGCGGTGGAGTGGGCTGCGCGCGCCGAGTCGCTCGGGGCGGGGGAGCTCTTGGTCACCAGCATGGACGCCGATGGCGGCAAGTCCGGCTTTGATTTGGAGCTCCTGGCCGCGATCCATGCCCGGACCCGCTTGCCGGTAATTGCCAGCGGGGGGGCGGGCAAGATGGAAGACTTTGCCCAGGCGTTCGAAGTCGGGCAAGCCGATGCCGCCTTGGCCGCATCGGTGTTTCACTTTGGCGAAATCGCGATTCCTGACCTGAAGCGCGATCTCGCCCAGCGCGGAATCCCCATGAGACCGGTGTCATGATCGTTCCCTGCATTGACGTTCAAGGCGGTCAGGTTGTCCAGCTGGTCCAGGGCGAGCGGCTTGCGGTGGCGGTGGATGACGTCGATGAAGTCCTCGAGCGCTTCGCCGACTTCCCCATGATCCATGCCATCGATCTGGACGCGGCCAAGGGGCAGGGTGACAACCGCGCTCTGATCCAAAGGATTGTGCAAACCCGGGCGGGGGCGGTTCGCGTCGGAGGTGGCATCCGCAGCGTTGAGGCTGCGCTCACGTGGGTCGAAGGTGGCGCCGCGGCCGTGATCGTCGGCAGCAGTGCGTTCACCGCCGACGGTGTTCATCACGAATTCGCCACCCGATTGTGCGAAAAGGTCGGACGTGAGCGGGTCGTCGTCGCCATGGACTGTCGAGCGGGAAGGGTCGCGACGCACGGCTGGCGCGAGAGCACGGATCTGGATCCTGTGCGCATCGTGGGTGACCTGACCCCATATGCCGAGCGACTGCTGGTGACCAACGTGGATCGGGAAGGCACTATGCAAGGCGTCGACCTGGCGTTCTTCGCTCGCATTCGAGAGGCTTCACGCCTGCCGATGATCGCGGCGGGCGGGGTAGGCAACCTGGGCGACATCAAAGCGCTGCTGGACCTCGGTTGCGACGTGGCGGTGGGGATGGCCGTGTACACGGGCCGCATCTCGCTCGAGGACCTGCGACGGCTCAGTTTGGATTGATGATGGTTTCGATGCCGTTCGTTGGGGCTTCGATGCTTTTGAGCGCCAGCGCGTAGCCGACCCTTTCGCCGTGGGTGTCCACGATGGTCCGCAGGCGTAGGTCCACGTGTGACGACCGTCCCTCGAAGTTCACCAAGCGACCCTCGGTGCGGATACAGGCGTCGCCCTCCAAATCCTGGGCCTCATTGAGATCAGCGATGAGCACGCCAATCGGCGACGGGAGTTCACACAGCGCATCGACGTCCAAATGAACGGCTTCGCTCAGGTTCCAGCCGGTGATCCGCTCGGCCGCAGTGTTCATGGTCAGGATGCGCCCGTGGTCATCTAACTCGATCATGGCGTCATCGACGGTATTCGTGGCCTGGGTGAGGGCAAAGAGCCGATTGCCCAGCGCGGCGGTCTGCACCTCTTTGCGCCGCAGCTGCCGGTTGAGCGACTGGACGGTGCGCATGTGTGCCTGGTAGGCGCCCATCGCGATGCCGACGACGGCCAGGGCAAAAGCCAAGACCCACGAGAACGCAGCGCGGGGGCGAAGGTCGGCGCTCGCGGCCACCAAGTCTTCGATGCGTTTGTCGACGCGGTTCACGCCCCGGTCGATCATGTCGAGAACCGGATTGCCATGAAGGTTTGCCGTCCGCAACGTGGCAATGGCAGTGGCGCGGCCGGCCGGGTCGGCGCCTTGCAGGACCGTGCGACACTCGCGAACCGCCTCAAGCTCGCGTCGATACATCTGCAGGTCGCGCTGACGGATGCCAAACGGAGAGGCGTGGATTTGTTCAAAGGCTTCGGCTGCGCGCTGGTCCAAAACGGTGAGGCGCCCCTCGCCAGCGGGAGGTTCGGCGATGATCTCGCGGTAGTACTCGTGGATCGCGTTTTCGAAACGGAGGCAGGCGACCCGCGTTCCATTGAGTGCTTCGACTTCGGCGCTGATTTGGGCCACACGCGTCTGCATGGTCACGGCTACGGTTCCCGTCACAATGGCCAGGACCAAGATCAGCAGTGAGCGTGCATTTCGAGAAGCGATGTGTTTGGGGTCCGCCATGCGTAAAGGTCCAAGACGTCTTGACGCTCGAATCACAATCCAGTTCGGGACTATATGGTTCCCAAAGTGAGAAAACGGGACTTTTGGCCCGGTCCGTCATGTGTGATAATCGCGAGGTGCAAACCGAAGAGTTTCTTCGCAAACAAAGCGACACCGTGGCCTCTCAGGTGGCGGCGGTCCTTGACGGCATGCCGTCGGAGCATCTGGACGGAAAGCTGACCCCCCACGCGATGTCACCGCGGGAGACGATCGTTCATCTCTGCGACTGCGCCAGCGCGCTGAAGGCCATGTTGAAGGAAGGGAAGTACAGCTGGGGCTCTTACGAGGCCCGCGCCGCCGACATGCCCGCACTCGTCGAAGAGTGGAAGTCGCTGCGTGCGGAGGCACTTGCCGAAGCCTTCGCCGACGGCTCGGACAAGGCGCTCGGAGAGATCAGCGATTTCATCGTGCTCCACGATGCGTACCACGTGGGTCAGCTTGTTGCGTATCGGCTCGCAACCGATCCTGCGTGGGATGCGTACGCGATCTACGGTTAATCATGCGCAAGCCCGTCGTTGTCATCCTCGTCATCCTGCTGGTGGTCATCTGTGGCGGCGGCGGGTTCTTCGTCAACCAATTCCAGAAACAGCAGGCGGAAGCCCAGAAACGTTCGGCCGGGGAGGTTCGGGTTGAACGAGGTGATCTCGCTCTGACGGTCATTGATACCGGCACGCTGGACGCATTTCGGGCCGTTGACATCAAGAGTCGGGTCGGCGGTCGTATCGAGCGACTCCTGACGGACGAAGGCGACATCGTCGCCGAAGGCCAGCTGGTGGCCATCGTTGATCCGCAGGAAACGCAGCTGCAGGTGGACCAGCTGAGCGCCCAGGTCCGCTCGGCACAGCTGGGCGCGGAACGCACCAGCATCGAGATCGAGCAGCGGCGCGTGACGGCAAAGGCGGCGCTGGAGCAGGCTGAAGCCCGGCTTGCCCAGCTGGAGCTGGAAGCGAAGAACCAACCCACGCTCACCAATGCCAACGTGCGCGCTGCCGAGCTGGCACTGAATTCGGCTCGGAAAGAGCGAGAGCGGCTGACCACCACCGCACATCCCAATGCCCGGGTGGCCGCCGAATCGGCCGTTCGCGAAGCCGAGGCCAGCTACGACAACGCCAAATTGAACCTGGAGCGCCAGCAGAACCTGTTGGAGCGTCAGTTCGTCGCGCAGCGCGTGGTGGACGATGCCCGTCTCCAGCTGCGATTGGCCGAGGCTCGCCTGACGTCAGCGCGTGACTCTCTGAGCCGAATCGACGCCGTTCAGCGATTGGAGCTCGAGCGAGTGGATGACCAGATTCGTCAGGCCGAGACGGACCTGCAGCGCGCCAACACCAACCGGTTTGTCGATACCGTGAAGCAGCGCGAGATCGAGTCGGCACGGGCCCAGGTAGAGACGGCTCGCGCCGGTCTGCGGGATGTGGAAACCATGGCGAAATCGCGCGGACAAA
This sequence comes from Fimbriimonadaceae bacterium, assembly GCA_046292875.1. GTDB lineage: Bacteria > Armatimonadota > Fimbriimonadia > Fimbriimonadales > Fimbriimonadaceae > JBKBQD01. The sequence goes on from JBKBQD010000005.1 coordinate 117,512, forward strand.
GCCTTGCCAGCGTCCAGCAGCTCTCCGCCTCGCTCGCAGACGGCCGCCGCCAACTCTCAGAGACGTCGATCCGATCGCCGATGAGCGGCGTGGTGACGCGACGCTATGTGGAAATTGGCGAACTAGTCGCCGCACTCAGCGGGTTCAGCCAGGGGACGCCGATCTACCGGGTGGAAGACCGCTCCTCGCTGCTGGTCAAGCTGTCCATTAATGAGATCGACGTCGCCAAGCTGACGTTGGGCATGCCCGTGACCGTCGAGGTGGACGCGTTCCCGAACGAGCGGATCGAAGGGCGGGTCACCAAGATTGCTCCCGCCAGCACGACGGTTGGCACGCAGCAAGTGGGCGCCGATGCGGTGGTCAAGTACTCCGTCGAAGTCACCCTCAATAAACCCGACGATCGGTTGAAATCCGGAATGTCGGCGCGCTGCACCATGCGCGTGGAGGAGCGGAAGAATGTGCTGCGGGTGCCCATTGAGTATCTGGGCAAGGATGACGAAGGCGAGTACGTTCTGGTCAAGAACGCGACCACGAAGAAGAACGACAAGGTGCGGGTTAAGACCGGGTTGCGGACGGGCGCGTTCATTGAAGTGGTGTCCGGCGTCGAAGAGGGCACGGTGATCGAAAAGCCCGAGTTCACGGGACCGGCGCGAGCCGGAGCGTTTGTCGGCGGCGGTAGCCAGCCCGACGACGAAGAGTAAGGAAGTCAGGCGAACCCCCGCCCATGAAGAACATCGGACAAAGCTTTCTCATCGCCTTGGAGATGCTGCGGCTGCACAAGCTGCGGGCGTTTCTCACGATGCTGGGGGTGATCATCGGCGTGATGAGCGTGACGCTCATCGTCATTGTCTCGAACGCCTTTCAGTCGTACATCAATAGCCAGTTTCAGCGGATCGGCACGGATGTCGTCTTTGTGTTCTATGACCGGTTCAGCCTGCGCCGGGGCGAGGCGGCGACGAGTATCGAGGGGCTCACCCTGGATGACGTGGATTACCTGCTGGCGCGGGTGCCGACCGTCGATATGGCGGCCACCTATCGCTCGCTGGGCTTCTACACCGTGCGGAGTGGGGACAAGGACGAGCGCAACGTGAGCGTGACGGCCATCGACAGCAACTATGTCGAACTCAACCGCTTGGAGCTGTTCGAGGGCCGCTACATCTCCAAGGCGGACATGGACAACCACGCCAACGTCTGCTTGATCAGCGAGCGCCTCGAGGAAGAACTCTTCGGCAAGGGCAACGCTCTCGGCCAGATGGTGACGCTCGCGGGCATCACGCTCGAGGTGGTGGGGGTCATCGCCAAAAACGAGACGATGGGCAACACCGCGGACAAGCAACTGTATATGCCGATTTCGACCGCGCAGTCGAAGTGGGTCGGCGGGCGCAATATCGACTTGATCCTCCTCCGCGCCAAAGAGGGCGTCGAATCCAATCGCGTGATGGACGACGTTTGGCAGACCCTCATGGTGAAATCGGGCAACAAGCGCATCTATCGCGTGGATTCCAACCAAAACGTGCTCGCCATCTTCAACGGCATTGTCGGCGGTGCGGGGGTCGTGCTGGCGGGAATTGCGGCGCTGAGCCTGCTCGTGGGGGGCATCGGCATCATGAACATCATGCTGGTCTCGGTGACGGAGCGGACCCGCGAGATCGGCCTGCGGAAGGCGGTCGGCGCGAAGCGGGGGGCGATTCTGTCGCAGTTCCTCGTCGAAAGCGCGACGCTGAGCATGGTTGGCGGGCTCATTGGCATGGGCATCGCATGGTCGCTGGGCACCATCGTGTCGGTCATCACCACGGCGACCAAGTGGCCGACCGAGGGCGGCCTTTCTGCCGGTTTTCCCATTGCCGCGGCGATCGGCGCGATGGCGTTCTCGGCCCTCATCGGGATGGTCTTTGGGCTCTACCCCGCCATCAGCGCGGCGAGAATGGACCCGATCGACGCCCTCCGGCGCGAATAGAACTTAGGCGTACCAGGGGTGGCCGCCCCTACCCGGTACTGGGGTGAAGGCATGCCACTCGATGCCTGTCGCCTGGGACCGCAGAGCCAGGGTCATGGCTGCCATGCCGGGGTTCTCGGTCGCAAAGTGACCGGCGGCGATCAGCGCAAAGCCGGCATCGACCGCGTCGCGGGACACATGGTGGCGCACCTCGCCGGTCACCAGCACGTCGGCGCCCGCCGCTTTTGCCAATGGCCACTCATCGTCACCGCTGCCGCCGATGACCGCGACCGTTTCGATGCGGCGGGTGGGATCGCCCCACGCCATTGCGCGCGTGCCCAGCGATTGATCCACCCGCGCGACAAATTCTCGCAGCGGCTCCGCCGTGATCCGCCCGACCCGCCCAATACGCGTTTCGGGTTCGGCCTCGCTGGGCACGGACCCAAACCCACTGATTTTGCGGAGGCCGAGCAGGTGCGCGAGGACGTCGTTGACCCCGCCCAGGGCCGTATCCCAGTTGGTATGGGCGGCAATGACGGCGACTCCGGACCCCGCCAGCCGCAGAATGCGCCGCTGGTTGACATCGTCCGCGATCAACCGCGGCAGAGGGTCCCATATGAGCGGATGGTGGGCAATGAGTACCTGGCACTCCAAGGCAAGGCAGGCTTCGATGGCATCGTCGGAAACATCCAACGTCACCAATGCGCGCCGTACGGGTGCCGTGGGATCGCCAAGCAGGAGTCCCACGCGATCATAAGAGAACGCCATTCGCGGTGGCGCGATGGACTCAACGACAGACAGTACGTCGGCGACGTTCACGAGCCTGAATGGGCAACCGACTCGGTCGACTTCACGACTTCCGGCGTGGGGGTGGCCTCTTTACGGCCAAAGGAAAGACAGTAATCCACCAGCTTCCGAATCGCGACGTCGGAAACGGGATCGAGCTGTTGCGGGCTGACGAGACAAAGGCCAAGCAGGGCGAAGGCTTCATCTTCGGTCAGTTCAAGTCCCTGCAGGTTCTCCGACAACGCTTCGCGGCGCCCTCCTTCGCTTCGCCCTCTTTCAACTCTGACGACATCCGGTTCATCCGGGTTCGCCGTTTTCAATCGGAGCGAGTCTATCATAGTGCCGCTATTTACGCTTTAACAGGAAGTTAAACCATGGCTTGCCAAAGGGCCATCGGTATACTCCCGGCGTGCCCAAGGGCGAGTTTCTGCAATACGGCGGGCAAGCGATCATCGAAGGCGTCATGATGCGCTCGCCGCGATTCTTCGCCGTTGCCGTTCGCGCGCCGAATAGTACCATCGTCCTGCAATCTGAACCGCTGGAAAAGACCTGGATAGGGAAACAAAAGTGGCTGATGAAGCCATTCCTGCGTGGGACTTTTGCCCTACTGGATGCCATGACTCTCGGCTACAAGGCGATGCAGTTCGCCAGCCGCATCCAGATGAATCCCGAGTACCAGGATCCGGACAAGGCCACCACGAGCAAAGCCGCCAAGCACGAAGGCGAGAAGATCAACTCGATCCACATCGGCGGTGCGATGGTGGTCGGTCTGCTGATTGGCGTCGCGCTGTTCAGCTTTACGCCCAACCTCATCGCCGAGCAAGCCCGCCGCATTGGCGTCGAATCCTCGATTGCCAAGTCCTACCTCGCCGAGGGCGTCCGCATTGTCTTCTTGCTCGGCTACCTCGGCTTGATCGGGTTGATGGGCGAGATTCGCCGCGTGTTTCAATATCACGGCGCGGAGCACAAGGCGATCAACGCCTTTGAAGCGGAGCAGCCGCTGACGGTGGAGAACTGCCGCGCCCAGACCCGACTTCATCCGCGTTGCGGCACGAGCTTTGCGATCATCGTGCTGCTGGTCAGCCTGCTCCTTTTTCCCTTGGTGCCGCGCTATCCCGTGCCGGGGCTCAACGACTTTCTCAACACCGTCGTTCGGGTTGGTGTCGAGTTGATCATCATGCCGATCATCGCCGGCATCAGCTACGAGTTGATCCGCTTTGCCGGGCGATTCAAGAACCAGGCGTTTGTCAAGGTGCTGTTTTGGCCGGGCCTCATGTCGCAATACCTATCGACCCGGGAGCCCACTGACGACCAGATCGAGGTCGCGATCACCGCGCTGCAAGCATGTATCGACGCGGAGAATCCGGCTCTGGCCTCAGAGCCGACGCCTGTGGAGACGCCGCAGCCAGTCGCCGGATGACGTTGTCGGCGAACGTTTGAGCCCCACCGTTGCCGTCGATGTAGTGGTTCTGGAGGATTGACGCCACGAACTTCGGCTCTCCCTTGGCGTCGAGCACGTATCCGGAGAGTCCGGAAACGGAGTTGAGCGTCCCGGTTTTTCCGGCAAAGTTCACGCCGCTCAGCCGAGAGCGCAGCGTCCCCACACCGGGCTTGGCCATGGCGTCGATCCAAAGTTTCTTGGTCGGCTGTTTCAGGGCCCAGTTCAGCAGAAGCGTGGTGCCTTTTGCCGTGACCAGGTTATGGCGGGACATGCCGCTGCCGTCGATCGGACGGAAGTCGCGCTCTTGGCCCCCGACCGTCTTCACATAGAAGTCGCGCATCCGACGGCCTGCCGTGGTGTAGGGGTCGGCGCCAAGCGGCCCGCTTTTGGCTGCTGCCGCGAGGAAGAGGTGTTCCGCAATGACATTATCGCTGACTTGCAGACACCTTGTCATCAGTTCCGAAATGGTTTGGCTGCGGATGACAGCGTCCGGCGCACGGTTGGGCACGACAACGGCTTCCTCAAAGCCAGAGCCCAATACGCCAGCGGCGAGGCGATCGGGCTGCGGAATGGCAAATCGCCCGAGATTTTCGCCTTCAGTGGGCATCTTGCCGCTGAGGATCATCACCTTGAGCTTGGGGTCGAAGTCCACGTTCAACGCACCGTCGCTGGGCAAAAAGATCACCTTGATGTCGGGGTCGTTTGGCTCGAAGACGACTTGGCCGCCACGATAGGTGGCGGTCATGACACCGCCATTGAGCGTCAGCGCCGTAATCCGGGCCGCATAGCCATAGCCGCGATCGTCTTCCTCCCATGAGGGCGGGGTCACGACGGCGAAAGGTTGCCTTACTTTCACCGTTTCTGCGCCGGTTATTCCCAGCTGGTCGCGGACCCCCGCCAACCGCTCGATGCTCAATCCTGGGTCACCTTCGGCATCCACGACAACCGCGTCGTCTTCTTTCCAGAAGCGGGTCTCCAAGCGGTGGTTCGGCCCGAAGGTGTGCAGCGCATAGGCCATGCTGTAGAGCTTCTGATTGCTGGCGGGAACCAAACGCATCCGGTCGTGCCGCCCCATGACGTCTTTGCCCGCTCCCGTGGTGACGCTGAGCCCCACGCTGACCCCAATCGAGAGGCGCGCATCGGCCAGCTTGCCGAGGTCCACCGGCAACGATGCCGCAACGAGAATCGCAAGCACGAGGCTATCTTAGCAAGCGAGCCTAGACTTTGTGAATCGCCATCCCGTGGGCGTCTTCGAACGCCTCCAGCACGGCTTCGCACATGGTCGGGTGCGGGTGAATGCATTCGAGCATGGAGTCCAGCGTTGCCTCCAGGTTGAGCGCGACGACGCCTTCGGCGATCATGTCGGTGACGTGGGCCCCAATCATGTGGACGCCCAGCACTTCGCCGTACTTCTTCTCGCAGACCACTTTGACAAAACCTTCCCGCTCTCCCGATGCGATGGCTTTGCCATGGCCAAAGAACGCGTACTTGCCAACGCTGATGTCATATCCCTGCGCTTCGGCTTCGCTCTGCGACAAGCCAACCGACGCCACTTCGGGCACGGTATAGACGCAGTTCGGGACCGCCTTGTAATCCATCTTTTTGTTGCCACCGGTCGCGATGTTGTGAACCGCCACCAGGCCCTCCATTTGCGCTACATGAGCGAGCTGAATGCGTCCCGTCACGTCGCCAATGGCAAAGATGTTGGGCGCATGGGTGCGAAGCGTATCGTCCGCGACCTGTACCCCGCGGCGGTGCAGTTGCACCCCGGCTTTTTCCAGGTTCATCCCGTCGGTGTTCGCTTTGCGTCCGACACCGAGAAGCACGACGTCCGCGTCCACCACCTCGGTTTCGGTGCCCTTCTTGATCGTGCACTTCCAGACGTCGCCGACACGCTCGCATCGCTCGAGCGAAGCGCCGGTTTTCACGGCGATGCCTTGCTTGGCGAGGGACTTGCCCAGTTCGGTCCCCAGGTCGGCGTCAAACATTGGGATGAGGGTCGGCATCATCTCGACGACCGTGACTTGGGCCCCCAGGCCGTTAAACACGAAAGCGAACTCGACCCCAACCGCGCCGCCACCCAAGATCAGCATGCGCTTCGGCACATAGGGGGCGGTCACGGCATCGTCGCTCGTCCAAACGCCGTCTTCGCGGCCACCTTCGAGGCCGGGGATATCCAGCCGAATGACCGACGAGCCCATGGCGAGCAAGAAGTTCTTGGCCTTAAGCGTCTGGGTTTGGCCGTCTTTTTCCACCTCGATGGTGTGGGCGTCCACGAACCGAGCGAAGCCCTCAACGTGGCGCACCTTGCGCTTCTTAAACAGCGTGCCGATGCCGCCGCGCAGCGTGGTGACGACTTTGTTCGTCCGTGCCATCAGCTTGGGAAAGTCGACCTTGACCTGGCCCTCGACCTCGATGCCGAACTCCTTGGCGTGCTGAATGTGTCGATAAAGGTCGACAGCGGAGATGAGCGCTTTGCTCGGGATGCAGCCCCAGTTCAGACACGTTCCGCCGAGATATTCCTTCTCGACACAGATCACGCTGAGTCCAAGCTGGGCGGCGCGGATGGCGGCATAGTATCCGCCGGGGCCCGCACCGATGACGATAAGGTCTGCGTCGAAGTTCTCCGTTGCCATGGGTTGCTCTATCTCCTTCATGAGGGGAATCGTTTCTATCTCTTGGATCAGCGAAGGGGTCACCGGAGCCGAGGCGGTCGTCGGCCCGCCATGAGGGGGCGTGGGTGTGGTCGCGGAGCCGGCGTTCGTCGGTGGGCTGATGGGCGACCGTGGGGCCGTGGGCCGGACTCGGCGCTGCGGGGGCGACGTCATGCTGATCGGGCCGGCGGACTCGCTGCCGCCACCCGCCATTGTACCTGTGGGTGGCGGGCTCAGCCTTAACCGAACTCGCGTGGGAAATCGGGCAAACTGAGCGCGTCATGGTTTCGGTCGCCACAGTTGCCGCTCTTTTCGCGCTTTCTTCCGAACCGGCCAAGCCGTTCTTTGACAAGCCGATGCTGCTGGGCGCCCATCGGGGTGGCATGGTCGAGTGGCCCGAAAACACCCTTTTCGGATTTACATCTTGCGCGAACCGATGGCCCGACATCCTGCTGGAGACGGATGTGCGCCAAACCAAGGACGGTCGCCTGATTCTGCTCCATGACGACACGGTTGACCGCACGACTGACGGCAAAGGCCGACCCAGCGAAATGACGTTTGAGGAGTTGCGCCGTCTTGATGCGGGCTACCGCTTTACGTCCGACCAAGGGGCGACCTATCCATTTCGCGGGAAAGGCCACGTGATTCCCACTCTCGATGAAGCGCTTGCCGCGACGCCCCGGCATCGCTGGCTCATCGATATCAAGCCGGACTGCGATGCGGCAGCCGTCGTGCGTGTGGTGCGGGAGCAGAAAGCCGAGCAGCGGGTACTCATCGCGAGCTTTGTGCCGGCAAAGATGGCGGAGGTCCGCCGCCTTGCGCCTGACCTGGCCACGTGCTACGACTACACGACGGGGTTACCGCTCTTTGCTGCCATTCGCAGCGGGGCCCTCGACGACTACGTCCGCAAGGACGACGTGGTCTCCATGATGGTGGAAGACGTGAAGCGTTTCAGTCTTTCGCCCGAGGACGTTCGCGCAGTGCGGTCGCTGGGCATCAAGTTTCAGATTCACACACTGAATCGCAGTGAAGAGATCCGGCATTGGCTCGCGATTGGGGTGGACTCGATACTGACCGACGACCCGGCGCTCCTCGCGCGGGAAATCGAAGCCTGGCAGCGAAGCGCCGACTGATCATCCATGTTGAGGATTTGGGCGCTTCCTTCCCGTCCAACATGGGGGACGGAACCGACGAGATGGGGAGATGGAGTGCGTCCGTCCTGACGGAGATCAAAAGACTCCCATTGCGCTCCGCACGAGTGTCGCGTAATCTGTCAAGCAACATGAATCTCACGACCTTGCTCTGCGCAGTGGCCGTTGCCGGTGGGCAAGGCACGGCGTCCGATACGCTGTTGGACCAAAGCATTCGCGACCTGTATGCCGCGATCTCCGGTCCTAAAGGTCAGCCTCGCGACGAAGTCAAGCTGCGCGGGGTGCTGCTCCCTGACTGTCGCTTGGGGATGCCCCGAACCCGCGATGGGGTCACCACGCTGGCGACCATGACCGTCGATCAGTACATCTCGCGCAACTTCCCGGTCATGGAACGGGAAGGTTTCGAAGAGCGCGAGCTCGCCCGGCGCACCGAGCGATTCGGCTCCATCGCGCACATCTGGTCCTCGTTCGAAACACGCATGGGCGAGACCACATCTCGCGGCATCAATACCATTCAGTGCCTATTCGACGGTACGCGGTGGCGCGTCGTATCGATCCTGTGGGACAACGAAGGACCGGGCAAGGCGCTTCCCACGGACATGGCCGGCGGCTAAGCTTTCGTTTCGACCGCCTCGAACGACACTCCGCCTTGACCGTCAGTCGTGGCGACCCCCCACGCCTTGGGCGTCACAAGGAAGAAACGGCCGGCATGTGGGTTGTGCTGCGCCGTTTGACCGGTGCGCCCATCGTGGTCGAGCCCGCTGAGCGCCAAGTACACCCCATATGAGGCGAGCGCTCGCGCGTAATGGGAACCGCACTCAAACTCGTTGAACGGGTTGCGGCGGCGGCCATCATGACGACGACGGATGCCTTTGACGATGGCCAGGGCCTCGTCGGTCATGCCTTCTCTCGCGAGATGCGCGGCCACCTGGTACTCGATGCCCGTCCAGACCTCATCCGAATACACGAAGGGAAACTTCGGGCGGCCTCCTTTCGGCCAGGTGCAGAGGACCAACCCCGGCTCATCGGCCACGGCGTAGACGCGCTGCAGGTTCTCATGGTTGCCTAGTGGATCTTTGAAGTTGTGCGTGACCATGGCGCGCAGGGCGGAGCGGATGAGCTCGGGGTCGACGAGGTCGCCAAGACCGGCGAACTTCGCCGCTTGCTGGCCAAAGATCTGGTCGCTGAGGCACCCGACTCCGTGCTGGTACTTGGGCGCATCGTCGGCCAGGCAGTCCGAGGTCTGGACGAAATATTCGCCGTTCCAAAGCACCGATTCGGTCTTTGACCTTCCCGCTTCGTAGAGCTGGCGATAGCTTTGGGCGGCGTCCGTTTCACCAAGGTGTCGGGCGATTTCCTCCGCCGCGCGCAGAGCCGCAAGATAGAAGAACTGGGTCAGAGGATTAGGGCCCTGGAAGTTGATGTCGTAGGTGTTGTGCATATCACCCTCCACCAGGCCGTCCCGATCACGGTCCCACATCACCCAGGCATAGCCGAGCGCGCGTTTGGCCGAGGGCCATAGCGCTTTGAGCCGCTCGTCGTCGCCCGAGAAACGCCAGTCCCGATACAGCTGGACAATGCCGCCCAGCTGGCCGTCGCTCGCCGCATGCCAGAGTGGCGCCTCTTGGACCAATGGCAGCGGCACACGAAAGTTGAGGGCCCCTTTCTCTCCCTCAGGCCCGCAGTTGAAGCTGTATCGGTACTCAGCCGCCCGCATGTTCCATTGCATCTCGGGGAAAAGGTGGGCGTGGGCGACGGCGTAGTTCCAAACGTGGGAGCAGGTGCCGGAGCAACAGCCCGCATCGCCAGAGCAACCCTCCCATGCCCAAAAGGTGCCGTCCTCCAAGCGCAGCAAGGTGGGCGAATGCAGGATCGAAAGCGAGGAGCCAACGCGCTCCAGAACATCCGGGTCCACGTCTGATCCATAAAAGGCTTCTTCAAAGGCTAACCCGCGTCGCGTGAGCTCGTCGCGACGGCTCAGATACTCCTGGGCGGCGTCCCACGCGGTCGGCCACTGGGTCGCGACCCACGGCTTCCAATGGGTGTCTTTGTCGTTCTCCCCACCCCAATACTTGCGCGCACAAGGGGCGATCCATGAAAACACGAAGGGGATTTCGACCGATTCGCCTGGCGCTAGCGTGGCGCGACAGGCCAAGGTCCCCGGTCGTCGTCGATGGCTGTCGTTCGGAGTGTCCTCCCGGAGTTGCCCGTGGCGGAAGTCGGTCCAGAAGTCCTGCAGCGGGTCGAACCAGCCCGAGTCGAGCCATGCCTCGCGATAGGCCGTGTCGGGCCAGTTGGTACTCAGCGCCGCCGATCCGCCAAACTCGCTGGTCGCATCGAATCGCGCATTCTCAAAGGTGATGCCGACCCCGTGCTCTCCGCGAACGAACGTGTTTCGCGCCTGGTCCTCGGTGCCGTCGTTAGGCGCCCCCTCACCGATGGGATTCATCATCGTCCATGCCAGGCACAGTTCCACCGGGTGCTCGGACCGGTTCGTCACCGTGTACGTGAGGTCGGCGACCGGAAAGCTGGAACTGCGAATGTCGAGCGGGATAAAGGGCGCGTACGCACGCAGCGAAACGTCCAGCGGGCAGTTCGCCTTGTCGAAGAAAACGCGCGCGAACGGGAACCGCCCTTCGAACACGGCGGCATCAAAGTGGGGCAAGCCGTCCACTTGCTTGAGCAACTGGCCGCGGCCATAGTTCCAAAAACCCGGTCCTTCGCCGACCCAATCCCTCACCCTTGGACCAAGGGCCACCATCGCCTTTTCTTGGCCTTCTGATTGGAACCAGACCGACGGAAAGGTGAGTTCAAGAAGACGTCCCTTTGCAGGTCGATTGAAAATTTCCCAATCACGCAAGCCGCCGCGGCCATCCAAGCTGACGCAGCCAGCGCCGATGCCGCCAAGCGGGAAGGCGATCTCACGGAGTTGGTCGCCGGAATAGCGGTAGCTCATGCGCGCCAGTTTAGCTTTGTCGGCAGTTGAAGTGGGGCTAAACTGGCACGATGGTCAGTTGGATTCTTGCCCGTTACATGGAAGGACCCACGCACGCAGCGAACACCACGGCAGGCGCCTACTCCGCCGCTTCCTCGGCACAGTCGGCGGTACACGGATTGGAGGAGCGCGTGCAGTCGCTCGAACTGGCATGCGCTGGTATGTGGGAGATGATGAAAAAGATCACGGGTTGCACGGACGAACAGCTGGTTGAAATGATTCGCGAAGTCGATGCTCGCGACGGGCGGGTGGACGGCAAGATCACGGTGCAAACCGCTGGCCGCACGTGCCCGAACTGCAAGCGCCAGATCTTGACGAAGAGCAGCCCGAAGTGCATCTGGTGCAGTGCCGAGTTGCCCAAAACGGTGTTCGGGACATGATCGGCGTCCTTGCCATGGCGACCGGGCTGGTTCCAAGAACGATTGAGTTCTCTGGCCATACGTGGTCCGTCAAAGGCGGCCCGCAGTTGATGGGCCCCGGACCGAACCGCTGGTCGGACGCGCCTGAGTCGGTTTGGGTCGGCGAGGACGGCGCCCTTCATATGAAGATTCGCCGAGAAGGTGACCATTGGGTGTGCTCGGAGGTTTATCTCAGCCGTTCGCTGGGCTACGGGGAATATCGGTTTGACGTGCGCAGTCCAAGCGCGGCGGTGCCGCCCAACGCCGTCCTCGGCTTGTTCACTTGGAGCAACACCGATGAGGAGGCGCATCGGGAAATCGACGTCGAGGTCACTCGGTGGGGTGACCGCAATGCGGCGAATGGGCAATTTGTGGTGCAGCCCTACGATAAGCCGGGGCACATGGTGCGCTTCGAAATCGACGAGAGCCAGGGCGGCGTCATGCATCGGTTTACGTGGAAACCCGACCGCGTGGACTTCTTGACGCGCCTTGCCAGTGGGCGCCATGTCGCGGAGTGGACCTTCCCAGGGCCGATCTTTGCGCCCAAAGACGAAGCGGTTCACATTAACCTGTGGCTGTACGAGGGCAAGCCGCCATCCACAGGCAAAGAGGTTGAGGTCGTCATCGAGAAGTTCACCTTTACGCCGCATCGGTGAGGGGAGAAGCGTGGGGCCCGCATTGGACCTGTCCGCGAGCGGGTCGACGAGTGGGAATGCATGGCATCCGAAAGCGAGGCTCATGACAACGACCATGCAAAGCTGACCGGATGGGTGGCCCTGTCCGTCGGTTAGGGCGCGCGGACTTCGACCGTGACGCGATGTTCGTCATCGCGCACTTCGCGATCGAGACGAGCGACGGTGCGAATCACGACCTCATAAACCCCCGGTGGGGTCGTTGCCGACGTTTGAACCTCGGTCGTTACCTCGTTCCGGTTCAACGGGCCGTCGACGCGAAATTCGGCGTCGGGCGGGAGTTCCGTTGCCGTGACGGCCAGGATGATCACGCGATCTTCGACCCCGCGCAGGTCGATTCCGACGGCGTCGCCTGCCGCCACCGTCGCCTCTTTGGCCAGCGCCTGCACCAACGCCTGGCGCACGACTTCCACAGCGCCCGCACATCCGACCAAGACCATCGCCACGACTGCATTTCGCCAGAGCGTCACAATAGGCTATGACGTCTGAACATGCCCTGGAAGCGCACGACGACGGCCTGATTCCACTGGCCATCGAACACCGCAAGCATGCCTACTGCCCCTATAGCCGGTATGCCGTGGGTGCGGCAGTCGGCACGGAGGACGGCTGGATGTTTGGCGGGAGCAATGTGGAGAACGCCTCGTACGGTCTTTCGATGTGCGCCGAGCGCGCCGCGATCTTTGCCATGGTAAGCGAGGGCGCACGGCGGATCTCGGAGATCGCGGTGGCCACCGCTGACGGCGGGCCACCGTGTGGCGCCTGCCTGCAAGTGATGCGCGAGTTCACGGATGATCCGGCAACGCTGGACATCTATCTGGTGAACGAGGCTGGTGACGTCACCCAAACGACGCTCGCAGCCCTCTTGCCCAGCGGCTTCACGGCCAACTTTCGCGACTCAGTTGACGCTTAGGGGCGTCTGATTCGGATAAGATTCTGCTAAGCAGGGGCCTGATCCCGCGGAACCCAGCGCTGGGCCGCTCAGTAAGATGGGTGGGACTCTGCAAATCGTCCATGCCAAAGACTGCGACCCGGTCCAACCAGACCCTGGAAAAAATCAGCGACGACCGCGTGCGAGAGATGCTCTTGCTCGCGGAGCGCTTGCGCGCGTCCCATGGCAGTGACCTGGACGACGAAGCGATCATGGCGGTGGCGGAGACCACCGGCGCCGACCCCGAATACGTTCGCCTCGCGGTCCAACTGATTCCCGAGGAGCGGCCAGTCGGGCTTGTCGGGCGCCTGCGTCATTTCATGTTGTCGCTGGATCCGGGCGTCCGAAGGTTCGTGGGCGGAGCGTCGCTGGCGACGGTCGGTGCCCTAATGGCAACGCTCTCTTATCGAACGGGCAACCCGCAAGAGGTTTTCTCCATTCTCAACGTCTTGGTTGCCGGCTTGGCGATGGTCAACATCGGCCTCTGCCGCGACGCGCGCGGGGCCTCGCTCACCGGCGCTATCACGGGCGGGATGTCGATCGTGGCGTACTCCGTGTTCAGCGCAATCAGCGAGCTTTTTGGCTCGAACATGCCTCAGTTCAGCCTGATGTGGCTGTTCTTGGCCGGGACGGTCGGCGGCGCGCTCTTAGGACCGGTCATTCAATCCATCGCCATTCGGCTATTGAATCGCGCCGGGATTCGCCAGGGATCGGCGGAGCGGCTGGAACTGCTGGAAGAGCTCCATCGCCTGCAGGACAAACTGCGATCTTCGACCCAAAGCATGACGTTCGTCAACATCGACATTGTGGGTTCCACAAAGATGAAGGACGGGGTCGAGATGCTGGCCGTTGAGTACACCTTTGCCGAGTTCCACAAATATGTCCAGACCGTGACGGAAAAGCACGGCGGCAAAGTTCACTCCACGTCGGGCGACGGAGCGAACCTGGTGTTTGAGCATCCGACGCACGCCTTCAATGCGGCCAAGAACCTGCAGGGCGGCCTGATCGAGTTCAACCGGTTCCGCAACAAGATGGGCAAACCCGTGACCCTTCGCATCGGCCTGCATACCGGGCAGGTCTTTGCGCAGGACCCCAACGACGTGCGGACGATCAACTTCGCCCAGGTGATCGACATTGCGGCGCACTTGCAGGACCGCTGCCCGCCGGGTGGTGTCGCCGTGAGCGAATCGGCGGTGGCGATGCTCCCGGGCGGTCGTCGAGCGGTTGGCGAAGAAGAGGTTGAGGCCGATGGCGAGCGGGCGCTGGTTTGGCGTCCACGACCCGCCATCGAGGCGGCCGCACCAAACTTTGCGCTGCCGCCCGCACCCCCGGCGCCGGGGAACTAAGCGTTGCCGGTGTCGTCTCGACGATCCGTTCGGTCGCTCTTTTGCAGGCGCGAGTTTCGTATTTCCAGGAACAGCCCAGCGACGATGATCACGATGCCTCCGCCGATGAAGTAAATGAGGACCGGAAGGATGGCGGTGAGAAACACGGCGCCCGCCCAGAGCAACGCACTGGCGGCGGTGACCAAAACCCCCACCGAAAGAATCCGGTTCATCTTCATCGACCTATTGTAGGCCGAATCCCTGCAGCAAACTCAATCCGCCCATGTTGGAGCCATTCCGCGAACTTCTTTCCCAGGTTGCACCCGATGCCACTCTGCTGTCGGTTGAGCCGCTCGTCGGCGGCATCAGCGCCACGATGAGTGTCGTCACGTTTCTCGATCGGGAGGGGAGCCTTGCGCGATGCGTGGCACGTGAGCCAGGTCACTGGCAGGACGCCGATTCCGTCGCCCAAGAGTTTTCGGTCATCGCCGCGCTGGCAACGGGTGGATTGCCGGTTCCGCGACCGTTCGGTCTGGCGACGACCGCCTCGGGGAGGCCGGTGATGTTTCTCGAATACGTCGAAGGGCGACCGGAGTTGGCGCCGAAGGATCCAGAGTATTTTGTCGATCAATTCGCGGACCAGCTCGCCGAGATCCATGCGTTCGACTATCGGCAGCTACCCTATGAAGAGCGTGCCACGACGGACTCGCCCGTTCCCAAAGCGTGGCAAGGGCCGAACCATGCACTGCGCGAGCCCGAAGTCCGCGCCGCGCTTGACCGATGGGACCATGAGCGCGATCGAAACGCGCCCGTGCTGCGGCATGGCGACTTCTGGCCCGGCAACCTTTTATGGCGCGATGCAAAGATTGCGGCAGTCATCGACTGGGAAGAATGGCAGGTGGCCGAGCCTTTGTATGACCTCGCGATTTGTCGATTGGACCTAGCCTGGATTCTCGGCTGGGAAGCAGCCGAGCGCTTTACGAACCGGTACCTGCGCCGACGCCCAATCTCAACGGATGCACTTCCCAAATGGGACTTGTGTGCCGCGCTTCGTCCGATGAGCAATATGGACGAATGGGCTCAGGCTTACCCGGCTCTTGGACGCCCGGATCTGACCCTC
Source organism: Fimbriimonadaceae bacterium (assembly GCA_046292875.1). Classification (GTDB taxonomy): domain Bacteria; phylum Armatimonadota; class Fimbriimonadia; order Fimbriimonadales; family Fimbriimonadaceae; genus JBKBQD01. The sequence continues at coordinate 132,938 of JBKBQD010000005.1, forward strand.
CCTAAAATGGAGAAAGTGCACCAGGCCTTCGTTGACCAGGCGCTTCGTGCCCTTTCGAGATAATGATCCTTAGGCCGAGGCCGTATCGACAGCGGGAGCTTCAGGCTGTGCAGGGTCAAAGACCACCACGGTCACCGTGGCGTCCACATCGCGATGCAGCGATACCGGTACCGGAAACTCGCCCAGACGCTTGATCGGCTCGACCACGCCAATTTTCTTGCGGTCGATGGTCGCTCCAAGCTGGGTCTGGATCGCCTGCTCGACATCGGCGGGCGTCACGGCGCCAAAGAGGCGCATCCCATCGCCGCCGACCTTGCCAGGAATCCGGACGGTCTTGCCGTCGATCTTGGACTTGAGCGCCTCGGCATCTGCAAGAAGGGCGGCGCTCTTTGCCTCGAGCCGCTTCAACCGCTGTTCGAGGGCACGGACCTGTCCCCGATCGGCAAGCACGGCGAGCCCACGCGGAAAGAGATAGTTACGCGCGAAACCGTCCGCGACATTGACGATTTCGTCTTGCTTGCCGACTTTCGGCACCGTCTGATTCAGAATGACTCGCATCGCTTGTTGTAACCCTTATCTTCGTATCCCGATCCCGATGATCGGCAAATTCTCTCGCAGCACGCCATCAACCCCCACGAAGGCCTCAAACCCACGTCCGAACGAATAGCGCGCGCGCAAATCGAACCGGGGCGAGTTGAGATCATAAAGATCGCCGCGCAAACCCAGGTTCGGCGCAAGCGCGTAGTCTACCCCGATGCCCGGTTTACTTGCGTAAATTCCGGCGCGATATCTTGTACTGGCGTTCAGCGGTCGGCCGTATTGGAGGGTGATCTTGTTCGACTCAAAGGCATCCCAAAGACCGGCCGTCAAGGTCGCCTCTTGAAAGGGGATGTCGATTCCGATGTCCGTGCGGAATCGAGGGTGTCGCACGGAGCTTGAAATGTCGAGGCCAACGCCAATGTCGCCGATCGGGTTGCCAGACGGCAGCCGCTCAAAGAGCCCTTGCAGACGCTTGACGACCTCCTTGGCCTCGTCGGCGATCTCGGACGCTTTGTCGGCGAGTTCGATAGCTTTCTCACTCAGGACTTCGCCATTCTTGGCGATCACCACGCCGCTTTCGGTCATGGTTTCCGCATTGGCGGCAATGCGGGTTCCCGTGTCCGTCATCTTTTCGACGTTTTGCAGCGACGTGTTCATCGACTCGCGCAACACAGGGTCGTTCACGAACTCGTGGAGCGACGCAATGAGCTCCTGAGACTTGGCGGCGGTGGCGTTCAGCTCGGTGAGAAGCTGGTCGGCTTGGTCGCTCCACTTTTGCTCCGCAAGCAGCGCGCTGGCGAGCGCCGCACCTTTGCGGACTTCTTCCATGGCGGCGGCGCCTTCGCGCATCGCACGCTCGATGGAAGATCGATTCTGGACGAGCATCGAGTTTGCTGAGCCTGCCAATGACCCGAACTGGCTCAACGTTTTCTCGGAGGTGGTGAGCAACTCGTCAACTTTGCCGCGGAGCTCGCGGTCCTCGACGAGATCGCGAAAGGCCACCAACGTCTTGTTGAGTTCCGTCATCGTGCCAGAAAAGTCAGGCAGGATCCCTTCGAGCGGCGAGCCTTTCGTTCCGACGAGCGTGGCACCGGGAGCCAGCAGCCGATCCGAGCCTGGGGGTGGCACGATGTCGACCGCTTGATCGCCGAATCCGATGAGGGAGGCCGGGATGACCACGCGGCTTCCCTCCGGGATTTGGACGCCTTTTTCAAGAGCGAGCGTCAGACGCGCTTCGGTGGGTGAGGCGAGCGCGACCTCGGTTACTTCGCCGATCCGGACCCCGGCCAGACGAACTTTGGCACCGGCGTTCAGTCCGGCCACATCGGCGAACACCGCGTAGTACGTATCGCGCGGCGCAGGCCACAGCGCCTTGCCCAGAATCCCGTACCCAGCGATCATCAGGCCGACAAAGGCGACGACGAGCAGACCGACCTTCCACGCGCCCTTCATACCGAGTAGTTTATCTTTACTTATGGTTGCAGGTGCGGCGGCATAAATCCTTGCGGTATCGTCCCTAAGAGGCGGAGGAAGGCAGGGGAACCGTGTTCCGCCCTCGACCCACTCGGATTGACCGTGAGCGACAAGAAGAGAATCCTGATCGTCGACGATGAGGCCAATCTGCGCCGCATCCTGCAAGTAGCCTTCGAGAAAACGGGCTACCAGGCGTTCGTCGCCGAGGATGTGAATGCCGCGCTCAAGTTCCTGGCCGACAACTCGGTGGACTGCATCCTGACCGACGTGACCATGCCGGGGCGCACGGGATACGAGCTGATGCAGGAGGTCAAGGCCAAGGACCCGGATCTGCCCGTCGTCATCATGACGGCCTATGGGACGATCCCTCAGGCGGTTCAGGCGATTCGGGACGGCGCTTTTGAGTACATCACCAAACCGTTTGACCTCGCCCCCTTGAAGAAGGTGATCGCCTCGGCGGTTGAGAGCCGGGCTTCAGGGGTGCCCGCTGGCACGGCCTCGCCCCAGAAGGTTCCGTTCGTTTCAGAGTCAGCTGCCATGAAAGAAGTGGCCAATACGGTCGTGCAGGTTGCCGACTCCAAAGCCACCGTGCTCATCACCGGTGAGTCGGGCGCGGGAAAGGAAGTGGTGGCCAAAGCCTTGCACACGTGTTCGCTGCGCGCCGCCAAGCCGTTCGTGGCGGTCTCGTGCGCGGCGCTGCCGGAGACGCTGTTGGAAGCCGAGTTGTTTGGCTATGAAAAGGGTGCCTTTACGGGCGCGGCGGGTGCCAAGCAGGGACGGTTCGAGATGGCGAACGGAGGGACGCTCTTTCTGGACGAGATCGGTGAGATTCCGCTCAGCGTTCAGGTCAAGCTGTTGCGTGTGCTCCAAGAGCGCGAGTTCGAGCGCCTCGGCAGCACCAACCCCATTCGCATCGATGTGCGGCTGATTTCCGCCACGAACCGCGACCTTCACCAGGCGGTAAACGAAGGGACGTTCCGGCTCGATTTGCTGTATCGGCTCCAGGTTGTGGAGATCCACGTTCCTCCGCTGCGCGAGCGGCGCGAGGACATCCTTCCGCTGGCGCGGCTTTTCATCGAGCGGTCGGCGCGGGAGAACCAGCGGACAGCGCCAACGATGTCGCCCGAAGTGGAAGCCAGTCTTCAGTCCTACGCCTGGCCCGGCAACGTGCGGGAACTGCAGAATGCGGTCGAGCGGGCCATGGCACTGCTGCCCGCCACCGGCGAGGTCATCGAACCGGGTCTTTTGCCCCCCGCGATCAAGGCAGCTTAACGCGTTTATTGCGGGTACCCTCGCGCGGGCCTTCGCCCGTTGTATTGAGGAGATTTCTTATGTCAGACGACCAAGTACGGATCGGCATCATCGGCTGCGGTCAGATCGCCCAGCACCATATGCGCACCTATAGCCAGATGTCCAACGTGAGGATGGTGGCTTGCGCCGACGTCAATCCCGCCGCCACGGCAAAAGCACAGGCGGACTTTGGCATCGAGCATGCCTACGCCGACTTTCGGGAACTCCTCAAGCGAGACGACCTGGACGCGGTCGATGTGTGTTTGCACAACAACCTGCACCGCCCGGTGACCGTGGAAGCGCTGCAGTCCGGCAAGCACGTGTACTGCGAAAAGCCCATTGCGGGAAGCTATGCCGACGGCAAAGCGATGGTCGACACGGCCAAGTCGACGGGCAAGCACCTTCACATCCAGCTGAGCACGCTCTACAGCAATGAGACTCAGGCGGCCAAGGAACTGATTGACCTCGGAGAACTCGGCCACATCTACCATGCGCGCTCGACAGGACACCGGCGCAAAGGTCGCCCCTATGTGGACGGCTACGGCACCCCGAACTTCGTCCAGAAGCGCCATGCCTCGGGTGGCGCGCTCTACGACATGGGGGTCTATCATATTGCCCGCATCCTCTATCTCATTGGCAATCCGGCGGTGGAAAAGGTCTCCGGCAAGACCTATGACGAGGTGCCGATGCATGAGGGGCGTCGCACGGGTGGCCAGTGGGACGTCGAAGAACTGGGCCTCGGTTTCGTGCGGATGGCCGGTGGGCTGACCCTTGACATCATCGAGTCCTGGGCGATCAACCTGGACAAGTTCGATGGCTCGGTGGTCGTCGGGTCCCACGGCGGCGTTCGGCTCAACCCATTTGGGTTCTTCAAGTCGTACGGCTACATCGACATCTCGGCGGAGGCGGACCTTTGGGGCGCGAAGTACCGCTGGGACAACGTGCGCGGCGACGGCGCCTACTATGGCGACTCGCAGCACCACTGGATCGCGGCGCTGCAAGGCAAGGTTGAACTGCTTCCCACGGCGGAGATTGCGCTCAACACGATGCTGATCTCCGAGGCGATTTATCGCTCGAACGAACTCGATCGCGAAGTCACGGCCGCCGAAGTCGCCGAGGCCTCCGTCTCGACTGCCATCGAAGTCTAAACCGACTTGACGACCTCGCGGAGGATCTCGCCGAACTGGTCGAGGTCCTCCGCCGAGCCAACGGTGACACGAATACAGGCGTCGAGCGGCGGCCCCCAGGGCATGCGGATAAAGACGTCGCGCTGTCGCAGTGCCTGGACAATGGATCGGGCGCGGTCCGCGCTGCCCGTGTCCATGGCGAGGAAGTTCGTGTGCGAGGGGATCGGCCGAAAGCCGCAATCAACAGCGATCTCGGCAAGCGCCGCTTTGCCACGGTCGGCGTCTCCCACGACACGGTCGATGAACGCTTGGTCGCCGAAGCAGGCCAATGCGCCCGCAAGCCCGACACGGTTTACGGCGAAGTGCATGCGAATACGGCCCACGGCGTTGACCGCCTCCGACGAGCCGAGCATCACCCCGACCCGACACCCCGCCATTCCGTAAACCTTCGAGAAAGTTCGCAATCGGATGACACGAGGCTCGTCCCGGCCGAATCGCGGCAATGCGCCGTTGGCGAACTCCGCGTAGGCTTCGTCAAGCACCAGGGTGGTCTCCTCCGGCAACTCGGCGACAAACTGTTCGATGGCTTCGCGTTGGAGCAACGTCCCGCTGGGGTTGTCGGGATTGGGAAGATAAACCAACTTGGGACTTACACGACGACAGTGCTCCATAAGGGCTGCAAGGTCGTTGTGGTCGTCGCGGTAGGGCGCCGTGATGACTTCACCACCCACGCCGCGCACGGCGTAACCAAAGGTGGGATAGCAGCCCAGGCTGGCAACAACGCGGTCGCCCGGGTCAAGCGAGGCGGCGGCAATCAGGCCCAGAATGCCGTCGATGCCCGGACCGACGAAGACCCGATCCACCGGGACGGCGTTTGCGGCGGCAATTCGTTCGCGCAGATCGTGGCATTCGGGGTCCCCGTACATCCACACTTCCTCGATGGCCCGAGCCATCGCCTGACGGGCTGCGTCGGAAGGGCCGATCCAACTTTCGTTGGCACCGAGCCGCAATCGAAGCGGTCGCTTCTCATCGCGAACAATCGCCTCGGGCGAGACAAAGGGCGTTACCGACGGCAGCGCGCCCACCACGCGAGAAAGTCGCATCGGCGGGATTATGGCGAGTTACGGACCAAGGCGCTCTTCAAGGCTGCGGATCCTGCGGTCCACGGCTCGGAGATAAAGGAACAGGCCGCACCACACGATGATCGGCGGCGCCATGGCGATCCACTTCCAAGATTCCATTGATTGACTCCTTTGAAAACTCACGATCGACGCGCAGCTCGAGCAGCCCTGCCCGAACCCGCAGCCGATACGCCCAGATGCAAGTGGCAATCAGAACCACTGCAAACCCCAACAAAACGCCCCGATAGTCGGGCGAGAAAGCGCCTGCCTGAATGGTCGTGCTGGGGTGGAACGACGCTTGCACGACTTGCGGCAAACGCGGAAAAACAAAGATCAGAAACAGCAGCGGGAGCACCGCGGCCAGACTGTAGGCTGCCGAGCTCGCCGAACGCTGGTCCCGGGGCAAGGCGCTTCGCAGCAGAAGGTACGCCCCGGAAATGCCGGTGACGATCAGGAACGAGGTTTGGCGCGGGTCCCACTGCCACCAGGCGCCCCACTGCACCCGAGAGAACACGATGCCGGTGGTGAGGGTGACGACGCAAAACACGAAGGCCAGCTCATTGGCCGCGGCGGCCCGGACGTCCCAAGCCTCTTGTCGCGAAGCCAGGAAGCGCCCGCTGAACCATGCACCCAGCAAGAGCGTCACGGGGGCAATCAGCGCCGCGCCGGGCAGGTGGTAAAAGATGATGCGCGCGAGGTCCGGCTGTTGGAACCCTTTGGCCGGGGGAACGGCGAACGTGGCGACGATCGCCCCAATCATCGCGATGAACAGCAGCCACTGAGCCCACTTCATCGTTCGCGCCACACTGCTGCCAAAAGATACGGCCCAAGAGCCTGAGAGATTGCGGCGTAACTCAGAAGACCCAACACGGCGGAACCTTCCCATTGTAGCGCCCCGCCCGCCAGCGAGGAGCGCGTGGCGGCGATGCCCAGGAACGCAACAGGCATCACCAGGGGCAAGGCGATGGCTGCGGCAAGCGGACTGCGCCCTTCAGCGCGGACGGTCAGCGCGCCGCTGAGCGTCATCGTCCCGGCCAGCGCCGGAGCCCCCGCCAGAACGGATGCCAGGAGCCAGAACGGCGACTTGGGCTCCAATCCCAAGAGCGCGACCAAGAGCAGGCACGTCAGTCCGCCAAGGACGATCAGGGCCAGCATGGCAACCAAGGACTTGCCCCAATAGACCGTATAGGGATCAGCGATGGTTCGAAGCAGGTCGAGCGTTCCCTGCTCCTGTTCAATGGCAAAGGTTTGCGGACTATTGACGGCGGCGGCAAAGAGAAGCGTCACCCAAATCAGCCCGGAACCGAGCCAGGGAGAGACTTCTTGACCAAAGGTCGCGATGCCGACCGCCGTCGCAGCGGTAAAGCAAAAGAGCGCCGCGGTCCACAGGCCCGTGCGCGAGCGCCACAGGCTTTGGGCCTCCTTGCGGGCCATGGCGACGATGCGGTTAAGCCAGATTGAGCTCGGCATCGCAGAGGTCCCGTTCGTGCGGCTGGTTGGTGGCTAAGATCACCGCGCCGACGCGGCGCTGGTCAGCGACGATCTGTTCGACGATGGCCCGGCCCCGGTCGTCCAGCGAGGCGCCTGGCTCGTCAAGGATGAGGAGGTCGGGCAGGATTGCGGTCGCAAGCGCCAGCTTGAGGCGTGCCCTTTGGCCGCTGGAAAGACGTCCGGAGGGCAAGTCGGCATGGTCGGCAAGGCCCACCCCTTCCAGAACGTGCAGCGGGTCACCGGACAGGTCGTTGACGGCCCAGGCCCATTGCAGGTGTTCGCGAGGAGACAGATGCGGGTAGGGCGCGGAGTCCAACGCCGCGTAGGCCACTCTTGGCTCGCCGGTAAGGCGCCCCTCTTCGGCAGGGGTCAGGCGGGCAACCATCCGGACCAGTGTCGATTTGCCGCACCCATTGGGTCCGGTGACGGCCAAAGCTGAACCCCGTTCAAGTTCAAAGGAAACGCGACGAAAGAGCCAGCGGTCGCCGTAACGCTTGCCGAGTCCCTCCGCCAACAGCATTGCCCTTGAGTATGGCGAACTCAGGCCAGAGGAATGAGTTCAAAGTCGACAAGGCCGCGCCCGTACTCCCACGTGTAAAGCCCGGCGAACCTTGCGTGCGACCCGACTTGGCCGATCACCGTCTTGCCCCGGACCTCCGGCGGGTCGAGAATGTCATGCGAGTGTCCCCCCAAGATGAGGTCGATTTCGGGGCAGGCATCGGCGAGTTCGCGATCCGACCGCAGACCCAAGTGGGTCAAAGCGATGAGCACCTCGGGCTCTTCGGTGAGTTCCGCCATCACGGTCTGGGCCGCAATGATCGGAGAGGACCACAAGAAAGCGCTGGCGGCCGATGTGCGCATGTTGGGGGTCACCATGGGGAGCATCACGCCGAAGACGCCGATGCGGTGCCGGTTGACAAAGGCCGACATAGTTGGCGGAAAGATCAGGTTTCCCTCGCGATCATGCCAGTTGGCGCAGAGGATCGGGTGGCGGAGCCCATTGAGCTTCGCGTTCAGACCCAATTCGAGGATGTGGCTCTCGCGGTTGCCGGGCACCGAGGCGCTGCATCGCAATTCGCCGAGCGCAGGCCAAACGGGATCGGGCGAAAGGGGGATCGCGAGGTTCCCGGCTTGGATCGCATCGCCGCAATCAAAGTAAAGGTTCGCTCGTTTGCGCGCTTCGCGCAAGCGCTCCAAACGCTCCCCCTTGGCCATGCCATGGAAGTCATTGGTGTGAAGGATCGTCAGTCGGCCGGAGTCGGCCACGAGGTTATTTCCCGCCGCGGCTGGCGATCACGTCGAGTGCAAGCATCAAGGCCATGAACCCGATGCCGAGCCCGATGGTCATCTTGGCGACCCAATCGTCGAACCCGGACTTGCCCTTGAAGGTCGTTCGGATCTGGCCGGAGCCACCCGACATTGCATCGCCTTTGCCCAGGAAGAAGACCATCGCGGTGAACATCAGCGCGACGAGGATGCCAATGACAAGGACAACGTTATAGAGCATGGACTTTCCGAACCAACCCGACAGTGTACCTTTCCTACGCCGGGCCTCCGTGAAGGATGCGGCTACCGCGGAATCGTGATCGGGGGCAGGGCAGACTCGATTCTCCCACGGTAGGGCTCGTACTGCTGGGGCAAGCGCAGAGCGTCTCCGAGGGACTCGATCGGTTCGTCGATGTCCATGCCGGGCCCGTCGGTGGCGAACTCAAACAGGGTGCCGCCCGGCTCGCGGAAATAGATCGACTTGAAGTAGTCGCGATTCATCACGGGGCTGACGTGGTAGCCGAGGTCCACCAGTTTGGCGCGCCATTCGAGCTGGCTCTCGGCATCTTTGACCCGGAACGCCACATGGTGAATCGAGCCGAGGGCGACGCGGCCCACCTGCGCCTCGGGGCAGCATCGGACATCGATCAGGCTCGCTCGGTCACTTTGCGGGGCTTGGTAGCGTCGGCGCTCGCCCTGGTCTTCGATGAGTCGGAATCCCATCGTGTCGACGAGCAGGCTCTCGGTGGCGTCGAAATTGTCGACTGAAAGCTCGACGCTGTGGACCGCGCCGAGCGCGCGGTGTTTTGCCACCCCTGTCGCGGCGTATGGGTCGATTGCGGGGCTGATTCCCGAGAAGACCAACTCCACCATCATGCCATCTGGGTCTTCGAAGGCAAAGACCGGAGCATCGCCCAGCGTTGTCTCGCCAAAGCTGACCCCCTGGGCGGCGAGTCGATCCGCCCAAAACGTTGGGGCATCCTCGGGCGCCTCGATGCGGAGCGACGTCGCCATACCGACCCCCGTGATGCCCGGTCGTCCGCCGAGATAGGGAAAGAAGGTCACCAGCGTGCCGGGACTTCCTGCCCAGTCGCCGTAATAGAAGTGATAGGCGGTCGGGTCGTCGAAGTTGACGGTCCGCTTCACGAACCGCATGCCAAGCGTTCCGGCGTAAAAGTCCAGGTTCGGTTGAGGCTGGCCGCAGATGGCGGTGACGTGATGGATGGCGAGTTCGGACACGGTCACGTTCTACCGCTTTCCGATTCTCAAGAATTGGTTCTGAGTTCGGGAACAAATCATGCTAGACTCGCATCAAGCTCCATAAGGTCACGCTCGCCATGATCACTTCCTTCGCGCTCGCCGTCGTGCTGGGGCAGTCCAGCCCTATGTCTCCGCAGGGAAGCTGGTTGCCCGTTGCGGAACCTGCGCCCCAAGCCGTCGCCGATCAAGGGCGACGGTCTCCTGCCTATATCGAGAATCGCGGACAATGGAGCCCCGAAGCACGCTACATGGGGCGCTTTCCCGGGATGGACGTCTGGGTCACCGGCAGCGGTTTTGTCTACGACTTCTATCGCAATGAGGCCCAGCCGCCCGACCCCCTGACCCCGCATGGCGATCGCACGGCGCGCGTTGGACCCTCGGAGATCATCCGCTCGGGTCAGGTCGTTTACGCCGAATTCGTCGGATCCGTGCGTCCAACGGCCTCTGCGGCGGACCCCGTGCCGGGCCGTGTGAACTTCATGTCGCGGTCCGGCTCGCGCAGCGCGGGACAGTTTGAAACGGTACGCCTCAACGGCCTCTACCCTGGCATCGACGCGGTGATGTACCTGGATCAGGGTCGTCCGCGCTATGACCTCGTCCTGCAGCCCTTTGCCGATCCCAGCCGGATTCGCATGCGCTACCACGGCGCAGAGTCCCCCCAAGTGGACGGTGCCGGTCGATTGCGATACCGCACGCGCTTTGGCGACGTCGTCGAGCATGACCTGAAAGCTTTCCAAGGCGACCGCACGGTTTCCGTCCGAGCCCGAAGGCTGCCATCGGGGGAGTTCGGATTTAGCCTTGGACCCTATGACCCCAGCAAGTCGCTGACGATCGACCCGATTGTCTGGGCCGGATTTCTTGGCGGGGACGGGTCCGACATTGCGACTGCCGTGGCGAGCGATGCCTCCGGCAATCTGTATGTGACGGGCGCGACGGGGAGTGCGAACTTTCCCACCACGATTGGGGCGTACGACCGCAATCTTCTCGCGGCGACCGATGTGTTCGTGACCAAGGTGGATCGCTCTGGCAGCACGCTCGGCTATAGCACCTACATCGTGGGCTCGGGCAACCAGGATCGCGGCAATGGCATTGCCGTGGACTCCGGCGGACGCGCCTATGTCGTGGGTTTCACCAACTCAAACGACTTTCCGACGACCGCTGGCGCGTTTGACGAGACCTACAACGGCCAGGGTGATGCGTTCGCCCTGCGGCTGTCGGCAGACGGGAGCGTGCTTCAGTGGAGCACCTTCCTGGGTGGCTCGCAAGAACCTGGTGGGTCCGGCGAGGACACGGCCAATGGCGTCGCGCTGCTTTCTGGGAACCGCGTTGCGGTGGTCGGCGCGACCGGCTCGACCAACTTTCCCACTACGGTGGGCGCTTTCGACATCACCTACAACGGCGGGACCGACGCCTTTGTCAGCGTGCTGGCTTCCGACGGCGCCAGTTTGGAGTGGTCCTCTTACCTGGGCGGTCCGCAGTTCGACGCGGCGTATGGCGTCTCGCGCAGCAACGACGGTCTCGTGCTCCTGGCCGGCGGCACCTATTCCACCGACTTTCCCACAACCCCCGGCACGCTTCGCAACCACCACGGCGCCGAAGACGCCTTCGTGACGCTCTTTTCGGAGTCGGGCTCGGCTCTGAACTACTCGACGTTCTATGGCGGCGCAGGGGTCGATTACGGCGTGGGCGCCCAGCAGCGCCCCAGCGATCTCGTGAGCCTTGCCGGGACCACGACGACCTCGAACTTGCCGGGACGGGGCAACCGCTTCGATCCCGTGTTTGGTCCGCCGGCAGACGGTTTCGTCGCAACGATTGGCCTCACGGGCAATGTCGTGCGCCAAACGACTTACGTGGGCGGGACCGGCCTGGACGTGCTGGCCGGATTGGCGACCGACGGCTCGGGGCGGCCAATCGTGGTCGGCACGACCTATTGCCTCGACTTCCCAACGACCCCGAACTCGGGGTCGGGGGCCGGCTCGGCGGCGGGCAATGCGTTTGTCGCGAGTTTCGACGGAACGTTGCGCAACCTGGTCTACGGCGGGGTTTACGGTGGCGCGACGAACTCGGGACTGCTCGGCGTCGCGGCCGACCCGAACGGCAACGCCCTCGCCGTCGGCATCGCCGACAGCGGCGCGTTCCCAACCGGCGCGGGAATCACCCGGCTGGATACCTACAATGTGCCGCCCGACTTCGGAATGACCGACGCCTTTGCCGGTTTGGGCGACGTCAACGGCGACGGACAGCCCGATCTCATCCTTTATGATGGGTCCACTGGACAAGTGTTCGCGCGGCTGATCAACGGACAGTCCACGCTCGGCACGATGCCGATGCAAGGCGAACTGATTGCCGAGGAAATCGTGGTCGGCCACCGCGACGTGGATGGCAACGGCTCCACCGACATCCTGATCCAGAACACGACCACCGGCGCTCTGTCGATTTGGTTCTATCACGGTGCGACGCGTATCGACGTCCGGTCGGTTTCCGACGACCTGCCGGCAGGCAAGACGGTTCGAGGGTTGGGTTCGTTCGACTTTAGCAACCGAACGTCGATCGTCGTCCAGGACGACGCCACGCGGGCTTTGGAAGCTTGGGTTCTGGACGACAACCTCGATGTGGTGGACACCCTCGCCTTCAGCGACGTGCCTCCGGCGAATCTCATCCCGGTCGTCATGCCGAGCTTGCTGGGGCGAACCGGCAACTCGGACCTCGTCTTCGTGGCCACGAACCGATGGGTTTGGCTGTGGCGCATGTCCGGCACCGATCGGGTTTCCGCCCAGCAGCTTTCGGTCCGGGTGCCCACGGGAGGCAAGCTGCTCGGCCTTGCCGACATGACGAACGACGGGCAGCTCGACATGGTCGTCATGGCGAATGCCCGCCCACAGGTGTGGGTGATGGATTGGGGCCCCTATGCCGGGCAAGCCTTGCCCGGATCCCATTCAACCGGCGTGGTCACCCGCATCTCTATCCCGATTCGCAGCGACGTGGTCATCAACGACCCCGCCACCGGCGAGTACCGCGTTTGGCGGCTAGACAGCAACACGCTGGGGCTGCGGACAAACCTGCTCCCGGCGGGGACGCTGCCCGGGTTCAGCCTCTTTAGTGTGCGGGATTTCAATTCGGATGGAAGCGCCGATCTGCTTTTCCACGACACAGACCGCAACCTGCGCATCGGCCTTGGTATCGGCGACGTCGTGCAGCGATTCGTCGTCCCGACGGTGGATCAGATCGCGGTGTTTGCCGTCCAGACGGCGGGTGACGTGGACGACTCCGGTTCGCCGTCGATCGTCTATCAGCGCACGACCAACGGCCAAATCCGCTATGCCCGCTTCACCGATACCGCCTATCGAAGCAGCGTCAACTACCCGATCAACCCGGGGGTGCAATGGCGTGCGGTCGGCGTGGCGGACTTCAATGGTGATGGCCTCAACGAGATCCTCTTGTACAACGCGACCTTGCGTCAGTTCCGGGCTATTTCGCCATCCGCCGGTACCCTCAGCTTTGCGGAAGCGGTCCCCGGCACGGAAGAATTCGTGGATGTCGGCGACTTCAATGGCGACGGCAAGCCGGATCTGCTCCTGTGGGATGCCGCCGACCGCCGACTGATCCTTTGGATCATGAATGGCACGACTCGCGAGTCCCGGCTCCAAGTGGGCACGCGACTGCCCGTGGGTTGGGTCCCGCGACGCGTCGGGGATTTTTGACGGACGGCTACAATTCGGTCCCATGAGTGAAACGCGACCGCGCGTCCGAATCGTCACGCTCGGCTGCGCCAAAAACGAAGTCGACAGCGAAGAGATCGCCGGAGTGCTCCAACAAGACGGCTTCGCGGTCGACGGCACGTCGGAGTGCGTCGACTTGGTCGTCTTGAACACCTGCGGCTTTCTTGACGCCGCGAAGAAGGAGAGCATCGCGGCGATTCGCGAGGCCGTCGCCGAAAAGAAGGCGGGTCGCGTGGGACGCGTCGTGGTCGCGGGCTGTTTGGCGCAGCGCATGGGCGCGGACCTCATGAAGCAGGCTCCGGGAGCCGATGCCTACGTCGGTGTGGGCCAAATGGGCCGGTTCGGCGAGATCGCGCGCTCGGCCCTTGCGGCTCGCGAAGTCACGCTCGACGTTTCGCCGCCGCATCATCGCTGGGCCGACGTGCCGACGCGGGCGCGCAGCGGCCAGCCCTGGTCGGCCTATCTGAAGCTGAGTGAGGGCTGCGACCACCCCTGTACCTTCTGCACGATCCCTAGTTTTCGGGGGCGGCACCAGAGCAAGCCGATCGAACGCGTGCTCCAAGAGGCCCGGCATTTGGCGCGGCAGGGGGCGAGAGAACTCAACCTGATCGCCCAGGACGTCACGCAGTATGGCTACGATCTGTACCGTGCCTTCACGCTGCCAAAACTGCTCCGCGAATTGAACGGCGTCGAGGGCGTGGACTGGATTCGGCTGCTCTACTTTTATCCTTCGCGGCTGACCGACGAAGTGATCGAGGCGATGGCGAGCCTCGATCGCGTGGTCCCGTACATCGACATCCCGCTCCAGCACGTCCACCCCGACGTTTTGCGACGCATGAAGCGGCCCGGCGACGGTGAGAAATATCTGCGGCTCTTTGAGAAACTCAGGGCCGCCATGCCGGAAGTCGCCATCCGCACCACGTTCATCGTCGGCTTCCCGGGCGAGACCGACGCCGAGTTTGAGGCGCTGATTTCCTTCATGGAGGAAGCACGGCTGGATCGCGTCGGGGCGTTCGTCTTTAGCCGAGAGCCGGGGACTCCGGCTTATGAGCTGCCGAACCAGGTGCCAAGTCGGGTCAAGCGAGCGCGCTTCGACCGGCTGATGCGCACCCAGCAGGGCATCTCGCTGGAGATCAACCAGGATTGGGTCGGGAAAGAGATCGACGTGCTGGTCGAGCAGCACCGAGATGGCTGGTCGGTCGGTCGCTCGCGGCGCGACGCGCCGGAGATCGATGGCTTTGTGTATCTGTGCGGCGAACTTCCCCTTGGCGAGATCGTCCGTGGGGTGGTCACCGAAGCCGATCCCTATGACCTCTATGGGGACCCCGTGGGGCAAGGGCGACCCAAAGTGCGTCGCCTGACGACGCTGCGCATGGCCGCGCCCGCGTCTCCACAATAACCCCTACGCGCCTGATCCTTGGAACAGGATGACGATAAGGTAGATCACATAGGTGCCCAAGAGGAGAGCCGAGCGCGACCGCGGCATTATCCCGCCCTTCGGCCGCATCCAAAGGAGGGCGAGAAGTCCAAAGCCGAAGCCCACGTAGGCCACGCGGTGATCAACGCGAATGGGGTGGATCACCGACGCCAACCCGACGATGAACAGTCCGTTGAAGATGTTGCTGCCGACCACCGAGCCAACCCCGATATCGCCATGCCCCTTCAGCCGCGAGATCAGCGTCGTCGCCAACTCGGGCAGGGTCGTTCCGAACGAAACCAAAGTTGCGCCGATGACGAACGTGTTCCACCCGAACATCTCGCCGATTTGGATCGCCGCGTCGACAATAAGGTCGCCGGCCAGCACCAGCAAGCCAAGTCCGGCGATGCTGAACAACATGATCCGCCACCAAGGAGCTACGGTGCGGTCAGGGTCGGCCTCGGCACGGTGGGCCCGGGCATCGCGAAGGGTGAGCACAATCCAAGAGGTGAAGACCGTCAGGAGCACCACACCGTCAAGTCGGCTTAACGAACCGTCTACGGCGAGCAAAGCGGTCAGTACCGGCGCGCCGAGAGCGACCGGCCAATCTCGCCGCTCAACGCTTGCCGGCATGGCCAGCGCGCCGAAGCAAAGGGCGATTCCCATCGTCAGGGCGATATTCAGGACGTTGGCGCCGATGGCGTTGCCAAGCGCGATCTCCGGATTGCCATCCAGCGAGGCATTGACGGCGACAGAGGCCTCTGGGCTGCTGGTGGCAAACGCGGCCAAGGTTGCCGCAACGATGGCGGTCGGGATGCCGAGGCGCACCCCCAGCTTGACCGCTCCGCGAACGAAGCACTCGCCGCCCAGGCCGGCGCAGAGAATGCCGAGGGCGAGCGTCAGCCAGACCATGGCCGAACGGCGCTACAGGCCCTTGTCCGCGACGAACTTACAAATGTCGGCAATGCGGCAACTGTAGCCCCATTCGTTGTCGTACCAGCTGACCACCTTGGCCATGTTGCCGATGGTGACGGTATCAACCGCGCTGAAGATCGACGAATGCGCATTGCCGCGCAGGTCCGTCGAGACCAGCTCCTCCTCGGTGTAGGCAAGGTACCCCTTCATGGGCCCGTCGGCCGCCGCCTTCATGGCGGCATTGATCTCTTCCACGCTCGCCTCTCGGCTCAGCAGGGCGGTGAAGTCGACAACGCTGACAGTGGGGACCGGAACTCGGAACGCCATTCCGGTGAATTTTCCTTTCAGTTCGGGGATGACAAGACCGACGGCCTTGGCCGCACCGGTGCTGCTCGGGACGATGTTCATCGCGGCGGCGCGGGCGTCGCGCAGGTCCTTCGCCGCTGTATCCACCGTGCGCTGGCTGTTGGTGTAAGCGTGGACGGTGGTGAGCAGGCCGCGCTCGACGCCAAAGGCGTCATGCAGCACTTTGGCCACTGGCGCAAGGCCGTTCGTCGTGCACGAGGCGTTGGAGATCACATGGTGGTTGGCCGGGTCGTACATGGCGTCGTTCACCCCGAGCACGATGGTCACGTCCTCATTTTTGGCCGGGGCCGAGATGATGACTTTCTTCACGCTGCCTTGCCGGTGGCCGACAGCCAGATTCGCATCCGTAAAGCGCCCCGTGCATTCCAGCACGACTTCCACCCCCATCTCGCTCCACGGAATCTGCGTCGGGTCCGTCTGGGCGTAGGACCGGATGGCTTTACCGTTGACGACAATCGAGTCGTCGGTGGCCTCGACCTTGCCCTCGAACGGGCCGTAAACGCTGTCGAACTTGAGCAAATGGGCGTTCGTTTTGGTGTCGGTGAGGTCGTTGACCGCAACCACCTCAAGATCGTCTGGGTAGCGTTCAAGGATCGTGCGAAGAGAGAGGCGGCCGATGCGGCCGAAACCATTGATTCCGATTCGAGTTGCCATGGTTGGGTCTGAACTCCGTCTGGGGGCAAAGGGGCGGCTTCGGCCCACGCCACGGAAAAGGATTTTACCTGTGGGGGAGAGGGCACTTTGACTTTGGAGCGCGCTGCCGAGGTCTTCGTGCGCGGCTTTGCGAAAACTCGCAGCCAAACCTTTCCCTACGTCGTGGAGCGCATCGACGGTCTTTGGCGCATGGGTGACGACCCATCGCGACGCCTCCATCGACGCACGTGCGAATGGGTCGCCGTGGGCGACGATCCCCATCGCGTGGCAGCGATTGTCGAGGCTCGGGAGACCGATCGCTATGCGGTGTGCATGATGTTGCCGACGGGCACTCCCGACGCTTCCTTGCGCGATTCCATGCGCCAAATCGGCTACCGGCTGCTCCGTACGGAAGCCATGTTCGTTCATGACTTGGCGTCGCTGTCTCTCAGCTCGCTGGACGACTGCGTGCAGCGCGTGATGGACGATGCGTTGGCCCATCAACTGGCCCAGGCGGCAGGCCGACGGCTGATCCTGCCACACCAAATCCACGAAGTCCCCCCAAACATCCGGCAGTACGTCGCGAGGGTCACCGGATCGTGCGTGGGCTGGGTGAGCAGCGTGGCCGTCCATGAAGCGGCGTGGTGCTCAAACTTGTACGTGATGCCTGCGTTTCGGAGAAGAGGATTGGCGACGGCGCTGATGATGCGCATGCTGATCGACGATCGCGATCACGGCTTTGCATCCAGCGTTCTGCTCGCCAGTCACGCAGGCGCAAAGCTGTACCCTCAGTTGGGCTACCGCCAGATGGGGATGCTTTACCTGTACCGTCGCGCCTCTCTTCACAGTGGCTAACGCCCGTCTTCTGGGAGGTTCAGGCGGCGAAGGATGCTGGTGGTGGATCGACCTTTCAAGAACGGAAGGAGAACCACCTCTCCCCCATAGGCCTGGACGATAGGTGCCTCGGGAAGATCCTCAAGACGATAGTCGCCGCCTTTCACATAGACTTCTGGCTGGAGCTCAGCGACGAGCGCGACCGGAGTGCGATCCTCGAACGCGACGACGGCGTCGACGGCCCGGAGAGCGGCCAGCACCTCGGCCCGATCTTCCAAAGGGTTGATGGGGCGATCAGGCCCTTTGCCGAGCAACCTTGCGGAGCCATCCGTGTTCAAGCCCACGATCAGCATGTCGCCCAGCGCGCGCGCCTGAGTCAGATAGCGCACGTGGCCCGCGTGAATGATGTCGAAGACGCCGTTGGTGAATACGAGCCGCTTGCCTGCGCGGAGTCGCCGCGCTTCGTCGATCGTCATCTGGCTCAACGCAGGACCTCCATGACCTTTTCCGCAACGTCTTCTGGCGCAATCGCGTTGATCCCTTCCGGATGGACGATGCAGTGGGTTCGCTGTCCATAGGGACAAGAGCGTTCCGGCTTTGTCAACGAGTAGAGCCCGACGGCGGGGACGCCGAGCGCGGCGGCGATATGGGTGGATCCCGTGTCTGAGCCGACGTGCGCCGCCGCCAGGGAGATCAGGCCCACCAACTCGCCGAGGCTGGTTTGTCCCACCAATGAGGTGACCGACGCCCGGCACGTTGCGGCAACGTCAGCGGCGGTTTGAATCTCGGCATCGCTCTTGCCTCCGATAAGGACACAGGGAAGTCCCGCCGCGGCGAGCCGATCGACCAGGGTCGCGACCGATGACGGTGCCCATCGCTTGGTCTTCCAAGCAGCGCCGGGGTTGATCGCCACAAAACGTTCGACACCCGCCAACTTTTCGCGGACCGAATCCAGGTCTTTCATCAAAGGCCGAAGTCCAAAGTCGGCTTGATCGGCCACGCCGCCGGCCGCCCGCACGACGTCGACGTATTGATCGACCACATGCAGGCTGCTCGGGTCCGGCAGGACGGGCGAACTGAACCACCGCGACCCTTCGCGCTGCCAGTGGTAACCCAGTCGGCGGTCGGCGCGCGCGGTATGTACGATCCAGGCACTTTTGAGGAGGCCCTGCATGTCGAAGGCGACGTCAAAGGTGGCCGCCCTGAGATCTTGCTGATTCTGCTTGGCGAGCCACACCGTATCGACGTGGACGCATCGTTCCACGATGGAGGCGAATCGCTGATCCACGGCCCAGGTCACGTGGCATCCGGGATGGCCGGACTTGAGGGCGCCGGCGACCGGAAGCGTGCAGACGACGTCGCCCAGGGACGAAAGCCTTACGACGAGGAATCGAGGAGTCCCCGTCGCCGCGCGCTCTTCCATCGGTCGTGGAACCACAGCCACTGCTCTGGATATTGTCTGATCATCGCTTCGAGCCGCGCATTGACGGCGCGGGTCATGGCTTCGGGAAGCTCATAGCCGGGCTCCGGGATGACCGGTCCGTCAATGATTCCCTCATACCGGCATGGACCGACGCGATAGCAACCCACCGTCAAGATGGGGGCGCCAGTGCGCTGGCTGAGAACCGCTGGGCCCTGAGTGGTGCCACAAGGCTGTCCGAAAAACGGCACAAAGATCTCCTCGCTGTTCTGGTCGGGCAACAGCGCGACGCGGCCGTTCTTGCGCAGGACCGCCAGTGCCGACCGAGCCGCTGATCCTCGAGAGATGACGGACGATCCCACAAGAGCGCGCAACTGATTGACCTTTTGGTTAAGGTCGGCGTCGTTGGCATCTCGGGCGATCACCGTCAGGAGGTAGCCCCGGGCGGCGACGAGCCCAGCCCCACGCTCCCAGTTACCCAGGTGACCGGTGACGCAGAGGGCGCCGCGTCCCGCGCGCTCGGCATCCGCCAAGTGCTCGATTCCGGCCATCGGCGTACGCAGATAGTCCTCGACGGTGCGCAGCGGGGCCCGCACAAAGTCGGCCGCCACGATTCCGAAGTGCTCGAAGCAGCGGCGAGCGGTGGTCTCGCGCGTGCCGAGGTCCCACTCGGGAAAGGCGAGGGCAAGATTGCTCAGCGCCCGCTCGCGGTGCTTGCGCGAAAAGCGCATCAGCAGGCGTCCAAGCCCTGCGCCAAAGCGCTCGGCCCGCTCGTCGGTCATGCGCAGGACGGCTTGCTGGGCACCGACAAAGGCCCAGGTGCCCAGTCGCTGCCCCAGCTTCTTCATGCCTTGGCCTCCATCAGCCGATCTTGGAGCCACTGCCGAAACGCGTCGTCTGGCGCGATCCACACGTCGCGCTCGACCACCATCCACGTCCACTGCCCGTGATCGGGCCGTTCGCGCACTTTGACCCAATCCTTGTGCGTCGTGATGATCGGCACGGTCTTGGGCAGGGTTTCGAGAAGGCGAGCGTCGTCAAGCCGGTCATGGTCGGGCTTGGTCACCACATGGTGAAGTTCGATACCACAGCCCGTAAGGGACGACAGCACCCTTTCTGGCTTTGCCACGGAAAGGACAGCCGTAGCCAGCGCTGGCGGCGGCACCGGCGACCACTCTGTCGCCAAACGGAATCGGGCTGGGGCGACACCGACGCGAAATTCTCCGGGTAGCAAGGTGCATGCTCGGCTCAATGTCCAACTCGGCTCGCGATAGGGACCGGCGGGCAGACACATGCGATTGGGCTCTTCGGGATCGTCCAGCACGATGCTGACGCTCTTGGCCAGCGGCAGGTGCTGAAAGCCGTCGTCCATCACGAGGACCGAGTCAGGGAAGGCCTCTTCCACGAGCTTGGCGGCCAGCACGCGGTCGCGGCCCACGACCATCGGGGTTTCCGCCATCAGGTCGCGCACCATTGCGGGTTCGTCGCCCCATTCGCGTGCGTCAAGGGGTCCATCGGGCGCGATTTGCGCCGCCACCGACCGAGGTCCGCCATATCCCGAGAGCCCCATGACGACCGGACGGCCCATCTCCAGCACAATGCGAGCCACGGCGAGGCTCACCGGGGACTTTCCGGCACCGCCGACGGTGGCTGCCCCAACGCATACCACCGGCACTCGAGCGCGGTAGGCCCGTTTCCATCCGAGCCGGTAGACGCCGACATAGGCCGTCCATCCGAGACTGTAGAGCAGCCCAAGCGGCGCCAGCAGCGACCGCACAGCGACAGCCTGGACGTCGCTCGCACGCCAAAGGGTGGGGAGATCGCGGCCCAAGGTCTCGATTGTATTCGGGATATGCTTGCCGGGTCGTGATCCTGGTCTTTGGAACGATTTGCCTCGACCGTGTCCGCCGCATCGACCGCTATCCCGAAGTGGGCACGTATGCCGAAGTGCGGGACGAGTCGCTGATCTTGGGCGGCGAAGCCGTCAACACGGCGTGCGCGCTCCATCTTTGGGGTGCGGAATATGGACTCTATGGCAATGGCGTTGGCGAGGGGGCATGGGGAGAGCTTCTTGCCGTCATGCTGCGGGAGCGCGGATTGCGGATGCTCTCGCCGCTTGATTCGCGCAGCACGGCGCCCGTCTGTGACATCTACGTGAGCGATGACGGCCACCGGACGATGTTCGGACTCGGGTTCAAGAACTTGGCGGGCATGATCGACCTGGATCGGATTCCCTACACGGAGAGCGGCTGGTTCACGGTGGACAGCAACTTTGGCGAAGTGTCGCGCTTCGTCGTGCGTCGCGCCAAAAAGGCGGGCATGAGGGTCTACGCGATGGATCTTTATCGTGATGACGAGCCGCTCGGCGCTGGCGATGTGTGGCAGGGAAGCACGGATGTCGTGGGTCGGCGCGATGACCCTGAAGAGAACCTACAGTGGGTCGCAGGGTGGGTTGCCCGCTACGGCTGCACGACGATCCTGACCGACGGTCCCCACGGTCTGGTTTATGGCGCGCCCGGCCAAGAGCCGACGTTTATCCCCAGTTTCATGAAGGTTCAGGTCGTCGACTCGACCGGAGCGGGAGATGCTTTTCGTGCGGGGATGCTGTTTGGATTGCATGCGGGTTGGGATGTGGCCCGGACCCTGCGATTCGCCATGGCTTCGGGCGCTCTGAGCTGTCGGACCCTCGGTGCTTCGACGGGAGCGGCTCCTCTCGATGAGCTCGAATTGGCCATACGTTAACGGGGCTTCGGGCAATCGGTAGAATTCCGGATTCGCATGCCCGAAATCACCAGCATCACGACGCCCATCTATTACGTCAACAGCGTGCCCCACATCGGGACCATGCTGACGACGCTCGCTGCCGACGTCACGGCGCGCTATCGGCGCATGCGCGGCGAGAAGGTGCTCTTCTTGACGGGCACTGACGAAAACGGTTTGAAGGTCAAGGAGGCAGCCGAAGCGGCGGGCAAAGACCCGCAAGC
Organism: Fimbriimonadaceae bacterium; assembly: GCA_046292875.1. Lineage (GTDB taxonomy): Bacteria > Armatimonadota > Fimbriimonadia > Fimbriimonadales > Fimbriimonadaceae > JBKBQD01. The sequence goes on from JBKBQD010000005.1 coordinate 154,794, forward strand.
CTTTGTCGATGCCATCAGCGACCAGTTCCGCGTGATCTGGCGGGGCATGAACTTCTCCGTGGACGACTTCATCCGCACGACGGAACCCCGACACCGACGCGCGGTGGAAGAAGTCTGGGTGCGATTGCGCGATAAGGGTTACCTCTACGCGGATACCTATAAAGGATGGTACGACGTCTCTTCGGAGACTTTCTATAAGGAATCGGACCTCGTGGACGGCAAAAGCCCCGACGGCAACGACGTGCGCTGGGTCGAAGAGGAGAATTGGTTCTTTCGCCTGAGCGCGTTCGAGGATCGCCTGCTGGCGCACATCGAAACGCACCCTAACTTTATCATCCCCGAGTCCCGCAAGAACGAGGTCGTGTCATTTATCCGGCAGGGTTTGCGCGATACCTGTGTCACGCGCGCTAATCCGGGTTGGGGCATCCCGGTCCCCGGCGACCCCGAAAAAGTCGTGTACGTTTGGTTCGATGCGCTGGTGAACTATTTGGCTGCATCTGGTTGGCCCGATGACCCGCACTACACCGCGTCGTGGCCCAACACCGTCGAATGGATGGGCAAAGACATCCTCACCCGCTTCCATGCGACGCTGTGGCCGGCGATGCTCATGGGCCTCGAGGTCGATCTCCCAGAAACGCTCGTCGGCCATGCCTGGATGCTGATGGGCGGCGAGAAGATCAGCAAGTCAAAGGGGAACGTCGTTGCGCCGCTGGACCTGGCCCGCGACCTCGCAGAGAAGTCAGGCTGTTCCTTCGAACTGGCGGTTGACGCGGTGCGCTATGCGTCAACTGCAGCGATGCCGTTCGAGAACGACGGCGTTTGGACGCTCGAAAACTTTGACCGGACCTACAACAGCGATCTGGCGAACGACCTGGGCAACGCGCTGAATCGCACGATCGCCATCATCTCCAAGTTCGCCGAGGGCCGGATTCCTGACGCCGAGCCGGAAGCCGAGACGGTGGCTGCCTGCGAGCGGGCGAAGGCGGCCTTTGAAGAGGCGATGGCGGGATACCGCGTCGACCGCGCCGCTCACGCCGCCTTGGACGTGATTCGGTTCCTCAACAAGTACATTGACACCCGCGCTCCATGGGCCCTTGCCAAGGCAAGCGACGCCGCGTTGCCAGGCGTCCTGCGGGGCATGGCGCTTTGTCTGCGCACGGCTGAGGGGCTCATCCGGCCGATCATGCCGACGACCGCCGACGCGATTGCCGACCAAATGGCCCTGACGCCCGTTACCGTTTGGGACGAGGTGGGGCGTCGGGCCAGCGCGCCCGGCGGGGCGACGCTTGGCTCGCCCAAGCCAATGTTCCCGCGCCTGGAGTCGGCCAAGATCGGTGTCGCACCGACCACGGAGGCTCCCGAACCCGAAAAGCCGAAGAAGCCGGCGAAGGGATTGCCCGAACCTGCGTCCGAGGTCGACATTGAGGAGTTCTTCCGGCTGAACCTGCGCGTGGCCCGCATCCTTGAGGCGGAGCCGGTCGAAGGAAGTGACAAGCTGCTGAAGCTACAGGTCATGGTCGGGAGTGAAAAAAGGCAGGTCGTTGCCGGGATTCGGTCCAGCTACTCACCCGAAGACCTGATCGGCCTGCAAGTGGTGCTGGTCGCGAATCTCAAGCCCGCGAAGATTCGCGGTTTGGAGAGCCAAGGCATGTTATTGGCGGCCGATGATGGCGAAGGCGCGATTCTGGTTTCGCCTGAGCGGGAATCGCCAGAGGGGGTACGGGTCCGGTAAACCCCGCGATCGCGGATGCCGTAAGACCCAAGGAAATGCGCCGCACCCTCCTTCAGCAGCAAGCCGCCAACTCGCGGGCCAGTATTTTCCTCGGCATCGTGCTCATGGCGGTGCTCGGCGCGTTGGGCACGGCCATCGTCGGATTCTATTCGCCGGACGACTGGGTGTTCGGCCTGATCGGAGCCGTTGCCTTGGGATTGGTAGTGGCGCTCGTGGCGTGGTATGCCGGCCCGAAGATTGTGCTGTCGATGTCTCACGCTCGGGCGGCGACGCCACAGGAAGATCAAGTCCTGAGCAATGTTGTCGACGAAATGGCGATTGCCGCCGGACTGCGTCGGCCGAAGGTGTATGTCATTGACGATCCGTCGCCGAACGCTTTTGCCACGGGGCGAGACCCTTCCGAAGGGATCATCGTGGTCACAACCGGTCTCTTGGTCAAGCTGAACCGTGAGGAACTGCAAGGCGTGATCGCCCATGAAATGGCGCACATTCGCAACTTGGACATCAAGTTCATGACTACCATCGCGCTGGTGGCCGGGCTGATTCCGTTGATCGCCGACGTGTTTCTTCGCAGCCTTTGGCGTGGCGGACGCCGGTCAAAGGATTCGGGAAATGCGATCTTCCTGATCATCGCGATCGCGCTGGCCGTCCTGGCGCCGATTTGTGCGATGCTCATCAAACTGGCGGTCAGCCGCAAGCGCGAGTTCTTGGCCGACGCCACGGCGGCGCAGCTCACCCGCAATCCCGAGGGCCTGGCCCAGGCGCTGATCAAGATCACCCAGGACCCGGGCGAGCTCGAAGAGGCGAACCGCGCCACCGAGCATATGTACATCGTGAATCCCTTTCGGGCTCGTCGCAACATTGCCTCGGCGCTATGGTCCACTCATCCGCCCGTGGAGGAGCGGGTACGGGCGCTCCGGGGTCTGCATGGGTCCACTGCCGAGCGCCATCTCGCCTCTGGGATGGAGTAGCTAAGAAGCTTCGCAAGCAAGAGGAAAGGGTTCCGAAAGCAACGTGCGCCGAGACGCTGGCACCACGGACCATCGACGTCGAGATGCGCGGCGACGGCTCCCGCACCGATTTCCAGGAATGCCGCGAAAGTTGGCCTGGCGTCGGCGCCAAGGAGGTGCCCGGTAAGATCAAGCGGACCGGTGAATACGACCCATGATCGCGACGCTTACACTTGGCACCGTCTTGATGACCGCGGGCTCCCTCGGAGGCCATGACCCCATGTCGCCGCTCCGCATTATCGGAACGGAAGTGGTCAACGATCACGGCCGCAAAGTGCTCCTGCGAGGGGTCAATTGCGCCGCGCTGGAATGGAGCTCCGACGGGGAAGGGCATATCTGGGACACCGTTCAGGTGGCCGTGCGCGATTGGCACGCCAACGTGGTGCGGCTGCCGCTAAGCCAGGACCGGTGGTTCGGCAAGGCACCGGAGCAAACGGACGGCGGCGCCGCATACCGTCGGCTCGTGAAGAGCATCGTCGGTTTCTGCGCTGACAACGGGGCCTACGTGATGCTGGACCTTCATTGGAACAACGCGGGAACTTGGGGGCAGAATATCGGGCAGCACTTCATGCCCGATATGCTCAGCGTGGAGTTCTGGAAAGATTGCGCAGAAACGTTCAAGAATCATCCGGCCGTCATTTTTGACCTCTACAACGAGCCGCACAGCGTGACATGGGACCTCTGGCGCGATGGAGGTTGGGTCGACGAGCAGCGGGCAGTGGGTGCCCGACAGGGGCCGTTCATTCCCACGCGATACCGAGCGCCGGGCATGCAGCAGTTGCTGGACACAGTTCGGGATACCGGGGCGATGAACGTGGTGGCCGTGGGCGGGCTTGATTGGAGCTACGATCTTTCCGGCTTTCTCAGGGGCTACCAGCTCAAGGACCCCAAAGGTCGCGGCGTGATCTACAAGTGTCATGCGTACCCGTTCAAAGGCGACACCGTCGATCAGTTCCTCGTCAAACTGGACGCTGCACTGCCTCAAATCCCCGTCATCATTTCGGAGTTTGGAGCCACCAGCCCGCCCGAAGAAGCCGATCGGCCAAACCCATGGGTGGTGCGTATGCTGGATGAGATGGAAAAGCGCACGGTGCATTGGGCCGCATGGGACCTGCATCCGGCGGCGGGTCCGGTGCTGATCTCCGATTGGGACTACACGCCCACGCCGTCCTTCGGCGCGCTGGTCAAAGAGGCGCTGCGCCGAAGCCACTGAGGAGGCACGGCGATGTTGGGCGGGAGCGACGCGAGGTTCAGCGCCCCCATCCTCATCGTTCCACCCTTTCGAGCCGCCGCCCACCGGGTATCATGCCTCGGCAAGACTCTCTGTTCCGGCCGCTTGGCTGGGACCGAATGAACCGACCAGAGGGAGCATGAAGAAGTACGAAGCGTTTTACATTGTGTCCGCGTCGCTGAGCGACGACGACGTCCAGAAGATTGCCGACCGATTCAAAAAGGTCGTTGAAGACAAGGGCGGGTCGGTGGCCTCGGCCGGCAAATGGGACAAGCGCCGACTGGCCTACGAGATCGACGGGCACAAGGAAGGCAACTATGTCCTGATGCACTTTGAGGCGGGCACCGACGTGCCCGCGGAACTCAATCGTCTGCTGCGCATCAGTGACGACGTGATTCGACACCGCATTTTTTCGCAAGACTCATAATCCAGCGCCATGGTGAACCGCGTGATCCTCATCGGCCGGCTGACTCGGGACCCCGAGCACCGCACAACCACGACCGGCAAGAGCGTTGCCTCGTTCTCGCTTGCGGTCACGAAACGGTTCAAACCGCAAGATGGTTCGCCTGACGCCGACTTTTTCCGCATCAGCGCGTGGGGGCCGCAGGCCGACTACGTGAAGAACTACCTGGCCAAGGGTCGTCTGGTCGCGATTGATGGTCGATTGCAGTCGCGCCGCTACCAGGACTCGAATGGCGTGGACCGCGAGGTCGTCGAGGTCGTTGCCGATACGGTGCAGGGTCTCGATCGTCCGCGCGACGATGCCGGAGGCGGCGCCCCGGCGGCCTCGTCTCCTGCTCCTGCCGAAGACGAGTACGACCCCTTTGCGGACGCCTAACCCGGAGCCGATGAGCGACTCCGTACTGAACGACCGCGACTTTGTCTTGCGCCACGATCCGCAAGGCATCTACGACCGAGCGCTCGGCTTTGCCGATCAGTGCGACCGAGCCCGCGGCCTGGTTGGCGAATTGGAGTGGCACCGACCCATCGGCACCTTCCGCAACGTGGTGCTCGCCGGCATGGGGGGCTCGGCCGCGGCCGGCGACTTGCTCAAAGCGCTGATGGACGCCGAAGGCTTTGCGCCGGTGGTGGTCAGCCGCGATTATCGAGTGCCGACATGGGTGGGCAGCGATACGCTCGTCCTGGTCTCCAGCTACTCCGGCGACACCGAGGAGACGCTTTCGGCCTATGAGGATGCGCGCTCGCGCGGCGCAGCCATTCTGGTGCTCACGAGCGGCGGCGAGCTCAGCCGTCGGGCGGAAGCGAACGGCTATCCGGTCGTGCTCATCCCCGGCGGGAGTCCGCCGCGCATGGCGCTCGGCTCGATGTTCATCCCGCTGGTGGTGGCGGCCTGTTCCCTTGGGTTGCTGGCCGACCAGGATCTGGACGAGGCGGTTGCCGTCTTGCGCTCGGGCCGAGCCGATTGGGCGGTCGAGACGCCCGACAACTTGGCGAAGCAGCTCGCCCATCATCTCCATGGCACGGTCGGCGCGATCTACGGGCTCGGCGCCTGGCAAGGGGCAGCGGCCAACCGCTGGCGAGGCCAGATCAACGAGAACGCGAAGCAGATTGCGCTGAGCGGCGTTCTGCCCGAGATGGACCACAACGAAATCCTCGGCTGGCAGGGCGCACGGGAGCAGACGGGCCGCGAATGGGCCACGGTCTTTCTGGGCAGCAAGGTCCTCACCGAGCGGATGCGCCTGCGGGCGGAGGCGACGGCCGAACTCATCGCGTCGGCCTGTCGGCTGAAAACCGTCCACGCCGAAGGGGAGCGACTCCTGTCACAAATGCTGTGGACCGTCTCTCTGGGGGACTTCGTTTCGGTTTACTTGGCCGCGCTGGTCGGCGTCAATCCGTTCGAGATCGACGCCATCAATCGCCTGAAGGCGATTTTGGCGGCCGCATCGGCGTAGCGTCCTGGTACTCCCGCGTGGGAAGGAGAATCAGAATCATGGTCGCCGCAAGCACCAGCCATCCCAGCGGGGCGACCCAGGCCACCGATTCCGGATAGTCTGGTTTGGGCGCGTCGGGAATGTACTGCGCGACGGCCAGCTGCTGCAGCCGGAGGTAGATAAAGATGGCGACGACCATCGCGCCCGCGGCGAACCCGCACGCGCCGGGCAAGCCGAAGCGCCGCGTGATGATGGCACCCAAGATCAGCGCGGGCAGGAGCCCCATGGCGGCCACGATGCCGAGACTGGACAGCGTGAACACATCCTGGATCACGAAGAACGGCCATGCCGAGAGCGCAAACGTCGCCAGCGAGGTGGCCACGAACGTGCTGCAGCCGAAGAGCATGACCGTGTCGAGGTCGCGCTCGCGCTTGGGGCGTTGGGCCAGCTTTTCGTCGGTGCGGATCGGGTCAAACGGCATCGGCTCACCGGGCGGACAGACCGGGCACGCGCGAGCGGAGCCCGTGACAGATGGCGATCGCGAGGGCGTCGGCCACGTCGTCGGGCCGTGGCGGCTCACTCAGGGCCAGAAGGCGAATGACCATGTAGCGCACCTGGGCCTTGTCCGCCGCGCCGGTCCCCACGACCGCCTTTTTGACTTCGGTCGGCGTGTACTCCGACCACGGCGCGCCGCTTCGTCCCACGGCAATGAGGATCGCCCCCAGCGCCTTGGCGACGTCCATGGCGGTGGTGCGGTTGGTTGCAAAGTGGAGCCGCTCCGTGGCAACCGCGTCCGGGCGGGTGCGCTCCAGGAGCTCCTGCATCGCCTCGTGAATGCGGCCCAGTCGATCGCAGAGGTTTTCCGGCGCGGTCTTGATCAGGCCGTAATCGAGCGCCTGCAATCGGGAACCGTCGCGCCGCACCACGGCATAGCCGATGCGTTCCAGGCCAGGGTCGATGCCGAGAATGGTCATGGCGTCAGCTGAGGCGCTTGAACTTGCGCAGCAGTTCGTCCCGCCCCAGCGTGACCGTGATCGGGCGTCCGTGCGGACACAGGTAGGGGTTCTCGGTGCCCGCCAGGTCGACGATGAGCTTTTCCATTTCGGCCACGCTGAGCACGTCGCCGGACTTGACCGCCATCTTGCACGACGTGGTGATCCAGATCTGCTCTCGCGTGGGTTGCAGCGCCCCGCCGCCAAGCCCTTCGGCCAACTCGTCCGCGATGTCGCGCAGCACGCGAAGAGGGTCTTTCCGACCGAGCGCGGCCGGAATGGACCGCACGACGAACGCATCCCCCCCGAAGGGCTCCAGTTCGAAGCCGAGACGGCGGATCTCTTCAAGGTGCTCGGCAAACGTCACCGCCGAGCGGCGATCAAGCTCCAGCGTGACCGGCGAGAGCAGCGCCTGCGTTTCGATCGGGACCGCGCCGCGCACGCCGCACAGGTGCTCATAGATCACGCGCTCGTGGGCCACGTGCTGATCGATGAGCGCCAGCCCGGAACGCGTCTCGACGACAATGAAGGTCGCCATGAGCTGACCGAGGACACGCAGCCCGTCCAATAGGTCGGCAAAGGGGAACCTCGATGACGCCGCGCCGGTCGCGCTGGGAGGGGGGACCGTCCCCCACGTGCCCATTTCCGGTGCGACGCTCAGCGGGCTCATGGCGAGTGCCGACAGGCCGTGCGGGCCCAGCGCATGGTCGGGAACGCCCGGAAGCCGCGGTTCGCGAAGGATCATCGGCGCGCGCATTCCGCCGCCCGCAGCGTGAAGCGCCGCATTGGCGGTCGCGATATCGGCCGCGCTCGGGATCATCCCGTGCTCCAGCAGCGTCGAGCGCACCGCGACCCGAATCGCCTCGAAGGCCTGGCCCTCGAATTGAAACTTGACTTCGGATTTGGTAGGCGAGACGTTCACGTCAACGCGCTCCGGGTCCAATCGAAGCGACAGGGCGACCACGGGATAGCGCCGCTCCGGGGTGAGGTCGCGGTACGCTTGATCCAGCGCCGCGGTAAGGGTGCGGGACCGGACCCATCGGCCATTGACGAACAGCGCTTGAAATCCGCGATTGGGCTTGGTGAGGTGCGGCGGGCTGACAAAGCCCTGCACGTGGACGCCCGCCGCTTCGACCGCGACCGGCGTCAGTGCCCGCGCCAAATCGTAGCCCCACACCTCGGCCAGCGCCTGCGCCCAGTCGCCCAGGCCGGAGGTCTGGAGCACCGACTGACCCTGGTGCGTCAGGCGAAAGGCGATCTCGGGATGGGCCAAGGCATACCGCGACACCGCCTCGATCGACTGCGACAGCTCGGCGCCATCCGACTTCATGAACTTCAGCCGCGCCGGAGTGTTGAAGAAGAGGTCTTCGACCGTGATGGTCGTGCCGCGCGGGCCCGGGGCGACGTCCCGTCGCAGCGTCCGCCCCGCTTCGACGCGCAGCACCGTCCGCCCGGAGTCGGTATCACCGGTCGCCAGCGTGAGTCGCGACACGGCCGCGATGGCCGCCAGCGCTTCGCCGCGAAAGCCGAGCGACGCGACGTGCGTGAGGTCGGCAGCCGAGGTGATCTTGCTGGTCGCGTGTCGAAGCAAGGCGGTTTCAGCGTCCGTCGCATGCATGCCCACCCCGTTGTCGGCGACTTCGATCACGGCTCGACCGCAGTCTTCAAGGCGGACGTCGATCCGGGTAGCGCCGGCGTCGATGGCGTTTTCGACCAGTTCTTTTACGACCGAGGCCGGGCGCTCAACGACTTCGCCCGCCGCGATCTGGTTCACCGTGTGGGGATCAAGGAGTCGGACCGGTCGGGACAAAGGCACAGCGATCATGAAGCGAGGAAACGGGCGCCACACCCCGTCAACCAATTGACGATTGGGCTTCTTCGATTGTAGCCCTCCCTGCCCACATTCCGTATCATGCTCGGTATGCCGCGCTACCGGATCGAGGCCCGAGACACCATGGGACGGACGTGGCAGGCGGTCGTGGAGGCGCCGGATGCCGGGCAGGCTGTCGCTGACCTGAAGCAGCAGGGGTTTCATGTCAGCGCTGCCACGCGCACGACCGATGCGCTGCACGCTCCGCGCCTGCAGGCCGGCGCGCGCCCCCCGGCGGCCTCGTCTCCTTCGGCCCGCGCGCTCACGCCGGCGTCCACCCCCGTTCCGTCCGCAATCATCGAACCTCCGGCGCAAGCACCCGTCGACCTGGCGTTTCGCCTGTGGTTTTATCCCCAGTTGGCCGCGACACTCAAAGCCGCCCAAGACCCGTCGGTGACGGTGAAAGGCCTGGCGTCAAAGCGCGACCGTTCCATCGAACGGCAAACCTTGGAGGCGATGGCCCGCGACCTGGCGCGGGGCGACGCGCTTTCGATGGCGATGCGGCGAACCGGCCGCTTTCCGGCGGGCGACGTCGGGCTGGTCGAAGCCGCGGAGGCGGCCGGCTTTTTGTCCGAGGCCTTTCACGAATTGGGGGACCGCGCGCTGGCAGAGCGAAAGATGCGCCGGTGGGGTCGCAACTTGGTCGGGGTCATCGGACTCTCGCTGCCGTGCCTCGCCGCCGGCTGGGCCGGCGGCCGAAC
>JBKBQD010000006.1:0-161368 GCA_046292875.1 Fimbriimonadaceae bacterium
TCGGTTCCGGCGAGCCGGGACTGCGTGGCGCCATGCCGGGATGGTCTCAGGTGACGCTGACGATGGTCGTGGCGCGGGACCTTCAGGCTCCGGCAATCCGAACGACCTTGATCTCGGCTGGCAGCCCCGCCGCTGGCGGCGGCGGACAGCCGCAGCCGATGCAGCAGACGCCCCCGCCGATTCCGGGCGGCGGTGGACCCGGAGACGATGACGACGACCGATAAGCACGAAGGACGACAAGTATGAAGATCAGCGGAATTTCAGTAGTCATCATCGGGTTGGCCGTCGCGCTCATCGCGCTCATGTACGCCTACTTCCACGTGTATGACCCGAATATGACCGTCGTCGGCTACCAGAAGGCGCGCAAGGAAGCCTATGACGCCGAGGCGGCCAAGCTGCCCCAAGCGCAAAAGCGCGTCCGAGACGCCGAGGAGATGGTGGCCGAAACCGTCGACAAGTGGAATGCGATTGCCGCCTCCAAGACGCCTCCGACCAGCGGTCCGGGTGGCATCAACCTCAACCAAAATGCTTGGGATCTGACCGTCTCAACGTTCCGCTATCGGAACGTCCTGCAGGAAGCGGTCAATCGTCAGGCCAAAGTTGGCGGCGTTACCGTTGAGAACGGGCCCTTCATTCCAGAGCCTGATTCGGATGCGGCAACGATCGTGGCGAACTATTTCAACTATCCTGCGATCGGGTTCCCGGTGGTGATCTTCACAAGCACCGGAGTTCAGGTGCGCGGAACGTACGACCAGATCATGGCCAACGTCCGCGCTTGGCGGAATATGCCGAACTACCTCGCTGTTGCTGACGGTCTGACGTTGCAAGGTACGTCGCCCAGTCTCTTGGGGACCTACAATGTGACGATCGTCGGGTACGTCCGTGGACGCACGATCTTCCCGCCGGTGCCGTCCGGATCGGCATCCCAGGCGAACCTGCCAGGCGGCTTTGGCGCCTCAGGTGGATTTGGTGGTCCGCCTCCGTTTGCGGGAGGTGGCCCTCCGGGAGGCAGTGCCTTCATGCCGCCTGGTGGACCAGCTGGCGGCGCTCCGCCGATGATGCCTCCGGGTGGACCTGGCGGCGGTGGCGGCGCGCGACCGACTGGACGATAACGTAAGTTGTTCTCGGAGAACGAATTGATGACACGCAGAAATTGGATGACGCTATCGCTGGCCGCAATCGGGGCCGTGGCACTCGTCGGTTGTCAGCAAGGCGGCGACGCGGCGCCGGCGCCGACCGCGAGCACGACCACCACGACAACGGCCGCCGCCACGGGAACCGGCACGCCGGAATGGGTTGAGACCGTCGTTGCCGGAATGCCGGTAACCGTCGGCTCGCCGGAGGAGTTGACGACGTTGGTGGCCACCTCAAGCTTCGGCTCGCGCCGTGATCCGTTTGCCTTGCTCGGGCCGGAATCGTCCTTCGAGCAGCGCCAACTGGCAGCGCGTGCCTTTGGTTTGACCGGCTTCACCACCTCTTACGAGTGGGAGGAAGAGCAGGAAGTCCAAGAAGTCTTCGAGCAGCAGCCCTATCGTCGCTTGTCGGGGGTGCTCTTGGGCGACGCGGTCGCGGCCATTCTTGATATGGGCAACGGCAACACGTATCTCGTGTACCCGGGCATGCAGATTCCGGACTCCGAGTGGCGTGTGCATTCAATTGATGCGGACAAGGCGGTCCTTCGACGGCCCGGCAACGTCTCTCCGAGGGAAGTGACGGTGCGACTGGAGGGCTCCCCGACCGGTGACGTCATGCCGGGTCAAGGCGGTGGCCGAGGTCCTGGTGGCGGAGTGGGAGGTCCCCCGGGCGGCGGTCGCGGTGGACGCGGTGGCGGTGGGCCTGGACTGGGATCCGCAGACGACTTCTAACCGTTAGAACAATAGCGGGACGTGACAGATTGACAAGGTTTTGGTATAACGAATCCGAGTCTCAGACATCCAACCTTACGAGGTACTCAAAAATGAACCGAAAGCTTATTGCGATAGTCGCCGGAGTGATGGCAGGCGCGTTTGTAGCGGGTGTTCCCGCTTCCGTGTACGCCCAGGGCAATGATCAGCGGGCGTCGATTGAAGTCGATCAGGCCGATATCCGCGACGCGCTGAGACTCTTGTTCCGACCGAACAACATTCAGTACACGGTGGCTCCGAACGTTCAAGGTACCGTCACCGCCAGCATCAAGGATCAACCGATCGAATCGATCCTGCGGCTCTTGCTGGATCAGGTTGGCGCTACGTATCGACTTGAGGGCGGCGTCTACCAAATCATCCTCCGCGAGATTGGAACGGGAACGGGCGGCGCGACGATTGAGACCGGACCCGTCATCACCGAGGCAACAAAGGTTCAGCGAACGATTCAAATCAAGTACGCCGATCCGGCACTCATCCAAATCCTCTTGCAGGGCGGATGGCAGACCAACTTGCCGCCTGAGATCTCGACGATGCAGGGTGGCGGCGGTGGCCAAGGCGGCTTCGGCGGCGGCGGCTTCGGTGGCGGCGGCTTCGGTGGCGGCGGCTTCGGCGGCGGCGGCTTCGGCGGTGGCGGCTTTGGCGGCGGCGGCGGCTTCGGCGGCGGCGGCGGCGGACGCGGCGGATTCTAACCGCGCAATCAGTTCATCACACTAGGGAAGGCAACAGACATCATCTGGAGAAGGTATATGGGTAGGAAGACGAAGTTCGTGATTGCGGCGGGTGTGGCTTTGGCCACATTCGCCGTGGCGTCCACTCCGGTGGCCGCGCAGGGCACAACGGCCAGCGAGTTCAACGTGAAGCTGAAGGACGTCGATTTGATGACGGCCTTGCGCTTCCTGACGGACCAGACGGGTCTCCAGTTTGTCATGGAGCCGAACTTGGAAGTCAGCCAGTTGATCAACATTGACGTAACCGGCGTGACTCCCGAAGAGGCTTTGCGCTATATCTGCCAATCAGCTGGTGTGGCGTATCGCAAGGACCATCGGAACGTGTTCATCATTGGCCGAGCTTCCGTAAACGCGCCGACGACGGCTGCCGAGCTTCCCTTTATCACCCCTACTCAGAAGCCGAAGATCGTTCGCACCATCCAGTTGCTCCGCGCTGACGCACGTTACGTGTACAAGCTCCTGAACGGCATGGATGCCTTCGATCCGCTTGGCGGATTCGTGGAACTCCAGAAGTTCCAGCAGGTCGTCGGCCTTCAGGCGCCGGGACAGGCTTCTTCGGGCTCCCTGGTGCCGACGATTGGCAGTCCCGAGTACACCACGCCGGTGGATACCGCCCGAACGATCAACCGACCGAATGCCGGTCGTGAGGGCCTCGACATCGCGCTTCCGCACGAAGTCGCCGGACAGGGCATCCCTGGTGGCGGCGGCCGCGGTGGCGGAATGGGTGGCGGCTTTGGCGGTGGCCAGGGCGGTCCCGGTGGCGGACTTGGCGGTGGCTTCGGTGGTGGCCAAGGCGGCGCAGGTGGCGGACTTGGCGGCGGCAATCAGCTCGCTCCGGCGGACAACAACTTCATCCCGCAAGGAACCGACACGATCACCTATGATCCGTCGAACAACACGCTGATCTTCAAAGGCACGGAAGAGGCCTTTGCCCAACTCCAAAGCAATATCGCCAACTTTTTTGACAAAGCGCCGGCCCAGGTCGAAGTCAAGGTTGAGTTCATCACGACCAAGTCGGGCCTTGCGGACAGCCTTGGTATTGACTGGCTGTACTCCCGCGGCACGATGAACTTCGGCGCCACGCCCGGCCTCTTTGCCAACGCTGGCGACCCGATCTTCTTCAACTACGCAACCGGCAACGTGACCTCGCGACTCCGAGCCAGCTTGAACTCGGGCAACAGCCGCATCGTCACCTCGCCGATCCTGCGGACGCTGAACAACCAGCCCGCGGTCGTCGCCCAGCAGACCGAAATCGCGATCCCGATTGACCAGGTCATCTCGACCGGAAACGGTCAGTTGGTCCGCGCTCGGCAGTTGGTGGCCTTCCCGGTCACGACCGGTCTGGCTGTCACGCCGCGCATCAACTTCGGGGACCGCACGGTGACCATGTTCCTGTCGCCGCAGATCCAGAACATCTCGACGCAGACGGACCAAACCGGCGCAACGATCCCCACGCGAACGGCCCAGTTCGTCTCGGTTGTTGCCCGTGTCTCGGATATGGAGACGATCGTCCTTGGCGGCCTCGTCAACAAGTCCGACATCCGCAACGTCAACAAGTTCCCGATCCTTGCCGACCTGCCGATCATCGGACAGTTCTTCCAGAGCCGCAGCCGAACGATCGACAACACGGAACTCCTCATCTTCGTGACGCCTCGCATCATCGAAGACGAAACGACCGGATTCGACCGACCGTAACGGTCAAGATCGAGCACAATCAAGGCGGGCGCCCAGTATGGGAGCCCGCCTTCTTTTCGTATTCCGCTATGGATACGTGGATTCTCCTGGGCATGATGGGATCGGGCAAGTCCGCCGTTGGGCGGCACTTGGCCGAGATGTCCGGTCGCGAGTTCGTCGATACGGACCGACTGATTGAACGCCGGTTCGGCCGCAGTGTCACACAGGTTTTCTCCATCTACGGCGAGTCGTGCTTCCGCGACCACGAGACCTCGGTGCTGGAATCTCTCGAACCCGCCGCGGCGGTTCTTTCCACCGGAGGCGGCTGTATTCTTCGCGCCGAGAACTGGGACCAGTTTCATCGCTTGGGGCCAACGCTCTACTTGCGCGCGTCGGCTGAAGTGCTCATTGAGCGGCTCCAAGTCAGTCGCCGCAAGCGGCCGCTGCTGATGCGCGACGATTGGGAAGGCGCGCTTCGCGACATCTTGTCCGCGCGGACGCACCTTTACGAGCAGGCTGATTTCTGCATCGACGTCACCCAAGGCGAAATTGCCGAAATCGCAGACGAGGCGCACCGATTGTTCGCATCGTGGAGGCGCACAACATGACGCCGTTCACGAACGTGCAGTACCAATGGCACGACGACTTTGCCGCGCTCAAAGCGGAATTGCCGACCAACCGGGTTATCGTGACCGACGCCAATGTGGCGCGCTGCCTCGATCTGCATGATCAGTCTGCGATCATCGTCGCGCCGGGCGAAGGGAGCAAGTCCGTGGAGACATGGTCCCACGTGCTGGGTCGCCTCGCCGATTCAAGCGCCACGCGTGCCACCACGGTCGTCGCCGTTGGGGGCGGCATGGTCGGCGACCTGGCCGGGTTTGCCGCCGCGACCTATATGCGGGGGGTCCCTTTCATCCAGGTTCCGACCAGTCTTCTGGCGATGGTGGATTCCTCGGTTGGTGGCAAAGTCGCCATTAACTTGCCCCAGGGCAAGAACTTGGTTGGCGCCTTCTACCATCCGAGCCGAGTGCTGTTCTGCGAAGATGCGCTGGACACGCTCCCGGCCCGCGAATGGCGGAGCGGCATGGCCGAGGTCCTGAAGTATGGGTTTATTGGCGATGTGGATATTCTCAATCGCGTCGGCATCTTTGGGCGAGACACGTACCGCGATGTGATTGTGCGTTGCGTGGACTATAAGCGCAAGGTCGTCGCGGCCGATGAGCGAGAAACGAGCGACATCCGGGCAACGCTCAATTTTGGGCACACCGTGGGCCACGCGCTGGAAGCTGAGGCCGGGTACGGTGACGCGCTGCTTCACGGTGAGGCTATCTCGATTGGGATGGTCGTTGAGACGTTCCTCGCCGAGTGCCTCGGGATCGCCAGGCCCGGCCTGACGAAAGAGGTACAGCGCTATCTTGAAGCGGAAGAGTTACCGGTGGATCACCCCTACCTTCGTCAGCGCCCGGATGAGCTGATCGCACGGATGCGTCGCGACAAGAAGGCCAGCGACGGACGATTGACCTTTGCCTTGGTCCCTGAGCTCGGGACGTGTAGAATTGTTAGGGAAGTTGACGAGGCGGCCGTTCGCGCCGCCCTCGTCAACGTTGCCCAAGGCTGACCCATGGCATTTTTGAGAATCGGCATGACCGTTGCGGCGTTGCTCTATCTTACGGTCGGCTATGCGGTAAGCCAGTGGGCAGCCCTGAACGGTGAGGCGGCTTCGCATGCCCAGCGCGTCGACTCGACGCCGTTCATCGCCCTTAGCGCGGTATTCTTCTTGGCCGCCTTGGTCAGCGCGATCGGGCCCAATCGCCCCTTGGAGGACGAGTAGCCATGGTGGGAAGCCAGCTCCAAGAACGATTCGACGTGCTGCGGCGGATTCGTGAAACGCCGCTTTTCGATGTTTATGTCGCCCTGGATCGCGTGCGTAACGAAGAGGTGACCATCCGCTTCCTGCGACGACCGTTTACGCTCGAATCCCGATTTGTCGAAGCATTGGGGAGGACCGTCGAGCGCTATTCCGTCGTGGCTCACCCTTGTCTGGAACGGATCGTGACCTGTCATCAAGACGGCGGCCAGGTGTACCTGGTCGGCGAGCTTGTCGAAGGTTCCCCTCTCGGTGAGCGCATCCATAAGCTGGCGCCGTTTTCGGTTCCTGTGACGATCTCGATGGGCCTCTCGATGGCCGCACCGCTTGCCGCCCTCCATTCGCAGGGACTCGTGCATGGCGACGTCGGACCCCACAACGCATACGTGCTGCAAGACGGCACCTGTCGGCTTCAGTGCGCTGGGCTCTGGGAGTCTTACTCATCGAGCGCGTCAGCCGGCGTGGCCGTTGTTCGCGAGATGGCGCCGTATCTCGCTCCCGAAGTCAGCGCCGGCTCGATGCCCACGCCGCGCTCGGACGTGTACGCGCTTGGCGTCGTGCTCTACGAGTTGGTGACCGGCCGGCTTCCGTTTAACGGTGAGAATCCGACGCAAATTGCGATCAAGCATGCGAGTGGCGAGTACGCCTTACCCCGCACTCTGAATGCCTCGATCCCGGTGGCCTTTGAGGAGTTGATCAAGAAGTCCCTCGCCAAGGCGCCGGAGCAGCGATACGCCCATGCAGGCGAGATGCTGAACGATTTGCGCCTTCTTCAAGAGGCCGTACGGTTTGGCCGGGCCGCGCGCTGGCCGCTCAGCGCACAGGTCGCGCCGGTAGAGCCGGTCGCGCCCAAGATGACGGCAGCGCGCGAGCAGGCGGGCCAACAGGTCATCACGCCGGAGCCCGAGGATGAGCAAGTCGCTCAGGTGCCGGGCTGGCTTCGAGGCGTCATTTTGGCGATCATCAGTGTCTTGGTGATCATGGTGGGCGCTTGGGTGGCGTTCAACATGCAACGGCCGAAGGACGTCCAGGTGCCGAACCTGGTGGGGCTTACTTTGGCCGAGGCGGACATGATGGTCAAGCAACAGAACCTGAGCCTGCGGGTGCGACGCAAAGAGTCCAGCGAGCAGCATCGTCCCGACACGATTCTGGAAGTTGACCCCTCGCCGGGCAAAAGCGTGCGCGAAGGCGGGGCGGTGTATGTTGTGGTGAGCTCGGGCAGCCGGTATGTGCAGTCCCCGGACGTGCGCGGCATGACCGTTGATGCGGCACGCACGCTGCTCAGTGGCTTGGGCCTGGAGATCGAGGAACCCGTCGAGACGGTCCGGCGGGCGGACATCACGGCAGGGACCATCGTCGCCCAGGACCCCGAACCGAGAAGCCGCGTCGAGCGGGGAACCAGAATTCGGCTCCAGGTCGCCGGACGAGGCGCCACCGCGCCCCCACTCACTTCGTCCGGGACGACCTCCTACCGGCTCACCATCAAGGTCACGGGGACCGAGGAGCCGGTGACGCTTCGCGTCGACATGTCGGACCTGCGGGGCTCCCGCACCATTTATGAGCAGTTTGCCGAACCCGGGGAAACGATCGAGGTGGCGGCTGATGGCGAGGGGGCAAGGGCCATTTTCCGCATCTACTATGACGGACGACTGGTGAAGCAGGAAGAAAAGGTCGCGGCTTCTGCCGAGGAATTTCAGCCGTGAGCAGCCCTCTCGTTTCGGCGTCCATTCTTTCCTGGCACGCCGGTCGGTTGGAAGAAGCCGTGATTGCCATGGAGCAGGCCGGGGCAGACATGATTCATTTCGATATCATGGATGGGCAGTTCGTGCCACCGATCACCTTTGGCGCGGAGGTCGTGCGGCTTGTCCGAACGCTGACCGATCTGCCATTTGAGGCGCACCTGATGACCCTGACGCCCGAAAAGCACGCGGCTGAGTTCATCGACGCCGGATGCATGCGCGTGATCTTCCACTCCGAAGCCACGCATCATGCGGCATGGCTGGCGGGCATGATTCGCGATCATGGCGCGGAGGCCGGGTTGGCGATCAATCCGGCGACACCAGCCGAGTGCGTCCTTGCGGCTGCACCGGTCCTCGACATGGCGCTCGTGATGACCGTGAATCCAGGATGGGGAGGGCAGTCTTTCCTGCCGTGGACTCTGGAGAAGGTGCGACGGATTCGCGAGTCGGTGCCCAGACTGATCGTCGAAGTCGACGGTGGAATGAATGCCGAGACGGCTCGCGAAGCGGTGGCCTCTGGGGCTTCGATCTTGGTTTCGGGCTCGTATGTTTCACGGGCGACCGACCGGCGGGCGGCCATGGCGTCGCTCAAGGGATCGTCATGTGGCGTGCCATAACCATCGGATCGTTGCTGGTTGGATTTGCCATGCTGCTCCTTTGGCCATGGGCGGTCGCGAATCGTCCGGGTGCCGAGGCGCCAAGGGCCGACAAGGAACGCTATCTCGTGCGATCGACCAGCTACACCATCGGGTTGATTGCGGTGTTTATGCTCTCGGCGGTGGGCGCGGTCATCGTCTTGAGGCGGGCTCGTGCGGAATATCGCGAAGGAACCTCGGAGAACTTGAAGAAACTCATCGCCGGGTTGCGCGAGGACCATGAGTCCCGCAAGCGATAGCCGCTGGATGCGGCGGGCGATCGCCCTTTCCCGCCGCGGCTTTCCCGCGCCGAACCCCCATGTTGGGTGCGTGATCGTTCGAGACGGCGAAATCGTCGGGGAGGGCTTTCATGATGCCCGCGGGGGACCCCATGCGGAGGTGGTCGCGTTGAGGATGGCGGGCGACCGGGCAAAACATGCCACGGCGTTTGTCACATTGGAGCCTTGCGCTCATCACGGACGGACGCCGCCTTGTACGGAAGCGCTGATCGCGGCCGGCGTTCGACGCGTTGTCTTTGCCGTGCCCGATCCAAACCCGAAGGCGTCCGGCGGGGCCGAGGTGCTGGAGCGGGCCGGAATCGCCGTGGAAAGCGGTCTGGAGCGTGAAGCGGCCAGCGAGGCGAATCGTGCATTCCTGACCGCCATGCGGCGGTCTCGGCCGTTTGTGGTGGTGAAAGTCGGAGCGTCGCTGGACGGACGGATTGCACTTCCTTCGGGCGAGAGTCAATGGATTACCGGGGAGAAGGCGCGCGCGGCAGGGCGTCGCCTGCGTGCCGAATATGGCGCCGTGCTCGTGGGAAGGCGCACCGTCGAGCTCGATAACCCTTTGCTGACGCATCGCGTTCGCGCAGCCAAGAACCCATCGCTGAGGTTGGTGCTCGACCCAAGTGGGCGGCTCGACCCCAACCGGCATCGGCTGTTTCTGGACGGCGGTCCGGTAGCGCGATTGGTCGGTCTCGGCCATGCTCAGGCACCCTTTGACGTGGAACTTGACGCTCCCACAGGCAGGTTCGCCCCCACCGCGGTTCTGGCTTGGCTTTGGGACCAAGGAATGACGCAGCTGCTGGTCGAAGGTGGGGGTGACACGATCGGGGGGTTCTTGGCGGCTCGCGTGGTGGATCGCATCGAGTTGTTTCTGGGTCCAAAGGTGCTGGGAGCAGGGCCTAACTGGGTTCAGCGGGAACTTGCGCCTACCCTTGGTCAGTTGCCACCTATGAGGATCGCTCGCGTCCGACGCTTGGATGGCGATCTTCACGTCACGATCGACGTTGAAACGTAGTAACCGAAAGGAGGCAACGATGATGAACCGATGGGTAGCCCCGATGGCCTTGGCGACGACGCTGGCGGCGACGGCAACGGCGAACGAAATCGTGCTGCGGCGCGATACCGTCGTGCCGGTGGTGTTTGAAACCGAGCTGAGCATGAACAAGAGCCGCCCCAACGACCCGTTTGTGGCTCGAGTGAATGAAGCGACGGAGGTCCCTCGGGGCACCGTCTTCGAGGGCCGCGTGGTGGAGATTGTGGTCAAGACCGACAAGCATCCGGCCTACATGGATTTGGAGTTCACGCATATCGTGTTTCCAACGGGTGAGCGACGCGTCATTCGGGCGCTGCCGATTGCCTTGGACGCCAAAGGAATGAAGACCGACCGCGACGGGCGGATGGTCTTCGAGCGACCCAAAGGTGATGACTCGACCAAGGCGGTGCTTACCGGCGCGCTCGGTGGACTCATCCTTGGCTCCTTGATTCAAAAGCCGTTTGAAGGACTGTTTGCCGGAACGCTTGCCGGAATTATCGTCGGCGAGACCAGCCGGGGACAAAACAACGGTGTAGTCGTCAAAAGGGGCGACCGCATGGGAGCCCTGATCGAGCGTGATTTCGTGTATGAGTACCGTGGAGGCCCTGAGCCTCGTCCCATCCCTGGTCCCGACAATCCGCGGGGTTTGGCGATCCAGTACGAGAATCGCGAACTGAGGTTTATGCCGCGAGAAATGCCCTACAGGGAGCGCGACACGGTGATGGTCCCGGTGATCGAAACCGCTCGCCAACTGGGCCTGCAGGTGGATGTCATGAATGACGGCCGCGTCCTGTTGATCGATGCCGGCGACCAGTTTGTGCGCGTCACCGAAGGCGAGTCTCGCTTTCGACTCAAGCGGGACTTCTACACCATGCCGGAGCGGGCTGTGATTCGGGACCGCGTATTCTACGCGCCAGTGGACGCGATCGCGATCCTTCTGGACCGACCGCTCACCATCAACGGTGAGCGATATCGGCCCAACGTCCGTCGCGACGATTAGTCGAACATCTGCTTGAGTTCTTCGGGCGTGACCGTTGGCGGATTCGCAATGGTCATGCCCAACGACCATTTGTGGCCCGACGGGTCGACGAACATGCCGAACCGGTCGCCCCAGAACATGTCTTCTGGCGGCATGGCGGGCGTCGCACCGGCGGCGATTGCTTGCTCATAAAGCTCGTCGATCCCTTCGGCGACCTGGAGGTGAACGGAGGATCCAGTTGCGCCGAGCGTGGCGGGAGACAATGCGCCGTGCTGCGGAAATTCATCGTTGATGTAGAACATGCTGTCCCCCACGCGAAGCGAGGCGTGCATGATCTGCGTTGTCTCGGGCACGTACATGACGTTGTCAACCTCGGCACCGAGGGCTCGGCGGTAGAAGTCGATCATGGCTTCGCCGTTGTTGACGCAGAGGTAGGGGGTCAGGCTATGCTGGCCACTGGGAAGAGGCTCGAAGCGGATCATGCGGCGATGCTACCCAGTCAGAGGAACGACGCATTGATCGCGATGAGACACCAGTGCGGCGGTAAAGAGCCGATGCGAGGCCAGCGCCTCGTCGGGCGTCGCGCAGTGGAACCGAGGCGTACCGCCCCCCAGTTGGTCGAGATACGCCGCCCACATTTGGAGGATGGCGTCGGCAAAGCCAAACTCGAAGATGGCGCCCGTGACCATGGGATACTGCGAAACCGATCCAAGGTCCTCTTCGACCCAAGCCTGGGGTTGGCCTGATTTGAAGGGCATGGTTCGCAGCGTTTTCGGTCGGTGGGTTGAGAACTCGGCGCTGAGGCGGGTGCCATGGATCTGGAGGTACCAGGTGTTCGTATCGCCGGGGGACATACGCTTCATTTCGAAGGTCATGGGGACGCCATCGGGACCTTGGCAGAAGAGCGTTGCATTGTCCCATGTGTCGCACGCCGCCGTTCCTCCCCGGCCATCGGGGCGCTCGTCGACGATGTTGCTGAGGATGGCGCGCACGTCAAGGGGTTTGAAGCCGAGGCGAAGCGGGACATGCAGCACATGCAGGCCGAGGTCGCCCATACAGCCGTATTCCCCGTTCGTCTCGACCTGTCGCTTCCAGTTGATGGGCTTGTTGGGGTCCATGTCGCTGCAGTGCAGAAAGCCCGCTCGTACTTCAAGCAAACGGCCGAAAGCGTTCTCCTCTGCCAGCTTCACCATGCGCTGGACAGCCGGAAAGAAAGGGAACTCGCTGCACACTCTCACCAAAAGGTGAGGGCGTCGTTTCGCTTCAGCGCAGATCTTCTCTGCGGCAGGAAGGTCAATGCCAAATGGCTTTTCGGCAAAGAGATGCTTGTCGGCTCGGAGGGCGGCGAGGTAGGTCTCTTCATGCAGGCGATGCGGTACCGCGACGTAAACCGCTTCGACCTCGGGATGGACCAGGAGCGCACGATAATCCTCGTAAACAGCGATGTTCGGGTCGTGGCGCGTGAACCATGTCCGGGCTTGCTCTGACGGGTCAGCCACCGCGACGACAACGGGACGCGCCGAGACTTCGGAAACGTGTGACCATCGCGCAGCGGCCGTCGCGAACTCCCGTCCCATCAGACCGCCGCCAATAATTCCGAAGCCAACGGTCTTCATCGGGGTCGGTGGACAATCTCCATCAGGGCACGGGTCATGGCGATTGGGTCGGGGTGCTGGATGACGTTGCGACCGTAGACGATGCCTTTGGCTCCTTGAGCCATGACCGATTCGGTGCGCGAGAGAATGATGTCGTCTGGGGCGCGACCACCGCCCCGAACAAGCACCGGAACCCCGGAAGCGACGTTCACCACCTGGTGATACTCCTCGATCGGATCGCAAGGGTCGGCCTTGATCACGTCGGCCCCGAGTTCAACGGCTTGGCGGACCAAGGCGCGGATCTTGTTCAGGTCGCCATCGACGCCGTAGCCGCCGCTCGCGTCGTTGGGTTTCATGACCAGCGGCTCCACCATCAGCGACATCGCCATCCGCTCTGCCTGCGCTTTGAGGCGCGACACGTTGCGGACACAGTCGCGGTGGAGCTCGGGCTGGTCCGGCAAAAGCAAGAGATTGACGACCACACAGGCGGCATCCAGGCGAATGGCCAGGTCCACCGGCTCGTCAATCAGTTCGCTCATCAGCGTTCGCGGCAGCGCGGTTCCATAGACGTTGGCGACGTCGGTCCGCATCACGAGCGCTGGCTTCGTTGGTCCGGGGAGGGATTGAAGGATACGGGCCGGACCGGGCGTCAGTTGGATCGCGTCGGGGCCGGCGCGGACGACGGCGGACACGGCCGCGCGCAAATCCTCGATGCCGGTCAGGAAGGAAGGCTCATTGAAGAATCCATGGTCGATGGCGACATCGAAGCACTTGCCGTCGGCGGCGAAAAGGCGGTTGAGTCTCGCGGCGACCATGCAGGGTGACCTTACCCCACCGCAATTGCCGCCTCAGGCTTCGTCATGAAGGAACGCGCGCACCGCCGCGCCTTGGAGCTCCCCATCGAGCAAGAAGGCATCGTGCCCATAGGGCAGGTCGACCTCCACGAAGCGACTCGGACGACCGGCCTGGAGAGCCAACTCGTGGACACGGCGGCAGACATGGGGCGGATAGAGCCAATCGCTGGTGAATGCGGTCACCAGGTACTCGGCCTGGGATGCTTCGAGCGACTCGCACGTGAAGTAGTCGATGGCTCGCGAAAGCGTGAGAAAGCTGTTGGCGTCGAAGCGGCGCGTGAACTTTTCTCCTTGGTGACGCAGATAGCTTTCGACTTGGAACTCCACATCGAACGTGTAGTCGAATCGTGCTTTATCTTGAAGCCGCCGCCCGAACTTGGCGTCGAAAGCGTGCTCACTCAGGTACGAGAGGTGCCCGATCATGCGGGCAACCGTGAGGCCATGGAACGGCGGATCGTCGGGAGGATAGTCACCGCCGCGCCATTTGGGATCTCGCATGATGGCTTGGCGCGCCGTCTCGCTGAACCCGATCTGCATGGCGTTGCGCTGCGGGCCCGAGGCGGTGATCCAAGCTTTGCGAACGCGGGACGGCTGCTGCACCGTCCAGGCGATGGCATTGACGCCACCCATACTGCCTCCCGCAACCGCGTGAAGGCGCTCGATCTGAAGGTAATCCACCAGCCGACGCTGGGCCTCGACGATGTCGCGCATCGTGAGGATGGGAAAGCGTGAGCCGTAGGGTCGCCCATCGGGCGCCATGCTCGATGGGCCGGTGGTGCCTTGGCACCCGCCCAGCGCGTTTTGGCCAATGACAAAGAAGCGATCCGTATCAATGGCTTTGCCGGGCCCGATGATGCGGTCCCACCAGCCGATGGCGTGGGCGTCGCCGGAGATTGCGTGGCAGATGAGGATGGCGTTGTCGCGCTCGGGGCTCAGCGTTCCCCAGGTCTCATAGGCGACGGTGACGCCTTCGAGGCGACCACCAGCTTCGAGGTCCATTGCCCCCACGTCGACGAAGCGGCGCTCATCGGCCACGGGCGCGGTGCGCTGATTCTCATCAAAGAGACCGGGGTCGATCCCTTCGGCCACTTACTTGCGGAAGGGAGCGCGGTCCCGGCCGCGGATCTGGAATTGGGGTCGCTTGGGTTGGGCCGACTCTTCGCGCTTTCGCTGCTCTTGGATGACTTGATTGTCGGCGGCATCCTTGGCCAGGGCGACCAGTCGCTCGAACTCGCCGGGGTCCTTCGCCTTGGAGCGCGCTTCGTCCATCGTGATGATTTTCCGGTCCACCAACTGGGCCAACGATTGATCGAGAGTTTGCATCTTGGCACGTGCGCCGGTTTGGATCATAGAACTGATCTGGTAGCTCTTATTCTCGCGAATGAGGTTGCGCACCGCGCCGTTGGCGACGAGCACTTCGTAAGCCGCGACACGGCCGCGACCGTCCGCGCGCTTTACCAACGTCTGGGACACGACACCGACGAGGTTGACGGAAAGCTGCATGCGCACCTGCTGCTGCTGGAAGGTGGGGAACACGTCGACGACGCGGTCGATGGTCTGGACCGCGTCCACGGTATGCAGGGTGCCAAAAACAAGGTGGCCGGTTTCCGCGGCGGTGATGGCGAGGTGGATCGTCTCCAGGTCGCGCATTTCGCCAACGAGGATGACGTCGGGGTCTTGGCGGAGGACGTACTTGAGCGCGTTGGCAAAGGAGTTGGTGTCGACGTCAAGTTCGCGCTGGTTGATGAGGGCCGTCGCATCGTCGTGAACGAACTCAACGGGGTCCTCGACCGTGACGATGTGGACCGGCTGGGTCTCGTTGATCCGGTGGATCATCGACGCCTGAGTCGTCGATTTGCCCGAGCCCGCGGGACCGGTGACCAGCACGAGACCACGAGGGCGTTCGATGAAGTCGTAGCACGCGGCCGGCAGATTCAGGTCGGCCATCGTTTGGATGGCGTAGGGGATGACGCGGAAGGCGGCCTGGGTGTGATTGCGCTGCTGATAGGCATTGCCACGGAAGCGGGAAATGCCCGGAAGCTCGAAGGCGAAGTCGAGTTCAAGCTCGCGTTCGAACCGCATGACTTGATGCGGCTTGAGCAACTGGAAAAGGTCGCGTCGGAACTCGTCGTTCGGATAGGGAGCCTCTTCTTCCAGATGGACGAGGTCGCCGAACACGCGGATGTAAATCTGCCCGGTGTCCGTCTTGAAGTGCAGGTCAGAGCCCTGCATCTTCACGCATCGTTCGAGAAGGCCTTCGATCCTACCCAACCGGCACCTCGACCAAGCCTTGATTCAATGCGCGGCGCTGGAACTCGCTGACGTTGCTGCTCTTGGCGACGGCATGCTCGAAGTCGATGACGCGCTCTTTGAGCAGGTTCAGCAAAGAGTTATCGAGCGTTTGCATGCCGAGATCGGCGCCCGTTTGAATGTCCAGGTAGATCTGGTGCGTCTTGCCGTCGCGGATGAGCGTGCGAACGGCTGGAGTGGCGGTCATCACCTCGAAGGCAGCGACGCGACCCTTGCCATCGGCCGTGGGAATCAGCGTTTGGGAAACAACGGCTTGAAGCGTGACGCTGAGCTGGGTGCGAATCTGCGCCTGCTGCTCAGGCGGGAAGACGTCGACAATGCGGTCGATGGTCTGCGCTGCGTCCACCGTGTGGAGGGTTGAGAACACCAGGTGTCCCGTCTCGGCCGCGGTGATGGCGAGTGAGATGGTTTCCAGGTCGCGCATTTCACCGACGAGAATCACGTCGGGATTTTGCCGCATGACGTGCTTGAGCGCGTCGGCGAACGTGTGCGTGTCCGTTGAAAGCTCGCGCTGGTTGATGATGCTCTTTTGGTCGGCGTGCACGTATTCGATCGGATCTTCGACCGTCATCACGTGGCACCGCTTGGTGCTGTTGATGTGGTGGATCATCGCGGCCAGGGATGTGGATTTTCCTGAACCAGTCGGTCCGGTGACCAATACGAGGCCGCGAGGCATCATGGCAATGCGCTTGGTGACCTGGGGCAGCCGCAACTCGTCGATCGTTTTGATCTTGAACGGGATGACGCGGAAGACTGCGCCCAGCTTTCCACGTTGCCAGAACATGTTGACGCGGAAACGAGAGAGCCCGGGGACGTGGTACGAAAGGTCAAGCTCTTTGAAATCGAGCAGGCGCTTGCGGCGGTCTTCATTCAGGATCCCCAGCAGGGCCTCCTTCATGTCTTCCGCCGACCAAACGGGATAGTCGGTGGCGCGCACCAACTCGCCGCGAATTCGCATTACCGGGACGGCGTCCGCCTTGAGGTGGAGGTCGCTCGCGTCGCGGTCGACAAGGTCGTGCAGAAGCGCGTCGATGGTGATGCTCACGGCCTGCTCCAGAGGGTCGTCACTATCGCCGTATCATCTGACGGAGCTCCGATGCGAGCCCAGCGTAGTTCAGACCGATCTCTTCTGTTATAACACCCGCCTTGATGTGGCGCAAGATGCTTTGGTTCATCGTCTGCATTCCCCAGAATTCACCTTCATTCATGAGTTGATACAGGTCGCCGAAATGGCCGTCCTCGATCTTCTTGCTGACCGTGGGGGTGCAGATCAGAATTTCGTTTGCCACAACGCGACCTTCGCCATCGGCGCGCGGAACCAGTTTCTGCGCAACGATGGCTCTAAGACTATTGGCGAGTCGAAGGCACAAATGGTTCTTCTCGTGGGGCGGAAACATGTTGATAATTCTGTCCAGAGTTTCATAGGCACTGGACGTGTGAACCGTTGAGAAGACCAAGTGGCCCGTTTCACCCGCCTGCATGGCAACGTTCATGGTGTTGACGTCGCGCATTTCTCCGATGAGGATGACGTCCGGCGCTTCGCGGACGACGGCACGGAGGGCAGGTCCAAAGTCTTCGGTGTCAATCCCAATCTCGCGCTGAGTGACGTAGGCTTCTTTGTCTTTATGGACAAACTCAAGCGGGTCCTCAATGGTCACGATGTGGCACGGCCGCTGTTGGTTGATCAGATCAATGAGCGCCGCGAGCGTCGTCGTTTTGCCGCAGCCGGTGGGTCCAGTAACCAGAATGAGCCCTTGACGATGCTTGGTGAGCTCCGCCATTACGGGCGGAAGCCCAAGTTCCTCGAGTTGGCGAATTTGGAGCGGAATGATGCGGCAGACGACACCGGGAGTACCACGCTGGCGGTGAACATTGGTGCGCACACGGCAGAGATCCCCGACGGCGAAGGCAAGGTCCATCTCCATATGCTCCTCGAAGTGCCGCGCCTGCTTTGGGGTCATGATTTCGTGCACGATGCGGTGAACGTCGTCGCCGGTGAGCACCGGGAAGTCACCCGGGAGCGGCTTGACCTTGCTGTGCTGCCGCATCATGGGCTTCTGATCTGCCTTCAGAAAAACGTCTGAGGCATTCTCGTAATAGCCAATTTCGATGAGTTCGTGGATCGTAATCGTGTTCGGGTCGCGCATAGGTGCAACTCTCGCTCTTAATTCATTCGTCGGGAACCCGGGCGAAGCACGGCGAAGTATACCAATGCCCCTAAACTGAGACCCGCGATCACGATACCCCCGATCAGGAGCCATGACCAAAGTCCTGTTTCTGATGCGACTGGAGTACTTTCGGTCTGTATCGTCGCCACTTGGTCTACCGGTATGACGATTTGCTCCGGATTTTGATCCAGCAGGGTGAGTCGATACTCTACGCCAGGAGGCTGCTGCATGGATTGTCCGGTGAGCTTCAGGGCCTTGGATTCAAACGATTGCGGTGTGTTGGCGCTTGGCACCAGCCCATCGAAAATGATGATCGCATCCCTAATGCTGTGCGGCTCGGCGACCCCGGCAAGCATGCGGGCGAGCGGTTGGAGATAGAGCGTGCCATCTTCGCGCCAAATGCCGTCCAGGGCGAACTTGGCTCGCAGGGAACGGATCGGCGGAGTCGTGCCCGGAATCTCGTAAACGTACATCTGAAGCCCGCGCGGCGCCTGTCCATGATAAGTCTCCAGGGCGGCGAGCCGGCTTCGCAGTTCGGTAGCCGGATAGTCGGGGTCCATCATGGTGACTTCGATCACATCAGGGCCAAGACTGCTCTTTTCCACGCGGATGAGGGCCTGTGGGCGAAAATCCGGCGGGGGAAGCTGGGTATCGGGCTCGCCTTGTCCGGCAACCAGACCGGTTAACGCGCCAAGCGCGGCGATCCACAAGAACCGCTGCGCCCAAAGATTCCGACGGGATCGGGAATGTCGCATAGAAGATTTGCGGTTATAATAGCCGAGCCTTGAACCGACTCGGCTCTACAGATAGGCGATGATCGATTCCCATCTTCATTCCGATTCCGACGGCGAAGTCCTGTTGACGCCGGAAGGCTTCGATGCGCTGACGCAGGAACTTGAGGACCTGACGGTTCGCAAGCGTGCTGAAATTGCGGATCGCATTCGTGAAAGCCAGCAACATGGCGAGTTCAGCGAGGATAACTCCGAACTCGACGAAGTCAAATTTGAGCAAGCGATCGTTGAGAATCGCATCGCGGAGCTGAAGGCGATTTTCGCGGGAGCCGTGCGGATGGATCCGGAACAGGTCCCAACCAGCGAAGTGGGCTACGGCTCGTATGTGGTGCTGACGGATTTGGATCGCAACCAGAAGTCGGAGTATCGGCTGGTGGCGGGCATCGAGGCCGATACCGATCGCGGGTTCATCAGCGACGAATCGCCGCTCGGTCAGGCGATCTTTGGTGCGAAGAAAGGCGACACAGTGGAGTTCCAGGCACCGCGCGGCATGAAGCGCTACCGCATCGAAAGCATTTCGCGGACGCCGAAAAAGTAGCTCAGTCCGGGCAACGGTCTTCCGTTCCCGGTCGTATCTGAGGTATCCTTTTCGGTTGCGCCATTCCCCTCTTCTCGCGGAATTTCGCATCGCATTCCCATGGCCAAATCAGAACCCCGAAGCAATAAACCACGGACTCCTGCCGGGACGCCGACGCCCAGCGTGCGCGCGTCGCGGGGTGGTCTCAAAGGGTTCTTCGCGGACGTCATGCGCGAGATGAAGAAGGTGAGTTGGCCAAGCCCGAAAGACACGAGACGCTTGACCGGAGTCGTGATGGCCGTCTGCGGACTGATCATCCTCATCTTGACCATGATGGGGTACCTGGTTGAGTTCGGGCTCAAGATTTTAGTGAGCAGATAATCCTATGCCGAAATCATGGTACGCCGTCCACACGATTGCCGGACATGAAAACAAAGTACGCGACCAGTTGACGCGTCGCGCCACCGTTGCCGGCATCTGGGATCGGGATATCTATCAGGTCATGATCCCGACCCAAAATGAGCAGGCAACCCGAGCCGGCAAGCGCGTGGTCGTCGCCAAGAAGGTCTTTCCCGGCTATATCCTGGTTCAGATGGCGCTGACGGACGATGCGTTCAAGCTCGTCAAGTCGACCAGCGGCGTGACGGGGTTTGTCCAAAGCGGCAACAAGCCGGTACCGCTCGAGGAAGAGGAAGTTCGTCGCATCCTGCGCAATCTGGAAGCTTCGCAGGAAACGCCGAAGGCCTCATTCACCAAGGGCGAAGCGATTCGCGTGATCGAAGGTCCGTTTAGCGACTACACCGGGAAGATCGAAGAGATCAACGACAAGACCGAGAAGCTTCGCGTACTGATCAACATTTTCGGCCGCGACACGCCGGTCGAACTGGAGTTCGACCAGGTCGAGAAACTCTAGTCGCATGGCGGATCTGGGCGGGACGACCAGAGCCATTCGCACGGGCGCCGGTTCCGTATGGCATGTCCCGGCACGACGCCTTGATGTTGAGGAGAGGCTCCAGAAGGAACTTGGAGTCCCCACTCTGGTGGCCGCGTCGTTGGTGGCCCGCGGAATCGAAGACCCGTGCAATGCCCACGAATTCTTGAACCCTTCGCTGAGCGCGTTGTATCCGCCTGAACTCCTGCCAGATTACGAGGCGGCAAGGGACGCCATCCTTGGGGCTCGGGATCGCGGCGAGCGCATCTATGTCCACGGCGATTACGACGTGGACGGCATGACGAGCGCAGCGCTCTTCAAGAGGTTTCTATCGGCGATCGACTGTGACGTGCATGTCCACGTGCCGCACCGCGAGCGCCAGGGCTACGGCGTTTCGGACGACGCGGTCGAAGAGGCGCGGGCGATGGGCGCTAAACTCTTTCTGACCTGCGATTGCGGCATCTCGGCCTTCGAGCAGGTGGAGAAAGCGCGAAGCCATGGCATGACGGTCGTGGTGACCGACCATCACACCTGCGGCGACCGGCTGCCCAATGCGCACGCGGTGGTGAACCCGCATCGACACGACAGCCGCTATCCGTTCAAGAGTCTCAGCGGCGCTGGGGTGGTATTCAAGCTTTGCTACGGCATCACGCGAGACCTCGATCAGCATCTGCAGAGCTATTGCAACAACTTTCTGGACCTTGCGACGCTCGGGACCGTGGCTGACATCATGCCGCTCGTCGATGAGAACCGCATCATCACTCGCCACGGACTCCCCGCGCTGACCCGTACCAAGAAGGTGGGTTTGCAGGCGCTTTACCGTGTGGCAGATTTGTTCAAGAACGGACAGGGCGACATCTCGGCGCGACAGATCGGTTTTGCGCTGGGTCCGCGCCTCAATGCTGCGGGTCGACTTGACGATGCGGCCCTGTCCCTCAAGCTTCTCCTCACGAAGGACCCGGTCGAAGCTCAAGAGATCGCTGAGCAACTGGAACAGCTCAACGTGGATCGACGGGCCCAGCAAGCACTGATGCAGGAAGAAGCCGTCGCCATGATCGAATCGAACGGTCTTGCCGAGCGGTACGTCATCGTGGTGGGCAAAGAAGGCTGGCACCCGGGCATCGTCGGGTTGGTGGCGGGTCGCATCCTGGAAACGTATCGACGGCCCGCATTCGTCGTCACCATCGATGGCGGCAAGGGAAAGGGGTCGGCTCGCTCGTATGGCAAGTTTAACTTGGCAGAGACGATACGCGAACTTTCTGACGTGTTTGAAAGTGGCGGCGGCCATGCCCAAGCCGCGGGATTCAGCGTCGACCCCAGTCGATTGGATGAGTTGGCGCTGCGGCTTCACCAGTACGCCGAAGAGCGCTTGTCGCCGGCAGATTTTGTCGTGGCTCACAAGCCCGATGCGTCGGTGTCGGTGGCCGATTTCACGATGGCCGCGCTCGAGCAACTGCAGAGTCTGGCGCCGTTCGGCCACGATAACGAGGAGCCGACGTTTGTGTCCGAAGGGCTGACGGTTCGCTCGATCATCCCAACGAAGAAGCCCGAACACGTGCGTGTCACCTTCGAATCAGACGGCCATTACTTGGAAACCATCGCCTTTGGGCTGGCCAGCCGATTCGAGAACGTCCGTCTCGGAGAACAAGTTTCTGTGCTGATCCAGCCGTCCATTGACACTTTCAGAGGAAAGCGACAGCCGAAATTTGTGCTCAAAGACTTCGCGGTCATTCCGTAGCGATTAGTCCAGGTATTTCAGACCGGAGCCGGTCACGAACAGCGCGACGACGTCGGATGGTTTCAGGAATCCAGCCTCTGTAAGCTTCTCGGCCGCGACCAAGACGGCCCCACCTTCCGGCGCGGCGAAGACTCCCGTCGCCTCCCCCATCCTTCGCACGCCGTGGCGCATCTCGTCGTCGCTGACCGTGATCGCGGTGCCGCCGGAAGCTCGGATCAGATCAAGCATTTCGAAGTCCCCGATCGCTTTGGGGACCCTCAGTCCTGAGGCGTACGTTTGGGCGTTGGGAAACTCCGCGGCAAACCGCTCCCCTCGCTTAAAGGCGCGGACGATGGGCGCGCAGCCCTCGGCCTGCACGGAAATCATCTTGGGTCGCTCGGAACCGATCCAGCCCAGCCGTTCCATCTCGTCAAAGGCCTGCCACATTCCGACAAGGCCGGTTCCCCCGCCCGTCGGGTAGACGATGGCGTCGGGCAGCCGCCACTCCATTTGCTCCGCCAGTTCGTAGCCCATCGTCTTCTTGCCCTCGGCGCGATAGGGCTCCTTGAGGGTGCTGAGGTCAAACCAGCCCTCGGACTCCTTCCGTTTGGCGACCTCCAAACCGCAGTCCGTGATCAGCCCTTCGATCAAGTTGACATGGGCGCCAAGGGCCCTGCACTCTTCGATGAAGGCCCGCGGCGTGTCGCGCGGCAAAAACACGTGCGCCTCAATGCCCGCTCTCGCTGCGTAGGCCGCCATCGCGCCGCCGGCGTTACCCGCGCTCGGAGCTGCAACCTTGCCAATGCCATAGTAAGCCGCCATCGAAACGGCGACGCTCATGCCCCGTGCCTTGAAGCTTCCCGTCGGGTTGAGACTTTCGTCTTTCACGTACCAGCGCTGGCCCAAGCGAGGAACGTGCAATAGCGGCGTCATCCCCTCGCCAAGCGAAACGGGCGGGCACTGCGGCAGCACCTCGCGGTAACGCCAAAGAGTTGGTTCACGGTCGTGCAGAGACTCTTTCGGGAAGCGGGTCGGATCGAGCGCATAGTGAGCGCGCAATGGTCGGCCACACGAGCAGGTGTTGACCGGCCGCCCGAATGGGACCTCGGCTCCACAGAGCCGACAGGAAAGGTGGGTGACCATGGATCCTGATTCTACGGGTTCGCGATGACCTACACTGGAGGCATGAACCCTCGACATCGGAAATGGCTAATGTTTGGGGTCCTGACGGCGGTATATGGCTGGGGAAGCTGGGTCTTGGCCGACCGCTACCTGCACCCGAATGTGCCGCCAGCTCCGCTCCCAGCCAAGTCGATGGTGATTGAACTGCCACCGACTCAGTCACCGGCATGGGTGACACCTGGCTTGGCCGCAGGCAACCCGAAGGGCGACGTGGTCTTCGTCTTCGCGCACGGGTACGGTGGCCATCGGGCCTTCTGGGGCGCACTGTTCGCGCCGCTGGAATGGAACGGCTATGAGTGTATCGCTCCCTCCATGCCGGGGCATGACGGAAGCCCCATCCGACAATGCGGATTTGGGGCGACTGAGGCCGAGATCGTGCTCGATGCGGTTCGCTGGGCGCGGGCTCGGTACCGGGATCGGCAACCGACCGTCGTGGCCGTCGGCGTGAGCCTCGGCGGCGCCGCCGTCTGGCTCGCCAGCGAAATGGCGCCCGAGCTCATCGACGCCGTCGCGACCGAAGCCGCCTTTGCCCACTTGAAGCCCGCCGTTCATCGCTACTTGAACGCGACAATCCCAATGGGCTCGATCCTGCTATGGCCGGTGCCGCATTTAACGATTCGTCGGGGCCAGGTACCCATTGACGACATCGACCCCGAGCGTGCCGCACGGGCCTGGCGAGGCAGGCCAGCGCTGATCATTCACGACGCCAATGACCGGATTTTCGACCGCAGCCACGCCGAGAGATTGGCTGCAGCTTCGGGCGGCGAACTGTGGGAGGTCGCCATGGCCGATCATGCAAGCGCGCAGGTTTATGACGCCGACGGCTATGTCCGGCGGCTGATTCGATTGGCAGAATCAGCGCGATCCAACGATGCCAGACAAGATGTCGACCATGCGGGCCTGAACGTCGGCGGGCTTGACGGCAAGTCGGACGAACCGCGGTCCTAGGGTCCCCGATTCCGGCGGAAAGGCGCGGATATAGAGTCCCTGCTCGCGAGCCCGACGGTCCAACTCAAGGGCGTCCGGTCCAGACGGTGGTAGTTCAAAGAGAAGAAAGTTGGCCTGTGAGGAGAAGGCACGCCAGCCGAGTCGATTTTCGACCTCCGCGCGAAGGGAAGCTCGCAGTGCCCGTGTCTCCGCATACCGCTCCTCATAGTAGTTCCGGTCGTGCAGCGCCACCGTCGCGGCAACTTGGGCGATGAGATCTACCGCCCAAGGGGGCGTCCAGCGCCGCAAGGCTTCGATGCGATCCTGACCAGCGACCAAGTAGCCCACCCGAAGTCCGCTCAGGGCATAGACCTTCGACATCGACTTGACGACGACGACGTTGGGGCGCCATGCAGCCTCGTTCTCAAAGGACAGCTCGCCGGCATAGTCGATGTAGGTTTCGTCAATCCATAGGGTGGTTGAAGCAGGGAGCCCGACGGCAACGCGACCCACATCTTGGGCGGGCAACGCTCTTCCGTTGGGGCTATTGGGGTTGACGAGGACGACCAAGTCGGCCCCTTGCGCTTCAGCGATGAAGGCGTCGACATCGAGCGCAAAGTCGTTCTCCGAGTCGAGCGGAAACGGGCACACTGTGACCCCAAGCATGCGCTCCAGCACGTGGCGGTATTCGCCATAGGTGGGCTCAGGGATCAGCGCGGTCATCCCCGGTCTCATCCACAGTCGAAGGGCATTGAAGATGAGGCTGGACGATCCGGCACCCGTCGCAATGCACTCACTGGGGAGACCTCGTGCGTTCGCGATCGCGTCGACCAAACCTTCCCCTTTGGTCGGCGGCGAGGTCCGCATCAGCCATTCGAGGTGAGGATGGACCGCCTCGACGACCCGCGGAGAAGGGGGAAACCAGGCGTCCAAGACGTCCGCGCTGATGACCGTGTCGCGCCGGTCAAGAGCGGCAAAGTCTGGCCCGATCGCCTCCCAAAATCCGCCTCCGTGATACGCGCCGTCGCCGGTTGCCATAATCACTTGGTTTATACTGGGTGAACGACGATGATGTCCCTTCCGCTCTTTCTGATGGTCAATGCCACCGAAGTCGAGGCTCCGATTCCGGACGCCCGCAACTTCGTCGAGTGGCGGACCTACATCCGTCCGAAGCCGGCGGAGACCT
The DNA here is from genome assembly GCA_046292875.1 of Fimbriimonadaceae bacterium. GTDB lineage: Bacteria > Armatimonadota > Fimbriimonadia > Fimbriimonadales > Fimbriimonadaceae > JBKBQD01. Next base: position 25,022 of record JBKBQD010000006.1, read on the forward strand.
CGTTCGAGGCGCTGGACTGGAAGCCCACCCTGTGGGAGGGGGTAATGGAAGGTCAGCGCACCGGCAAGCCGATCGTCATCTGGGCCATGAACGGCCACCCCATGGCTTGCACGTGAAACAACGGCGTGATTGCCAGGCAGTCTGTCTGGTCTGACCCCGAAGTTCAGGAATTGCTGACACGATTCGTGGTGTGCGCCGATGAGGTGGCGCGCTTGCAGCGCGGCACGGACCCCGAATCCCGATTCGCACAGGGGCTCTTTGAGAAGGGCCACTACGCGGGTCGCACGCAGCCGACCGACACTCGCCAGGGCACGTATGTCTCGACACCCAGCGGGGCGTTTCTCGCGAGTTGGAACACGAACGATCCTCGGCGTGTCGCGGACGGATTGCGGCTGGCTCTCGAGCGTTGGAACGCCATGTCGGAATCTGAGCGTATGAACCCGAACGCGGAGGCGACAGCGCCGCAAGTGGTGCGATTCGAGAACCTCTTCCCCAAGGATGGGCTGGTCTTGCGCGTCTTTTCGCGGGACCTGCCTCGCGAGCACACCAACAGCGATTGGCGCTCACGGGCGTGGAATCAGGACTATGCGTGGTTCCGCAAAGACGAGGCCCGAGGGGTGATGCCGGAGGAGATCGCGCCCGGCGCTGAGGCGACCTGGCCCGACCTCGTGACGCACCGGCTGGTGCGGCTGAACTTCGTCGACAACGTGCGCGGCCAAGTGTCGTCGTTCCGGGCCGATGCGATCCGGTCCGCCGTGATCAAGACCGAGGTGATTTCGGTGGAGAACGGCGTCGCGCAGGTGCAGTTCTTTGGTAGAACAGAGGCCAATACAGCGGGAGTGTGGCCAGTGGCCGATCGCCGCGACGCCCAGAATCCGACGGCCCAACGACGCGGAATGAAGCTCTCGCTTTACGGCACCGGGCGCTACGACATCAAGGCAGCGCGCTTCACCGAGATGGAGTTGCTGGCTTTGGGCACCCGGTATGGCGGCACCCAGTACAACGGCCGACATGACGACCTGGAGCCAGGTCCGATTGGGTTCTTCTTGACGCTTGCCGGAGATCGTGCCGTCGAAAGGGTTGCCCCGTCGTTCTACTACGAGTACGGCTGGTCCCTGCCTGGCTAGGCGACTTCGGCGACCCGGCCGCGTGAGGCGAGGTCAAAGCGGTCGTGCAGGAGCCGGACGGCCCGGTCGGTCTCTGCCTCAGGAATGAGGCATGAGATTGAGAAATCGCTGTCACTGGTCTGCAGAACCGGGATCTGGGCCTCGTGCAGTGTCGAGAGCACGGCGTAAAACACCCCGGGCTGGTGCAGGTACTCGTTCCCGACGAGCGAGACCATCGTACAGCTTTCCGTAAGCTCGGCAATCACACGACGAACTTCGCCCGCCTCTTCGAGCAGCCGCACCTGGGCTTCGACTTCTTTGGAGCCGGTTCGTCCAAGTTGGGAAAGATACGTACGGTTGCCGCCGCCCATTGGGAGGACGAGGCCATCAAGCAGGTGCTCGACCATCGGGAACTGCTCGCGGGTGACGGCGAACCCGATGCCGTTCGGACTCACGTTGATCATGTAGAGATACACCCCGAAGGATGCCATCAGCTCATAGATCTTGCCGCGGATCCACATTCGGTCTTCTTCTTCGGCGGTATCCAGATCGAACTGCAAGTTCACCAGCTTGCCGGTGTGGGTCACGCCGGTGATTTGCTTGGCGCTTTCAGGGTTCCGTGCGATGACCTCCGTGCCCGGCTCATCGAGAAAGGTGCTCTTGACCCAAAGCGGGATGTTATATTGCATCGCGATCTCCGCCGCCCGTGGGTGCAGCACCTTCGCGCCCAGATGGGCGATCTCGGAGACCTCATCATAGGTGATTTGGGCCAAGGTCGGTGCGTGGGGCACCATGTCGGGGTCGGCCGTTTTCACACCGTCGACGTCCGTGTAAATCTCAATCGCGTCGGCCTGGAGCGCGGCGCCCAAGGCGGCGGCGGTGGTATCGCTTCCCCCGCGACCCAGCGTGGTGATCTCGCCAAAGCGGCCGTTGCCCTCGGGGATGCTGACGCCCTGAAAGCCGCAGACGACAGGGATTCGTCCGGACTCCAAGACTTCGAGGACGAACGTGGGATCGACCCGCTCGATGCGAGCGTTGCCAAATGCGGAATCCGTGAAGATCCCGGCTTGGGCGCCGAGCAGCGCGACGCCGGGCGCCCCGAGGGTGCGCAGCGTTTGTGCGAATACCGAGGCGGAGAGGATTTCGCCGCAGGCCATGAGCAGGTCTTGCTCGCGGGCGTCCGGTGCAACGGTCGGATCGATTTCGCGCAACAAGCCGATCAGGGTATCGGTCGCATAAGGCGCGCCGCGCCGTCCGATGGCGCTGACCACCACGACCGGGCGGAACCCACGCTCGCGAGCGGCAACGACGCGGTTGGCGGCGATCTGGCGGGCCTCGGCAGTGGCGACGCTGGTGCCGCCGAACTTCATGACCTTGATCACCGGCCGGTCACCACCAGTTGGGCGTCAATCGCCGCCGCGACATGCGGGGCGTCTTCCGTGGCAACGACGAGCAGAGCGCGGTTGTGCATGTCGCTGACATGTTCGATCCGGGCGCCCGTTTCAATGGCGATCTGGATGATCTTGGCAACGAGCCCTTCTTCGTCCCGCATATTCACCGCATGAATAAGGACGATGCTGCGGTCGCCTTGGATGTAAACACGCTTGCCAGCGGCAACCAAGGCTTCTCGGGCCGCTTCGGCGTGGTGATCGACCACGAGAAATGAGAGGCCGTCATGCGTGAGCTTCAGGAAGTCGATCGAGACGCCCGCTGCGGCAACAGCTTTCAGGATCGCCAGCCGTAACTCGGCCAAGCCGTTGCGCAGGCCGAGGACGTGGACTTGGGTGTATCCGGGGCGAACGTCAACACGGGACACCCCGAGTCGGCGTTCAAAAGAGGTGGTTGCGGTCATCGGCAGGGAAGTAATCAGGGCACTGGCGGCCCCGTTGCCGAGCGCAGAGTGTACCCGCCGTCTCCGCGCCTGCAACGGGGGCCGATTCATGCATGGCGATGCGGAGCGTCCATACTATCAGGACCGCTCACCACGATGTCGCCGCTCCTTGTCGCCGTTTTCGTTGCCGCGCCCGCTGAAATCACTCCGGAAGAAGTGTTTGAGCGAGCGCGTGGCGCCTATCAGCGTCTCAGTCCGGTTCGGGCTGAGGTGACGAGCAAGAGCACCATTGGGTTGGGCGCGCGCGGCGTCGCGCCAACGGAGACCCAAGCGACCTACGTCCTCAGTTTTGATCCCGACAAGGCGTTTCGCTTGGAGATGAGGCAGCCTGCGGCGGTTGGGCTGCCAGCGCGGCACCTGCTGTTCCTCGTGTCGCCGACGCGCGGGTACAGCGTCGATATGGGGAAGCGGGAGTACATTCAGCGTACCGTTCCCCAGGGCGCGTCGTTCTATCGCAAGATTGCGAGCACCGTTGGGGAGGTTGAAACCGCGGTGAACCTGCTCATCGAGCCCGGCACGATGGCCCAGTACCTGATGGAGCAGGAGGCCCTGGGCGGATGGCGCGTCGTCTCGACGTCGCCAAGACTGGTCGTCCGCCGGGACGTTTCCGGTCTCGGGGTGAGTCAGTCGGCTCGGCTGGAGTTCGACCCGTCGAACTACCGCTTGCTGGAAGTGGCGACGCTCGCCGCGGGGGTTCGGATCCAGTGGACCTACCGGTACTCACCGCTGTCGGGCGTCGACGTAAGTCCGCCGCGCGGGTTTCGGTCCGTCAGCGGCTTTTCGAGCGACGTCCCCAAAGTCAATTACCGGACCCCAGCGGCAAGGCGCCTGGCCGAAAAGGTGGGCGAAGCCTATCGCAAGCTGCCCGGTGTTCGCGCCACCGTCACGGGCGCTACGGGCGAGGCTCAGATCTGGTGGACACCGGTCGGAGCCCGTCTCCGCAATCGAGCGGTGGATTGGTCGTATGCCGGAGGAGAGTTGGACGTGGTCTATTTGGTGTCGAAGCAGCGCTTTCGCGGCGCCGTCAACACGCGCGACTTGGAATTGCGGCTCCAGCGTGCCGGCATCGAGGCAGACCCCCTGCTCATCGACCTCATTCGTGGTCAGAACCCGATCAGTCGGTTCCTGATCCCCGGAGCGGAGGTTCAGATTGCCGGAAAGGTGCGCGACCGCTTCGGCGAAGCCGAGATCTTGCGCATCGTGGCCGGCAACATTCGGATGTCGATTGCCGTCGACGGAACCGGCCGGATAGTCCAGGCGATCATCGACAACGTCACTTCCTCGGGGACAACAACAGGGACGGCTGAGCGGCGCATCACCTACCACGTGGGGACGCCCACCGCGGAGCAGCTCAAGGTTGCGCCTCCATCCGGCGCGTCGCCGCCTCAGCCGCTTTCGCAACTCGGTCGGCGCACCTGATGAGCGTCGAACAAGATAGACTCAAAAGATGGCGTTGACCCGCGATCAATTGGCCCAGCGAGCCGCGCAGGAGCTCCGCGACGGCTATTACGTGAACCTCGGCATTGGGATCCCGACCTTGGTCGCCAACTACATTCCAGAAGGCATGGACGTCGTGCTGCAGAGCGAGAACGGGATGCTCGGCATGGGCCCCTTTCCGTATGAAGGCGAGGAAGACCCCGACTTGATCAATGCCGGCAAGCAAACCATTACCGAGATTCCCGGCACCACGTACTTCAGCTCGGCCGACTCGTTTGCGATGATTCGCGGCGGCCACATCGACTTGTCGATCCTCGGCGCCATGGAGGTCAATGAGAGCGGCGACCTCGCGAACTGGATGATCCCTGGCAAGATGGTGAAGGGGATGGGCGGTGCGATGGACCTGGTGGCGGGGGTAAAGCGCGTGGTCGTCGTGATGGAGCACACGAACAAAGCGGGCGAAACCAAGGTGCTGAAGCAGTGCCAGCTGCCGCTTACGGGCAAGGGCGTCGTGAATCTCATCATCACCGACCTGTGCGTGTTCGAGGTCACGGAAGGCGGCCTCGTGCTCAAAGAACTGGCCCCCGAGGTGACCGTTGAGGAGGTTCGAGCAAAGACCGAACCTGACTTCACGGTGTCTCCCGAACTCAAGACGATCACGTTCTGAGCCTGTCGGGCACGAATCGGGTACACCCTAGGGGCCGATGCCCCACACCACCTTGCGTTTTCCCATTCGGGCCGATCGGCTTTCGATGTCGGCCACCGTACGGCGCACGCTGTGCGACGTCACCTCAGCTTATCAGCGCATCGAAATCGTCGAAACGGCCGCTTTTGGCCGCGCGCTGCTGCTCGACGGGCATATCCAGCTGACTGAGTTCGACGAGGCGGCCTACCACGAGGCTCTCGTCCACATCCCGTTGCTGAGCGTGTCCGAGCCGAAGCGCGCGCTGGTGGTCGGTGGTGGCGACGGCGGCGTCCTGCGCGAACTCTGTCGGTACGCGTCGCTGCAGGAAATTGACATGGTTGATATCGATGCCGAAGTCGTGCGCCTTTGCCGCGAGCATTTGCCCTCGGTGTCTGCCGGCGCATTCGATGATCCGCGCGTTCGCCTGCACATTGCCGATGCCTTCGAGTTTGTGAAGACGGGGAGTGGCAACTACGATTTGATTGTCGTGGACGCTACGGACGTCTATGAGAACGAAGACGGCGCGCTCAGCGAGCAGCTGTTTACCGAGGCGTTTTATGCGGACTGCGCCGCACAGCTGAGTGCCGATGGATTCATCGTCACGCAAGCCGATAACCTGGTCTTTTGCCCTTATTCGCTGGAGGCGATCGAAGAGGCCTTTGCGCGTGTCTTCGAAAAGGTCGGAGACTACTGGGCCATCATTCCCTCGTTTGGGTCCTTCTCTGGCTATTGCTGGGCCAGTCATGGCGCGACCGTGCGACCTGCGATGCCGCCATGTGCGTTTGCGGGCGCGCTGCAATACCTCAACCCGGTGACCTATGAACTCGCGCTTGGCCCGATGCCGTTTTCGGTCGCGGCAGACCTTGCCTAAAGGTACGATCGTACGATGCTCTGGATGGTTGTGGCGGCCCTGACTTCTTCGTCAGTGTCCATTGATAATTTCGTAGCGGGCGAGAAAGTCACGTATCCCCTCGTGATTTTGCGTGGCCGTGCCGATGGCAACGCCATTGAAGTCCGGAACACGACCACGGGCGCTGCGCCACTCAAGTTCGATGTGATCGACGGCCGCTTCATCGGTTTGGCGGAGCTTCGGCCCGGAGGAAATCGCCTGCAATTCAGCGACGGGTCGACCCTCGATCTCACTTACGAAAAACCGACGTCGACCCACAGAGTGGAAGTCACCTTCGTGCTTGCCGCTGATGACCCCGATGGCTATGACGATGGCCAAGGCGGCTTGGCGACCGACTATCGCGAGCGCATGGACGTGGCCATGAAGCTGCTGCAAAGCGTCGCCGCCGAGCAGATGCGCGACGGGGGCTATGGCCGGAAGACGTTTACGCTCGACTTTCTGCCCAGCGGGATGCTGAATCTCCAGGTCCGTCGCCTGCCGCAGACGGGGGCCGAACTGCGCGCCAAGGAGGGCGGCGAGCTTTGGAGCATGCTCCACGATTCGATCGCCACGAAGACCGATACTTCGAAGGTGAAGCACTGCATCGTCATGGGCTTTACGCGCTGGGATCGTGAGGCCAAGAAGGCCCATGCGCATACGGCGCTCGGCGGCGGCAGCTTGGGCCTGTTCGGCGGAGGCAGCATATATACGTGGCCCAAAAATTTGGCCGATGTCACGCGCGTTTTTACCGACACCACGATCTTGGGCGATACCGGGCTCGATGACAGCGCCGGTCGCAGCACGGTGTGGGGTTCGGCGTCGACAACGCTCGGCGCGACGCTGCACGAGATGGGACACGCTTTCGGGCTCCCACACAGCGACGACCCGTATTGCATCATGACCCGCGGCTTCGACCGATTCAATCGACACCTCACGATCATCGAACCGGTAAGCCGCCGGAACGCCGAGCCTATCCGCTTCACGCCGGCCGAGCGGTCGCGATGGTGCGCCTGGTTTGCCGCTCGGCTCAATGTGAACCCTTGGTTCCAATCGGCGGATCCGCCGAATGTGGCTCGGCGCTCGCGGCCCCAAATCCGGGTGGATCGCGAGGCGGGCACGGTGACCGTCGAATCATCAAACGGACTCGCCATCGTGGGGGCGTGGCGCGACGACCGGCCCATTTGGTTTGAGCCATTCCCTGCCTATCCGGTAACCCCGGTGGTGCTTTCCATCGATACGATTCAGGCGAAAGTACAGACGACGGACCGTTTTAACGTGGTGGCCACCGATCGTTATGGGCTTGAAAGCAGTGTGGACATCCGATTCGACCAGCAAACACGCTAGCTCTCACGTCTCTTTGTCAGTAGAATGGTTCGGAACATGAATCAGCGACGATTCCTGCTCGGGCTTTGCGGCGGACTGGCCGCAGTAGCTGGTGTTTTGGCCGGTTGCGCGGGGTCGTCGAGTATCGGGCGGACCGATCGGACGATCACCATCAACCCAGCGGGCGGCCGCATCGCCATTCCCAACTCCCCGGTGACGATCATCGTTCCTCCGGGAGCCGTCTCCGCGCCGGTGACTTTGTCGGCTGAGCCCCTTCCGAACCCGACCGAACCGCCGCCCAACGTCACGGCGCTGCCCAACTCCGGCGCCCGGATCGGCAACATCACCTTTGCCACGGAAGTAACGGTCGAGATCTCCTATGCCAACTTGGGCGTCTTGCCCGGCGCCGAAGACCGGATTCGAATCTGTCGCCGTCCCGATGCCGCCCCACAATGGCACGTCCTCTCCACCACGGTGGACACAACATCGCGAGTTGCGACCGCCCGCACACGCTCGTTCAGTGGATTTTGTATTGGGATAGCGGATGAGGACACGCCGCTGGTAACAATCCTGCCGCAGGGTGGCGCGTTTGCGTTCCCGGGTACCGCGCTTACTTTTGTCGCGCCTGCCGGCGCGGTCAGCACGCCGACCACGGTCTCGGCGACTCCGCTTCCTTCTCCAAACGATCTTCCCGGTGGCGCCGTCCCGGTCGGGCTCTCGGCGTTCCGGATCAGTCCGATCACCTTCGGCGCACCAGTAGGCGCGCAGTTCAATGTCTCGAATCTCGGTGTGCTTCCGAGTGATCAGCCCCGCGCCCGTGTTTTCCGGCGGGCGGGCCCTGGCACGGCATGGCAAATGCTGAACACGATGTACGACCCTGAATCGGGGACGGTTACCGCGTCAACCACGACGCCAGGTGACCTCGTTGTCGGCCTTGTGAATTAAGCGGGACGGTCATATCTACGGAAAAGGGCTAGAAGCAGTCATTTTTGGGCCCGAGTTCGTGCATTTTTAGGCAATTCCGCCCCGAATTTCTTACATGCTTCCCGACTTTCGGCATGGTTCTTGCTTGTTAACTTGTTCATCATGCTCGACCGTATGACCATTTCGACTTCAAAGCAACTCAAGGCACTCTCACACCCCTTACGCATGGGAATCATGTCCTTGCTTGCTGCAGAAGCCATGACCAATGAGGAACTTGCCCGCAAACTTGGCGTCGCCAGCGGGGCGCTTCACTTCCACACCCGCTTTTTGCGCGATGCGGGGATCATCGATGTCGCCTATACCCGTCGCAACGGGCCTCAGACGGAGAAATACTATCGCCCCGTCGCCAAAGTCTACGAGTACGAACTGAAGCTGGACGTCAAAGAGTCCGGTTAGGCAAGCCGATACGAGGCCCCTGGAGCCGTTACGATCAAGAGCATGGTGCCTTGGGCTTTTCGGAGCTCAGGGCCTTGGGTTGCTTGGGGCGGCGAGAAAATCACCACAGCAGCGAGGCGTGCCTGAACTCATAGGGAGGAGGAGTTGCCGGTTGAGCGCTTCGATCACGCGCGTTCGCTGCGCCGGCGATAACGAAGGTAGAGCTCGCTCGCGACGGGTTGGCACGACAACAGGTCGAACTCGAGCAACGACCGGCGGGGCAGGGGGTCGCCTCCGGCAAGCGTGGGCATTGTGCGGCCCAGCTTGATCTTGGGCGCGATGGTCATGAAGATTTCATCCACAGCGTCCAGCGCGAGAAGTTGGGCATTGAGTTCAGAACCGCCTTCACAGAGCAGTCGCTTAACGTTGAACTCCGAACGCAAGCACCTGAGCAACTCCAAAAGATCCACTTCGTTCTGGCCGACCGCGATGACATTCGGCCATGGCGCGTGGATCGACGGTGGCCGAGCGACGTAGGCGCGGTCGGGGGCATCCGTGAAGAACGTGTGGTCTGTGGGCACGCGGCCAGAACGGGACACCACGACGCGGAGCGTCTCCTTCGGATAGCGGATAACCGGTGTGGCGCGCAGTGTTCCCGCACCGATGAGGATCGCGTCGGCTGCCGCCTCCAGGACCTTCATCGTGGCGTGATCCAATGCGGAGCCAAGGTCGCCCACCGGCTCGTCGGGTTCGCCAGACACGATCTTGCCGTCGATGGTTGCGACCATGTTGAGGAACACGTAGGGTCGCCCAGCGGGCGCATCAGGAAAGGTGAGCTCGGGATAGAGGGTATGCACTAGATCGCCTCCGAGGCGGCGTCCGTCGGGATGGCCAAACCCAACAGAACGGCCGCCGCGAGCCAGGGGCCGACAGTGGAGAAGCCCACCATCATGCCAACGAACCAGGCCGCCAAACCGGCCATCGACGCGGCGCGCAGGTCGCGTTGTGGCTGGCGTCGACGTTGGGCCACCGTGACAAAAACCACCCACAGCGTCGCGAACAGCCCAAGCGCCCCGCGCTGGAGTTGAGCGTCAAGGAACCAATTGTGCGCCGAGGGATTGGCCTGCTGGTGGGCGGTCAACAAGTTCTGGCCTGCTTCACGGAAGGCGACGTCCGCGCGGCCCGGTCCCCAGCCGAACAGGGGCTTTTGGGGGATCGCTTGAAGGGCCGCTTCCGCGAGGCGTCTTCGCGCTTCTGTGGAACCGCGGTCCGGATGGGTCGCCATAAATCGGGTCGCGACGGCCGTGCCGGGAGCGGTTTGGGTCCACACCGCCCCCACGGCAAATGCCGCGATGGCCACTCCGGTCCCCACCCACAGGCGTCGCGGCATCTCCAATCCGCGCAGCATGACGCCCGCGACGACAAGCCCCGACGCCGCGCCCACAATGCCGCCACGGCTGGCGGTCAGCGCGAGAGCGATGCCGATCGGAATGGCGGCAAACCACCATAACACGGCTCGAGACCCGCGGCTGGCCGACAGAACGATGCTTGCCGGAAGCGCCATCGAGAGCGTCATGCCCAGAAACGATGGGTTGCCCAAAGGGCCGAAGACCCGATTCCGAAGCGCAGCAAACAAAGGATCATCGAGCGACCAGGGGATGGGATCGAGGCGCAGTCGCTGCGCGATGCCATAGAGCGCCGCGATTGCAGCGCCGATGACGAGCGCGCCGAGAATCTTCCGCCCGACGCCCGGAGCGTCGCTGTGGCCCGCGACCCAAAGCACGACCAAGGAGCCAAGGGCGATGACCACGAAACCATCGGCCACCGCTTCGGAGCCAAGCAGTCCTCGCTTCCAATCCCCCGAAGCCAGAATCGCGACGACGAACGACGCTTCGTAGGCGGCTAAGGGTGCCAGGAGCGGCCAGCGGAACCAGTTCCGACCGCGAGGCGGGAAGAGGGCAAACGCGGCGAGGAAGCACGCAGCGGCGGCAAAGACCTTGGGCCACTCGAACGGGTCATCGCCGGGCCACACGGCGGTTTGGCTGAGGGCGACGCCGAGAAGCGCCGCCCCCAGCCCGACGCGCTGGCGACCAGTCATGGGAGCTCCGGCTTAGCCGTCGGCGCCACCTCGTCGACCGCCTCCTGGGCCGCCGCCACCGCCAGAGCGCATCGTCCACGGTACGCGAGCAGTTTTTCCGGCGACCTCGATTTCAAGCGTGTACTCGCCGGGGCCAACGTACTTTGGTCGAACTTCGGCGAACGGGTCTGCCAAGATCTCGGCGAGCGTCTTCGGATCCCATGCCTTGGGGTCAACCGTGTCGAGTCTTCCGGGCTCCAGCAGGAAGTCGATCGAGAACGGCTGCAGACCGCGGCCCGATTCAAACGTGGCCGTCTTGACCACCGTTCCGTTTGCATCGATCAGCCGCACCGTCCCCGCACCAGGCGTTTTGGTCCACAGCCATCCATTTAAGCCTGGTTCCGTCGGCGTGGACTTGTCCCAGTTGGGTCGTCTTCGGTACGCCCATTGCGCACTGTAGGTGGACGGCTGAACGGGGAAGAGGTATAAGTCCTGGCTGCGAACTTCGTCTGTCAGGCCCTGCAGCAAACGCGCGTTGAGGATCCATACGCTGCGAGCGTGAGTGCCAATGACGAGGTCCATCTCGCGGGGATGGATCACGAGGTCATGGACCGGAGTGCGGGGAATGCCCGCATTCAGCGGTTCCCAGTTTTGCCCCCCGTCAAAGGTCACATACACTCCAAGTCCCGTTCCGACGTACAGCATCTCTTGGCGCGTCGGGTCTTCGCGGACGACGTTGACCCATTCGGTCGGCAGGTTGCCAGCGATCGAGGTCCACGTCTTTCCGTAGTCCGTGGACTTCCAAAGGTAGGGCGTGAAGTCGTCTTCACGGTAGCCGCTTTGGCTCACGTAGACCGTGCCTTCGTCGTACTTGGAGGCGACCACACGCGTGACCCACTTGTCGGCAGGTGTCGAGACGTCAATCCAGGTTGTGCCGCCGTCGGGGGTCATCATCACCTTCCCGTCGTCCGTGCCGGCGTAGATAAGGCCCTCTTTGAGCGGAGACTCGTCCAGCACCTTGATCGTCGAGTGGGGCACGTCGCCTTTGGGGCGGTTCTTGGTGATATCTCCGCTGATCCACTCCCAGTTGCGGCCCATGTCCACCGATTTGTTGACGCGCTGGGAGCCGAGGTAGATGACGTTTGGATTGTGCGGCGAAATGATCAATGGAGACACCCAGTTGTAACGTTGGGGCTCTTCCCCTGGTCGATTGGGGGCGCGGGCATTCCATCGTTCGCCGGTCTTCTGATTGACGCCAGAGTGGGCGCCGAATTGGGAGGCGATGTAGACGACGTCGCCGCCGTCGCGCGGGTCTACGGCGACCCATGAGCCATCGCCACCTCCGATGCTCGTCCACGCATGGGGCTGAGATCGTCCCGGCACATAGGTGCTGGGACCTTTCATGGTGCCGTTGTCTTGCAGGCCGCCATAGATGTTGTAGGGGGTCTTCATGTCCACCGCGATCGTGGTGAACTGACCGACGGGCAGATTGTTGAGACTGCGCCAGGTCTGACCGTCGTCGCCGCTCATGTCGAGTCCACCGTCGTTGCCGATGAGGATGCGCCGTGGGTCGGTGGGGTCGTACCACACGGCGTGGTAATCAACGTGCGTGCCTTGGGCGCTTCGCTCCCATGTTTTGCCTCCGTCACGAGACCTCAGCAGGATGACGCCCAAGGTGAAGACATCGTCGGGATCCGTGGGACTGACCACGATCTTGCCCCAGTAGTAGCCTCCGTGCGAACCGAGCTTATAGTCGTGGGTCCGCCGCCACGTCACACCGTTGTCGTCACTGCGATAGACCTCGTTCATCGCGCGTTCGAATTCGAAGACCGACTCGTTGCGCTTTTCCATCTCCGCGGCGACGTCATTCATCGTCCACTCCCCCGATCGGACCTTGGTCAGCAGGTTATCGACCGTGGTCCCTTGGGGCATGTAGCTTGCGACAAACGCCTGAAGGGCCGGACGCGGGACTTCGACGAACATCTCGGAGGTCAGGCGCCGGAAGCGGCGCGGGGTGACCACGCCTGAAGGCGTCATCTCATCGGCGAAGGCCGAGTCGGGATCGGGATTCCAGTTATCGATGAAGGCATAAACGACGTTGGGCTGTGAGGCGCAGATGCTGAGACCGATGCGGCCGATGGAGTCTCCTGTCGGCAGCCCGGTGGTGACTTGGTTCCAATTCCGGCCACCGTCCGTCGTGCGGTAGACGCCCGAACCGGGGCCAGCATCGCGGAAGTCCCAGGCGCGGCGACTGCGGTCCCAGGCACCCGCGATCAGGGTGTCAGGGTTCTTGGGGTCGATGACCAAGTCGATGACGCCGGTTTGGTCGTTGATTTTGAGGACCTGGTTCCAGTTCTTCCCGCCGTCGGTGGTCTTGAACACGCCGCGTTCATCATTCTCGCTATACAGTCGGCCAATCGCGGCCACGTACACCACGTCTTCATTGCGCGGGTCGATGACCACGCGGCCGATGTGATAGGTGTTGTGGAGCCCGACATTGGTCCAAGTTTGCCCCGCGTCGGTGCTCTTGTAGACGCCCAGGCCCTGGTAGCTGGTGCGCTGGCTGTTGTTTTCGCCGGTGCCGACCCAGATTGTCTTGCCATCCCGGCTTACGGCAATGTCGCCGATCCCGAAGGCGGCTTCCGTGTCAAACAGGGGTGTCCAGGAGATGCCCCAATCGTTGGTCCGCCAGAGCCCACCCGTCGCATAGGCGACATGGAGCGCGGTCGGATCGTCTTTCGGCGCGTCGATGTCAATGACACGACCGCCCTGAATTTCGGGCCCGACGTTGCGCCAACTGAGTTGACCGAAAGGTGAAAGCGCCTCCAGAGCGAGCCGCGCGGCATATCCTCTCAGGCGCGCTTCCGCAGAATCGGCTTCGACTCTGGGGTGAAACTTGGCTTGATCCTCTCGGGCACTGGGGGGGGCTTTGAGGCCGTTGACTTCTTGGGCCGATGTCGCCGCAACCAAACTCAAGGCGACGCAAAGGGCAGTCCAAAGGCGTGGCATAGGTTCCATTTTCCACGCGGGGCGTCGAATCCCTGCCGCTCTGGTATTCTTCGCAGGGTCCGCGCGGCCTCTCACACGGCATTGAAGCGATATCTCATCCTGAGCGACGGCACGATCTACGAGGGCAAACCCCTTGGTGCAGACGTGGAATCAGTCGGTGAGGTGGTGTTCAACACCGGTATGACCGGATACCAGGAGATCCTCACCGACCCGAGCTATGCGGGCCAGCTGGTCGCCTTGACGTATCCCTTGGTCGGCAACTACGGCATTAACGACGACGACTTCGAGAGCGACCGCATCCAAGTCGCCGGGTTCGTGGTCAAGGAGGCGTGCGACATTCCCTCGAATTGGCGATCACGCAAAACGCTCCATGCGCTTTTGGCCGAGCGGGGCATTGCAGGGATCCAGGGGCTGGACACCCGCGCCATCACCAAGCGTATCCGCTCGGCGGGCGCGACCATGGGAATGATCACCGATGGCGATCCGGCAGTTGCGCTCGCACGCTTGCGTGCCTTGCCGACCTACGACGAAACCGATTTCGTGCAGTCCGTTACGGCGCGGCAGCCCTATGCCTGGGGCGTTGCCGGGCCCGAGCCGTTGGATGACGCGATGGAAGGCTGGCGCGTTCGGCTGGCCGTGTTGGATTGCGGCCTCAAGTACAACATCTTGCGTCGCTTCGCGGCGCTGGGGTGCCGCTGCATCGTCTTGCCGTGCACGGCTTCAGCGGATGAGATCATGTCGCACCGGCCGCATGGAGTCTTGCTCTCTCCGGGTCCGGGTGATCCGGCGCGGTTGGGCCCGGTGGTCCAGACGGTGCGCGGGCTGCTTGGGCGGCGGCCGATGTTTGGGATCTGCCTCGGGAACCAGCTGCTCTGCCATGCGGTCGGCGGCCGGACATACAAGCTGAAGTTCGGGCACCGCGGGAGCAACCATCCCGTGAAAGATTTGCGGACGGGCAAAGTGACCATCACGTCGCAGAATCACGGCTACGCGGTCGATCCCGAGTCCCTGGGCTCTGAGGCCGAAGTGACGCAGTACAACGTCAACGACGAGAGTGTGGAGGGGATCGCGATCAAAGGCGCCGATGCGGAGTCGATCCAGTACCATCCCGAAGCGGCGCCTGGTCCGTGGGACTCGCGACCTTACTTCTCGGACTTCGTGGACCGGATGCTTACAGCGCGGTAAGCACGGTTAACCGGGGGCGGATGGGTTCCCGACACGACGTCGTTGAACCTCTGCTAGTGTGCGAGAGCCCATGTGGCGAAAAGTGAGACCTCCTCGCCGATAAGGGCGAGGCTTCATACTAGGAGGTCTTGGGCTTCGTCCTCCCCTTGGACGGTATCCGATCTGACGTCCGGTACTTCGGAGAGCTTCCCGATTCCAACCGGCTTCTCAAAGCTGCCCTTGCGGAAGAGGGTCTGGATTGCAGCGGGATGCACAGAGGGTGCTTGCACCCATGATCAGGACCGGGAAACCGCAGGTCGCCGCCCCTCAAAAGTGGGGCGGGCAACCTGCATGTTTCGCATCGGCCCGCAGCCTAACCAGGTGTTTGGAAGAACATGCCGACACCGACCGGCTTTTTGTTGCTGGTGTTGCGGAAGTGGGTCTGACCCGCTGCCGGATAAGTGTTGAATCCACTGTTCTGGTAAACTCACACCGAGTATCGGTCAGCACCCTTGTTCTCGCGAGCGATCAAGTCAAGGCTTCCGCCGTTATCCGTGTCCGCCGCTCCGATGATCGTGGTCTTCCCGTACCCTTGCTGGCGCCCCTTGCTGGCAAGGGTCATAAGCGTAAAGCGTAAAGGATTCCCTTCGCCGTTTCGAGAGACGTCGGTCCCCGTGCTATCCCAGTAGACCAGATCTTTCTTCGTTCGGTTGAGAATGACGTCAGCAAGTCCGTCTCCGTCAACGTCGGCAAAACCGCAGTATCGATCTGTTCCATTGATCGTTGATTTTCCGAGGGCAACGACGGATTGCAGCTCAGTGCCGGCAAAACCGCCCATGATCCATACGGAGAGGTTGAACTGCGAATCCTGGACAAGGATGTCTGAAGGGCCGATGCCGTTAAACTCACCCACCCCGACCACTTTCTGACCTGGTTCTAGATCTGTGTCAACGCTGAGGGCGCCGAGAATGTTGTTGTCTTGATGATAAACAATCATGATGGTGTTGCCATTCACCATGAAAACACCGTCCGCCCAGCCGTCAAGATTGAAGTCCCCTGCACCGACAGCAGTAAACGATGGATCCACATCCTCGCGGTCGTAGCCAAACTCAATCTCTACCCGATCAAGGAGGTTCATCCGGAACACCTTTCCGGAGTTGGGGTTGCCGAACGTCTCGTTCATCAGAAAGACGCCGGGTTCGTTGCCCTGGGCTTGGGCCAAACCAGCCAGCATCGCCCCGCCGAGAAACAGGGCGCTGGTGCGCCGCAATTGCAATTGGTTAATCAACTTCGATCACTTCCCTCGAGTCGCTCAAATAGCAACGACTCTTCACGGCGTTGCCACAAGACTCTAAGCGTCATCTTACATGAGAGTCATCGTTGGTCTTCCGTGATTCTGCAAAAAATGCTCTTTCTTGATCACAACGTATGGCTCGTTTGGTTGGCGATTGCCTGGCATCGATCGATGCTTGTCCCATGGCGGGCCTGTGCAGGGGTTTCAATGGAGCATCCCGCGTGTGGCGGCGTGAAGTCCACGGGAATACAACTGGCTTCCCATCAGTTCCAGAGGCGGGAGTCCCTACGTCGATCATGGGACTGTCTCACGCAATCACCGTGTGATGCAGCGGCCTGTTCTGGTCTGCGTTGCCGAATATGCCCATTTACAGGGGAAGATCGTGGTGGCGTAAATCATCGCCTACCCAGCGGTCTCGCAACGGGTAGGCGATGTGGTCGTGCCTGATCGTTTAGGGTATCGGGGGGAAGAGCAAGCCGACGCCGATCGGCTTCTTGTTGCTGGTGTTGCGAAAGTGGGTCTGCCCTGCTGCCGGGAAGAGGCCCGTTCCATCATTGGTATAGACCCAGACCGAGTAGCGGTCGGCGCCCTTGTTCTCGCGAGCGATTAGGTCCGGAGAGCCGTCCATGTCGAGGTCAGCGGATCCCATGATGTTCGTCTTTCCGTACCCCTGCTGGCGCCCCTTGCTGGCAAGTGTCAGCAAAAAGTGCCGAATCGGCAGGCCGTTTCCTCCTCTCATGACATTTCCGCCCGTATTGAGCCAATAGTTCAGGTCTTTCTTCGAGCGGTTGAGGATGACATCGGCCAGCCCATCGCCGGTTACATCCGCAAACCCGCAGAATCGATCGGTGCCGCTGATCATAGAGCTGCCGAGATCGACTACCGATTGCCTTTCGGTGCCAAAGATGCCGCCCATGATCCACGCGGAGAGGTGAGAGGCGCCATTTTGCACCAGGATGTCCGAGGGACCTGTGCCGTCAAACTGCCCCACACCGACCACCTTTTCTCCGGGCTGCAATTCAACGTCGACAAGCAGCACACCCGAGAAAGTGCCATCTACTTGGTAGATGATGACAATCTCGTCCCCGAAATTTGTAAAGACGGCGTCGGCCCAGCCATCTTCGTTAAAGTCCCCGACGCCGACGGCAACAACCGATGGATTCAGGTTGTCGCGGCTGTAGTTGAACGCCGATTCCTGCCGGTCAATGAGGTTCATCCGAAGTATCTTTCCGGAGTTCGGGTTGCCAAACGTCTCATTCATCAGGTAGACGCCGGGTTCGTTGACCTGGGCTTGGGCAACACCTGACAGCATCGTTGCAGCGAGAAAGAGCGCGCTGGCGCGCCACATTTGCAAATGGTCTATCATCTTCGATTTCTTCCTTTGCGATTCGCTTGCTCAGCAACGTGTTATTGGGACCAAGCCAGCAGACTCCATGCGCATCATACACGAGAGTGGACAGATGTCTATCTCATTCTTGCCAATATGTGACGATGATTTGCTTTCTCGACGACTCTTTGCCCGTTGACGAGTGGCTGGAATCCGCCGACACGTTTGCCGCACAAAAGACAGCGGCACCTTACTTTCGATCAATGCGGCTACGCGCCGCATGCCGTTGGTGAGGCCTTTGTATTTATGGCGCCGCTGGCAAACCTTGGGGTCATCTCGAACAAAGGGTCATGTGAACTCGGCAGCCCCCTTGCACGAATCCAAAACGTTGACCGCCGCATTTTGCGCAATCGGCCGATTCGTGTGATCCGCGCACAAGCCAGCGACTCCCTACCGGTAGTCGCTCTTGAGTTCGGGGATCTTGAAGGTCATGCCGGGTTCGATCTTGTGACGCTTCATCGTTCCCGCCTTGAATTCGATGACGTACTTCGCTGGCCCTTCGCTATAGATGGTGGTGCGATCCAGCGGTTTGCCCTGGGCGATGTTGACGATCTTTCCTTTTGAATCCACGAACACCAGGTCGAGCGGGATGAGCGTGTTCTCCATCCAGAAGCCGCGCCAATCGTCGTTGGGAAACACGAAAATCATCGCGTCGTCGGCATCCACTTCGGCATCCTTGAGGTGCATCATGCCCTCCATGATCTTGCTGTTGTTGTCCATGACCCATGCCATGAACTTTTTGTCTCCCACCGAAACCTCGACGCGTTTCAGATCGTTAAGCTGATGCACGCGCCGCGGGTTGTGGGGCTTCTTTTGCTCCTGTCGAGCAGCTTGGCCAGCGGCCTGAGGTGGCTCGACGGTTCCGAGCGTGGCGGGTGCAAGAGCGGCGAGAAGCAAGAGGGCGATCATGGGTAAACCTGTCCGTTGGATTAGACGCGTGGCGGGACAAAGAGTTTGCTGTGCGATTCGTAGCGGTCGATGGATTCGGCATATTCGAGGGTCGATCCAATCAAATCAAGCCCCTTGATAAACTGAGCCTTGAGCGCGGGATCAAGGGTAAAGGGAAGCCGCATCGCTTGGGCGATCACGACTTCACTTTCTAGATCAACGGTGACTTCAGCCCCAGACCCTTGCTGAGCCAGGGCGTCGAACGCCTCCGCGTCCAACTCAATGAGCAACAGCGCGCAGTTCGCGGCGTTCTGGCGGAAGATGTCGCTGAAGCCGGCCATCGACTCGGTGCGCTTGCCGATCACCACCTCAAAGCCAGCCTGCTGAATTGCCCAGACGGCGTGCTCGCGCGAGGAGCCGCAGCCAAAATTCGATCCTGCGACGAGAATCGACGCGCCCTTCGCTTCAGGCTGATCAAGTGGGAATTCGGCGGACCGCACATCGCTGAAGAGCAGCTCGCCATAGCCGGAGCGCGTGACCATCGACAGAAACCGAGCCGGGATGATGCGGTCGGTATCCACGTCGTGCTGGTTTAAAACGGCGATCTTGCCGGTGTAACGTGTCCAGCCAGGCATGTCCGATTGTAACATGCCGACCGTCGCGCCGACGTTATACACTCGCATTCGATGGCGTGTTCTTGCGCAGGACCAAATCCCGAGCGACTTTCTAGCCGGGGCCGAACGTCTCTACGGGGGACGGAACGTCGATGCTGAGCCCATCGAAGGAGGAGTTCCTCGACCGAGCCACGGAGGGCCGCCCGATTCCCGTCGTCCGCGATGTGCTCGGCGACATTGAAACGCCGGTCGCCGCCTACTGGAAGCTGGCCCACGACGAGACGTATAGTTTCCTACTTGAAAGCGTGACTGGTGGCGAGCGACTTGCCCGGTACAGCATCCTCGGCGTGCGGCCCAAGACCGTGCTGCGAACTCGGGGGCGGTCGGTGCGTCGGGTCACCGGGCGCGACGAGTCACGGTCCGAACTCGCCGAAGGCCAAGACCCCTTGGACCTTTTGAAGGACGCGCTGGGACCGCAGGTCACCCACGACGCGTCGAACCTGCCGGGCTTCATCGGCGGCGCCGTCGGGATGATGGCCTATGACCTGGTGCGGTTCTTCGAGCGTCTGCCCGACAACACCGAAGACGATCTCAGCATCGATGATATGGCGATGATGGTTGCGGACGCCGTGGTGGTCTTTGACCACGCTCGGAACCTGATCCGGATCATTGTCCTGGCCGAGCCGACGGCAAATGGCTATGATCGTGCCGTCGCCGAGATCGAGCGCATCGTGACCCGGCTTCGCCGACCGTTGCCCACGCTGCCTGCCGCCCGAGGCGATCGGGGCAAGGTCCTGAGCAACATGACGCCGGACGACTACAAGCAAGCCGTGCGCCGGACGGTGGAGTACATCGCGGAGGGTGACGGGGTGCAGATGGTCGTTTCCCAGCGATTTTCGACCTCAGTGCGCGCCCATCCGCTCACCATCTATCGTGCCCTCCGTTCGCTGAACCCCTCGCCCTACATGTTTCTGTTGCGGTTTGGTGATTTCGATGTCATCGGGGCCTCGCCCGAGGCGCTGGTGACGCTGACCGACCGACGAGCGAGGGTGCGTCCCATCGCTGGCACCCGACCCCGCGGGGAGACGCCGCAACAGGATGCTGCCCTTGCTGCCGAACTCTTGAGCGATGAGAAAGAGCGCGCTGAGCACATCATGCTGGTCGACCTGGGTCGCAACGACCTGGGCCGGGTTTGTGAGTACGGCTCCGTCAAGGTGGAAGAACTGATGGAGGTGGAGCTTTACAGCCACGTCATGCACATCGTCAGCGAAGTCACGGGGACCCTGCGGTCGGACCTCGATGCGTTCGATTTGGTTCGTGCGACCTTCCCGGCCGGAACCGTAAGCGGCGCCCCGAAGGTGCGGGCCATGGAGATCATCGACGAATTGGAACCGACGCGGCGCGGACTGTACGCCGGGGCCGTCGGCTATTTCAGCGCTTCCGGCGATATGGATACTTGTATTGCCATCCGGACCATCTTGCTCCAGGGTGAGCGTGCTTACGTACAGGCGGGGGCGGGGATCGTGTACGACTCCGTTCCCGAGCGCGAACTGGAAGAGACGGAGCGGAAGGCTTCGGCCTGTCTGCGCGCCATTGACTTGGCGCAATACGGGCTTGACGCATGACGCGCTTGGAGGTCCTGGGAAGCTGCGGCCTGGCCCGACGGGGGCGGCTCCAGACCCGGCATGGAGCCGTCGAGACGCCAGCCTTTATGCCCGTGGGCACCCAGGCGTCGGTGAAGGGAGTTACCGCCGAGGAGCTGGAGTCATTGGGCTATCAGCTCGTCTTGAGCAACACCTACCATCTGCACCTTCGGCCGGGTGAAGCGCGCGTGGAACGGCTGGGCGGCCTGCATGCCTTTATGGGCTGGAGGGGCGCGATCCTGACGGATTCGGGCGGCTACCAAGCGATGAGTCTGAGCGCGATTCGCACGATGGATGACCACGGCGTGCACTTTCGCTCGCACCTCGACGGCCGCCCCGTCACCTTGACGCCGGAGTCCGTGGTCGAGATTCAGCGACGTCTGGGTGTGGACGTCGCGATGGTCCTCGATGAGTGTGCGCCGTATCCTTCCCCCCGTGACGACGTGGTGCGGGCCATGCGG
Organism: Fimbriimonadaceae bacterium; assembly: GCA_046292875.1. GTDB lineage: Bacteria > Armatimonadota > Fimbriimonadia > Fimbriimonadales > Fimbriimonadaceae > JBKBQD01. The sequence continues at coordinate 46,249 of JBKBQD010000006.1, forward strand.
CGAACCCACGATTGGGCGCAAAGGAGCGTGGATGTCGAGCGCGGAGCGACGGCACTCTTTGGGATCGTCCAGGGGGGCGTGTTCGACGATTTGCGGGCCGAGTCGGCGGCGACGATCAGTGCCTTGCCGTTCGACGGGGTCGCGATTGGCGGTGTCTGCGTTGGCGAGCCCACTGAGCTGCAGTATCCCGTGGTCGCGCATACTGCCCCCTTGTTGCCCGTCAATCGACCTCGGTATCTGATGGGCGTCGGCCACCCAAAGGACATCCTGCACGCCGTGTCATGCGGTGTCGACCTCTTCGATTGCGTGCTGCCCACCCGGATGGCACGTCATGGCACGCTTTACACGCTCAACGGCAGGGTCAACATTCTCAATGCCAAGTGGGCCGAGCACGATGGACCCTTTGATGAGAACAGCGTCTTCCCGTTAACCGAACGCTATTCGGCAGCGTACATTCACCATTTGATGAAATCTCGCGAGCCGCTGGGCCAGCGCCTGGCTTCGCTGCATAACTTGGCGTTCTATGCGCGGATGATGCAGGAGATTCGGCAAGCCATCGCCGAGAATCGCTGGGTGTGGCTTGCCGAAAGATATCGCGACGCCTAGTCCATATGGGCGATGATGTTGTCGCCAAACTCGGAGCACTTGATCTCGGTCGCACCATCCATCAAGCGGGCGAAGTCATAGGTCACGCGCTTGGAACCGATCGCGCCCTCGACGCCCTTGATGATGAGGTCGGCAGCTTCCGTCCAACCCATGTAGCGGAACATCATCTCGCCACTGAGGATGACGGAGCAGGGGTTGACGCGGTCGAGCCCGGCATATTTCGGCGCGGTGCCGTGGGTCGCTTCAAAGATCGCGTGGCCGGTGACGGTGTTCATATTGCCGCCAGGCGCGATGCCGATGCCGCCAACTTGCGCGGCCAGCGCGTCGCTCAGGTAGTCGCCGTTGAGGTTGAGGGTTGCAATGACATCGAAGTCGTCGGGTCGGGTGAGCACCTGCTGCAGCGTGATGTCGGCGATCGCGTCTTTGACGAGGATCTTGCCCGCGGCGAGAGCGGCCTTTTGCTCGTCGTTGGCAGCCGCTTCACCCCGCTCGGCCTTGGTGCGCTCCCATTGCGCCCAAGTGTAACAATGGTCCCCGAACACCGTTTCGGCAAGCTCGTAGCCCCAGTCGCGAAAGGCGCCTTCGGTGAACTTCATGATGTTGCCCTTGTGGACCAGGGTCACGCTTTTCCGGTTGTTCTTGATCGCGTAGTCGATCGCCCCATAGATGAGGCGCATGCTGCCTTGCTTGCTGACCGGTTTGAGACCGAGGCCTACTTCGACCGTGGGCTCGGCCATTTGGCCGGTCATGCGGATGAACTCCCCGGTCTTTTCGACGGTGCCGAAGCGGATCTTGCCGAACTCCTTGGGGTAGGCCTCGGCGAACATCTGCAGGAACTTGGCGGCTTCCTCACTGCCTGCCTTGAACTCAATGCCGGCATAGATGTCTTCCGTGTTCTCGCGGAAGATGACCATATCGACTTTTTCCGGATGCTTGACGGGACTCGGCACGCCCGTGAACCAGCGCACCGGGCGCAGGCAGATATAGAGGTCGAGAATCTGGCGCAGGGCCACGTTCAGCGAGCGAATGCCGCCCCCGACGGGGGTCGTGAGCGGACCCTTGATGCCGATGAGATAGGCTTTGAACGCCTCCAGCGTCTCATCGGGGAGCCAGCTGCCGGTTTCGTTGAACGCCTTCTCCCCCGCGAGAACCTCCTGCCAGGCGACTTTGCGCGTGCCGCCATAGGCCTTTTCGACGGCCGCATCGAACACGCGCACGCTGGCGGCCCAGATGTCGGGACCGGTGCCGTCGCCTTCGATGAAGGGGATGATCGGTTGCGCCGGAACGTCGAGGCCCGACGGAGTCATCGTGATTGGGGTGCCCATACCGACCCGGTAGGGTACCCCTTGGAGATTCCGGGCGCGGTTGGGTCCAACGGCCCAAAGTCATGGCCGGCCGGACGGGCTGCGTTATGATGCAGGCGTGGTCACTCGTGCCCTGTCTTCGGTGTTCCTTTGGGCCGTCGCCCTCGGGGTTTGGGCACAGCCCGACGTCCGGGTCACGTATCGCCTCGATAACGATTGGGGCTCAGGGTTTCAGGGCGCGTTCGACCTGACCAATGTTGGCAACCAAGACGCGGTCAACTGGCGACTCAACTTCGACCTGGACCGCTCCATCACCCAAGTGTGGAACGCGTCGATCCTGTCGCACTCGAGCCCGCGCTACGTGTTTCAGCCAGCGCCGTACAACGTCACCATCCCACCGGGCGGCACGGTCGGGATTGGGTTCATCGGCGGCGCCGGTTCCGGTACGCCCTTTCCCTCCAACGTCTCGGTCACGTATGATCGCAGTTCGGGCGGTGGATCTCCTGCAAAGAAGCTGAAGGGCGTGGCCCCATGGCTGACCACGCGGGGCTCGCGGATCGTTCATCCGAGCAACGGCAGAGAATGGCGCATGACCGGGGTGAACTGGTTTGGATTCGAGACCGAGACCATGGCGCCGCATGGACTCTGGACGCGAAGCATGGACTCCATGCTCGATCAGATCGCCGCCCTCAAGTTCAATACGCTTCGCATTCCGTATTCCAACGACATTTTGCGGCCAGGTGCGGCGACATCGAGCATCAACTTCGTGTTGAATCCGCACCTCGCGGGCAAAACGCCCTTGGAAGTACTCGACGAACTGATCCTCGGATGCCAGACGCGGGGGATCAAGGTGATCTTGGACCGACACCGTCCGACAAAAGACGGTCAGTCCGCTCTTTGGTATTCGAGCGCCGTTTCCGAGGAGCAGTGGATCCGAGACTGGGAAACGCTGGCCAAGCGCTACAAGCAGTGCCAGACGGTCGTTGGGTTTGATCTGCACAACGAGCCGCACGGACCGGCGACCTGGGGCGACGGCAACCTCCTCACCGACTGGAGGCTGGCGGCGGAGCGATGCGGCAATCGAATCTTGGCGATCAATCCCAACGTGCTGATCATCGTGGAGGGTGTGGAGTTTGCTGGCGGTTCAAGCTATTGGTGGGGAGGCAACCTTTCCAACGCGGGAACGCACCCCGTTCGCTTGTCGCATCCTCGCCAGCTGGTTTACTCGACGCACGATTATCCGACCTCGGTCTACAACCAGCCGTGGTTCTCAGATCCCAGCTATCCGTCCAATTTGGTGCCTTTGTGGCGGGACCGGTGGGGCTACCTCGTCGAGCAGGACATCGCGCCTGTGCTCGTGGGTGAGTTTGGGACCTTTGACACGGTGGCCGTTGATCGAACTTGGTTCCGCACCTTGGCGGCGTACATGAAATCCATTGGCGCCAGCTTCACGTACTGGTCTTGGAATCCGAACTCGGTCGATACCGGCGGAATCTTGACCGACGATTGGAATACCGTTCACCAAGGGAAGGTCGATGTCTTGAAGCCGCTGCTCTGGAAGCTCTTTCCCAAAAGGAAAACCAGCACCTAACCCGCGGTCGAGCGATCGCCAAGCGCCGAGGGGCTCGAGCGACATCCATCGCTTGATCGTCGGCTGCGATTCTGAGGAGTAGTCCCGGGAGGCCCAGCGGCGAGGTTCAGGGCCCCCCCCGGTAAGGCTCAGTGTATGCGTTCAGCGTACTCTGCGCGAATACTGATGACGGCCGCGGCTGGGACCCGCTGGTAGACTTCCGACTATGGGCAAGCCCATCACGGTCTCCGCCATCGTCGAAGGTCCGATCGACCGGGTTTGGGCGTTTTGGACCGGGCCCGAGCACATCACTCGCTGGAACACTGCAGGCGGTGGCTGGGTCTGCCCACGAGCAGTGAACGACGTTCGTCCTGGCGGGACCTTCAGTGTCAGGATGGAGTCCGGCGATGGTTCTGAAGGGTTCGACTTTGAAGGCACGTATTCACAGGTTGATCCGCCAAATCGCCTCGAATACGCCCTGTCGGATGGACGCAACGTCGTCGTGACCTTCGAAAAGGAAGGCGAGAGTACGCGTGTTACGGAAACGTTCGATCCGGATGACGTCTACCCGGCAGAGCTCCAAGAACAGGGATGGCAAGCGATCCTCGACAACTTTGCCGCTTACGTCAAGAATGGCCCGTAAGGCCCCGGACTGCCAAATGAGCGTTGGCCCATCCAAGGGCAACCTCCGGGACCTGGTTCGAAGAGGGGTCAGCGCTCCAGGCGAACGACTTGGTTTTTACCGCGCTGTTTGGCTTCATAAAGCGATCGGTCAGCGCGATCGATAAAACTCAGCATATCGTCTTCCCCCGGGCGGTAGGTGGCCACACCAAAACTCGCATAGACGGGTCGCCGTGGCCACGCCGCTTCGGCAATGGACTGCCTCATCCGATCGGCAATGCTCTGTGCCGTTTCGGAATCGGCGCTGGAGAGCACGACCGCGAACTCTTCCCCGCCATAGCGGGCGGCCAAGTCGTTGTCGCGGCATCCTTCGGCAAGAATTCGCGCCAGGTCACGCAGGACTTGGTCGCCAGCCAGGTGGCCAAAATCGTCGTTGTAGCGTTTGAAGTCGTCAACGTCGACCATGAGCATCGACAAGGGCCGATCTGACTTCGAGGCATCCATCATCGCGTCGGCAAGCGCGAGTTCAAACGCGCGTCGATTGTAGATTCCGGTCAGCGGATCGGTCTGCGCCATGGCTTGCAGTGCAACGTTCTGCACCTCAAGCGTCTTGCGCTCTTCGGCCAAGGATACGGCAACGCCAAGCATCTCCTGGATTTCCGACTCTTGGCGTGCTTCGGCCATCTTTCGCTCCGTGATATCGATGAAAGATATCAAGCCTCCCCCCGGTTGACCGACGGTGTCGGGCAGGGGGATGGCATAGACTTCGAGGTAGTGGGTGCGGCCGTCCTCGCCGACAAAGGTCGCCTCGCGCACCACGCTCCCCAGTTCGAGCAGCCGCCCCAAGCTTTGGCTCAATGAGCCAAGGCCCCGGTCGATTTCAGTGAGCAGCTCGCTGACATGGCGCCCCTTGATCTGTGACGGTTCGAAGCCAAAGAGACGCTCGAAGAACTTGTTCCAGTTTTCGGCAACTTCGTCGGCAGAAAAGGAAACGGCAGCCACGGGGATCGACTGGAAGAGCATCTCGAACCGTGTTCGAGCCACTTCAAGTTCATGGGCTTGCTGCTGGATCGCATTTTCCGCATTCAACACGCGCTCAGCGGCATCGAGCCGGGCCGCCAGATCGTGAGGGTCCAGCGGTTTGGTTAAGTAGTCGTCGACCCCTTCGCGGAACGCCGCAATGCGATCATCCCGCTGCCCTTTGGATGTCGTCAGGATGACAAAGACATAGGGGCCGGGCTCGCTCCGAATCTTGCGGCAGAGATCGATGCCGTCCATGCCGGGCATCATCCAGTCGCTCACCACAATGCGCGGGCGGATTTGCTGGAATTTTTCCCAGCCTTGGAAACCATCGTGCGCCACCACCACCTCGTAGCCGAGGGTTTTCAAGCGGTGTTCAAGGATGTATGCCGAGTTCGCGTCGTCCTCAACGACGAGGACCGGGTTCGTCCTGGATTTGGTTCGGTGCATGGCAACTCAATCAAGCGGATGGGTTCGAGACATGTTGTGCTGTGCCAACTGGAACCACCTGGACGCACAATGCGTGCCACTTTTCCAACCCGTTAACAATCGCGGCCCGTTGGCGGGCGCATTAACCGGGAGTGAAAAAGCGGTAAATGCCGTAGGCAACGAAGATGCCGAGGAAACCGAGGGCGGCGATGTTGAACGATCGTGTATTCGTATTGAACCGTGCGCCACGGAGGTAGCCCACGAATGCCCCGGCCGCCATCGCCGTGAGCAGCAGGTAGAACGGCGGCCCGAAAGGATTCGCGCGAACGGCGGCGGGAAGATCCCCATGCAGGAGGGCAGTCACCGAGGTCGTCATGCCGCAGCTGGGGCAAGGTCGGCCAAAGATCATGTGGCTGGGGCACGCGGGGAGTCCCAACTGCTGATGGGTCCCATAGCCGGCAGGGCTGGGTCGAAGGGCCAGCGCGACCACCGTGACGCCAAGCCAGAGGCCAACGAGCAGCAGCTGACCGATCAAATTGCGGCGGTGGAAGCCGGTCTCATAGCGGATCACGACAAACCTCAATTGGAAGTACGCATTCGGGGTGCAGTTCGCGGCCCTGAACCCGCGCCACGCCGATCACCTCGCCGTCTGGTCCGGCGACTGCCACCTTGTCGGCGCTGCAATCTTCGGGCGATTGGGCGACTGATCCCGTGCGGATGCGGCGCGATTGCTCGGCGTCCAGGCCAACAATGGGCATGGGAGGCAATGCCTCACCCAGCGTGAGCACATGGTGTTCGTCCACTGCGTCGAGTTCTTCCGCCTCATCAAGGTGGAACCGACCGCTGCGGATGCGTCGCAAGGCAGCCAGATACGCACCGACGCCGACGGCGCGACCAAGATCATCGGCAAGCGTGCGAATGTAGGTGCCCCCGGAACACTCGACCGTCAGTCCGACGTCCTGCCCTTCGACCCATCGGACTTCCAGGCGGCCGATGTGAATGGTGCGCGGGGCACGCTCGATGGTCACTCCCTGCCGCGCCATCCGATAGAGCGGCTGCCCCTTCACCTTCACGGCCGAATGCATGGGTGGGACCTGCTCGACAAGACCGAGAAAGCTTGGAATGACGTGCTGCAGTCGGGATTCCAAATCGGACGGAACCGCGACCGGATCGGACAGTTCCCCTTCGGTATCGAAGGTGTTTGAGGTCTGGCCGAACCGTATCGTGGCTTCGTATACCTTTGGCTCCAGGTCGAGATACTGCAAAAAACGGGTTGCGGGGCCAACAGCGACGACGAGCAAGCCAGTGGCCGCCGGGTCGAGCGTGCCCGAGTGCCCGATTCGGCGCAACCCAAACACGCGACGCAGCCGGTGGATCGCGTCGTGCGACGTGAGCCCGAGCGGCTTGTCGATTAAGACGATTCCAAACATGCTCGCAAGCGCGGGACCAAGAGGTCAGCGGCCTCCGATCCGGTCAGGTCAAACGAGCAGCCCGCAGCGTTGCGGTGACCGCCGCCGCCGAACTCGCGCGCGACGGCCGCGACGTCGTATGTTCCTCGTGATCGAAGGCTCACGCGGACTTTCCCGGGCTTTTGCTCGCGAAGCAAGGCAGCGATTTCCACCGTAGCGATGGAGAGATATTCGTTTACGAATCCTTCCGTATCTTCATCGGTGGCACTTGCGGCCGCAAAATCCTCGGGAAGGAGGGTGCCCCAGCAGAGGCGGTCATCGAGTTCAAGGTGCATGCGATTGAGCACGCGGCCGAGAAGTTTGGCCGCACCAGCGGGCTTGCGCTGAAAGATCTCTTCATTGATGCGGCCAATCTCGGCGCCGAGAGTGACTAAGTGCGCACCCAAATCAAGTGCCTCGGCGTTCGTATTGCGAAAGCGAAAGCCGCCCGTGTCGGTCACAATGCCCGTGAGAAGGCAAGTCGCGACGTCGGCGTTGATCGGAAAATCCCCTTCGATCAGCAACTGGGCCAGCAGCACCGCCGTGGCTGCAGCGCGGGTGTCGACCACGCGGAGATGCCCCGGCGCCTCGTGCGGCACATGGTGGTCCACGACGATCAGTCGCCGGCACTCGGCGAACGACGCGGCGGAGTCGCCCAGGCGCTCGAAAGAATCCAGATCGAGAATCACGCCGACGGGGTGGGCTCGGTCGGCAACACGCTTGAGTCGATCAATTCCGGGCAGGAACTGGAGATTGCGTGGCGGCTCGTGATGGCACACCACTTCGTTGGGAACCTGAATCGCGTCGAGCGCCAGCGACAGGGCAAGGGCGCTGCCCAGGGCGTCGCCATCAGGGTTCAGATGCGTACCGATGACGACCGATTCGGCGTTCTCCAAGGTCACGCGAAATCGGCCTGCATCGGCTCGGGAAATGCTCATGCCATCGATGGCGCCGACCTGGCCGCCGCGCCGATAGGATACCGGACCGAGACTGCGAACCTGCGGGGCGTATACTCGCGGATCAATGACGCAAATTTTGGTCATCGACGATGAAGAGTCGGTGCGAGTCGCCGTCAAGAGAAGGCTCGAACGTGAGGGATACGGCGTGGAGACGGCCGCTGGATCCGAAGAGGGAATCGAGAGGATCGGCACGGTCGAAAAACCGTTTGACGTGATCATCACTGACATGAGCATGGAGGACCCCAATGCCGGCCTCCGTGTGCTCAACGCCGCGTTTGCGCGCGACCTTTTTGCCGAGGTGATTGTGATGACCGCTTACGGAAACGTGGCCAACGCAGTGGAATGCATGCGCCGAGGTGCGTTCGACTACATCGAGAAGAACGTGCCGGGCATCGACTCGTTTGAACTCTTGACGCGAAAGGTCGACCTCGCGCTGGATCGCCGCCGCCGTGACTTGCGGACGATCGCGCTATGGGAACGTTCGGCGAACGAAGAGTAACGATGCGGCGTTAGGTCGATTGGGTTTCCATGCATCCCGTTCTTTTTGAGCTCGGTCCGCTAACGATCAAGTCCTTCGGCGTCTTGATGCTGATTGCCTTTATCAGCGCGGCGGCATTCGCGGTGCACCGCGCGCCGCGGTGGGGCATCACCAAGCAAGAGATGCTCGACGTTTCGTTCTGGGCGCTGCTTGGCGGCGTCCTCGGAGCACGGCTTGCCTACATCTTGCTGAACCTTGCGCACTTTCAGGAGAATCCTCAAGAGCTGTGGACGCTTCAGTTTCAAGGCCTGACGAGCTTCGGTGGTTTGATTGGCGGCGCGATTGCGCTGGTGATCTGGTGCCGCGCGCGCCGAGTATCCATCCTGGCAATGCTCGATGTGGCGGCAGGCCCGTTCCTCTTGGGGCACATTATCGGGCGAATTGGTTGCCTGCTCAACGGCTGCTGCTATGGAATGGAGGCGCCTGCGGGCTACGTGCTCGCCGTTCGCGTGGCGGGCCATGAGCACCTGCACCACCCGGCCCAAGCCTACGACAGCGCGTTGAATATTCTGATGTTGGGCGGGCTGTTGGTGTTTGAGCGGAAGTTGCGCCCAGTGGGGCAGTCCTTCGCGCTGATGATCATGATGCACGAGGCTGTCCGATTCCTGGTGGAGTTCTGGCGCAGAGGCGAAACGGCCGAACCGCTGGCCGGGTTGCCGATCACCCAGGCTCAGGCCATGTCGCTCTTGATGATCGTGGCGGCTCTGGGCCTCTTTGTGTGGCGACGAGGCGGGGCCATAAGGGAACCGGCAACACCGGAGGCGGGTTGAACTACGCCGCGCTTCTCGCTCGCATGAAGGGACTGCGAGCGCTGGTAGTCGGCGACGTGATGCTGGACGAGTACATCGTCGGCCGGGCAACGCGCATCAGTCCCGAAGCCCCGGTCATGGTGGTGCGTCGGGAGCGCTCGTTTCATGTGCCGGGCGGTGCGGCCAACGTCGCCAAGAACATCCTGGCCCTGGGCGGATCGGCGCACTTGGTGGGGGCCTGCGGCGACGATGCGGCGGGTCGTTCGCTGATCGAGGCGCTGGCGCTCTCGGGTGTCGACGCTTCGGGTGTTGTCGCACATTCGGATCGTCCGACCACGTGCAAGACCCGAGTCATGGCAGACCATGCGCACCAGGTGCTGCGCATCGACACGGAGCAAGACGACCCGATTTCTGATGAGGCCGCGGATGCACTTGTGTCGCATTTTGAGAGTGTCCTGCCGGAGGCCGACGTGATCGTCCTGAGCGACTACCTTAAGGGCACCCTGACCTCGCAACTCGTGTCGCGCATCTTGGAGACGTCGCAGAAAGCGGGACGGCCGGTGTGCGTCAATCCCAAGCCGGCCAGTCTTGATCAGTACCAGCACGCAAGTTTGGTGACGCTGAATCGAAGCGAAGCGTCTACGGCTGCGGGCATGGCCATCGACGGGGTGGCGGCGGCCCAATCGGCGGCAAGCGCCTTGCGAAGCAGCTTGGATGTCGAGGCGATCGTCGTCACCCTGGGCGAGGAGGGCATGGTCGCCGAAACATCGGTTGAAGGCCTTCACATTGCCGCGCCGAAGGTTGAAGTGTATGACACGGCCGGGGCGGGCGACACCGTGATCGCGACGCTGGCGCTGGGTTGGGCGGCCGTGGGCGCCGATCCCACGGTGTTTGGGCTGGCGGCGCTGACATCGAGTGCCGTGGTGCGAAAGGTCGGTGTCGCGGTGCCGAGCGCGACGGACCTCGAAGAGATCCGGTCGCTCGGGTAAATTGTGCGTTTGACGTTGGGCGCCGTAGCGCCGTTGGGAACCATGCGCATCAAGAATAAAGAGATTCGTCGCCGCCGACATCGCAAGGAGCAAAAGATCAAGGACGCGGCTCGCGAGCTGCGCCTGCAATTTGCGGGCGGGGCCAAGCCTGCCTCTGCGGACAAGCCCGCCAAGCCGAAGGCTCCTGCCAAGAAGGCGCCGTCAAAGGCTGTCGAAGGCGCAAAGGCTGAAAAGCCCAAGAAGCCCCGGGCAACCAAGCCGAAAGCCGAGGCTCCTGCCGCCGAAGCCGCTGCGGAATAGCACCCCATTGGAGGCTTGATGCCGGAAACCGGTTCATTGCCCACCATTGCCGAGGTCCAGGCGAACCCCAAAGTGGTGGCCCTCCTTGATGGCGCCAATGCCGTGATGCGGGCCATGGGCTATACGGAGCACGGTCGGAGACACGCGAAGATCGTGTCGGACAGCGCGGGGGAAGTGCTCGAAAAGTTGCGCGTTGCCGATCGTGAAGTGGAGCTTGGGCGCATCGCGGCATACCTTCATGACATTGGAAATGTGATCAACCGCATTGATCATCCGATCAGCGGCGCCAATCTGGCTTACTCGATTCTCAATGAGATGGGTTTTCCCACTTCAGAGATTGCCAAAATACTGAGCGCCATCGGGAACCATGAAGAGCTTGCCGGGGTGCCCGTCAGCACCATCTCGGCGGCGGTGATTCTGGCGGACAAGAGCGACGTTCACTACACCCGGGTTCAGAACCCGATTTTGGAGAGCTACGACATCCACGACCGGGTGAACTCCGCGGTTCAGCGCAGCCGCCTCTCCATGTCGCCGAAGGATCAGACGATTGAACTCGCCCTGGAGATCGATACGGCGCTTGCGACGGTGATGGAGTATTTCGAGATCTTCCTCTCGCGCATGGTCATGTGTCGCAAGGCGGCAGCGACGTTTGGCTACCGGTTCTCGCTGAACGTCAATGGCGTTGCCTTGGAGTAGGGGGAGGCTGCCGTTGGGGACGCCGGCAGCCAGGGCAACTACGAAGTGGGTCGTGTCGCGCGGAGAGCGCGGTCCTTCTGCTCTTCGAGCTCGCGGGCTTCTCGGAGCTTTTGCTGGAGCGCGTGATCCCGTGCCGACTGGGTCATCTGCTTGCGCGGATTGGTGGTTTGGGATGGCGTTCGGTTATTCACGCTCGCATTTACGCAAGGGCCCATACGGAAGTTGCTCCATGGGCGCAGTCTTCAAAATATTGGGATTTTGGATATCACGTCACAAAGGAGATCAGGGTTGAACACGAGACGAAAGCGCTTACAGCACCGGGGAACTTTCCGGACACCGAGTGAGATATGGGCCTCTATGTTTGGTTCTCAAGCGGCAAATCTGCGGAGTTGTTTGATGCTCTCCTCCTTCGGAGTGCTCATGGTGGCTGCATGCTCCTCATCAGCGCAAACGACTTCGACGCGCACCATCGGATCATTCACCGCCATCAGCGCGTTTGGGATCGGCGACATCGAGTATGTGCAGGCCCATGCGCCCAAGGTGGTCCTCGAAGGAACGAAAGAGCTGGTGGAGAGAACGGAAACAAGGGTTGACGGAACGACTCTCCTGATTCAGCAGAAAACGACGTCGAACCAATCGTTTCGAAATGCTCGACTTAAGGTCACGATCTACGGGCCGAGGGTGGAAAAGGTCACGCTCCAAGGCGCGGTGAAGTTTCGGTCTTCAACGCTCGCGGGCAGCGCGTTCAAGCTCGATGTCAGCGGGGCGTCCGGCGCGACTGTCAGCGGCAAGGTCGCCCGGCTCACGCTGCACGCCGATGGCGCCGTGCATGTGGACGCCGGGAAACTTGATGCGGAGACGGTTTCGGTGAACGCTTCGGGTGCCTCTCAAGTGCAGGTAACCGCCAGCCGGACGGTGGCGATCAGCGCTTCTGGCGCCAGCAACGTGACCTACGGTGGCGCGGCAAAGCAAATTCAGACGCAGCTCTCGGGTGCATCGAAGGCCTCTCGGCGGAACTGATGCGTTCCGGAGCTCCAAGAGACTAACGGTCGCGCCGATCGTTTGAGTCGCTCAGCCGCTTGGCGGACATAGGCCGCGGTGAGCCTGCCATTGGCGGTCAGATCGCCGATCGACGCGATATCGCGGTATGGCGTTCCAAAGTTGAAGGATGGCGAGGCGTCTTCGGTGGGTCGGTAGCTGAAAGGTGCGGTATTGGCCAGACCGACTTGTACGCCCCCAGCGCGGTGCGAATACTCCGGCAAGGGAATTTGAATCTCAATACCGCCTCGGCGCACTCGTCGGCGGTCATCTTCGGATTGCAGGGCAATGAGGGAAACCTCTGTGCGACCGAAGCGACGTGTCATCCCGACCGTGACGCCGGAATCCCCATACCGGAAGGTGCCGTAGTTTGCCCAAAGGCGAAGCTGACCCTGCCACGCGTCAATGCCGGTCTCAAAGTTCCAGATTGCGCTTGGATCGTTGCTTCGTTCCAGTGCCGCTTTGTAGGTTGCCTCAAGCGTGACGGGCACCGCCGTCGGCGACAGAGCCAACTGCCCCGACGCGAACCACGATCCAGAGCCCATTCTTTCGAGTCCAAACATCGCACGAGCCCCTTGACTGAACCGATGGGCGCGGTAAAGACCAACGGAAGGCGTGGGCAGGACCGGCGACTGATCGAGCGAGTTGTTGAGTGTGATTTGAGAATTTGCACCGAGGAGCAGGTTGAACGGCAAGGTGACGGTGCCTTGGACCACGAGGTATTCGTGGTTGGGAAAGTAGTCTCGAACACCCAACTGGTACCTCACTTCAGGGTGAATGGTCAGGTTGACTCGCGGGGTCGAGCCATGCTCGGCGTGACTGCTGCGCGGCTCGGTCAGCTTGTCTGGACCCCCATCTCGAATCGAAACATCGCTCAGAAAGTCATTCACCTCGAGCAATCCTTGGAGAAACATGCGGATTGAGCTGACGGGACCTTCGATCGTCACGAGATCAGTGTCAAGCCGTCGGACGGTGACGCTCAGCGTCTGGATGGAGTGGGGAACGTAGTCGACGGCACGTCTCAATGCCATTCCAAGAGTCTCGATGGGATCGCGGGCATCGATATCGTCATAGCAGGCAATCCATCGGTTTCCGGCTTCTTCGACCGATGCGTGCCCGTTTCCGATTGCCGCAAGCTGCCTCGCCAGACGGTCTGGCCCGCTTTCACCCCCTTGCCCGTACCGCTCATCGGGCAGGGGGGTATGAAGCGGCACCGTATAGGACATCGAGACGTAGCCACGGCGCTGCTGGTCGAGGGCAGCTGCTGCCGCGATGCGGCTGCCAAATCTGGCTTTGACGCCGGCCATGGACTTCCCACCCGTTTGCTCGGCCGCCACGGCTAGCGCCGGCGTTACGTTGAACTGAAGGCCTCCCATTTCGCCGCTCAAAAAGCCTCGACCATAGCCGGCATAGAGTTCGAGGGAGCCGAGTGTCTTCCCCAGGACAAGATAGTCTGTCGAGCGCTTCCTGGTGCCAATGAGATCGGTCGAGCCAACGGCAAGATCGAAGGGCAAGGACCAGCTTTGTGGCGCGGCAACTTTAGCTGCTACCGCGCGGTCGTTGATGATCCCGTTAAAGGGTGAGTTCATCAGCAATGAAAGTCCTACTTCTAGGTTCAGCAGGAAACCCATTTTGAAGCTGTAGTCGCTAACCGTGTTCGGAAGTATTCGCCCTCTACCGCGCTCGGTTACGATCCGGCCACCCGCAAAAGAAAAGGTCATGGAACCTTCTGGAGTGACGGATGTCGTGGGCAAACGAAAGATCCCTGAAAATGCACCGGCAGAGGTCGCGTGGAGGCTGGACCCTTGACCAACTAAAGACATTATGAGTGGAATTACTGAAATAGAGGTCATGAAAGAGCAGCTCTCAAACATTGTGCCATCAAAGCAGACAATATTAATGTTATGCCATTAGTCCTATAACCTGATTCACAAAAGTAACAAAACATAGTTGATCGACGATTCTTCAAAAAACCGAACTGTTAAACTATTTGGGTTCTGAGATGATTCGATAGTCCTAGGACATTTGGTCATTTATATGTTTTTGTCTATGCTATTGATCCAGCGCCATATAAACAAGCGCTATGACAACATCTGGAGAAGAATGACCTGTGAAACGACTCGTACTGGACAATGGAAGGATCAAAGTGATCCTTATCGCCATCTGCGCTCTCATGCTATTCACTGGATGTGGCGGCGGCACCGAAGCTCGCCGACCCGCGACAACGCATGAGATATCCCAACTTATCGCCAATGCTTCGAACGAGGAACAGATGATCGATGCAATAAAGTCGCTCATTACCTTTACTCGCATCGATGATTCGGTAATTCCGGGACATTCGTCTGCATTGTTGACAAGTCAGGCTTTTGTAGAGCACCAAGCCGATTACCAACTTTATCTTCCGTCCAGTGTCTATCTGACCTTTGGCGAGTTATATGAACAGCTCCAAAATGATCCGGAGCTTGCAGATAGCAAACTCTCGCTGAGCACGGATGAGTTCCTGGAGATCTTGAACAGTCGGATCATCGAAGCCTTCGCAGCACCAAATTCGGTAAGGAACTCAAGAATTGTCTTGCTAGCGACTCAACCTGGACGCATCGCTGCAACGCCACCAACGATCACATCGAGTACGCTGATCAGTCCTGCCCAAGCATTGTTGCTTCCGGTTTTGCGCATCGAGCTTTGGTTAGACGGTCATCAAGCGTCTTTTGGTGCGACAATTCCTGATCCAGAATGTGTTAAAGCTTGTGAAGAAGAGCACGAGAGAGCAATTGGATTGGCAGATGCCCAGCTGTCGATGGATCTACAACAGGCTCAACAAGCATACAATAATTGTATGAAGGAAAGAGGAGTGATTATTGTAAAGTTCTGGCTCTGCCCAGCTTGGAGAGACGCTGACATTAACGCTGCAAGGGCCAAGCATCGTGCGTCAGTCGCGGCAGCAGATGCGGCACGAGATGCTTGTGTCGCTGGATGCCCACACAAACATGCTCAGGGAGGATCCTAGTCAATGTAATGTTGACTTAGTAACATAGTTGCGCCCCAAACTCACACCAAGAGAAGGGATCGTGATAGTCGGGCCGGACTTTATTCCGGTCCATATTCTGTCTACAAAGAGAATACGAACAGATACATTGGAACGAACGAAGCTTACAGCGAGTCATGAACGAATGCATGAGACCATTCTTAGTCCATGCCGAAGCATAGCTTGTACTGCAGCTGGAGACTTCGAATTTCTTTGTCTCATTGCGGGTTGCCGTCTTGTTCAGCCCTGAACAAGACGGCGGTTCGGGCGCTTAGAAGATCACGCGCCAGAAGGGGAGCGGGTCGCGACCGTCATTGACGTCGATCTGTCGCGCCATCTCGATGACCGCCCACAGCGGTGCGTATTCGAGCCCCAAAGCAAGCATGGTTCACCTCCGTGACTTGCGTGTTTGGTTCCGATTGTCGGTGAGGGACTTGGTCGCCGGCTCGGAAGACACGGCGAGCGTTCCCCGGCGCGCTGTTGCGCCGATTGGTCGTCCAACGACCACGTTGGGGTGGCAGAGCGCATCCGTGCGCTTGCCGAACCATTCTACCGTAGGGGCGCTAGGATTCGTTCCGTTCCGAGCCGGCCGTGAGTTCACCCACATGCCCCAAGCCGAGCGAGCGGCGGCGGCTGTATTCGGCCAGCTTTTCGTGGGTGTCGGCAATATCGGGGTCCCGCATGGCGAGTTGCCCAATCCGATCCAGGGGACCGAACTCGCCCTCGCCGCTCTCCATGCTGAGGCGCTCGGGACGATACGCAAACGCTGGCCCTTGGGTATCCAGGATCGTATAGTCATCGCCGCGCCGCAACTCCAGCGTCACGGTTCCGGTGACCACGCTGGCGACCCAGCTTTGCAGGCTGTCGCGGAGCATTAGGCTCTGCGGATCGAACCAGCGGCCTTCGTACAGCAGCCGACCAAGTCGGCGTCCCATCGTGCGGTAGTTCTCCAGCGTGTTTTCGTTATGGATGGCGTTGAGCAAACGCTCGTAAACAATGTGGAGAAGGGCCATGCCGGGAGCTTCGTAGATCCCTCGGCTCTTGGCCTCGATAATGCGATTTTCGATCTGGTCGCTCATCCCGAGGCCATGGCGACCCCCAATGGCGTTGGCTTCCATGACGAGTTCCAACGGGCTCTCGAACTCCCGACCATTGATGCTGACCGGCCAACCATCGCGGAACCCGACCGTGACGCGCTCGGGCTCAATGACGACGCCAAGGTCCCAATGGCGAACCCCCATGATCGGCTCGACGATCCAGAGCCCTTTGTCAAGGAACTCCAGGTCCTTCGCCTCGTGCGTGGCGCCCCAGAGATTGGCGTCGGTGGAATAGGCCTTTTCCTTCTTGTCGCGATAGGGAAGGTTGTGGGTCTCCAGCCACTCGCTGAGCTCCTTTCGCCCGCCGAGCTCCGAAACGAAACGGGGGTCAAGCCAGGGCTTATAGATGCGCAGGTTCGGGTTTGCCAATCGGCCGTAGCGATAAAAGCGCTCGATATCGTTGCCCTTGTAGGTGCTGCCGTCGCCCCATATCTCGACGCCGTCTTCGGCCATGGCCTTCACGAGCATGGTTCCCGTAACCGCGCGTCCAATCGGTGTCGTGTTGAAGTAGGTCTTGCCTGCCGAAGCGATATGGAACGCCCCGCATTGGAGCGCAACCAGGCCCTCGTGGACCAGCTCGTTGCGACAGTCAATGAGACGAGCTTTCTCGGCGCCGTAGAGCAGCGCACGTTCGGGCACGGACTCGACGTCGGTCTCGTCGTATTGACCCAGCAGCGCGGTATAGCAATACGGAATGGCGCCGCGCGTCCGCATCCAGTGAACGGCCACCGAGGTGTCCAGTCCGCCGGAGAAGGCAATGCCAACGCGCTCGCCCGCCGGCAGGTCAGTGAGTATTCTGCTCATTGGGGAACGGTCGCAAAGATACCCGCCGACTTCTTTTTGCCAGAGGGGAGGCCATTGGGTGCGTAGGTATATTGGTGCCTATGAGCACCAGGATTGGCTGGTCGTTTGCCGGACTACTCGCGGTCGGCTTGGTAACCCTCGGCTGTGATCAGGAACCCATTCCTGAAAAAGGACCCGAACTTGACCAGGCTTTAGCCGTTGCCGTTGATGAATACAATGCGCGCAGAGTGAAGCGGCTTATCGACGCTGGTGCAAACCCCAACGTTGAAGAGCGCACGGGGTGGACGCCCCTGTTCCGCATCATCGAGCGAGTCGACGAATCGGGTGGCTGGGAGACGTTCATGGTGCTGGTCGACAACGGAGCGGACGTGAGCCACGTCGCGAAAACCGGCATGACCCCGCTGAAGCACGCGATTGGAACCCATGGCCCTATGGCCAATCAAGTCGTCGAGGTCCTTCTCAAGAAAGGGGCAAAGCTCGACACCACGTATGACGAAATTGGCACGATCCTGCACTACTCGGCGAATATCGGCCCGCCCGAGGTGACGCAAATGCTGATTGACGCGGGCGCCGATGTCAACGCTCGCCTGAACCGTCCCACTCATCGACAGGACCAGTGGACTCCCCTTCACGCCGCCGCTGCCTATGCCAGGGCGGAGAAGGTCAAGGCGCTCCTTGAGGCAGGTGCCGATCCGAATGCTTTGTCCCGAGAGGGCCGAACACCGATCATGGAGACCTTCGAGTACGCCCAGCCGGATGAGATGGTGGAGACGATCGTTGCACTCGCCGACGCCAAAGCCGATGTATCGCGAGTTGACCCGGATGGAAACACCGTCCTGGCTCTTGCCCTACAGAAGGGCTTGCCCGAAGCGCAAACGGTCGAGGTGGTGAAGGCGCTGGTCAAAGCCGGTGCTGACCCCAATCAGCGTTCCAATGATCAGACGCCATTGGACCTTGCGCTGCAGTCCGGTCCGCGTCGTCCCATCCGGCCTGGCGTGGTGATTGCCCTGCTTGATGCGGGGGCGAAAGCGGATGCGGCCCAGGCATCTGCCGAAATTCGCACCGCGATCGAGGCTCTGACGGCTCAGCATGAGGCTCGGAAGTCTGGCGAGCGGTGGCAGGGCCTGTCGGAGGAGCAAAAGACGCAGGCGGAGACCCAGTTTGAGGAGCGCGTCAAGGCTCTTCGGGAACTGCTGGATCGCCTGGCAAAAGCTTAGAAGTCGGACCCACTCCCCAAAGCCATGCGAGAACCTCGCCGTTCGTCTGGGCGCGCCGTTCTCGCCGGATGACTTCGCGCGCGCCGTGAATGACGGCCGCATCGGCGACAAGACAGGCAGATGACGTGGTGGGCCGAGGTGTGACCCGCCTCACGTGCCCTGTCTTGTGAAAGCAAACGTCGACAACGACCGTTGGACAAACGGGCGAACCGAACGGCACCAGACTTGCGTTCGGTGAGATGGCTTCAAGACAGGCTGGCTCGATGGTGAGACAGAAACAGTGCACGGTCGGCGTAAGCACTCGCATCTCGGCGGCGAGAGATCCGTCGCCGGTCCATGAAATAAACCCGCAGGGAACATAATCTGCGCATGTCGCTCCAGCTGATGTCCGCCGAGGACATGCGTCGGACGCTTGGCCGTATCGCTTACGAAGTGGTCGAGTCGAATCATGGATCCCAGGACCTTGTCGTGGTCGGCGTGCTGCGGCGGGGATGGCCGCTTGCCAAACGCCTGGCTTTTCTTGTGACGCAGCTCGAAGGCGCGACGGCGCCATGCGGCAAGCTGGATATCAGCGCCTATCGTGACGATCGAAAGCAGACTGATGGTGACGAAACGGAGATCCCCTTCGAAGTCACCGGAAAGAACGTCCTGCTCGTGGACGAGGTGATCTATACCGGTCGCACCGCGCGTGCCGCGCTCGAAGCGCTGACCCATCATGGGCGTCCGGCGCGAGTGCAGCTTGCGGTACTCGTCGACCGCGGTTTCCGCGAGTTGCCGATCCAGCCGGATTTCGTTGGGCGGCGCGTGGAGACGCTTCGGTCCGAGCGGGTCGAAGTCCTGTTCAATGAGTATGATGGAGAGGACGCGGTCCGCTTGGTTTCGGCCGCGGGAGCCGCATTGTGACGACGTCTCATCTCTTGGGCATTCGCCAACTTCCGGCGAGCGAGATCGAGGCTCTTCTTGAACTCGGCGCTGAGTTTCGTGACTTGGTGCTGACGGGCAAGCCGATCCCCAAGATCAGCAACAAAGTGCTCGGAATGCTGTTCTTTGAGAACTCGACGCGCACCCGAGTCTCCTTCGAGCAAGCGGCGCACTACCTGGGGCTCAAGACGGCGAATTTCATGGCAGGTGCCAGCTCCATGAACAAGGGCGAAACGCTCAAGGACACGATCCTTACCTTGCGATTTGAGCGACTGGATGGGCTGGTCATGCGGCACCGCCAGTCCGGTGCACCCGCCCTCGCGGCACGGTTCTTTGGCGGTCCCGTGGTGAATGCCGGAGACGGGCAGCACGAGCATCCGACGCAGGCCCTGGGCGACGCGCTCACTGTGTTGCAGCGAAAGGGCCGGATCTCCGGCCTCAAAGTGGCCATTGTCGGGGACGTGCTCCATTCACGGGTCGCGCGCTCGAACGCCTGGCTCTTTTCCAAGCTTGGCGCCGAGGTGCGCTTCGTAGGCCCCAAAACGCTCATGCCGTCCCACATGGGCATGTTGCCGGGACGCGCTTACTATGAGCTCATTAGCGGGTTGGACGGCGCCGACGTCGTCATGTGTTTGCGGCTCCAAAAGGAGCGGATGGCCGACGGACTGCTGAGCAGCGTGAACGAATACGCGCGGCTCTATCAAGTGACCGAGCGGGTGCTTGACCTTGCCGCACCGGATTGTCTGGTGATGCATCCGGGCCCCATCAATCGCGGCATTGAGCTCGATGACGGCGCAGCAGACAGCGACCGCTCGGTGATTCGCGCCCAGATCGAGAACGGCATCTTCGTGCGTATGGCCGTCCTGCACCGATGTTTTGGTCAGCCGACGCCCGCCAAAAGGGCGCGCGCGAAGGCGGTGGCAAAGTGAGAATCCTCCTCAAGAATGGCCGCATTCTGGATCCGTCCCAAGAACTTGACGTTGTCGGGAGTGTCTTGATCGAAGACGACCAAGTCGTGGCCGTCGGCCCAGACGTTGACCCCTCTGAGGCCAGCCAAACTTATGACTGCACGGGGCTATGGATCACGCCTGGGCTTGTCGATCCCCACGTGCATCTGCGCGAGCCCGGCGAGGAGTACCGCGAGACCATTGTGACCGGGACGCAGTCGGCGGCAGCCGGTGGATTCACCACGATCTGCTGCATGCCGAACACCAACCCGCCGCTCGATAATCCGGCCCTCGTGGACTTTATCTTGGATCAGTCGGCGTCGCCCGAAGCGGGAGGAGTGTTTGTGGCTCCCGTCGGCGCCCTCACGATGGGTATGGCCGGCGAGCGGCTTTCGGACCTCGCCGCCATGAAGCGAGCCGGCATTGTGGCTGCCAGCGACGAGGGCGCGCCGATCCAATCGTCGGCGCTGATGTCAACGGCTTTGCAAGTGTGCACCCAGCTTGACTTGCCGGTGATGGCGCACTGCGAGGACCAGTCGCTCTCGAACGGGGGCAGCATGAACGAGGGCGCGGTCAACGCGATGCTCGGGCTCAAAGGGATTCCGCGCAGCTCCGAGGAGATCATGGTCATGCGGAACTGCCTGCTCAGCCTGCATACCGGCTGCCAGCTCCACATCATGCGCGTGAGCACCTGGGGCGCGGTCGAAATGATTCGGCAGGCCAAGTACCTCAACGCGCCGGTGACCTGCGAGGTGACCCCGCCACATTTTGTCTTCACCGACGAGGCGGTTGGCGAGTTCGACACGCGATTCAAGATGCTGCCCCCGTTGCGGACGCAGGTTGACCTCGACATCATTCATCAGGCACTGAGCGACGGCACAATCGACTGTATTTCCAGCGACCATTCGCCCTATGCCTCGTACGAAGTCGACGTCCCGTTTGAGGACGCGCCCTTTGGCTGCGTTGGACTTGAGTCGGTGCTGGGAGTGACGCTGACGGCACTGACTCACGGCGGGGTCCTGTCGCCGCTGGAGACGATTCGCAAGCTTTCCACGACACCTGCCCGCATTCTGCGGCTGGAAGCGGGCACGCTCAAGCCGGGTGAAACACCGGTAGCGCAGGTCACCGTGATCGACCCGGAACTTGAGTGGGTTTATTCGTCGGCCAAGACCTTTAGCAAGGCCAAGAACTCGCCCTTTGACGGGGCTGAACTTAAAGGCAAAGCGATGCTGACTTTCAGCGGCGGCGAGATCTATCGTGACGCACTCTTCAACGCAGAAAAACGTATTCAGAACGGAGCAAAGCCTCCCGCCAAGAAACGATGACGAGAGCGCTGTGCCTGTTGGGAATTTTGTTGGCGGCGACCTTTTTGACGGGATGTAAGGTCGGCGTTCCGCCAGATCCCAATTCGCCTCCACCGGGAACCGCGATGCGCGGCGCCGAGTTGCGGCGCAACCTGAAAGGCGCGAGCGACATGCTCAACGAGCGTGTTTCGTCCGGGGAGATCGACGAGGCCAAAGCCGCAGAACTGCTCCAAAGTTACGCCGTGGAACTGACCCAGACGCTGGATTTGGGCAACGTGCCGCCGGCTGAGGCATGGGAGTACGCTGAGGTCTATCTGACGGCGCGCAAGTGGGCCGAAGCCGAACAAGTGCTGAAACTGGCGGTCGAGAGCGCCAAATCAGATGATCGCAAAGTCAACGATACGCTCCGCCTCGCGCGGGCACAGGCCAATCAAGGTCGCGTGGAAGAGGCGATTGCCACCGCACGAACGGTATTCGATGCACCGCCGCGCGAGACCGCGCCCATCCTGCCGGCTGTCCTTTTCGAAATTGCGCCGGTTGCGCGGGGCAAGGGTCAAGATATCGAGCTCGCCAAGTTGATCGAAGATGCGATCAAGCTGCATGAGCGCACGATTGTCGACCCTGAGACGGAGGCAGGGCGCATGTTTATGTATGCGCGACCGAGCCATATTCGCAACGCCTGGCTCCTCATCGAAAAGCTTTATGAAGACGCCGGTCGCCCGGATCAAGCCCGCAATGCGCGTGAAAGGCAGTTTTCGGGATATGCCGATTCAAGGTTTCTTTGAGTCGGCATGACGGAGTGAAACGATTGGACTTGAGGTCCGTCAAGTAAAGGAACCATGACGACGACGCAGTACGTTTGGCATGCCCTCGCGGTGATGGCGGTCGGAATCGGAGTTTGGGGATGCGGCGGTACGGGCGGAACCCAGAAGACGCCGGGCCAGGTTTCCGGGCTCATCGTCGACCTGGACGGCAACTCGGTTCGCGGCGCCCGCGTGACTGTTGATGGACGCGAGACATTCAGCAACAGCAACGGCTCGTTCCTGCTGACGAACGTGCGAGTGGGGGACCACCTGATCCGAGCCGAGATTCAGCAGAATGGGCTTCAGTTCCGGGGGCAAAACATGGTGAGCGTCTTCGAGGGCGAACTTTCGCGCGGTGTGACGGTCACCATGATCCGCACGGGACAACTCGCCAGCCTTCGGGGAGTGGTTCGTGACCGCAATAGCCGTCCGCTGCAAAATGCGCGCGTTTTCGCGATCGCGGGAGCCTTGGGGAGCACTTTCACGGCAAGCAATGAGTTCGGCGAGTATGAACTGGGTGGCTTGGCGGCGGGCGCAACGTACTTTGTCTCGGCGACCGGCAACGGTTTTTCCTCTGATGATGTCGGCGTGATCTTGAGTCCGGGGGAGTCGCGTCGGGTGGACTTCACGCTGACAACTGCCGGAAGCCCGGCATTGCCCCGACCCACGGACTTGGTCGCCATCTCGTGGACGTCGCCGCTCGAAGCGTCGCGGTCGCCCAATGCTCGGGCCGCCGTCGAAGCCGCCAAGCGGTTGATGGATCCGAGTCGAGCCCTGCGTCGGCCCTCGTCGCGGCTGTCGAACAACGGCGGACTCATTGAAATCGACCTCCTTTGGAACCCCGTCAATAGCCGCGACTTGCTGGGCTACGGCATTTATCGCGGGACCAGCGCCAGCGCGCCGCTTGGAGGCCTGGACTTTCTCTATGATCCCCTGACCTATTTCTATGCCGACGTTGACCCCGAGTTGCGCGAGGGGGTGACCTACTTCTACGAGGTCACCGCGCTGAACACTCAGGCACCGGGCTCCGGCACGGAGACGGGGCCAAGCAATCGCGCAGGAGTTCGTCCTATCGGCTCGACGATTCTGCGCAACATCTCGACCTCGCCGCTCAGGTTCTCGTGGAATCCGGTGCAAGGCGCGACTTGGTATTACGTGTTCTTGTATGACCGATATCCAGGGATCGAAGTCAGCCCGATCTGGCCAAGACCCGATGACCCCGACGAAGGCGTCACCAGTCAGACCTCGCTGACGTATCCTGGCAATCCGCCCCTGCGTCGCGGAGATCGCTACTTTTACTTTGTGGTGGCCGTCGATGCCGACGGATTTGCCCGCAGTGTGAGCTCGGTCGACGAGTTCGTGTTCTAAGGACGCCAGTCCCGGCTCTGAAATGATGATGAAACGAAGCGGATTATGGTGGGTAGCCCTCTGCCTGGCGGCGAGCTTGGGCGCGCAAACAACGCCAAAGGGCAGTACATTGACGGTGGACGTCACGGGGGCAGCGAACTGGTCGGTCGCAGGCGATCGGGCGGAGGACGCCATGCGGCGATTCGCCCAAAATGCCGCTCAGCTGACGAGCCGTGTGCGTCAAGATCGCCACGAGCTCGAATTGTGGGACCCGCGGGTTCCGTTCACCTTGCCGATGCGGGTGGCGTTCGTCGCCCACGGTCGTCCCGTCGTCAACGACGTCGGGTCATTTCCCGGATTTGCGCCACCAGCCAGCGGATCATTCCTGAACGGCGACCTGACACTTCAGTTCGACAATAGCGGATCGCGGTCGTTCCCGGCCTCCTATCGACAGCTTCTGGAAGACGTTTTTGCTTCCGCACGGCCGGCGATGAACCTGATCTTCGGCTCACCCGCCGTGGCCGACACGGTAAGGGTGCTCAACTTCGACGCGGACATCCCGGACCGAAGCGCCGTCGCCGGCGGCATCGTCATGCCGCGACAGGGCGGCAACGCTCCCCAGATTCGATTCCCGATCTACAATGCGCCTGAAGCGGCGGCCGTGAACTTCGTCCACTGCCTCCTTCTAGCGTATCTCGGACCCGAAGGCTACGCCTTCGATGCCTTCAGCGAGGGACTTGTGCGAGCGGCGACCATGCGGGTCGTGCGGACGCCCGGAGCGATGCCCGCGACCCTGGATCCTGAATTCCTTGAGCTTGTGCTCGACTCGACGTACGACGTCGGGCGGACCTATGACTGGAATAACCAGACCGCGCTTGGCGGGCCCCTCTTTATCGCGCCGAATCTGCGGAATCTGCCGCTCCCGGTCGGACAGAGCACTGGTGGCATCTATCTTTTGCGGTACCAAATGTCGGGCAGCGCCTGGCAGAAAGTTCTCGTCGAATACCCGGGATTGATCGCCGCCCTGAACGCCGAGCTCTATGCGGACCCCACTTTGGCTGGTGACGTTGGTCGATTGGTGGCCCGAGCCCAGGCCATCATGAATGCGCAGGTCGGACCGGGGGCGACGATCGAAGGCTTGCCCTTCGCCGACTGGTTCGTCCGGCAGCGGATTCTGGAAACTCGGCTTAGCCTCGGTCAGAAACTGCTGGTTGAGCCGGTGCCGATCGAGAGCGGCCTTGCACCGCCCGATTTCGGCGTGTTCCTCGTTCAAGCGCACTATTTCCGCACCGCGCCCAACGGTGACGAAACCTTGTCCAGTGGCATTTCCTTCCCGATCTTCTGGGATCGAACCTTCCAGCGGCTGTTCCCCAGCGCGCAGGAAGACCGCATGGACATTGCCGGCGCGTATGGGTCGGTGGTGCCGAACCTGCCTGACCTGGAGGCGGGGGCGAACTATGCGGCGACGGTCGACATTCCTGTTCAGGATCGGCTGGCGCGCGTCTTTCTTCCTGCCGGAGCGATCGCCCGGCCCGGCACGACGATTTCGAACTGCTATGGAACGGTGCTCGGGGCGACGGGGGCGAATCTTTCCGTTCGAGTCAGCGTCGGCGCGAACGTCGTCGGAACCCTGCCGGTGACGCACGGCGCTTTTGGTGGCCGCATCGACTCGGCGCTTTTCACGGGTTATGCCCGGTGTGTGGTCGAGGTCCGGAGAAACAACCAAACACTCCTGACGCGCGTGGTGAACAAAGGACCGGGGCCGCTGGCCCTTGATCTGCGCGTCGGAGGCGACGGCACCGTGACTTTGCCCAATCTGCGGCAGGGAACCAACGCTTTCGGACTCTCCATCGAGCCATTCTCTGGTTTTGCCGGCGATGTGCTGGGTGTCAACGAGGCCACCGCGCTTCTGGCGCGCTACAACGCCAGTCGAGCCGCCTATGACCTGTATCCCGATACTGGCGGGCTTGGGTTGGGTGACGGTTTTTTCGCTCGGCCGCATGTCGCCATCAATGGCCGAACCGTATCCGGACGCAAGCAGCCGGGAGTGCCGATTGCTGTCGCCCTCAAACCAGGGTGGAACCTCATCACAACCCCCGTCGAGTCCAATACTCCCACCAATCGAGTGACGGTTCTGGTTGCCGCCGACTTTCCGCGAACCTATGACGAGGCGGTCGGCGCCAGCCTTGGGGCGACGTTCTTTGAGTACGTTCCCTCGACTTCGGACGCTGATCGGGGGACGATGGAGCCGGCCACGCGATTCGAGCCCGGCAAGGCCTATTTTGTTCGCGTGCTGGCGGCAACCGGCGCGACGCTGCTTTTCAGCCCGAACGGCACCGGCGGGTTTTCACGCGAGTTTGCGATGTCGGGAACACAGTTCCACAAGCGGCTGATCTTGACGGGCGACGGCATGCGTTCCACAGTCGAGATCGGTGCGGCCTCGATTGCCAAGAACGGTTTCGACCCTTCCTTGGACAGTCAAGCCCCGCCTACGGTCGAAGGGATTCGGATGACGATCAAGAACGACGGCGACTGGTTCCGAGACATCCGCAAGGCTGCCAACACCCACCGCTTCGAGGCGTCGCTCACGGGTCTGAGGCCGCTGGCGATCTACTCGATTCGACTGCGTGACCTTGCTGGCGACCCCCGCCCACTCTGGGTAACGCGCGATGGCAGCCCAACGACAGCGGCATTGGAAAACGAGAAAACCTATCGATTCATGGCAACTTCATCCACCATGCGGTTCATCTTTGAGCGGAGGTCGTCATGAAGCACGGAACGATCGCGGCGCTCCTTGGATTTAGCGTGCTGGCGCTCGTCGTCGGCTGCGGCGGAGGAGGCGGTGGTGGCGGGACCAGCACGACCGGTAGCATTACGGTCTTTGGACGCGTGCTCGACGTGCGTACTGGCGCGGCGCCGAACCCGGCAGCCACGGTGCAGACCACTTCAGCAACCGTGAATACCGACACCGCGACCGGAGCGTTTGACCTTGCGGCGCCGAGCGGTGCGACGTCCGTCTCGGTGATCCCCGGCTCTGGCTCGGCATTCACGTTCAACTTTCCCCCGATCACGGGGCGTACCGACCTCGGCGACCTCTGGATTGGGCCCCAGACGGTGACGGTGCGCGGACGACTGATCGACCTGGCGAACGAGACGACCGTATCTGGGGCCACCGTGAAGTTTGCCGGGAGGACGGCAACCTCGAACATTGATGGCGTGTTCAACCTGACCCAGGTCGCCTATTCGAGCGACACCCACGTCGCATTTTGGGGCATTCCCGGGTTCATCAGCCGGGACGGCTTTTTTGAAGTTGAATTTTCCACCGCTCCCTATGAGGCGGTCGGAGGAGTGGTGGATATCGGGGATCTGTTCTTGACTCCAGTCAGTGATCCGAATCCTCCAGGACAGCCCTACAACATTTGGGGGCGGATTTCGCCGAGCGCCGACGCGCCGGGGACGGTGGTCACTGCCACCGAGTCGGGAACCGTCGTGCGCGTCTTCAACGTCGGTAGCGATGGGACGTACTTTTTGTGGCTACCGCCGGGAACCTATCGCATCACCTACCAAAAGGGTGGGTTGTCGGCGCCTCCACAGGATGTGACGCTGACCCAACCGAATGAGGTGATTCGCCGCGATGTCACGCTTGGGTAATCCGCTTCGCACGATGCTGACCGTGGTCAAGTGGATCGGCGCGCTTGCCGCCGCCGTCGTCGTTGGCCAGTGGATCCAATGGGCGATCACTACGGACCCCTTTGCCCGCTTGCGGCCGCAAAAGCCGGACGACGGCAACGCCATCGTGCTCGGCAAGGGCCAGATGGACTTCTATGAAAAGGGCGACCGAAAGCTGAGTGTGGACGTCGGGTCCATGCAGATCGGGCGAACGCGGCAGATGCTGGTGTTTCGGGACCTGACGGGAGGCCGCACCTATGACGCCGACCGGCCGCTGAACTTCGAGGCGCAAATCGCACGCTATGACTCGTTCGATCGGCGGCTCTTTGTCGATGTCGGGGCACGAGTGTGGGGTGAGGACCTGGACCTGAGCCCAGAGCGCCTGCAGTATTCCGACCGTGATCGGGCACTCTCCATAGGCGGCTCGATCAAGGGGCGACTCTATTCGGGGACCATCTCGGCGGACAACTTCAAATACAGCGCGATGACCGGCGTCTATGAGGCCGAAAACATCGACTTCAAGGGCAAACTGCCTCAGGACGTGCAAGAGGCCGCGCCCATCAAGGGCAGCGGCATGTGGCATATCACTGGCCGTAAGGGACGTCACGACGCCACCACGGGGCGCGAAGTGTTTGAGGAAGGGCGGGCCACCGACGGCGAGATCATCTTGATGTCGCCCCGGATCGAATGGGACCGCAAGACCGACGTGGTTTATGCCTTTGGGCCGGTCAAATACTTCGGAGAAGAGCTGAATGTGCTGTGTGATCGCGCGACCGTCTATCGCAAGGAAAAGCGCGCCGTGCTCACCGGCAACGTGCAGATGCTGCTTAAGCCGGAAGAAGACAAGAAACTGGAAGTGGTTGAGTTGCAGCCCTTCCGCCCCGTTGTGCCAGAAGAGATCGCTGCCAATCGTCCGGCTCCTCAGCGCAGCGATCGAGAGCAAGAGCTGGACGATGAACTCCGCTCGGGGAAGACGGCACGCAAGTATCCAGTCCAGGTCTTCGCCGGCAAGGTCGAGTATTGGTATGAAAAAGGGAAGAGGCGCGGCATCGTGAGCGAGAGCCCGCAAGCGCTTCAGGAGTTTCCCGGCGGTCGCTGGCGGCGCCTCTGGGCGGCGCGCGGACTTTACGACGGCGAGAAAGAAACGCTGCGTTTGCTCAGCGGGACTGAGACCAAGCGAGAAACTCGCGTGAAGACCTCACTCGGCGACGACATCGAGGCCACTTGGTTCGAGGTCTCGACCAAGAAAGACGACGATGCGTGGGAAGCCGAGGACATCGTCGGACGCCTGGCCGCCGATCGTGACGACGTCGAGCGCCGCGAGACCGGTCCGCCGCCGCCATTGCGCGGCCCCATCGGTTCCGGGCGGCGAATGTAGGCCGCTGAGCGTCTATGCTTCCAGCGTGCTGAGACTGTCGCCGGGATGGGCGGGAATCGACGAAGCCGGAAGAGGCCCGATTGCTGGGCCGGTCGTCGTGGCCGGCGCCCTCGTTCCCGCAGGCTTCGAAGCCGCCGGGGTCAACGATTCCAAGCGGCTCAATGCCGAGCGGCGCGAAGCCCTCTACCAGCGGATCGTTGCGGACTGCCGCATCGAGATCGAGATCGTTTCATGGGACGAGATCGACCGCGTCAACATTCTGCGCGCCACGCTGCGCGGCATGCGTACGGTCGCCGATCGGCTGACCTCCGAGTGCGAAGGCTTTCTGATCGATGGCGACAAGGCCCCTCCAGGGCTGGCGAACGCCCGATGCATCGTCAAGGGGGATGGAACGTGGGTCGCAATTGCGGCGGCGTCCATCGTGGCCAAAGTGACACGGGATCGGCTCATGGTCCAAATGGCGGCGCAATATCCTGGTTACGGTTTCGACCGTCATTTCGGCTACGGGACACCCGAGCACCTGGCCGCCCTCGCCCGTTTGGGGCCGTGCCCCATACATCGTCGCAGCTTTGCGCCCATCCGTCCGGACGATCAGCCGTGCCTCATCCTCGAAAGTTAGGGCTAGAGGCCGAAGATCGGGCTTGTCGCTACCTGCTCGGGCTCGGCTGGACCTTGGTCGGCCGTCGGTGGAAAGGGGGCCTCGGCGAAATCGACATCTTGGCTCTGGACGGCGAGACGCTGGTGGCGGTCGAAGTGAAGTATTCACAAAGCAAAGCAATTCCCCCCGAAAGCTTGGTGACCGCGCAGAAAGCGCGCCGAATCGCCGCCGCGATGGACGCCTATCTGGCGGGGCTGGAGGGCGAAGAGCGCCAGGTTCGCTATGACGTCGTCGCGATCGACGGTGACGGAATGCGGCATTTGCGGGACGCCTTTCGCCCGGAATAGGCGCTACTCGTGCAGATCGTCGGGCATGGCGGCGTTGGGATCGCGCATCTCGACCACCGGCTGGCCGTCCTTGTCGACCCAAACGCCGCATGGCCCCCCTCCGGGGCTAACGCCAAGCTCAACGATCTTTTGGTCCATGCGATAGACCGGGGCGTAGAACGCGCCGACGCGCTCGGCATCGCCCGTCAGGTAGTGG
The DNA here is from genome assembly GCA_046292875.1 of Fimbriimonadaceae bacterium. Lineage (GTDB taxonomy): Bacteria > Armatimonadota > Fimbriimonadia > Fimbriimonadales > Fimbriimonadaceae > JBKBQD01. The sequence goes on from JBKBQD010000006.1 coordinate 76,169, forward strand.
CCAATCAAGGATCGACGAAAGCGGTCTTCGGTGCGATTGGGCTCGCTGCCATGGATCAAGTTGCCGTGGAAGAACAAGACGTCACCGGGGCTCATGACCGCAGGAACGCGGTCGAATTGCTCCGGGACGGGGACCGTGATATCCGTGAAGCTGGCGGAGGTATCGGCGGCGACGGCACACAGGACCGGTAAGCGGTGCGAGCCGGGGACCAGAATGAGGCAGCCGTTTTCCTCGTCACAGTAATCCAGCGCGAGCCAGGCGGCAAGGCAGGTGCCAGGCTGCGCCTTGAGGTAGAGCTGGTCCTGATGGAGCGCTTGTCCGCGCGCACCGGGTGGCTTGAAGTAGAGCATGGTTTGCACGGCCAGCGGTTCGACGCCGCTAAGAGCCGTCAGCCATTGGTTAAGCCGCGAATCGGTCATCCAATCCAGGCTGATCTGATCCCACCGATGCATGTGGATCATGCGGGGAAAGCGCCGGAGCGGATCGCTTGAAGTTGGATCGACGCCGACGAAATCCCCGGGGTAGTCGCCTGCCGCGCGCAGCGCCATGTAGTGATCTTTGTAGAGCGCGACCTCGCCCATCGTAAAGAGTCCGCGCGCGAAAACAAACCCGTTGGCCGCGAAACATTCGACATCTTCTGGGGTAGGGGTCAGCGGTCGCAGATCAAGCATGAGGCGATTTTACGCGCAGTCCTCTGGAAAGTTTTTGGAAATTTCTTGCACGAAACCCTTGCATTTGCAGAACACCGGGCCTATAATGTCGTCTTAAGAATACGTATTCTGAATCTGGGATTCGTATTCTGAGTTCTGAACGAAGTCGTTCGGGTCGGACAATGAAAGTCACGCAGAGGTACATCGCGAATAAGTGCCGGGTCAGTCAGGCGACCGTATCTCGCGTCTTGGCCGGTGACCAGCGCGTGGAGTCCGACATCCGCGACAAGGTCCTCGCCGCGATCAAGCGCTACAACTACAAGCCCGACGAGCGCGGGCGATCGCTCCGCAAGAGTCGCACCCATCTCATCGGCCTGGTGCTGAAGCGTCCCCCGCACGGCCTGCAAGACGATCCGTTCTTTGCGCACCTGGTGGCCGACATCACCGAGTTCCTCAGTGAGACCCCGTACCACTTGTGCGTGGACATGGTGAACACGTCCGCGCGGCAGGCCGAGATCTACGACGAACTGCTGCGGACGCACCGCGTGGACGGCATCATCATGGTTGAGCCCGAGTCGCGCGATCAGCGTCTGGTGCGACTGCAAGAGGATCGCTTTCCTTTTGTCGTGATCGGCAATCCCTTGGGAGCACGGGACGTATGGTCGGTTGACAACGACAACGTCTATGCCGGCGAACTGGCAACGCGGCACCTGCTTGAGAACGGCTACAGCCGCATCGGCATCCTGGCCGGGCCAGAGGGCGTGGCGTTCAGCGAGGACCGGATTCAAGGGTATTTGCGAGCCATTGAGGGGGCTCAGGATCTCCCGATGGTCTGGCATTCGGACTTTGGCAACGTCGCTGCGAATGAGACCGCAAAACGGCTGCTGGGCTCAAACCCATTGCCCGACGCCTTGGTCGTGCTGGACGATTACATGGCCATGGGGGTCATCCAGGCGGCCCGCAGTCACAACCTCTCGATTCCGGAGGACTTGGGGCTGGTCAGCTTCAACAACACGGGGCTTTGTGCGATTCATGACCACGGTCTGACCAGTATCAGTTTGAACATTTCGGAGATCGTGAGCGCGGCATGCAGCCGGCTGCTCGCCATCGTCGAGGGACGAGAGCCGGAAGGCACGCGCCGAACGATCATTCCTTGCGAGCTCTTCCCGCGAGGGTCATCACTGCGGACTCAGGGGGTCGCGAGCCGATGACCCTTCTCGCCGCTCTGGTGCTGGCACAGAACACCTTGCCGCACACCTTCACGTACACCGCCGATCGGGACCATCAATCGGTCACAGTGGCGGGCGCATTTAACCATTGGGACAAGCGCGCTCACCCAATGGTGAAAGACGGTCGGACGTGGTCGCTCTCGCTGCGCCTGGTGCCAGGGAAGCACCCGTATAAGTTCGTGCTTGATGACGAGACGTGGATCACCGATCCCAAAAGCCAGCGGGATGAGGATGACGGGAATGGCAACGTGAACTCGATCCTCATTCTTTTGCCACCCGATTACGCCGTTCCGGCGCGCCGCGGCGATGGCGTCATCACGTCCAGTGCCGTCGAGCACATTCAGGAATCACCGCTGCTCAACTACGACCGGGGCCGGCTGATCCTGACTGTTTACGTTCGTCCGGAGGACGTCGATGCCGTACGCATCCTTGATCACGAAGGGAACGCGATCCCGATGGCCCGCGTCGGTGGCGACGAGGTCATCGAGCGTTGGACCGGTACCGTAGCCTGGGATCGCAAAAGTCCGATTCGCTACGAGTTCGAGATCGTTGATGGCGACAAGACTTGGCGCTTGGGCAAGGATGGCATCGACTCTAAGGCAGGGTTCGAGATCGCGCCCGACGCCCTTCGCGTCTTGGAAACGCCGCGCTGGGTGGAGCGGACTGTGGCCTACCAAATCTTCCCTGATCGCTTTGAAAATGGGGATCGCGCGAATGACCCGCCGAATGTCGTCTCTTGGGATGCGCAGCCCACTTGGTACAACGTCTTTGGCGGCGACCTTCGTGGCGTTGAAAACCGGCTCGACTACCTTAAGGCCCTCCACATCGGCGCGGTTTATTTCAACCCTCTGAACGAGTCGCCGTCGAACCATCGCTACGACGCGACGGACTTTTACAAGGTCGATCCCAAACTGGGGAGCAATCAAGATTTGGCGCGACTTGTGCGGCGCATGCGCGAGGTTGGAATTCGACCCGTTTACGACGTGAGTTTTAATCACTCGGCGACGAACTTCGCGCCGTTTAAAGACCTTATCGAGAAGCAGAAGGACTCGTCCTACAAGGATTGGTTCTTCGTCAAGTCGTGGCCAATCGAAGTCAAAGAAGATCCCCCCTACGTGGCTTGGTTCAATTTCCCCAGCATGCCAAAGCTGAATTTGGCGAACCCCGATACGCGCAAGTACATGCTGGGCATCGTGGATCACTGGTATGTCACAGCGCCTCCGGGTGGCTGGCGACTGGATGTTGCCAACGAAGTGGAAATGGACTTTTGGCGCGAGCTGCGATCCCGTGTCAAGAAGTTCGATCCCGATGGCTGGATCGTCGGCGAAGTGTGGGGCGATGCCTCGCCGTGGCTGAAAGGAGACCAATGGGATTCGGCCATGAACTATCGCTTTAGGGAAGCGGCCATTCGGTTTCTGCTCGATGATCGGGACGCGGCAAGCGGGCTTGAGCGCCGGCTGATGGAGGTCTATCATTCGTACCCGCCCCAAGCGTCCCGCAATATGATGAATTTGCTGGGAAGTCATGATACGCCGCGTATCCTTACTGTTTTAGGTGGCCGAATCGATCTTGCCCACCTGGCTGCCGTGCTTCAGTTTACGTGGGTGGGATCGCCTTGCATCTATTACGGCGACGAAGTCGGTATGACCGGTGGCCCCGATCCCGACAATCGGCGTGGGATGCGATGGGACCTTGTGACGGACACCAATCCGACCTTGCGTCTGTATCGGCAACTGGCGGCGTTGCGCACCCGCTCCCTCGCTTTGGCCGAAGGGGATCCGACGTTCCACCTCGTCGACGACGAGAAGAAGGTCGTCGTCTACTCGCGAACCCATGGCGATGAGTCCGTGCTGGTTGCGATCAACCGCTCCGGAGTTCCGGCCAGCGTTGAGATCGAGCTTCCCAAACCCCTTCAGAAGGTCTCGCTTGTTGACTACCTCAAGCATGAACCCGTTATTCAAAACGACCACCGAGTCCGGCTTCACTTGGAGCCGCACCGCGGAGTCATCGTCGTTGATCCGTCCAAGGCGCTGCCAAGGACCCCGTCCGCATTGTTGCACTCGCAATCCTATCCAAAGGAGTATCTAGGATGACCATTAGCAAAACGAAGGGCTTTACGCTCATCGAACTTCTCGTCGTGATCGCGATTATTGCGATTCTCGCTGCCATTCTGTTCCCCGTGTTCTCGCAAGCCAAGGATGCGGCCAAGAAGACGCAGGACCTCTCCAATATGAAGAACATCAGCATGGGGGCCATCCTCTATGCGAATGATCAGGATGACCAGCTTCCCTGGGTACTTTGGCCTGAGTTCTACTCTAATGCGGTGAGGTTCCAGCCCTACATCAAAAACAAGGACGTCTTCCGATCGCCGAAGTCGCCCTATCGACGCGGCGCTTACAACACGAAGCAAGCCGGCAACCCCTACGGCTTTTATATGACAAGGCCGGATTCAGGGTGTATGGGCAACTTGCAGGCATCGACTCGCGGGGAAGCGAACTGGTACGACGACGTGTACTTTCCGCTGGACTACCAATGGAACGACTCGGTCAATGAGCGCGCCAGTTGGGAGAGCGGCCTTCGCTGCCGATCCCCGTGGTGGGGGGACCAAGCCGACGTCGATAGCGGCATGAGCATGACGAGCGGCAAGGTGACCAGCCCGTCGAAGGTTGTGCTCTGGTCCACGTTCCCATCGATCGGCACGCAGTGGCCTGGCGGCTGCGTTGACGGTCAGTGCGACCACGGCGCCTCGCCCGGCAGCCCGACCTCGGCGTTCTGGGGATCAAACTTCAAAGGCTACTTCGCCGAAGGCTCGAACCTGAGCTACTTGGACGGCCACGCAAAATACTCCAAGTTCAAGCAGATCCATCCATGCGGGAACGAAACCTGCTTCGATGGAAATGGTCAGCGAACGGACTTCAAAGCCTGGGGCTTCAACTGGGCCAGTCCATCGGTTCAATAGCCCCATTCATCCCCATGATCGCGCCCGGCACGCAGCTGCCGGGCGCCGTCCCTTGATTGATTCCAAAGAAGTCACCATGAAGAAAGCGATTGTGCTCCTCGCCATCGTCACGGTTGGTATGGTTGGTTGCGCCGACAACGGCCCTGCCCATGCAGAAAATGTGACGGAACAGATTCAAAAGATGAAGCCAGAGGATCGTTTTGAACTTATCAAGTCAAACACGGGCATGAGTATCCAAATGAAAGACAAAGCGATCGACGGCTTGCCGGTTTCTGAAGAGCAGAAGCAGGCATGGAAAGACGAACTTCGCCAAGGCGAAGCGCAAGAGCAACTGAGCCGTTAACCTTTAAGGGCGCCGGCGAGCATCGTCTGATGAATCTTCTCCCGGAAGAGGAGATAGACCAGCAGCACCGGAGTCATGACAATGCTGAGTGCGGCAAAGAGGGCGCCCCAGTCGCTTTGGTATTGGTGGACCATCACCAGGTTTGCGATGCCGAGTGGAAGCGTCCGGTTGGCGTCGCTGGGCACGAGCACCAGCGCGAGAGAATACTCGTTCCAGAGCCCGATGGCGTTAAAGATGGCCACTACCAGAATGCCGGGCTTGGCAAGGGGCAGCATCACGCTCCAGAAGGTACGGTACTCCGAGCAGCCATCCAACTCCGCTGCTTCTTCAAGCTCTTTGGGCAACTGGTGAAAGAATCCCGTCAGCACAAAGATGGTGAAGGAAAGCGAGTAGGCAACATAGGCGATCACCAAGCCGTGTTTGGTGTCAAAAAGACCCAAGCGACTCATGAGAAAGAACAGAGGCACGATGGCCAGGAATTGCGGCACCATCATGCCCGATAAGAACGTCGCAAACAGCGCCTTGGAGCCCCGAAAAGGAAAGCGAGCAAGGATATAGGCGGCCATCGCCCCAATCGGGATGAGGATGACCAGCGTTCCCGCCGTTACGAAGAGGCTATTCAGAAAGTAGCGGCCAATGCCTGCTCGCTCCCAAGCCGAGACGTAGTTCTCCCACTTTGGGCTTTCAGGCCATGACCACGGGCTCGCCATGATCTCGGGTCCCGACTTGAGGGAGGAGACCCAAACCCATGCCATCGGAAGCAAAACGCTGAGGATGAAGAGCCCGATCAAGAGCGAAGAGAGACTGCGCCTCATCGTCGTGCCTCCGTCGGGTCGTGTCGGAAGAGGAACATCGCCAGTCCCGAAAGGGCCAAAACGACGACCAGGTTGACGACGGCGAGCGCAGTGGCGTAGCCGAACTCGCTGTTCTGGAAGGCCTGCTCATAGAGGTACGTGAGCATCACCTCGGTGCGTCGGTCCGGGCCCCCGCGCGTCATCAAGAACACGAGGGCAAACGTATTGAGCGCCGCGATGATCATGTGCACGACCACCACTCGCCGGATGGGCCAAAGCAGCGGCCAAGTCAGGCGGCCGAAACGCGTCAACCCGCGGGCGCCGTCAAGGCGCGCCGCCTCATCGATCTCGGACGGGATGCCTTTGATGCCGGCGGCGAAGAGCATAATGTAAAAGCCAAGGCCGTACCAGCAGAAGGTCACAATCACCGCGTAGAGGGCAAAGGTGGGATCGCCGAGCCACGGGCGTACCCAGTCTTCCTGACCGATAGCGCGAAGGCTTGCATTGAACAGCCCGATTGACGGGTTGTACATAAACTGCCAAATGATGGCGACAACGACGATGGCCACCATGTGGGGCATCAAATAAGTCGACCGCAGGAGCCGAGACATGACTCCGTTGCCTTGGCAGGCATGAGCCACAAGCAAAGACATAGCCAGCATGACCACGCCGCCAACTATCAAGAAAGCGAGGTTATTCCACAGCGTGGTGTGAAAAACCGTATCTTTGAAGAGACGCTCGAAGTTCTCGAAACCGACGAATGCCCGCACGTCGGAGACCCCACGCCACCGATACATCGAAAAGAGCAGTGCTTCAATGATGGGGTAGGCGACGAAAACGCCATAGAGCAAGCACGCCGGCGCAAGGAAGGTAAAGATAAACGCGGCGCGTCGACGTCGCTTCATGCGGCCCCAATCTCGGAGTAGCGGATGGGCTGGAACTCACCCGAGCTCGCCATCCACTTCACGCGCGCGTCCATCCAAAGGCGGCGATCTTCATCGCGTTCTCGGGCGACCTGGCCCGGGTCAAGCCCCTCATGGATCAGGTCCCAAGTGGCCGTCGTGGCATAGGCGGGATGGTTGACATAGAGGTAGTTGCCCGGCGACGCCAACCGCACGCGCTCGATGAACTGCTCATCGGACGGCAAGCCCTTGGGGGGATCTGGCAGAGGTTGCAGGTTCGGAAGGTAATTCAAGCCCCGAAGCTGGGCGAAGACTTGGAGCCGCTCTCGCAGTCCGGGAATCCAGCCGACGCCCATATGTTCGTCCATGTAGCGGACCTGAAGCCGAAGGTCTTGCAGTCGTTGCCACTGTGCCTCGACTTCGAGAATCGCTTCGTCCAAGGAATACCCGCGTTCGTTCAGCAGGTGCGGGGTTCGGGTGAAGGTTCCATCCGACTCGACTAGTGACGGCACGCGATCAGCACCCGCTACCGGACCCCACCGAAGGGTCGACCATTCGCTATTCAGGCAGACATGGAGGCCCAGGTCGACGTCCGGGATGGGGCGAATGCGGTCAGCGGCGTCTTCGATGGCGGGCCCGCAGGCCATGAGGCTCGCATTCTTCAGGATGCCGGCAGCCAGACATTCGGCAACGGCTCGATTGGCATCGACCCCGCTCCCGGCGTCGTCCCCGCGCGTCACGATGCGAACCGTGGACATGCGGGGAAGTATGGCCTACCAGCCGCGACCCGCCAGCAGTTCGCCTTCAGCCAGCGACGAAACGTTGATCCCGACCATCGGCGCACCGAGGTTGCGACTGATTTCGGCCAGCCGCTTGGGATCGTCATAAAACAGAACCGCTTCCACGATTGCTCGCGCTCGTTTGGCCTGAGCCTTGAGCGCGTCCGCAGCCGAAAGCCCGGGAGCGGACTTGAAGATGCCGGAACCGACGAAGACCGTTTCGGCGCCCAGCTTCATCATCAGGGCCGCGTCGGCGGGAGTGGCAATCCCGCCTGCGCTGAAATTGGGGACCGGCATGCGGCCCGTGCGGTGGACGATCTGAATCATCTCCAGGGGCGCCTGCATCTCTTTGGCAAGGCGGAAGAGCTCGTCGTCGCGCGAGGCATGAACCCTCCGAATATCCGCCATGATGGTGCGCATATGCCGGACCGCCTCGACGACATCGCCGGTTCCGGCCTCGCCCTTGGTCCGAATCATTGCCGCGCCCTCGCCGCAACGCCGAAGGGCCTCGCCAAGGTTGCGCGCACCGCAAACAAAAGGCACGGTGAAGCGGTGCTTGTCCACGTGGTGCTCCTCGTCGGCAGGGGTGAGGACTTCGCTCTCGTCGATGAAGTCCACTTCCAGCGCCTCCAGGATTTCCGCTTCGACAAAGTGACCAATGCGGCACTTGGCCATCACGGGAATGGTGACCGCCTCCTTGATGCCGAGGATCATCTCAGGGTCGCTCATGCGGGCCACGCCTCCGTCGCGGCGAATATCGGCAGGAACGCGCTCCAGTGCCATGACGGCGACGGCGCCAGCATCTTCCGCGATCTTGGCGTGGTCGGGGGTGACGACGTCCATGATGACGCCGCCTTTCAGCATCTCGGCCAGGCCGACCTTTTCGCGCCAGGTTTTTCTCTGTTCGGGTGTTTCGTTCATTGGGGTTAAGATGTTGGAATTATGAGGCATCGGGCCGAGTTGGGGCCGATGCCGGGAGGTCGGGGCAATGGGTGAAGCAATCGGGTTGGTGTTGGCGAACTTTACGGTGGTCTGCCTGGTGCTCAGTGTTATTTGCGGCCAGGTGGCCTATTCGCGGATGCCGGGGCCAAAGGGGCGCACCCAGTGGGCGGAACGTCAACTGGCGTACTACCTGCTCTTTCCGATTGGACTGGCCTATCTATACAACGGAGTGATGCATACGGCCTTTGCCGAAGAGTCGGCGAAGTTTATTGGCTGGGCATCGAGCCCCTTTCAGTACGAGATCGGCTATGCGTCGTTTGGCTACGCAGTGTGCGGCTTCATGGCCTTCCGCGCCTCATATGGATTTCGCGCGGCGACGGTGATTGCGCCGTCCCTGTTCCTTCTCGGGGCAGCCGCGGGGCATATCGTGCAGATCGTCAACGAGCGCAACTTTGCGCCTGGCAACGCCGGGAGCATCCTATGGACGGACATCATTTTCCCGATCATGGGGTTTGCGCTGCTGTGGCTGGCCCGGCCAAGCGCGGCACACCAACAAGACATCGACTGAGAGCCGCAACACTCGTGACGAGGCTTGGAGTGTGCCGGTCCTTCACGACGAGCGGTGGGTGGTCGAGCGCAAGCGGAATGCTTCGGTCAGTCGCCGCCTTGAGATAGACGACCCTTTCATGCCGTGGCAGGTGGTCTGAGATCGCGGCCATCTCCAGTTCGCACCGTAATGAAGCTCGTCAGCGTGACCTCTCCGATGCGCTTGGCGGTTCGGGTTCGGGATCGGGCCAGTCTTCACCAACCATTTGGTTTTGTTTTGCTCCTGGTATTCCCATCCTTTCGCAAGCAACAGGATCAACTAGGGAACTTGCCGTGCCGTGTCGAATGAGCGTCTCAGAATGGCGAAGGCGGCGAGTGGGGCCATGCAGGACGTCGCTGAGGCGGTGCGGCGGGCCGATCGATTGACCGTGGTCGGAAGTGGGACCAAGACCGCCTTTGTCGGCGAAAATGAGGGGGCGACTCCGATCCGCACGGAATGGCTCAGCGGCATTCGCGAACTCTCACCGGCGGATCAGGTGGTCGTCGTGGGGGCTGGGACGCGCATTGAGGAACTGCAAGCCGAACTGAGACGCCAAGGGCAGTGTTTGCCGCTCCCGAGCGTCGAGGAGTTCGGCGCGCTCTTGGCAGGAATGCCGGGGACGGTCGGAGGCTTGGTGGCTATGCGCATGCCTCACGCCTTGGAGGCCCGCTGCGGCTCGGTGCGCGACTGGATTCTTGGAGCAACCGTGATTCGGCCCGACGGCGAGATCGCCAAGTCTGGCTCGATGGCGGTCAAGAGCGTGGCCGGTTACGATGTGCATCGCCTGATGGTTGGGTCTCGCGGCTCCTTCGGACTCATTGCCGAGGTGATCTTGCGGACCTATCCTCTCCGTGCATTGCCCCTGCCGAGGGTGACGTTCGGCCCCTGTCGCGACGTGGGTTGGAACGGCATTGAGCATGGCGAGCATTTGACCATTCGGCGACACTTGCGATCCGATGTCGAGGCCGAAGCGTCCGCTGCAAACGATCAACTCATTGCCTTTGACGCCGAATCGGCCACTCTCTGGATGGTCGGCGATGCTTCACCGGTCAAGGCGACCCCCCATTGGAGCCTCTACGCCCACCGACGACCCCACTTCGACCCGCCGATTGGCGATTGGGATCGGCGAGCCAAGGCAACCCTTGACCCAACGAGCAAAATGAACCCTGGAGTTTGGGATGAGTGACGCTGCGATTTCCGATGTTGCGGCGCACTGCATTCGATGTGGATTTTGTATCGAGTCGTGTCCCACGTTTGTCCTTACCGGTGACGAGTCGCAAAGCCCGCGCGGGCGCATCTATCTCAGCCGACGTGCCGCGGAGGGTGACCTTGATTGGCAGGACGCCGCGCCGGCGCTTGACACCTGCCTGGGCTGCCGCGCCTGCGAACCCGCATGCCCGAGCGGCGTCGCCTATGGGTCACTGCTTGAAATGGCGCGCGAGCGAGTGGTCGCCCAGCGCCCGGATCGCGGCACATCACTACTTCTTTGGAGCCTGACCGAGCCCAAAGGGCTTGCGATCACGAAGCTGGCGACGCGGTTCATCGGCGGCCAGAAACCTCCGGCGATCATGGCAAAGCGACTCAGCGATCAGCCTCCCCAAGCCGTTCTTCCTCGGCAGGATCACCGCAAATGGGGGGGCGAGGTCGCTCCCGGGCCTGACCCCGTTTTCATCGTCCAGGGTTGCGTCATGGACGCCTTTTTCTCGACCGAGCAGGAAGCGACCCGGCGGTTGCTCCGCCGCGTCAATTTTCAGGCCGGAAATGACCAGTACCTCCAAGGTTGCTGTGGCGCGCTTCATGCCCATGCCGGCCACTGGGAAGATGCGGTGCGCCGAGCGAGGATTCTGGCGATTCAGGCCAAAGGCAACGCGCCCATCGTCACCAACTCGGCGGGCTGTGGTTCGTTCCTCAAGGAAGTCGGTCATCGCGAGAAGGATTTGGCGTCCTTCTCGTCCCGAGTGCGCGACATCTCGGAGGTCCTCGCCGAGAGAGGGCTACCGCGCCTGCTTGAGCAAAGTCCCGGACTTGACACGGTGGCCACGTACCACCCGGCATGTCATCTGGCAAACGCCCAGCGCGTGATCGATCCGCCGCTGGCCCTGATGGATGCGGTGCCCGGTCTTCGACGGGTCGAACTCCCCGACGCGGGGACCTGCTGCGGCAGCGCAGGCATCTATAACCTCACCCAACCGACCATGGCTCGGCGGCTTCTGGATCGCAAGATGGGGGCGGTCATGCAATCCCACGCCTCGGTCGTGGTGACCGGCAACCCGGGATGCCACGCTTGGATCGCCCAAGGCGCCCGCGAGCGGGGAGGCCAGGTTCGCGTTGAGCATACGGTCACGCTCCTCGAGGCGGCGTTCTCGGGTTGGCCGCAGGAGCGATGAAGAACAATTTACGGTGCGACCACGTAGGAGCCCGTACAAGATGAAAGTGAACACATCCGAGCCTCACCCTGGCGAACTCCACCCCAATGGGGCGGAACTGGCCGACATTCAGGCCACGCGCGACGACCGCAATATCCGCATTGACCGGGTTGGCGTTCGCGGGATCCGGTTTCCAATCCAAGTCAAAGACAGAGCAAAGGGCGAGCAACACACTGTGGGCACGTTTACTCTCACTGTTGACTTGCCGAGCCACTTCAAGGGCACGCACATGAGCCGATTTCTCGAGGCGTTGAACGAGAACGGAGGTGAAGTCAGCGTTCACGCCATTCCGGCCCTCTTAAAGACCATGCGCGAGCGCCTGCACGCCGAGACCTCGCACCTCGACGTAACCTTTCCATTTTTCATGGAGAAGGCCGCACCGGTCACCGGCAAGGTGGGTGTCATGGAATACGAATGTGGCTTTTCGGCGGCGGCAGGAGCAGATGAAGACTTCGTGATCCTGGTTCAGGCCGCGATTACGACCTTATGTCCCTGTTCGAAAGAGATCAGCGCCCGAGGCGCCCACAACCAGCGCGGCGTCGTGTCGGTCAAAGTGCGGACCAATGGCTTTGTTTGGCTGGAAGAGATCATCGAAATGATTGAGGGCGCCGCGTCGTGCGCGCTCTATCCTGTGCTCAAGCGCCCCGACGAGAAGTGGGTGACGGAGCAAGCCTACGATCACCCTCGGTTCGTCGAGGACGTGGTGCGCGAGGTGGCATTGGCCTTCGACCGGGACGGTCGCGTCGCGACGTACGAGATCGAAGTCGAAAACCACGAGTCGATCCACGCCCACAACGCCTACGCTTACTTGGCTCGGCCTTAGCGGGCGAGAATTCGGCCTGCGGACGCGCCTTGGATGCGCCCGCGCAGGAGCAGCTTCTCGGCAGCTTCGGTGACCGTCACAAGGACCGTGTCGGGCCGTTCTGGGTCAGGCCGGACCAGGTCGGTGCGATCGACCTCGCCCACGTGAAAGCGAACGTCTTGCGGCTGCGCCTCCCCGCCGATGCCCACAAAACGCACTCGATACACCCGCGCGTCTTTCCACCTTGAGGAAAGGTCAATCTCGAAAAAGCCATCCTTCCAACGGCCCATCTCGTCTTCCGACCACAGTTCGTCGGGCTGGTGGTCCCAGCGTTCCGGTGGTGGTCCCGATTCGAAAGCGGCGAATCGGCTGATCTTCGGTTCGCCGGCTGCCGCAAGCACTTCCAGAACGACCGCGTCAACGGTTGCGGGCTGAAGAGCCTGTATTCGCTTATAGCCAATGGCCGTTCCTTCGGCCAAGGTGGTCCATTGACCGGCGCTCAAGCCCTGAACCCGGTATTGCCGGACCCGCTCTCCGCCAGCCAGATCCTCCTGCATCACCACATGGTCGATCGCCGTGGGCGAGGCGAAGTCAATTCGAGCCGAAAGCGCGCCCGTGGCCTCGCCCAAAGGACGGCCAAACCGCCGCGCCACCTCTTGTCCCAGCTCGCGCAAGCGTGCCATATCGGGTTCAGGGATACGCCCGCGAGTGTCTGGCGTGACGTTGAGCAAGAGTTGGCAGCCGCGCCCGACGGAGCCATAGTAGATGCGCATCAACTCATCGAGGCTGAGGATGTTGACGTGGTTGTCTTTGTTCCAGAACCAGTTCGGACGTCTGAGCGAGACATCGACCTCAAGAGGCAGCCAGCGCTCGCCGAGCGGGTCCCCATGGACCGCGGTGGCAATCCCGGTTTCGGCGTCTTCGCGTCGCACCGCGTTCCATGCGGGATAGGGAGCATAGCCCGCCTCGTTACCGACCCAGCGGATGGTGGCATGGGGCCCTTGGAAGACCATCGCCTCGGCCGCATGCTCCTTCAAGATGTCCCCGACCGGAACGACAAGGGAACCGTCGAACCACACTTCGACGACGGGACCATACCGGGTGAGGAGCTCTGTCAGCTGGGCGCGGTAGACGCGGTTGTAGGCTGCCTGAGTTTCGTCATCGGCGCATTTGCCTCCCAATCCGGCCTTGTGTGTGTCGTCGCGAGGTGAAAGATAGATTCCGAAGGCCAGGCCGCGCTCGCGGCATGCGCGACTGAGGTCGCCCACGATATCGCCTTTGCCACCTTGGAAAGGCGTCTCCTTGATGCCGTATGGGCTGGTATCGGTCGGCCACAGGCAAAAGCCGCCCGTGTGCTTTGCGACGAGAACGATGTACTTGGCGCCGCAGGCGACGGCCGCGTCCACCCACTGACTTGCGCTGAACTCCGTCGGGTTGATTGAGGAGACGGGGACGGAATGGTCATCATATTCGCGCCCGGACCAGGTGTTCGGCGCGAAGTGGATGAACAACCCGATTTCGAGCGACTGCCACCGCAAGTGAGCGGGCGTCGGTCGGGCGATGGGCTCTCCGCGAGCCAAAACAGAGGCGAGCAAGAACGCAGAAATCATGGGACGAGCACCGCGCCTAAAGGTTACTCCCGAAAGAGGGCTCTGCCGCCCAAACGCGCGATTGAGGATTAAAGTACTTTAAGTCGATGTTATAGTTTGCCAATACATCATTCAAAATGTCTACTTTTTGCGGATCGCTTGCGAATTGATTTGAGATGTTCTAACATGCAAAACAACCTTCTTGGGAGGATCTATCATGAAGCGAGCCTTTACGCTCATTGAACTTCTCGTCGTCATCGCGATCATCGCGATCCTCGCTGCCATTCTTTTCCCTGTATTCTCACAGGCGAAGGAAGCGGCGAAAAAGACTCAGTGCCTTTCCCAGGCAAAACAGATCGGTACCGCCATGCAGATGTATGGCAATGACCACGACGACACCATCGTTCCGTGGTTCGTGCGGACGGGCCGCGATCGCAACGGCTACTTGCGCGAGGACCTGGTCAGCTGGGCGCAGAACATGCAGCCGTACATCAAGAACGGCACACCGGTCATGCCCGCCGCAAGCGCTGCCGACCCGCAGAACGTCCCGCCGCAAGGCATCTTCAAGGATCCGAGCTTCAACCCGGCCACCTTCCGCGAGGCGGCCAACCGGCCCGACTGTGATGGCGCGGGCGCGCTTGACCTCTGGATTCCGGCTCGCTGGTACCACGCGAACTACGGGATCGGCTTCGGCATCATTGCCTCTTGGAATGGCTGCACCACCGACGATCCCTACTACAAGTTCGCGGGCTCGGACGTTCGCGTCAACACCATGAACTGGACGGAGATTGCGCGGCCGGCAGAGACCGTCATCGTCACTGATGGCTTCACCGGCGTCATCCAGTCCGGCGGCTTCGGCACGACCTGCGGCTGCGAGTCGGCGGAGAGCCATGGCAAGGGCGGCATCCACATCTTCGTGGACAGCCACGCCAAGTGGATTGCCCGCAACTCGGAGCGCTACCTGTCCACGGACGCCTCGGGCTGCGTGTACAAGCGCTACTACTCCATGGACAAATCCTAAGGGTCGAATATTCGACTTTGACGGCCGGGTTCTCAGCGGTGAGAGCCTCGGCCGTCAATGCCTAAACATGGAAAAAGGCGAAATCTGGAAGGCAGTCGGCATCGGTCTCGCGTTGGTGGCGGCAGTGGCCTACGTCTTCATGAAGATGCGCGAGCAGACCGACCCCGCGCCGTCTGAAACCGGTTATTACACCGGTCCCATGCGGGCCAAAGGTGGCAACACCTGGGGCACCGAAGACGGCAAAGAAGTGCCGCCACCGGGCGGTCAAACGGCGGAGCAATCGATACCAAGGAACCCGAATCCCGATGAACTTTAGTCAGCGAATCCTATTGACCACTGCCGTTGTGGCAGGACTCTCATTGTCTCTCTTTGGCTGTCAGCCCAAGGACGAAGAGCCATCGGCGTCGTCAGGCTACTATGATGGCGAGATGAAGGGGAAGGGTGCACCCGGCGGTGCCGCCGGTGGAGACGATCCCACCCAAGCCCAAGTGACCGCTCCTCCAGCCGGCGGTGGCGGTGCCGGCGACTCAGCTGGGTCCGAGTAGCGCGCCGATTGTCCAAGTCTCCACGCCAAGCATGCTCCGCGTGGAGACCTTCGTATCAACGTCCGGAGTGACGTCGCCTTAGGCGATCGTGACGTCTGGGTTCAAGTACACGTCCTGGATGGCATGCAGGATTTGGGCGCCTTCGGCCATGGGGCGCTGAAACGCCTTCCGACCGGAGATCAAACCCATGCCGCCGGCGCGCTTGTTGATGACCGCCGTCTTGACCGCCTCAGCGAGGTCGTTCTTGCCCGAAGGGCCGCCGCTGTTGATGAGCCCCGCGCGTCCCATGTAGCAGTTGGCAAGCTGATATCGGGTCAAGTCAATGGGGTGGTCTGAGGAAAGCTGCGAGTACATGCGCTCATCGAGCTTCCCATAGGATGAGTCACCCGTGTTGAGCGCCTTAAATCCACCGTTGCACTCGGGCAGCTTCTGTTTGATGATGTCCGCTTCGATCGTGACACCGAGGTGGTTTGCTTGGCCCGTGAGGTCCGCGGCCACGTGGTAGTCCTTGTCCTTCTTGAACGAAGAGTTGCGCAAGTAGCACCACAGGATGGTGGCCATGCCGAGCTCGTGCGCGTGGGCGAAGCACTGGCTGATTTCGACTAACTGCCGCGTACTCTCGTCGCTGCCGAAATAGATCGTTGCGCCAACGGCCACGGCGCCCATATTCCAAGCCTGCTCCACCTGGCCAAAGAGCACCTGGTCGAATTTGTTGGGGTAGGTGAGCAGTTCGTTGTGATTGATCTTTACAATGAACGGAATTTTGTGGGCGTACTTGCGTCCGACCGACCCGAGAACGCCCAGGGTTGAGGCAACGGCATTGCAGCCTCCTTCGATCGCCAGCTTGACGATATTCTCTGGGTCGAAGTACGCAGGGTTCTTGGCGAAGCTAGCGCCCGCGCTGTGCTCGATGCCTTGATCGACCGGCAGGATGCTGAGGTAGCCCGTGCCTCCCAAGCGTCCCGCATCCAGCATCGCCTGCATGCTTCGCAACACCTGCGGGTTACGGTCGCTTGGTGCGACGATGCGGTCGACAAAGTCGGGGCCGGGCAGGTGAAGGAGGCTGCGGTCGATGGTAGTGCATTGGTGACCGAGCAGCGCGTCGGCTTCATCACCCAAGAGCTCGACGATCTGGTCGGTGCGCAAGGTCGCGGACATGGTGCAATTGTGGCGCGAACACAACAGATTCCGTCGAATGGGGACACAATTGCGCTCGTGTCCACGGATGGCTATTGCGTAGCGGTGGTCGGCGCGACTGGCGCTGTTGGTGGTGAGTTCTTGCGCCTGTTCGAAGAACGGGCGTTTCCGGTACGCGAACTGCGCCTCCTCGCAAGTGCGCGAAGTATGGGAAAAACCCTTCAGTTCCGGGGCGAAAGCGTTTCCGTACGGTCTCTTTCCGCCGATGCCTTTGCTGGCGTCGACTTCGCCTTCTTTAGCGCCGGGGCTTCGCGCTCCCGCGAGTTTGTGCCGGCCGCAATGACCGCGGGAGCTACCGTGATCGACAATTCATCGGCTTTTCGCATGGATCCCGATGTCCCTCTTTGCGTGCCCGAAGTGAATGCGCACACCCTCAGCGCCGATACGCGCCTGGTTGCAGTCCCCAACTGCAGCGCCATCATTCTTCTGATGGCCGTCGCTCCGCTCAGGCAGCTGGGGTCGATCGAACGGTTGATTGTGAGTACCTATCAAAGCGCGAGTGGCGGCGGCGCCGCGCTGATGCAAGATCTCATCGACCAAACCAAAGCAGCGGTCCAGGGCGAGCCCGTCACGCCCCAGGTATCGCCGCACCCCTATGCCTTCAACCTCTTTAGCCACAACACCGCCATCAATGAGGACGGTTACAACGAAGAGGAATCCAAAGTCATTGCCGAGAGCCGCAAGATCCTTGGAATGCCGGATCTCAAGATCAATGTCACCTGTGTGCGTGTGCCGGTGCTGCGGGCCCATAGCGAGTCGGTAACGGTTGAGTTTGCCGACGCGGCACCGGACCTCAAAGCGATCCGCGAAGTGCTCGCCGCATCACCGGGAGTCCGGATCGTCGATGACCGCGCGGCAAATCGGTTTCCGATGCCGAGCGATGCCTCGGGACAAGGCGATGTGCTGGTGGGTCGCCTGCGCCGTGATCTCTCGAATCCGAACGCGATCTGTATGTTTGTCGCCGGAGATCAACTGCTGAAGGGCGCGGCGCTGAATGCCGTCCAGATTGCTGAGGCATTGATTGATCTGAGGATTGCCTGAAAATAGGTGTCGGCCCAGCGCGCCACTGCGCTGGACCGACGGTCGTGAAGCTACTCTTGCATAACGACGCGATGGCCCTCCCAAGCGCCATTCCCCCCTAATGAGGAGGTCCAGCCGCCTGAGCAGACAATGTTGTTTGGCGTGAGCCGGAATGTTCCGGAATAAGTGACGGTGACTGTGCCGATATCGCCCTGGGCCGTTCCCGAGATCGTGGCGCTACCAGTGGCCGTCAGTTGCCCGGTGATGCTAAACGTGCCGAACTGATCCGACATTGCTTGTCCGGTCAGTTGGCCACTTGAGTTCACCGTTGCATGCCAATGGCCCTGTCCGTCTCCGGTAAAGCCACCCTCGTAGTCTCCGGCAAAGATCGAATGATTCGGCTCGGTCGTGAAGGGGGCACTGAACGGGACATTGAACGTGCCGGCGACGGTGCCGTTCGCGGTTCGACCTGCTCCAGATCCAGTGAGATTTCCCGAGATCGTGACTGTTGCGGCGCCTGCGCCACTACACGTGACATTGAATGAGTTGTTGTTGCCGATCGTGCCCGTGCCGCTGAAGAACCCAGCGGTTTCGTCATTGACGACAATGTCAATCTTGCCATCGGCATGCACTTGAATGAGAACCGTACCACCGACGCGGTTGTAGGCTGTGGCATAGGAGCCGGCAAATGCAGCAGCATTGCTGCCGTTATCAGAACCGTTGCCGCCGCAACCCGCAGTGATGACCAGCGCAAGTCCCAGCACCCATGCTGAGACCAGTTGTTGAATGTTCATTGAACCTCCCACATCGCCCCCTGCATTGTGAGGCGACCTAATCAGTCTGACGCAACGCCTTAACAAAATGCATCGGATCAAGTCCACAGAAGTTGAAGGAATTACAATATCTTTTTGTTGTACTTTGGGAATCTGCAGCGCAATCTTTACGGTCGCTCCCTTGGCTGGGAAAACGTCATGGCGGTGCGAGTTTGGAAGTCTTATGATTCGTGCCAAAAGTACGGGTAGGATTCTCGGCACATGAAGTCGAAGACGGGCGCCCACCGGTCAAACCCTCTGGGCTACCTGTTCATTGCCCCGGCAACGCTGCACCTGTTCTTGTTTGCCCTACTTCCGATTGGATACGCCTTTTACCTCTCGTTCTTTAAGTGGGACCTCCTTAAGGATGAAACACCGTTCGTCGGCTTTGGCAACTACGCGGATGCGCTGACCGACGGGGCGTTTTGGAACGCCATGTGGAACTCGGCGCGGTATGCGCTGGTCGGTGTGCCCTTGGGAATGGCTGTCGCCTTGGCGATCGCGCTCTTGGTGCACCAAAAGCTGCGCGGTATGGCGATTTTCCGTACGGTCTATTACATTCCGGCGATCAGCAGCGGCGTCGCCATCGCCATGCTCTGGATCTACATGTATCTGCCAGAAACGGGGCTCATTAACGTCACGCTGGGACTCTTTGGACTGCCAAAAGAGACGGACTTTCTCAACAGCGTCGGATGGGCCATGTGGGCGCTGGTCTTTATGAGCGTTTGGACGGGCTTAGGGCCGCGCATGGTGCTGTACCTAGCCGGATTGCTTGGCATCCCCCCGGCCCTTTACGAAGCAGCGGAACTGGATGGTGCGGGGGCGTGGAAGACCTTTTGGAACGTGACGCTTCCGATGCTCGCGCCGACGACGTTCTTTGTCCTCGTGACTTCCACCATCTCGGCCTTCCAGGTGTTTACGCCCGTCTACATGATGACGCGCGGAGGACCATTGGATAGCACCGACGTCATTGGGTACCACATCTACGTTGAGGCGTGGCGCAAGTTTCATGTGGGTCTCGCTTCGTCAAAGTCGTTTCTGCTGCTTTTGGTGATGCTGGGCATCGCGTATTGGCAGTTTCGCGCCATGAAGAGTCAGCTGGAGGGGTACCACGCGGGATGAGAGCACGTCGGGCTTCGAAAGTTTTCTTCACGTATGTGACGCTGATCGCCATCGGCATTTTTACCATTGCCCCGTTCGTTTGGATGGTGCTGGTGTCGCTGCACCCCAGCAAGTCGGCCATCCCCGACATCCGCGATCTCTGGCCTCGCGAGTTTCACTTTGACAACTACGCGACCGTGCTCTTCATGCCAGACATCCCGGTGCTTCGCTTTTTCCTCAACTCCATCGTCGTCACGATTTCGGTGGTGGTGGGCCAGATCGTGATTTGTTCGATGGCCGCTTATGGCTTTGCCAAGCTGAAATTCCGTGGAAGAGACGCACTCTTTATCACCTTCCTGGCCAGCATGATGTTCGCTGGACCGGTAACCCAAATTCCCGTTTACCTGATGGTCCGGTCATTCGGTTGGCTGGACACGTATGCGGCCCTCATCGTGCCTGGCATCTCCAGCGCGTTCAACGTCTTCTTGCTGCGACAGTTCTTCATTCAAATCCCCGAGGAACTGAGTGAAGCCGCCCGGCTGGATGGCGCGACGGACATGACCATCTATGGCCGCATCATGATGCCGCTCAGCAAAGCCGCGATCGCCACCGCTTCGGCCTTCACGTTTTTCGCCGTGTGGACGGACTTTTTCTGGCCGCTTTTGGCGACGAGCTCGCTCAATATGCGCACGCTTGAGGTTGGACTGAGCATTTTCAAGGACAGCTATGGCGGCACGAACTGGCCACTCCAAATGACGGCAGCAGTCATCGTCGTCGCGCCGCTCTTGGTGCTCTTCCTCTTTACTCAGCGGTTCTTCACTCGCGGCGTCACGCTCGGGGCGATCAAGTAGCGGGAAGTACAATGAGGCGTGCCGACGGTCGCCTTCACCACCTTGGGCTGCAAGGTTAACCAATACGAAACCCAGCGGATACTTGACACTTTCGAGGAAGCGGGCTTCGAGGTGACGCCATTCGAGCAGCCTGCTGACGTGTATGTGATCAACACGTGCAGCGTGACCTCGGCGGCCGAAAGCAAGAGCCGCTATGCGGTGCGGCGTGCCCGTCGATTCAACGATCAAGCGGTGGTCGTCGTGACCGGCTGTGCCGCGCAGATGTCGCTCAACAAGGGCGAGGCGTTCCATGGCGCCGACGTCTTGGTGCCGAACCCCGAGAAGCTGGCGACGCTCAACCGTCTCCTTGACGCGCGGCCCGGACTTCGACCCATCGAATCGCGGGCCGTGAAGTCGCGGCGAGAGTCGCGGACGCGAGCAACGCTGAAGATCCAGGACGGGTGCAGCGTGATGTGCTCCTACTGCTCGATTCCCTACACGCGTCCTGGTCTCACTTCGCGACCGTGGTCCGAAGTCGTTGAAGAGGCCGAGCGAATGGTGGCCTCAGGCTATCGCGAGATCGTGCTGACCGGGGTGCTGATCGGTGCCTATGGACCGGATTCGGGCAGCGGCGGCCCGGACTTCGAGGACTTGGTCGAGCGTTTGGCCGGCGTGCAGGGATTGGCACGCCTGCGAATCAGTAGCATCGAAATGAGACAGGTCACTCCGCGCCTCATTGACGTGCTTCAGGCCGGCAAAGTCGCTCCCCACTTGCACATCCCGCTGCAAAGCGGCGACGACAGCGTGCTGGCCGACATGAATCGTCCCTATCGTCGTGCCGACTATCTGGACTTGGTAGAGCGGCTCTATGATGAGGTTCCGGATTTCAGTCTCACGACGGATGTCATGGTGGGCTTTCCCACCGAGACCGACGAGCGATTTGCCTCGACCGAGGCGCTCTTTCACGATGCGCGCTATCTCAAGGCGCATGTGTTCCGGTTCAGCCCGCGCTACGGAACGCCAGCCGATCGCTTTGGCGACCCCGTTCCGGACAAGGTCAAGCAGGCACGCGCCGAGGCCTTGACGCGCATCGCCACAGAGACGGGTCGCTGCCACGTGGCGCGGTTTGTCGGGCGCACCCTGCGGGTGCTGGTCGAAGGCAAAATGACGCGCGAGGGTCTCCTCGAGGGTTTGACCGACAACTACATTACTGTTCGATTTGCCGGACCGCAAGCGTGGATGCGCACCCTGCGCTGGGTTCGGCTGGATGAGGAACGCGACGGTGTTCTTTTCGGCGAAGCCGTGCCCGGTCCACCGACACTGCGACTGGTGTAACCTGACGCCATGCCCACCCTTTTCGAACGAATTATTGCGGGCGAGATCCCGGCGGACATGGTCTACGAGGACGCGCACGTCGTCGCTTTTCGCGATATCAACCCCGTTGCGCCCGTCCACGTGCTCATCGTGCCCCGAGCTGCGATCCCGAGCGTCAGCGACGTGCCGGAGACCGGCGACCACCAGCACCTGATCAACGCCGCACGGAAGATCGCCGAAATGTGGGACCTCAAGGACGGCTATCGCCTCGTGATCAACACGGGGCCCAATGCGGGGCAAACGGTTGATCACCTGCACATGCACCTCATCGCAGGTCGGCAACTGGCTTGGCCGCCCGGTTAGTCGCGGATCACAAGACTTTCGGCTCTTGTCAGCGTCGGAGCGACCTCCACCCAAGAGCCACCCTCATTCACCAGGCGGCTTGCCGCTCTGTCGGCACGGCATGGCTCCTCGAACGCCCCGAACACCGCCGAGCCCGAGCCGCACAGCATGGCTGTTCCCGCTCCAAGTGATTTGAGCCGCTCGATGAGGTCAAGGCTCTCACAGGGTGCCACGCGCTCGAAGTCGTTGTATCCTTCCGGCGGGTCGGTCCGCCATTCTCTTGGCGCTGCGTCAAGACGCCGATAGGCAGCGGGGGTGTCGCACCCAACGCCATCAGGTTTGGCCAGCACCAGCCATCGGCGAGGCTCATCGGCAAGCGGTGTCAGCCGTTCACCATAGCCCTCGCCAAAGGCGCGGCCGCCGACGAGAAAGAACGGGACGTCCGCCCCGACGGCAAGGGCGACATCGCGGACAAAGGCATGTGGGAACTCGCCTTGGACCAACCGAGGCAACGCCCGCAGGTATCCGGCGGCGTCAGAACTGCCGCCCCCCAGGCCCGCTTGGGCGGGGATTCGCTTGGTCAAATGCACGCTGAGCGGAAGCATCCCAAGCAGCTCCTCGGTGAGCCGCATCGCCTTGGTCACCGTGTTCTCGCTCGGTATGTCGGTCCAATCGCACGAGAACGCAGCGTGGGACGACGGAGAGATCACGAGCTCATCGAAGAGTCCGACGGCCTGAAAGACGGTGCGCAAGGGGTGGTACCCGCGTGCATCCGGCGGACCGACAGCCAGGCTCAGGTTGACTTTGGCCGGACAAAGGACGGTCATTCAGTGTAGGCGGCTTTGCAGCGGATCGGTCTCGGCCTGACTGGGCGGAATCATGCTGATCGTCTTGGGGAACGTGGAGAAGTCCAGTTCTTCTAGAGCGGTATCAATGGCTTGCAGTTGCAGTCGCGCTTCGGTAATCGCCTCAAGAAACTCCTGCGAGGAGATCTCCACGTCGCGGCCGGTCAAGCGGTGGCCGATCAGCTTCATCCGAATCGTATCGAGCGTCGTCATAAACACCGCCGCTTGGGCCTCCGAGCGCTGGACCCCCGCCATCACCGCCGAAAAGTGCCCACGATACTCGGCGATGTTCTTATCGGCAATTCGGTACAGCTCCCTCGCCTGGGGGTCGTTCGACTGTCCCACCCAAACGGGCGGCTGACTGAGGATCTCATTTTCGGTGCGATGCACGTCGGAAGCCACAAAGTCGGCCCGGCGGAGCGCGACATAGACCGATTGACCCACGCCGCGGATGGTGTCGGGCATTTCGGCCAGCATCACCTTCTGATCGCGCTTGACATCGCGAAGCACTTCTTCAAATCGGCGAATCCGATCGCGGCAACCGTTCCAAAGCGCCTCATACCGCTTCGAGAAGAACCGGTTGCGTTTGCTGTCTTCCCATGCGCGCAAGAAGAAGTAGCCGATGCAGCCCGCCAGCAATGCTCCAAACACGGGTACGCGCAGGTCACCCGCCGCAAGCGAAATCAGGTACGCCAATAGCGCCAAGAGCCCCAAGTTGACCCAACGTGAAGGGCGGCGCAACTCGCGCCCAAAGGCCTTGCGATCCAGGCGGCGCACATCGGTCATCTACGAATAGGTTACGCGATTTCGGGGTAGGGCGTGGCGATTTCGAGCGCCGATTCCACCGCGTACGCCGTTTGCAGCAAGACCTCATCGCCCATCTGCGGGCCCATCAACTGCAATCCCACGGGCAGGCCATCGGCAAACCCTCCGTTCAGCGAGATGGCCGGATTGCCCCCCAAGTTCGCCGGGATCGTGCAAAGGTCGAGCAGTTTGAGGGCGAGCGGGTCATCGCTGAGTTCGCCAATCTTAAAGGCCGTGACGGGGCTGGTCGGCGAAACGATGGCATCGACGTCTTTTAGGACATCCTCGATCTGCCGCGCCATCAGCGCACGCACTTGCTGCGCGCGCAGATAGTAAGCGTCGTAGTAGCCCGCCGAAAGCGCATAGGTGCCAATCATGATGCGGGACTTGACCTCGTGCCCAAAGCCCTGGCCGCGACTGCTTTCCACCGCTCCGATGTGGCCGTGCCCTTCGACCCGCAGTCCGTATCGCACGCCATCGAACCGCGCCAGGTTGCTGCTTGCCTCGGCGGGAGCGATGATGTAATAGGTCGTCACGCCGATCTTGACGCTGGGAATCGAGACCTCGAAAATCTCCACACCTTCGCGCCTCAGGGCGTCAAGCGCGGCTTCAAAGACAGCAAGCACCGCGGGCTGAGTGGCGTTCCCCACCATTTCCTTGGGAACGGCCAGTCGCAGGCCCTTGAGCGAGCCTGCTTTGAGTCCCTCGATGCCGATCGGGGGCGCCTTGCGCGAGGTGGCCTCGCGGGCGTCGTGGCCCGAAATGACATGCGCGAGGCGCGCGGCATCTTCGACCGTGCGCGCAAAGGGACCAATCTGATCGAGACTCGAACCAAAGGCAACCAGGCCATAGCGGGAGACACGTCCGTACGTCGGCTTGAACCCAACCACGCCACACAGGGAGGCCGGCTGGCGAATGGAGCCGCCAGTATCTGAGCCAAGGGCAACCGGGGCAAGCCGCCCGGCAACGGCGGCGGCGGAGCCGCCTGAGCTGCCGCCGGGGGAGCGTTCCAAATCCCACGGGTTGCGCGTGAGTTGAAAGGCGCTGGTCTCTGTCGAGGTGCCAAAGGCGAACTCATCCAGGTTCGTTTTGCCGAGGAGGCAGAGTCCCGAAGCACGCAGCCGCTCGACGACATGCGCATCAAAGACCGGGACGTAATTGCCCAGGATCTTTGAGGCGCATGTCGTGCGCAGGCCGGCTGTGGAGAGGTTGTCTTTGAGGGCAACGGGCACGCCGGTCAGCAGCCCCCATTCTCCGGCGTCGACCCTTGCCTGGGCGGCATCGGCCCACGCATGTGCCTGCTCGTGATCGACGGTGAGAAACGCCCCCACCTTGGCATCCAAGGCATCGATGCGCTTGAGATGCGCGTTCACGACTTCACGGACCGACACGTCGCGGCGTGCAACGCGGTCGGCAATTTCCGAAGCGGTCCAGGACGTGGGCACGGGCTAACCTTCGATGATCGTGGGGACGACGAACAGCCCGGCGCGGGTCACCGCAGCGTTGCGCAGCGCGTCGTTTCGAGGCAACGAACCGGCCACCTCGTCCTCACGCCATACGTTCTCAACGGCGTACACCTGGGCAATGGGATCCACGCCGGTCAGGTCAATGGTGTCGATGTCTTCGAAGTGTCCCAACAGGGCGTTCAGTTCACCCTGGAAGACGACGATTTCGGAGTCTGTCAGTTCGAGGCGTGCCAGCCGTGCCACATGCCGCACTTCCTCGAGAGAGATCGCCATAGCCCGATGGTAGCACATCACCCCGGCCCATCCGGTCAGGGGATGATATGGCCCATTTTGTTGCGTTTGGTTTCCATGTACCGTGAACGAGACTCCGCGTCGGGCGCGACGATTGGCACGTGTTCGACGATTTCGAGTCCATAGCCCTGGAGTCCGGCAATCTTCTTGGGGTTGTTGGTCATGAGGCGTATTCGCCGGATGCCCAGGTCGGCCAGCACCTGCGCGCCGAGGCCGTAATCGCGAAGGTCCGGCTTAAACCCTAACGCGAGGTTGGCTTCCACGGTGTCCATTCCCTCATCTTGCAGCTCGTAGGCCTTCAGCTTTGGCAGCAGCCCGATGCCCCGGCCTTCCTGCGCGATGTAGACAACCACGCCGCGGCCCTCGGATTCGATCATATGCAGCGCCATGGCAAGCTGGTCACCGCAATCACAGCGCAGCGAGCCGAGCAGGTCGCCCGTCAGGCACGACGAGTGCATGCGCACCAGCACGGGGTCTTCGGTGCAGACATCGCCTTTGGCGATCACGACGTAAGGATGCGGCTCGACCTCGGTCTCGTACGCAAACAGAGTGAAGCTGCCATACCTCGTTGGGAAGTCGATCGGCCCTGCGGCGCGATGGACCAAGCGCTCGGTCTTTCGTCGGTAGGCAATCAAATCGGCGATCGTGACAATGTTGAGGCCGTGGATTTGCGCGTACGCCTGCAAGGCGTCAAGGCGCATCATCGTGCCGTCTTCGGCCAGGATTTCGCAACCGACACCGACCGGCTGGAATCCAGCAAGCACGCAGAGGTCCACGATCGCCTCGGTGTGACCCGCCCTCTTGAGCACCCCGCCTGGCTCGGCGCGGAGCGGGATGATGTGGCCAGGGCGGGCCAAGTCCTCGGGCTTGGCGTCGGGATCACAGAACACCTCAACGGTTCTCGCACGGTCATGGGCGGAGACGCCTGTGGTGGTGCCGTGCAGCGCGTCGACCGTTTCCGCCATGGCGGTTCCATGGCGGGCGGTGTTCTGCTTCGTCATCATGGGGATGCCGAGCTCAGCCAATCGTTCCCCCGTCGTCGGAATAAAGGGCACCCCACCTCCGTGTCGGATCATGAAGTTCATGATTTCTGGCGTGCAGGCCTCGCCGGCGACGACGAGGTCGCCCTCGTTTTCACGGTCCGGATCGTCAACGACGATGACCATTCGGCCCCGCTTGAGGTCGTCGATCGCTTGTTCAATGGTGGCAAAGGCCATAGGCTCCCCAAATTCTACGTGATCAGCCGATCTCGCGGCCGACAGGCCAAATTTCTGTTGCCACTTCTTCGATGAACCGGCGGTCGTGAGAGGTGAACAGCAAGGCTCCCGAAAACTGAATCAGCGCCTGCGAAAGGGCTTCGATCGAAGCCCGGTCGAGGTGGTTTGTGGGCTCGTCGAGCAGGAGAAGATTCGCACCGCCCATCGTTGCCAGCGTCAGTTCCACTTTCGTTCTTTCGCCTACGGACAGGCTCCCCACCGGGGTGCGGCCGTCATCGCCCCTTAGTCCCAGCCGGCCCAAAAGGCTTCGCGCCGCGGTCGCGCGTGCACCCAGGCGATCATGCAGCACGTCGTCCAAAAGCCCGTCAAGGGGCACTTCGAGGCGCTCCTGGCTAAGGTATGCCGCTTGGAGTCGGGTGCTCCGCCGAATGCATCCTGATTCGGGCTGCAGCTCCCCGTAAACGAGTTTGAGCAGAGTGGTCTTTCCCGCGCCATTGGGGCCAACGATCGCCACTCGAGACCCCGGACCAAGGCTGCCCGACAGGCCCTGGATCACCCTCGGGCCGCCGGGATACGCAAAGTTCACTTGCTCCAGCGTAACGGCCGCGCCGTAGAGGGGCACGGTTGGGAACTCGAACCGCACAGGGTCAGCTTCGAATGGTTTGCTCGTGACGACCGATTCGGCCCGGTCGACCCGACGCCGCATGTTCTCGGCAAGAACCTGCATGCGTCGCTCCTTGGCGTTATAGAACGGTTTGCCCATAGGGTTATAGCCGGGGTCACCGGGCTTCTTCGTGACGCCTCGGGCATTCTGCCGCATCTTCTCGGCGGCATCTTTGAGGCGGCGCACCTCCCGAAGTTCGGTCGCACGGCGTGCGCGATCGCTTTGAGCTTGACGTTCCTTGCGCGCCATTGCCTCCGAGAAACCGCCAGCAAAGACCGTCAGTCGACCGTTTTCGATCTCCCAGGTCTGGCTGCAAATGGCGTCCAAAGTCGCTCGGTCATGGCATGCCAGGACCACCGCCGTCGGCGACCGCCGGAGTGCGGCTTCGATCAGTTCGCGACTCTCAACGTCCAGGTGGTTTGTCGGTTCGTCCAGCAGCAAAAGGTCGGCGTCGGTTGCCAGCAATCCGGCCAGCATGGCTCGCGTCAGTTCACCCAGGCTGACCTGGTCGGAGGGCGACGAGCCCAGACCCGCGGCGCCCAGCTGGGCAGACCATCGGCGGAGCCGCGACTCGTCCACGTCGGGATAGATCTCGCGCACCCAGCTGTCTACCACACTGAATGGGTCGGGACGCAGGTCCTGGGGCAGCTTTGCAACCCTCAGGCCATGCGCTCGCACCAGCCGACCGGACCTGGGTGCAGTGTGCCCTTCGATGACCCTCAGCAGCGTGGACTTGCCGGAGCCGTTCGCACCGATCAAGCCAATCTTGTCGCCTGCGAGGACGCTGAAGCTGACGTCACAGAGCAAGGGCTCTAGCGCGTCGGGAAATGAGATGTCGAGATGTTGTGCCTGGAGCACGGGAAAATCCTCCGCAAAAGAGATCGGGCGGCAACGCGATGCGGCGCCGGGAAGACGATCAGGTGCTTAGAGGATTCTCATGGTCTCGCCAAGCGGCGATGTGTAAAAGGATACCGATTCTCGGTGGCGGAAAGTAAGGGGATGTGGTGTCGTTGTGGCGTTGTCGGCCTCGCGCTGTTTCTCGCGGTCGCCGTTCCTGCCGCCGATGTGGTGTCTGTTTCGCCGATCCATTCGCGAATCCTCATGGTCCACTTTGACGAGGGCCACGTTGTGCCCCACGGCAAAGGGCAAAGACGGACCGAAGAGAAAGTCGTGATCCAGCCGCTGAACGTCGATAAAGCCTCCGCCGCTGAGACGTACCGGCTCACCTCAGCCGGTGACCCCGCATATCGCCAGCCGGTGACACCGAGCCGGGTCGGAAGAAAATCCAAAGGGACCGAATTCGCTTGGTTCGTGGACAGCTGGGAAAACAACCGTGCCGTGAATCACCGCCCGGACCACACCAAAGAGCATTGGATCTACGTTGTCCTACCGGAGCCGATGCAGCAGGGACAAACCTACACGCTGAGCGCAAGCGGCTTTGGTGGCGAGGACTTTGAATGGACGTTTGTCTTTGACGCGAAGCAATCGCGATCGGAGTCTGTACATGTCAACTTGCTGGGCTATGTCCCTGATGCGCCGCGCAAGGTGGGCTACGTGTTCCACTGGGCGGGGGACCTCGGTGGCATCGACTTCAAACCCATTGAGGGAAAGCGGTTCTGGCTTGTCGAAGAGGGCACACGCAAAGAAATCTACGAGGGCAAAGTGGGCTTTCGCAAGCCGAACGACAACCCTGAGACGGCCCATTCCTCCGATTCGCCCCCGTTCGGCAACTTTCTGAACGCCGACGTTTATGAATGTGACTTCTCATCGGTGGCGACACCGGGGCGATACGTTTTGGCGGTGGAGGGCGTGGGCTGCTCCTTTCCGTTCGAGATCGGGGTGGACGTCTACCGGCCCGCATTCATAGCGACGGCTCGGGCGCTCTATCACAATCGAAGTGGCATTGAACTCAAACGTCCTTACACCGAGTTTGAGCGCCCCGCACCCCATCATCCGCTCGTGACCCCAGGCTTTGCGGGCAAGCTTCGCTACACGCCTCTCAAATATTGGGAATGGGGTTCCGAGGGTGGCGACAAAGACAAGCTGATGGCCTCGTTCAAAGGGCCGCTCGACGTTTGGGGTTGGTACCAGGACGCCGGCGACTGGGACAGTTACCCGACCCATTGGCGTGTTCCCGCAGAACTGCTCTTTGCCTACGAGATTGCTCCGGGGAACTTCGCTGACGGCGATCTCAACTTGCCCGAGTCCGGAAACGGGATCCCCGACATTCTCGATGAAGCGACGTGGCTGCTTCGCTTTGGCCACCGGCTTCGCCATGCGCTCATGCAAAAGGGCTGGGGAACAGGAGGCCTCGGGCTTCGAGTGGCAGGAGACGCCTTCGGTGGCGATGGCGAGGGCACGCCGTCGTACGAAGACGTTGATCGCATCTGGGCGATCAGCGGAGAAGATCGGCAGTCCACCTTCGGCTATGCCGCTACTGCGGCCCACCTAGCCTGGCACCTGAGGCAGCTGGGCAAGCCCGATCCCGAGGGAGTCGACTGGGAAATTGAGGCAAAGGAGTCCTATAACTGGGCCAAGGCAAATCCCGAGCCGGGCAATCCCGATCAAGATGAACGCTGGCTGCGCTATGCTGCCGCCGCGATGTTCCGGCTTACCGGCGATCAAATCTATGAGAACGACTTGCGCGCGTCGCTCGACACGGTCCCTGCCGACGCGATGCTTTGGCAAGACGAAGCCTACGGAGTTATGCTCCATGCCCTGGCTTCGGGCCCAACGGATCGGGACCCCGAGTTGGCCGCAAAGACCCGCGCGATCGTGCTGGCGACAGCCGACCATGTGGTTGAAACCGCCAACCGGCGCGCGCTGCGCTGGGGTGGGAACTTCTGGTTTCCCATGCTGGTGGGACAGCAAACGACGCCTTGGATGCTCGAAACCGCCACCGCCATGGCCGTGACGAAGACCTCGGACCCCGAGCGTTCGAACCGCTATCGCGAGACGCTCTATACGACGGCTGACTATTTCCTCGGTGCCAATGCGCTCAACATGACTTGGATTACAGGCGTTGGGCCGCGCTACCCATCGCAGATCTTCCACATGGACGCTTGGTACAACGGAAAGGGAACGTTTCATCCCGGACTGATCCCTTACAGCCCGTGGCGCAAGGAGAAGGACGAAGGTCAGGGGCCCTGGGACGTCGATTGGCCGAACACCACCGTGTATCCAAAGATTGATCTCTGGCCCGGCAACGAGCGTTGGTTCAGCAACCGATGCTCGCCTTTGGCGTCCGAGTTCACCGTGCATCAGAACACGGCGCCTGCCGCGGCCATCTATGGGATTCTCAGCGGCCCGGCCAAGCGATGATCTTTCCCGGTACCTGGGGTGAGTGGCGTACGGTGAAGAGCGGCGCGGTTCCAGCACGCGATCACCGGGGCCGCGCGGTGTACCTCGACGTCGAGGGGCGTGGTGTCGTGGCCTGCGCCTTGCCTGGTGTCCACCTTATAGTCGATGGCTGGCCCGCACCCGCCCCCAAGGCGGCGTTCGCTCGCGAAGCGATGGCGGTGGGCCAAGCACTGGGTGACGGTCATGTTTATGCCTGCGTTGGGTCGTTTTCGCTGCCCACGGAAGGTGTTGAACCCGTGGCAGCGACGAACCCTTGCGGCGCCGGCTGGGTCGTGGGATCGAGCGACCGTTTTGAGGTCGACGACCGCCAAGAACCGCAACTCGACGCTTCGGCAGATTGGCCGATCCCTTTCTGGAGCCACGTCAAGGGCGAGGTCCAGGTCATTCAAACGCATCCCTATCGGGTCGTGCTGCTCGATCGATGGACACCCGACGATCTCTTCGCCAAACCCCGCCGCATTGAGGTGCAAAACATGAGCGATATCGAAACGCTGGAGTCCACCTTTGCCAACGGTGCGCCCCGTACTGCTGCTGTGGCCTATCACCTGAACGCCATGCACCTGACCCTTGAGGTGCCAGAAGGTGCCGTGGGGCTGATGCTGCGCCGAACCGGCGATCGGTTCTTTGGCCGACAGCGCGCCCGCGTTTTGATCAACGGTGAGGCCAGGGCGATTTGGTATGACGGATGGCAGGACCGAGCGCGCCGCTGGTTCGTTTCGACGCTTCCGTTGCCGCTGGACAAACCCGCGTCGAGTGGCTCGGTACGACTAAGCATTGACCCGCCGGCTGGCTCTCCCCTGTTCTCGTTCAGTGAGCTGGAGGCGTTCGCCGTGATGGGTCCGTGATATCCTGAAAGTGCGTGAAACAACGCCCGCGGTGAGACGTCTATGGATCGGAAGCCAAACCCAACGGAGCATCCATTGACCACTGCCGGGACCACTGCCTTGACGACTGCCACGCAAGGGACATTTCGAGCGAGCGATACGGACGAGTCGCTCGTCGTGCGCGCCCGTGCGGGTGACTTTGCCGCCTTTGAGGTCCTGTTCGAGCGCCATCGATTGCAGGCGTTCCGATTTGCCTATCAGATGGTCCCGCGGCGCGACGAAGTAGAAGACATCGTCCAAGAGGCTTTTGTGCGCGCCTATCAGAATTTGGATCGCTATCGCGATCAAGCTCGGTTTACGACGTGGCTGATGCGCATTGTTGCCAATCTGTGCACCGACCGAAGCCGGATGCATGGGCGGCGAAGCGCGCTGGAATCCCAAGAGGCAGCCGGGGCCCTGAGTTGGATGACGCAGCCGATCAGCGAGGACCCAGTGGACAACCTCGAAGGCGAACGTCGCCGCGAAGTCCTTCGCAAAGCGATTTTGGCTCTGCCTGAGCATCACCGAATGGCGATTGTCTTGCGTGACATCGAAGAGCAGTCCTATGAAGAGATCGCCGAGTTCTTTGGGTGTACGATCGGGGGAGCAAAACTGAGGGTTCTGCGCGCACGCCGCGCCCTTCGCGACCGCGTCCGACCCCTGTTGGGGGACATCTCATGAAGCGCCGCGACGATCCTCTGTTCGAAATGGCCTTTGACGGGGCCGAGACCGCTTCGGCTCACCTCACGCCTGCTGAGGCGGAGGAGTTGCGCCAGCTCGAAGCGCTTTGCGCCGAGTTGAAAGCCCTTGCGGCTTCGGCGCCCGAGCCGAGCGATCTCACGATCGCCAAGGAACGTCTCCGCGAAAGCCTGCTCAACCAGGGACTGAAACGCCGCAACCCTTGGTTTGCGCGATTTGCGGCACTTTCTGCGGTGTCGGGTTGCGCGGCGATGATCCTTGCCGTGGTGATGATGTCGCGACCGGACTCACCCGACACGGCTCGACCGGTCGCTTACAGCTTGGAAACGTTCTCTGCATCGCCCGCTGCCGAGTCCGTCGCTCCATCAGTCGTGGACGCCGTCGCGATGTCAGCTGAAGCAACGCCGGAGCCACCCAAAGCAAAACCCAAACAGAAATCGAGCCCGCCGCCCAAGGTCGAAGAGCGAACCGCGCTGGTCGCGTCGAAAGGCATCATGCTCGAGAGCGCGGCAAACTCCACGCACGTCGACGCGCTGGTGAGCGATCCTGACCCGGGCATCGTGGTGATCGGTGCGGTCACTGATTCGATCGCGGGGATGCAAATCGCGGTCGAGGTTCGTCAGGAGGCGAATGAACTTATCGGCGGTTAGCAGCGCCGCGCTGATCCTTGGGTTGTCGTCCGTCGGATGGGCTCAAGAAGCGACGGGGGTTTCCGAACGACTAGCGGGCGGCATTGCCTATGTGCAGTCGCATGGCCGAACGGTCGGTGTTGGCGTGGTGGTGGACCGTAGCGGCAACGTCCTCGTTCACCGGTCGGTCGCCGCGCAGCCCATGCTCTCGGGAATCCTTCCCGATGGTCGCACCTATATGGTCGCGATCGTGGGTGCGGACGACGTGAGCCAGTTGGCGGTGCTGCGATTCATTGATGCTCCCCGCGATCTGCACCCCATCGAGTTGGCCCGGGCCCAGACCTCCGGACCGCTGCGTCTGACCGGCGTGGCCACCTGGGGCGAGTTTTCGGCGCAGTTGACCGCCTCGGACAAGTACGGCATCTTTGAACCGACGCGGCGGCTGTTGCCGCTGAGCGAGGTGACGTTCTCGCAGCCGGAGCAGTCGGTCGCGACCTCGCCGCTCTTCACCCCGGATGGGCGATTGGTCGGCTTTGTGGCGGCATCACTGCAAAGCCGTGACGCGTTGCCCGCTGAAGCCACGGCGTTGCGGCAGCCAGTACGGGCGCTGGCGGGCGCGAACGTGGTGGCGTATACAGTCGGTCCTGAGGTGATGGACCGGGCCGTTCGAGGATTGCTATCGAATACGCGGCGGGTCGATTATCCGACGCTCGGCCTGATGTGTGCGACCGCAGCGACCGGCGGAGCGCAGGTGGCGAGCGTGGCCGATGGCTCGCCGGCGTGGCGGGCCGGCATCCGCGTGGGGGACGTAATCACGAAAATCGGCTCAACCGCGATCCGCAACCAATATGACTACGGCCGAGCCGTGTTCGAGGCGCGGATCGGCGAAACCGTCCTGGTGTCGGTTCGCCGTGGTGGCGAGACCTTTGCGCTGCCCGTCACCGTCGGCCGGTAGGATTCGTGCTCGGTGCGGTTCGGTGGCTTGCCTTGCGTCAGGAATTGCGCTGAGGGTTGCTGGCGATGATCGACCCCTGCCCTCGACTGTGTTGCGGCGGCGCGGAATGTGACCGTCTCGATCATGTGGAGGTCGTTATCTGGCTTTACCATCGACGCGCATAGAGCTACCTCATGACCTAATGGATGCTTCCGACGCAAAAGGCAGTTGCTGGTACGCTGACTTCAATGCGGGTCGAGACGCGAGGTGAGGCCTTTCTGTTCAACGGAGCACCCACGTGGCCCGGTCGACCATGCGAAGGACTCGTCTTCAATTCGCGCATGGTGCAGGCCATCGTCGACGAGGAAGACCCCACCGTTCGCGCCTCGATTACTTATCCGGACACCGGCGCATGGGACCCCGATCGAAACACGAGCGAGTTCTGCCGCGCCTTGCCCGAGTATCGCCGCTACGGTTTACAGGGGGTCACCGTGGGGCTGCAGGGCGGCGGATCGTGCTACCGGAGTGACCTGTATGACCGCTCCATGGCGACGGCTTTCCGGCCCGATGGGTCCCTCAAACCGGCGTGGCTGGATCGTTTGCGCCGAGTTTTGGAAGCGACACGGCAGCACGATATGATGCTCATTCTCAACCTCTTCTATTGGCGGCAAGAGCGGTTTGAGAGCGATGCCGCCGTATTTCGCGCCATCGAAGGAGTGATGGCTTTTCTTTGCGATCATGGACCGGACCATGTGCTCATTGACCTCAAGAATGAAGTCAATGACGGCCCAGGGCTGCTTCAGCGCGACCGAATTCACGAGGCGCTAGAATGTGCACGCGCTGCCAGGGGCGCGGCGTTACACCCGCTCATCGGGGTCAGCACGTTCCCCAAGAAGCACCTGCTGCCCGAGCCGTGCCATGACCTCGTTGACGTCTGGCTGCCGCATGGCAACGACTCCACTTCTCAGCAGCTGGCCGCTGAAATCGAGGAGGTGCGGTCCCAACCCCGTCATCGAGAGCGTCCGCGTCCCATCCTGATCAACGAAGATTCGATTCATATCGACAACCTGTATGCGGCTGTCCGTCATGGCGCGTCGTGGGGCTATTACGATCAGGGTTTTGGATCGGACGGATATCATGGTCGCTTTGACTGGCGCGTTCGCGGTCGGGAGGACCGGTGCGAAACGCTCTCCGGATTCCAGACCTTGCCGGTGAACTGGTCCATCAACACCGGGCACAAGCGGGCGTTCTTCGACGCCGTCGCCGACCTCACCGGATCCGGCTAAAGGTCAAAGAGTGCGGGCTGACCGGTGTGCTCAGCCTTGGCTGGGGCGCTGTTGGATGCGTCAATCAGCGGAATTTCGAAGAGGTCCTTCGAGAGATCCACAGGCACGGGGATGGGGTACTGGCCGTTGAAGCACGCCAAGCAAAACTGGTTCATGGCCGGGCCAACGGATTGGACCGCACCCTCGATGGAAAGGTAGCCAAGCGAGGTCGCGCCGAGATGATCGCGAATCTCGGTGAGGGTCATGTTCGCCGCCGCGAGTTCCTTTCGCGAACACATATCGATGCCGTAAAAACAGGGAAAGCGAATGGGTGGCGCGGTGATCCGGACATGAACTTCCTGGGCACCGGACTCAAAGAGCATCTTGACAATCTGCTTCGTCGTCGTCGCGCGGACGATCGAGTCGTCGACCAGCACCACGCGCTTGCCGCGGATATTTGACTCTAGCGGCGTCAGTTTCATTCGCACGCCCTTTTCGCGCATCCGCTGCTCGGGCTGGATGAACGTGCGGTGAATGTAGCGGCTTTTCATCATGCCTTCGCGGAACGGCAAGCCACTGGATTCGCTAAAGCCAAGGGCGGCGGGGATGCCGCTGTCCGGCACCGGGATCACAATGTCCGCTTCGGCCGGATGCTCGTCCGCGAGGCGCTGCCCCATGCGGAAGCGGGCGGCATAGAGCGAGGTGCCATACATCACGCTGTCGGGCCGCGCAAAGTAGATGAACTCGAAAAGGCACATCGCCTTGCCCATGGCGGGTGCGCCCTGGGCAAAGCGGCATCCGTTGCGGTCCAGGATTACCATTTCTCCGGGCTCCAGTTCGCGCTCGGGGATGCCTCCGACCGGTTCGAACGCACAGGTTTCACTGGCGATCATGTGTCCTTCGCCAAGGCGTCCCACCACAAGGGGCCGCACCCCCCATGGGTCGCGGAATCCGATGACGAGGTCCGGGGTCAAAACAACCACGCTATAGGCGCCTTCGAGGCGGCGCATGGCATGGGCCACGGCGTGCTCTGGCCGCTTGCCCAGTTCGCGCATGATCAGGTGCGCGATGATTTCACTGTCGGCGGTGCCATGGAACTGCACGCCTTCCGCTTCCAGTTCCGCCCGCAGCTCAACGGCGTTGATCAAGTTGCCGTTGTGGGCCACCGAAATTTGCCCCAGATCGCTTTGACAGAAGATCGGCTGGGCATTGCGAACGACGCTTGCCCCCGTGGTGCTGTATCGCGTATGCCCGACCGCCATGTGGCCGGGAAGTTCGGCCAGGCGCTGCTCCGAAAAGACCTGGCTGACCAAGCCCATATCCTTTACGGTATGGATCTGCTGGCCGTCGGACGTCGAAATGCCCGCCGATTCTTGTCCGCGATGCTGCAGCGCGAACAGGGCAAAAAATGCCGTACGGCACGCCTCAGAGTCCGGCTCAAAGACTCCGACGACCCCGCACTCTTCTTTCAGGCGGTCTTCGTCGAGAGAAATCACGCTGTACCGATCTTAAACGTTATAGGTCGGCTTTTTCAACCAAGCCTTTGGAATCGGCTTGATCCCGCAGACCACGGCGGCAAAATCGTTGGATCGGAGCACTGAGGCGGCCACGACGAGTCGAACCCGGCCGCTTGGCGTTTGGATATGAACGACCTGCAAGTTCGGCTGTTGGAGCCGATTCTTCTTCGGCGCCCGGAATTTCCACTGCCCGGAGTGGCGGTGCCGAATGTGCTTGGCGTTATTCGCCTTCTTTCCTGTTACCTGACAAATCTTGGCCATGGTCGTCGTGCCTCAGTTGGACAATCGACAAGGATACCCGAAAGAGTCTGCCTGACCCAAGTACAATCCCTCTCCATGTCCGAAGAGTCAATTCGCCACATACGGCTAAACAAGCTGGCCCGACTGCGCGAGTTGGGTCTGGACCCTTTCGGCGTTGAGCGATTCGACCTGACCGATTCGGCGCAAGGGCTGTTAAAGCGGTTCGACGACCTCCAGGGCCAGAGCATCTCCTTTGCGGGGCGCATGGTGTCCCATCGCCTGATGGGCAAGGCTGGGTTCGCGCACCTATCCGATGGCGACGGACGCATCCAGGTGTATTTCCGCCGTGACGACCTTTCCGAAAATGAGTGGGAAGCGTTTGGGCTGCTGGACATCGGCGACCATGTGGGGGTGACCGGCGAACTCTTCTTGACGAAGACCGGTGAAAAGACGATCCACGCCCGGTCGGTCACTCCGCTCAGCAAGGCGCTTCATACCCTGCCGCTCGGCAAGGAAAAGGACGGCGAGCGATTCAGCGCTCTCTCGGACACGGAGCAACGGTATCGCCACCGCCACCTGGATTTGATGTCGAATCCCGAGGCTCGGCGGATGCTGCTGGACCGCTGCCGGGTCACCGCGGCCGTGCGTGAGTACTTCAACGGCGCCGGGTACCTCGAAGTTGAGACGCCCATCCTGCAGCTTGAGGCGGGGGGCGCCGCCGCTCACCCATTCCAGACCCACTACCGAGCGTACGACTTGGACGTCAAACTCCGGATTTCTCTGGAGCTTTATCTCAAGCGGATTCTTTGCGGCGACGTGCCGCGGGTCTATGAGATTGGGCGCGTCTTTCGCAATGAGGGCGTGAGCAACCGGCACAATCCCGAGTTCACGATGCTGGAGTTCTATGAGGCGTACACCAACCTGGAGGGGATGATGCGCCGCGTCGAGGAGTGCTTTCTCCACGTGGCGACTCGGGTGTTCGGCTCGAGCGTCGTGCGGTTCGGCGAGTTGGAGGTGGACCTGAGCGAGCCTTGGCCCCGCGTCGATTTGTTGCCTGAGATCGGGCGCCATACCGGTTTAACAGATCACGACCTCAGCACGTTGGAGAAGGCTCAGGCCGCCCTGGGGCACCGAACGGTGACCAACCCAGTGACGGGCAAACGCATCGTCGCCGATGAGGAGCGCAACCTTGGCGGGCTGATTGAGAAGTTGCTGGAGGTGTTTGTTGAGCCAACGCTCGTGCGCCCGACCTTCGTGGTGGGCTATCCCATCGAAACCTCGCCGCTGGCCAAGAAAGATCCCGCCAACCCGCGCATGACCCGGCGCTTTGAGGGGTACGTCTTGGGCCGCGAGGTCTGCAACGCCTTCAGCGAGATCAATGACCCGATCGACCAGCGCGAGCGATTCGAACAGCAACTGGCCGAGCGCGAGCGCGGCGACGACGAGGCGCACCCCATGGATGAGGAGTTCCTGTTCGCTCTTGAATGCGGGATGCCTCCCGCTGGCGGTTGCGGCATTGGCATCGACCGGCTGGCCATGCTCTTCACGGGGGCCGAGCACATTCGCGAGGTCCTGTTCTTCCCGACCATGCGTCCCGAGCATCGTCGACACGACGAATCTGATGATCAATAGGGCGCGACAGGTCAAAGCGGAATCGCTGAGCTGTTGATGGATCAGCCATTCCGCATCTTTAGCTGTGCCCTGTTTGGGCTCCGGCCGGAACGTGATCGGCACCATTACTATCGTTTATTGCTCAATGATCTGGCGACAAAGACGAACCTTCCGATCATTGTCGCGACCAACCAGCCTGAAGCCTTTGATCGCAAGATCAACACCATCCATGTGACCTCTGTCGAGGCGTGGAGCGAGCAGATTTGGCCGGCCAGCAGTCACGCAATGGACGCGATCGCCCGGTCCTATCTGGGCTGGCACCGCAAGAACCAGCGTCTGTACCAATATCAGAATCCCCAAGTCGTTCGCGCCTACTTGGCGAAGACTGCGCTGATCGCATACGCCGCAAAAAGGTATGGGAGCCTTCTATGGCTCGATGCCGGGTTCCTTTTCAGCGCCGTCTATGACCATACGGTCCCCACGAATTGGGTCGGTTACAGCCCAAAGAAGATCGAGTCGCGCTTGATCCCTTTGCTGACTGGTAAGGAAGAACGTGTTCTTGTCACGACCTATCCCAGAAAGAAGCGCTTTCTGCGTCAATTCCGCCCGGACTTTCATGGAATGAGCTACCGGTGCATGAACCGTTTGGCACGCGCCGCAAACGCCACGCCTACCGATCACTATACGCTTGCTCCTCTGCTCTATTTTCCAAAGGGCTCTGCAGAAACCCTTCTGGATGAGTTTCGAGAGGTCTGGCAGAAGATGCTGGGGCTCAAGCGCTTAGGGACCGAGGAGAATGTCCTTTCGGTCCTCCGATGGCGTCACGGCTGGGATGGCATGAGCACAGAACAGTGGCTCGAGTGCCTTTACGAACCATCCGAGGCGGCCTAAGCCGGGCTATCCAAGCGGCGAGAACAGGTCAACCACGTTGCCGTCAGGGTCGCGAACGAGAGCGTAGCGCTGACCCCAAAAGGCGTCCCAAGGCGCTTTGACCCCTTCGAATCCAGCATCGGCAAGGTGCGCGTAGGTCGCGTCGACGCTCCCTGGCGAGTCGCATAGGAACGCAAGACTGAGGCGCTGACCGCGCGGTTCCTCCCATTCATGGATCGATTTGACCATGTCGATGTGATTCCAGGAAACACGCACGCCGCTTTCAAGGGTGATCTCGAAGTAGGGCTCGTCGGTCGGCGCTTCCTCGGGAATGTTGAGGCCGAGCGTGCGATAGAACCGGAACGACCGCGCCATATCGCAGGTCACGAGGCCGATCATGTCGAGCCGTGCGCTCATCGCTGGTCACCGTCGATCAAGCCGAGCAGTCGTCCTGCCGTTTCGTAGAGAGGTTCCGCATCGTGCTGGGCGCTGCGATGGCGGATGGCCTCCAGCGCAGAACGAAATAGGATCGGATGCCCATCGACGCGTTTGGCCAGGGGGTACTTCCACGCCTCCTTCGTGTCGACCGGAGCGTTTGGATCATGTCCCAGGAACCACTGTGGATAGGTGTCCCAATCGGGCGGATCTCCCAACAATGCGGTGGCATCAGCGGCATCAAAGTGCCATGTTTGGTCGCGATTGACGTTGCCTCGGGCGATGGCCCCTTCGGCCCAAGCGGCACCGACCGGGTTGAGTTCGGTCATGTCGCGATTATGGCGTCGTTGAGCCGGGCGCATTCAAGGATTGTCAAGGCATGGTCCCGAGTTCACTCCATTGCAGGACTCCCGCTGTCTGAATCGCTGTCTGATCATTTGTCGATCTCACACACCGCTTAACCGCAACTGCCCTTGGCGGCAGGTACCACTCGACGCATGACATGCCGTCCCATTCGAACCGTCATTTTGGGCATCGCGGTGGCCATGTCGATTGGCTCGGTCACATTGCTCGCGAGTGGATGTCGAGCGAATGTTGACTCCGAGAGTCAGTCGGCTCCCGATCGGACGCAGGACCTGATGGACAAGAGCGCCGGTCGCTGGGAGAACCTCACCGAAGAGGAGCGAAGTGAACTGATTCAAGCCTTAGCCCCCGGCGACGAAGCCGGAGCTCAAATCCAGTTTCGTCGTCTTGCGGAGCAAATGGGCTACTGAGCGTCTATCGGGACCGCACCGTCAGAACCAAAGGGACCGGACGACCGCGCCGCACCGGCTCAGCCGGTTCGTAGTAGTGCTCGTCGGTTCCCATAAAGATCCCGACGTCGCCCCGGTCAAGGCGGAAGGTTTCTCCCAAAACGGTGATCAAGACCGAGCCTCGCAGGCACATGCAGAGTTCTTCTCCTGGGTGGGAGATCGGCAGCCCCCGGCTGTAGACCTCCACGAGACACGCCAACAGGGTTCCCCCTTCGATGTGACACGGGTACAGCCCGTTGAACACGTGCTCCGCGCCGCTGAAACCCAGTTCACGGCGCTGGTCGGCGTTGGCGACGGTGCGGACCACTTCGCGGCTGCTCAGGTTGCTGAGCTTTGAGGCCATCGAATAGGTCCACACAATGTCGTCGGCTCGAGCCACGCAAAAGGGCTTGACTGAAGTTCGAAGAGCCAGCAGCTGCCGTTGCACGGAAGTTCCGAGCGCGACACAGATGACGTCAAGCGTGAGACGCCGGGTCGGCGTGCCCTTCTCAACGCGCATGAGCGTGTTTTTGTCCACTCCAGCCTTTTCGGCGAGAGCGCGGAGGGACAGCCCCATCTCCTGGCGAGTTGATTTCAGTCGTGCGCCAAAAGCGATCCATTCTTCCGCCGTGAGGTCCTTGAGCGTCTGCATAGGTTTGTGATCATTGTAGGGCAGTTCGGTGCGTTAAGGTTGATCGATGTTGTCTGCGCGAGTGTCTGAATCATTCGCAGAAAACAAGGCGTTTGGGCTGCGCGTTCGTACAATCCTGATGTTGCTGGCGCTGTCGCTTCTGACAATGAAAGGCGTTAACGAGCGGCTCGCCAGCAGCACGAAGTCCCATCGGAGGAAGTCATCGTGACCACGCAAATCTGTGTCCCCAAATCTCGTCCCACATCAGCCAGAGGCTTTACGCTCATCGAGCTGCTTGTTGTTATTGCGATCATCGCCATCTTGGCCGCGATCCTTTTCCCTGTATTCTCGCAGGCCAAAAAGTCTGCCAAGACGGTGACGGGCGTGAGCAATCTCAAGCAGATCGGAACGGGCTGGCTGCTTTACGCTCAAGACTACGATGACCGCGCGATTACGGCCCCTTACTCGGTCACTGAGGCCGACGGACTGCGCTATGTGTACTACTGGGCCGCAAGCTACATTTCAACCGTCGGTCATCCAGAGCGTAACTGGCACCAGAGCGACAAGGGGTTGATCCAGCCCTATTTGAAGAACGCCCAAGTGCAGGACTGCCCCAAC
Organism: Fimbriimonadaceae bacterium; assembly: GCA_046292875.1. Lineage (GTDB taxonomy): Bacteria > Armatimonadota > Fimbriimonadia > Fimbriimonadales > Fimbriimonadaceae > JBKBQD01. Next base: position 118,102 of record JBKBQD010000006.1, read on the forward strand.
GCGGCGGGTCTCATCACCTCCGGGCCGAAAGGGGCGATCGCCTACGGCGTCCAGAACTTCATTTGGTGGCCCGATAGCCGGGAAGGGAACTGGGCTAACAACCCGGTCACCTTCACGGCCATCGAGCGCCCAGCCGAGACCATTTTGTTGACGGACAACGCCTTTGCCCATTCCAGCGGCGAGCTGCGCAAGACAAACTTGTTTGTCGATCCGCCGTCCTACATCTGGCAAGTCGACATTCACGGTCGGCAGTCCGGCGGTCTTGCGAACATCCTTTGGGCTGACGGCCACGTGAAAGGTCACCGGGTGACGCTTCGGCCCCTTGGCCAATGTGGCTATAGTGCAACGAGTCTGCATCTCATCAATGCGGCTAAGAACAACATTGGTGACATCGTGAAGCGCGGCCACACGTGCAACTTCGATATCGACGACTACTACTTCCAGATCATCAAGAGGTCGGAAGGCTGACCATGCTCGCGACGGGAGCACTCGCAGCATTGCTGTTGTGTTCCGCCCAGGGGGAGGCTCGCATTGGGGACGCCTCCCCTCAACGTGTCGCCGAGTCCGAGCTTTCGCCGTACCTGGATGCGGTCCAGTTCGTGGGGCGACACCCAATCGAGCTGTCGCCCGGCGGTGACTACGTCGCCTTCTGTGTCAAGCGCGAGGTTCCGGCAGATCGTCCTTTGAACACCGGACGAGGCGCGTTTACGCCGGAAGGCGTGCCCTTTGAAACCTATATGAACCGCTTGGCGATCGCCTCGACTCGCGATGGCACGATTTGGTTTCCCGTTTCCGACCAGTTTGCAAGCTATGCGCCGCGCTGGTCGCCGGATGGCAAGCGACTTTTATTCATCTCGAATCAGAGCGGCGTGCCGCGCCTTTACCTCCTCCGGATGGAGGATCGGTCGGTTCGGCAGATTGGCGAAGTCCAACCGAAAGCCTACTTCGGATTCACGGTTCCGGAATGGAGCCCTGATGGATTGTCGCTGCTCGTCCACGCGGCGTCTTCCACCACCAAGGCCGAGATTCCCGTCGCTTTGGACCGTCGAATCCGCGTCTACCGCTCCGGAATGGGGGATCCCCACCCTGCACAGGAGGTCGCAACGGCATCGATCTCGGGCAGCGATCGCACCGGCGACATTGCCATTGTCGACGTCGATACCGGCTATGCGCAGACCATCGCGAGGGACGTTTCCTCTGCGTGCGCGCGATTCTCACCCGATGGACGCTTCGTCGCCTACCACAAGGGCGTCGGTTACCTGCCGAACTCACAGCAGTCCGTCTCCGACCTTGTCCTCTATGATCGCGATGGCGCAACGACACGTGTGGTCGCGTCCTCGGTCCGGATGAACTACGGGACGACCTGGAGCTGGAGCCCTAACTCCAAGTGGATTGCCTACATCGAGACGGGCCATAGCGGCCCGGGCGTTCCGGTTCGCGCGGCACCCCTGGCCCTATATGATGTCGCGACATCGCAAACGCGCTACGCGCAGAATCGCGATGGCGAGCGGGTCAATTTTGGAACCGACCTTTATCGTGCTCCCGCTTGGACGCTTGATTCCCGCTCTGTATTTGTCAACGGTCACGGAGGGCTGTGGCGGTGTGATCCGATCACGGGAATCGCGAATCTTTTCGCCGGCGGGGCGGCCCACGAGCTTGCCGCCGACCGCGCAGGGCGCATCTATGAGCCAGAAAACGGATTTGTTTCCGTGGTCAAGGACGACGTCGTTCAGCCTCTCCCGGTTCTCGGGGGTGCTGTACCAGCAAATGAGGGTCCATCCAAATCAATTCCGCTGAGCACACGATACTGGGCCTACTATTCCACTGACGTGGACCCCATTTCGGGAACGTTGGCTTGGGTCAGGTCCACCGCCTCAGAGCCGGAAGAGATTTGGGTGCAGACGCCGGCTGGCCCGCCGCGCCGATTGACGTCGTTCAACAACGCGCTGCTCGCGCTCGAAGTGCCGAAAGCTCGCATGGTGGAGTGGACGAGTTCGGACGGTGTCCCGCGACGTGGCGTGATTCTGGAGCCGACGACAAAGGCAACGCAGCCATGGCCCGTGGTGACCATCGTCTATCCCGGCCGCTCTTGGACGTCCATGGTGGGCCGTTATGGCATTGAGGACCTCGGGACGCTCAATACGTACTTGTGGTGTCGACGCGGTTACGCGGTGTTTCTTCCCGAGGCTCCTGTTCCGCTGATTGATCCCGTCAAAGCGTTGGTTGAGGTGGTCGAATCCGGAATCGATCATCAGGTTCGTGAAGGTCGTTTTGACCCGAACCGGATCGGGGTGATGGGGCATAGCCACGGCGGATATGCAGCCCTCGCTTTGGCTGCCGGCAGCCCAAAGTTTGCCGCCGTCATCTCACGGGCAGGACGCTCGAATCTGATCAGCGGCTATGGCGCTTTTTCGGAAGGAAGAGACAATACCGGATTCTATGAAGAGGGACAGGGTGCCATGGGAACGCATCCTTGGGCAGACCGGGATCGCTACATTCGGAACTCGCCTTGGTTTCATATGGACCGGGTGACGGCCCCCGTGCTCTTGATCCATGGATCGATGGATACTGCCGTTCCCGCACAAGCAGCGGGGGAATCCTTTGTCGCCTTGCGCCGGCTCGGCAAAGTGGCCGAACTGGTGATCTACGAAGACGAAGATCACGCCGAAACGACGTGGGTCCGTCCCCATCGTCTCGACTTCTTGCAGCGCATCATCGCCTGGTTCGACCGGTACGTGATGACGCGTACCCAGGCTCCAACGCGCCCATGACGACGGTCGCTTGTCTGGCTGCGGCACTGTTCGTATCACAGCCGACGGTGATCAAACTTCCGGGCTCGTTTGAGGCGCCCGAAGACGCTCAAGCCCGATCGATATCAGTGCTACGCGCCAGAGGCAATGAGCTTTTTATCGGCAATGGCGACTGGAATAAGAATCGAGGGCCGGTCTGGCTATGGCGCTATCGCGTCGGCGAGCAGCCAGAGAAAGTCATCCTCCTTTCGGATGAAGCGATCGACGTCATTCGCGTGATCGACGGGCGGCTCTACATTCCGGGAGTCGACTCCATGGAATCGCACGAATTCGGTTCGCTTTACGTTGAGTTGGCTTCCGGCTGGGCCAAGTATCGAACGGTGCCGCGGGGGCTGCACGTCTTCGACGTTGCTGCGTTCAGCGGCGAGTTGTTCGTCGGAACCGGGTCAGACATCGGAGGCGGCCTTTTCGCCAGCAAAGACGACGGCAAGACGTGGCGGCAGATTCTTGACGACCCGGAGAGCTTCCGAATCTGCGCGCTCGGAGTGTTGGGCGACAAGCTACTTGCTTTTCCGAGCAACGGCAAATCATCGTTGTGGGTGTACGAAAGAGACAAGCTGGTCCGGCTCAACCTTGATCTGTTCCCTGGAATCTCGTTTCCCGAACCACAGGTCGGAACGGATGGTTCCGTCTTCTGGCGGCAGAATGTGCATCGGCTGGAAGCGTTTCAAGGCAAGCTTTTGTATACGGTCTCACCGGGATACAACTCAAGACGAAGGGGTGAGGCCGTCGACAGACCGCTCTTTTTGCTCAGCGACCTGGATCAAAGCGGCATTCTGCGCGTCCCGTTTTTCACCGACATGACGATTGCCGATATCAAGGCGCGCTCTGACCGGCTCTATGTGTTAGCCGTTGAAGAAGCGGAGAAGTCGTTTGTCGCTAAGGTCTACGAGACCACGGACCTGAACCACTGGCAGCTTGTGCTGCAACATTCCTGTAGCGCGTTTCCAAACGCGCTGGAGATCATGCCCAATCAGTTCGTGATCGGCTTGGCCAATCCGAGCGCAGGCGAAAGCAACACCTCATCCGGCGACATCCTCATCTTCCAGCGTTTGCCGACCCCCGCCCCTTATTTTCTGCGCAAAACACGGTAGGCGGTGTCGGGGTTGTCCGTAAAGAAGCCGTCGACCTTGGCATCGACAAACGCCTTGAGCTCGTCTTCTGGCTTGCCGCGCAGGGCGGGACCAAGGAAGAAGTCCTCGCTGCGGATTGTCCAGACGTGGACCACGAGCCCGGCAGCGTGGGCGCGGGCGACCAAGCCAGTCGGCGTGTCAAGTTCGCCATTGGACTTCCGAGGGATCACCAGGGCTTTGGCCGCTCCGATTCCGGCAGCATAGGTCTTGATTTCTTTTAGGCCATCTTCTGTGATCATCTGCTGATACGTGAGGTCCGGTCGGTCGTAAGGGCCTCCGCCATCGGCGATCAGCTGCACCAAGCGGGCCGAGGTCATTCCCTTGAGCTTCTTCAAGTTTTCAACCTCAAAGGACTGGATGAAGACCGGGGCATCGGGGGCGTCCAGTCCATGTGCTTTCAGAGCTCGCACCAAGGGTTCCTCCAGCGGCAACCCGATGCTGCGAAAGTAGGCCGGGTGCTTCGTTTCGGGATAGATGCCGATCGTTCGCCCGCGAGCCGCGGATTCGGTCTTGGCCAGCGCGATGACCTCGTCGAACGTTGCGATCGGAAACTGACCGTCAAAGGCGGCGGAATCGCGCCGAAGTTGAGGGATGGCCTCCCGAGCGCGAAGGGTGCGGAGTTCGGCCAGTGTGAAGTCCTCGGCGAACCAGCCGGTGACGTTCTCTCCGTCGATCTTCTTGGTCGTTTTGCGTCCCTCGAATTCGGGCCGTGACGCGACATCGGTGGTCCGCGAAAGCTCGTTCTCGTGACGGGCAATCAGCACCCCGTCTTTCGAGATCACCAGGTCTGGCTCGATATAGTCCGCGCCCATCTCGATCGCGAGCTTATAGGCTTCCAGCGTGTGTTCCGGGCGATAGCCGCTCGCCCCACGATGGGCGATGATGAGCGGCGTGGGCTGCAACAGCGCCCCAAGAACCAGCGTGGTCAACATGGATGACACCTCACCCCATTGGCCTTAAGGATACGTTAACTCCAGGTCAGGAGCGGAGAGCTTGCCACACCCAGTTCGTCGAATCGAGCGCGCAGAAAGTCGGCGCGTGCCCGCGCATCGGCGTCCCGGTCCGACACCGTACGGACCTCGAGCAACGCGAACCACCGGTCGACTTCTCGCACTTTGCCCTCGAAGGGCGGCAGTCCGAGCGAGGCCGTCCAGCGGACCCAGGAGACGACCCGCAACGCATCGGCGAGTGAGAGGCTGGGTGATTGAAACACGTAGCGCACCGCGGCGGCCGTCTTGGCGGCCACATCCTCGATCGCGGCTTCCTGGCGAGCGGCCCGCTCTTGCTCAATGAGGTAGTCGCAGGCGCCGATGAACGCGCTGCGGTCGCCATGAGTCGAACTGACCTGGAAGAACGCGCCGACGGCGCGGCTTGCCTCGCCGAAGAGGCCCCGCGCGGTGAATCCGTGGCTGAGCATCGCGGCGAGTACTTCCCGCCATCGCGGCGACTGGGCCAGCGCCACCAGGTGCATCATCGCCGAAAAGCGACGCCCTGTGCCGCAGTTGAGCGGCCCGGCGGCGAGGTAACCCCATTCGGCATCGCGGGCGAACTCCAGATGGGGCGAAAGGGCGTCGAGCAGCGCGCGGGCGGCAAGGTCGGCGCTTGGCAAAGACCAGCCGGCCGTAAGGGCTTGGATACGCAAGTGGTCCTCTTCGTTGACCATCAAGCTGACTTTTTTCGCCGGGTCAAGGAATACCGCGCGTCCAAGTTCGCGCCAGCGGAAGTCGGGTGAAATCAGCCGGCACGAGACCAGGTAGTCGCGCTCTGCGTTCGTGAGTCCCTTTTCTCCCCAGAGTTCGACGCCGCTGCGCTTGACGGCCGACTGCACTTGCTTGACCACAGCCGCAAGGTCCGCATCGGTGGCGGCTGCGGGGAAAGGGTAATCGCGCAGATTGCGCATGACACGCACGCGCGAGCTCAACACAACGTCTTGCGAAGGGGCATCGACCCCCAGCCACGCCGGCATAGCCTGGGCCCGAAGCGCCATGCGCTTCCAGCTTTCGCCCAGCGAGGTGGGATGCGAGGTGCGGCTCAAACTATGGGGATTATGAGGTGGGCTCGAAGAGTGTGAACTGGATGATGAAGACTTTTCCGTCATCCCGCCGCGACAGCGTGCCGGTGAGCGCGGAGGAATTGGCGGCTCGATTGACACTGCCCGAGACATCAACCGGCGTTTCGTCGACGAACTTGACGGTAAAGCTTGCCGCCCCGGTGCCGTCGACTTGACCGCTGATGGTCGCCGAGTTGGGGAAGGGGTTTTCACGCCCCATGGTGCCGTTGGTGACGTTGTTCGGCTGAATGACCAGGGTCATCGATCCGTTCTCTAGACCATCGGGTGTGGAATAGGTGCCTTTGTAGCCCCCGGCGAACGGGTTGGGGGCTATCGTTTGCGCCGTATTGCATCCACTCAGCGCCATCAACGTCAAGGCCGCCAAGCTCACACAGTGCTTCATTCGTCCTGTCACTCTCGGTAAAGGGACGTCTCAGGGTGCCGAGACGGTCGCAGATTCGGCCACAAATGCCTCAACTTTCGTGCCAACATGCGCCCGGATCGAGCGGCCTTTGAGCATACGGGAAAGGCGATCGGTGACACCGCCAGCCAGCTGACCGAGGTCACTCATCATCAGGAGGGTTGTCACCGGATCGCCCCCGACCAGGCTGACCCGGTCACGCCCGGATTTGACGTCGTCCATCAAGCGCGCCACCTCATCAATGCGACCCTCTTCGGCGAGTTTCTTGATGCCGTCAAGACGGAGCCGCGCAGAAAGGGACGCGAGGTCTTCGGATTTCGCATTGGGATCGAAGGAGGGTGCTTTGCCGGTCTCAACAAAGTCCCGCAACTCGATGAGGAGTTTGCGATCTTCCTCGTTATCCCAAGCCTCGCCGAGTGTTTCAGCGAGGTTCACCCGTCCTGTGTTCGCCCGGTCGAACTGAAACTCGGCATCGTCGTCTGCTCGCAGTGCGATCTTTTGTCCGTCGACGGCGGTCACATCCCCCAGTCGAACGGCCAGCCGAGCGGGCCGGTTAGCAACGACGGAGAGCGCGTCCTCACCTCGGCTCCACGTGACCTCGCCATAGACGACGGAGCCTTTGGGAATGGCCACGATTCCGGTATCGGTCTTGATATCTTCGAGAACGAGGAACGGCGCTTTGCTGCCGGTCGGCGTTCGACCCGACTCCAATTCACGCAAGAGCATGAGCTCGACAGGGGTGTCTTTGGCGACCACGCCGGTTTTCGGGCCGGACAGCGGAACGGCGACGTCGGAGCACCCAGCGACAAAGAGTGTGGCCGCCACGGCAAGCGCGGCCTTACTGATAGATCCCGTATTCATAGGCGAACCGCTGATAGCCATCCGTGACCGACGCGCTGCCCGGGTGGGTTGCCCACCTTGCTTCGGCGATGCCGTAGATCATTTTAGGCTTCAGCATAGCGAACGCCACTTCCGCTTGATCCGTTCCGTTGAGGATGGTCACATAGCCTGGGCGCGACTGCCAAACCAGTGCGAAGCGGGGATTGCCCGGGTCGCCTTCGATCCGAATGGGATCCTGCCCGCTGGTACGGCTGAGTTCGGCCTCAAGCCAAGAGCGAAAACCGGCAATGGTTTGGTAGTGGGTTTGCAGCTCGCTGCCGACTGGCAGTCGGGCCCACTCCTGGGTGGCCACCCAGCCCGCAAGGCCCTCAAAGTCGTAATCCATCAAACGCTTGCGACGCTCTTGGCGGAAGGCATCCGCATCCACGCTGTTCAGACCCGTTTCTGTGAGTTCAATGGGCGCCGTCGAGCCGGTGGGTTCGTCAAAGTACTCGCGTGCGGCGGCGGTTTCGTTGGATTCCGGCGGTGTGCCGCGCGTGCTTTCGCGGGCGTTTTGCTCCCTCTGCGCCCGGTTCTCCTCGATCACACCGCGGACCCTTCGGGTGAAGGGGGTATCTGGCACAGGCTGATTGGCGTTGACCTGGCGGCTCCCCCCGCGGGACTGCATCACCATGACCACCACCGCGACGATGGCGACGAGCAGAAACGCAGCCAATGAGCCAACAACAAGCGGGTTCGGCCGGTCGGCCGACGCGATCGTCACATTCGCCGGCGTGGGCGGCGTGATGTGCTTGATGGCACCTACCGGTTCGCCGGGCGGCGCGATTTGCCACACCTGGACCGGCTCGTCGATGCCCTTGAGTTTCTTCAGGCCATCGTCCCAGGCGCGAATCGGGATTTTGCGATGCACCACATCGTACACCGTCTGCGAAATGCATATCCCGCCCGGCGCCGACAAGGGTTCGAGGCGCGCTGCAATGTTCACCCCGTCGCCGAAGGCATCGTTTTCACCGATCACGACATCGCCGAGATGGATGCCGATCCGGTGCACCATGCGGTCACGCGGTGATCGAGTCTTGTTCTGCTCGGAAATGCGCTTTTGCATCTCGATGGCGGCGCCCACCGCCTGGACACCGCTCTCGAACATCATCAGGAGACCGTCACCCATCGACTTGAGCACTTGGCCGCCGTGGTCGCGGCAGATGGCCGACATCAGGCGGTGATTTTCCCGAACGGTCGCGATGGCAAGTTCTTCGTCCTGGCCTACCTTGCGTGTGAAGGCGACCGCATCGGTAAAAACGATGGCGGCCAAGACGCGCTTGGTGGCGGCGCCGACAGGATCGACGGGTTCATGGGGATCCATATTGAACTTGTCTCGGAGCCATTGTACGACAGGACAACGGTACGTGGGCTCTCATCTATGGACGCGCTGCGGCACGGGTCGGTTCTGATCGGCGAAGCAATGGTTCCATCGGCTACGCTCGGCGCAAATGGAAGGCGGCTGGGATGTGCTGCTCAACCTGCTCATCACGCTCGGCGCAGCGTCGTTTTTCGGCATCGTCACCGCGCGGCTGAAGCTGGGACCGATCGTGGGTTTCCTGATCGGCGGGGCGGTGGTGGGTCCCGGCGGACTTGGGCTGATCGACGAGTTCGACGAGGTCATGGCGGTCTCAGAGCTCGGGGTGATTCTCCTGCTTTTTGCCATTGGCCTAGAGTTCTCGTGGTCCCGCCTTAAGAAACTGGGGTCGGTGGGTATCCGAGCCGGGCTCCTCCAGATCATCGTCACGCTGGGATTTGGCGCCGGCATCGCGATGGCTTGGGGTCTGTCGTGGCAGGTCTCGGTGATTCTTGGCTCGATTCTCGCCATGAGCAGCACGGCCGTTGTGCTTCGCGTCCTCAAGGACTCTCACAGTTTCGATTCGGCGCACGGTCGGCCAACAGTGGCCGTGCTGCTGGTGCAGGACTTGGCGTTGGTACCGCTCCTCTTCGTCGTCACGGCGCTCAGCACGACCGGAACGCTCGAAATCGACTTCGCCGCACTCAGCGGCAACATTATCACGGTCATCGTCGTGATCGGAGCCGTGTTCTTTGGCGCGACGAAGTTGATGCCGCGGCTCCTCGGAAACCGCATCGTCTCAGAGAACCGAGAGATCCCCATCGTGTTAGCGGTCATCAGCTGTCTCGCCGCCGCCTATGCCGCCCACGAAATTCATCTCTCGCCCACCATCGGGGCGTTCCTGGCGGGGGTGCTCCTCGCGGGCACGCCCTTCGCCGATCAGATCCGCGCTGACGTTGGCCCGCTTCGGGCCGTGTTTGTCACGCTGTTCTTGGCCTCGGTGGGGATGTTGGCGGATGTGCGGTGGGTAGCGAACCATATTGGGCCCACCTTGATGGCGACGCTGCTCGTGCTGGTTGGCAAAACGCTCATTGTTTTTGCGATTCTGCGACTGCTCCGGCAATCGATCATCGTCTCCATGGCGACCGGTATCTGCCTGAGCCAGATTGGAGAGTTTTCATTCGTCCTGGCAACGATCGCACGCAACGGGCAGATCCTCGACGGCACGCTGTTTCAGCTCGTGGTGGCGGCGTCGGTGCTCTCGCTGTTCTTAACCCCGATTCTTGCTCCGCGAGCCGCGATACTGGCCCGACGCATCGTCAAGCCGATCTTCCCCAAGCGGTTTCTTGCGCGCGATGAACGCCGGACGCCGAAGTCGGACCATTTGCGCGATCACATCGTGCTCATCGGCTACGGTGACGCGGGCGCCGCCGCTGCCGAGGTGTTCACCGAGGCCGGCCGCAAAGTCTATGCGATTGACATTAGTCCACCTCGGGTCGCGCAGGCCAACGCATCGGGGGTCATTGCCAAGGTCGGTGATGCGACGCTCACCGTGATGATTGAAGAGGCCCACCTGGAGCATGCGGTGAGCGTCGTGATCACGATTCCGGACCAAGATGCCGCGCAGATCATTATTCGGCAAGTGCGGTCGTTTTCGGAAACGCTGCCGATTATTAGCCGGGTGCGCTACCAGCGCTACAACGAAGACTTGCTGATCGCCGGTGCATCGGCCATCGTTGACGAAGACGTCGCGATCGGTTACCTGTTGGCTTCGCGCGCCCTGGTTATGATCGGCGTCCAGCCAGCTAACCAGGAGACCTAAGCCCTTTCGATCAAGTAGTACATCGTCACCGCGTCCAGCACCACCTCGGCGGCGGCCTCTGAGGTTCCTACGGCATAGCCGTTGGCGTCGAGTCGCGTGACTTTCAATGACGCGCTGCCTGCCGTCTTCATCCGAATCGTGCCCTCGATCGACTTGACGATGATCGGAGCCGCCCCCAGCGAGCGGATCTCTCTCAGTCCCTCGCCGGGGGCTTCCCATTGATGGTTCTTATCCTCGGAAAACGCTTGCACGAGCAGCTTGCGGGATTCGGCGATCGGCTGATCATCCAAGGCCACGACGAGGATCGTGCCGTAGTGAAGCGGGCTTCGAATTGTGATGTCCTTGAGTTCGATCGCTCCGGCGCGGCCAAGGAAGCCGGTCGCCCCTTGGGCTTTGGGAGCGTTGAAGGTCGCCAGTCCGATCCCCCAGTTCCAACTCAACTCGTCGGTCGAAGAGCGGACGATCTTTTGGTTGCGGTTGATGCGGTTGGCCAGGTTGACGAACTTCGATGGTTTGGATTCATCGCTAAAGTTGACCTCCACTCGGCCCACGAGAAACGCCAGCGGGTCCATGGTTTCCGCAGACGTGGCCGTCGCGGTCGCGCCTGGCGGAATGTCGGCCGCTCGAAGCTCGTCCAAGTTTTGGGGCGCCTGAACCATGGAGCCCTTCAAGTCGAAGAGGTCCTTCAGGTTCAGATTCGCCTCCACTACGGTCTCGCCACGCCGGACCATGCCCGTCCGGTACATCAGCGCCGTCGCGGGAAATTGGCCAAAGACGGCCGGCGTTTGCAGTCCGAACTTGCTGTGCAGGTTTTGCCATGTCGGGCCCGAAGACGCAAAAAAGAAGAAACCATTGGAGCCTTGAAGCGCGCCATAGGCGGCTGCAATCGGCGCAAAGTCGGCACGGTAGCGATTCGGCAACGGCCAGTTCACTTCCGTGATGATGGATGGCTTACCGTTGTAGATGATGTCCCAAATCGGAAGGTCGTAGTTTGCTCCTTCGCCATTCTCAGTTTGGAAGAGGAGCGCGCTTCGATCATCGTAGCGATCTCCGGGGCTAATGGAATAGCCGGCACGCTCACCAGTATGTCTTCCGCCGAAGTACCCATGCCGATCCATGACATCGGCTACGGTATTGGTGTATTTATCCAATGGGCCGAGGATGCGCGCATCCGCTGTGATCCAGTTTGATGCGTAGACTGTCCCTTTGTATTTGAGATCACTCTTAATGAAGCGATAGGAGTCTGAATAGAACTTTTGCTGACTGCTTGCAAGAAACTCCGCGGTGTCTTTGCCACGGGGAGTTTTCTGATTGAAGATCTCCCATAGGGGCAGGAAGCCGAGTCGGCCGGCGGCAACGTCGTCGCCCCGCGCACCCTGGTTGTTCCAGGTTGCCAAGGCGTTTTGAACGGAACCGTATTTTGAACGGGCCCAGTTGCCAAACTGAACATCCAGAATCGCCATTTGTTCGGCGGGTATGTTCTCATAAGGCGTAAAGGTCCAGAAGAAGTAACTGTCTTCGTTGACAAGTTCAACGATGGCCACGGCCGGGTCTTCAACGAGGCTCAAGCCCGTTTCTGAATTTTTTGAAGTGAGGAGCGCTTTCCACCATTCGCGATATCGCTCTTGAAAGCGATCATTGAAGTAGAGGAGCGAGAAGGGATGCTTGTTGTCGTACTGGCCAAAACCTTGATCGTTGGAAAGACGGACCCAGAGAGGAAAGTAGATCGACAAGCACGTATAGATTCCCTCCTTCTTCATCGCCATAACAAAGCGATGGACAAGGCGAATGGTTTCTTGATCTGGCCGCAATGCGGAGTCATTCACTGGGCCGTGGTAGCGCACGATATTGATTCCCTTCTTGGCAAAGTAGCGCGCCATGTAGGCAAGCGAAGCGTCGTCGAGCGCCAGCAAGCCAGGTCCGCAGTTCGTGCCCCAGAACCGGATTTCACGCCCAGTTTTTTCGTGAACGAACCGGTCGCCGCGTGCTTGGATGAAGCCTCCATCCCCAGCCTGCTTCTCGTTGAGGAACCGCAGGTCGATCGGCGACTCTTGGAAGGGATCAATGCCGGGCTCGAATCCGAACCAGCCGTCTACCCGAACGTTGAATCGCTCATCAGGCTTGAGTTTGCCTCGGGGATCGAAAAGGCTCGGCGTCAAGACAAACGCGTCAAACGCCGCCGCTCCATCGCGCTCCAGCAGCTCGACGCGAAAGACGTGCCGCCCCTTTTCGAGTTCGACCACACCGGCGCCTACCCAGTTGGCCACGACGTGTAGGCGGATCGGGGCTTCGTCGAGCAGCGTGACCCGCCGCAATTCGCGCCAGGGCCGATTGTCGAACCGCCAGCGGAACGGGCCGTGCTCCCAGAACTTGCGGACATAGAGGTTGTATTTGCCGGATTCAGGCACTTCAATGTCGTATTCGGCAAAGATGGTTTCGGCTTGCGGGCCGTCGTTGCCTAGCCATGCGCCCTCGCTGAGTACCGCCGCTTCGCTCTCGTTGGCCGGGGCAAAGCTGTGGTTGCGGCGCATGTTGGTGCGCGGCGCGCTTTCTCCTTCCCACCAGACGTACGGCGGCGCCGGCGGTTGAGTGGCGACGGCCACCGGTGTCTCCGATTGGCAGGCAACCGCGCTTCCCAGCGAACTTGCGGCAAGAAGAATCAGCGCTGATTTCATGGGTCTCCGTACCGATTCGCCATCGGGGCGCATCGTCCCTTCCGGGACTTCTTCGATTCTATTGAGGCGAACGGCCTACGCAGCGTCGCGCGTGCGCCGCGAGCCAAGGCTCAGGCCATCGTCGGGCGGAGGAACCGTGCCGCCCCCTCCGCCGCTCCCGGCATCCCCGGTGCCGGAATCGTTTCCGCCAGAGCCGATGTCATCGGCACCGGCGTCATCGTCCGTGTGGTCATCCGTCACTGCCGCCGGTGGGGGCTCGGCCGGTTTGGCCCTTGGCGCGGCGCGTCGAGGCGCGGGCGTTCGGACAGGAGTGGGCCGAAACGTCGCTTCAATCGTGACTTCTGGCTCTCGTTCGTCTTCTTCCACCTGATCGGGCGCGTTGACGGCCTTCAGGCCCGGCGGCGTGACTCGCGACGTGGCGCTGCCCAAATCATCCAGGTTGGGTCCAATGAAGAGATAACCCACCCCGGCGAGCACGGCGGGCACCAGGACCCACTTCACGCTGCCCACCAGCACGGTTTCCCAGCGCACGGTCACAGCATGATTGTAACGCACCGGTACACTCGCATCCAAGTTCCCCATGCCGTGCGAGGTCTACCTGGATGTGCGCGAGTTGGAGTGCGACCAGCTTCGACCGGCTCGAATGGGCCGCGTTGGAGCGATGCCGCGATGGGAGCGCACGGGCCAGAGGCGGATGATTGAGCAGCGGTTCGTGGTGCTGCAGAACGATTTTGTCCGGGCCGAGATTGCGATTGACTTGGGCGGGCGATTGTGGCGATTGATCGACCGGGTACGTGGCGGCGACGTTCTGGGGTCGCCGGAATCCATACCGGTTCATGACGGCGAGCCTTGGGGTGCCACGGTTCGGCATGGCATCGTCTTTCGCGTGTCCGGCGAATTCGGCGGCGCGGCCCTTGGCCCGGTCACGTTCCGGATCCATGAGCCTACCGATGAGGGAGACGCCGCCTCTGTGGTCCTTTTTGCGCTTGAGGCCGGAACGGCACTGAGCTGGCACCTTTCGTACGACCTCCAACCCGAAGAAGGCGCGGTACGCGTGGCTCAACGGGCGTTCAACCGCGACCTGGGATGGACAAAGACGTGGAGCGGATGGCGGGTTCATGGTGCACGGCAGGGGTTTCGTGCCGCCGATGCCGCGATTTTTTGGACATCGCATGGCCACGTCGTGGCCTGTGGCGATCTCGGCGGATTCGAAATCACCGAGGACGAAGACGCCGTTCAGGCAACACGGCACCGCGGTGAACTCTTCGAACCCCGGGCATCGGACAGCTGGGAGGTTTCCTTATGGCCAGTGGCGGTGACCGAGCCGCTCAACGTAGCCGGCGCAGGATTGGCCGGTTGTCTGGGCAACTCGGGTCTCGAAGTCTTTGCCTCGCGACCCTTTGAGGGGACCAAACTGGTCGTGCAAACGCGCGATCATGGCGCTTTGGAGGCGCCGATCACCATCGGTCCCAGTCAACCGGTGCGAGTGGACCATGCGGTGTTTCCCTCGCCGCCAGTGGCCTTTTCGGTGATGGCGGGCGGGGCGGTCCTGCTCGGGTCCACGCCGAGCGCCGGGGTAGCGGACCCCCGGCTGCCTGCCGCATCGCCAAGCATTGACTTTCGAACGGCAAGCAACGAGCAGCTTCGCGGCGCGGCGCGCCACCGATCCATGCGCCACCCGGCCCTTCTGGCTTTGGCCCAATCCGCTCTGCGACAGAATCGGCTCGATGTGGCGGCAACGCTTGTGGACGACGCGCTGCTCTACGACAGTGAAGACCCACTGGCGTGGTGGCTGCGGGCGGCGGTGGCCCGACTCGCCAACGATGGGAATCAAGTCGGGGAAGCGGCTTTGGCGAACGCCCACTATCTGGCGCCGCTCGAACCGTTGTTGCGGGCGGAGGCGCTTTTGGCCAGCCCCGTTGTTGAAGGTTCACGGCCGAACCCGCTGCTGGAACCGTTGGCGGACGACCCTGACGCTCTCATCGAAGCAGCCTGCCAGTTGCTGGATGCCGGGATGGATGAAAGCGCGGCGCGATGGATCGATGAGGCAAGGCGTCATGTCGACCTGCCGATGCTGCGCGTGCTGCTCGCCGATCTGTTGCTCCGTCAGTCGCGCTTTGAGGTTGAGGCCGCGCAGTGGGTGGCAAGCCTCGATGGCCAGCCCTTGACACCGCCGTATCCTTGGCGTCGTGCCGAGCGGGAAGCGGTCGAACGGCTGCGGTCGCGGTTTCCTGATAGCGAGCCCCTTCAGGTGCTTGAGGCAATGTGGTGAGCGGCAACCTCTTTGATTCCGACTCGGCGAGCAGTCCGGCGCCCTTGGCGACGCGCATGCGGCCCCGGACCCTGGAGGAGTTTGTCGGTCAGGAACATCTGCTGGGACCTGGGCTGCCGACCCGCGAAGCCATTCTCAAGGGCCAATTGGGGTCCGTGATCTTCTGGGCGCCGCCCGGCTGTGGCAAAACGACCCTTGCGTTGCTGATCGCGCGGTATGCGAACGCGGTCGCCGAAGTGAGGAGCGCGGTGACGGCGGGCGTCGCTGATGTGCGAGACGTTGCCAAGCGAGCCAAGGACCGCCGCAACTTTGAACAGCGCGGCACGTTGCTGGTGCTCGACGAGATCCACCACTTTTCGAAGAGTCAGCAAGACGCATTGCTGGGCTTTGTCGAGGACGGCACGTTCCAACTGATCGGAGCGACCACCGAAAACCCCTTCTTTGTGCTCAACAATGCGCTGCTCTCGCGGGCGCGGGTGCTCAAGCTCGAGTCCCTCAGTCCGACCGACCTGGCGACTTTGGTCCATCGGGCCCTGCAGGATTCGGAACGCGGACTTGGAGCCCGGGGGCTCTCGGTGTCGGATGAAGCGCTGGCCTTTCTGACGGCCGTGGCCGATGGGGATGCCCGCTTGGCGCTCAACGTGCTGGAGACGGCGACCACCCAGATCATGGACGGTGGCGTAGTGGAAACGGCTCATCTGGAACAGGTGCTTCAGCGTCGGATCGTGCGATACGACCAGCAGGGCGACTACCACTACGACACGATCTCGGCGTTCATCAAGTCGATGCGGGGCTCGAACGTTGACGCAACGTTGCATTACCTTGCCCGAATGCTGGCGGCGGGGGAGGACCCTCGGTTCATCGCACGCCGCATGATGATTCTTGCCTCGGAAGACGTTGGATTGGCGGACCCCCATGCGTTGCCGCTGGCGGTAGCCGCATCCCAGGCGGTCGAGCGGATCGGCATGCCGGAAGGGCGGATCGTGCTCGGCCATGTCGCGACCTATCTGGCTCGAGCCAAAAAGAGCAACGCGGCCTATAGGGGACTGGAACGGGCAGCCGCCGACCTGAAGGACCGCCCCATCCCGCCCATTCCGTTACACCTGCGCAATGCGCCCGTGGCGGCGCTCAAAGATTTTGGGCATGGCGCAGGCTATATCTACACGCACGATGACCCGGACGCTCCTCAAAGCTTTCTTCCCGAGGGCAAGTGGGACACGCCCTATGTTCGCGACGCGAGTCAAGAGCCTGAAATCTGAATGGCGGTTCGTTCAGAAACCGAAGTTTTGGCCCGGGTTGGTCCTTCTCTCCGTCTCCTTCATTCTCACTGAACTTTGAACCTTGTGGGTCGTCCCATTCTCACTGTGATTCTCGATCCGACGGCAGCGTCAGCGGGCGCATTGAACGGCATTCATGGCGACAGCCTGCCGTACCTTGATCTCACTGATCAAAAGCCGGACCCGGCGGCGCTGGCTGCCGTGCCCGGCGATTTCGCGCTGAAGCACCAGGTGCTGCCGTTTGCGTTCGCAGGGGACGTGCTGGTCGTCGCGATTGGCAACGAATCGGCGCTGCAATCGGTGGATGACCTGGGCGTCCTTCTGGGCCGACCCGTACGTGCGGTCTTGGCTGACCCGCCGCTGATTCGCGAGCGGATTGAAGAGCGCTTCATCGAGGGCATTTTGGAGTCGCTGCCCGGCGAAGACTCCGGCCCGGCGACCGCCATTGATGACACGACCGACCTCGCCGACCTGGCCAAGATGGCGAGCGAGACGGCGGTCGTGCAAATGGTGAACCTGATCTTTGCCCAAGCCGTGCGCGACGGCGCAAGCGACATCCATATCGAGCCCTATGAGCGCGATGTCAAGGTCCGCTATCGTATCGACGGCATGCTGAAAGAGGTCATGAAGCCGCCGAAGCGGATGTTCGCGGCGCTGATCTCGCGCATCAAGATCCTCGGCGAAATGAACATCGCTGAGCGACGGCTGCCCCAAGACGGCCGCATCAAGATCACGATTGCGGGTCGACCGATCGACGTTCGCGTCTCCATCATCCCGACGGTCTTTGGCGAGCGCGCGGTCATGCGAATTCTTGACAAGGGCACGGCAATGCTGGGCCTGGAAGAGCTCGGCATGCTGCCGGACACTTTGGAAAAGTTCCGGAAGCTGATCAAGATGCCGTACGGCATCATCCTCGCCACCGGTCCCACCGGTTCCGGAAAGTCGACGTCGCTGTATGCCTCGCTTCAAGAAATCTTCTCGCCGACAACCAACATTCTCACGATTGAAGACCCGGTGGAGTACCAAGTCGGCGGGATTGGACAAATCCAGGTTCGACCCTCGATTGGACTGACGTTTGCCAGCGGCCTTCGCAGCATCGTACGACAAGACCCGGACGTCATCATGGTCGGTGAAATCCGTGACCTTGAAACGGCGGAGATCGCCATCCACGCCTCGCTGACGGGTCACATGGTCTTCTCGACGCTGCATACCAACGATGCCCCCGGCGCCGTGACCCGACTCTTGGACATGGGCGTTGAGCCGTTCCTGGTCGCGTCTTCCTTGGTTGGCGTCGTCGCCCAGCGACTGGTTCGGCGCAACTGCTCCAACTGCTCTCAGCCCGCGAAGTTCGATCGCGACCTGCTCAATGCCATCGGCATCACTGAACAAGAAGCGCTTAGTTCGACCATGCGCTCGGGCGTCGGTTGCGAAAAGTGCGCGGGAACCGGATACAAGGGACGACAAGGTCTCTATGAGCTGTTGCTGATCGACGAGACCGTGCGCCGCATGACTGTCGAGCGCGAATCGTCGTCGGTGATCAAGGACTACGCGATTCAACATCAAGGCATGCGAACGCTTTTGGTGGAAGGCAAGCTGGCGGTGTTGGCCGGCAAGACCACGCCGGACGAAGTGCTTCGCGTGTGCCAGCGGGAGGAGTTCTAGTCCTTGACGACGTTTTCGTACGTTGCGGTTGAGCCATCGGGCAAGAAGCGCAAAGGGTATATCGAGGCTCCCGACCAGGCGGCCGCGATTCGGCAGGTCCAAGCTTCGGGCGCAGCCGTACTGGAGATCGGTGCGGAGAAGACCGCGTCCCAGACGAAAGGGCCCGGCGGTGGCAAGAAGGTATCCAAGTCGGACCTTGCGCTTTTCTCCCGCCGAATGGCGGATATGGCGGCCGCAGGGCTGCCACTGGATCGTGTCCTTCAGATCGTCGCTGAGCAATCGGAAAGTGCGGCCCTGGCCGAGGTCGTTGAGCAGGCGCTCGTCGATGTGCGCGGCGGTATGCAGGTGTCGCAGGCGCTGGCGAAGCACCCGAAGTATTTCCCCGAGGTCTACACCCAAACGCTCCGCGCGGGTGAAATGAGCGGCCAGTTTTCCGAAGTGGCGAGTCGATTGGCGGACCTGCAAGAGCGGGAAGTCGCCCGTCGCAGCGCCGTGATTTCGGCCCTGGTCTATCCTTGCGTGCTCACGACCGTGGCGGTCGGCGTCGTGATTTTCCTCCTCACCTTCGTTGTGCCCCGACTTTCGGGGGTCTTTGAGGATTTGGGCGACGACTTGCCGGCCACCACGAAACTCTTGCTGGCGACCACGGGGGCGCTGACCACCTACTGGTACATCGTGGTGGGCGCCTTGGTGGGAATTGTCGTCCTCTATCGGCTCTGGATCGCCACCGATGCTGGACTGCTCACACGAGACCGCATTTTGCTCAATATGCCGGTGGTCGGCAAAATCCTGAGCAAGGCCACCATCTCGCGTTACGGGCGGGTCCTCTCCACCCTTGTCTTTGGTGGCGTGCCGATTTTGGACGCGCTCAATCTCTCCGGCTTGGCCGCCGGCAACCGCGAAATCAAGCGGGCAAGCGATGAGGTCCAAGAAGAAGTGCGGGACGGTCGGCAGATTGCCGACGCGATGCGCGACGCCGGCGCGTTTCCTCCCGTTTTGACTCACATGGTCGCCATCGGCGAAGAGACGGGCGACCTTCCGAAAATGCTGGGCCGCGTGGCGGACAGTCTTGACTTCGAGGTCGAGATCGGTCTGCGCCGGGCCACGGCCATGGTCGAACCGATCATTCTGCTGGCGATGGGCGCGTTTGTCGGTTTCGTGGTGCTCTCCGTCATGCTGCCCATCTTTCAGGCTCAAGAACTCGTCAAATAACTCATGGAAACCCGCAACAGACTCCGCAAAGGCTTTACGCTGATTGAACTTTTGGTGGTCATCCTTATCTTGGCCATCCTCGCCGCGATGATCGTGCCGCGTGTCATCGGTCGAACCGACGACGCAAAGCGGTCGAAGGCGCTGACGGACATTCGGAACTTGAGCAATGCACTCGAACAGTTCCGCCTGGACTGCGAACGCTACCCTTCGACCGAAGAAGGGCTTGAATCGCTGCGCCAGCAGCCATCGGACGTGACGGGCTGGCGTGGACCCTATATCAAGTCGGCGATTCCATTGGACCCTTGGGGCAACGAGTACATCTATGAATACCCAGGACCGGGGGGTGACGACACCTTTGTGATTATCTCATTTGGCTCCGATGGCCAGGAAGGCGGCGAAGGCGCGGCCGCCGATATCAGCGAGGGTCTCGACTGAGGATTCGGTCGCGGGCTTCCATCGATCGGAGGGAATCGCGAATGGCGCGTCGCCGTCGGGGCTTCACGTTTATCGAGATGATCGTGGTGATTACGATCATGGCCCTCATGGCGTCCATCGCGATCCCCAGCATGGCGGGCGCCGAGCGCGCTCGCCAGTACCGGTCGGCGCTGAGTAGCCTGAAACGGCTGCCGATCCAAGCCCGGGAAGCCGCCATCTCGCGCGGGACAACCGTAGTGCTGCACACCGAAGGAAACGGCACGGGGATCGTCGCCGTCGAGGAATCTGCCGACGGAGTGGAAGGGCAGACCATAGGGCGCGCCGACTTGCCCGAGGGCCTGAGCTTTCGAACGCTACGTGTCGGCGATCGGGATGCCGGTACCTCCGACTGGTCGCTCCGGTTCTATTCTGATGGGACGAGCGATGGGGGCGGCTTCGAGATCGAAGAGAACGCGAACATCTGGAGCGTTGTGATCGAGCCGCGGACCGGACGCGTTCAGAACATCAAGGGCGAGATGCCGCCACTGAGCGAGCAGTCCTGGCCGGCAGGCGAGCGGGAGCAAAAGCTGGGATGAGACGCCATCGCGGCTTCACCCTGATGGAGGCTTTGGTGGCCACCACGATTGCTGCCGTTGGGATAGCGGCGGTGCTCGGTGGGTTTGCATCGGCGAATCGGGCGGAGCAGCGTTTGGCCGAGCGGTCCATCATGGACCGGCTGGCCACGGACAAGGCAGCCGAACTGCGCGCGACCCGCGACTTTCGCCTCTTGCCGATGGACGGCGAGTTCGAGGGCGCTTTCCAGGGGCGGTATCGATGGTCGGCCTCGGCGGACACGAGCGGGATCGAGGACGTACAGATCATCACGGTGACGGTGTCTCCCGTGCGTGGCGGGGAAGGCGTCACCGTCTACGCTTTGGCCTATGAGCCGCCGACGCTCGGCGCCACCGGAGCGACCCCATGAAGCGCCGGGGCGTGACGATCATCGAGTTGCTCGTGGTTCTCGTGATCACCCTGATCGTGACGCTGGCCGTGACGCGCGCCTTCGGTGATGCGGTGTACAGCGAGGTCCGCGTCGACCAGAGCCGCGACATTCGCCGACAGCGACAGGTATTCGAAGATGAGATCAAGCGCCTGCTCGAAGGCGCATACGTTACCTCCGACGAAACTGATTTTGAAACGTACTTCATCGGACTCTCAGAAGGGGGCGGAAGCGGCGTCGGCGCCGACACGGTGCGCTTCACCACACTCAGCCGGAGGATCTCAGCGGCCTACTTGGAGAGCGCGCTGGAGGACTTTGAGGCCCTGAATGAACAGTTCGGACCTCAGGGCGGGATCGCAGAGGTGAGTTTCTCGATGCTGCCTTATGATGCGGGCCGCCAAGAAGAAGGAATCTACATCCGCCGTCAGGACCCTGCCGACGGCGATCCGACCCAGGGTGGGTTCGAGAGCCTGTTGAGCGCGGACGTGCGCGACGTTTCCTTTGAGTTTTGGGACGGTCTGCAGTGGGTAACGACGTGGGACACGCAGGTCGAGCGTCGCATTCCCGCTGCCGTAAGAGTTTCCTATGCGCTGCCCGAGGACCTTAATGCCCGGTATGCCTTCACCGTTCGCCTCATCCATAGCGACGTCACGCCGGACAACCCGGCGGCCACCGGCTCGGGATCGAGCCTGGGAGGGACGGGATGAGGCGCCAAAGGGGCAGCGTGCTGGTGGTCGTGCTGATCGTATTGGTTGGCATGGTCGCCGCATTGGCCAGCTTTGTCGCCAGCCAGCGACTGGCGTTCCAGGCCGAGCGCAATCGGATTGAAACGCGCCATGCCGAGCTGAGCGCGCAAGACGGCATCGAGCGGGCATTGGCCGAACTGGCGCTTCTCAACGAGTCAGCAACTCCGGGAGGGCCCGTCACCCTTCTCGACAACTGGGCCGTCCTCGGCGAGCGCGGCGACGAGCGCTTTTCTCTTGGTCCCGACGGCTTTCGACTGGAGATCGTGGACGCTTCCGGGCTCATCAATATCAACACAGCGCCTCGCGAGATGCTGGAGCGGCTGCCGCTCACGAGCGAACAGATTGACTCGCTTTTGGACTGGCGCGAAGGCGACCCCAATCCACGGCCAGAAGGCGCCAAAAACCCATACTACGACAACCTGCCCCAGCCTTACAACGCCAAGCTGAGAACCTTTGAGACCATCGAAGAGCTGCTCCTGGTGAAAGGCTTTCTGCCGCGAACGCTGTATGAGCCGATCGAAGACACGGTGTCGCCCATTCAGGTTCCGGGGTCCACCGAAGTGCAGCCGATCATCGCGGATCTGATCACCACGGTGAGTCTGAGTCCGAATCTCGCGCCGGACGGACAAACGAAGCTGAACGCCAACCAAGTGCAGCAGGCGCAGCTGATTCAGCGCGGATTCTCGATTCAGTTTGC
Organism: Fimbriimonadaceae bacterium; assembly: GCA_046292875.1. Lineage (GTDB taxonomy): Bacteria > Armatimonadota > Fimbriimonadia > Fimbriimonadales > Fimbriimonadaceae > JBKBQD01. The sequence continues at coordinate 140,469 of JBKBQD010000006.1, forward strand.
CACGGGGCTGGTCCAGCGCCGCAACGTCGTGGGACAATTCACGCGGCTTGGCGAACTCTTCACGATTCCAGGCGTCAACCAGCAGGTGGTGGGCCTCATCTTGGATCAACTCACGATATCACCCGAACCACAGGTCCCCGGACGCATCAATGTGAACACGGCATCGGAGTCCGTGCTTAACGCACTTCCCGGAATGACCCCGGATGTCGCTTCGGCCATCGTCTCGCGCCAGAACACGGGCTTCAATGCGTTGAGCGAGCTGCTGGACGTCCCGGGCTTCACCCAGGAAGTCGCCGAGCAATGCGCCGACTTGCTTACCGTGAGCAGTTCGACCTTTCTCGTGCGCGTGATTGGCGAGCGCAATCGCGTGCGGATTCCCCTGGTGGCCACCGTCCAAGTGACCGATAACGAGGTGAGGGTAACGCAAGTCACCCGGCCCCCATTCCGGGATATGACCCAGCGCTGGCTTTGGCCGGATGAGGCCTCGCGACAGACCATCCTGTTGGAGGGCGCATGAGTCGACAGGTAGCGCCGCTTCCGACCGTTGAATGGTCGCCGACCGGGATCTGGACATTTGACCCGGCCGACCGCCGCATAACGTCCTATGATGGCCTTGCCGCAGCGTCCATGGCTTTTGGCCGTACGATTGAAGTCGCGCCTTCGCGACGCTTGGCATTCATCCGAAGCATTCGGGTGCCGAATGTATCGGATGAAGAGGTGCGCCAGATCCTCGGTATCCAGATTGGGCAGCACTTTCCGGTCGGCGCCGAGGAACTTGCCTACGACTTTATTTCCACTCAAGACGTCAACTTCGAGGGCAAGCTGATTGTCGTTGCTGCCATCAAGACCGAGACGCGGAAAGAAATCGACGCGGCTGCGCAGGCTGCCGGGCTCCGTGTATCCCGGGTCGTCCCCGTCGCATTTGGGGCACAGCTTGTGGCCAAGGAAGCTGGCCTTGAGAACTGTGCCGTTGTTTCGGATACCAGTGAGGGCCTTGCCATCGACATTATTGTCGATGGTGTGCTCCGCTATTCGCGCGTCGCACCGATGCCAGAAAGCGAGTCCGGCATCGAGGGTGAGATTCGCCGGACGTTTCAAGCCGCAGGCGTTGCCCCATACCCTGTTCTTGGTGTGGGGAAGTTCGGATCGCTGCCCGGCGCCACCAAGGCGGAGACGTCGCCGCTGGCGGCGCTTTCGCTTGCCGGTCCAACCGCAGTTCCCATCGAGTTGGTGTTACCAGAGGCGCGCCGAAAGGCAGAGGAGCTGCAAGTGTCTCGGCGACAGCGCCTGGCGCTGGCCGCCATCGCGGTGGCCGTGCTGATGGGTGCCTTCCTCTGGCTGGAACGCAGCGACCAGGTGGCCCAAGCACGGCAAGTTGAATCCAACTGGACCTCGAAGATCCGGGCAGCACAAACCAAACTCAATGATGCCGAGAAACTGCGGGACGGCGTGGACGTGGTGAACGCCTCTCTGACTCGCGCATTCACCCCGTCCCAGCCGATGTCGGATGTCCTTTCCGTTGCCACGAATCTCGCACCGACAGGCGTCTGGCTGACCGGCTTCAACTTGGAGCGCGGCAAGCCGCTCACGATTCGCGGCGCAGCCATGAACAACCCGGCGGTTGCCTCCTATGTGGACATGCTGGCGAACTCAGGACGCTTACGCGACGTGCGGCTGATCTTTGCCAACGAAGCGCAGATCGAGGGCATTCCGGTCGTCCAGTATTCGATTCAGGCGCACGTGATCGGCAACTTTCCGATGGTAGAGCAGAACCAGCGACGCACCACGACGACGGCGGCACGCACCACAACGGCGAGGGCGAATCGATGAAAGCCGCAAGAACCTGGAACTACGTGACCGTGTTGTCGCTGGTCGCGACACTGTTGATGGTGGTGTGGACGCTGCTGTACCCAGCGCCGGACCCCGAAGAGAACATTGGTCGGTACCGACGGGAAGAGCGACAGATTCTCGAGAACGTCGAAACCGTGCGGAACCAGGCGCTTGCCCTGCGAGAGGTGACCGACGTCGCCGTTTGGAGAGTGGGTCCGGACCTGGTTGCCCCCGCCGTTCTGGACGAAATCACCGCTCTAGCGAAGAAGCACGACATCAAGCTCGTCGCTTTCCGACCGCAGAAAACGGTCGATCGCGACCCTTTGATTCAGCTCCCCATGACGATCACTCTGGACGGTGGCTTCGGAAAGGTTTCTGCGATGATCAATGATCTTGATCAGCCGCGAAACAAGGTCGCGATGAACTTGATTCAGATTTCTTCGGCAGACGGCGCATCGGACCGCGTCACGGCAACCGTAGGCATTTCCGCGTTTATCGACCCAAGAAAGACACTGGAGGACGGAGATGAAGCTTAGTCGACCCGTCATCTACCTGATCATCGTGGCCGTGGTGGCGGTCGCTTGGCTCTTCCTCACGGAGGAGCAGCCGCAAGGTGGAGGTGCGACCGCCCGTCGGAGCACGGCCCAGCCTCAGGCGCGAGCCCAAACCGGATTTACGGAAGAAGACGAAAAGAAGAGGTTCGACCGCTATGAGCGCCCAACGCGGAATGCGTTCAACCCTCTGGTCGCTTCTTCCCGTGGTGTGGGCGTGGGAACGCTGGATGCGCTGTCGACCAACGTGATTCCAAGCGTCTTTGCCGCCGGAGAGGCGAATTGGACGCTCACCGGAATCGCAGAGGTCGATGGTTCCCGAACGGCATTGGTCGAGAATTCCGGCACGAAAGAAGGCGACTTCCTCCAGCGAGGCACGCGATGGAAGTCCTCAACGGTGATCGCGGTCGGGCCGTCTTCGGTGACCCTCTCCGGGCCGAACGGTGTGACGCGCGTTGTGGAACTCGACATCGTAGAAGAATTGGATGGCGTCCCAACGCGTGGCGGTTCTTCGGTTGCACCCCTCAATCCATTGCGAGGCGCGATCGGCGGATTTGCGGTCTCGCCGGTGAACCCTGGTTCATAGATGACGTCTCATCGTTAGATTCGGTGTAGAAATGCGGACTCGAATACTTGCTATTGCCCTTGCCCTGTCGATTCCGGCCTTTTCGGCTGCACAGTGGGACTTCAATTTTGAGGAACGGAAGCCCGCGTGGGAATACTTGACGCTGAATCCCAACACCAAGATCACGCTTGATTTTCGCAACGCGAATATCGATATGGTGGTGTCGTTCTTCTCAAGGGCAAGTGGCGCGACCATCATCAAAGATCCGAATCTGACGACACCGATGACCCTGACCAGCGGTCGACCTGTCACGCTGAACGAGGCCTTTCGCATCCTCGACACCACGCTCAACCTTCAAAACTATGAGCTTCGGCATGAGAATGGCCTGCTCGTGATCCGTCGGCGTGAGAACCGCGGCGGCGGCGGTGGCGGCATGGGGAACTTCAACCCCGAGATGATTCAGAACATGATGAATGCCGGTCGCCCTCAGTTGAAGGTGTATCCGCTGCAGTACGCGAACGCGTCTCAGGTCGCTCGGGTGGTCAATGAGGTCTTTCAGAATGCCCAGAATCCGCTCGAGCAAATCATCCAGCAGATGATGGGCGGCCAGGGCGGCATGCAGGGCATGCCCGGCGGATTCCGCATCGGCCAGAACGACTCCTTTGACCTTGGCGAGCCGCTGACCGTGGCGCAGGGCCGCGGTGGCGGAGGCGGAGGCGGTTTTAACCTGGGCAACATGCAGAATCGACCCGGCGGATTCGGCGGCGGGAACAACCAGCAGAACCGGGGAGGCTTCAACTTCGGCAACCTCGGGCAGATGTTCGGGGGTGGCCGCGGCTTTCAGGTGGTCCGCGCCAGCTCAGACGACTTTAGCAACAGCGTGATTGTCAATGCGCCTGGCAATGAGCAGCGACAGGTCGAGGAACTCATCAAGCAGCTTGACAAGGACACGGACGCGCCGGTCCAACCCAAGGTGTTCTTGCTGAACTATGCCGACGCCAACGAGGTGGCCGCAGTCGTGCAAAACGTCCTGACCGCGAACGCGCCGCGAGGGCGAGGCGGCATCGGAACGCAGAACGTGCCCTTCGAGCAGCGCATTCAGCAAGCGTTCCGATTCGGTAACACCAGCGCCGCCTTTGGCACCGTGGTTGCAGATGCGCGCACCAACTCCTTGGTTGTCACGGCAACGGAAGCCAACTTGAAGTTGGTCGGCGATGTGATCGCGGAATTGGATCAGCCCGTTACCTACGAGTCGTCGACCTTTGTGTTCCCGCTTGGCAACGCGCGGGCCGACCAGGTCGCCCAGCTGCTGAACCAGGCCTTTGGTGGTCGCACCACGGGGCAAGGCGGCAACTTCGGTGGACAAAACCGGACCGGCGCGAACATGCAGAACCGCAATAACCAGAACAACCAAAACCGCAACCAGACGGGCGGCATGGGTGGCGGCGGTGGCATGGGCGGCGGCGGACGCGGCGTCCAGGACGACCAGCAGTTCGACGATGATGGACAGCTGCGAACCTCGCTCCCACTAGAGCTTGATGAAGAAGGTCGATTGCTCACCGCGGTGACCGTTGGCCAAAACTTCGGCCAGATGTTTGGCGGTGGGCAGCAGCAGCGAGCGGGCCAAACTCGACAGACCGCCCGAGATGAGCAGGGCCGCATCGTCAACGTCCGCGATCTGGCCGGTCAGGTGACCGTCATTCCGGACCCGAACACGAATAGCCTGATCGTCGTCACCGGCCCCGGCAACGTGGACCTGCTGCAGAGCATTCTCGGCCAGCTGGACCGCATCCCGGAGCAGGTGATCATCGAGACCATGATCGTCGAAGCAACGCTGGGCGCCAGCGAGAAGTTCGGCATCGAATGGAACCTTCTGCAGAATCGCTTTGGCAACACGCCCGGACAGACCGGCGTTTTGGATCAGAACTTCAACGTCGGCGGCTCCGGCACGCAGAATCCGATCCCCGGGTTCACCTTCTCGCTCTTCGGCCCGACGCTGGAGATGTTCATCCGAGCCCTGCAGACGGATTCGAAGTTTGAAGTCCTTTCGACGCCTCGCATCTTTACTTCGAACAACGTTACGGCAGAGATTAACATCAGCCAGCGCGTCCCCTACGTGCTGAGCGCCCGAGAGGACGCCAGCGGCAACCTCACCTTCACTTATGCCTTCACTGACGTCGGTATCGTCCTCACCGTAACGCCTCGCATCACGGCAAACGGTCAGGTGGCCATGGACGTGGTCCAGACCGCCAATGACCTTGAAGGGTTCACGACGTTCAACGCCCCGATCATCAACCAGCGGATCGCCAGCACCACGGTCTCGGTGGCCGACGGAGCGACGATCGTGCTCGGCGGCATCATGCGATCGGAAGTCCGCTCGACGGTCAACAAGATTCCGATTCTGGGCGACCTGCCGATCCTCGGCAACCTCTTCCGATCGACGGACAAGGAGCGCCGCAAAACGGAGTTGCTGGTTCTCTTGACGCCGAGAATCGTCAAGGACCCCGCTGATGCGGAGCGCTACAGTCAAGACCAGCGGAACCAGCTTTCGCCAAACTCCCAGCGATCGGTGGACCAGCGATATCCTCCGCGAACTGGCGGCGATGTCAATGGCGGCGGCACCGGCGGGAACGGTGGCGGCAACGGCGCAGGTTCCGGCGGTGGCAAGTAACGGCATAGCAGTCGCAAAGCGGATCTAAGGTGGCTTCGAAAAAACCCGCCCTAGATCCGCCCAAGCCGTACGACTACTTCTTTATCATCGGGTTCCCGGTGATCTTTCTTGCCATTGCCGTCGCTGGCATTCTGTGGCTTTTGGGCCCTGCGCCCTACAAAGATCCGGTCACCCGCATTAGAGATGGCGCGGTACAAATCGGCTTCACCCGCGAAGGGGTCATCAATGCCGTCGGCCCTCCGATGGAAGAAACATCAAACCCAGACGGTACGTTTACCCTTCGTTATCGCCGCGGTACCGAGCAGCCGCTTGTCGAGGAAGATGCGTTCCTTGACTTCTCAGCAGACGGCTTCCTGATGCGCATCAACTATGAGCGCACCCGTGTGCCCGAGCCTCCGCCCGGCGGGGACTAGACGGGCTGCGGCGGTCCAGACGATTCGATTTGAATCGAAGAAGATGGCGTGACCTTGTGCATGAAGAAACCGAACAGCGCGGCCCAGCCAAGAAGGGTAAAGAGGATGAACGCCCAGAGCGAGAACTTCTGCACGCGAATCTGAGCCCGCTCGCTAACCGTGATACCCCACCGAATGCAGAAGTTCCAGAGACCGTAGAAAAGGTGATAGGAAGACGCCAGGACACCGATCATGTAAATGATCAGAATGAAATATCCATACTCTGCTAAATGGCGGCCCCACGCGGCGTACTCGACGGCAGCGTGGCCCTGCACCTTCGCCCGTACCGAAGCGTCGATGTAGTGAAATACGATAAAGACGAACGCCACGATACCGGAGACGCGCTGCAATAGGTACATGCGGTTCTGTGACCACTTGTATTTGCCGCTAAAGTAGTTGGATTGACCTCGGCTCGTAATAAAAAGCCCGTACACGCCATGAAACAGAAACGACCCGAGGATGACCGCCTGAATCACCATGAAGAGATGAAACGGAACTCCGCTGAAGAACTTGCCCACAGAGTTGTATGCCTGCGGCCCGGCAAGGCTGAATGAGTTCAGCGTGATGTGCTGAACCAGGTAGAAGCCGACCGGAATGACGCCGGTGAGCGAGTGGAGCTTGTGCCAGAAAAAGCTTTCACGTCCGATAACAAGCTCGCCCGCCTCAGCCTTCATAATGGTTCCTACGAGGTGTACCCGCTCAGTGGCCCGACCCGCCGTTGACCGGACCCTCCGCACGGAGAGCAACCTATGTCCATCATCGCTGACGTTCACGCCCGCCAGATCCTCGACAGCCGAGGCAACCCCACGATCGAAGTCGAGGTCCTGTTGGACGATGGTTCGGTAGGACGCGCGGCAGTGCCGAGCGGCGCCAGCACCGGCGCCTTTGAAGCGGTCGAGCTTCGCGACGGCGGTTCGGCATTTGGCGGCAAGGGCGTGACCAGCGCGGTGACCAATGTGATCGAGGTGATCGCTCCTGAGATCGTCGGCCTGCCGGTCGAAGATCAGGCCGAGCTGGACGCGATTTTGGTGGGCATCGACGGCACGCCCAACAAGTCGAATCTCGGAGCGAACGCCATCCTGGGAGTGTCGATGGCAGCCGCGCGCGCCGGGGCGAACTCATGCGAGCTGCCGCTATATCGCTATCTGGGCGGGGTCAACGCGCGAACGCTTCCCGTGCCGATGCTGAACGTGCTCAATGGCGGGCAGCATGCGGACTCGAACGTGGATTTCCAGGAATTTATGGTCATGCCGGTCGGGGCTTCCAGCTTCTCCGAAGCGCTGCAGATCGGCGTTGAGGTGTTCCACAAGCTGAAATCAGTGCTCAAGGCGAAGGGGCTGAATACGGCCGTTGGTGACGAGGGCGGGTTTGCGCCGAACCTCGACTCGCAGGAAATGGCGTTTGACTTCCTAATCGAGGCCGTCCAGCAGGCCGGCTACTCCATGGGCACGCAGGTCTTTCTGGCGATTGACGCAGCGGCGACCGAGTTTTACGAGGACGGCGTCTATCGGTACAAGAGCGGAGATGTTCGCGAGCGAACCTCGGCCCAGCAAGTCGAGTATCTGGCGGAGCTTGCGAACCGCTACCCGCTGATCTCCATTGAAGATGGGCTTAGCGAGGACGACTGGGAGGGATGGCGCGCGCTGACGGAGTCGATCGGCGGGCGGGTCCAACTGGTCGGCGATGACCTTTTTGTGACGAATGTCGATCGATTCTCGCGGGGCATCGAGACCAAAACCGGAAACGCCATCCTGGTCAAACTCAACCAGATTGGGACGCTGACCGAAACGCTGGACTGCATTGCTTTGGCGAATCGCGCGCACTACGCTGCGGTGATCAGTCACCGTAGCGGCGAAACCGAGGACACCACCATTGCCGACCTCGCCGTTGCCACAGGGGTGGGCCAGATCAAGACCGGAGCCCCGAGCCGCACCGACCGCGTCTGCAAGTACAACCAGCTCCTTCGCATTGAAGAGCAGTTGGGTGACCAGGCCGTGTACGCCGGTGCCAGCGCGTTCCGCGTCCCCGTCGGAGGCTAATTCTGTGGCGGAGTTGATCCGGCAGAAGCACGAACAAGCCGCGGCTCTGGTGGCGGAGAGCGGCTTTGACGTCTGGCTGACGTTTGTTCGCGAGACGTCCGGGGGTGGCGATCCGGTTTTGCCGTTCTTGCTGGACGGAGGACTGACGTGGATTTCGGCCTTGATGGTCAGTCGGGCGGGGGAGCGGATCGCCGTGGTGGGCAACTATGATGCCGATCCGCTGATTGCCTCGGGCCATTGGACGAAGGTCGTGCCGTATGTGCAGTCGATTCGAAAGCCTCTGTTGAATGAACTTGAGCGAATGTGCGGTGAACGGCCCCGGATCGCCGTGAACTTTTCAACAGACGATGTGAAGTCCGACGGGCTGACCCACGGCATGTACCTTCTGCTCCGGTCGCTGCTGGCTGGAACGCGCTTTGACGACGCATTGGTGAGCGCGGAGGACGTCACGATGCGGCTTCGAGGGCAAAAGACGGACGAAGAGATCCGGCGCCTGCGCCGTGCGATCGACGAGACCGAGCGACTGTTCGTCGAGGCATCTGACCTGATGCGGGTCGGGGTAACGGAGCGAGCGATTTATGACCGGATTCAAACGAAAATGGACGCCCATGGCTTCGGCTATGGCTGGGACCGCGCCGGGAACCCGATCGTTAATACCGGACCCGATTCCATGATCGGGCACGGCGTGCCGTCGTCCACCCTCACCATTCAGCCGGGTCACCTGGTTCATATCGACTTGGGAGTCGTGACCGAAGGCTATAGCTCTGACATTCAGCGCTGCTGGTACATGCCGGAGCCGGGAGAAACGTCGCTGCCCGAAGACGTGGCCAGAGGGCTCGAGGCGGTGAATGCGGCCATCGGCGCTGGCGCCGCGCATTTGAAGCCGGGCGTTGAAGGCTGGGTGGTCGACGCGGCCGCACGGGCAACACTGGTCGGATATGGCTACGACGAATACCTGCACGCGCTTGGACATCAGGTTGGGCGCATGGCCCACGACGGCGGCGCGATCCTTGGCCCGCGCTGGGAGCGCTACGGCCGAACCCCGGATCTGCCCGTACGGGAAAGGGAAGTGTATACGCTTGAGTTAGGCGTCACCCTACCGAAGCGTGGCTACCTGGGCATTGAGGAGATGGTTGTGGTCACCGACGACGGCTGTGAGTTTCTGACCAGCCGCCAACTCAGCATCCCGCTGTTACGGCCCACCTAGCCAGTGTGGCGGTGCGACTCATGCGGGAGGATGATCCCGGGGTCCTTGGGAGCGGTCCCGGGAGCCCTCAGCGTTGCGCCGCGCGTCGGCGAAGCGCCGACGAATCCTCCGTTCTGGAGGAAGAAGCCCAAGTCTCCGTCAAGGCCAAAGTCGTAGTCGTATCGGTCGGCGCCGCCCGTGACGTCATGCGAGAACCGGACTTCGTCGAGGAACCGCCACTGGCCGCCGGGTGTGCGTGCCCAGGCCGGGCCAAAGCGCGCTTTCCTGAGCAGGTGCCCGTTGTCGCCCCAGAAATTCTCGACAAACGTATGCGGTCGCCGGAGGTACCCCCCGTCCTTCGGCGCCCGAAACCGCGAGATCAGCTTCCATTCGGTCGCGCCTTCGGGCATCCAGTAGCCGGTGTAGACCGTGGCGGTGCCGTCGGGTTTGGCGTGAACGAGCAGGCGCTGCTTTGCCCCGGTTGGCCACAGAGTTTTGAGATGACTGTGGCCACCGGTTCCCTCATTGCCGAATCCAGAAGCGTACACGTCCTCGCCTTTCGCCAACAGCTGCACCAGGTCATCCGCTGCCACCCGATTGCGGTCGATGGCCTCAGTGCCGCTATCCCAAACGGAGAAAATCACCCGCCGCTCGGTTGGACCGTTGACCTGGATCCCGAAGTAGCCGCGTGAGAAGCCACAGGCCATGTAGAACGTGTGAATCGGGTCTTCAACCGCCGTGACCTCGTTGTAAAACCACTCGATCTCGAGATCGGCGGGAACGACGTAGCTGAGATGGACCGAGGCAGCGTTCCGTCGCGGCTTGAGATTGAACTGCGCTCCCGCGGCTGCTGGTCCCGAAAGTCGAAGCGCGACCGGCGTCGGCGCATCCTCTGCCCGGTTCGCATCGCAGACCAACTCGATGCGGACCCAGCCGGGATTGACATCGAACGACGACACCAGTCGATTTCCGTTCGATGTTGCGGCTCGGGAGTCTCCGTTTACAGCCAAGCGGTAGGCGCCGGCAAGGACGCGATCATTGAACTCGACGGTGACCTCAAGTTTTCCGTCCTGCGCTAAACGGCCACCCCACATCACTCGAGTACGCGCATCAGTCCATCGTGTCAGGCCGGATTCCTCGTCGATGCGCGCACGCCCAGCTTCCCCCACGAGATATGCGGCGTGGATCGGAATGGTCAACTCTTCCGTGGCCATGGTGGCAAAACACGCAAGCAAAGCGAAGGTCACAGGCTCAGGGTACCTTTAGGTTCAGCGAGGAATCCATGCGCGAACGCCCCACCTGGGACAGCTACTTCATGCAGATCGCGCATCTGGTCAAGTCTCGAGCGACCTGCCCACGGCGCCAAGTCGGCGCGGTGATTGTCCGCGAAAAGCGGATTCTGGCCACCGGCTATAACGGCGCACCGCGGGGGATGCGCCACTGTCCTCCCCGCGGCTCTGAACTGGATTGGCCAGAGGGGTGCATGCGCGCCGGGCACTGCATCCGCTCGCTCCACGCGGAGCAAAATGCGCTGTTGCAGGCGGCAATGATCGGCGTGCCATGTGAAGGGGCAAGCATTTATGTGACCTGCCAACCGTGCCACCTCTGCGCAAAGATGGTCCTCAACGCAGGCATTGTCCGTATCATCTATGAGGGCGACTATCCCGACGACTTCTCCGTCGAGTTGTTTAGAGAGTCGGGTCTGGAGGTGTTCACCTACCGCGACGAACAGCTCCGACGACTTGAGTTTGAAGATTGATGCAGGGCACAGCAGCCGTGGCCGCGATCGGAGCAGGCCCCTTCTTGCAAGGGTTCCGCGCACCCCTCTTTGTCATGGTCTTGGCGGCCTTCGTCGCGGCATTCGCGACCCCTTGGGTCATGCGGCTTGCCGTGCGACACGGAGCGATCGACGACCCAACCCGCGATGATCGCCGGGTTCACACCCAGCCCACGCCGCGCTGGGGCGGTCTGGCCATCTTCGTCGGCATTCTCGCGCCGCTTGCGCTCTTGCCGTATTGGTACAAGGTCAACCCGTTTCCACCCTATTTGATCGCGATGCTGATAGGCGGGGCGCTGATCGTTGCAGTCGGCATGTTCGATGATGTGAAGCCGCTCAACGCCAAGGTGCAGGCAGGCTTTCTCATTCTCCTTGGCGTGGCCATTCAGTTTGTTTACGATCCGATTGGCCGTATCAAGATCACGGGCATTTCGACGCCGCTCCTCACGACTCAGGGAGAGTGGGTGCCCTTCGGAGTCTGGGCAATTCCCATCACTGCCATCTACATCTTTGTGGTCACCAAGACCATGGACACGCTCGACGGGATCGATGGCTTGACCGCAGGCATAGCGGCGATCACTGGCGCGACGCTGGCTCTGATTGCGGCGGTCCAGGGCCAGCCGCGCGTTGCACTCGTCGCGGCTGCGGTCTGTGGGGCCTCACTGGGCTTCCTTCGGTTCAACTACCACCCGGCCAAGATCTTCATGGGCACAGGTGGTGCGCAGATGCTGGGCTTCTTCCTCGCATGCCTCAGCATCGTTGGCGCGTTCAAGACCGCCGCGGCAGTGGCCATTGTGGTACCTTTGCTGGCGTTTGGCGTACCCATTCTCGATGCGGTGAATGTCATCGTGCGCCGCATTTTGGGCCGGCAGCCCATCACTCAGGCCGACAAGCGCCATCTTCACCACGCCCTCTTGGGCAAGGGGCTGAACCAGCGCCAAGCCGTGTGGGTGCTGTATGTCGCCGCGCTTGGTCTGGCGGGCGTGCTGCTGGTATTGGTGCGGAAGTTTGGGTAGGGGCCACGTAGCTTGGCGGTGTGATGAGTTACTTTGAGGCGATCATCCTCGGCATTATTCAGGGGCTCACGGAGTTCCTTCCGATCAGCAGCACGGCGCACCTGCGTGTGGTGCCCGCTCTGGTGGGCTGGGACGACCCCGGTGCGCCATTTACGGCTGTCATTCAGCTGGGCACCCTGCTTGCGGTCCTCATCTACTTTCGCGTCGAGTTGATTCGGGCGTTCGTTGGATGGGCGAAGAGCCTCACGAACTCGGCAGAGCGAAAGTCCCAAGATGCCATCATGGGCTGGGCCATCGCCGTTGGCACGGTCCCGATCGTCGTCTTTGGGGTGGCCTTCAAGTCACAGATCGAGGCGGATTTGCGGTCGCTGCAGGTGATTGCATGGACGCTGATCGGCATGGGCATCCTATTGCAGGTCGCCGAGCGGGTTGGCAAGCGCGTGCGTCCCATCGAGTCGGTGAGCATGAAAGACGGCCTTTGGGTGGGCCTATGGCAAGCCGTGGCGCTCATTCCTGGTGCAAGCCGCAGCGGCAGCACCATTACGGGCGCCCTTTTCGCCGGATTCGACCGTTCGACCGCCGCACGTTTTTCGTTCATGCTCAGCGTGCCGAGCATTTTTGCCGCCGGGGTGTTCAGCTTGAAAGAGCACGCGTCAGTCCTCGCCGGCCCCCTGGCCGGTCAAGTGATCGTGGCCAACGTCTTGGGTTTCATCAGCGGGTATGCCGCCATCGCCTTTCTGATTCGGATGCTCCAAACGAAAGGCACGCTGATCTTTACCGTTTATCGCATCGTGCTGGGCGTGCTGATCCTTGTTCTGTTGCAAAACGGCACGCTTTCGCCCTATCAAGGGATGGAATCGCCGGAGTCGGCCAATGTTTCGACGGAAGCCCCCTGAGCCCGAGGTTGCCGAATGGGTGATTGTCGGGCTGGGAAACCCTGGTCCACAGTACCGCGGGACGCGGCATAACGTCGGTTTCGAGGTCATCGACTTGTTGGCTGCGCGCCACCACATCAAAGTCCAGCGTTCGAAACATCAGGCGCTCTATGGGTTCGGCGCCGTTGAGGGGGTCCCGGTCGTCCTGGTGAAGCCACTGACCTATATGAACCTGAGCGGCCATGCCGTCGCCGCGATGGCGCGGTCGGTCGGCGTTGCGCCTTCGCAAGTTCTGGTGGTTGCGGATGATCTGGACCTTCCGGTTGGCCGAATTAGGCTGAAACCGAAGGGCAGCGCCGGAGGTCACGGCGGCCATAAGTCGATCATCGAGAAACTTGGGACTTCGGAGTATCCACGGCTAAAGATCGGGATCGGACGAACGGACAAGTCCGAGACGGTCGACCACGTGCTCGGCTCATTTTCGCCTGAGGAGCGGCCTGAGATCCACGAGGCGATTCAGCGTGCGGCCCATGCCGTAGAGCTTGCGTTGCAGGTCGGCGTCGAACGCGCCATGAGCAGGGTCAACATGGGTCCGCGCAGGGCGGATTCAGACGATGACGACTCAAATCCAAGCGCCTAGCTGATGTCGTGATTCGTGCGGCCGCCCCATCTGCTTGAATGCTCTGCTAAAGAGGTCGGTCAATGCGGCGAGGATTGCCGAGCTTGGCGTAGGGCAAGCATCCCAGCCACCGTGTTGCCGGTGCTGGGTGCAGCCACATCCGTGCGCAGCCCTCCAATCGGGGTGGCTCATCGCGTTGACTGTCCACGGTCGTCGGGCGTGATGCTGGACCTCATGACAAGCTAGGGCTTTTTAAGGCTTATCCTGCAACCCCCTTTATGGTGTAACCTCCTTCTATGGTAAGTGCCGCAAGTGTCGCTCTGGCGTGCTTGTTCTCTCTCCAATCACCGCCGATCCAGCTGCGTCAAGACACTTACGGGTCGTACTTTTTCCAGGCAGCGGCAGATCCCCAAAAGTGTAATACCGTCTTGCTCCTAATTCATGGGACCCCCGCTCAAGAAGACATTTCTGGTCAAAGGTCGGCACAGTCCTATATCCAGCGGTGGTCGACTTGGGCAGCACAGCGCAACATTGCCGTTCTGACTCCAGCGTTTGACCAGCCGAACTTTGCTTCTCTTTCACAAGGACGCCGGGGTTTGGGAGGCGGGTACCGTGGTCTGTTCGGCCGAACCATAGACGCCGATGCGTGGACGAATCGGTTGCTGGATCAAGTAGGTGCAACGCTGCCCCAATGGGACAAGCAGGTGCTGCTATTCGGCCATTCTGCCGGTGGCCAGTTTTGCGCACGATATATTCTCCGGCATCCCCAACGAATTCGTGCTTGCGTGATCAGTTCGCCTGCTGCATTTCCAATCCCTGACGCCTCGCTGAACTGGCCCGACGGCGCCCGTCCGAGGACGTTTCGAATGGACTGGGGAGATGGCGTCAAGGAGTTCCATGCGGGTGAAGGCGTTTCCGCTTGGGTGCGCGTACTCTCTCTACCCGTGTACCTGCTGGTTGGCGACCAAGACACTGAACGCTATCAAAATCCATTTCCAGGCTCAAAGGCGATGGACCACATTGAAGCAGTGCATGAGTGGTATGAGACCATGGGGTCGCTTGCAAAGCAACACAGTCTTCCATTCACCTGGCGCAAGACGATTGCTCCGGGGCAACCTCACAGTTCCTCCCGACTCGCGCCTTGGGCCATGGAATGGTTCGATGCCTACGTAAAGTAAAGGCGAGATTTGGCCTCCGGCGATGGGGCGCAGCCCTCCCACGCGATGTCGAGACATCACTGGAGTCAGCTGCAGCCCATTAGGGGCGAGCCTTCACCAATACGGCCGAGGGAACTCTGGATTTGACTGGCGGCAATTACGCCGCGCCGTGGTGGCATTCGCAGTCGTCGTCGTGCGCGCCATACAGCGCCAAGAGCTCGGGGTCCGTTCCGCGGCTCGCCGCGCGGGCGCGTCGTGCTTCTTCAAACGTCATCTTCGGGTTCGCGTACTTCAAGTCTTTGGCGGCGAGCATCATGTCGAAGAACTCGACGTTGTTGGTGACCCGCTTGCACTGCTCGGCGCCGGGGCCAACCGCCGTGACCAGCACGTGATCCGAGGTGTGATTCCCGCTTGTCCACGTGACTTTGGTGTAGTTCCCCAAGATCATGGCGGTGGTCGCCCCAGTTCCTCCAAAGAAGGACGAAGCCCGGAAGGGAGACTGGTTTTTGGTCGCTGCCTCGATAACCGCGGCCTCCTCCGGTTTGATCTCCAGCGAAAGGTGCTCCTTGATCGTGTCTCGAATCTTGTCGGCCGTCGGGTTCGCAGCGATCAGCGGCAGCAGCACTTCGTAGCTGGCCTTCATCCCGTTGAGCGTCTGCAATCCGGCGTTGCTGTCGCCATAGCTGGAACCGGCCCCGTTGAGCGACGGGCCGCCACAAGCGTGGTCGGCGGTAATGATCACAAGCGTTTCGCCGTCATTGAGCGCCCATTCGACCGCCGTCCGGACCGCCTCTTCACCCGCGATTTGGTCAAACACCAAACCGGCCAAGTCATTGGCGTGACCGCCATGGTCCACACGCCCGGCCTCGATCTGCATCACAAACCCGTTGGGGCTTCCCTTCAGGTTGTCCAGGGCGACCTTGGTCAACTCTGCCAGGGTGGGTACGGTTTGCTTGAGCTCCGCGGAGTTCATGTGGTCCACCGTGTAGGGAAGGTGGCTGCGCGCGAATATTCCCAGGATCTTTGGAGCGCGCAGGTTCATCACTTCATCGCGGGTCTTGACGACCTTGAAGCCGGCCTGCTCGGCAAGAGCGTAGGCGTCCTTGCGGTCGTTGCGATATTGCGGGTCGAAGAAGTTTGAGCCGCCACCGAGCATGATGTCGACCCCCGAGGCAATCATGCCTTCCGCAATTTGCCCTTCGAGGTTGCGGTCGGGGCTGTTGACAGCCCAGGCGGCAGGGGTGGCGTGCGTCATGCGCGTCGTCGTGACGAGTGCGGTCTTGACGCCTGCCTCATGCATGATGGGAATGATGGGCCGAAGTTTGGTGCCGTCGGGGTACATGTTGAGTTGACCGTTCCACTGCCTGCGGCCCGAGGCCCAGGCCGCCGAAGCGGCGGCAGAATCCGTCACCACCGAGTTCAGCGACCCGGTGTCCTGCAAACCGTTCACCGCGTAGGGCTCACCCATCAGCGTTCGCCAATAGCCGCGCTTGCCGTCGTTCAGAAACTGGAGCTGGTCGGCCATCGTTGGGACCTGAATGGCCATCCCGTCAAAGGCAATGAAGATGATGTTCTTCGGCTTGCGCTGCTTCTCGCGCCCCATGACGACGGTCGGAATGCCAATGGCTGAAGTCGCGGCGGCGGCGAGTCCTGCGCCAAGGACAGAGCGGCGGGAGAGTCTCATGTCTTTAAGGCTACCCGTCGGAGCGGCCCGGTTCCTCGCTCGCTACATTCATTTAACGGATCATTAAACGCCCCGTGATTGTGGGCGGAAATGGACCGCATTTCTTAACAAATCCACAATCTGTGACGGGTACATTCACCACGTCCTTTGATCAGGA
This sequence comes from Fimbriimonadaceae bacterium, assembly GCA_046292875.1. Classification (GTDB taxonomy): domain Bacteria; phylum Armatimonadota; class Fimbriimonadia; order Fimbriimonadales; family Fimbriimonadaceae; genus JBKBQD01. Next base: position 157,048 of record JBKBQD010000006.1, read on the forward strand.
CAGGAGTCGATTGTTCATGTCAAGCCGCCGATCTTTTGCCATGACCACATTGGGTTGCATATGCGCCGGATTGGTTTTCTCTGCCTTTCTTGGTTGCGGTGACGGCGGTGGTGCCACAAACGCCAATTCAAGCAACGAGCCAGGGGGCACTGGGACCGCGCTCAAAGGCGATATCAAGATTGATGGTTCGAGCACGGTCTATCCCATCACGGAAGCCGTCGCCGAGACCTTCATGGACAACAACTCAGGGGTTCGCATCACCGTCGGCGTTTCTGGCACGGGTGGCGGATTCAAGAAGTTTACGGCAGGCGAGACCGACATTTCGAATGCGAGTCGCCCGATTGACGCCGCCGAAATCGCCGAAGCGGAAAAGAATGGCATCAACTTTATCGAGGTTCCCGTCGCATTTGACGGTCTTTCGGTCGTTGTCAACCCAGCCAATGACTGGTGCGACCACCTCACCGTCGAAGAACTCAAGCGCATTTGGGAGCCGGGCAGCAAGATCACGAACTGGAGCCAGATTCGTCCAGGCTTCCCCAACGTACCCCTGAAGCTTTATGGCCCCGGCACCGACAGTGGCACGTTTGACTACTTCACCAAGGCCATCGTTGGGACCGAGAAGGCCAGCCGCAATGACTTCCAAGCCAGCGAGGACGACAATGTTTTGGTCACTGGCGTTGCCGGCGACCGCGGCGCGCTCGGATACTTTGGCTACGCCTATTTCGTCGAGAATGCCGACAAGTTGAAAGTGCTGGGTGTTGACGCTGGAAACGGTCCCATCAAGCCGAGTGACGAGACGATTGAAAACGGAACCTACATTCCCCTTAACCGTCCCGAGTTCATCTATGTGAATGCCGAAGCGGCCAAGCGCCCCGAAGTGATCGCCTTCGTTCACTATTACCTCTCGCCCGAGGGACGCAAACTCGTGAGCACGGTGGGCTACATCCCGCTTCCAGCGGAAGCCTACGATCTCGCCAAGGCCCGCTTTGATGCCGGGACGACCGGTTCGGTATTTTCGGGTCGCAAGACGGTCGGAGTGACGATTTCAGAGCTGCTCAAACTTGAGAGTGAATGATCTCATTCATGCGATAATCCACCGCCAATGAAGACCACCGGAGGATCGGTGATTCGCGGGCGCAGTGCGTTTCAGAAGCTGCGTGACAAAGGGTTTCTCGGTCTCTGCTTTCTTGCGGCCTCCGTTTCGATCCTCACGACGGCGGGGATCATCTGGGTTCTGTTCAGCGAGACGTTCGGCTTCTTTCGACACGTTTCGCCCGTCGCGTTCCTCACAGGGACCAGTTGGTCGCCGCTCCTGCAGCCACAGTCATTCGGCATTCTGCCGCTGCTCTGCGGCACGTTCCTCATTGCCCTGGGATCGGGGCTTTTCGCCTTGCCACTTGGTCTGTTGGCGGCCATCTATCTGAGTGAGTACGCATCGCCCCGCGTCCGTGGAATTCTGAAACCTGCGCTGGAAGTCCTGGCAGGTATCCCAACGGTCGTCTATGGCTACTTTGGCGTGACCTTGGTCACTCCGGCCCTTCGTGCGGTGTTCGGCGAGAACAACATCCAAGTCTTCAATGCTGCCTCGGGCGCGATTGTCGTGGGCATCATGATCTTGCCCCTGGTGACCTCGCTCTGTGAGGATGCGATCAGCGCCGTGCCGCGAAGCTTGCGAGAGGGCGCGTATGCACTCGGTTCAACGAAGCTGGAAGTCATTGTCAAGGTCGTCGTCCCGGCTGCCTTGTCGGGCATTGCATCGGCGTACATCCTGGCCATCTCTCGCGCCGTCGGTGAAACCATGGCCGTGACGCTGGCCGCTGGTCAAACGCCGAAAATGACGCTGAACTTTGGTGAAAGCATCCAGACGATGACGGCCTACATCGTCCAAGTGAGCCTTGGTGATACACCCAGCGGCACGATTGTTTATCAGACCATCTTCGCGGTTGGAGCGACGCTGTTCCTGATCACGTTCGCGCTCAACATTTTGGCGAACAAGCTCGTGCGGCGCTACCGGACGGTGGTCCATTGATTCATGCCCCCGCATCCGGCTACCGCAAGGCGCGTGCCCGACGTGACGTCATTTTTCGCGCCCTGTGCCTGATCTCGGCGATTGTCGGCGTACTGCTCTTGGTTGCCCTGCTCTATGGCATCTTGCGCGACGGCGCCGGACGGCTCAATTGGGCGTTTTTGAACAACTACGCCTCGTTTCGGGCGGATCAAGCCGGGTTTAAGGCGGCTATCTGGGGCAGTGTATGGCTGATCGGCTTAACCGGCGTGATCGCCGTACCGGTCGGTGTGGCGGCAGCGATCTACCTTGAGGAGTTCGCGAAGAAGAATCGGCTGAACACGTTCATTCAGCTCAACATCGCGAACCTGGCCGGCGTGCCCTCCATTGTCTATGGCCTTCTCGGGTTGGCGGTGTTTGTGCGGGCGATGATGTTTGAGCGGACCTTGATCGCCGGCGCGCTCACCATGAGCCTGCTGATTCTGCCGATGATCATCATCACGACTCAGGAGGCGCTCAGGACCGTGCCCAAATCGCTGCGCGAAGGCTCGCTGGCCCTTGGCGCCACACCGTGGCAGACCGTGGTGAAGCAGGTGGTGCCGGCCGCCCTGCCCGGGATTCTTACGGGCATCATCCTCTCCCTTTCGCGGGCGATGGGCGAGACGGCGCCGATGGTCACCATCGGCGCGCTGACGTTCGTGCGCTTCACACCGACGGGTTTGAACAGCGAGTTCACGGCCATGCCCATTCAGATTTTCAACTGGGCTTCGCGGCCCCGCGTCGAGTTTCATCAGGTCGCCGCGGCGGGCATCATTGTCCTCCTGGCCGTGCTGCTGACCATGAACTTGGTGGCCATCTTGCTGCGAAACAAGTTCCAGCGTCGGTTCTGATCGGCCTGACGCGCCATAATTCGGTCTTAAGGAAACCGCATGTCGCTGCTTGATGTCCCGATTGGTCCCCACGCCCCCATGATCTTCAATACGATCATCGAGATTCCCAAGGGCAGCACCAACAAATACGAACTTGATCCCGAACTCGGCGTGATGAAGCTGGACCGTGTCCTGTATTCGCCGCTCTACTATCCCTTTGACTACGGCTATATCCCGCAGACGCTCTATCTGGACGGGGACCCGCTGGATGCCTTGGTGCTCATTTCGCACCCGACGTTTCCCGGCTGCGTCGTCGAAGTGAAGGCGATCGGCGTGCTGGAAATGCGCGACGAGAAGGGCCCGGATGAGAAGATTCTCTGTGTCGCTGCGAAGGATCCGCGCTATGCCTTCCGCAAATCCATCAACGACTTGCAGGAGCACACGCTTAAGGAGTTGCGGCACTTCTTTGAGGTCTACAAGATCTTGGAAGAAAAGACGGTGGACGTCCAGGGCTGGGCCGAGGTTGCTACCGCGATCCATTTGATCGAAAAGTACCGAACCGATCGCGTCACCCCCGCGTAGTTCGAACCAACGATATGTTCAAGAAACTGATGGAGCGCTTTGACCGATTGGTCGGGCGCGGCGTCATCGACGACGACTTTTACGATGAGTTGGAAGAGGAACTTCTTCTTGCCGACGCTCATGTCCAAACCGTGAGCGAGATCCTGGCGGAGCTCCGACGGGCCGTTCGCGATGAGAAAATTACGGATCCGGCTGCCATGCGCGATCGACTCAAGCAGGCCATCGTCGAGCGTTTTCGTCAATCAGGCCCCGTCGGCCTGACGGTTCATGATGAAGCGCCGACGGTGTACCTTTTTGTCGGGGTGAATGGCGTTGGGAAAACGACGACCATCGCCAAAGTCGCGCACCTCTTGAAACGCAAGGGGTTTTCTGTGCTCCTTGCGGCAGGCGACACCTTTCGCGCGGCCGCTATCGACCAGCTTGAGATTTGGGCGGATCGCGTGGGTGTCGACATTGTGCGGTCGCAGCCAGGCGCAGACTCCGGGTCAGTCATCTTTGATGCCGTGCAGTCGGCCAAAGCGCGGGGCATCGAGTTTGTGCTCGCCGACACCGCCGGGCGTCAACACAGTAAGGGTTCGCTCATGGCGGAACTGGAAAAGGTCACCCGCGTGACGGAAAAGGCGTTGGGCCGCAAGCCAGATGAAGTCCTGCTCATTCTGGACGCGAACACGGGACAAAATGCCATCCGGCAAGCCGAGGAGTTCGTCCGCACGGCCGGTGTGACGGGCTTGGTGCTGACGAAGTTGGACGGCGCGGCCCGAGGCGGAGCGCTGATCGGAGTCTACGATCGACTCAAGATTCCCGTAAAGCTCATCGGGGTAGGGGAAAAGCCCGAGGACCTGCGCGACTTCAAGCCCGCAGAGTT
>JBKBQD010000007.1:0-136036 GCA_046292875.1 Fimbriimonadaceae bacterium
CCCGCCTTGAAGCGCTTTACCTCCCGGACACGCCGGTCACCGATTTGTCGCCGCTGGCGGGGCTGAAAAATCTCAGATGACTCGACCTCACCGACACGCCGGTAACCGACCTATCGCCGCTGGCGGGGCTGACCCGCCTTGAAGCGCTTTACCTCCCGGACACGCCGGTCACCGATTTGTCGCCGATTGCCGGGCTGCCGAACCTCGAGGTCTACCGCTAAGGAACATCATGAACGACATCATCACTATCGACCTCGGCAGGCGTCCGCCTTGTCGCTGCATGGAACCCTCGGATGGTTGTTGAGTCGTGGATTTTGTCACCGGAATCAGCCTCTGCTCTGGCGTTGGAGGGCTCGACCTTGGCGTCCAAGCGGCACTCGCGGGAAAACTCCGGACTGTGCTTTACTGCGAGTGCGATCGTCGGGCATTCCACGGAGGCCAGGCAGTGAGGGCCGTTTCGTTCGCATGGACATCCCCGGCGCTTGTGCTTGGGCTTAAGACCGAGACCCGGCGCGACTGGACGAAGGCGTGGTTGAAACCTGGAGAACAGTTCGTCGCGACGAATAAGCAGAGGTGGTTCAAGGGTAGTGTGGAGCTCGCGATCTGCACCTGTGAGGCGATCTGGCAGGAAGACTCCCGTGCGTTTGATGATAATGCCTACGAAGCGGAAGGTTTCCCGTTTCTCCAGGCTATCGGCGCAAAGTTCTCGAAGGGCGTATCCGCCGACGCAGTAGCCGATTTCTGGAAGCGGCCAATGTTCTATGGCCACGAGCCGTTCAATCACTGGGTGCTCAGGTTCAGGGTTGAGGAGTTGCTGCCAGCCGGGGAAGTCCTGCGCGACCAGTGGCTTACCCACGACGCCTTTGCGCCAGTTCAAGAAAGACAATGACCCCAAAGTCGTCTGATTCCATCGCCACGATTTTCGAGCCGAGCGTCAAGCTCACCGCACCTGTGCTGCTTGTCAATGCGCATGTGGCGCTGACGATGCTCGGCCTCAAGGACCGGCGCACGCTCGACCGGCTCCCGATCCCGAGGATCAAGCTCCCTGGCGTTAACCGCGTCCTGTACCGGGTGGCCGACATCGAAGCGTACGTTGCATCATTGATGTAAATTGGTCGCCATGCGGCGGCCACCGGGCTCGGGCTGCAAAATCGAAAGAGGCGGGAGGACATACTATCGCGTCACCGTCACGTTGACGGACGAATACGGGCGGAAAAAGCTCAAAGGCTTCGAGCGAAGAACGCTCGCTGAAGCCCAGAACGCGGCCAGGATGTTTTTGGCACAGCACGGGAGGGCGTTTAGGTCAGAGCCGGCCGGCACCCTCGCGGACCTCTTTGAACATGTCGACAACGCGCTTTGGAGCCAGGCCGGAGACGCCCACCGGAGATCGATGAATCTTTTTAGGCGGAAGTGGGAGGCCATCATCGGCCACGTGGCACTTGATGACCTTGATCCGCCATTTCTCACGCGCAGCCTGGGCGCGATGACGAGCGGGCGCTCGCGAAGCGTCATCACCAAAGCCGCCATTTGTATCCGCCAGGCCCTGGGTTACGCGGTCTCCGACCTAGGTTGGCTGAAAACCAACCCCGCTGAACTGATGCGGCTGCCCAAAAGCACGGCGACGCCAAAGTCGTACCCACCGATGACCGGCGGAGAATATCGCCGACTTCTCGATCTGGCCGACGCCAAGTGCCGGCTCATGTTGCGCCTCATCGGCGAGTGCGGCATGAGGCCGAGCGAAGCAGCTCGCGTGCGGCCCAATGACCTCATTACAGCCAACGACCGCTGGCTGGTGCGGATTCCCAAAAGCAAAACCGCTGCTGGCGTTCGCGTCGTGCCCATCTCGGACCAGCTCGCCCGCGAGATCGAGGAGAGGGCGGGGAAGGGGTGGGAAGGTGTTGACGATCCAGCCGAGCACCTGCGGAAATGGTGGCGGAAGCACTCAGCGACTCGGCTTTACGATCTTCGCGGCTGGTGCGCCGATGAATGGCGACGCCAAGGAGTACCCGACCAAGTGCGGTCGTGGCTGCTCGGGCATACCAATCCGAGGTTCACGCAAACGGTGTACGAAACACTCACCGCCGAAGACACATTGAAGTTGTTTCAACGATGATCCAATTGGGAAGCCAATTGGGAATACTTTTATCAACGGGTGGATAATCGCGATTTTGAACCTAAATCGTGGCTGCCGCAGTAGGACTCGAACCTACGACCCGCTGATTAACAGTCAGCTGCTCTACCGACTGAGCTATGCGGCAGCGTTGAACCTGCACAAGATACCCGCCGATCGGGCGGGGGGTCAAATCAGTCGAGCCACCATGTCGTCTTCATCCTATCGACGGGCTCTTGGAAGGTGCTTGCCCAATTCGCGGCTAACCCGAGCCGATCGAATCACACTGCCACCTGCGCGTCGGACCGGTTAGGGCTACACCTCATACGGGCGGACCCTTGGCTGCTTCCACCGCCCGCGAGTGAAGTCGGGGAAAGCGACCGGGGCGCTGCCCTTGGCCACCGATTCGACGCTGAGCGGGAACGGCGCGGACCAGGCAGCGGCGTCATATACATCCATGTCTGGCGGCAAGCCCTCGAGCATGCACTGGATCAATCGGAAGGACATGATGTAGTCCATCCCGCCGTGACCACCCATACGGCGCGCCAACTCACCTTGCTTGGACCATAGAGGATGCTCGAACTTTTCGCGGTAGCGGTCAAGGTCTTCCCAGTTATGATTCGGGGTCTCGCCTTCGATATAGATGCGAGCCGGGTAGTCGCGAAAAGTCCCTTTCGTGCCTGATATGAGGTTGATGCGATCATAAGGTCGCGGTGAGACAACGTCGTGCTGCAGCATGATGCTTCGACCATTCGCCGTTTTGATGAGGCTCGTGTTCATGTCGCCACAGACATACTTTTCCTCTCGCTTGTGATGGCCATCCGGAATTGTCTTATCTCGGTGATGCGTGAGATTTTTCTCGTGTGACGACATGGAGACCATGTAAGCGAAGAGGTCACCTCGGTTGACGTCCATGTAGTTGGCTACCGGTCCAAGTCCATGCGTTGGATAGAGATTGCCATCGATTTCGGTATGCGGCTTACGACGCCATAGGCCTTCTCCGTGATCTTCGAGTAGCAACGATCGCAAGTCGTGGATGTACGCCGCTTCTCCGTGGGTGAGTTCACCCAGTGCGCCTTGCCGGACCATGTTGAGGACCAGCATCTCGCTCCAGCCATAGCAACAGTTTTCGAGGATCACGCAGTGTTTGCGCGTTCGCTCGCTTGTGTCCACCAGCTTCCAGCAATCGTCAATCGTAGTGGCGGCGGGCACCTCAAGCCCGACGTGCTTGCCCGCCTCCATGGCGGCAACCGCCATGGGCACGTGCCAATCCCACGGCGTTGCGATATATATCAGGTCAATGCCTTGCAGCTTGCACAGATCCTCGTAATGGCGGTCATGCTCGTCAAAGCCTTTCGGCTCGGCCTGGCCAGCGTCCACCACGCGCTTCTGGGCAGCTTTCACGCGCTCCGACACGATGTCGCAGACGGCTACCACCTCGACGTTGGGCACGGCCAGGCAATCGCGGAGCAGGCTCATTCCACGACCGCCTACCCCGATAAAGGCCATACGCACTTTGTCGTGCCTGGCAAACGGCACGTCTGCCATGGACGCGGCGCCGGTCGGGGAAGCGACCCAGTCGGGGGATCCCATCATGAGACTGATTCCTCCTGCCATCCCAGCTTGGAGAAGATGGCGTCGGCTAAGCGTGATGTCGGAATGTGTATCCATAGCAGTCGGTAATCCATAGCGCAGTAAGCTAACCTTGTGGCTGAATGGGTGGACCGATGGGGCCACCTTGACGAAACACAAACTGATTTAAGGCGTAAACCAAGATGGCCAGCACATTGGCACCCAACGCAATCGACCAAAAAGGATGCCCTTTTTTCTTGGCTTGAAAGGCGAACCAAATGCCCAGCAGCGCGATAGGTCCCAAACAGGCCGCCGCGAATAGCGCCATGATGACCGACGCCCAAAACTCATTCGCGGCGAGGGCGATGCGCTGTAACGGTGTCTTGTAGCGAAGCGGGAAGTCTTCCAGGTAGGGGACCTCTCTTGCTTCCAACTCCTTGCCGTCGGGCATGACCACGGTGGTGAGCGGCAGAATGCGGCCCTGCGACGCCCACTGGTTCAAGGTCATGAGATCCGCCGGACCATATCGCGAGCCGTCGGGATGGATGACGTAGTATTCCGGCTCAGGATCAGAGGTCAAGGGCGGCCCGCCTAGCTAAACTTTCGAAAGTTTTCCTCAAACATCGCCAAGAGTTCCTGGGCCTTTCGGTCATAGGCAGCCGGGTCGGACCAGGTGTCGCGAGGGTTGAGGATTTCGTCGGGGACCTCGGGGCACGTCGTGGGAATGGCAAGGCCAAAGACGGGCTCCGAGCGGTAGGCGACGCCATCGAGCGCTCCAGAAAGCGCTGCCGCGATCATGGCGCGCGTGTAGGCCAGCTTCATCCGTGATCCAACGCCAGGGCCGCCGCCGCTCCAGCCGGTGTTGACCAGCCACACGCGGGCGTTATGTTTGGCGATCTTGTCGCGCAGCATGTCGGCGTAGACTCTTGGGCGGAGGGGCAAGAACGGGGCACCAAAGCAGGTCGAGAAGGTCGCCGAAGGCTCCGTCACTCCGGCTTCGGTTCCCGCGACCTTGGCCGTGTAGCCATTCAGAAAATGGTACATCGCCTGCTCGGGAGTAAGTTTCGAGAGCGGCGGCAATACGCCAAAAGCGTCACAAGTTAAGAAGAAGATATTTTCGGGGTGCCCGCCGACGCTGGGAATCACGGCGCCGTCAATGTATTCGACAGGATAAGCGCAGCGCGTGTTTTCTGTGATCGATCCATCGTCGTAGTTTGGCACTCGCTGATCGTCAAGAATGACGTTTTCCAGGACGGAACCAAAGCGTATGGCGTCCCAGATTTGCGGTTCGCCTTCTTTGCTCAGCTTGATGCACTTTGCATAGCAGCCTCCTTCAAAGTTGAACACGCCTTCCTCATCCCATCCGTGCTCGTCATCGCCGATCAGCCGTCGGGTCGGGTCGGCGCTGAGTGTGGTCTTGCCGGTGCCGCTGAGTCCAAAGAACAGCGCGGTGTCTCCGGCAATGCCGATGTTGGCCGAGCAGTGCATGCTCAATACGCCTTTTAGCGGCAACAGGTAGTTCAAAATCGTAAAGACGCTCTTCTTCATTTCACCCGCGTATTGGGTGCCCATGATGATGACCATCTTTTCGGCAAAGTTCAGCGCGATGACCGCTTCACCTCGCGTGCCGTCAACGGCCGGGTCACACGTCTCCTCGCAAAGGTTGATGAGCGTCCAGTCGGGAGTGTAAACGGCAAGTGCCTCTTCGGACGGGCGAATCAACAGCTGCTTAATGAACTGGGCATGCCACGCCTTTTGTGTATAGAAACGAGCATGGATGCGATGATCGGGGTCGGCGCCGCCAAAGGTATCAATCTGATAAAGCTCACGACCTTCAAGGTAGGACTGCGCCTTGCGCTTCAAACCTTCCCAGACCTCCGGCGTCATGGGGGCGTTATTGTCCCACCAAATGTTTGCTTCGCTGGAAGGCTCGCGCACAACGGCTTTATCCTTCGGCGTTCGACCGGTGTACTTGCCGGTGCGGCTGACCATCGCGCCGTTGGCGGCCAAGACCCCCTCTTCGCGGCGGATGGCGTGCTCAACAAGCTCGGCGATGGGGAGGTTGACGTGGATTTTTGACGCTTTCGTGAAGTCCATGGTGTGGTTGAAGGGCTGCGATGCGATCATGGAATCGCGACCGGCGCCGATCAGCACGAACCGCGCCCGGCGCCGTTGCCGAAGCAAGAGTGTACCAGCGAACCGCTCAGAGCGTCTTGGCGAGGATGATCGCCTCGGCCACTTCGCGCATGGACTTTCGGGAGTTCATGGACTGCATTTGAATCCGGCGATAGGCCTCGGTTTCCGGGATGCCGTGCTCGTCCATCAAGATGCCTTTGGCTCGTTCGATCACCTTTCGGGCTTCGAGCCGCTCGTTCAGCGATTCGATTTCCTTGGATAAATGGAGGTTCTGTTCAAAGCGGCTGCGGGCAATCTCGATGGCAGGTGGGAGCAGCGGCGGGCGTACGGGCTTCACGATATAGGCAAAGACGCCCGCGCTCTTGGCGCGCTCCACGATTTCCTTGTCGCTATACGCCGTCACCAAGATCGAAGGGGCAATGCCCTCTTCGGTGATGATCGACACTGCGTCGATGCCGTCCATCACGGGCATTTTGACGTCGAGGATGCAAACGTCGGGCTTGAGCTCGCGGGCAAGCTCGACGGCCAGCTTGCCGTCGCCGGCTTCGCCAACCACCTCATAGCCGAGGTGCTCCAAGGTCTGCTTCAGGTCCAACCGAATAATCGGATCGTCGTCGGCAATCAGTACGCGCATGGGCATGAATGTACTCCGGTTTGTCGGGGCGGACGCCCTTGTCACGCCGGAACAGGTTTGATGATACTTCCTACGCTCTCGGACGCGGCGGCGATGCCCAAAGTAGAATCCGCAACATGCGTCGCGGACTCGAACGGCTCTTGGTTCATGCGATCGACTATGCCGGTCTCTTTCCCCCGGCTCGACTGGACATGCCTGCCGCGATCACCCAATATGCGGAGCTCTACGATGCACCGGATACATGGATCGTGGACCGATTTGTTTGCCCCGTTGGTCGACTCAATCAGCTGGCCGAGAACATGAGCCTTTGGCCCAATGACGATCCGCTGCCGTTGACGGTCATTGGTACGGCGGGCGCGGACGTGGCCTCGGTGGACGCCGAACTAGCGACCATAGGGGCATTCGAATCGGCACAGGACGATCGCGTCGTCGTCGCCGCCTACGAGGTCAAGCCCAACGATCTCGGCCCGGTGGCCGAGCGACTTTCCCGCGTCGATGACTGGGAGACTTTCATCGAAGTCGATTGGACCGCCGACGTCGCCGAGCAGGTGTTTCGCGTGGCGGAGTTCGATGGTGTCGGGGTGAAGGCTCGGACGGGCGGGGTCACGGCCGAGGCGTTCCCGAGTGCGGAACTGCTCGCAACCTTTATTCGCGAGGCGGTAAGTTTGGAGACCCCTTTCAAGTTCACCGCCGGATTGCACCATGCGCTCCCCCATCATGACGGGCTGATCGGTGCGCGGCATCACGGATTTCTGAATGTATTCACTGCGGCGGTCATGGCGGACTCGCACGGGCTTTCGTCACAGATTCTGGCGGACATCCTGAACGAAACGCGTTCGGATGCGTTCCGTTTCACGGATGAAGGCATGAACTGGGATGGGCTGGAGGCCACGTTGGCCGAAATCGACGATGCGCGGAGTCTTGCCGTGGGATGGGGCTCATGCTCCGTCGCCGAACCCCTGGCAGATCTCCGCGCGCTCGGTCTGTGGGAGGTCTTGCGGTGATCTTGGTCAATGCGTCCTTGCGATCATGGGTCCCCGTGGCCGCCGACTCCCTGTTCCCGATTCAAAACCTGCCGTATGCCGTCTTTCGGAGAAGGGCAGGCGACTGGCGCGTTGGGGTGAGGATCGGCGATTTACTGCTCGACCTTTCGGCGGCCGTGGCAAAGGGACACGTAAGCGGGCCAGACGTGTTCGCCTCGCCATCGCTTAACGCGTTCATGGCGTTGGGCCGCGCCGAGTGGACCCGCGTTCGGGGCGAAATCGTGGCCTTGCTCAGCCCGGGCAGCGCGGCCGAAGGGGATTTTTCGATGCTGGCGCCGGTCAACGAGGTCGAGCTGCAATTGCCGGTCGTGACGCGCGGATTCGTGGACTTCTATTCCAGCGAGCAGCACGCATCAAACGTGGGACGGATGTTTCGCGACCCGGAACATCCACTCTTGCCGAACTGGAAGCATCTGCCCGTGGCCTATAACGGCCGGGCCTCCAGTCTCGTGGGAAGCGGCGTCCCGATCCGTCGTCCGAATGGCCAGACCAAGCGTCCCGACGAGCCGATGCCCCGATTCGGTCCCTCGCGTGAACTGGATTTTGAACTCGAGATGGGGGTGTATATCGGCAAAGACTCGACGCTCGGGGAGCCCGTGCCGATCGACCGGGCCGCGGACTACCTGTTTGGATTTGCGCTGGTCAATGATTGGTCGGCGCGCGACGTGCAGCGGTGGGAATACCAGCCACTGGGGCCATTTCTTGCCAAGAGCTTTGCCACCTCGGTGGGGCACTATGTCGTGCCGGTGGACGCGCTCTGGCCGTTCCGTCATCAGCCGCCGCCCCAATCGCCCGAAGTGCTGCCGTACTTGCAGGGTGCCGAGAGCTGGATCTTCGACGTCGCGCTCGAGGTCGCCATCGAGACCCCAAGCGGCGTCGCAACAACGGTCTGCCGGTCCAACATGCGCCACCTCTATTGGAGCGCGGCCCAGCAGCTGGCCCACCTCACGGTGAATGGGGCGAACGTCGAAGTCGGCGATCTCTATGCCACCGGCACCATTAGCGGTGATGCCGAGGGGACCTATGGGTCCCTTTTGGAGTTATCGTGGAAGGGGGAGCGGCCCGTCGCACTGGCCGACAGCAGCACGCGCACGTTTTTGCTTGACGGCGATACGGTCCGCATGTCAGGCTGGGCGGGCGGGCCAGGCTATCGCGTGGGTTTTGGGGCACTCGAGAACACGGTCCTGCCTTCGCGTTCTTAGCGCCAGACAAGGATGCGGGCCACGACCTGGCCCCGATAACGAGACTCCACGGTTTTGACCACGGTGTATGTCCCGCTCGCCCATGTGACGGTGTCATCAACGTCGGTGGGATCGTCATGAACGGCCAAGGCGGCGAAGACCGGACGGGTCGATGCCTCGGCGTCGGTGAGGTACGCGGCGACATCCGCCGCCGAGAGCCTCGAGACCAAAGCCTTGCGGGTCTCCGAGCCGACGGTGCAGTGATCGCCAAAGGTCTCAATGGCGCGGGACAGCCGCTGTCGCAGCGCCGACGCGGTCACCAGTCGCTCACCGGTGTGTCGACGTCGGGCTCGATGGGCGCCACCCTCACGGCAGAGCCACGTCGAAGGCTCGTCTCACTGCGAAGGTAGGGAGCAAGGCGCGCCATGCCTTGAGCAATCAATCCTGAGGGGTCCGTTGCGCTGCGGCGAGCGCCGGAGTCAAGGTCAAGCGCCACGTCGCCCACGCGGACCCGCCCGATCCCCCCGACCTCGCGCTGGAGTTGAGCGAGCAGTTCCCCTGCCACGACCTCGGCCGCGGCCAATCGCAAGGTCGCGATCAAGCCTGGGTCGGCGCTCTCGAGCGCCCAGCGCTGCATGCGATAGGCTAGCGCGGGCAGGTGTTCGCCGATGAGCGCCTCAATGGCGTCGTCGTAGTCAACGAGCGCGATTCCAGCCTTGGAGCGGACCTTGGCCACGGCGACGGCGGGATCCGGGTCGAGAACAAGAGTCACCGGCGCCGCGCCTCCGAAGGGAGAGCATCCAGGATGCGCGCCACGAGTGCCGAGTTGTCCCGGACCGTATCCGAGAGCTCGCGCAGAGCGGCCTCGAAGCGACGATCAACCTCCTCGCGACGGGTGAGCCCGGACTCCAGGAAGCCCATAAACCGTTCCAACAGGGCGCGGTGCTGGCCCATGCTTTTTTGCATGAGCGCGAACACTGCTGCCACAAAAGCGCCGAGCAGCCCGATGAGCTCGCTCCACGGGGTTGGGACCTCCATCAAAGCGACGGTCGCCCTCCGAACGCGGCTTGCCACAGGCCGAAGCCAACGTTATAGCGGGCGCGCACGCCATAGAAGTAGCGGTCGCGCATCCAGGCCGACTCCGAGCCGGAGCCGGCCTCCAGGGCGCTGAACTCAACGGGGACGTCGCTTCGCTGTTGCAGGAGGACGGACCGCACGGGCCGCTTGGTGTCGAGGAGAAACCAATCATCCGCCGAGTCGCCCCGAAGGAATGGACTCACGACCAGGCGCATCCGTCCATGGAGCACATTCTTGTAGTCCGTTGCCCCCGCCGTATCGGCGCTGTTGCCGCGGTAGACGGTGACCGGACTTTCCAAAAGTTCGGTCGCGGTCCATTGCAGCTTTGGGCCGACGACGAGGGTATCGGGGTCAATGCCAAGCGGTACGCCGTGGTCGTCGGTGACGGACATCATGGCGTCGATGGCGTCCTTCAACGCTTCATCGGCCAGTTCACTGGTGCTGACGTTGGCGTGCGTTTCGCCCGCGAAGGTCGGGTGGTTGTTACTGAAGAAGGGCACACCGTCGTAGGCCGCCTCTGCGAATCCGCTGGCAAGTTGCTCGATGACGATCTGGTGCCGGTGGGCGGCCACGCGCTGCGCCAAATCGCGCACACGCAGCCGGATGAGGTCCAGCTGATCGTCTTCTACGGCGCGGCGGTCCACCGCAATGGATGACTCAAAGACCTTGTCTTCGATGGCCGTTCCAAAGGCGTTGAGACCTGACGGCCGCCGCTCGTCGAGGAACTCGCGCATGGGCGGCGGAGAGCCAAGCCAGGGATACTTTTGGACGGGCAGGGTGGTGTTGATGATGGTGGCCACGCGCTCGGCGACGCCGGTGTCGAGCTCGCTGCGATACGCGATTTCGAACTCGGCACGCAAGCCAGGCAAGAGGAGATCAGGGATGTCGGATTTGGTCAGTGCCATAAGGATGTGATCAGGTTTTGTTAGACAAACTTAAACGGTAGCGTTGTCGATGCGCACGCGAACACCGGGTGCGCCGGTCGAGGTGGTTTCGATCGCGATGATCGTGCCGACCGCGTAGGCGTTGTCGAGTTCGTCATCGTCCACAGTGACTTCATAATCACTCGCGGCAAAGGCCGCCTTGCCGAGATCGGCTTGAACGGGTACGAAGTCCTCCACGGCGGCAAAGACGAATGAGCCGCTCTTCGTCAGGTTGATCGAGGCGTCGCCGGGCTCCCCGTCGCGGTTGTCAAAGCTTTCGTTGGTAACGCCGACAAAAAGCAGGTCCTCTTCGTCGGGCGACATGGGCTGTACGAATCCATCGGTATTGAGGCCGACCATGGCGCCCTTGTAGATGCGGACATTGGCCATCGCGTAGTTCACGACCAGTCCCGGTCGTTCGAATGTTTCAAAAGGTTTAGCGAGTTGAGGCATGGTATGAGCGAGGCTTCGCAGCACTGATGGTGCTGAGGTCAAGGTCAGGAAAGTGACGTCGATAGAACGCGGCCTCGTCGGGGCTGAGTTCATGGGTCCAGGATTCACCGTCCGGAGTGATCGCGGCGAAGAGGCCGGCGGTCGGCTGGCGCTCCATGAACGCCATCATCAGGTCGCGAACGCAAAGGTCCTCGTCACGGAACCGTATGGAGGTGGCGCAACCCAGCAACGCTCGAGCGAGCTCGATTTGCGCTGGTTGAAGCCGACCCGCCTGAATCCACCGGTCCAGGTGGCGCTGGACTTCGTGTGCCGGTTGGGCGGTGGTCAGCGCGCCATGGAAGCAGACACTTCCGCCAAACAGCCGAGCATCGGCGACTCGTGGCGACCGAACGAGGCTGACCTCGCGAATCGCGCTGAGGTCAGGGGCCAGTCCAAGGGAGAGGCTGCGGGCGTTCGAAGACTCGACCAGGCGATCGGCTTCGGCGCTAAGGGCCAGGGTGCCCATCAGCTCATGTCCGCTTACCCATACGTCCGTCAAGAAGCCAATTTGAAGGGGCGATTCGGCGTGCTCGACCAGGATGGGCACCGGCAGGTCGAACGTGCGCTCAAGGTGGGAAAGGTCTTGCGGCGCAACACTGACGCCTTTGTCGGGATAGTCACCGCATTCGAAAAGCTTGGCTTCGCGGTCGACCCATTGGGTCGAACTGCCGAGGTAGGCAGGGGGCGCGATGCCTGCGTCCTGCAACTCCGCGCACAGGGCCGTGATCGCGTCGCGAGTCAGAACCGCGCGCTTGCCGCGCCAGCCGGGACCCGCCTCGGCGGCCCTCCGCAGCAGGTCACCGGCGTTCGGGGGTGGAGAATGGTCGTTCATTCACGACCATAGGGGCCGGAGGTGGCCGCCGTCAACCGGGACACCGTCAAGGTAACCTCAGCGCTCCCATGCGACCGAACGAAGACCGCCTCATCTCGCTGTTCATGGAGCTTTGCCTGATCGATGCGCCCGCGCTGCGCGAGAAGGTCTCGGTCGAGTTCACCAAGCATCACCTGCAGCACATGGGGCTCGAAGTCTGGGAAGATGGCGCTGGGGCCAAGATCGGCGGCAATGCGAACAACCTCATTGCGCGCCTCGCGGGCAACAAACCCGGCGCGCCAAAGGTGTATCTCTCGGCTCATTTCGACACCGTTGAGCCGACCGCAGGGCTACAGATTGAAGAGCGCAACGGCGTGTTCTATTCCGATGGGACGACGATTCTGGGCGCCGACGACAAAGCAGGGATGGCGCCGGCCATCGAGGCAGTCCACATGCTCATGGAAAGCAACGAGCCGCATGGGGACGTCTATCTTCTCTTGACCTGCGCGGAGGAGATCGGCCTGAAAGGGGCAGCGGCGCTGGAGATCGAGAAACTGGGTCTTGACTTTGGCTATGTGCTGGACACCGGACCGCCGGTCGGCAGTTTCGTGACCCGAACTGCCAACCACGACAAGATCAACTTCACCGTCATCGGCAAGCCGGCCCATGCCGGCAAGGACCCGGAGAAGGGAATCAATGCCATCGAGGTGGCGGCTGAGGCGATCAGCAACATTAAGAGTGGCAGGGTCGGACCGGAGACCACGGCCAACTTCGGAATCATCCATGGCGGTTCGGCGGTGAACGTCGTGTGCCCGTCCGTGACGGTTTTTGGCGAGGCGCGTTCCACTTCGATTGCGGAATTGGATGCCCAAATTGCCCACATGCGGGGCGCGTTCGAGTCAGCCTGCTCGAAGTGGGGGGCCGATCTGGTCGTGGAGTACGAGCGGCACTACGTCGCCTACCAGATTCCCGACGATGCCCCCGTTGTGCGGCACGCGGTGGCGGCGGCGCAAGAGATGGGATTCCCCGGCACGCTGCGCACCACCCTGGGCGGCAGCGACGCAAACATCTTCAATCAAAAGGGGGTGCCGAGCATCGTGATCGCGACGGGCATGGAGCAGATCCATACCCATGAAGAGCACGTCTCGCGCAAAGACCTGCTGGATACGGCGGAACTCACCTACCGAATCCTGCTTGCCGCAGCGCGTTAGCGGCTGGTGCTGCCTCTAAGGCCGATTTGGCCAACTTTTTAAGATGACGCGGGGCCCTTCACCGCTGGACCGCGAGGTGAAGGACCCACAGGTCATGCGCGATTAGCTGCGCGGCTTGATGGCTTGCTCCCCGAACAGCAGGATGTCGTCCACCCGGCCGGCGCCCATGGGGAAGTGCGTATCGCCTCGCACGGTTGCGATAAAGGCACTGAGGAGCAAATGGAATGGGTCGGCATTGGGTGGCAACTCGAACATGTTGTTGGTGCTGGAGACATCGGTAGGAACGCCCAGCAGCGAGTCGGGCCTTTCAACATGCTGAAGCCGAACGAACAGGCCCGCGAAGTAACCCGTGGGTTCTGATCGAAAACGGAACGTGAGCATGCCGCGGTGCAAGCGGTTCACATTGAAACGGCCATTCGAACGTAGATCGGCGTTAGCGGGGCCATCATCTGCATATTGGTGGATTTCGTAACGATAGCTCGCTGAGCCATTAATCGGTTCGCTGGTAACACGTTCAAACCCGCCGGTAGCTGTAAACTTCGATTTCCGCTCGGCCCCATCTTCGAGGCGAACCCAGGCTGGAGCAAGTACAAAGTTGTCCAGGTCAGCACTTGCAGTTGCGGACAGTCGAATCTTGACGGATTGTCCGGCAGATGAAGGGATCATCGTCACGGTACCCGGCTTGTGAAGTGGGAAATGCGTTGGCACTTGCGTCCACGTCGCTCCATTGTCCGTGGAATAGCTCACGGAAACGGTCGAGCGGGCTGCCACCGCATCGAAGTAGAAGATCGTGGGGCCGCTGACCACCACGTTGCCAATCATGGTGAGCGTCCCGGTGCCGCGCCAGATCTTGGTGCTCCCGACGCTTCGAACCTGCATCGTTCCGGTCGGCGTCCACTTGGCGGAGCCCTCCACGTCGTCGCTAAACGGTGCGGCGAGGGTCCTGATGGGACCAATCGCGGCAATCGGCGATGAGTTGCCCGCGACATCAACCGCGCGAACGGAAATATACACGTCTCGGTCGGGTAACAGCCCCTCCAAAGTGAAGGCAGAAGTTTCGCCAGCTGCCTTGGGTACGGGTTCCACTCGGGCAGGCGTCGCGTTGTTAAAGTTCGTAATCGGACTATACGAGTAACGTACGCGGTAGCTGGCGGCATTAGTGTCATTGCCGCCGGTGTCCGCTGAGCATATGAACTGAGCGGTAATGGCTGTCTGGGAAACCAAGGTGGCTCTCAATTTGCGCGGGGCTGCCGGTGCAACACTGTCGGTTTCGAGTGCCCGGAACGCGTTGAGGCGCCGGCCCAAAACGCGAAACATGGATTGATCGGGAAAGACGTCCGCGGCTCGGAGAATACGATTCTTTGTTTGCGTCGCCGTAAGGTTCGGGAAATGCGATCGAACCAAAGCGGCCACTCCGCTCACATGGGCAGCTGCAACGGAAGAACCGTAACTTGGGGTGCCGTTCGCAACGATGGCAATCGCGTTGTTTGAGAGGCCGGTGGTGATGATAGAGTCTCCTGGTGCGCCAATCTCAATGCCAGGCACGACACTGGGCGGCACGGCCGCTGGGTGATAGCTTTGTCCCCGATGCCTTAAGGTCCGAGTCACCGACATGACGTTGTCCAGCTCCAGGCTGTACATGGCTGGGTAGGTGGGTCCTTGGAAGGCCGAGTTATGGACTGAAGCGACGACAAGGATGTTGGCGTTGCGAGCCCGGACCAGGGCTTCATACTCTGGAGTCGAATATCCGAATCCCGCAAGACTGATGTTAATCACCCGCGCATTGTTCGCGATGGCAAAGTCAATGGCATTCGCGATGCGACTGACCGACGTGTAGTGTGCACCCACTACCTTTAGGGGCATGAGTTTGCAGAGTGGGGCTACCCCCGAAACCATTCGGTCGTTGTTCTGCGCAGCGGCAATGACGCCGGCGACCCATGTTCCGTGGCCGTGCGTGTCGTTGGCGTTGGTACTGTTGTCTATAAAGTTATATCCAACGATGCTGTTGTCAGCCCGCCGAAGGAACTGGGAGGTCAGATCATTCTGGGTGAGGCGTATTCCCGTATCGATAACGGCAATGACGACCGTCGGAGATCCTCGCGTAATTTCCCATGCATAGGTTGCCTTGATGTCCTCCGAAGGCGTATATCTGCCATCGGTATTGCGAAGAGCCCATTGGTTAGGGAAATGCGGGTCGTTGGGAATGTAGCCCTGTTGCAGGAACCGGGGGTAGTCCGGTTCAGCATAGCGGACAGAGGGATGACTTTTGAGGGTCTCGGCAATCTGCGCTGCGGTCAGTCCGGCGAACCGACCGGCCTGCGTGACTCGGAACCGCACAAAGTGCGGGCTTGGAACCTCGTCGGCCACCTCAAGAAAGTAGGACGACGGTTCAATGGCCCGCTGGTACCCGGGATGAAACGCCACCAGGATGGCCTGGTCATCCATAGCTTTCCGCTCCTCAGGAGTGAGCTGGTGGGATAAATCGGGCGCCAAGCTCCCTTCTGCTGGCGTGCGCGGCTGCTGTGCGACGGCATGACCACCAATGACAGTGAGCAAACACGCGGACGCCGACAGTAATGACAATTGCCTTAACATTGGTCTCTACTCCTCACTGCAGTCTACATCTACCAATGACGAAAGCACATCGCAAAAGGACCTTAGGCCCGGAGTCTTGTCTCTTGTGGGGGGTTTGGCAGTTCCTTAGGAGAGTTGTCGATAAGTAAGCCAAACAAACAATGGGGTGTTTCATAACCATACGCTGGTCAAAATGATCTCATGGTGAACATAGACGTTGCTATACCTTGCAGGAAACGGAGGCTCTTGAGGCATTGGCGCTACCATCTGCAGGTCCGCCGCCTGGGCTCATTGTTTTGCCTCCGGTTCAGCGATTGAAGCGATCGACCCAGAAGCAGGGATGTGCGGCGACGATTTTCGGTTGGCCACGACGGCGTTGCGTGCGCTTTCTGGCATCAGTGCCGGAACTCTTAGCGGTGGTATTGGCCGTCCGTCCCTTCCAGCGAATCAAACGGAAGGTTGGTTGCGGGTGCACGACGCCGCTTCCTTGGAGTCGAGACCCCGCAGGTGGTCTGCGCCAGTCACCCGAAACCGCGCATCGTAGGGCCTTTGACATAGGGTGTCGAGATCCAAAAAGTCGCTTGCCGGATAGATCGCCTGATGGCGGCCCAGGCGAATGGCGACCACCACGGCTTGCTCGTTGTGAAAGCCATCGATGTCTGGGCTAAATCGCCGTAATCGCTCTGAATCCTTCAAAGCAGGTTGCGGGACGGGTGCCCCAGCAGCGGCACGGAAGAGCCCATGGGCAGGAAGAGATTAAGCCACGAGATCGCACTTAGGGTGAAAGATGATCATCGCATGACATTCCTCAACCTGGATGAGCCATAGCACAGACGGCAGCTAGTCGCTAGGGCCTTAAGGAGTACCGATGAGTTTTTGCTTGACGACCCTCAACGGTGTCTAGCGACGGGCGGAGACGAGTTTGTCCAGCCAGTGCTTTTTGCCAAGGAAGTCGGTGACGACGCTCTTTTGGCTGCTGCTGGAGTGGACGAAATATCCATTGCCAAGATAGATGCCGGTATGGCCGATCTTGCCGAGCTTGGCGTCCCAGAAGTAAAGCCGGTCGCCGGCCCGCAGGTCTTCGAGGTTATAGATCGGTTCGCCGACGTTGGCCTGGGTCGAGGCCGTCCGCGGAAGTTGGATGCCGATCTTGCCGTAAAGCTGCTGCACAAACCCGGAGCAATCCACACCTTCGGTGAGGCTATTGCCGCCCCAAACGTATTTGGTGCCGACGAAATTCAGCGCGTAGCCGGCCATCGCGCCTCGGGGGTCAGCCCCATTCGAGGTGGCTCCGCGTGACGGTCCCGTGGAACCCCGTGCGTTGCGATCGGCTTGGGTCTTGACTTCATAGGGAAGTTCAGCCACCGCCTCGGTGGCGATGTATCCAACGGTCCCATCGCTCATCACCACTTTGGTCCAGCCCGCATGAGGCGACTTGCCGACGACCAGGTATTCGTAGGCTTGCACCGTGTACAGCTTGGCGGACTTCGTGCTGGGCTGACGGTAGATCGTGGTTTTGGCCACGGTCTGGCCGAGCATCCCAATGACCGATTGCGCCATGGCGCCGGCGGTCACGGCAAATGCGACGGCAACCGAGGAAAACCGTGAAACGAGACGCCAACCCACCTTTGGACCCTTCATCGCTCAACCTTGCGCAGACGATCTTGAACCGCTGAGGTTCGCCCAACGACCGTACCAGTTTAGCAAAGACGCACAAAAAAGTCCCCTCCCGGGGTCGACCGAGAGGAGACCGTTGCCTTGATGAGAGGATTAGTTGAAGATTGAGCGGCCTTCGGCCCGGGCCTTGTCCAGTTCGAGGGTGAACTCGCCGACGGCCTTGTTGATCTCTTCGTTGATATTCACGATCTTTTTGCCGCGGGGAATCTCGAACTTGAAGGCGTCCTCGGAGACCTCGTCGTTGTATCGGGCGCGAAGCGACATGCGCATCACGTCGCCCTCCCACACGTCGATGGCGAGGGGAAGATCGGTCATCGCATCCACGGTGAGCTTGGCGCGGTTGTTCTGATCCGGCATGGTCAGGGTGACGTCGTAAATCTCGCGACCGCCTTCCGCACGAATCGGCGAGAAGCGCATATTCTCCTTGCCGTATTCATCTTCGAAATCGCGCAGGATCTTGCCGAGGCTCAGGTGGAAGCTGAGTTCATCGGTGAGCTTCAAGTCCGCCAGCTTCGACATTGCGGCGGCGGGGACTTTGGCCTGGATGACCTCGGTCGATTCCGGATCGATCATGGTAAAGGTCTCGTCGCGGTAGACCATGGTGTGGCCTTCACTGGTTTTGGCGACCATCTTGCCGCCTGAGACGGCAAAGAACGCTTCCATCTTCTGGCGGTCGTCGTTGACCGTCATGGAAACCTGCATGCTGGTGATGCCGTCCACGGCGGCCTTGAGCATCCCCCAGGTCTTCGCACTGGCGGGCTGTGGGGTCAGCAGGATGGCGCCAAAGATTGATGCGGCGATCGCAACGCCGACACCCGCGCCGACCGTGTACCGACGGGTCTGGTCTTGACGGTGAGCCGACTTGGCGGCGGACAGGGCTCGCTCGCGGAGGGATTCCGGTGCGTGGGCCGAGGGGGTAAGGGATTCAAGTTGATGTTCGATGGGGTCGTGCATGGGTTTTTCCTCAGTTCAAAATGTTTCGGGCTTGACGTGGTGGCGAACCGCAGCGCGGGCTCGCTGAAGTAGGCTGTTGGCGGCTTCCGGTGACTTGCCGATGACGCGGGCAATGTCCTCGGTGCTCAGGCCGTTGACGTACTTCAGGATCAGGACGTCGCGATGAAGGTCCGACAGGTCATCGATGGCGGACAGATCGAGTCGATGGTCTTCGGCCGAAGGAGCAGGATGGTCTCCGGCATCTTCCAGCGACGTTTCATTGCGTCGGTAGCGTTTGCGATGGGCCTCGGCCACTTTGTGACGGGCAATGCCAAGCAGCCACACAAGCGGATCGCCCGTGCGCCGCAGCGTGCCGAATTTTCGGAAGGCTGCGCCGAAGACTTCCATCGTGACGTCCTCGGCGTCCTCTTTGCGAGGGAGGCGAGCGGCGACAAAGCGCCAGACGTCGTCCATGTAGGCCTTGACCAGAGATTCATAGACCGACTCCGAGGTGGGGCGGCTGGGCGCCAGGTACCTCCAAGTCGAGCGGGTGGATTCAGCAGAGCGAATCATCGGTTCGTTTGTGTCCTCGTTCATGCTGGTCGTCGCGCAACGCGAAAATCTATCGCTCGCTCTTCAAGATCACGCCGATTGTGGGCCGAATGTCCCCCATGGGGCAATGTTCCCTCGACTTGGTACATTGCGAGGGTTGGCCACGACCGCCGAACTGACTGAGACCGTAACCCTCGAAGAGCCCGACCACTCGCGGGATTGGCGGCTGCTGGTCATCCTGCTTTTTTGCGCCTGGTTCGGTTTTGGCATCTATAACGGGGTCTTTCAGAACTATCTGCGCGACGGCATTGGGGTGAATCCGAACCAGGTCGGCGTCTTGGAGTCGATCCGCGAGGTGCCGGGACTCATTTGCGCGCTTACCGTCGGCGCGCTGCTGGCCTTTGCCGAGGCCCGCGTGGCGGCGCTGGGCCTGGCGATTATGGCGATCGGCATCGCGGCGACCGGCATGATCGACCAGTACCTTCCGGTTCTGGTGATGACCGTGCTGTGGTCGATTGGCTTTCACGTTTTCGCCGGGGTTCAGCCTGCGATTGCGCTCACCTTGGCCAAAGGGCACGAAAGCGGTCGGCGGCTGGGCGAACTGAACGCGGTTGGCAGCGTCGCGAATCTGGCTGCCCTCGGTTTGGCGGCGCTTTTGGCATGGCTCTTCGTGAAGCTGGATTACGACGTCTATTTCTATCTGGCCGGCGGCTTCATTTTCATCGCCTCGTTGATCTGTTTTCGCCTTTCGCCAGCGGCCTCCGCGCGGTCCGGGGTGAAGATGGTCTGGCGGCGCGAGTACGGGATGTACTATCTGCTGACCTTCCTTGAGGGGTGCCGGCGGCAGATTGTCTCGACGTTCGCCGCCTTTGTGCTGATCCTGGTCTACGACGTCTCGCTGCGCGACATGATTCTGCTGCACCTGATCGCCGGAGCCGTGGTGGCCGTCACCGCGCCGATGATCGGCCGCATGATCGACGTCAAATCCGAGCGCGGGCCGCTGCTCGTGTATTCGGTCGCGACCATTGTGATGTTCATCGGCTATGCGACGATCCCCGTCCTGCCGGTGCTGATGGCGCTGTTCGTGATCGACAAAGTGATGTTCAGCTTCAGTATCGGCATCACCACCTATATGCGGCGCATCGTCCGCAAAGAGGATATGACGCCAACGGTGGCGATGGGGGTGACCATGAACCATGTTGCGGCTGTGGCGCTGCCGGTGCTCGGCGGCTACCTCTGGTACCAGTCGAACGACTACCGCATCCCCTTTTATATCGGGATTGCCGTCGCGGTGGCGGCCTGGGTGGCCACGTACCTGTTGCCGCGCCGCTCAGACGCCTAAAGCATCGCTGGGACCGATCAGATAAACCGTGCCGCCCGAGGCGGACCAGGCGCGCATGAAAGCATCGAGCGGATAGGTCGTGCGGACCTCGCGGATTCCAGGGTCATTGAAGACGAGCTGGCCGTCCTTTTGAGCGCCCACAAGGACGACCAGATGCCCATCGTTCGCCTCCCGGCTCGGGCGCCCTTTGAGCAGGGCATATGAGACCGAGGCGACCACCGGCACCCCTTTCTTGAGTAAGTCATAGAGCTCGTCGACCGAGTTGAGCCGGGTCGCATAGGCCGCCATGCCCGGCAGCGATCCGGCGAAGGCCGCATTGAACGACCAGTTGCCGGTGCCGTTCCAGCCAGGGTCGTAGGTGCCATCGGCAACCGCCGGCACGTCGACAGCCCACTCAGGGCGGTTGCGTGCCTTGGCCCAATAGCCGAGCACCATGGAAACGCAAGTCGGACTGCAGATCACCCCGCCGTTGGGATAGTTGCGCTGGGCTTTCTGCGGAACGTCGAGGGGGGCAATGTCTGGCGCGGGCGCTGCTTTCGGGTCACGCTTTGAATCGGCCAGCGACACGGTGATCAGCCGCAGCTTGGCCGTCTTGCGAAACGGGACGACTTCGATCCAGACGCCCTTCGCCGGCTTTTTGAGCACCAGGATGTCGGTCTCAACCCGAGCGCCGTCGTCATCCTGGCCATTGACGCTGGTGCGCGCATTCGGTCCTTCGCGCTCGGCGGTCCATGTGCCCAGGTCATATCGGCCGGTGGTCCCGTCCTCGAATTCGGGCTGGGCGATGAATCGCACGGCAGCGCCTGGCTCGAGATCAGCATTCCACGAGAGGACAAGCTCATCCCATGGCTCGCTGATGGCGAAGCGACGCCGCACCTCTTCTGGCTGGGGTCGCCAGTGCACCGTGGCCGCGCGCGCGGGCTCCTGAGGCAGGGCTGTTATCATGGCGCCAATGGCAATCAGCATGTTTTGAAACCCGATTCGAGCATACTCGTACGAATGTCTATGCGCGCGCTGATGGCTTTTCTCTTGATGGCGGCGACTTTGGTCGCCCTGGTGGGTTGTAACAATCGCTCCATCGTCGGGACATGGAACGGTTCACAGGCGGGCGTGCCTGCGGAAATGACCTTTGGCAGTGACGGGTCCCTCAAGGTGGTGGCAACGGCAGGCGGTCTCTCGATCACCGGAGATGGCACCTACAAGATGGAAGGCGACAAGCTGACCATGACGATGACCAGTATGAACGTGCCTGGACTGGACCTGATCCCCGGCGCAAAGGAACAGATGGATTCCTTCCTTAACAAGCCAAATGAAGTGACAGTGGTCTGGGTCTCGGACAAGGAGCTCAAGGTCAGCAACGACACCGGCGAGCAGACCTGGACGCGCAAAGAAACGTCGTAGTTTCGGCTCTGCCTCCACTGTCGCTCGGTTTGGCGCGCGTATTCCCGTCCTGCGGCCTTGTTCATCCCCATTTAGAGGGGGATGGCAATCTCAGGATGTCGTCTGGCGCAGCGGAAGTGCTTTGGCTCGGCCTCAAGCGCCACAAGACCACACGGTAACCCCTTAGGGACTCTTCGCGACCTGACTCAATAGGTGATCCACGTATCGATCGGGAATCCGGAGAGCACCTCGCGACCAGGGAGGAAACTCAGCTCGATCAGGAACCCAAAGCCGGCGACGTGGCCGTTCAGCCGCTGAATCATCCGCGCGGTGGCGGCGGCGGTGCCTCCGGTGGCCAGCAAGTCGTCGATCACGTACACCCGTTGGCCAGGCTCAACGGCGTCCATGTGCATCTCGACGATGTTGGTGCCGTACTCCAGCGCGTACTCCTCCGAGATCTTCTCGTAGGGCAGCTTGCCGAACTTCCGTGCCATGACAAAGGGGAGCCCCAGCTGCAGGGCGACCGGCGCACCAAAGATAAAGCCGCGGCTCTCAATCCCCACAATCGCTTCGGCACCGCGCTCCCGGGCGGCCGCCGCCATGACATCGATCACCTCCGCATAGGCGGCGGGCGCATGCAGAATCGGCGTGATGTCCTTAAAGAGAATGCCCGGCTTGGGGAAGTCGGGGACGTCGCGGATGTACTTTTCGGCAAGGAGGGTGCTCATGGGTTTTCGATAAGAAACGGGTCAAAAGTAAAACTAATCCTCGAAGCCCGGTTCCAAGTCTTCGCCGGGGTTGTCCCATTCCTGATCGCGAACGGGCATGAGCACCTTTACCGTCATGTCGCGGTCGATGGGGATTTGGCAGCTCAGGCGAAAGTTGCCCAGTTCGCCGTCTCCTTCCAAGCAGTCGTGCTCGCGCTGGCCCATGGGCGGTTCAGGAGTGAGGAAGCGCACGCGACACGTCGTGCAGCGGGCATGTCCCCCGCAGCGGTGACTGATATCCACGCCGTGTCGCTCAATCTCGTACGCCAGTTTGGCGCCTGCCTCGGCCTCGAACGTGGTGTAGCCTTCGACGGTGATCGTGTAGGTCTCCATGGGTCCGCGTAGGATACCGACTAGGCGACCGACTCGACGGTGCCCGCTCGAATCTCGGCCAGGGCCTCTTTGCCCATGATCTCTTCGACGATCGTGTTTTGATTGATCCGATATTTGCGCGCTCTCGGAGCAATAAACCGGCAGTCGATGTCTTCGTAATCGAAGGTCGGCCCACCAGGAGTCCACGTCGCCTTGGTGGTTTTGAGCCAATGCGCGTCGTCGCGGGTCGGGGTGTCCATCTTGAAATGAGCGCCGCGGGACTCGTTGCGGACGATGGCCCCGCCCACAATGGCCTTGCTCGATTCGATCATGTTCTGAAGCGCCCGGGTAAAGGGCACGGCTTGGTTCGACCAGGCAGAGTCGTCAAGCGGCTTGCATTGTCGCGACCGTTCCGCCAGTTCATCGAGCCGCAGACGAGCCGACTCCAAGTCGCGCTGGTTGCGCCAGATGCCGCAGTTGTTCCACATGACTTCGGCCAGCTCGGCGGCCAGAGCGTAGGGGTTCTCGTCGCCATTCGAGCGACGGAGCGTGTCATATTCGGCTTGTCGCTCGCGCCGGGCCTCCTCGTGGGCCGTGGTGAGTTCGGCCGGGCGAATGGCGGCCTGCTTAAAGTACGCGAGCACACCCTGCGCCGTAATCTCGCCACCATAGAGGCAGCTTAGCAGCGCATTGGCGCCCAAGCGATTCGCTCCGTGATACTGGTAGTCACATTCGCCTGCGGCATAGAGGCCGGGAACCGAGGTCATTTGGTTCAGGGGCGATGCAGGATCGACGGCCGTATCGTGACCGCCTTCGTACTGCACCCAAAGACCACCCATCGAATAGTGAACAGCGGGATAGATGCGCATGGGCGTTTCGATCGGGTCCTCGCGCATGAACTTCTCATAGATCTCCAGCACGCCTTCCAGCTTGTCGTTGATTTGGTCGCGACTCATTCCCCGCTTGCTGTGCAGATGGGTGATATCGAGATAGACCTGTTGACGACCTTGGATCCCTTTGCCCATGCGGCAGACGCAATAGATGGCGAAGGAGACCAGGTCGCGGCTGAGCAGATTGCCGTATTCGGGGTCGAGTTCTTCGCAGAAATACCACCGCTCGGACTCGGGAATGTCGACCGGCTTGCGCGAATCATAGGGGTCGCGAGGGGTCCAGAGGCGACCGCCTTCGCCCCGCACGGATTCGCTCATCAGACGGCACTTGTCCTCGCCGGGGATCGCGGTCGGGTGGATTTGAATCATCTCGGGGTTGCCGTAGATCGCACCCTGCTGGTAGCAGATCGCCTGGGCCGCGCCGGTGTTGATGATGGAGTTCGTCGAGCGGCCGAAAATGACGCCGTTGCCGCCGGTGCACATGACGACGGCGTCTGCGGCAAAGGCTTCGATGGCCATGCTGCGCAAGTTCTGGGCCGTTATGCCGCGGCAAGTCCCTTCGGCGTCCTTGACGATGCCGACGAATTCCCAACCCTCGAATTTTTCGACCAGGCCCTGCGCCTCCCAGCGGCGGACCTGCTCGTCGAGCGCATAAAGCAGTTGCTGGCCGGTGGTCGCGCCGGCATACGCCGTGCGATGCTTCAGGGTCCCGCCGAACCGCCGAAACGAAAGCAGCCCCTCATCCGTGCGGTTGAAGGGGACGCCCATGCGGTCGAGCAAATAGATGATCGCGGGCGCGCGCTCGCACATCCTCATGACCGGAGGCTGATGATTTAAGAAGTCGCCGCCGGTGATCGTGTCTTCGAAGTGCAGGAAGGGCGAATCGCCTTCGCCGCGGAGGTTCACCGCGCCATTGATGCCACCCTGTGCGCAGACGCTGTGACTGCGTTTGACGGGAACGACGCTGAAAAGTTTGACCTTGTGGCCGGCCTCCGCCAGCTTCATGGTCGTCATGAGGCCAGCCAGACCTCCTCCGACGACGACGATTGTTCGCTGCGCTGCCATTGTGTTTGATTGGTTCTCGGGTTGAGCTCCCCGCGAGGGTAAAGGTTACCTGCCTCGTCTCGGAACCACCACGGCTACAATTCGGCGTAGGAAGTTGCCAGACATGATTGCCGCCCTGACCCTTGCCGCCGCCGCGATGGCCTATGGATTTGGTCCCGACACCACCGTGACCTACGTTTCGAACGTCGATTTTGACGGCATGATCCCGGTGCTCGGCGGCCAAGAAGGGAAGGCCGAGGTCCGGATGGAGATTCGCGTCAACGGATTGACGCTGGACGAATCGGGCAACCAGCGGGCGACGAGCGAACTGACCGATTTCCGCATGGAGTTCAACGGGGCGCGGATGCCGTTCACCGTGGCCAACGTCTCGGACTTTCTGCCAAAGGCGACGGTGCTCTTCACGCCGCAGGGCGAGGTCTTGGAGAACGACGCTCCGGATCGCGATTTGCCGGTGAAACTGCCTTTTCTTCACCCGAAGCGGATTCCCGATATTACATTTCTTCCGATTCAGTTCCCGCGTACCCCGGTGGAAGTCGGCACGAAGTGGGAGTTTGAACGCCAGTTTGGCGATGTGCCGGTCGCCTACAAAGTGGAAGCGAAGCAGATCGAGGGCGACAAGGCAACGCTTGCGGTCGAAGTCTCGCAAACCTATACGGTGTTAGAGGATGAGTCAAAGTCGGTCGCCGCCAAGCAAGAAGATGCGATCGCTCAAGTGAAAACGATCGTGAAAGGAACCGGAACGATCGTGTTTGACATGGCGAAAAAACTGGTGCAGTCCACCGACGTACAGGCAAAATCGGTCAGCACGGTGACGGACCTCAAGGACGGGAAATCGACCACACGCGAGCTGCTGATCCGGATACGGCTGGCCCCCAAACCCGCTAGCCCTTGACCGCGCCGAGCATCAATCCCTTCACGAAGAAGCGCTGGCCAAAGAGGAAGACAATGATGAGCGGCACGACGTTCATCACGCTCGCCGCCATCAGAACGTTCGTCATGCGCTGGTACTGGCTATCGAAATAGAGCATGCCGATGGGAAGGGTATAGAGGCTTTGGCTTTTCGTCATGATCAGCGGCCAAAGGAATGAGCCGTAACTGCCCATAAAGGTGAAGATGGCCAGGGTGATGATGCCGGGCCGAGCGAGCGGCATGATGACGTCCCAGAAAACGCACCACGGCGACGCGCCATCGATCTCGGCGCTCTCATCGAGCGAGGGATGGATCGACAGCATGAACTGGCGCAACAGGAAGGTGCCGAAGGCTGAGAAAGCCGCGGGGACGATCAGGCCGACGTAGCTGTCGAGAAACCCGAGCCTGACCATCAATCCGTAGTTCGGGACCATGGTGACCAATCCGGGGATCATCATGGTGGCGAGATACGCCTTGAAGATCAGGTCCCTGCCCGGCCACCGCAAGCGGCTAAAGGCAAAGGCCGCCATGGAGCTGGTCAGGCAGACCAAAAAGGTCACCCAAAGCGCGATAAACAGCGAGTTAAAGTAGTAGCGCGCAAACGGGACATTCTCGAAAACGGAGCCATAGTTGTCGAATCGCCAAACGCTCGGCAACGGGTTGAGCGATTCGACCTCCATCAGCGGCTTGACGCTCATCAGCATCATCCAAACAAACGGAATGAGGCTCAGCACGGCAAGGGCCACAAGGCCAACATGAACCCAGAACCTTCGCCGGGACTCGCCACGCACCCCATCTGCCGCCATCAGTAGTTCACCTCTTTATTGCCGAACTTCCAGTTGATAAGCGTAAAGATCAAGATGATGACAAAGAGAATCATCGCAACGGCGCTCGCATAGCCCAGCTGATATTCCGTAAATGCTTTGTTGTAGATGTAGTAGCTGAGGGTCGTCGTGACCCCGGCGGGGCCGCCTTGGGTCATGACGCGCGCCTGTTCAAAACCGCCCTGCATGCCCCCAATCACACCCATCACCACGATGAAGAAGGTCGTGGGAGCCAGCTGGGGCCAGGTGACGTTGCGGAATGTTTGCCATCGACCCGCGCCGTCCAGTTCCGCCGCCTCGGTCAGTTCCTGAGGCACGTTCGTGAGGGCAGCCAGATAAAGGATCATATTTGCGCCGCCAAACGAGCCCCAAACACCCATCAGGAGCAGGGCTTCACGGGCTCCAATGCCAAACTGGCTGCCCACGATCGAGACTTTCTCGACGCCAAGACCAAAAATGTTCTGGGTTGAAAGCAGCCATCTTGGGCCTTGAAAATCGGAGAAGCCGATGCCGCGGAAAAAGCCTTCGAGCGCCGCGTTGACGGGCCCAAATTCGGGATTGTAGAGCGACTTCCAAAGCAGCATCGTCGCCACCCCTGCGGTGACGCTGGGCAAATAGAGAAGCGTGCGGTAGGCGACCAGCCCTCGGATCTTGTTGCTCAGCATCACGGCCACGGCCAATGAGCCGAAGAGGGAGATCGGCAAGCCAAGCATAAAATAAACGGTATTGACAAAGTAGAGCCAGAACTGTGTGTCGGTAATGATGCTCCCGTAGTTATCCAGCCCGACGATGCGTGTCGACTCCACTCCCTGCAAATCCCAGTCGGTGAAGCTTGCGCCAACCGAAAAGAGGACCGGGCCAACGGTAAACACCAAGAAGCCGAGGAAATTGGGGAGAAGAAAACAGAGAGCAACCCAGAGCGCGATGCGACGGCGGCCGCCCATGGCTACGGCGCTACCCCGGTGAGTTGCTGATAAAGTTCGGCGAGTTCAGGACGCATCCTGGCCTGTCGCCGAATGCGGTCATCCATGTTTTTGGCCGCATCGCGGGCGGCTGCCGGGGCGGGCTTGAGGTTCGCCTTGATGAGGTCCAGCTGCTGGTTGAGCGGCCCCAGCTCGGCCCCTTTCACAAAGGGGTTGACTTCCTCCGGCGTCGACTTGGAGACGACTTCGCGCCAGACCGCATTGTAGTCTTCATCGGGCCATTCCGGGTTATGCAAGAAGCGCTCCGTAAAGCTATAGGATTTGACCGGAGCCAAGGCATCCGCCTGATCATTGAGCAGCTGGTTGTACTCTGGCCCGGACAGAAACTTGATGAATCGCAGCGCATAATCTCGCTTTGGGCTTTTGGAGTTGACGAGAACGCATCGTGCACCGCCTACCACGCTATTGCGCTTGGTAAACGGCAGTTCCACGACGCCCAATCGAAGGTTCGGCGCTTCTTTTCGAATCAAATTGAGCCACCAGCGCCCGCCAAAAGCCATCGCGACCCTTCCGCCCATCAGGAAGGTGATGCCTCCCGACCCCCAGCCGCCTTGCGTCGACAGCGTGGCTTCCTCTTGCGGCGAAGGGACGACGCGGTGCGTGTACATGAGGTCTTGCAGCATTTGGAGCCCCTCGACGGCGTCCGGAGAGTCGATCACGCAGCGTGTCCCGCCGTCCTCCCAAAGCTGCCCGCCGAACGTGCGCACAATGTTCTGCCACGCATCAAAAGAAAAATAGAGTCCGAATCTTACGGGGCGTCCGTTGGCGTCGCGCTGGGTGAGCTTCTTGCCCGTTTCAATGAGTTCCTCCCAGGTCCAGCCGGGCCGGGGGTAGGGCACGCCGGCCTCGTCAAAAAGGTCCTTGTTGTACCAAATGGCATCGGCATTGACGTTGGCGGGAAAACCGTAAGTGCGTCCACTCATAACGCACGACGACACCCCGACCGGCCAGATCAGATCTTCGACAATGATGCCTTCCTCGCGCAGCGGATCCGTGATATCCCACGCCACGCCGGAGTTGACGAAAGCCCTCAGCGACTCAAAGCCATAGGTATCGAACAAGTCGGGGCCAACCCCGCCGATTGATTGCACGATGACTTTTTCACGCGCGTTGTTCACCGGGTCAATCGTGAGATGGAGGTCCGGATTCAGCTTATTGAATAAGGCGACCTGTGCTTCGCGGACGGGATTGTTGTCGGTGGCCCAAACCAACGTGACCTTGTCAGGGCCGCCAGGTGGTTCAGGAGCAATCCTCCATGCCACGATCGAGAGGACCATCAAGACCAAGAACGCGCCGCCGAAGATCCACCGCATGTTGCGTCCCTACACTATAGCGTGCGGGGAAACCAATGGGAACTCGATTTGACGCAATTGTCATCAGAAGAAGAAAGCCGGGAGCGAATCGGATCGATAGGTCCGATGCGTCTATCCGGAAAACGGAACGATGAGCAGCGACATCCCTCAAAGCCACCCAATCCGCGCCTTCTTCACCGCGGTCATCCACGACGCCGCCGCCAAAGAGTTCGGACCCACGGCCGATGAACTCATGGAGCGCTACTTGACTGATCTGCTCGTGCGCTTTCTCCATCGGGACAGCGTCTTTTCGATTCGCGACCCGCTTGGAACGCGGCTGACAACGATCGGCGACATGCTTCTCGAAGGCGATGTGACCCTCAACGCCAACTCGTTCGAGCGGGAACGGCAGGTTCACCGGCACATTGGCGATACGATCCTTTTCTGGTCCGGCGTCTATCCGGAGTTTTTGCGTCGCCTCAAGAGCGCGCACGAGTCCGAGGCGACGATCGACTATCTAGCGCAGGCCGAAGACAGCTACGCGATCGTTTCCAGTTTCGACCATCCGCCATTTGAGCATGAGTCGGTTTTCTTTGCGCGACTCAGTCGGAACGTCGTGCCGGCGATTCACGTGCTGCAGGCGGCCCGTGGCATGCTCGGCCCGAATCCCTAATCCGGCGAACCGATAGCAGGTTCAAAACGTCGGATGATCCAAGTGCGCCGCGTGCCACAATGAGTCGTCCCATGCGAACCCCTTTTGTCTTCGGCGTCCTTTCCGTTGCGCTGGCCATGGTGGCCATCGGCTGTGGCGGCAGCGGCGGAGGGAGTGCGCCGAGCGAAGGCGTGGTGACCTACGTCACCGATTGGTCGAGCCGCGGGCGGCGCGTGACCGGCGATTCCCAGGTGGTCCGCGTTTTCGATATGTCGCGCCGACAGATGCGATCGGCGGTCTTGACGTTCTCTGGGCAGACCGAGCAGTCGTTCGCCTTCGATCCGTTGCCTGCCGGCGATTACATCCTGAGTGCGGAACTCTATTCTCAGGCGGGGGGCGGGGGCGTTCTCCGCGGCTTGATCGAAACTCAAGTGACGGTCGAAGGGCCGGTTGGATTCCGCTCTGCCGTCGGCGTGGACCCCACGGGGATCCGGGTCGTTCCGACTGAGGCGACGATCCAGGTCGCGCGAACCAAGCCCTTCTTTGCGCACCTCACAAACGGGGGCAACGGCGTCTTTGCCGAGCCGGACTCCATTGTGTGGGACGCGAGCAACGACAATCTGGAAGTCAACACCCAAACGGGAATCGCGAAAGGGCTCAAAGTGGGGGCGTCGACTCTTCGCGCGACCTATGGATTGGGCGGCTTGTCGGCCATTGCCAATGTATCGGTAACCAGCGGCGAGTTTCCGCGCTCCAAGTGGACGGTCCTGGTGTACATGAATGCGGCAAACGATTTGGCTATGTTTAGCTCGCTAAACGTGAATCAAATGGAGCAGGTGGCTGACAATCCAGACGTTCGCTTTGTGGTCCAATGGAAGCAGGCTGGGTTTGTCGCGCCGGACTTCCCGTTCCAGGGCACGCGCCGATACCTGGTGAAGCACGACACGACAGGAAGCATCGCCTCCGACCTGATCGAAGACATGGGTAAAGGGGTGGACATGGGTTCGCCACGAACCCTTCGCGAGTTCTGTGAATGGGGCCGCTCGACGTTCCCGTCGGATCGATATGTCCTCGTGATCTGGAATCATGGCAACGGCTGGCGTCGCGCCCCGCACGAGGCGATGCCGACCCGCGGCGTCAGTTACGACGACGAGTTCGGCACCTCGATCAACACCTGGGAGCTGGCCCAGAACTTGGGACCTGACAAGTGGGACATCATCGCGTGGGACGCCAGTCTGATGCAGATGCTCGAAGTCGCCTATGAGATTCAGGATCAGGCGCAGTTCGTCGTTGGGAGCGAAGAGAGCCCGCCCGGGGAAGGCTATCCGTACGATCGTATCTTTAAGGTTTTCCGAGATAACCCGAACGCATCCACGCGCGACCTTACCAAAGCGTTTGTGGACGGCATGCTTGCCGTCCCCGAGTACCGCACCCGCAAGATCACTCAAAGCGTGATCGACACCTCGCGACTGCCGGCGCTCGCGACGGCCCTCAACAGTCTCGCTGCGCAGCTGATTGCGAACGTCAACAGCATCGGCGGCAACATCCAGGTGGTGCGCCAGAACACCCAGACCTACAGTCAAACGTCGGTGCGCTACTATCGCGACCTCTTCGACCTCTGCCGCAACATCCGTACCGAGATTGTCAATACGTCGGTACGGAACGCCGCGCAGAACGTTCAGAACGCGGTTCAGAACGCCGTGGTGTGGGAAGGGCATAACGACCAGTCGCCTAACTCGAACGGCATCTCGATTGACTTCTCGCCGGGGAACGTGTTTCGCCAGGCGTCGCAGAACGACTATGCGCGGCTGCGGCTGGCGGCCGACACCCGCTGGCCCGAGTGGCTGGCGATGGCGCCCTAAAGCGTTTCGAGCACCGCGATCAGGCGGTCGACTTCGTCGACGGTGTTGTAGTGCGCAAAACTGACCCGAGCGACGCCGGTCGCGGGGTCGATGCCGAGCCCTTCGCACAGCCGGTACGAATACATGTGTCCGCTGCGCATTCCAATGCCAGCGGCGCCGGCACGATCTGCGATCTCGGCCGGAGATCGGTCGCGGTGAAGGAATCCGATCGTACCCACCCGCTCAGAGCCGGATGACTTCGGCCCGACAACCCGATAGCGAGAGTCCGCGACCAGAAAGTCGATCATGCGGCGGGTCGCTTGGCGCTCGTAGTGCTCCATCGTCTCAAACGCGGTCCGCACATCGGCTCGCGACAAGGTTTCCGATCCGGCCAAAAATCGCAGGTAGGGCGCCAAGCCGAGGATCGCCGCGCATCCCTCGTGGCTGATCGCGCCGAGCTCAAACTTCGTCGGCCAGGCATCCCGCGGGATAAAGAAGTGGCTCGGCCCAGTGAGCTTCCCCAGTGCCTCGTGGGTGCCGAACAGCGCGCCCATGTGCGGACCATAGACCTTGTAGGTCGAGTAAACGTACCAGTCCGCCTTCCACGCCGCGACGTCGATGGCGGAGTGGGGGGCGTAGGCGACCCCGTCCACGACGATCTCGGCGCCCGCAGCATGGGCGACCTCGGCCACGGCGGCGACGTCCATCACGTGCCCAGTCAGGTTTGAAACATGAGGGAAGGCCACGATCTTGGTTCGTGGGTTGAGCAGCGGTAAGAGGTCCTCCAGCGTGCAGGCTTCAGCATCTCGATCGAGGGGCCAAAGTTGCACGTCGATGCCAAACTGGGCCAACCGCATCCATGGGCCGATGTTGGCTTCGTGACCCGAGGCAGCGACAACCACGCGGTCGCCCGGCTGAAGGACCTCCAGATAGCAGTCGGCGAGCATGCGGCACAGCTGGGAGGTCGAGGCCCCAAGGATCACCTCGCCCAACCCGATTCCGTTCATCATCAGATTGACCAAGGCGTGAGCCTGGCGAACCGTCTCGCCGGCGGACTCGGATTCTGGGTAGGGCGCGCCGTAGTTGACGTACGACTCCAGCATGTAATCGCGTACGGCATCGGCCACCGATCGCGGCACCTGCGAGCCGCCCGCGTTCTCGAAGAATACCGTGGAGGACTGCAGGGCCGGAAACTCGGCGCGAATAGCGTCCAGCGTGGGACGAGCGGCGATCATGCTTCGAGGATGGCCGATAGCAGGCGATCCGCGCCGTTCCGCACCGGGTCGTCGGCGGGCACATGGGCTTCGGCCTCGATGGCCCGAATCGCCTTTGCCGCCGCATCTTCGTCAAGCCCCCGAGTGTCCACGGCGGCGGCGCGTGCCCGTGCTCTGGGGAACGTCCCGCATGCGGAGGTGAGGTCCTCATAAAGGCGAAGCAGTTCCGAAAGCGGCGGCAGCGGGTAGCCCGGCGTCTTTTGAAGCTCGCGCATCCCGGCCTTGGTGCAGAGCACCAGGTCGGTTGGCATCGAGCCGCGCATCAGGGCCAGGTTCGCCGTAGCCCCCGGATGGTTCAGCGCGCCTTGACCTTCGACGAACACAATCTCGGCGTCGGCGCAGGCCATCACCTCACGCTCGACCGCGCCCGCGGCATAGTCCACGCGCACGGCGTCGAGGGGGGTGCCGCGCCCCGCGATCATGATGCCGGTCTGCCCCGTCGCCACAAAGGCGGACCGCAGCCCGCGGCGTTCGGCGGCGGCATGGAGTTCGAGGGCGGCAGTCATCTTGCCGATCGCCATGTCGACTCCCACGAGGAGCACGCGCCGGTTGGGAAGGAACGCGGCCGCGCCAGAGCCGGGTTTCAAGTCGGCGGGCTCGATGCGAATGTCCCATACGGTCTGCCCTTTGGCCAGGTGGGGGTAGCGCGGCGCGAGGCGATCGTGCAGGCCGTTGACCACCGACATCCCGAGTTCAACCGCGCGGTCGATGGTGGCCCACCAGTCGTCCGGTACACGCCCGCCTGGCGGCGCGGTGCCGAGGACAAGCGCGGTGGCACCGACAGCATGTGCTTCCTCGATGCGGGCGACGATTGGGCAAGGTCGGACACGGGGCAGCAGACGGGCGGCGTCTTGTCCGGCGGCGTCCGGGTCGATGATGGCGACGACATCGAGCGGGGAATATCGAAGGACGCCAACTCCCGTCTTGCCAATGTCTGAGAGCAGCGCGCCCGGCATAAAAAGCGCAAGGCGCGCTTTCGCGTCAAGCATCGCGCAGACGAACGCCCAATCCGGGCGCCTCGGTCGGAAGGATCTGGCCACCTTCGTTCAGCAGCCCCTCGGCGGGGTCGGGGTTCAAGTTGAGATGGCTGTCCAGGTCCACGTGGTCGAAGAGCGCGGCGATGTGTGCGCCCGCGGCGATGCCAACCGACCCTTCGCTCATACAGCCGATCATTGTGCTCAGCCCGTGAGCGCGAGCCGTCGCGACCAGGCGCAGCGCCTCGGTCACGCCGCCGGTTTTCATCAGCTTCAGGTTCACCCCATCGACCCAAGGGGCGACTTTCGGCACGTCGGCCGCGAGGCGGCAACTTTCATCGACAAAAATGGGCAGGGGGCGGCTGCGATAGAGAACCGGCAGCTCTTCCTCCTGGCCTTGCGGCAGCGGCTGCTCGACATAGTCGACGCCATGCTTTGCCAGCCAGGGCAGCATCTCGAGGGCTTCGTCCAGCCCCCATCCGCCGTTGGCGTCCACGCGGAGCCCGGCACGAAATGGCGCGGCAGCCTCCTTGGAAGCAAGAAAGCTTTCTTTGTCGGCGTCGATTCCTGCCGGATTGCCCAGCTTGATCTTGAGGTACTGGGTGCCAGTGCGGCGCAAAAGGTCGGGGACGCGCTCGCGAACGACTTCGGGCGGGTTGATGCCGATGGTGATGCTGGTGGCCACGGTCCGACGCGGCAGCCCCAACATGCGATAGAGCGGCACGCCGAGCCGCCGCGCCTCCAGGTCCCAAAGCGCCGTGTCCAGCGCCGCGAGCGCGGGGGCGTCCATTCCCGACTCGTGAGCTCGCTGCCAGATGTCGTAGATCGCCTGGCCCTCAATGCCTGCGTCAAGGAACGCCGACAATTGGGCTTCGGCACGCGCCGCGGCGCCCTCGTCTCCCGTGGCGGGTGCGCACTCCCCGATCCCCCAGTGCGGCCCATCGGTTAGCGTAAGGAAGAGGTTTTCCGATCCAGAGGAGACGCCCCGGCTAATGGCCAGGGGATACAGCTTCGTGAGCTGAAGCCGGCGAATGGCGTAGGTCACGGCGAGCGAGCGTACCTGAGCCAAAGATGGCCTCTGATGATCGCTGCCGTATGGCCCCGTTTGCCTGTTCTCAGGATAATGAGGCGGTGCGGCGCACGTCGCTCTACGAGCTTTTCGACCGGGTGGATCCCGTCGTCGTTCGTTGGATGGCGCGGCATGGCGTTTTCCTGCTTCGCGTCAGCGTGGGCATCGTCTTTTTGTGGTTCGGCGCCCTCAAGTTCTTTCCCGGCATCAGTCCCGCCGAAGGGCTCGCGGGCCGCACGATCGAAGTGCTGACCTTTGGAGTTGTGGGGCCGAACGTATCGCTTCCCGTTCTCGCGACCTGGGAATGCCTGATTGGTTTGGGGCTGATCTTCAACGTGTTCATGCGGCTTACGCTGCTGCTGCTCTTTTTGCAGATGCCCGGAACGCTGGCGAGTTTCTTCATCGCGTTTCCGGAAATGGTCCCCCACCCGCCGTTTGGGCTGAGCCTGGAGGGGCAGTATGTCGTCAAGAACTTGGTGCTGATTGCGGCGGGA
Source organism: Fimbriimonadaceae bacterium (assembly GCA_046292875.1). GTDB lineage: Bacteria > Armatimonadota > Fimbriimonadia > Fimbriimonadales > Fimbriimonadaceae > JBKBQD01. The sequence goes on from JBKBQD010000007.1 coordinate 34,995, forward strand.
ATTGTCGTTGGGGCAACGGTGCGCGGCGGTCGGCTGATCGCCGATCAGACCATCAGCGACCAGCGGTAGACGTTGCCATCGCCACATCCGACGACGGGCATGCCGTTTGCGTCAATGGCGCAACAGAGGATGGGGCCATCCGGGGACTTGGCGTGCCACAGTCGCTCACCTTCGTAGGAACGCACGCTGACGCTGCGCTGATCCGAAACCACCAAGCGCGGCCGTGTCGGATCAAACGCCATCGCGGGCAAACCCGGGTCCACTTTGAAGCGCGAGACGATCAATTCAATATCGGGTGAATAAACCGTAACATTTCTTAGCGTCCGAGTCGCAATGACGGGATCCAGTGGCGAGGTCACGAACCCAAAGACGCGGCCATCGAGCTCCAACCGTGAGAGACGCTCCTGGGTGACGACATCCCATGTGGAGACCGCGAACCCGTCGGTGCCTGCCAAGCGTCGCCCATCGGGCATAAACCCGATGTAGCGGGGAGCGTCGTTTTCAAACCAGAGCGCGGTCTGCTCGCCCGCAAAGGTCCACAGGCCGATGGAGCCGTCCCCCATGGCAGCGGCCACATAGCCCAACCGCGAAACGGCCAGGGTCTGCGGGGCGGTGACCATGAACACCAGGTGCGGCGGGCAGTCGAAACGCCAGGCGACTTCGCCGGTCGAGGAGTCAAGGGCATAGACCGACTCGCCCGATGCGGCAAAGAGCAGCTCGCCACACGGCGAAAACAGAATGGCGCGCACCGAGTCCATCGCCCGGTAGCGGTCGGAGACATGGCGGAAATTACGGCTCCACAGGCGCTCGCCATCCCGCCAAACTTTCACTGTCCGCTGGACATCGCAGGTTGCCATCAGGCGCCCTTCGCCGAACGAAACGGCCCGTACGGGAGCATCGTGATCGGCGATCACTATGGGAGAACATAATGCGCCCGCCACGCTCATGAGTCCCGATTTTAACAATCCCTTGATCGCGATGGGTAGGGAATCTTGAAGATCGTTTGCGATGGATTAGCGGATTGTTGGATTTGGGAACAAACGGATGTCTGACAGTCGGCTCCAATCCGGGCCATAATCCAATGGCACGATGGCCCAATTCCGCGAAGGTCTCAGTTTCGACGACGTTCTCCTCGTGCCCCACGCGACCCAGGTTCTCCCCAGCGAAGTCGACACCTCGGCCGAGCTCATGCCGGGCATCACGCTGCAGACGCCGCTGGTTTCCGCCCCCATGGACACGGTGACGGATGCGCGCCTGGCCATCGCCATTGCGCGCGAAGGCGGTGTCGGGGTGATTCACCGCAGCATGTCGATCGACGAGCAAGCGGCACAGGTCGATCGTGTCAAGCGGTCCGAACACGGCGTCATTACGAACCCCATTAAGCTGGAGCCAGAAAAGACCATCCAGGACGCCGTCAACCTGATGGATCACTATCACATCAGCGGCGTACCCATCGTGGACCCTGACGGCAAGCTGGTCGGCATCCTGACCAACCGCGATATCCGCTTCGAGACGGACTACTCCAAGCGCATTTCCGAGCGGATGACGAGCAAGAACCTCGTGACGGCGGCGGTCGGGACCGACCTGGACCAGGCCGAAGAGCTCTTGGCCGAGCACCGCATCGAAAAGTTGCCCATCGTGGATGCGGACGGCAAGCTGATGGGCCTCATCACGATCAAAGATATTCTCAAGGTCAAGCGCCACCCGTTCGCGACCAAGGACGCCAAAGGACGCCTCGTGGTCGGCGCGGCGATTGGCGCGCTGCGCGAGCCCTATGAGCGGGCCAAGGCGCTTTTCGAGGCCGGGGTTGACTTCGTGGTGATTGATGCGGCGCATGGTCACAGCGCGGGGGTGATGAACTGCCTGAAGATGCTCAAACAGCGACTGCCCGACCTGCGTGTCGTGGCGGGGAATGTCGCGACAAAAGAAGCCGTGCGCGATCTGGCCAAGCTCGGCGCGGACTGCCTGCGGGTCGGTATCGGCGCAGGGTCGATCTGTACCACCCGTGTGGTGGCCGGCGTCGGCGTGCCCCAGTTCACGGCCATCATGGACTGCGCGACGGAAGCGCAGGAGCTTGGGATTCCGACGATCGCCGACGGCGGCGTGCGCAGTTCGGGCGACGTGGTCAAATGTCTGGCCGCCGGGGCAAGCGCGGTCATGATGGGCAACATGTTCGCGGGATGCGAAGAAAGCCCTGGCGAACTCGAGATTTATCGCAACCGAGCCTATAAGGTCTACCGAGGAATGGGCAGCGTGGCCGCCATGAAGCAAGGCTCCTCCGACCGATACATGCAGATCAAGGACGGCAGCGCGCCGATCGTGCCCGAGGGCATCGAGGGCCGCGTGCCATTCAAAGGCCCCCTGCACGAGACGCTCTATCAGATCGTCGGCGGTCTGCGGTCGGGCATGGGCTACGTCGGCGCGGAGAACCTCGCCGCGCTCCGCAGCCGGGCGGAGTTCATGAAGATCACGAACGCCGGCCTGCGCGAGAGTCATCCGCACGATGTCGCCATCACCAAAGAGCCGCCCAACTACACGTCGCCCTGGGCCACTTCCGGCTCGGACTGAGCGGTGTCGCTCCTCCGCCTGGACCGGCCAACGGTGGTCGCGGTCATGGGGCCCACCGCTTCCGGCAAAACGCAACTCGCCGAAGCCTTGGCCGAGCGTTTTGGCGCCCAGCTGATCAACGCCGACGCCTTTCAGGTCTATCGCGGATTGGACATCGGGACGGCCAAACCCCCGGCCCGGCGCGACTACCGGCTGCTGGACCTGCTCGATCCCGATCAGGAGTTTGGCGTCGGCGAGTGGGTGCCCCTGGCGGCGCGCGAGGTGGCCCAGGCAGTGAACGCGGGGCGCTCGTCGGTGATCGTTGGCGGCACCGGGCTCTATCTGCGTGCGCTTTTCGAAGGCTGGCAGGAGATGGCAGGCAAGCCCGACCCGGAACTGAGAGCCAAAGTCGCCGAGATGAGCCATCAGGCTGCGCTGGCCGAGCTCGATCGGCTTTTGCCGGGGGCGGCGATCGACCGCGCGAACCCCTTGCGTGTGCGACGCGCCTTGGAGCGCGTGCTCGCTCCGCCGCGCCAGGTTCGTTTCGCGTTGCCGGACGTGCCAAAAGTCAAGGTGGCCGTGGTGCCGCCCCGGGAGTTGACCGACGAGCGGATTCGTGCGCGCACGCTGACGATGATCGAGGCTGGCTGGCCGGAAGAAGTGGCTCGTCTGCGGCGGTGGGGGGTGCGCCGCGAGGACCCAGGAATGCGAGCCATCGGCTATCGGTCGCTGTGGAATGCCTCGTCAGGGCTTTGCTCGTGGGAGTCGGCGTTTGAGGTCGTGATCCAAGAAACGCGGCGCTATGCCAAGCGCCAGCGAACGTGGATCCGCAGCGAGCCAGGACTTGCGCGTGTGTTTGCGAACGTGGACGAGGCGCTGACAGAGGCGTAGGTACACTTCCGGCCCGATGCCGGAATTGCTGTTGGAAGTCGGATGCGAAGAACTCCCCGCGACGGCGGTGGAGCGGGCTTTCAACGAACTGCAGCAGGTCATCAGCGAGCGTCTGGCCGAAGCCCGTCTGAGCTTCGGGGACTCGGTGGCGATGGGGACGCCGCGCCGCTTGATCGTTTCCTTTGTGGACGTTCAAGAACAGCAGGAAGATGAGGTCAAAGACGTGCGCGGGCCATCGATCCAGGCTGCCTTTGACGCCAGCGGTGAGCCGACCAAGGCGCTCCTCGGGTTCTGCCGGGGGCAGGGCGTCGAGCCGACCGATGCAAGGCGGGAGGGCGAGTATGTGTGGGTGACCAAGACCATTCCCGGTCGACCGACGCGGGAGCTGCTGGCCGAAATCTTGCCGGAATGTATTCGCGGACTCTCCTTCGAAAAGACGATGCGGTGGGGCTCGTCACGCATGCGGTTTGCCCGACCGATCCGTTGGATTCTTGCCGCTTTCGGCGGAGAACTTGTACCTTTCGAGTTGGAGGGTATCGCCTCTGGCCTCACCTCGCGTGGGCATCGCTTTATGGCGCCGGACGAGTTTTCAGCGACAAACATTGAAGCCTTGGTCACGGGTTTGCGAACGCGCAAGGTGGAGCCGGATCCCGCCCAGCGGCGAAATCGGATTCGGGACGAAGCCAGCGGGACCTTATCGGGAGTCGCCGAGCTGCCCGAGGCGCTTGTTGAAGAGAACGTCTATTTGACCGAATGGCCGACCGCCGTCGAGGGTTCTTTCCGCGAATCGTTCTTGGAACTGCCGGAGTGCGTGCTGGTCACCGCGATGGCCAAGCACGAGCGTGTGTTCCCCGTTCGAGATGGTGAGGGGAACTTGACGAACCGATTTGTCGCGATTCGCAACGGGGGGGATGAGGATACGGTGCGCGAAGGCTACGCGTGGGTGCTCAACGCCCGTCTTAACGACGCCAAGTTCTTTTACGACCAGGACCAAAAGTTCACGATGGACGACTTCCTGGCCAAGACCGAAGGGATCGTCTTTCACGAAAAGTTGGGAACCGTGCGGCAGCGAGCCGAGCGACTGGCCGCGCTGTGTCCTCTAGTACTGGAGAGACTCCGTCCGGATCAAGTCCACCTTCGCGAGGAAGCCCGAGTTTCTGGGCTCTATGCCAAGGCCGACCTGAGCACGGGCCTCGTCTCTGAACTGCCGGCGCTACAGGGACTGATCGGCGCGGAGTATCTGCAACGAGAAGGCCGCAGCGATTCGGTTGCCAAGGCCGTGCGCCATCAGTACTCCAGCGTAAGCCTCAGAGACTTTGAACAGGCGAATTCTGTGCTCGTCGCCACTCTCGTATTGGCCGATCAGATCGACCGACTCACGGGTTACGTGGGGATCGGCATCCTTCCCAAAGGTTCGAGCGATCCCTACGGACTGCGCCGTGCGGCAACCATTCTCCTGTCCTCGCGCGAGTACTTGCGCAATACGTGGGATGACTTTGTTGCGGATATCGATGGCGACAAGGTGTTGGCGCTGGTGGAGCAGTCGGCACGGCTCTATGTCGAGCAAGGAGTCGCGATTGACACGGTAGCAACGAAGCAGCAATTGATTGAACTCTTGCAGGCGCGCATCCAATATCAGTCGAGCCGCGTGCGATCCGACATCCTCGAGGCGGCCTTGGCGGTCGAATGGAACACCGACTTGACGCATGCTCGGATTCAGGCTATGGAGCGTCTGGCCGGAAACGCGAAGTTGCTTCAAACACTGACCAGGCCGGTCAACTTGGCGCGCTCGGCACAGTCCAAGGGCATGCAGGTTCCACGTGCGTTATCGGATATCCGTGAGGCTGACCTCGAGAGCGAGGTTGCCCTCATGTTGTTCAGGGAGTGGGAGGGGCGCTCGAGGGAATTTCATCGCCACTTGACTCATCTGCGTGTTGACGATGCGCTGGATACACTCGCGGACGCTTCGCCGCTCCTCCATCGTTTCTTTGATGAGACGATGGTGCTCGTTGATGATGAACGGGTGCGCTCGGCAAGGCTCAGCCTTGTCAACGCCATCGCTCACGATGTCCTCAAACTTGGGGATCCTTCGTTAATGGGGTCAAGTGATGAAGGGACTGGCAGCGAAACGGCAGGCTAAGGTTCTGACTGGGTCGTTCGCGACGTCCCTGATCTTGGTGCGTTAGTTCACGAACAGCTATGGAGCGCGTCCTTGTCACCCCAATTGCGAACTTTCTGACCTTTGTCGGAGACCTCGCCATCCTGCTTGGGGACACGCTCCGCCGTCTCTTCCGGCGACCGTTCGAATGGAGCGAGGTCATCAACCAAATGGCCTTCGTCGGCGCGGCGTCGGTGCCCATCGTGACCCTGACCACCTTCTTTTCGGGCGCCGTCTTGGCCCTCTATTCCACCGAGTTCCTGGTGCGCTTTGGCGCGGGTTCACTGGCCGGGGCGACCGTCGGCCTTGCGGTCGCGCGCGAGATCGCCCCGGTGCTGGCCGGCATCATGGTGGCGGCTCGGGCTGGCTCGGCTATGGCCGCCCAGATCGGCACGATGGCGGTTACGGAGCAGATCGATGCGCTGAAAATGCTCAGCGTCCATCCGACGAACTATCTGGTGATCCCGCGCGTTCTTGCGGCCGTCTTGATGCTCCCGATCCTTTGTTTGATCGGCGATTACTCGGGAATTATCGGTGGGATGCTGGTGTCGGCCGTTAACGGCGTACCCGCAGAGTCCTTCTTGCAGTCCCTCCAGCAATGGGTACGTCCTTGGGACTTCTGGGGCGGCATCTGGAAGACACCGGTCTTTGGATTGATTATCGCCTTAGTCGCCTGCCGTCAGGGGATGCGCACGACACAAGGCGCCGTGGGTGTCGGTCGAGCGACGACCGACACCGTGGTCATTTCGATGGTCTTGGTCTATGTGGCGAACTACCTGCTGGCGCAAGTCTTCTTTGGCGCGCGGTAGCCACTCGGCCTAAGGCGTTTCCCAAGTGCGGGACGCGCTGCTTCGCTCAACGGCATCCAGGACGCACTGATTCCGATAGCCATCTTCAAAGTTCGGAGAAATGGGCTTACCTTCGGCGATAGCGGTCAAGGCATCGGCCACAAGATTGACAAAGGTGTGCTCATAGCCGATGATGTGTCCTGCGGGCCAATAGTTGCCAGCATAGGGATGGGCTCCATCGGTGACCTGGATCAGCCGGAAGCCCTTTGCGTCCGCATCATCGCCTTCGTTGTAATATTCCAGCTCGTTCATTCGTTCCAGATTGAAGACCACTGAGCCTTTGCTGCCATTGATCTCAAAGCGGTTGTGGTTCTTGCGGCCAACGGCGAAGCGCGACGCTTCAAACGTACCCAAGGCACCGTTCTTGAACTTGGCCAGGAACATCGCGGCGTCGTCCACCGTGACGTCGCCCATTTCCGTGCTGGCTGCCGCGCCCAGTCGGTCATCGATCGCTCCCGCCAGGGGGCGCTTCTTGATGAAGGTGTGCAGGTAGCCGCATACTTCGTTAAACTCACCGACGAGGTACCGACCAAGGTCGATGATATGTGCGTTAATATCGCCATGGGTCCCGGAGCCGGCTTTTTCTTTTTGAAGTCGCCAGACGAGCGGGAAGTTGGGGTCGGCGATCCAATCCTGCAAGTAAACAGCGCGGAAGTGATAGATGGTCCCAAGGCGACCATCCTCGATCATGCGCTTCGCAAGAGCCACGGCGGGAGCTTTGCGATAGTTGTGAAAGATCGCATTGGCGACGCCCGCTTCCTGCACGGCGTCGAGCATTTGCTTTGCCTCATCGAGCGTGTTGCCGAGCGGCTTTTCACACCACACGATCTTTCCGGCTTTGGCAGCGGCGATCGAGATTTCTGCGTGGCTGTCGCCCGGCGTGGAGACGTCGATGATGTCGATCTCCGGGTTTTCAACGACCTTTCGCCAATCGGTTTCATAGTGGTCCCAGCCAAGCTTTGCTGCAGCGGCTTTGACTCGCTCGTCGTTGCGACCACAGATCGTGTGCATGCGAATATCAGCGGGCAGATCAAAGAATCGGCCGACTTGACGGTAGGCGTTGCTATGGGCTTTGCCCATGAACTGATAACCGATCAGGCCGACATTGAACGTTTTCTTACTCATGGCTGGGGTGCTCCGGCGTGCATGATCGCCAATAGATTCTGGCATGAATCGGGACGTGGTCAAATGCCAAGCGACTCCCGATGGAAGGCGATCGCTTCTTGCACATGGAGATCCCAATACTCCCAGGTATGGCCACCCTCGAACTCCTCATATTCATGCTCGATCCCATGCTCGACAAGATGCCTATGGAAAGTTCGATTCGCTTCGATCAGGTGGTCGTCGACCCCGCAATCAAAGCGAAGGCGCGGTCTCGGCTCCGATGCAAGGACGAGGGGGAAGAGGTCGGCAGGCCCTCCGACGATTTGTTCGCCCAGGATCCGCCGCCATTCGCCAGCGGTGTCGGGTCGCTCCAAGTAGACCGGGTCGTGACCAAAGGTCAGGACGCCCGAATGCGAGACGACGCTGCGAAACGTCTCAGGATGTGAAAGGCCAAGCTTCATGGCGCCGTAACCACCCATCGAGAGACCCGTGATCGCCCATCCGGGCCGTGTCGGGAAATAGTTCCGCAAGAGGTTGGGCAACTCCACGCCGATTGCCGTCCCAAAGGCAAAACCTTGCTGGGCGTCGAGATAGAAGCCCCGCCCTCCATTGGGCATGACGATGATCAGGGGCACATCCTCGGCATAATTCTCGATGCTGGTCCGCCTCATCCAGACCGAATCGTCGTCGGATAAGCCATGCAACAGGAACATGACCGGGTAGGGGGGAACGAAGCGCGGATTCGGCAAGAGAATTTGAGCCGAGGTGTGCATCCTCAAAGCGTCTGAAAAATAGCGGAAATCGCAGTGTGGCACGAGCGCATTATCGCATTGGGCCTTTCCATCGGCGGATTGAGGCTTGCGGCATGGCTAAAATGAGCGCAGGGCGAGAATGAACCTGGAACCCGTGCCAACACCACAGGCTGACCTCCTGAGCGTCGCCCTTCCGTCCTTGTCGGAACTTGATCCCGAAAGCCCGGTTGCCACATTTGAGTGGCGGCGCAAGGAGGTCGAAATCCTCTCCTCTGCCGGGCAGCGCCCCATTGTGGATGCGGTGCGCCTGGCGTCGTGGCGGCTGTATCGCGGCGATCTGGACGGCGCGCTGGAGGCTGCCCGGGAAGCGGTGCGCCGCAGCGTTCTGGTCTCGGACTGGGAGCATCTCGTGGTGGGGAAGCTGCTGGAAGCCCAAACCCAGGTCCTGCGTGGCCGCCCCGACGAGGCCGCCAGCATTGCCGAAGGCATTGATAATTTCGCTTTACTTGACGTCAAGCCCACGACACAGCTTTTCGCACGAGAACTCGGCGGACTGTTGCTCTACTTTAACCGTAAAACGGCGCAGGAAGACAATGATGTCATGGCCATCTTTGAGCAGTTGTCGCGAGAGTATCTGCAAAGTGGCTTCATCCAAGACAGTTTGCGAGTAGCTGAAAGGGCATCACGCGCCAGTGCGGCAGGTGAGCAGTACATCCAGGCGATCAAGCATTGCGAGGCCGCGCTCAAGATTTCGGTTGAGCAAGATGAATACACGTATTGTGGGCGGTTGCTGATCGCGGCCGCCAGTGCCGCTTCAGACGTTGGCTATCGCGATCATGTCGAAGCGCTCTTTCGATTGGGAAGGGAGTGGGCGGAATACACGGGAGATTGGTTTGCCAGCGTGATTGGGCTGATAGGCCTGAGCCAGTACTACGGCTACTCCATGGATCCAGCGGCGATACATGAGATCGAATGGCGCATCGCTCCATCATTGCAGGCACGCGAACTTTGTGAGGCCAATGGCGCCTATCCCTTGGCTTCGGTGGCTTGTGACGCCATTGCTTTTATATATCGGAAGGTGGGCAACCGTGAACTTGCTGACGAATGGTCTCGACGGGCGACCTACACCAGTACCGAACTTGAAGAGGTAGCCGGAAAGTATCGCCTTCAAGAAGAGCGCCTTCTTCAGACTATCGAGCAGGTGCGGATGGACCGCATGGCCGCGCGAATCCAGGCTGGCATCGAGAGCAGCCCCGATTTATATTTTGTTTTTGATCCAATCCTGACGCGCGAGGGCGCGCTGACGGACTTGCGCAACGAGTTCCGCAATGCTGCTGCGGGAACACTTCTGGGCATTCACGCATCCAGCGTTCGCATGCTTTCTGCTCTTGAGCATCATCCATACTTTGAAGGGCTTGCAACACATATCCGCGTAGCTGTAACCGATAAAGTGTCATACCATGACATGGTTCGGATCGATGAACTATCGCAGCCTACTTGGTTGACACGAAGTGTCGTACCATCAGATCAAGGCGCGCTGGTCATCTTTCGCGATATCACCGAAAGCCGATTGGTTGCTGAAAGGATGAGGATAGAAGCCGAAGTTGCCAAGCAGGCCGCCGAGGCCCAGATGCGCTTTATGGCCCACATGTCCCATGAAGTTCGAACGCCATTGAACGGAGTGATTGGACATGCCCAACACCTTGCCGACACAAGTCTTGATGCCATTCAAGAAGAGCACGTTACAGGCATCGCGATAAGCAGCCGTCAACTGCTCAACTTCTTTAACGATATTCTCGAACTTTCGCGCATTGAATCCGGAGTGCGCGCACAGGTGATCGAGCCAACGAATATTGTCAGTTTGGTTGAGCAGATCTTTCGAGAAGAAGGAGTGGACCTCAACGTCGTGGCACAAAGCAATATGCCGTCCATGGTACGTATCGAGCGCGACGCATTTGCGTTTGTGTTGGGCCGTATGGCCTCATTAATGGCACATGGTAGTGAAAGTACGGTTTCGATCGAAGTTAATCAGGAAGTGGTCAAGCTTTGTGTTGGCCCGGTTAAAGCCTCAATCGAAGATGAGGCGTTGCAAGACGCGATCTCGGGGCGGCTTGACTCACCGAGCATGGCGTCGATTGAAGGGCGATGGGTCGGACTTCACGCCGCTTCGCTTCTCTGTCGTGAGTTTGGCCAACCGATTACGGTGGAGCAGAAACGGGCGGGCGAACGCAGCATCTGTTTCGGTTTGCGCTACGCGGCTGTCGAAGGTGCGTCGAAGGCTGCGGATGCCGCTGAAAGCTCTCTGAGCGGGTGTCGCATCCTGATGGCAGAAGACAACCAGGTAAATGTCGTCGTGACCCGCCGGATGCTGGAGAAGGAAGGGTGCCACGTTGTGGTTGTTGGGGACGGGGCCGACGCCGTGAGCGCCTACCGTTCGCAGCCGTTCGATCTCATACTGATGGATGTGCGCATGCCCAATATGGATGGCCTGCAAGCCACACGCGCCATTCGAAGTATCGAAGAAGGGTCGGGCGTTCACATTCCTATCGTGGCGCTGACGGCGGCAGCGTTTACCGACGAGCGGCGCGAATGTCGTGACGCGGGCATGGACGGATTTGTCGCGAAACCCTTTTCCCGGAAAGCGCTTCTTGATGAGTTGATACGCTGGTACAAGCCAGCCGATGAGCGTTAAGCTAGTCGTCGGACCAGAGCCCAACCATTCGCTCTTTACCCATACGTTCGATGCGGGCTGCCGTAGGCGGAAGCGTTCGCAGACTGCCGTCCGCATAAAGGAAGTGGTTGCCTTTGTTGTGTCGTGCCGGTCCCGTCTCCGTAAACTCTTTGTTCTTTGTTCCCGGGAAGGCGAGCCGCGAGACAAAGAGCGCTTGTGTATTTGGTTCTGCAAACGAGGGCGCGAAGTTTGTATTGTCGTAGCCGATCAGGAAGCCATCATATTTGAGGTCAACGCCATCCTTAGCAAAGGGAACGGGGTTAAGCGTGTCACGGGCGCCGAAAGCAGAAGTTTCGGAAAGAAGCACCGATAGTCCCGGATTCGACATCGAACTTCGGCTGGCAGCCGACCGTGCCACGTACATGCCGTAGGTCATGGGAAGGGTTTGCGTGCGGTCGGTCGGATGGGCGGCGATCGTGTATTCGCTTTCGTGCGCGGAGGGACAAACGAAGTTGTATCGCGCCGGCATGTACGGCCGGATGATTCCGGCCCAGGTGACCGGGTGGCCGTCCTGCAGGAGCGGAAAGCCATCAGCGGTTTGAATGTACGCCGGAGGGAATCGGTCGTTGTTTTCAGCCATGTAGAGTCCCATGGCGTCGCCCATCGATTTGAAGTTACCGGCGCAGCGATGTTTGTTCGCGTCTTCTTTAAGATGATTATAGACAGGGATCAGGATGAGGAAGACAATGACCAAGACAGCGGCCAGGTTCCGAAGGTCCTTCTTGGAAAGATAGGACCCACGTGGTTTGTCGTCAACGGCGTCTGGGTCGTACGCCCCTCCCGAACTCATCGGCCGGCGCCCAACTGTGCTACGGTGTTGGGCTTAAAGTTAAACTCAACCAACGTGTCTTCCATCTTTGACCGGTCAATCGCGAGGTCGTAGTTTGCAAGTTCGCGGACTGGAATCATGCCCATGCGGACGTTCTCGGGACCAATCTCTTTCGCGAATAGCGCGATGGAAACGAGCTCTCGGTCCGTCAATTCGTCTCCAAGGACTTCGGCCGCTTTGTCAACGACTTGCGGTAAAAGATGCCATTGGCCGATCATGCCTTCTTTGAAGGCCATCAGGAAATCCTTCTGCCGCTGCTGGCGCATAAAGTCGCTGTCTCCGCGATAGCGCACAAAGCACATGGCATCGTATCCGTTGAGGACCTGGCGCCCCGCCTGAAGATTGATATAGAGGTCACCCCGACGATCCGTATGCTTCATGCGCTTCTGCACGAAAACGTCGACGCCACCGATCAGGTCCACCATTTCCTGAAACGCTTGGTAGTCCAAGACAAGGACGCGATCGATGGGAATGCCGGTGACGAACTCGGCGGCGCGCTTTGCGTACTCGCGACCTTTTTCCTCGCCCCCGATCGAGTGGAAAGCGTTGATGCGCATGGGGCGAAAGCCCGGCATGTCGACGACAACGTCGCGGGGGATGGAGACGCCGGTAATGCGCTGATTGGCAAAGTCCAATTTGGCGATCAGCATCATGTCGGATCGCGCCTGGCTGCGCACCACGCGCTTGCCGCCGGGAGTGCGGTCTTCGTCGCAGCCAAGCAGAAGCAGGGTCAGGGTGTTGCTGTCAAAAACGCGGTCAGGCGTTTCTTGGGCCACGACCTGGCGGATGCCTTCACCGAGGATGTTGCTCTGGGAAAGCCACCCATACGCAGTGCCCGCCCCGATGGCGCCGAGACAAAGAGCAACGTAGCCAGTCCACCCGACGATGCGCTTCCAGCGCGGTTTCTGCGATTCATTCGCCATGTCGTTGACCAACCCTAATTATGCCCGGACTCCGATCGCGGAGACAACTTTTGGTGGGATTCACTCCCAGTGCTTCTTCCAACACTTCCCGACTCTAGCCAGTTCCTCTAATCTGGCATGCGGAGGTCGAGTCCCGCCTCGCGGCAGAGATCCACAATGTCGGTGGCCAGTCGGTGGGTGAAGGCGATGCGAGGGTCACCGCTGGCGTCTCGGGTGGCTTCCTCGTAGGTGAAAGGCTTCCCAACAACGACAGTGATCCGCCCTCGCTTCAGTTTCTTGCTGCCTTTGGGGAGGAGTCGCTGGGTGCCCACAATGCCCATCGGCAAGACTTTCGCGCCGGTGCGCTTGGCCATGAGGGCCACGCCGCGGTTCAGGGGCAGCAGCGATTCGCCGTCTCCCCGGGTGCCCTCGGGAAAGATCAGGACGGCTCGACCGGATTCGAGCATGGCCATCGCGCGTCGGATCGCTTCGGAGTCGCCCTCGCCTCGGCGAACGGGGAAGGCACCAACGCTGGCAATCAGGCGACCGAAGATGCCGCGAAAAAGCTCTTCCTTGGCCATGAAGTTGAGGCGACGCTGGATGGCACACGCGATGGCGGGCGGATCGAGGACGCTCAGGTGATTTGGTGCGACGATGAGCGGGCCGTCTTTGGGGACCCGCTCGCCGTGGATCGTCTTCAGTCCGCCGATGGAGCCAAAGAACGTCACTTTGACCAGACCGCGGACAAAGTCGTACCACGCGCGGCTCCCTAAAGTCACGCGAGCGATTATACGGCGCAGTTAGGACAACAGAGCGCGAACCAGGTAGCCGATCCCGCCGGCAAATGAGACGCTGGCCAGGGTCCCCAGGATGAAGTACTCGCTGAAGTCCTTCGACTCGAGTTCACGGCCGCGGATGAAGCCCTTGGCCGCGACCAAGAATCCGGCCAGTTCCAGCTGGCCCAAAAGCACACTGGCGAAGACGAGCAAGCGTTCGAACACGCCGATGACGCGCCCGGCATTGAGTTGCGAGCTGTCGACATTGCCGAGCGTTCCAGCTTTGTTGAGGACGCCGCGCACGAAAGGCGTACCGGACTGAGCGACCACGATGGCGGCGGCCACGGTGATGAGGTTGCGCGTCAAGGGGTCGGTGACAGGCAGCAATGCCGAGGACCCGTCGATTTGGCCAAAGGCGACGGCGGCGCCAACGATCGCGGCGATGATGGCCACTTCAAGCTCGCCGCCCCAATGCGGCGGCGCACCATTCTGACGAAGCCACCGGACAGCTGGGCCAAGCATGGCGGCGATGACGCCGACTCCGATCAGCCAGAGCCAGGCGTGAAGGAACTGGTTAGCAGCGGCGATCCAGATGCCGGTCGCGGTGATGATGACCAAGCGCAGTACAAAGCATCGTAGGTTGTAGCTTGTTGTCGAGGCTTCAAAGGGAAACGTGACCAAGCCTCCGAGGACGAGCATCAGCAGAGCGGTGGCCGCAAGCGAACTCACGATGGCTTGCTCCTGGGCCGCGGATCCGGATGGACCTGGTAATCCGCGCGCTGCTCGGCGGCCATGCTCATGGGAGTGGGCCGGCGAATCGCAAGGGTGTAGGGTGCGTTCTCGTCGCCGAGTTCGGAGGGCAACAGCGTGTACTGACCGAGCAACTGTTTGGCTGCTCCGGCGACAAAGGTCTGAAGCTCGTACTCCGCTTTCTGCAGGCCGGTGGCAACGGTGGGCTGGCTGACGCCGAGACGCTCGGCAATGTACTGCTGCTTTGCGCCCGTGCGGGCAAGCTCGACGAGTTCGCGCTGCTTGGCGGTCATCTGGTTCACCAGATGGTAGTACGACCGGAGCAGGGCGTTGCCCGGCCCTTCATCGCGCTCGCTCAATCCGCGCACGACGATGGGGCTGGATTTGAGTTTGTGGGCGGCTTCGATCGCGTTGCGTGCCTCATGCCAGGCCGGGCCGTCCGCGCCGATGGCATATTCCTGGAGCGGCGTTTTCAACTCGCCGATACCCACGCCGAACCGAACCTCTACCGGCCGGAGCGCGCTCATGATCCAAATCACCTCGGGAAGCCGGTCAGGCGACTGGAGCAGGAGCTGAAAGTCGTCTCCCCGGAGCACGATGGCCTTGGCCGCGATGTCGTCTTCGAGGGCTTCATTGAGGTGCTCAATCGCCCCGAGAAAAGCGCGCTGGGCGACGTCGCGCCTTTTCAGCGCACGCGACTGCACAATGTCGCCGATCACAGCGGTATAGCATCTCCATTGCATGTTCATATGGACTCTTTGATCTATGTTCATTCATTATAGCACGCTATATCAATATCTGATAGTTTCCCTCCTCAGCGCATCCAGGTATTGACCCTTTCTTGAATATACTGTCGATATCCACTCATTCGTCGATATGGTGCGAGCACAGGACAGCGGTCGCTGATTAAGGCAATACTAAAAGGCCGAGATTGCGAGCCGCAGTTCTATGTCCAAACGGGCGTCACCTGAAGTGCCAGAGCCAGCACCGACCCTTGCCTGGTGGAAGCGGGTTGCGGTGTCGATCATCGCAGTCTTTGTGCTCTCGTTCGCTCTGCCCAACCCGCCGCCAGCGATCGTGAACGGCTTTGTGAAGCCGACGCCGCTGAGTTCAGACTGGATCCTTTGGGTCAACAGCGAATTTCGCAACATCACCTTTCCCTTCAAGGCTTATCCGAGCCAAACCATCGACTTCAACCCGGTTCGCTACACGATGAATGGCTCTGGGCTGTGGCAGTACTGGGACATGTTTGCGCCAGATCCTTTTTCGGTGGAGCACTATGTCGATGCGGAAGTGACCTATGCCGACGGATCGAC
The DNA here is from genome assembly GCA_046292875.1 of Fimbriimonadaceae bacterium. Lineage (GTDB taxonomy): Bacteria > Armatimonadota > Fimbriimonadia > Fimbriimonadales > Fimbriimonadaceae > JBKBQD01. The sequence continues at coordinate 50,599 of JBKBQD010000007.1, forward strand.
ACGGCAGATCACTTTACATCGCCAATCACAGACGCCCCTTTTTACGCGCTATCTCACGGAACGCTTCCGCAAGTACTTTGAACGCGCACCCTTTGACAACAACACTCACCAATGGCCCTATCTCGCGCGGGCCGTAGCCTATCAGGCAGACGATCGCCCCGACAATCCACCCGTCGAAGTAAGGCTGTTTCGCAACGTCAAAAACATCCAGCCACCGGATCAGACCCAACCTACCGAGTACTCCAGGTTTCACTTTTACACCTACCTCGTCACGCCAGAAGACACGCGAAGAAAGTGGGGTAGGAAATGAGGAAATGGCTCTCGGAAATTGGCCAATGGTGGTTCGGCTATGCCTCCGCCACGACGCTCGGCGCCTATCGCCTCATGGCGTGCTTTCTCGCCTTTGTGTCGATGGCGATCACGCTCTTCCAATTCAACGACTTCTATACGGAGACGGGCTATGTTCCCGCCGCGCTGGCACTCGCGTGGACGACCGAAGACCCCCGCTGGAGTCCGCTTTTGGGCCAATTTCTCTTCTTTGAGACGGCGCCGGTGACCTCCTACGGAGTCACGCTTGCGTTTTACGTTGTGACGATGATGTTTGCCGTGCTCGCCGGTATCGGCTACCGGACGCGCGTCACCATGGCCATTTTTGCCTTGCTCTACGTTGGCCTGCAGCATCGCAACGTACTGATCTTACATAGCGGCGATTCGTTACTGCGGATCATCATGATCTTTCTCGCATTCTCGAATTGCGGTGCGGCATGTTCGGTAGATCGTCTTCGGCGATTATGGAAGGGTGAAGAAGCGCCAGGTTCGGTGCCCATGGTCTCGAACTGGACGCAGCGATTGATCCAGTGGCAAGTGGCCGTCCTCTACTTTACCGCCGTCTGGCATAAGTGGGGAGGAATCCGATGGCGCGACGGCACGGCGACCTGGTATCCGACCCAAATCGATGAACTGGCTCGCTTTCCTATTCCGGAAGCCATCGAACGCAATCTTCTCTTTATCCAAGCGGCAACCTATGGGACCCTCGTTGTTGAGTTAGCGTTGGCAACCTTGGTTTTTGCCCGGCCATTTCGCAAGTGGGTCCTTTTGTCCGGGCTTCTCCTTCATGCGAGCATCGAGTATCAGTTCACCATTCCGATGTTTGGCTGGATCATGGTGTCGACCTACTTCTGTTTTTATGACGGTGAAGAGGTGAGCGGATGGTTTCACCGACTGGGGCAGCGCCTGCGCCGCTGGGCCGTTACCGTGCGCACTCCGAGTGGCCGGGAGTTGAGGGGCGGACCCGCGGCGGCCATTCGCGCGACGGACGCTTTGGGCCTGGTGACCTATGAGGAGGGCTCGGCCGATTCATGGCAGGCCGAGCGAGCAGGCGGAGGCAAAGGATCGTACGTCTGGCTCTCAGCGAGCCGCTCGCTGGGCGCATGGGGTTTCGCATGGATTCCGGGACTCTGGAGAAAGCTGCTCAACCGAGCTCTGGTGGACTCTCAGAGCGAGACGAAGGCGTCAAAGAAGAAGGGGCTGAAACATGCGGCAAAGACGTCCTGACCGTGAGCGACTGCGCAATCTCTGGCCGATGGGCAAGCCAAAGACGCCCGGCTACGGCATTTCGACCGGCTTTTATCTCACGGTGCTCAGCACGAAAGCCACCCTGCCAACGCTGGTCGAGGTGATCGAGCCGGGCGGCACGAATGGAGCCGTGCCGGGTTTCGGCGTCCCTCTCGCCGCTAACTCAACGAAAGAAGACCTCAATCGCCCCCTCGCCCGGGGCGCGTACGCCCTTGCCGATCTCGAGCGCAAAACGGTACTCAAACTCTTCGTCCTGAGCAAAGAAGAAGCATTTTTTGATCCCGACCCGATCCTCTCGGCGCCCTTGGCCGCCGATTTGGCGCCCGAGGTCGTGGAACGGCTGCGGGCCACTTGGACGCTTCTGCAACTCACGTTTCAGGCACACGACCCGATGGTTGCCTCGTCGCTGGAGTTCCTGCTCAATATCGCCGGGCGCTTGAGTGAGCGCTGTGACGGGTTGGTCGCCGACCCCATCTGCCGGCGCTATCTGTTGCCGCATCAACTGCGGCATCGCGATCCTCCGGGGCCGATTGACGCGCGCAACTTTGTCTCAACCGACCAGCGGCCCGCGCGGCCCGTGGCCGTGTTCACGCGGGGCATGGTGAAGTTTGGTTTGCCTGAGTTCGAGCTCGTCGATGTGCCTCTGGACTGGGTGGAGCGCGCCCAGGTGTTCCTGGTGGGCGCGGCACAAGCCGTGTTCAACCATGGTCCTGTCGCGGCCGGCGGGCTGCTCGGCTCGCGCAAAGCGCCGTTCGAGGTCAGGGAAGGGGGCTTGGACCCCCTCTACTGGGAAGGCATTCCGTGCTTTGAGCTCCATCCCACTCAAGGCGTGGCCCGTGGCCTGGACGCCTGGTGGGACGAAAATCGCTAGTCGGCTATTCCACGGTCACAGACTTGGCGAGGTTGCGCGGCTGGTCGATCTCACATCCGCGTGCCTTGGCCAAGTAGTACGAGAACATTTGCAGCGGCACGATCGACAACAGCGCATTCAGAAACTCGACCTTGGTATCGGGAATGTGCAGCACATCACAGCCGATCTTGTCATAGGTGTCGTCGCCCTCGGTCGTCACCGCCAAAATCGTGCCTCCGCGGGCTTGGACTTCGCGCACGTTGCTGACCACCTTATCGCGCATCGAGGCATCAGTAGAGCCGAAAACGGCGAGGACACCCTCCTCAATGAGCGCCAAAGGTCCGTGCTTCATTTCGCCGGCTGGGCTCTCCTGGGTCGGCACGTAGGCGATTTCTTTTAGCTTGAGCGCAGCCTCGTAGCTGACATAGGCGTCTGCACCTCGTCCAAGGAAAAACACGAGCGGCACATTCTTGAATTTTTCCGCAAGCTGCATGATCTGGGGTTCGAGCTGGAGCGCCTGTTCGACGCTTTCGCCAAAATGCTTGAGCGCATTGACATGCTCGGAAATGCGCACCCCCGGCATCTCGCGCACTTGAGCGACATAAAGGGCAAGCAGCGTCAGCGTGACCACCTGCGCCATGTAGGCTTTGGTGCTGGCGACCGAGATTTCAGGACCGGCCTGTGTGAACAGCGTGCGGTCACACTCTCGCGCAATGCTGGACCCAATCACGTTGACCACGCCGAGCGTGCGCAGGCGTCGCTCCTTGCAGAGCCGCAGGGCGGCCAGGGTGTCCGCTGTCTCGCCCGACTGGCTGACAAACACCGCGAGCGAGCGAGGCGAAAGCAGCGGGTCTCCGTACCGAAACTCGCTGGAGTAAAAGACATCCGTCGGAAGGCGAAGCATCTTCTCAAACAGATACTTGCCCATGAGACCGGCGTGATAAGCCGTACCGCAAGCGATAATGTTCAAGCGGTCGACTTCCTGCCATACCTGGTCTTTATAAAGGTTATCGAGCGAGATCTCCCCGGCATCGTTAATGCGGCCGGCCAGCGAGCGGCGCACCACCTCGGGCTGCTCATGGATCTCCTTGATCATGAAGTGGTCATAGCCGCCCTTTTCCGCTTCGGCAATGTCCCACTCGACATGCAGCTTCTTAATGGGGAGCTCCTTACCGTCGCGGTCCAAAATGCGAATCTCGTCTTGGGTAATCACGGCAATCTGGTTGTCTTCAACGAAAGCAACGTCCCGTGTATAGGGAAGCAGGGCAGGGATGTCGCTGGCCAGGGCATTCTCGTTTTCACCGAAACCCAGCACCAGGGGCGATGCGTTGCGTGCCGCGACGATCTTGTTCGGCTCGCGCTTGCTCACGACGACCAGCGCATAGGCGCCGCGGATGCGGTGAATGGCGCGTCGCACCGCCTCTTCGAGCGGCACGCCTGCCTCGTATTCCTCGCCGATGATTTGCGCCGCAACTTCGGTGTCGGTCTCGCTTTGAAAGGTGCGACCTTTCTTGGTCAGCTCTTCCTTGAGGTCAAGGTAGTTTTCGATGATGCCGTTATGGATAATGGCAACGCTCTCCACCTGGTCGAAGTGAGGGTGGGCATTCGCATCGGTCGGGCCGCCATGGGTCGCCCAGCGCGAGTGGCCGATCGCCAAGTGCGTCTCGGGCAAGGTTTCGGTGACCAGCTTGCCGAGCTCGCTGAGCTTGCCCGCGCGCTTCATGATGCGAATTTCGTCGCCGTTCAGATACGCGATGCCGGCCGAGTCGTACCCGCGATATTCCAGGCGCTTGAGTTGGTCATAGGCAACGTCCACCGCGTTGCGAGGTCCGATGTATCCGGCGATGCCGCACATAGGCGCTAAGGATACCGGCTGAGGGGGCTCAGCTCAACGCGACGCCGGACTTCAGGCCATGTACGAACTCGGCGATTTGGGCGTGTCCTCCCCTGTGGTCCCACTCCTTGGCGAGCAGGTCCACCAGCGCGCTGCCGACCACCGCTCCGTCAGCGACGCGGCACACCATGCGTACCTGCTCTGGCTTGGAAATTCCAAAGCCGACCATCACCGGGAGTTCGGTATTGCGGCGGATGCGCTCGACGAGGTCGGCGACCTCGGGCGGAGCCTCGCTGGCGGCGCCCGTCACCCCCGTGCGCGAGACGGCATAAACGAACCCGGTCGTGGCTTCGCAAGCCATACGGATGCGGTCGTCGGTACTGGTCGGCGCGGCCAAGAAGACGGTCTCCAACTCGTTCGCGGCGGCGATCGGGAGCCATGCCGACGCCTCGTCCGGAATCAAGTCGGTGAGGATCACGCCGCTCACGCCCGCCTCGCGGCACCGTTCGGCGAACCTCCCAAGACCACGCCGCATCGCCGTGTTGATGTAGCTCATGACGATGACCGGGACGGGACAAGCAGCTGCTGCCACCGCGTCAAGGACGGCATCGGGCGTGACGCCGCGATCGAGCGCCCGGCTGCTGCTGGCCTGGATCGTCGGTCCGTCCGCAATCGGGTCGCTGAAGGGAATGCCGACTTCGATGGCGTCTGCGCCTGCGCGGGCGATGACATTCAGAATCCCGGGAAGAGCCTCCAGCGATGGGTCGCCGCCCGTCACATAAGCGATTAGCGAACCCTCGCCTCGCGAGCGGCGGGCGTCCAGTGAGGCACGAAGTCCGGGGGGCATCGCGGGCAAAGTATACGGCCCGGCGACACATTGCGCGTCTTCAGACGTCACTTACTGGGACCATGAGCGGTGCAAGTACAATTTCGCCGATGAAGCGCTGGCTGATCGTTGCCGCCCTGATCGCATTGGCCGGTTTGGGCTGCCAGTCCGGACCCAAAGCAGAGAACGACGGCGTTGCGCCGGTGGTCACCAACGCCACCGGATCGGCCGGCAGCGACGCATCGCCAAGCGCGCCGGGCACGAACCCCGATACCCCGGTTGCGGGACCAGAAGGAAGCGAAGAAAAGCCGAAACCGCGCTCCACGCCAGTCGACGACGCCATTGCGCGCGGCGAGTTCAAGGACGACTCGGGGCGACCCATCGAATCCGTCAAGCCGTTCGAAGTGCCCGAACCCGGCACACAAGGATGGAAAACCAGCGGCCTGAGTGCAGCCGAGTTGGGCAAGCGGTTGGACCAAGCCGTCGCGGAGCTTGCCGACAGTGAGGTTCGGGGTGTCCTGACACTCCGGGATTTCGGCGGCCAGTCCGGCCAGGCCGCTCTGCGCCAAGAACTCCACCGCGACGCGATTTATCGGATGGAGTTCGTCGATATGCGCAAAGGTTTCGACAAGTACATTGTCGTTTCCGACGGCAAGCGACAGGCCCGCGCCGTGAACGGCGATTGGGGCGCGCCGGTCGCCGCGCCAAAGCCCAACTCAAAGAAGGCCGAGCCAGCCGCCATCGTTCGTGCTTGGGAACGCGAGTTTCCGCGCCTGGTGTTTGAAGCGCGGCACTCGGGCTCCGGCTCGCTCGCGGCTTTGGGCGAAGGCCTCGACAAGGGCTTGGATGGATTTACCCGGGTCGTCGAGGAACGAACCATTACGTATAACAACATTCCGAAAAAGTTCTATCGAATCATTGCCAGCAAGAAGGGCAAGAGCGCGAACGAATCGACGGTTTACGAGATCGTGGTGGATGGTTCGCGCTTTCTGCCGGTGACCCTAAAAGCGAACACCACCAATGCCGAGGGCAAGGCCTATCGCGCGCAGTATCAGATTGGCTACGAGTTTGGCAAGCAGCAGTCGGTATCGGAATTCAACCTGCCACCCCAGTCGACTCGCATCTCAACCTAATCCTTCGCATCGATGGCGCCCAAGGCGGCCGCAAACGCGGTCGCCCGAACCGGATCGAAGCGAAAACGCGGCACCGGAACGTCGCCAAAGTTCAGTTGCACCAACGGCTTGATGACCTGTTCCGTCATCACGCCGTCTTCAAGCTCACGCCGCAGTGCATCGAGCTGCAGCAGCAAGATCTGAAGGTGCACCCGGCCGAGCGCCAAAGAGCCGATGCGCCGCCCCTCGTCCGTCGTGAGTGTTTGACCGAGAATTGCCCGTGCCATTTCCCGGTTGTGGAACTCAATCGCCTCGATGAAACCCGAAGACGACTCCTTGCCCCCTCCGAGGAGATCGACGCGAATCTCGTCGGGGTAAACCACGGCTGTGTTGCGATGGAGGTCTCGCAGTGCGGCCAAGATGGCCGCCTGTTCCTCGGCCGGGAGACCTCGCTGGTACTGACCAAGCACGGTTGGAGAAGCAAAGCGCTCCAGATGAAGCCGCCAGGCGTCTAACAACCCCGTTTTGGCTCGCCAGTGCGGATGCGCCGCTTCGAGGTCGCTCATTCCCTTGAGGCGTCGATAGGAGGGTCGATAGAGATAGATCACAAATCGGTCGCGCGGGACGGCCCGGGGCGTCTCGCCCGGTAGGTGCAATTCGACACCCTCAATGCGGCCCGCGGACGACATTTTCAGTCCAAAGAGGGAAGGGTCCTTCGGTCGAATGGCGCGCAGGCCGACTTGGTGGTCGCGACGCTCGAACACCAGCTCCTGAATCGACCAGCCCCGCGCAAAGGCATCCATCGCGGCGAACATCACGCCGTGCGGCGAGCCCTCCATTTGATTCAATTCCCCTTCGATGTAGGTGGCGGCGCGGCGCGCCGTAGCGGAGGCATCGCCCGGCTCGATGCGATATCCGGCCGCGAGCACGCCAAGCTTCTTGATGGTCAGCGCGGTCTGGATCATCGCGTCGCGCTGCATTTGGACGGCGGTGGCGTCGGGCAACGCCCCACTTTCTTCGCCCGGAACGGCGAGGGCGCGCTGTTGCCAGGTGGTCAGCGCCGGGACCTCGGGATGGATGGTCGGCTTTTCCTTGCGAAAGAGTCGGCGGATCAGGCTCATGAACGGGTTCGTCTCTCGGGGCGTCTCACGTCAACCAATCGCGCCCAGTTGACCCACTTGGTGTTCCAAATCTGTTTAGGTTTGGATGCAAAACTTAGTCGGATGGTCTCCTCACCCTGGTCAGCTAGCGTTTCTCGGTTCTCGCCATCCGATCCGGGTCCTGGCGTGTGGGCGCCGTTGGGGAAAAACCGAGGCCTGTGCGGCTGATACGGTCCTGGCCATGCGGGATGACGGGCCCGGTTCGCAAAGGCATATCGTCATCGCGCCGACCGCCGACCAAGCGGCCATCCTCTTTGGGCGGGTCGTCGAGCTTGCGGCCGCCCAGCCCGAACTCGTCTTCCCCCGGGTCACAAAACATCCCCACTTGACCGCACATATTGGGGCGCATCGTGTCGTGGCACGTTCCGCCGTGATCGGCCGCGCTCTGCGCGGTCACGGCGCGACGCATCTCATCGTGGACGAGGCGGCCTATGTCCCTGAGGCCGTGATCACCGAGGTTGCCATGCCGATGCTTGCCACGACGAATGGCCGATTGACGCTGATCAGCACGCCAAGTGGCCGCAACTTCTTCTGGCGTATGTTTCGCATGGCAGACACCGACCCTCAGATTTGGGCACGCCGGGCGCCGTCATCGGAGTCGCCCCACGTTTCGTCGGCGTTTCTCGACCTACAGCGCCGCCTGATCAGCGACCGCGCCTTTCGGACGGAGTATCTGGCTGAGTTCCTTGACTCTGGTGGCCAGGTGTTTTCGAGTGAGACACTGGAACAATGCCTGGTGGACGAGCTTCCACGGCTGCCTGACCCGGGGATTTTTGCCGCCGGAGTCGACTGGGGCCGTCACCACGACGCCACGGCCGTGGTCGTGCTCGAAGGCAGCCGACGAGGCGCAAATCTTGTCCACCTGGAGCGTATGGTGGGGGTCGGCTGGTCGCGGCAGATTGAGCGTGTGGTCGAACTGCTTCGCGCATGGCGCGTGCGCGACGCCGCGATCGATCAGACGGGCATCGGCAGCATGCCGACAGAAATGGTCTCACGGATTGCGGGCGTGCGCGTGCACGAGTTCTCCTTTTCGGCCCATCTCAAAGAGGGGCTCATTGGCGATTTGGCCCTCATGGTCGAGACCGGGAAGATCAGGTGGCGTCCCTGTCCCGACTTGCACCGCGAACTGGAATTCTTTGAGGTTGAAGTCGAATCTTCGGGACGCCGCCGCTACGGCGCACCGCCGGGGATGCACGACGATTTGGTCATCGCCCTGGCGCTGGCCGTCCGCGCCCTTCACCCTGGTTCGGTAGGCAGCCTCCAGGTGGCCGGGGCACGGCTCCTGTAAACAAAAAAACCCCCGTCGACCCGAGGGCCGACGGGGGCAAAGGGCTGACGCTTAGCGTCGGCCGCCACCGCGGTTGCCATAGCCCGGCTTTCCGCCGCCCCGGCCACCGCCGCCGCCACCGCCGCTGCGGAAGCCACCGCCGCCGCCGCCACTGCGACCGCCGCCGCCATAGCCGCCGCCACCGCCGTAGCTGCCACCGCCACCGCCGCCGCCAAAGCTGGGGCGATCTTCCTTCGGTCGAGCCGGGTTCACCACGATGGTGCGTCCGCCCATCGTCGAGTTGTGCTTTTCGTTGATCGCGTCGTCAACCTTCTCCTCCTCAACGTCGACGAAGCCGAAGCCGCGTCCTTCGACGATGCGGCAGCGGCTGGCGCCGTAGCTGGAAAAGGCTTCGAGGAGCTGCTCCTCAGTAACGGAATAGGGCAAGTTGCCCACGTAGAGTGATTTCAGTGCCAATGGTTTCTCCTATTCAGGGGGCGTTCGACGCCCCTGCGCGAACGGTTCGGAGCGTGAGAGCGTGGATGCAGTGCCGAACCTCAAGGCTGCGGCGCAAGGCTGAATCGGAGCTTTCCGTCGTATCGTTGCTACGCTATATTGGCACGTTTGAACCGAAAAGAGCAAATCGCAGGTTCAAAACCGTTGATTGAGCTGAATGCCGATCAGGCCGCGCGACGACTGTTGCACAAAGCGGAGCGCCAATTCGGGCGAGGGACGGAACTCAATGCCGCCGGAAACGGTGTGCCCATCGTGGTCGCCAATGAGCCGCCATGAATCCGTGACAGGAAAAAAGAAGCCCACAAACACGCCGCGAAAACCGCCGGTTCCTACGCCCAAGGTGAGCTCAGCCGGCGTGCGCTGGTTGTGGTCGCCGTCCAGTCCAATCCGGTAGGTTGCCGCGAGGTACGGCGACCGGCCCTGCGGGGTCACGTTCATCACGTCTCGAACACCCACGGACAGGCCGGGGGTCATGTCGGTGAAGGGCGCAATGTAGTTATAGGACACATTGAGCGCCGGGCGAACATGCCGGTCGAACCGATCGCCGACGAGTTCCAACTCGATCTCGCGGGTCAGCCCGGCTGCCAGGAGCCATTCGACCCCGTCCGCTCGCCGCGTTTCAAAGTACGATTCCCAGCGAACCGAGTTAACGGGGATCTTTTTGCCCGTTGGCACCGTGATGACGCGATCAGCCACCGCCACCGCCGAAATCAGCCCGACCGACAAGGCGAAAAGGCCGCGCATGCGCGTCAAAGTACCTGACAGGCCCCGACCATGACCGAACCGCGCCGCATCCCGCTGACCCTGCTCCCCACGCCGATGCATCGGCTCGATCGCCTGAGCGACGATCTGGGGGTGGACCTATGGATCAAGCGCGACGACCTGACCGGTTTCGCGATGGGAGGGAACAAGGGCCGCAAGCTGGAGTACCTCATGGCAGAGGCTCAGACCCAACGGGCCACGACCGTGGTTAGCTGCGGGTCGACGCAATCGAACTTCATCCGCCAGCTGGGCGCTGCCTGCGCGATGCTGGGTATGCGGTGCGCTGCCGCGGTCTGTGACCTGCCGTTCGAGCCCCCTTTCGAGCCGGCGGGCGAGGGGCTGCCAAGCCAAGGAGGCAACGTGCTGCTGGACGAGATGCTGGGCGTCGAACTCCATTGGAGCCCGAACCAAACGTGGACGGAGCTTTATGCGCGAGCCGACGCACTGGCCGATGAACGGCAGCAACGCGGGGAAACCGTTTATCGCATTCCCATCGGCGGGTCGTCGGGACTCGGAGCGTATGCGTTTTACCAAGCCGGTCAAGAGGCTCTGGCACAGGGACCCGAATTCGACGCCGTGGTGACGGCGACGAGCAGCGGCAGCACCCAAGCGGGCTTGCACCGGGCCTTCAGCGAGGCCGGCGTTCGGCTCATCGGAATCGCGGCCGATCCCGAGCCCGATCTCGGGGAGGACATTGCCGCTGTCTCGGCCAAGTTGGACGCGCTCTGGGGACAGTCGCCGAAGTTCAACGCACACGATTTTGAAGTTGACGTCACCTTTGCCCAGCCGGCCTATGGTGTTCCCAGCGCAACTGGGAATGCAGCGATCGAATTAATGGCCCGTGCGGAAGGGATCTTCCTCGACCCGATCTACTCCGGAAAGGCGTTTGCGGGACTGCTCGCCATGGTGCAGCGCGGCGAACTCGAGGGACGTATCCTTTTTTGGCATACCGGCGGCACGCCGTCGCTCTTCGCGCATCCCTAACCTCCGGATCCGTAGAACACTGGCAAGAGGGCCACGTTTCGGGTACACCTGCCACGGCAAGTTGGCCCTTGCTCTCAAACGTCTATGGCAGCCGCACCCGTTCAAGACACGGTGAACATCGTCATCAACGATCAAGAGATCGCGGTGCCCAAGGGCGAGTTGATCGTCGAGTCGGTCAAGCGGTTGGGTTTGGAGATCCCGATTTTCTGCTACCACCCCCGCATGAAGCCGGTCGGGATGTGCCGGATGTGCCTGGTCGAAGTCGGCTTCAAGCAGCCCGACGGCTCCGTTCGCAAGATGCCCAAGCCTCAGGCTGGCTGCACGCTGCCCGCCTCGGAGGGCATGGTGGTTTACACCGATACGGAGATGGTTCATCGCGACCGCAAAGGCGTGCTGGAACTCCTGCTGATCAACCACCCGCTGGACTGTCCCGTGTGTGACCGGGGCGGCGAATGTCCGCTGCAAAACAACACGTTGGTTTACGGTCCCTCGACCAGCCGATTTATCGAGCTCAAGCGCCATCTCCCCAAGGCGTTTCCGCTCAGCGACTATGTCACGCTGGACTTGGAGCGCTGCATACAGTGCGGCCGGTGCGTGCGCTTCACCGAGGAGATTTCTGGCGACGCGCAGCTGGCGTTCCGGTTCCGCGGCGCGCTGATGCAGCCGAGCACCTTCGAAATGACGCGGTTCGACTCCAAGTTCAGCGGCAACGTGATCGAAATCTGTCCGGTCGGCGCGCTCACGAACTCGGTGTACCGATTCCGTGCCCGTCCCTGGGACCTCGAAACGAAGCCGGCGATCTGCACCCAGTGCTCAAACGGATGCGCCATCTGGTTCGACTATCGCGTGGACCGCATGGCCCGCATCAACGGGCGCACCAACGAAGACGTCAACGAAGAGTGGACGTGCGATAAAGGCAAGTTTGGGCACGAATACTATAACAGTCCAATGCGGCTGAAGCGACCGCGCCGCCGCGATGCCGGGGCGATGGCGGAATGCTCGTGGGCCGATGCCTACGAAACGATCTTGCCGCAGTTCGTGGACGGCGGAAGCGCGGTGGGCATGATTGGCGGCGCGGAACTGTCGAATGAAGCGCAATTCCTCTTGCAGCGCCTGGCACGACGAACCTTCAAGACGAACAATCTCTCATCGGCGACCGCTACCCCGACGATCTCGGATGCGGCGATGGTGGCCGCTCTGGGTTCGGCAGTGACCTCGCCTATGCCGATTGCCGAGTACGAGGCCCAGCGTGGAATCTTCGTTTTTGGGACCTCGCTTGCCGACGATTTGCCCATCCTCTATCTTCGCGTTCGCAAGGCGGCGACCGTCATGGGCGCTCAAGTTGCGGCTGCAACCGCATCGCCCACGGAAGTGGACGGTTTCGCCAAAGCGTCGCTGCGTTTCCGACCCGGCGGCGAGGCCGAATTCCTGGCTGCGTTGATCGCCGCATGCCGAGGCGACGCCGATGCGGCGGCCCTGTCAGCAACTGCCGGCTGCGATGCCGCCGATGTGGCGGACGTGGCGCGGATGCTCAAGGACACAAAGCCCGCGATCATCGCCACCCGCGCCCTGGCCTCTCACCCCAAAGCGGGAGCGGTCCTGGCCGGGTTGACCGCCTTGGCTGCCGAAGTTGATGGCCGATTGAGCGTATACGGTTTGAAGTCCAACGACTATGGCGCCATGGCGCTGGGCATTTCGCCTGATCTTCTGCCGGGCGCGGTCGCCTTCGCGGATACGGCGGCTCGGTCCGAAACCGAGGCTCGCCTGGGCTACGCCGTGCCGGATTCCGCTGGGATGGACGCCGATGCGATGTTGCGCGCCGCTGCCACGGGACGCCTTCGCGCACTGTGGCTGATTGGGTGGGACCCGCTGGTGGACCACCCTGATCGCAAGCTCGCGCTTCAGGCTCTGGAGCGGGTGCCCTTCCTCGTCGTCCAAGGAATCTCGGAGTCGCCGACGTGCGCCTATGCCAGCGTCGTGCTGCCGATGAGCGCTCCGGCCGAAGACGACGGCACATACACGAATATGGAGGGACGGGTCCAGCGCATGCAACCCGTGCTGCCGCCAAAGGGCGAAGCCAAAGGTGCGTGGCGCATTTTTACCGAGCTGGGGATTCGCGCGACGCCCGAAACGCCTTATTTCAGCCCTTCGGATATTTTCGATGCCCTCGCCGCGGCCGTGCCCAGTTTCGCGGGCCTTTCGTACGCTCACTTGTCGCCGAACGGGAGTTTGCTGCAGCCTGTAGAATAACCGTACAGGTGGGCGTCGAAAGCGCGGTTGTACGGTGAAGATTCTCGTCGTCGAGGACGATGCGTCCGGCATGATGATGGTCCGAGCCGCCATCCAAAAGATGGGGCACGAGGTGATCACGGCCTCCAGCGGGGAAGAGGCAGCCGAGGCGTTTCGATCGGCGCGCCCGCGGATGGTGATTTCCGACTGGATGATGCCGGGAATCAGCGGCATCGACCTTTGCCGGCTGGTCCGATCGAACAGCGACGAAGAGTACACGTACTTTGTGCTGATCACCTCACGATCAAGTCGTGAAGATCGCATCCAGGCCCTGGAGGCCGGTTGCGACGACTTCTTGGGCAAGCCGATCGACATTGGCGAACTCCAGGCGCGGGTTCGTGTCGGAGAGCGCATCATCGAAAGCGATCGACGTCGGAGGGAAGCGGAGTCCGAGGCTGCCCGCCGGAACGAGTACCTGCAAACCGTCATTTCCAATGCGCCCGTCGGGCTTTGGGCGCTCGACAAGAATGGGGTGTTTGAGCTGGCTGAAGGCACGGCACTCCATGCCGTGTCGGACAACCCGGAAACGCTCCTCGGCAAGTCGTTCTTCGAGGTTTATGCCGATTTTCCCCGCGTATCGCAAGCCGTCCAAGCGGTCCTAAAAGGACGCCAGCTCGATACGATCACGCAGGTCGGCGACAAATTTTTCGAGAATCGGTTCATGCCTCGCTATGGTCCCGATGGCGAGCTTCAAGGCGCAATCGGCGTTGCGACCGACGTCACGGAGCGGCACCAATCCCAAATTCGATTGCGCGAGGCGCTCGAAGGCCTTGAGGAGGCGCGCCGGCTCGAGCACAACATTGCGGCAAACATTCAGTCGCAACTGCTCATCGAAGCGCCTCCCTCTGAGTCTTCCGGGTTTGATGTACAGTGCTACTCTCAACCCTCTCAGGGGTTAGACGGCGACTTCTATGACTTCTACCTTTATGCGGAAGGGATTCTCGACGTCGTCGTCGGAGACTCCATGGGCAAGGGGGTGCCCGCCGGGCTGATCGGAGCCGCGACGAAAAGCGCTATTCCGAAAGTCATTGCTCGTCTTATGACGCAGACGACGACCGGGTTCATGCCTTCGGTTGAGTCCATTGTCAATGAAGTGCATCGACAGGTCACACCGGAACTGATCAAGCTCGACAGTTTCGTAACGTTGGTCTATGCGCGGTTCAACCTCCACGAAAAGTCGCTGAGCATCGTGAATTGTGGTCACACCAATCTGATGATGATCGAAGGGCTATCGGGCACGATAAAACAGATTCGTTCGACGGGCAGCCCGTTAGGATTTCGCGAAAGCGACGTGTTCGTCGCGACCAAGGTCGACATCGAGGACAGTGATGTCTTCGTTTTTTACTCCGATGGAGTGACCGAGGCCCGAAACCAGCACGGGGAGTTTTTCGGCGATCAGCGGCTGGCGGATTTGCTTTTGCCAGAGCGGCGGAGTGATTCAAAGCAGATTCTGGAGCGGATCGTTCAGGGCACCCAGGAGTTCGTTGGCGACGAGGCGATCCAAGACGACCTGACGTGTGTCGTCGTTCGAGCAGCCCGGTGCCGAAGTGTGGTCATTCCGCGGAAGCTGGATCAGCTTCGTCGGATTCGTGAGCTCACCCGATCGCTGCTCCGGCGGGCGGGAGCGAACCCGGAATCGCAGGAGTTCTCTGACTTTGAGTTGGCCGTTGTTGAAGCAAGCACCAATGTGATCCGTCATTGTCTGCGGCAGCAGCCTGAGGACCATTACATGGAACTCTCATTCGACATGAACGACCATACCGCTTATGTGCGTGTGACTTATAGCGGAGAAGAGTTCCAGCCAGGCGAGGTGGATTTCCCTGGCATTCAAGGCGATACAGAAGGGGGTTTTGGTCTCTACATTATCGAGCGCTGTGCGGATGAAGTCGTTTACTCATACGATGAAGGTCGCAACACGATATTGCTCGGCAAGCGAATCAAGGGTGCTTCCAAAGCCGTCAAGACGAATCCGAAATAGGTGATTCGATCCATTCAATTCTGCCGGTTTCCACGTGATAAAGCGCAATGGCGATGGCCACGCGATCCTGATCAAGGGCATCGCGAACTATATGGGACTCGGCACGTAAAATCGCCGCCGTTTGGATGGCGTTTTCGATGAGTGCTTCACGCTCCAGGTCCTCGGGCAGCCGGCTTTGAGCGCGCATGACCGCTGTACCGATGCTCATGCGCAAGAATCCACCCGGTCCCGACAACTTTCCTTCAATGATCTGACGGACGGCCAGGCACCGAGTGTGGGCCATGATGACGATGAGCGGCACCCCCAATTCGCCGACCGCGATTTCAAGCATCCACTTCACGCTATCTGCTGCGACGTTCCCCGGCGTGCGCGTCACGAAGAGCCGTCCGAGCCCTTGATCAAAAATAATCTCCGGAGCCGTGCGGCTGTCAATGCACCCAATCACCGCAGCGATGGGCGCCGGCGCGTCGGCCACTTCGGCAATTTGGATCTGGGAGTACGCCACCCCGCCCTGTCCGGCGACGAATCGCTCGTTGCCGCTGACCAGTTCGTGAAAGGATTCCACAGACCGAACGCACATGCCGGGGCGAAACGATACCCAAGAATTTCGAAAGGCAACGCAATGGTTGCATATCCTGCCGAACGTAGGATATCATGCAACTCGGAGGTTGCCTATGCAAAACCAAATCATCGAAATAAGACGTGAACTTGTGCTCAACGCACCCATCGAGAAGGTGTGGGATGCCGTCTCCAATCCCGAGAGCTGGACTGCTTGGTTCAGCTATGCGGTCGAGGGGCGATTCGCCCCGGGCGAGGTGGTCCGTCTAGACATGGGATCGGACTTCTTCTGTTCGGCGGAGATCTTGGAGATGGAGGCGCCGCGCCGAATGGTCTATCGCTGGCATCCAGGCGAAGACTGTGCCATCGACGCCTACCCTGCGGAGGAGATGACGACCGTGACGTTCACCATGGAGCCGGTGGGCGACCAAACGCGCTTTACGGTCGTCGAAACGGGATTTGAGCGCATCCCTGAGCCTCGACGTGAAAAAGCCGTTCGGCTCAACAACCAGGGCTGGACCCCCGTTTTGGCCGATCTCACGAAGTGGGTCGAACAGGGCGTTCGGCAAGTTCGAAAAGCAAATGCCGGCTAGCGTCTTCGCGGCCCTGGCTGATCCGACGCGGGTGGAGATCCTTGACCGTCTCGCCCGCGGCGGGCCCCAACCGACGGGCGCGCTGCTGCGCGGTTTGCCGATGACCCGGCAGGCTGCGGCCAAACATCTCAAGGCGTTGGAGTCAGCCGGGCTCGTGCAGAGTCGTGAAATGGGGCGTCAGATCATCCGTGAGCTTGACCCCACGCCGTTGGCCGAGGCTGCTCATTGGCTGACGGCGCGCACCGCAGCCTGGGACGAAAAACTTGCGGCGCTGAAACGGTTGGTGGAAGATTAGCGGTCGTACTCGACGAGCAGACGTTTCGGCGCCTTGCATCGCCACGCCTCGATCAGCAAGTCTTCCATCAGGCTGGGGTCCACGATGTCGAGCCGCACCAGCACGGCGGGAAAGCCGTTGTAGTGCGGCTCGGTGAACAATGCGTCGGGGTGCGCCGCCAGCAGCATCTCTTTTGCCTCAAGCCCGGGAGTCACGACGGCAAGGACCGAATGGTTCACCACGCGCGCCTTTTTGGGATGGACTCGCTCGAGCCAAGCCCAGGCGATTCCCTTTCCGTCGCGAATGGCGAGGGCGAATCGGGAGGGGTCCCCTTCGACGACGCCCGGCAGTCGACTTGCGATCTGCCGAACGTCGTCAAGGGTGACGCTCATCGAAGGTTCAGCTTTGAAAGGTCCGGACCCGTGTAGCGGAAGGCGCGCACCGTCCCTGCGCCTCCGCCGGATGGGAACGCCGTGCCGCTGATGATCATGCGATTTTCCGAGATCCCGGTCACCATGCCCGGAGCCCGTCCCCCCAGCATCCCGATGAGGTTCGTCCCAAAGGCGCTGTCAAAGGCGACCAAGGTCATCCCGAAGTTTCGCAGGCCATGGGCGTTGTCGAAGATGAACGAGATGCCCGGTTCCGGAGCGCCGCCGCCCATCATCTGCCCGTCTGCGCTCACGGAAAGAACTGAGGTAATGATCGAGCCCAAGATAGTGACAATGCCGGTTTGCGGGGTGTAAAAACCGGGCGCAAGGTGGGCATTGGCCATGCGGCCACCCGCCACACGCCCGTCCCGGGACAGCGCGTTGACGATTGTCATACTTCCTTCGGGAGTCTGACCATCCATACGGAGAAACAGACCGGGTCCGAAGTAAAGGTACCCAACGACCGTGGGCTCCGTGAACTGCCCACCGATCACGAGACCGTCACCGCTGATGGAGCGTGCTTGTCCCGGGAAGAAGGTATTGACGGCCCTTCCAATCTCCCAGAGACAGGACAAAGATTCACCCTGTGCATTCAATGCATAGCCAACGATCTTCGTTCCGTCATCGCTGATGGCAAGCGCAGCAGATTGGACCGCCCCTTCGGGCATATCAAGAAGAACCATTCCACCTGCTTCAGTCCATACAAAAGCGTGGGTGTCACCGCCTTCCGTTAGTGCCGAATCTTCAAGCAGAATGCCACAAACGGTCTTGCCGTCGGCCGAGACGCCATAGGCTTCACCATTGCCGCTGAAACCGGGCACTGTCCCCAGCGACTCGGTGCCATTGGCCAGACTCCATCGGAAGGGCAACCCATTGCACGCGCCGACGATGAAGTTGCCATCATCGGTCATGTCGTTGGCAAACATTGCGGAGTTGGCCGGCGAGCCGGGCAAAATGGGAAGGATCTCGATGGCTGGGACCGGCTCCACGCTGACGGCTTCGGAGGGGCTCGCCACGCGATCCACGGTCACGCCGACCATGGCGATGCCCATGCCACTTGCGGTGGCCGTTTTGCCGTCAAACGAAAGGACGGGGTCGCCGCCAACCACCGACCAAAAGGCGCTGTTGGGAGTGACCGCCACGAGGTTTCCTTCTTGGCTGAAGGCCGAGAAGAGGAGAGTGCGCGATTCGCCCGACTGCATTTTCTGACCGGGCATGACCTCTGTTCGAACGATGCGTGACTGCGTCACGATGCTGACGTTCATAAAGCCGTTTGGTTGGATTTCAGCGAACATGGCCGCCTGACCGACCAGATCGCCGCCGCCATTGGCTTCACTGAAGAAGTTCGCGATGACCGCGACCACTTGCGGCGCCATCCGGCTAGGCGCGGTGACTTCTTGCAGAATTTGATCGTTGCCGTCTGGCCGATTCACCGTCCAGGTCAGGGGAGTGCCCGTTTTGGGCTCAAGGGTGATCGTGGCCGAGAGTGCCGAAGACAGGCCCTCAATGGCTCGATTGCGCGCACCCCACGAGATGCCCAGAGTCGGGAAGGGGTGGTCAGCTGTCGATGTTCCGGAACTCCCGCCACAACCGATGAGCGTGAGCACCGCCAAGAAGACGATAGGGATCCAACGCATAGCAACGTCTTGTTCGACAATCCTTTGGGAGCACCTTTCCAGAATGATCGATTGCGGTGTAGCATCGTGAAGTCATGGCTCAACCTCGCAAACCACGCATTACCGTCGGCGTCATCATTGGCAATCGCGGATTCTTCCCGACCCACCTGTGCGTGACGGGCCGCGAAACGATCCTGCGCGTCTTGGATCAACAAGGGTTCGACGTCGTCATCTTGCCCGACACCGAGCGACAGGCCGGAAGCGTTGAGTCACTGGAGGATGCGCGCAAATGTGCGGATCTGTTTAAGAAACACGCCGAGAACATTGACGGAATCTTGGTTACGCTCCCCAATTTTGGCGACGAGCGCGCCGTGGCAAATGCGATTCGGTTCTCTGGTCTCAACGTCCCAGTATTGGTTCATGCCTTTGCCGACGATTCCAAGCGCATGACGATTGCCGACCGCCGCGACAGCTTCTGCGGCAAGATGTCGGTCTGCAACAACCTTCGCCAGTATGCGATCCCCTATTCGCTGACCCGGCTGCATACGGTCAATCCCGAATCGGCCGACTTTGCCGACGACCTGCGTCGCTTCGAGTCGATTTGCCGCGTCGTGCGGGGCTTGAAGGGGGCACGGGTCGGGGCGATTGGCGCGCGACCCGGCGCGTTCAATACCGTTCGGTACAGCGAGAAGCTCTTTGAAATGCACGGGATTTCGGTGGATACGCTGGATCTCAGCGAACTCCTTGGTTGGGCGAACGGCTTCCCTGCCGGGGATTCGGCCGTAGCCGCAAAACTGGAGCAGATTCGCGCCTACACGGCAACCGACGGAGTGCCCGGCGAAAGCCTGGACAAAATGGCCCGACTTGGCGCGGCGATCGACAAGTTTGCGCGTGAGGCTGAACTCGACATGACGGCGATCCAGTGTTGGACCGCATTGGAAGAGTTTTACGGCGTGGTGCCGTGCACGCTGATGTCGATGATGTCGGACACGCTCATGTCGAGCGCGTGCGAAACCGATGTCGCGGGAGTGGTGGGGATGTATGCGCTGGCATGTGCCTCGGGCAAGCCGTCTGCCTTGCTCGATTGGAACAATAACTACGGCGATGATCCCGACAAGGCCGTGGTGTTTCACTGCTCCAATCTGCCGCGTTCGGTGTTTGCCGAGCAGCGCATGGACTACCAGGAGATTATCGCGGGGACTGTAGGGAAGGAGAACACGTACGGCACGATTGTCGGCCGAATGAAGACGGGCGCCTTTACGTATTGTCGGGTGTCTACTGATGACGGGATGGGCGAGATTCGCGCCTACGTTGGCGAAGGCGAACTGACCGACGACTTGCTGAATACCTTTGGCGGTTTTGGCGTCGTTCGAGTGCCGAACTTGCAGGGGTTGCTTCAATACGTATGCGAGGAGGGTTTCGAGCATCACGTCGCGGCCAACTTAAGCCAAACCGCCGATGCGGTGCATGAAGCGTTTCAGAAATACCTCGGCTGGGACTGCTATCGGCACTATTGAGATCTTGGCCCCAACGCCAGATGGTCGCTGTCCTCGCTGCGTCGGGAGGAAGTGTCTCGAACCGAGGGATATGGCGGCGCTGCCTGGGTGACTTGCTTTGGGCCATATCGAGACGAAGTTGCGCCACTCCGTATGGTGGGCCTCTATCCGGTCTGGGTTAAAGGCTCACCCATGCCGTCCATAGCGCGAGGGATGCGACGAGCGGAATGCGGTATGGACCGGGAAGCCGACGGATGTGAAGCATCAGTGAACGAGCAAGCTAGTCGCCGCGCATCATGTAGGGGCTGAATTTCGTGCTCGGCATGTGGGTGAGCTCTGCCAGACGGCTCAAGAAGAAGCCCACTGCGTCGCCGAAAATGCGCAGATCCACGGTGTCCTCTGGCCCGATCGCCACGGGGGTAACCGGCCCGATAAAGCCCCACTTCACCAGCGTCTCAACCTCCACGGCGCCCTCTTTATTCCGCGTCCGCAGGTGATTGGGGTCGAAATGAACGGGTCGTGGCGTGATTTTGAACTTCGGTTTAGCGGCCAGAAAATACCGATGGAACTCTTGCGCCACCATCGCCCGTGTGATCGGCGCGTCGCCGTTCAGCACAAACTTGCGCGGTTGAGGCGTCACCCCGACGACGCGCAATAGCGCCAGCTCCATTTGGCCGAATATTTTCGCCGCCTCTGCCTGGGTCACGGGGCTCGTCTGATCGAAGTTTTGCGCAAACGCCGCGCCGGAAAGGCCCCACAAGGTTATGCCAAAGAGAATCGTCCGCATCATGATCGCTTGCCTAGTACTTTTACGGCTCCGCTCAGTCGAATCGTCTCCAATTGCTCCAATGCGCGTCCGGTCCCCACGGCCACACATTGAAGGGCATTGTCGGCTACTCGCACCGGCACGCCGGTCGCCTCGGCCAGCAGTTTATCCAGTCCCCGCAAGAGTG
This sequence comes from Fimbriimonadaceae bacterium, assembly GCA_046292875.1. Taxonomy (GTDB): domain Bacteria; phylum Armatimonadota; class Fimbriimonadia; order Fimbriimonadales; family Fimbriimonadaceae; genus JBKBQD01. The sequence goes on from JBKBQD010000007.1 coordinate 71,670, forward strand.
CCGTGCCGCCGGTCAGCGTGATGCCGTTCTCCATGATGTCGCTAGCTACGGCCGGAGGCGTGGCCTCCAGCGTCTGGCAGACCTTCTCCGCAATCTGGTTGAGCGGTTCGCCAAGGGCGTCGCGAATCTCATCGCTGGAGACTTCAACCGCCTTGGGCAATCCGGCAATCAAGTCGCGCCCGTTTACCGTCATGATGGCGCGCTCCAGGGGGTAGGCCGAGCCGATGCGGATTTTGATCTCCTCGGCCTGAGTTTCATCGATCATCAAGTTGTAGGTGGTACGAATATGCCGGACAATGGCCTCGTCGATCTTGTTGCCCGCGATGCGAATCCCGTCGGAGGTGACGATGCCGCCCAAACTGATCACGGCGATGTCGGTGGTTCCGCCGCCGAGGTCCACCACCATATTGCCGGACGGGCTGGCGATCGGCAGCCCGGCTCCCATCGCCGCGGCCATCGGCTCTTCGATGGTCATGGCCTCGCCGGCGCCCGCTTCGTCGGCGGCCTGCAGCACCGCGCGCCGCTCCACGTTGGTGACGTTGCTGGGCACGGAGATCAGCACCGTCGGCTTGAAGAGCCGCCACGAACCGGCAACTTTGCGCAACAGGTATTCGATCATGCGCACCGTGGTGCTGTAATAGGCGATGACCCCGTCGTTCAGGGGCCGAATCGCCTCGATATTGCCCGGGGTTTTGCCGAGCATTTCGCGGGCCTCGTTGCCGACCGAAAGCACGCGCCCATCGGTTCGGCTGATCGCAACGACCGTCGGCTCAAAGAGCACGATGCCGTCCCCCTGGCGATAGACCACGGTATTCGAGGTCCCCAGGTCAATGCCAATTTTCTGGTGGAATTTCACATCAAGCCAGGGTCTTCGACCGAGCTGCCGTCATCGCGCAGCGAATCCACGGCCACACGCTCGATGTCGGCGCCCAGGCCGCGCAATCGGTCTTCCAGCCGCTCATAGCCTCGGTCGATAAAGTGAATGTTGCGGACTTTTGTTTCGCCCTCGGCCACCAACCCCGCAAGGCATAGGGCCGCGCCCGCTCGCAAATCGCTGGCGTCCACGAGGGCACCGCGCAGCTGGCGCACGCCGTTCACCACCATCGAGCGGCCCTCCACACGGATGCGCGCACCCATGCGGCTCAGCTCCTGCACGTGGCCGATCCGGTTCTCATAGATGGTTTCTTCCACGATGCTCGTGCCTTCGGCGATGGTGAGCATCGCGCACATCGGCTGCTGAAGGTCGGTGGGAAAGCCGGGGTGGGGCATCGTCTTGAGGCGAATGGCCGAAGGTCGCTTGACCCCGACGGCACGCACCCAATCATGGCCCTGCTCGATGGACACTCCGGCATCGCGAAGCTTGCTGATCAGCGCGACTTGATCTTGGGGCAAGATGCCGCGCACCGTCACGTCGCCGCCCGTCATCGCGCCCGCGATCAGATACGTGCCCGCTTGCACGCGGTCGGCGGGCACGGTGTAGGGTGCGCCGCTCAGAGACGATACGCCCGTGATCGTAATGGTGCTGGTTCCCGCGCCTTCAATGCGGGCGCCCATGCGGTTCAGAAAGCCCGCCAAGGCGACGACTTCCGGCTCGCTGGCGGCGTGGTGCAGCACGGTCGTTCCTTCGGCAAGGGTCGCCGTGGCCATCAGGTGCTGGGTCGCGCCGGCGCTGGGGAAATCGAAATAGATGTCGGCGCCGCGCAGCTTCGTCACCTTGCCGACGTAATAGCCGCCGACAAGGTCGATGTCAGCGCCAAGCTGCGCCAGGCCCTTCAGGTGCAGGTCGATGGGCCGCGCACCGATCTTGCATCCGCCGGGTGAGAGCAGGCGCACTTCGCCGAGTCGCGCCAAAAGCGGGCCGAAAAGAAAGAAGGAGGTGCGGATTGAGCGGACCATGTCCGGCTCAGCGTCGCCACAGCAAAGGTTGGAGCAATCGATGAGGCACGATCCCTCGCGCCACTCCACCTTGGCTCCAAAGGACTCCAGCAAGCGAGCCTTGACCCGCGTGTCCGCCAGGTCGGGCAACTTGTGAAGCAGGGAAGGGCCGTCGCCAAGGACGACTGCCGACATCAAGGCGAGCGCTGTATTTTTGCTTCCGGGAACTTCCAGTTCCCCGACGAGACGATGGCCGCCTCGAATCCTCAGGATTTCCATGAGACCTTCCCTCCGTGGTTGGTATCAGTGCATCCCATTGTAACGAATCTCGCGAACAATGCCAAGTGTACCGGACTGGGACCTTTGGCCGAGTCCTCCCCCAACCATCGAGACGAATGAAACCTTAACGATGCGTCGCTTCGCCGTCGATCTCGTCAAAAATCGGCAGATAGAGTTGCCATTCGTCGCGATTTCGCGCCCTCAGGTACTGCGGCAGCGAGAGATACGCCACAAAGTGCGGCCGTTTTGGCTTCTTCATCAGCTTCATATTTGCCTGCTGCGGCGTTTTGTCGCCTTTTTTCAAATTGCAGCGTCGGCAGCATGCCACCAGGTTGTCCCAGGTGTGCGGGCCCCCCGTCCAGCGCGGAATGACGTGGTCGATCGTCAGCTCCTTGTTGCGGACTCCGCAGTACTGGCAGGTGTAGTTGTCACGTGCCAGGATCGAGTGTCGCGATAACCGCAGCTGCGGCATCGGTCGCCGCACGTGGTAGCGCATTTTCAGCACCGAAGGCGCGGTCATCGGGCCGCGCACGGTGGTCAGCGGTCGGTCGCGGTCATGCAGGATCTCGGCTTTGCCCAAAATGAGCAGGCTCATGGCCCGCCGCAGATCGCATACGTTCAGCGGCTCGTAGTTAGCGTTCAAAAGCAGGACTTCATGCTGCGCCATGGTTCTGACCTCTTTCGAGAGAGCCCTGACACCGAACCTGGATCAACAAAAAAGGCCCGCACGCGCGCACGTGCAGGCCCCAAGAGGCGTGGGAGCACAAGCGTATCATCGTGTCCTCCCACGAGCGGGGCCGCCCGGTTCGACGCCAACTCATTGAATCTGGCGGTGTCATGCCTATAGTTTAGACGCCGCCGCGGTCAAAACGACGCGCCATAATCTCCGCTTAACCCGGGCCGGTGCCCCGCGCCATGACCGTCAAACCCTGCGATTCGGCCTTCTGACGGCTTTCGTTCAGAAAGGCGATGAACTCGCCGTTGTGGAGCGAGGAGCCGGCAAAAATGTTCACGATCCGCTCATCTGGGGTCATGACGACGTAAACGGGGTTCGTGGCCGTGTTGGTCAGCCGCTCGCGAAGCGCCGCATTGGCTTTGTCCTCCGGGGTGCCGCGGTCGGTATACAGCTCGACCAAGACGAAGCGCTCCAACTCGGGCCTGACGTCGGACGCCGGGAAGACGTCGTTCTCCATGTAACGACAGTTTGTGCAAGTAACTCCCGTAAAGTTGATGAAAACCGGGCGATTCTCGGCACGAGCCACTTCCAGGCCTTCCTCAAGCGTGTGTTTCCAAACGATCGCGTCGGTGCGGGTCGAGGCGCGTCCGGGATAGGGGTCCGGCGGAAGAAAGGCGGAAAGGCGCCCAATACTCGTGCTCCCTTGCATTGCCGCCAGAAACCACAGTGCCACGCCTACGTTGGCTACGCCAAAGCCAAACCGGAACCAGCCGATCTTCTGGCCCGCCGGATCTTTTCCAAACTTGAGCCAGCCCATCAGGTAGAGACCAGCAATCAGAAAGATCGTTGACCAGATGCTCAGAAAGACGGGGCGGGTCATCAACCCCAGGTTGCCGACGGGGGGCCAGGTGAGTTCGGCATTGGAGAGAAACTTGGCCGCCGCCGCCAGCTCCAAGAATCCCATGTACGCCTTGACTGTATTCAGCCACGAGCCCGACTTCGGCATCTTGGCCAGGTACTGCGGGAACATCGCGAGGAAGAAGAAGGGGATGGCAAAGGCCAAGCTGAACGCCAGCATCCCCATGATCGGGAAGATGAGGTCGCCTTGGGTCGCGGCGACCAGGATGGTGCCCACGAACGGAACGGTGCACGTGAATGACGTCAGGCTAAAGGTCAAGCCCATCAGAATCGGGCCTACGAGGCCGCCGCGCCGGGAGCCCGCCTGAGCCTTGCCAACCAGGCCCTGAGGGATGACGATTTCAAACACGCCAAAGAGGTTCAGAGCCAAAACAACGAACAAGATGGCCAAGCCGAGGTTGACGAAGGGGTTCGTTGCCAGGCTCTGAATGCCAGACGCTCCGAAAATCAGCGTCATGACCACGCCGAGCGCGGTAAAGGTGCCCATGATGCCGAGGCAGTAGGCCAGCGCTCCTTTGACGTTGCTCCGCGTCCCGTCCTCGGTACGCTTGGAAAAGAAGCTGACGGTGATGGGAATCATCGGCCAGACGCAAGGGGTCATCAGCGCCAAGACGCCCGCCACAAAGGCCAGCCACATGTACTGAAAGAGGCCCTGGTTTCGGGCTTGTTGGACCCGCTGTGTGGTGGCGTCGACCACGGCGCCAGCCGTTTCGCCCTCGCCGTGCTTGGCGGCGTACTCTTCGGGGCTGATGTATTCGTCGGGCTGCTCGGGCAGGGAGGTCAGCGCTTCAAGGCGGTCGGTGCGTGCCGCGCCGGGCTGGACGTCGATGGGGACGTCGATCTCGACCGTCTTGGGCATGTCGCAGCTCCGGGCGTCACAGGCCTGGTACGTCACAAACAGCTTCGCCACGACGGTCCCGGCAGCGTTTTCAGAAATGCGAATGGGGACGCCAATGACAAAGGCGCCCTCAAAGTTCATCGTGTCTTGCTGGAAGCCGCGGTCGTACTTGACGATGGGCGGCGGCTGCACCGGGTCGCCGTTGGGTGTTACGAATTCGGACTCGTCGAAGTCGATGGCCAGGGAGACCATATCGCCCTCGTTCCCGAGGGCATAGATGTGATAGTTCTCTTCGATCGTGCCGCGAATGACGATTTGTGCCGACTCGCCGGCGCGTACATCGCGGGGCTGGACCGCCGCTGAAAGCACCACACGGTCCGGTGCCTCGAGTTGAGCGACAGCAAAGGCGCTGAGCAGAAGAGCGGCGAGAGCAAAACCAAAGTGAGCCAGTCGCGAAGCGATTCGGTGCATCATGAGGTGTGGTGACGGGCCGTCGTCGGCACGAAGTCGGAATCTCGAAGATACCCGGCAGGTTCCCGACGGGCGCATAATGGACCATGGTGGTAGAACTGCTGGCGATGGCCGCCGCAACTCAGGGCCAACCTGATCTCCCCGCGCTTCTCGCGCAAGTGTCCGCCACGCGCATGGAGGGCATCGTCCGCAAACTGGCCGCGTATCACACCCGTAATACGCTGAGCGAGACCTTGAATGACGCCGCCGCCTGGGTCGCCGATGAATGGCGCGCCATCCCCGGGATGCAGGTGGAACTCATGCGGTACACGCTGCCGCGCTCTCGCCGCGTGCCGGAAGACAAAGAGGTGGTGCAGGTCGTGGCAACGCTGCCGGGCGAGACGGATCGGCGGATTCTGGTCGGGGGCCACCTGGACTCGCTAAATTTGCAGGTCGATGCCGCGACCGGCCGCGCGCCGGGCGCCAACGACGATGCGAGCGGGGTCGCGCTCACCATGGAACTTGCCCGAATCCTGGCGACGCGAAAGTGGCGCAACACCCTGGTGTTCGTCGCCTTTACGGGCGAAGAGCAGGGGCTCTACGGCTCACGCGCTCTGGCCACGCGCGCCAAAGACGAAGGCTGGAAGATTGACGGCGTGCTCAATAACGACACAGTCGGTTCAAGCTCGAACTTGCAGGGCCAAAAGGAAGAGAAGGCGGTCCGGGTCTTCAGCGATGAGGACGCGGCGACCGGCAGCCGCGAGTTGGCTCGCTTCTGTGAATGGGCCGTGCGCCAAGCCATGGATGATTTTCGCGTGAAACTCGTCTTTCGCCGGGATCGCTTCGGCCGTGGCGGTGACCACACTCCCTTCGCCGAAGCGGGTTTCCCAGCGGTTCGCTTTATCGAAGTGTATGAAGAGTACACGCGTCAGCATACGCCGGATGATCTGCCCGAGCACATGGATTGGGCGTACTTGGAACGGGTGGCAAAGGCCAACCTCGCCGTGATGGCATCGATGGCCGCCGCCGGGCCAGCCCCGACCAACGTGCGGATCGACCGGGCGCAGGGCCACGACACGACGCTCACGTGGAACGCCGAGCCCGACGTGCGCTATACGGTGTATTGGCGCGACACGGCCTCGCCGGTGTGGCAGGGAACCTTTGATGCGGGGGCGGCGGGGCGCTATACCGTGCTCGGAATCAACAAAGATGACCACTTCTTCGCCGTGGCCGCCCACAATGGGGTTCCGGTCCCGGCGCAGTAGTTTGGGATGATGCCGTTACGCCATGGCGATGGTGAAACACCATCGATGTGGGTTGGGACGGATGGGTGAGGCGGGCTGTTGCGGTTAGCGTCGTCGACGGCGTGGCGGCGGGGGTGGCGGCGTGATCTCGATATCAGCCCCCAGGATCTGGCCCTGCACGTAGGCCGCCACGCGAGCCTTGCCCGAAGAGAGAGGTCGGACGGTTCCACCTTGGTCCACCCAAGCCGGTCCGAACGGCATGAACCACAGCACCTTTTCGTTGGGGATCGCCTTGCCGTCCTCTCCGTTCACCGCCAGTTGCGCCGAGCCATTGTGCGGGATCTTGGCGGGCGCTTTGAGGGTGTAGGGTGTCCAATCCTGGGCAAACAGGGGACCGGAAACCACGAGGCTATTGACGACACGGCGCTCTGATCCGTCGCTTGGACGATTGGCCAGTTTGCCGAACACGCTGAACGTCGCACTTCCCCCGCCGTCCAGGTTCATGGCGTCCACGCAGCCAAGGCGCAGCATGATGTTCGCCACTTCCGATAGTGTTGCTCCTGCGCTCATTTTCTGGCGGCCGTCGATGACCAGCAGCCATAAGTGCCCACTCGCCATCCGTCCAATGGCGGTCCGCGGATGCCGCTGGTTCACAAACGTCGCCGTGAATTTTTCGGCGGCGCCGTCGACGATATTGACGCTATTGCGCACCAGCATCGGTCCCCCACCGATGGCGTTGGTGAGACTGAACGCTTCCATCGCGGGGATTCGCGTTCGAATCGTCACGGGTTCGCCAGGGCCGAGACGCATCAGCTCGTTCCGCCGAGCTCCGGTGGCGCTGATGACGAACCGATTCTCACCGACCCAGGGGGTGGTGCCATCGGCGACGACGCGCTCGATCGTTCCGTCGAAACTTCCTCCCACGGACAGCTGGGCGTTCGGTGCGCGCACAACCACGTGGATGGCACCTTCACGGACGGAGACCGGTCCCGATGCCTGGCAGAAGATCACGATGCGGTCTCCTTGCAACGGAAGATTCACTCCGTCCATCGCGATGCGGCGCCCATCGGCAACCTTGAGTTCGAGCTCCATCCCGAAGCGCCCGAAGACGGCGTGTTCATCGCCCCATGCGAAGGCCGAGCGATTCGGGAAGGGGCAACTGAGGATGCGGCCGTTTTGGACCATCAGGCCAAGAGGATCCGAAAAGCTCGCAAAGAAATCGCCATTGATCGCCGCGATGCCCGATGTGCGGTTCAGCATTTCGGTGACGGTGCGACGCCCGCCAAAAATCCCGCCCTCGAACATCCGCGGTGCCGCGAGTTCGGGCGTCATCTTGAGTTCTGCGCTTGGTGCGATGCGCAGGGCATGGACGGTGCGAGGAATGCCTGCGTGGTACTCCATACGGTAGAGCACCCCGGGCGCGATCTCTTTTTCCCAAGCTTGCCCGTACGAGAACGCGGCAAGGCAGACAAATCCGAAAGTGCAGGCGAAACGTTCGGCCGCCATGAAGGCAGAGCCTACCCGCAGACGGATTCGACGTAGGTCAACGTTCCCGCTCCGGCGTCGAGCTGGGCGCACACACCAAGCGGCAGCGTGAGCATTTGGGGCGCGTGCCCAAAGGGAAAGTTCAAGATGGCGGGAATGCCGAGCGGGGCGATGCGGTCCCTGACGATCTCGCGCCACGGCCGTTTGCCAATGGTCGGCTCGTGGGTCTCATCGGTTCGGGTCATTTCGCCGATGACGATGCCGCGGCAGCGTTGAATGCGGCCGCTCAGGATCAGGTGGGTGAGCATGGCATCGACGCGATGCGGCCACTCATCGACGTCCTCGATGAGCAGAATTGCGTCGTCAAACGGCACTTCGTCAGCGGTGGCGATGCTGTCGGTGATCAGGCAGAGGCACCCTCCAGCAACCGTGCCCTCGGCAACTCCCGGAGTGATCGTTTCGCCTTTTGGCGCGGCATGCACCACTGGGTCTTCACCTCGAAGGGCACGGAGCAGCGATTCGACGACCCAAGGCTCGCGCTCGGTGGCGAGGGTGATCCCCATTGGGGAATGCAGGGTCGGCAGCCCACGCCGATTCAATGCGGCGTGCAGAGTGGTCACATCGCTAAAGCCCAGAAAGAGCTTGCTCGATGCGGCCATGGCGTCCAGGTCGAGGTAGGGCATCAGGCGGGCGCAACCGTAGCCCCCACGGGAACAGAACACGGCCGCCACGCCAGGGTCCAAAAACGCATCCATCAGGTCGCGCGCGCGATGCTCGTCCTTGCCCGCCAAATAGAAGTCGCGATCCATCGCGTGCTGACCGACCTCCACGCGATAGCCTGCCTCGGTCAGGATTCGGCTGATGTTCTCCAGATGGTGCGGCTCGATCGGCGACGCCGGGGTGACAAACCGGATGACGTCGCCGGCTTGGAGCGCTTTTGGCCGGACGCGGGTCACGGCTACGCTTCGGGCGCGATGACAACCCGGCGATTGGGCTCTTCGCCTTCGCTGTAGGTCGTCACTCCCTCAATCTCACCGAGCGCTTTGTGGATCACGCGCCGCTCAAAGGCGGGCAGCGCATCGAGGACCGCCTCTTCTCCGCGCTCGATCACCTGGGCGGCGATCTTCTGGGCAAGGTCGACGAGTTGGTCTTCGCGTCGCTTGCGGAAGTCATTCGCGTCCAGCGTGCAGCGCACGCCTTGGCGGATTTTCTGCGGGGCGCTGAGGTTGATCAGGTACTGCAGGCTGTTGAGGACATCGCCGGTTTTGCCGACAAGATAACCGGCGTCCTTGCCATCGATGACCAGATTGACATAGCGTGCCTGCACACCCGTCGACCGAACGGAAACGGTCAGTCCGGTCGTGGAAAGCAGTTCGGTCACCCACGCCACCATCGCGCTTGCGTCCTCTTCGGTCGCTGTCACGGCATCGCGAGATTCTTCTGTGGCTTTCACGTCGTCGACGGCGACCTCAGATTCTTCCTCCTCCTCGTCAATCGCCTCGGCCTCTTCGTAGGCCGTGACCTGGCCCTCCGGCTCTGGGTCCGGCTGCGGGGCGGTGATGACCGGTTCGGGTTCCGGCTCGGGCATGGGCTCGGCAGCGGGCGCTTCGGCGCGAATGCGCACCGTTGCCTTGCCGAAGAGCCCCTTGGCTTCTTCGAGCACGGTGACGGTGAGGGCGTCGGGTGAAACCCCCAGCTTGGCGGCGGCTTCGGCCTTGGCTTCGTCGAGGGACTTGGCGGTGAGTTCGATAGACTGCATAAGTGTCTCCGGAAATCGTAAGGGTTAGCGCTTGCGCTTTTTCGGCTTGTGGACCTTGGGTTGGCCGGTGCTTTTCTTCGGGGCGGCGATCACCGTTCCGTTCCCATTGAGCGGATAAACGGCGCCGTTCGGGGCGTTGACTTTGACCAGGGGCGGCACGGGCAGACGGTAGGCGCGCAAGGATTGGACGGTGGCAAAGATGTTGGTGAAGATCCAGTAGAGCACAAACGCCGAGGGCACGGGCCAAAAGAACATCATGATGCCGAAAAGCACCGAGATGCTGAGACCCATGATGCGCTGCTGCCGTGCATTGTTCGGGTCGGAAATCGGCGTGAGCAACGTTGTGGCGACCATCGAGATCGCATAGATCACCAAGAGCGCGTAGTCTTTTTCGCCCAGGTTCGGGGCCGTCCAGCCATGGGTCGACGCGGCAAAGCCGGGGTTGATCCACAGGAAGAATCCGTTCGTGAACTCGAAACGGTAATGCCACATGCACTGGTAAATGACCAGGAAGAGCGGCATTTGGACCAGCACCGGCAGACATCCCGCCGCGGGGTTGATCCCGTACTCGCGATACAGAGCCATCGTCTGGGCCTGCATCTCTTGCGGCTTGTCCTTGTACTTCTGCCGCAGTTCGTTCATGAGGGGCGTCAGCTGGGCGGCCTGCCGGGCCCACATCATCTGCTTTTGGGCCACGGGCCACACGAGGGCGCGAACGATCATAGCCAAGAAGAGCGCGGCCAGAGCGTACGAGTATCCCGGATGGTGCCCGGTGAGGCCGACGAGCCAATCGATGAGCGCGAACCCGGGGATGAACCCCATGACCATGTCGGTCCGGACGTAATCCAGCAAGTCCGTCCGAACTTCGCCGTAGAGTTGCTCGGGGGTGACGCTGGTGCGGTCAAACTTGCCGTCGGGATCGCGGTCGATACGTTCGCCGTTCGTGTTCACGAAGGTGAGCGAGGACAGCGGGGCGACGCCAAGTGGTTTGTCCCACAGTCCCGCCTTCTTGAAGCGCTCTCGGTTGTCGTGGAGCAACTGGTACGCCGGCGTCAGCCGGTTTGCATCGTGCAGACGAACGCCGCCCTTGTATTCCGTGTCGGCGACGAGGAAGATGGCCTCGAGCTCTTTGGCCTCTTTTTCAGCCGGTGAGAGCTTGCCGTCGCTGACCTCCTGGTTGACCAGGTTGAGATATTTCTGCTTCTCTTGGACAATCGCGACGTCGCGGACCTGCGCGTTCAGGTCCTTCATGAGCGCCCAAACCTCGGCGGAAGTGCGGTTGTCCTTCGGCGGCGCGAAGGCGTTTTGAATCAGCGTGAAGCCGAGAAAGATCACCGACGCGAAGAGAAGCGTCTGGATGATGGACTGTTTGGGCGTGGGGGCAGGACGGCTCATCGTAATCGTTCAAGGGACCGGGTCATGGCCGCCGGGGTGAAAGGGATTGCAGCGGAGAATGCGGCGCATGCCCATCCACGAGCCCTTCAGCAGGCCGTAGCGCTCGATCGCCTGCATCGTGTAGTTCGAGCAGGAGGGCGTGAATCGGCAGGTGGGGGGCTTCCATCGTGTCGAGCGTTGGTAGAGGCGGATTAGGGCGACTCCGATTCGGCGGCCCATCGTCGGTTCATCTCGGCGACCAAGGTCATCAATTCTTTACGCAGGTCCTCAAACGGGGTTTCCGCGCTGGCACGGTTGACCATAACAACGTAGTCGAGATCGTCGCGCACCTCGCCACAACTGCGCATGATCTCGGCAACTCGGCGGCGCTGGCGGTTGCGCTGTGGCTTGCCACCAAGAGCACGGGCCGTGGCCAGCCCGACGCGACCTTCGCCGCGAACGGCCAAAAGTCGGATCGCCGCGCCGGAAACGCGCTTGCCGTCACGGTAGATCTCGTCGAATCGACGTTTGGACAGTCCACGCTTCAGGCTGGTGTCAGGCGCTTTCGACCGCGTTGGCGTCGTCGTTTGAGGACGTTCTGACCGTCCGTTGACTTCATCCTCACGCGAAAGCCGTGGGTTTTGTTCTTGTGCCGATTGTTCGGCTGGTACGTTCGTTTCATGGCAAATCGTCTTTCAGGGGGTCACCCCGCCCTCGATCAAGCAGTAAAGGATACCTGAGCGCAAGGGGTGATTCGCCCTTCTCTCTTCGTGATCTTTGAGTTGGCTTGCGGGCGCCTTCAGGGCCCTTCGGTACACTCCGCGCGATGCGAAACGACGGAAGGGCGCTCGATCAGCTTCGACCTTACTCACTCGAACCCGGGTTCGCCAAATTTGCCGAAGGCTCGTGCCTGGTCAAGATGGGAGAAACGCACATGCTGGTCACCGCGACGGTCGAGGACCGCGTGCCCGGATGGCTCAAGGGTAAGGGCCACGGATGGATCACCGCGGAATACGGCATGCTCCCCCGGTCCGGTCGCGACCGCAATCAGCGCGAATCGGCCCGTCCCAACGGTCGCACGCAAGAGATTCAGCGGCTGATTGGCCGCGCGCTGCGCTGTGTCACGGACCTCGAAGCGATGGGCGAGCGCATGATTACGGTGGATTGCGACGCCATCCAGGCCGATGGGGGTACGCGCACGGCCTCGATCACGGGCGCCTACGTGGCCGTTTATCAGGCGATGCAAGGCATGGTCAAACGGCGTCAGCTGCGTGAGATCGCGCTGAAAGAGCCGGTGGCCGCGATCAGTGTCGGCGTGGTGCGGGGCCACGCGATGCTGGACCTCTGCTATGAAGAGGATTCCACGGCTGCCGTCGACATGAACGTCGTGATGACCGCCTCGGGCAAGTTTGTCGAGGTGCAGGGAACTGGCGAATCCGACCCATTTTCCGCGGAGACGCTGGGCACGATGCTGCGGCTGGGGCAGAAGGGCATTCACGAGCTGATCGCCGCGCAGCGCGCGGCACTGGGTATCTGAATGCGCCTCGTCGTGGCCACCCACAACGCCAAGAAAGCAGGCGAGATGGTGCAGATCCTCTCCCAGCGCTTTCCTGATTTGGAGATCGTGACCCTGGCCGAATACCCCGGCGCGCCCGAGCCGGACGAAGTTGGGGATACCTACGAAGCGAACGCGGTGATCAAGGCCGAGAGCGCCTGTCGCCACACGGGCGAGTGGTGCGTAGCCGACGATGCCGGTCTTGAGATTGACGCATTGGGAGGCGCGCCGGGGGTGCGTTCCAAGCGCTTTGCTGGGGAAGATGCGCCGTTCTCGGTAAAGATCGCAAAGATTCTTGAACAAATCGCCGCTGCGCCGACCGAGGCGAGGACCGCCCGATTCCAATGTCGGGTGGCCTTGGCCCGCCCGGATTCGCCGACAGAAGTCTTCGAGGGGATTTGCGAAGGGCGGATTGCCGAAGCGCCGCGCGGCACCTATGGCTTTGGCTATGACCCGATTTTCGAGGTCGGCAACACGGGACGAACCATGGCGGAGCACACCCCCGAAGAGAAGCACGCGATCAGTCATCGCGGCATGGTGCTTGCGCGTCTGGCCGCGCGCCTTGATGAGCTGCTCCAGCAGTCGTAGCCTTACCGATGCGGGAACCGAACGCGAAACGTCGAGCCTTTGCCGATTTCGCTGTCGATCTCCACGGCGGCGTTGTGCGTCGCGGCAAGCTCAAGGACAATCTTGGTGCCCCAGCCGGATCCGCCGCCCTTGTCCCACATGCTGCGGGCGGTTCCCGCCAGGATCCGCTCGGCCACGTGGCGGGGCATACCCAAGCCGGTATCGGCGACTTCGAGAATGTGCTCGTTTCCGGTAAAGCGGTAGCGGATAAAGACGTCGCCGTGAATCTCTTCGCTGTCGGGGTCGGGGCGGAAATCGTGCGGCAAGGTCTCGCGGACGGCTTTGATGGCGTTGCCAACCAGGTTTTGGACGATGCGGAAGACGTAGAGCGGATCGTGGGACAGGGGGGGCGCGCCGTCTTCGACTTCGAAGTTGAGCCGGACGAAGTTGTTTCGTCCCTCGGTTTGGAGGTACGCCGCGCTGGTGCGAATCGTGGGCCCGATCGGCTGGACCACCATCTTGGGCCGGAGTTCGCGCCCTGCTGAAAGGTCGCTGATGAGCCGCGCGTAACCCACAATGCGCTCCACCGAGTTGCGAAGTTCCTTGCTCATCAGCTCCAGTTCGATGATGTTTGCCTTGAGGGCGGGGTCCGTGACATTGGGGCCGATGAGGGTACGCAGTTGGGTGAGTGAATGGTCGGAAAACGTCAGCGTGGCAAAGAGGCTCGCGGCCAGGTTCCCGATGTCGTGGCTCACCTTCCCCATACCGAGGAGCGAGGACGCCCGACTCTGCTCTTCGATGAGCTGGGAGTTGAGGAAAGCGAGGGTTGAGACCGCGCCGATGGTATCCAGTACGGCGGCGTCGGTGTCATCGAAGTTGCCGTTTTTCTTGTTGACCAGTTGGACGATGCCAATGGGGTCCATGTTTTCGATGGCAAGCGGGACGGTGATCATCGAACGCACGACCACGCCGGTGGATTGTTCGACCTTGCGGCTGGCGTCGGTTTGGGCCTCTTGAAACTCCGAGATACGGGGCTGTCCGCTTTGAAACACGGCACCCGCCATGCCTTCATCATCGGCGATATCGCGAAACGGGAGCCGTTCCGCCACGGACTCGGGCAAGACGTGACGAAAGCGCAATCGCCGCGCCGCGCGGTCATGAAGATAAATGGTGCCACCGCTCGCGCCGACCGCCTCGACGCTGATTTCCAACACGTCGCGTAAGACGTCGTCGAAGTTGCCAGCGCCGGCAAGCTTGCGAGTGGCGAGGTGTACCGCCTCGATGAGCGCGTCCTTGCGTTCCACAGACATGAGTAGTGTACTCATCCAGTTCCCTTCCGATGAACGATCTCCGCAGGACGGCGTCTATCGCTCACAGAGGTTCAACGCAAAAAAGTAGGAATAAAGTCCCTCATCGGGAGAAATTCCGAACGTGAACGCCCGTAACTCAATCTGTATCAATAGATCACCAACGCAGGAAGAGTTTCAAAAATCGCAAGTCCATTGAGATGAGCAAGGAGAAGGAGATGAACCAACAGGCAAGGCAGGCGAACCAAAGCGTTTCCCCGACGCAGATCCTCGCGCGCCAAGGCCTGACGACGGGGAGTCTCAAAGAAGCCATGTCAAACTCCGTCCGAATCGATGCGGCAGTGCAGCCGGGCCAAGAACTGGCTTGGATCGCCTTTGACGCCGACGAGCTGCGAGAACTCTTCAACCGCTGTCTTCACAGCCATGAAGAAGACAACCTCGCCAGCAAAGAAGCACTCTTGAAACTGGCCCACGCGGTGGATCGATTGGACGTCGGTCAGCCGGTCGGCCTTCGATCCCACCGAGCCGCCGAAGCGCTCTAATCGCTGCGGCGGCCCATTAGTTGACTCCAACATGCAGCGGCTCCCCACAGAGCACGCATGGAACGCTCTGAGCCATTCGACAAAGTCTTGCAGTTCGACGCCTTGGAGGTCGGGCCGACGGCCGTTAGGCTGCCAAACGATGCAACGCGCTATCGTCGCGCCATACAGATCAGCAATTGTTCGGCAACCTATTCATTGACGGAGGTTTATGTCGGGTACGACGCTGAGACGGGTCCGGATCGACACATTGCCCGGCTCCTGCCGGGTGGGCCACCGATTGAGATCCTAGCTCGAGCCGGAGTCCCGATCTGGGTCGCCGCCTCCCAGCCCGCCACCCCGGTGGCTTTTGCCGAGGTGCGCTAATGGGATACCTCGGCGGGGGCGGCGGCGCGCCGACTAGCGGCGGATCGCGCTTTGATGTTCGCCGTTTCGGCGCACAGGGGACTGGCACTTCGGATGACGCCGCAGCCATTCAGGACGCCATCGACACTGCGATTGCCTCCGGCGTCGAGATGCCAACGGTTTTCTTTCCGCAGGGCGCTTACCTGATCGGGCAGACCCTCTCCGTCAGCGCGCCCCTCCAACTCCTCGGCGAATCCGCGACCTTGCGCCTTGGGCCCGGCGCCAGTTGCATCATGGTGGACGGCATTGACGCCGTGCGAGGCGGCATGAGCGGGCTGATTCTGGACGGGCAGGCCGACCTTCAGTCCGGAAATTCGCCAGGCATTCGTTTGGTCAACTGCGCGTACTTCACGCTTGCCGACTGCACCATACGCCACGCCGCCGGACACGGCGTTGTCGTCGCGAATGACCAAGCCTCCGTGATGGCCGACGAGGGCCGCATCGAGCGCTGCTACATCCAGCAGAATCGCGGTCTCGGGATCCATTTCGTGTCCACCGGCGACGTGCAGCAGGGGGTGGGTGACTGGCTCATCCACGGGTGCCACATCGACGCCAATGGGCAGGGTGGCCTGCGCTTCGACCTGGGATCCTCCAACATTGTCTCGGACTGCAACGTCCTCTCGAACGATGGGCCGGGAGTCCGCATGGCCTATAACGTCGGGACCATCGTCACCACCTGCCAAATCCGGAACAATCGACAGGAAGGCGTCTGGCTCGAGGACTGCGAAGATGGTTTGCTCGACGGCTGCCAGGTCCATCTGAATGCGCGTGATCCCGAAACGGGATTTTCCGGCGTGAAACTGGAGCGGTGTCGCGGGATGCGCATCGAGGGGCTTTATGTCGGCGACGCGTTCATCGGCCCGGTCCGACAGACCTATGGCGTGCAGGCTGAGAACTGTCGCGGCTTGACGCTCATCGGGAACGTGTGCCGGTCCGCTGACCACCTCTTGGGCGGATGGGACATCTCCGCCGATCAGGTGGGTATCGCACGCGCCAACATCGGCTTTCCCCACACAGGCCCCTCGGAAGCGGCGTTCACCGAAAATGGCTATGAATACACGCTGGGATTAGGTCGACTGCAGGTTTCGGACAGCGCGTCTCTTGCTGTCGGCCTTTCGGATTTCACGCTGGGACTGCGCGTTCGGCTTCCAAGCTGGCGCCCTTCGCAGGTGGTGACGCTGGTCGACAAAGCCGCCTCACCCTATGGCATTCGGCTGCGATTGACATCGGCTGGCTTGCTTCAGCTTGAACTTGGCGACGGCGTCGCCGGGATGATGGCGTATGACACCACCGAGCCCGTCGAGCATGATCCTTCCGACACGGCCTATGTCGCCGTCAGCGTGGATCGCGACGGGCTCGCCCGCTTCACACTGGACGGCCGTGCGGTGGGAGCACCCGTCGACGTTTCGGCCCATGCGGCGATTTCGCTGACGTCTTCTGCGGCGCTCCAGATCGGATCCAATGGAACGGCGCATGACCCGCTACAGGTCACGGCACTTCACCTCTTTAACTATGCGATGACCCCGGCCGAGGTCTTTCGATTGGCTCGGGGTGGTGTGGTTGAGGCCGATCGCTGGGCGTCGTTTGCGCCTTGGAAAGTCAGCGATTTTTCGGCTGGCGTCGATGGCTTCGGATCGTCGAATGGCACACTCACGGGAAACATGGATGGGGTCTCGGATGGGGCGACGACCCATGACGACGCGCTTCGGTTTTATTGCAACAGCGCCGACATCACGCACCGGGTGAACCTTGCGATGGGATTTTTGGCGGCTCGGCATCGCTTGCGATTCCGATACTTGATCCCCTCCGGGACGGGGCTTGACGGCATCGCCGTCACGAGCAGCGGTGACCCCGCTGGAACCTCGGACGTTCAGCTGCTGACAACCGTCGGGGTCTGGACCTTGGCCGATATTGAGTTGCGCCGCGCCGCGGGGACTTCGACGCAAGTTTGGCGCTGGGTCGCGCGGAAATCCGGTTCCTTCGCCTTTGCCGGAGCCAACGATTCCGCCCAAGACCTCTTCTACCTTCGCGATGTCGAAGCCATCGCGCTCGGCTGCGTGCTGGCTCTGGACGGGACGCACGATGCGGTGAACCACTTTCAATGGCAGGATGCGTCGCCAAACTGGAACGACGCGACGGCCGATCCAAACGGAGTGGCCATGCTCCGTGCGAGAACATGGGGTCGGGTCCGAGGGGCAACGGCCTTTGAAGGAAGCCAGCAGCTGCTCGGTCAAGTCTGCCTGCCGGCCGGGGCGAACCCGACGTCGTTCGCAGTTCGCAAAAGTGGTTCTGCCGCGAACCGTTCCGTTGGCAGTTCCAGCGGTGGCACGCAGTACATCAACGCCCAATCTGTGGGGACATCCTGGTCTCGTCCGACACAGACGACGACGGTGGTCCATGCCGCAGCTTCGAGCATCTTTGTGACGGCGGCCGATGCCGACCGTACGGAGATTGAGGTGAGGTATCAGGTGTTCGGGTAGGCCATTCGAGAGACTCGGCAACGACGGCTGGTTGTAGGTTCGCTTTCAGGGGAATGGTACGTGCGAGGGAGATCTGGCGGCGTTCGTTTCCACGGGCACGCCGTGGCGACCTTTTGCGCCAAAATGAACTTAATGGCCCGTGTTCGCGTCACCGTGACTCTCAAGCCTTCGCTCCTGGATTCGGCGGGGCGCACCGTCGCCGGAAGCCTGCAAAAACTGGGCTTCGACGAAGTGAGCGACGTTCGCATCGGCAAAGTCATCGACTTGGACCTGGCCGAGGCCACCCCCGAGAGGATCGACGCCATGTGCACGCAGCTGCTGACCAATCCGGTCATCGAAGACTATCGCGTCGAGGTCGTTGGTTGAAAGTCGCGGTCCTTCGGTTCCCCGGCTCGAACTGCGATCAAGACGCCTATCACGCTCTGAACGACGATCTCGGTGTTCCCGCCACCTATGTGTGGCACGATGAGACGAACTTGCGCGGCTTTGATGCGGCGTTTGTCCCGGGTGGTTTTTCCTTTGGCGATTACCTGCGCTGTGGCGCGATGGCGGCGCGCTCACCGATCATGGAGGCGCTGGTCGATGCGGCACGTGGCGGCATGCCCATCCTCGGGGTGTGCAATGGATTCCAAATCCTCTGCGAGGCGGGCTTGCTCCCCGGCGCTCTCCTTCGCAATGACGAGTGCCGCTTCATTTGCCGCGACGTCTTTTTGGGCCGAGTATCCGCGAAGTCGCTTTGGACGTCGGGAGCCGACCGGGTGCTGCGCATCCCGATTGCGCACGGCGAGGGTCGGTACGTGGTCGACGAGGCAACCTTGGCCGAGCTGAAAGCCACCGATCGCATCGCGTTTCGCTATGTGGACGCCGAAGGCCGGGCAACGCCAGAAGCCAACCCGAACGGCAGCGTCGACAACATTGCGGGCGTGCTGAACGAAGGGGGCAACGTGCTGGGCATGATGCCCCACCCCGAGCGGGCGACCCGCGCCGCCCTCGGCTCAGATGACGGCCTCGCGATCCTTAACGCCTTTCGCCTGGTGGCGAGCCGGTAGCCCGCCATTTCGCCGCCAGCATCGGCATCATCACCCCGCCGACCACGCTGCGCGCGCGAAAGCCGACCATCTGCCCCGACACCGTGTCGTACCAATCGGTCATCGGCACGCGAGAGGGCGACTCGTTGAGGAACTTCCAGACCGGGTCCACCAAAAGGTCAAAGTCGCTCGTGGAGTTCGTCATCGTCGCGGTCCAAAGGATCCAGTCCAGCTTCGTATACGTGGCACGGTTGTCGAGCGGCAATCCGTACACGTTTTGCTTGGTGAGGTAGTAGCGTATCTCCTGCTGCTTGAGCTCGGCAGGGAAGAGGCCAAAGCCAAGAAGAGTATCCCAGACCATGTTGTACTTTTGGCTCCATGTGCCGGGGTTGCCAAACGCCAATACCGTATGGTCTCCCGTGCGAGCCATCTCGACCCACTTTGCCGCGTAGTCGCGTGCGATCGAGGCATATTTCGTCTCGTCTTCTGTTTTCCCAAATGCCGTTGCCATGCGTGAGTAGGCGGCAATCCCCATGATCGCTTTGACCGAGAGATTGGCATTGCGCGCCATGTGACCGGCAAAATCGTCGGTGCAAAGTTGATGCTCGGGGTCGAGTCCGTACTGCACCAGGTAGTCAGCCCATTGCCGCAACACCTCTGCGTATTTCATCGCTTGATCCGCGGGGATTCCACTTCTGAGGGCGGCAGCCACCAAGATCAGCATATTGCCGCACTCTTCGACGGGCATTTGGTCCTCTTCCGTCCGTTCTCCACCGCCATAGACTTGTCCGTTTGCCTTGGGGTAGGTCCCCAAGTCATGCGGGGCAAAGGGAAACTTCCATCGTGGCATCTGCGCATACTCCATGACGGGCTCAATCTGCGCCCAGAGCAGCACGGGGTTTTCCATCAAGTAGAGGGGCGCACCGGGATACGTGACATCGACCGTCCCAATACAGCCGTTGCTGAAGTTCTCCTTGCTGAACATCAGAGGCCGCCCGTCAAGATCCGCAACCAGTTTGTGAGCCGCAATCGACTGTCGATAGGCGAGTGCCGCAATATCGGCGTAACGATCGCCACCCTGACGCTGGGCCCTCGATCGAAAGTCGGCGTCATAGGCGGTGGCGGCGGCACGAGTCGCTGCGCGGTCGGCGTAAGCTCCGAGCAGCATCTCGGCAAAGTTGGTCCCGTTTCTTGTCCAATATCCCTTGAGCGGCCTTCGGAAGTACTCAACGGACTCCACGTCGTCATACGCCATCATTACCGTGCGTGGCCCGTGACTCAGATCAAGCGCCATGGCCTGCACCGGCCATTGATCATTCCCGGGTCGCGGCATGCGCCACTCGTCGGAACTGGGCAACTTCCCATCGCGCACGAACGCCTGACGAGCCGCATGGTGCGAAGCGATCACCGCGCCGTCGCGTGCGCCCAATTCCGCGGCAAGCACATTCCAGCCCCAATCGATGCGCAGATCATCGCCGGCCCGGTTGAGCACGGCTTGTTCTTTGGAGCCCATACGAAGTACTGTGAGGGGCGCCAGCTGTGCGCGGCTCCAGGTGACGCTTTGCCCGGGTTGGTCCAAGCACCATTCGGCCGATTGGTCCACGTACACGCTGACCGGCTGACTGGCCTCAGCCGTGAACGTGACATACGTCACGGGTCGCGAGACGAGGTCGAGATCCGAAAGGAGGAGCGGAGAACAGAACTCGACCGACAGGGTGATGCCTTCAGCTCGAAATCGGTACGTGGTCGTGGTGGCTTCGACGCGGACATCGGTCTGCTCGATGGCCGGCACCCCCAAAATGTCGGGTCCACACCAGCGGAGGACCAGGTCTCCCACGCGCACCAATCCGGCCATTCCAAACGGCTTGCCCGTCCAATGGCGCGGCCAATCCTGGTTCAGCCGATCGGTGAACGACCAGACACTGAAGTATGGGTCATGAGTAACAAGCGGGACGGTGGGCGGTCGAAAGTTCGGCATGGCAACGGCGCCCATCGCCAAGGCGGAGGCGAGGGTGAGCATCCAGCCATTTTACTGGCCGAGCCGCTGGTAAGGTGACCCCATGA
Source organism: Fimbriimonadaceae bacterium (assembly GCA_046292875.1). GTDB lineage: Bacteria > Armatimonadota > Fimbriimonadia > Fimbriimonadales > Fimbriimonadaceae > JBKBQD01. Next base: position 92,513 of record JBKBQD010000007.1, read on the forward strand.
AGGCGATGTGGATGCTGGATGTGGCACGCGAGCAGTGTCTGACGATGGATCACCTTCGACAATTTGCCGGCTTCACGCGCGAGGCGGGCTACGATGCAATTGGACTTTATCTGGAGCATCGCTTTGCCTATCCTTCATCGCCGGGAACTCATGGGCTCGGAGCGATCACACCCAGCATGGCGCAATCTCTGGCGCGCGAGTTTCCCGACATCGAGATCATTCCGTTTGTCAATCTGCTCGGTCACTTCGAGGGTTGGATCTATACCGCCGCTGGGGAACGCTATGCCGAGGAGCCTTTTCTCGGATTGCAGGCCTGCCCGACAAACCCGGAGTTTCACCAGATGGTGAAGTCACTGCTCGACGACGTGATCGACGCATTTCCTTCTCACGTGATCCACATCGGTGGCGACGAAACCTACCAGCTCGGGCGGTGTCCACAATGTCGAGCCGCCGTGGAGCACTACGAGCGTGTGGCGGGACGAGATGGCAAGGCCGCCCTCTACGCCGACTTTATGGCTCCGCTCGCCCGCTACGTGATCGAGCGTGGTCGGCGACCGGCGGTTTGGGGCGACATGTTTATCGATCATCCTCAAGCCCTGGCCACACTCCCCAAAGAAACACTGATTTTTGACTGGCAGTACTTTTCCGGCTGCCGTGAAACGTCCTCACGATTCCTTGAAGCGGGCTTCGAGGTGGTGGGCTGTCCGGCACTGCAAACCTATAACGCCCTTTGGATGCATCTCCTGGAGAGCGAGCAAAACGTGCGCGATGTAGCAAGCGATTGCCGCGACCTCGGGGTCGCAGGTGTGTGTGTGACGACATGGGAATATGCGCTTTTCGGCGCGGTGGATACCCTGTTGCCTTCGGTGGCCGCCGCGCGGACCCTGATCGATCAGCCCGATGCGCCAGATCACCATATGGTTCGGGGTTATGGTCCACAAGGTGAGGCATGGGCCCGGCTCATGGGAGTCGAGTTGCCAAAGCTTGGGGCGCCCTTCGAGCACTCGAAAAGACGCTCGTCGCTCAAAGTGCGTCTGCTGCTGCAGGCCGATCCCTTCCTTGCATGGCGTTACCATCGGCAGGAACTCTGCGGCGAAACCGGCGAGGCCGCTCTTGCGCTTTTTGAGAAGGCACTATGTGACGCGCCAGATGAGGCGACGAAAGGAGTCACCCTGTTTAGCCGAGCATGTGTCGAGTTTGTCCAGCAAGCGGAAAAGGCCAGCGCGGCGTACCGCGACCGAAGACCGGCCGAGGCGATCGCCGCGCTGGCGCCTCTTCGTCGCCTGTTTGAAGACTTGGAGCAAATTGCTGTGAAGTCGCATCACAGGATCGGCGGATCTTTGGCGGACATCGAACGCTGTCGTGTGGCGCGCTCCGCGGTCGAAACCGCGATGCGGCGGGTTCGCGATCATGGCGACGGCAGCATGGGCTACTTGCCGTCGTTTTCTCATCTCACCCATCCACGCTTCATGCCGCACGACCAAGGAGCGTGGTGGCGGGTGAATCGCTGGGCGGCAGACTAAGACGGCGCAACCGAAGCGGTTCTTCGTGGGTAGAGTGAGGGCGATGGACATCGCTCACGAGATCGGCGTGCTGATTCGCGCCAAGTACCCGATCCTCTCCATCGTCTCATGGGAGGAGCGGCGCGTCGAGGAGACTTTGCGCAAGGTCTGCGGTGACCTGAAACGAGCGTTTCACACCTGGTCATTGACCCAAGGGCTGAAACCGCCGATTCAAAGAACTTCGGGTCCCGTACGAACGACGACGCTTTCGCCGGAACTCGAAGCCCTGGCTCAAATTCATGAGGCGCCCGAATCAAGTGTCTTCTTGCTCAAGGACTTCCATCCGTACATGAAAGACCCGCGGGTAGTGCGTCTGCTGCGGGACTTGGCCTTGAGACTCCGCGGCCGTTCCCAAACGCTGGTGTTGCTTGGCCCGGTGATGGCGCTGCCGGTCGAGCTGGAAAAAGACATCACGGTGGTGGACTTTGGCCTGCCCGATCCCGAGGACATCGCCAAGGTGCTGGACCGTATTACCGAATCCGTCAAGGGCAACGACAAACTCGACCTTGAACTCACCGAAGCGGCGCGCGAGCAGATCATCAAATCGGCTCAAGGACTGACCTTGGATGAGATCGAGTCGGTCTTTGCGCGGAGCCTTGTTCAAAAGAAGAAGTTCGACGTCAATGTCGTTCTCGAAGAGAAGAAGCAGATCGTTCGGAAGTCAGGACTTTTGGAGTACTACCCGGCCCAGGACCGACTTGCCGACGTTGGAGGCATGGATTTACTGAAGGAATGGCTGGACAAGCGAACCCATACCTTTACCGACAAGGCGAGGGAATTCGGGATTCCCAACCCGAAAGGCGTCTTGCTGCTTGGCGTGCAAGGCTGCGGGAAGTCGCTCTTGGCGAAAGCGATTTCTGCCCATTGGTCGCTGCCGATGCTGCGTATGGACGTCGGACGTATCTTCGGTAGCCTGGTGGGTCAAAGCGAGGAGAATATTCGCCGAGCCATTGGTGTCGCAGAATCTGTCTCCCCATGTGTTCTGTGGGCGGATGAGCTGGAAAAGGGCTTTGCCGGTGTCGGCGGCAGCGGCGTGGGAGACAGTGGGACGACGGCCCGCGTGTTCGCGACCTTTCTTACCTGGATGCAAGAGAAAACGAAGCCCGTCTTTTTGGTAGCTACCGCCAACGATGTCAGTCAGCTTCCGCCGGAAATGCTGCGAAAAGGCCGCTTTGACGAGATCTTCTTCATCGACCTTCCTGACGCCAGTGAGCGCAAGCAAATCTTGCATATTCACCTGAAGAAGCGCAATCGCGATCCCAAGAAGTTCAAGCTCGACGAACTGGTTAAGATCACCCGAGGCTATTCCGGAGCCGAGTTGGAGCAGATCATTATCGGTGGTCTCTACCACGCTTTTGATGCCGAGCGGAATTTGACGAGCGCCGACCTCGTGAAAGAGGCCAATGCCGTGGTTCCCCTCAGCCGGATGATGGCGGAGGAGATCGACGAACTGCGCTCATGGGCTGCTCTGCGAACCCGGCCTAGTTCAATGCGTGTTGGCGATTAGGGCGCCCAGTCCGTGCGCGAGGTCTTGCGCTCCTCGGCAATGGAGGGAACCGGTCCCAAGGCATGGCCGCCGAATCCCAGCCGCATCAGGGCCACCGCGCGCGCCCAGTTGAGCCGGTCGTCACGTGACGCAAACAGCTGGATGACGGACTGCGTGATCACGGGGATGGGTACCTCCATCCGCAGCGCGTCAGCGACCAGCCAGTTGACCTCTCCCGTGTCTTCCACATGGGTCGGCACACCTTCGATGCCGGCGCGATGCCCATAGGCCTCGGCCATGAGATCCACCAGATAGGACCGGACAATCGAGCCATGCCGCCAGCACTCCAGCACCGCGGCAATGTCGAGGTCGCCGTCAAAGCGCTCCATCAAGTCGACCCCTTCGCCAATGGCCTGCATCATGCCGAACTCCACGCCGTTATGCACAAGCTTCACAAAGTGGCCCGCGCCCGATGCGCCCGCATAGACAAAGCCGCCGGGTACCGCCAGCTCGACCAGCAGCGGTTCGATCTGCGCCACCGCGGCCGCATCACCGCCCGCCATGAAGCACGCCCCGGTTCGCGCCCCGCTGACTCCGCCGCTGGTTCCCAGGTCGACAAAGTGAACGCCGGATTCCTTCGCCCGGTCCGCGCGTCGCCGGGCCTCCCCCCAATAGGAGTTGCCGCCGTCGACCACGATGTCGCCGGGGGAGAGAAGAGGCAAAAGGGAATCCAGTTCAGCGTCGATGGCGGCGCCTGCATGGATGTAGATGAAGATCACGCGCGGCGATTTGAGGGCGCCGACCAGCGCAGCCCGATCCTCGCACGTGATGAGACCGGCGTCCCGAAGCTCGTCGCACGGCGCAGACAGGTCGAGCCCGGCCACCCGGTAGCCCTTTTCCATAGCCTGAAGGGCCAGGCCTCCGCCGATCCGGCCCAGGCCGATCACCCCGAAATCACATTGGTCCACGGGGCGATTATGGGCCCGAGGGTGCGCCCGATACAGCGGGTCAGGGACGCCGACCGGGGCCGAACTCGACTTGGGGACCGACGACGGATGCAAGTCGGCGTGGCTGTGTCACGTCGAGAATGGAAGTTTCGATGAGTTCTTGGTAGCTTGTGCGGCTCTGCTATGACCGATCGAATCGATGTCAACTCGGCCGTTGAATCCGTGCATCAACCGTCTTGACCACCGAGCAGCCCAGTTAGTCGTCAACGACCTGTGCGAGGTCGACCTTCTCCGGATGGTATTCGGCCTCGAACTTCGGCTACTTGCGTTCGGGGTCGACCACGGTCCAAACGCTCTTGCCGGTCTGCTTCGCGAGCGCCCTGACGAGCGCTTGGTCGTTGCCACCCTCAAACGTGATCGTCGCGGCGGCGATGCCTAAAACTGCGTATGCCCAAACCATCGTATTTCGCCGTTTGTATCCAATGTCGCTGACTATCTATTGCTGAATCAAGCGTTAGAGATTACAGAAGAGACTAGAAGGCAATGTTTGCCTTGCCGTCACGGGACCGCATGTAGCTGGCGACCTGTCCGGTCGAAGGAAAGATCAATGGAGTCCATGCACCACCAAAATCGAACTGCGCATACACATTCGCAGGTATGCCGGAGTCACCTGGATCTGTGCTCAATACGTCAATCTTTTTGTCTTCCCTAAGCCTGATGCGCGCTAAGGTTTGTACATGCGAGTCGGATGCCAACTCTGGAAAGAGTGTTTCCTTTGTCGGGTCGCGGAAAGCATCATAGAGTTGCTGTCCCGTCAGTCGCTCATACACGGCGGCAGAATACTTGGCGCTGGCGATGGGCAGTAATGTGACAGCCTGTGTGCCGTTCGAAAGCTCAGAGTATGTTGCTATTGCCCTTCGACGAAACTCATTTCCGTCTAAATCGATTCTGGTTACATTCGGGACCTCTCGTGCCACACCGCCCAAAGCTCTCGCAAGTGCGGACATATAGTCACGAAGTGTTAGACCTGGTCCATCTATGGCGAGCCAGGCTCCTTCAAAAAACCAGTGCCAGGTCAGCCTATTCTCTGTGCCTGTCGGCACTACTCGATAAAGAGGGTGGGGTACTCCCTTGGGGTCAAACTTGATTTGGTCACCAGCGACTTCGGCCACTTCACGCGGCTGATGTCCTCCCAGGATTCTGCGCTCAATCTCAGATGAGTAGATGATTCTCTTTTGTTGAGATAGATACGCCATGGACCAACTGGGTCTAAGAATCAATGCCTTCTCTGTCAGTACAGTATCGCACTTTAAGCTAGAGCCGACCACCTGCGCGAGGTCGTCCTTCTCCGGATCGTATTCGGCCTCAAACTTTGGCCAGGTTCTCTCCGGATCGACGACCGTCCAAACGCTCTTGCCGGTTTGCTTTGCGAGCGCCCTGACGAGATCTTGGTCGTTGCCGCCCTCGAACGTGATCGTCGAGGCGGCGATACTTAAGACTGCGAGCAACCCTGTGATCAACGACTACTCCCGCAACCGATTGCCATGAAATGCAACGCGCATGTGACTATCTCAAAATGGTTAGAAGACAAGCGACTCTCTCCCATCAAAGGACCGGATCTTTGTCAGCACATTATTGTTCGGAGGAAAGATCACGGGGATAAGCGGTCCTTCAAAGTTGATCTTGCTGTAGATGGTCGGCGGTATGTTCGATTCCCCGGGGTCGACGCTGCCAAGGTTAACTTTCTTATCCTCGCGCAGACGCAATCGAGCGAGGTCTTGGATCTGCCGGTCCGCAGCGAGATTCGGGAACTCGGTTTCTGTCGATGGATCGCGGTACGCCTTCTGGATTTCGTCAGGGGTCAATCGTTGAAACACGGCAGAGGCATACTTGGCGCTGGCAGATGGCATGAAGGCCGCAGGATCTCGAACGTCGGCAAAGGCGTCGTAGGTTGCGACGGCCCTTCGCTTAAACTCGGCCGCATCAAGATCAATCCGGATGGTCTCGTCCGTTTCGCGGACCTCGCCGGACAGTGCTTTTGCCATCGCCTCGAGGTAAGGACCTTGGTCGAGCTCAGGCCCGTCGATGGCGAGCCATGCTCCCTCAAAGAACCAATGCCACCGCAATCGCTTTGTGGTCCCGGTGGGCGCGGCCCGATACAGCGGGTGAGCGACGCCGTTTGGAGCGAACCGGACTCGTTCGTCGATGACCTCGGCCAGCTTGGTGGCGTATCCGGACTTTAAGAGCCTTTGCTCAATGAAGTAGTCGTAGTTCTGCCGATTCTGTTGCGAGAAGTACCACATACTCCAGGCTGGTCTAAGAACCAGCGCATTCTCCGTCTGGACCACCGAACAGCCCAGTTTGTAGCCGACCACCTGTGCGAGGTCGTCCTTCTCCGGATCGTATTTGGCCTCGAACTTTGGCCAGGTTCTTTCCGGATCAACGACCGTCCAAACGCTCTTGCCGGTTTGCCTCGCGAGCGCCTTGACGAGAGCCTGGTCGTTCCCGCCCTCGAACGTGATCGTCGAGGCGGCGATACTTAAGACTGCGTATGTCCAAACCATAATGTGTTGTCCTCGTACTCATGATACTTAGAGTCAAGTACTCCCAGGGCGGAACTGAATCCACCTCCCGGCGGCTCGTTTCCTTGCCCAGATGGGGCGGTAATAGTAACAAAAATACTGAACCATGAGCCGGTTCCATCATTGATCGCCTGGTGACCTTGATCAATGAATCGGAACTTGTCCTCTTTGTAAACCGTTTCTTTGACCTTCAGGGCTTTCATCTGAAAGGTGAAAACGCGTCGACCCGCTGAAGGCACTTGAATGGAAGGACCTGCAAGTATATCTCCGCTTGCGTGGCTATACTGCAGAACGTTTGCCAGGCTGGGGAACTGCTGTACAGTGTGCGGCTCAACCTCAAGGTACCACTTGTCGTGGTCTTCAACAAAGACCTGTTCCATGAAGACGCTTTCGGATTGTACGGTGATCGAGTGTGGCGCCGTCGGATAGAGTACTCCATACGTGAAGTGTGGATCAGGCGAATAGGGACTGTATCCGGGATCCTGGGTAGCGCCGGCGGCCAGGCTCAGCGAGAGGGCATAGAAAAAGGTGCCTATGTCAAAAAACCATACCCCCCCCCCCCGTGCCCGTCTTGTCAAGGTTCTGACGTGAATTGCCAGAAAATGCTGCGGCATGGGGCTTTGGGCCTATCAGCACCTTCCTTGCCAGGGCGGCAGCGCGCCAATGGGCGCGGCTCAGAAACGGACGGATTGCGCTGGGTCAGCGCATTCCTTGAGTCGAAAACGAACCTGGGACTTGTGCGACCATCAATGAATCGGTTAACTCGGCTTCTCGCGCTTGAAAAAGCGCTTGTTTGCCACCGTGCCCGGCTCGCGCTTGCCGCGGATATCGACTTCGAGGCGGTCGCCGACCTTCACCGATGGGTCCACCCACGCCGTGCCGATCCCACAATCGAGCATCGGCGAAAACACGCCGCTCACGACCTCGCCGCCCGCCACCTGGTCAAAGTAAACGCTCATTCCGGGGTTCATCAGCCGCTTCGAATCCAACTGAATCCCGACTAGCTTCCTCTTGCCGCCTTCTTCCCGTACGCGTCGGTAATGCTCGTGCCCGACAAAGGACTTTACTTTGCTCACCACCCAGCCCAACCCGGCCTCTAAGGGGCTATGCTCATCGGTCAGCTCGTGGCCATAGAGCGGTAAGCCAGCCTCCACACGGAGCACGTCGCGCGCGCCGAGGCCGCAGGGCTTGACCCCCGCCTCCAAGAGGGCTTGCCACAACTTCGGCGCATCGCTCGCCGCACAGATGAGCTCAAAACCGTCCTCGCCGGTGTACCCCGACCGCGGCGCGAAGCAATCTACTCCCGCGATCGTGGCGTTCGTCACGCCAAAGAGCGGCGCCGTCCGAAGCGCTTCACCCATGTCGGTTAGCCCAGCCACGACCTCCACTGCACGCGGACCCTGGACCGCGATCATCGCGGTGGCATCCGTCTCGTCGTCGATGGCCACGCCAAAGGTGTTGTGCCGGTCCAGCCAAGCCACATCCTTTTCGTGGTTGGCAGCGTTGACCACCATCCGGAAGGTCTCACCGTCGATGCGATAGATGATGATGTCGTCGACGGCGCCCCCCTGCTCGTTCGGCAGCAGGGAATACTGCCCGGTTCCGTCGGTTAGTTTGGACACGTCGTTGGTCGTCACGTGCTCCAAAAACTCAACAACCCGAGGGCCACGAAGCCACAGCCGCCCCATGTGGCTGACGTCGAACATCCCCGCGCCCTCGCGAACGGCCTTGGATTCGGCGATCACGCTGTCGTACTGAACGGGCAGCAGATACCCCGCGAAGGGAACCAGCCGGGCATTCAGTCGGCGATGCTCTTCGATCAGGGGAGTGGTGCGCAGGTCGTCCATGCGCCGAGTATATCCGTCGGTTGACGAGCGGTCATTCTTATACAATATAGTATACACAGTTCTACTATATAGTAGACAGAACCGCCCATGAATCACGAAGCACTTTCTGCCGCCGCCGATGCTCTGCTCAGCGCCTGCGAGCGCGACCGTTCCGCCCCGTTTTATACCGAGACCGGCTATCGCGACAAAATTCGCCATGCACGGCGCCGCGAGTCGCAACTGGTTCGCCGCCTGTCACTCGACCCGCGCCAATCCCTGGTCCGGCAAGAGTGTGTCGCCATCGTCGGCGCGGCCGGGTTGACGCCTCACCAGCGCGAAGTCCTCACCAAACGATGGGAAGGGGCGACGTTTGAAGAGATCGGCCTGGCGCGCGGACACTCCAAACAGGGAGCAATGAATATTTATGTCCAAGCCATGCGAAAAATCGCGAGAGCCTCGGACGTCTATCCGTATCGAGGGCTCAGCGACGTGTACCGCGATGAACTGACGCGGGGGACCCGCGCAAGGCCCTACGGTAGAATGAAAGGGTGACGTTGGCCATGGGTGGCGTCCCGGGAAGGTAGGACATGATTAAGTGCTCAGCCTGCAGCACACCGAACAGCGTCGACAGTAAGTTCTGCAAGCACTGCGGCGGCGCGTTGCCCGATGCCGCCATCGAAGACGCCCAGCGCAGTTTGGAGAATCTGAGCGCGGAGGGCTACAAGCTATTTGAACAAGGCCGCGTTGAGGAGGCGTTCGAGGTCGCGATCACCGTCATCGGTGACGACCCCGAGAACTCCACGGCGTGGGCCCTGAAAGGCATGTGTTTGGAGCGTCGCGGCAAAATCGCGGATGCGCTGGAAGCCTACGAAGAGGTCGTGCGCCTCAACCCCGATTCGTCGCTAGACCGCATCAAGGTCACCCACTTGCGCAAGAAACTCGCGGCGGTGGCGGCCGGCGCTCCCGAACAGGACCGACGCCGTGCGCTTGGATTGGCCATCGCTGCCGCGGCCTTTGTCATCGCCGTTGGGAGCATCGCGGGGGCCCTCGTGGTCTCCAATCAGCAGGCGCGGGCCGCGGCCGATGCGAATAAGCCCGACGAGACGCTGGTGGCCTTCAACAGCAACGCCGGCACACCGTCCAACCCGCAGTTCCAGTCGCCACCCCAGAACCAGCAGGTCCAACAGCCACAAGGTACGCAGACTCAGCCGCCCGTAAACAACCCCGCGCCGCGCACGGGTTTCCCCGGAGGTGGTCTCAGTGGCCAGATCGGCGCCAGCACCGTCCTGCCCAATGTCAACCTTGGCGGCACCAGTATCTCACCCCTTCGCCCGGACGGCATCGAAGAGGTCACGCCGCCACCAACCGTGCAGCGCTCCGATCGAATTGATCCCGACCCCGTAACGTTCAATCCGCCGACGAGCCAAATCGCCAACACGACGACCACACAAGAACAGACCGCCCCGACCGGTCGGCGGCTCAACCCCACGATGGAGATCCGGCCCACGAACCCTGGGACCGGGGCTTCCGCGGGCGAATCCTCGGGCACAAGCCGCAACCAGGCCGCCGCGCTTCGCCGCACCGCCGATGAACTTTATTTGCGCCACGACTACGAGCGCGCGGCTTCGACGTATCAGGCTGCTCTCAACGCCGGTGCTGATCCCGCGCGGGTGAATCAGCGATTGGGGGACTGTTACCAGTACCTTGGTCGAAAGCAGGAGGCTTTGGCGGCGTATGAGCGCAGCGAGCGGGCCATTCTGAGTCAGATTGAACGCGGTGACAACTCCGCCCTGCTGCAGACGATGCTTGAGAGCGTGCGCCAGGCGATTAAGGTCCTGCGGGGCGGCTAAACGTGGGTCTGGTCGCCGTCGCCGGGCTCGCCTACGCGCTGGTATGCGCCGCACCGCCGACGATGTTCGTCGTCCAAATTCAGACCCCCTTCGAGTCCGGCTCGAACCCGAACGTTCAGCTCACTCCCTTTGTCGTCGAAGAGCTTAACGACGATGGCCGGGTCAACGTCATTGCCTGGTCGCTGGCCGACCCCATCTTTCGTTCCGCCGTTGAAGAGGGCCTCGTGCAGGGCGAGATCGGGGCGCCGACGGTTCCTGAGGCCCGGCGGTTGGCTTCTCGCCTTCGGGCGCGCTACCTGATGATCTACACCGCGGTTCGGCACGAGGAGACGGTTCACGCCGAGGTTCAAGTGTTCGACGGAACGCGCCAAATCTGGCGATTTCCCGAAACCCGCGACTCAATCAGCATCGAAAAGCAGCTGGAACTGGCACGCAACCGCCAAGAGAATAGCGTCGAGATCCGGCCGGGCCAGCGCACGACCACCTTCATGACTGCGGGTGGTTTCCAGGACGAGAACTTGCTCCGCTCCCTCGCGCACACCTGGGTCGCCATGCTCAATCACGGCCCATTCCGCGACCTGCCACCCCGGCCCAAAGTGATCGACCCCGGCCCCGATCCTGCAGTTCGTCCCGTGGAAATCGATGTCATTCCCGACCGACGCAGCCCAACCGATCCCGCACTCGTCGAGGCAGCGCGCCGTTTGATGGCCCAGGGACGAACGTCCGCCGCGCTGCAGTCGTACCGAGATGCCGTCGACGAGGCGCCATGGGACCTGGACCGTCGGCTTGAGTTGATCCGCGCTTTGATCCAAGCAGGGATGCCGGACGTTGCAGGGCACGAGGCCATTCGCGCGGCGACCGTTCTTCCCGACCGGATTGAACTGAGACTTGAGGCCGCACGGGCGTACCTCCGCTCGGGTCGCAGCGACTTGGCGCTTACTGAGGTCCACGAAGTCCTCGCCCGCAATCCGGCATCGGTCGATGCCCGCATCCTCCGTGGCGATATGGCGCTGATGGAAGGCCGCTTCGAGATCGCGATCGAGCACTATTCCCAGGCCGGCGGGGAAGTCCCGGACCTCGAAGGCATCTATCGTCGCGGGGTCGCCCACGCGATCCAGGGCGCGCGTCCCTTGGCAGCCGCCGACTTTGACCGATCGCGAGCCGGACTGGCTGCCGACGAGACTTCGGTTGCGCGCCGGTACGAGGACTTGGTCAACATCGTGGACTTGCGACTCCTCGACCTGTCGCATGACATCCGCTCGCTCATTCAGCGTGCCCGCGTTCGCCGTCTGGACCCCGAGGTCGGTCGCTTGGCCAACCTCTATGCAGCCACTGTGGAGAACTTGAGGTTCGTTTATGCCGAGCTTCGCGCCCCAGAAAACTCCCAGGCCAACCATGACCGACGCAAACTCGCCGCGACGCTGTTCCTGCAATCAACGCAAGAAATCCAAAACTACGTGAAGACCGACGATGAGGACTTGCTGAGCGACGCAAACATCAATCTTGCCGAAGCCACGCAGCTTCTCGAAGTCTTGCGCAGCAACGAGCGCCTTGCGCGCACGTCTCCGCCTGCCTCTTAGGCGAAGGCACGCCCGTCTCGGCACCTTGTAAACGAAAAGCAGCCTCAAAACTCCACGGATATACTCACCCCGTGGGATCGTCGACCGGCGGGCCGGGCCGCCTCACTCTCGTCGCGACGCCGATTGGCAACTTGGGAGACCTTTCGCCTCGCGCGGTGGAGGCGCTGGGCGCGGCGGACTGGTGGATCGTCGAGGACACGAGGATCTCCGGCAAGCTTGCCGCGCATTTGGGGCTCAAGAAACCCATGCGGATTCTGAACGAGCACACGTCGGAAGCCCGCATCTGCGAGTACGGGGACCAGATCGCAGACGGCTCGAGCGTGGCCCTGATCACGGACGGAGGCTGCCCCGGCATCAGCGACCCTGGCGCGCATTTGGCCGACTTGTGCCGCGAGGCAGGAGTCGCCGTGGCGGCAGTCCCCGGTCCCAGCGCCGTGACGACAGCGCTCATGCTCAGCGGCTTTTATGCCCAGCGATTCGCCTTCCTGGGGTTTCTGCCTCGGAAGTCGGGGGCGATGCGCAGCGAATTCCAGCCGTTTGCCGATTCCCCCATGACCCTGGTGGTCTTCGAAGCCGCTCCGCGCATCGAAAAACTCCTGGAGGCCGCCGCGGATGTCCTTGGTGAAAGACGCTATGCCGTCTGCCGGGAACTGACGAAGGCATTCGAGCAAGTGTGGCGTGCGCGGCTGCCGGAGGTCCCGACGGTCACAGCGGTCCCGCGCAAGGGCGAGTTCACGATCGTCGTCGAAGGACGTCGGCGCCCCAACGCCGCTGAGAAGGGGACCAGCGAGACCTAGCCTTTCCAAAGACCAGAGGAAGGCAACGCTGATGAGGGAAGCCATGCTACAGGCCCCCTTGCCAGGCTGTAGTGAGCATCGTCCCAGACCCTCGCGTTAGAAGAAGGAGTGGTGGAGGCTGAACGACACTACGCGGCCGCGGACACCTGCTGCAGCATCTCATGGGCACGGAAACAAGCGGCAAAGTGCCCCGGTTCGACTTCGATCATCGGCGGGTCCTCCTCGCACCGGGCAATCCGGAAATCGCAGCGAGGCGCAAACGCGCAGCCGGCAATGGGCTTGGTGAGGTCGGGCGGCTGCCCCGGTATGACGTGCAGCCGTTCGCGGCGCCGGTCCGGCACCGCGCTGAGCAGCGCTCGCGTGTAAGGGTGGCGCGGACGCTGAAGCACCGCTTCGGTAAGGCCATACTCCACCACACGGCCGGCATAAAACACCGCCACCTGCGACGATAGCGAGCCAATGACCCCAAGGTCATGGGAAATCAGCATGACGGCAGCCCCTTCGTTCTGCTTCATCTCGCGAATCAATCGCAGAATCTGGGCTTGCAGCGTCACGTCGAGCGCGGTCGTTGGCTCGTCGGCGATCAGCACCTTCGGTCGGCACGCAAACGCGATCGCGATCACGACGCGCTGGCGCTGTCCCCCGCTCATCTGATGGGGGTACTTGCGAGCCGACGCATCGGGGGACGGAACCCCGACCTGACGCAACAGCTCCACGGATCGAGTCCAGGCGGTACGACGGTCCAGTCTCTGATGGATCCGAAGCGCCTCGGCGATCTGTGCGCCGACGCGCATCATCGGATTGAGGCTCGTAAATGGGTCTTGCATGACGAGCGCGATTTCTTTCCCACGAATCCCGCGCATTTCTCGGCCCGAAAGGCCAACCAGGTCGCGTCCTTGAAAGAGGATTTGTCCTCCGGCTACGCGTCCCGGCGGAGGAATCATGCCCATGATCGCGGCCCCGGTCATCGATTTGCCGCAGCCCGATTCGCCGACTACGCCAAGCGTATGGCCGGCCTCAAGTTGGAGGTTAACGCCGCGCAATATCTTTGCTTCGCCAAAGGTGACGACGAGGTCCCTAACTTCTAAAACGGGCATTAAGAACCATTATGGGTGACCCTTGGTCCCAATGTCTGGCCACCAGAAAAAGCGAGGTGTATACTGCCCTCATGCCGACGACGATCCGGGTAGTGGTGGCGGACGACGAGAGTCCCTACCGCAACGCGCTTCAGAAGACTCTGGCCCTGATGCCGGATTGCGAACTGATCGCGGTGTGCGAAGACGGGCAGATTGCTCTGGACACCTGCCTGGCCCATGCGCCGGATGTCTTGTTGACGGACATCAATATGCCGCGAATGAACGGCATCGAACTGATTCGCCGTTTGCTCAAGCGCGAAAAAGGTGTCAAAGTCGTGGTACTCACCGTACAGGAGGACGAGGATACGGTGTATGACGCATTCCGAGCTGGGGCACTGGGGTACCTGCTCAAGACGTCGACGGCCCAAGACGTGATCGAAGCCATCCGCTTGGCGAATAAGGGTGAAGCCAAAGTCACGCCTTCCATCGCGGCCAAAGTCATCGAAGACTTTCGTCGCATGCGTGAATATGAAGAGCCGGAAAGCAGCGAGCTTTACGTCCTGAGCGAGCGGGAGTCGGAAATCCTGGACCTCGTCGCCCAGGGGATGCGGAACAAAGACATCGCCAACCGTCTCGGCATTGCGGAAAAAACCGTCAAGAACCACGTCAGCAATATCCTCAAGGCCCTGCAGGTGAACAGCCGAACCGAGGCCGCCATGAAAGCGCTGAAAGCCAAGTTAACGCATTCGTAAGCGATCCCCTCGGCAGGTAATCTCGCCGTATGCCCAAGCGCCCCATCGTCCCGGAGGATTTGCTCCGGCTGCATTTCGTTGGAGATCCCCAGATTCACCCCGATGGGACGCAGATTCTTTTCACGAAGAAGCACGTCGGTGAGAAAAATCGATACATCACCAATTTGTGGAGCGTCGATCTCGAAGGCGCGCTGCATCAGTGGACGTCGGGCGGGAAAGATGGGCATGGCCGATGGTCGCCGGACGGCCAGACCATTGCCTTTATCAGCGGGCGCAGCGAGCCCACGGCTCAGATTTTTCTGATTTCCACCGGAGGCGGGGAAGCAAGGCCGTTGACGCGCCTGCCCGAGGGCTCTCTTGGTGAATTCAAGTGGTCGCCCGACGGACGAACGATTGCCTTTACCTTCCGGCAACTCGATGAAAAGTGGACCGAAGCATCCAAAAAGGCCAGGGAAGAGGCGGGGCTGAGCACCCCGCCGCGAACGATTGAGACGGCGTTTTACCGTTACGACGGCGATGGCTACTTTGACAATGATCGCTACCGGATTTACGTCGTCAACGTGGCAACCGGCGATCACCACGTGGTCTACGATCGTTGCCCGTGGGGCCAGTACCAGTTCGATTGGGCGCCCAATTCCAAGGAGTTGGTGGTCGTCCGGTCAGTCGTCAAGAACATTTTTGGTGAGCGTGCGGACGAGCGACTTTTCCGGATCGACCTTACGGGTCAGGAATGGGCCGTCGAGGGCGTGACCGGCGGAGCGAAGTCAACGGTTTCGTGGTCACCCGATGGTCGCCACATTGCGTACGTCGGTTACCACGAAGATGCCGACGACTGGGGCGCCGGCAATGCGCGGCTCTACCTGACACCCGCCGATGGCGGGTTGACTCGGTGTCTCACCGAAAATGATGACTACTGCTTTACCACCTCGACGTTGAGCGATACCCGGGAGGCGTCTTTTGAGGCATCGCTTGCCTGGTCACCCGATGGGCAGGCGATCTACTTTGGCATCGGGCGTCACGGAGAATCACAGATTGCGTACTCCCCGATCGAAGAGGGTGGGGTTCACTTCCTCACGTCCGGCAAACATACGGTCACCTTTGGCAATGTGAGCCGCGACGGCGACCGATTCGGGTGTCTGGTCGGCTCGGCGACCGCACCGGCCGAGGTCGCGGTCTACGATCTGAGTGAGGGAGGCGAGGCGCCTCGCATCCTCACCAACCTCAATCGCGAATGGCGCGATGAGGTGAAGATCGTCGAGCCCGAGGAAGTATGGATCGACTCGACGGACGGCACCAAGGTGCATGCCTGGGTGATGCAGCCGGTCGATTTCTTGCCGCCCAAGCGCTACCCCGCCATTCTGGAGATTCACGGCGGACCGCATGCCCAGTACGGCTGGGCGTTCTTCCATGAATTCCAGGTCCTGGCTGCTGCAGGGTACGTTGTGGTGTACTCGAACCCGCGAGGCTCCAAAGGCTACGGCGAAGCCCATTGCCGCGCCATCTCGGGTAAATGGGGTGACAAAGACTGGGACGACATCCAGGAGGTCACCCGATGGATGCAGCACCTTCCGTATGTCCATCCAGGGCGCATGGGCGTGATGGGGGGCAGCTATGGCGGCTACATGACGAACTGGGTCGTGGGCCACACCAAGGACTTTCGGGCCGCGATTACCGACCGTTGCGTCGCCAGCCTGCTCTCGCTCAGCCTCAACAGCGATTTCATCTCTCGCCCAGACGGCTATTGGCCCGGCTGCGCGTTTGGAAGCCACGAACGGATGGCCGAGCTTTGGAAACAATCGCCGATCAGCTGCTTCGAAGGGGTCACCACGCCGATGTTGATCATCCACTCCGAGGGCGACCTTCGATGCAACGTCGAGCAGTCCGAGCAGGTATTCGCCGCGCTGCAAATTCAAGGCGTCGAGTCCCGCTACGTGCGGTATCCCTCGAACACGTCTCACGGCATGTCGCGAAGCGGTCCGCCGGATCTCCGGCTCCATCGGCTGGGTGAAATCCTGGCCTGGTGGGAGCGCCACCTGCAAGCCTAAGCGTCGCAGGTCACTTCGACGTGGATGCCGATGGTGCGAATGATTTCCGCCGCCGCCAAACAGTCCTCGAACGAGGCGCGATGCACGACCGAGCGGCCCAAATGGTGGATTTCCCACGTCTCCATTTGGGCTTCTTCCAGATCGCATTGTGTGGCGATCATCAGGATCGTAATGACCTCGACGACGGTGTTGTAGTCGTTGTCAAAGACCGTCACGATGTAAGGGGGATCGATGGCCTCGAGTCCCCGATCGTCCAAGTCTGGACGCTCGATCGTCCCCGGCGCCGAACTGAGCCGGTTCATACCTGGTCCTCGGGCCAAACCTCGGTTCGCACCCCAATGAGTTTGATGACCGCCGCCACTTCCAGGCACTCCTGCTGTGAGGCATGATGCACCACGGCTTGGCCCGTGATGTGCGCTTCGATGGTCTCGTCGATCGCTTCCTGCATGTCGCAGCCGGTGGCTTCCATCAGGGCGCGGATGACTTCGTCGAAAGTGTTCGTGTCGTTATTGAAAATGACGACGACCCAACCCCCATCGTGGGTGACCACATCGTCCAATTCGGGCTGGATCGTCGTTTGACTCATCGCCGCAAGGTCAATTGTCCCTCATTCGAGAGACGGTTCTGGTAAACCGCGCTCCATGTTGCTCGTCATGTCGACGCTGATGCTCCAACCGACGTTGTCCCTGCCTTCCCTGTTCTCTGACGGCATGGTGCTTCAGCGCGAAATGCCAATTCCGGTGTTTGGGCGGGCGACGCCTGGCGCCACCGTCGAGGTTACGCTGGCCGGGTCCAGCGTGGCGGGGACGGCCGACCAAGACGGAAGGTGGCTGGTCAAACTCCCCGCGATGCCGGCCGGCGGCCCGCTGGAACTGCGAGTCAAGGGACCCCAGGAGCGAACGATCCGCAACGTGATGATCGGCGAGGTCTGGGTTTGCAGCGGCCAATCCAACATGGAGTGGCCCGTCAATGCGGCTGACAACCCTGAGCGCGACCGACGTGAGGCCAACCGGAATGTGCGCATGTTTACCGTCGCCAAAGCCTCGACCATCGAGCTGGCGGAAGACGCGGTCGGCCAGTGGGTCACGGCGACACCCGAAACGGTGGGGACATTCAGCGCCGTCGGATACGCATTTGGCAAGAAGATCCAGGAAACCCTCCACGTGCCCGTCGGATTGATTCACACGTCATGGGGCGGCACGCCTGCCCAAAGCTGGACCAGTCGCCATGCTCTTGCTGCCGACCCTGAGCTAAGACACTACGTCCAAAGCTTGGACCGCGCCATGGCCGACTACCCTGCCGCGCGCCAAGAGTGGGAAAAGCAGTTGAACGCCTGGATGGAGAAGGTGTTTCTCAAGGACCCGGGAAACTTTGGCGAGACGTCGCGCTGGCACTTGCCGGTTACGGAGGTTGGCGACTGGCAGCTCTTCGACGTTCCGTTTGTGTTTGATGAGGGCGTCGACGGGGCCATGTGGTTCCGGCGCGATGTCGAGTTGCCTGCGGATTGGTCTGGACAAGATTTAACGCTCGAACTTGGACTGATCGACGATTTCGATGTCACGTATTGGAATGGCGAGAGAGTCGGCGGCCTTGGTCCGGACCACCCGAACGCCTACTCCGCTCTGCGCAACTATCCGGTTCCCGGTCGCTTGGCCAAAGCTGGCCGGAACGTGCTTGCGGTGCGTATCTTTGACCACTTTGGCAATGGCGGATTCTTTGGCGGACCCGAGGCGCTGCGTTTGGTCAACAACGCGACGGGCCGCACGATTCCCCTGGCGGGCAAGTGGCACGTGAACGCCGAGTTCCTCGAGCCTGGCGCGTCGACAGAGGCGCTGAATCAGCGTCCCCCCGAGCCGATGGGACCGGGCAACGCCTGGGCGCCGACAGGGCTCTACAACGCGATGATCGCCCCACTCGCTCCCTACGCTATCCGCGGCGCCATCTGGTACCAGGGCGAGTCGAATACCGGCGCCCCCGTTGAGTACCGCAACCTGTTTCGCACGATGATCCGCGACTGGCGCCGGACCTGGGGTCAAGGTGACTTTCCGTTCTACTTCGTCCAGCTGGCGAACTTTATGGCTCGCCGCGACGAGCCGACCGATCCCAACTGGGCGTGGCTCCGCGAGGCGCAGCGCATGGCCCTCGAAGAGCCGAACACCGGAATGGCCGTGACCATCGACATTGGCGATGCGGACGATATCCACCCGCGAAACAAGCGCGAAGTCGGCCGTCGTCTCGCCCTACACGCTCTTGTCGAGACCTACGGTCGCTCGATGCCTCGCTTCGGGCCAGTGCCCTTTGCGCTTGACTTCAATGACGGTCGCGCCAAAGTTTTCTTTGAGCACGTGGTCGATGGCCTGAGAACCTCCGATGGCGGCAAACCCGTGGGCTTTGCCATCGCGGGCGAGGATCGTCGATTCCACTGGGCTGAAGCACGGATCGTCGGAACGGACATTGTGGAACTCACGTCACCTGCGGTTCCGAAGCCGGTAGCCGTCCGCTATGCATGGGCCGATAATCCTGCTGCCAATCTCACCGATAGTGTGGGGCTGCCCGCCGGACCGTTCCGCACCGACTCCTGGCCGCAGCGTTAGATCGGCAGATTGGTGCCGCGCGCTTTTCTCGGGCAGTCTGAGGTTGGACCAAGGCGAATACAACAAAGAACCCGGCTTCGCGCAACGTCGAAGCCGGGTCTTTTGTTGAAGCCCGTCAGCGTCGGCGGCGAACCGGCGCGGGAGCGGGCTTTGGCTGCGGCGGATTCAAGGTGTTAATCTGCATCGAATCGCCGACGTTGGAGGTGATAAGGTACTTGCCGTCGGCCGTAAAGCAAATCGGCGCACCCTGCATCGACTGATTGGGGATGACAAGCACTTCCGTGAACTTGGTGGTATCCCAGAGTCGAACCGTCCCGTCGGTCGAACTGCTCGCCAGGAACTTGCCGTTGGGTGTGATTTCCACGTCAACCACCCAGTCCTGGTGACCCGAGAGGGTCTTTGCCGTGGCATTCGCCTTGTAGTCAATCACGAGGATCCGTCCATTGCGGCCCGCCATATAGGCGCGGTTCATGGCGGTCGGCATTTCGACGTCCCATGTCACAAAAGTGCCGGGGCCGATCGAGCGGACCAATCCGCCCTTGAAATCGTAGATGCGTCCGCCGCCTTTGAGCGTCGCCACGGCAATCTGCTTTCCGTCGGGTGTGAACTTGGCCATATAGAAGTTATCGTTATCACCCGCGATGCTGAGCAACTCGTTGCCGTTCCGCGTGTCGTACATCTTCACGACGTCGTCTTTGCCCGTGCTGAGCAGGCGTGTGCCATCGTTGTTGAAGGCCAGATACTGGATGCCGCGCTGGTGGCGCCGTGTTTGGGCGACGCGCTTACCCGTAGCGGCCTCATAGATGAAAATGCGGGCGCTTTCGTCACCGGAGGCGAGCAGACGACCATTCGGGCTCCATGCCACGGCCATCGGGGGTTGTGGATGTTCGGTGAACGTGAGGACGGCCTTGCCGGTCGCCGCGTCAAAGACTTTGACCGTGTTGTCCTGCAACCCGGCGATAAATCGTGATCCTGTCGGCGCTGGGGCGACGGCAAACAGCTTGGCGGATTGGATCGTCCGCGTGCCATTGATCGCCAGCCCGGCGAGCTGAGGCGCCACGGATTGCACCGGCGCGACTTGAAAGCCGACGGTGGCGGCGGCGATTGCGAAAAGACTCATGGAAACCTCCTTGTCATCCTTAGGATACGGACGTTTCCAACCTCGGAAAGATCGCTCCAAGTTCCCCGTGCGCTAACGGGGGCCAAAGATATCTTTAACCACCGAGTTCGCGACACGCCAGCGCTGGTCATCGCTGGAGCCACCCTTGAGATAGTACGAATACGTGGAGCACTGCCAGCCGATCCCATGCCCGACGAAATAGGTGCGACCATCTTTCTCGACTTTCTTTGCACCGGAAAAGCACTGCTTGTCGCGGCTGAAGATCAATGAGTACGGCTGGCCATCGACGGTGAAGTCATAGCACGCCCAATCCACGCCGCAGCTGACGTTCTGCAGCTCGCCTTTGCCTGCCAGCTCGACCGGCGGGAGGGAGAGTCCGTTGGTTTCACGCACCCATTCGCGAGCCTCAGCGGGAGCGTGGATGGCGCGAGATGCCAGGGTCTCCGTGGCATGAATCTGGATCGGGTCTTTGGCGGTGAGGAAGAACGCGACGAATGCCACTGCCGCGGCCGCCAGGCCGGCCATCCCAAAACGCCAGAACCTCGCCCTTGGAGCCATCCTTTTCGGGCCTGCCGCGACCCGGCTCAGATGTCCTTCGAGCTTCATCAGCGGGCATGGCTCCGCATGCCCAGCCTCACGGCACTTTGCGATGAACTGCCTCAGGCCCTCAAGTTCTTCACGGGCGGTCGGGTCGTTGCGCAGTGCTTCGTCGTGCCGCGCCTTTTCCTCAGGCGAAAGCGCGTCTGCCAGGTAGGCCTGCCAGTCCATCGCTACAACTCGCCTCCTTCATTGGCGCTGAGCAGCCCGGCCAATCGATGCCGGAGCAGGTTGCGACCGCGAAACACGCGCGACCGAATGGTTCCAATCGGCACATCGAGCACTTTGGCCGCCTCATCGTAGGCCATTTCCTCTACGTCCACCAAGTGAACGGCGAGACGGTATTCCTCGGGCAGGTTCAACATTTCCTCGCGAATGCGATCATAGTCCGTACGGGCCGCGACCTCGCCCCAGAAAGGCTTCTCTTGCAAGAGGTTGGGGTCAACCGCGTCCAAGTCGACGTTGCGCTTCTGGGCAGCGTGACGATGATAGTGCTCATTGCGCATGATGGTCAAGAGCCAGCTCCGCAGGTGGCGGCCGTCAAAGCGGTTCCACGCTTGGAACGACTTGACCATCGTTTGTTGGACCAGCTCTTCGGCGTCGTCCTCAGAACGGGCCAAACGTCGGGCAACGCGATAAAGAGTGGGGAGTTCGCCTTTAATTGCCGATTCGTAATCGGGCTTGCGCCGCTCAAAAAGCATCGTTCGCCTTTCGGCGCTTTCCGGGTCTTTGACCGAACGCAACGACGCATCCCGACCGGCCCAGCCGCCTGTGATCCATGCTACCGCCGCGCAAGGGTTCATCGCCCGCCTCCGGGCTGGACGTTCGCTTGTGTCACCTTAGCCATGGCAATCGCCAAACCCACGCGATGGTTCCCACTGACTATGCGAAGGACACACGAGCAGCGATCTTGCTGGCTACCGCCACGCTGCTATGGCAAGCGATCGCTCAAGGCTCCCATCGCCAATAAATTGAGGATGGGAGCCAACGATCCGAACCCACAAGCGTCAGTAGGAGTCGCATGTTGGTCGCGCAATCAGAGACCGCAGAGAAAGGGTTTCGGTGAGACGCCGGGCAATCCGCCGAACTCAAACATGGCCGCAGGCCGAAAGAATGCCGTCGAATCCCCGACATAGTCGAAGTTCGCGCCCAGCGTCAGCTTCAGCACGGGTGCGCCGACACTGAAGTTCAACTTGTTCAGATCAACCCAGATCAGATTGGGCGAGGTGGCGGACTCAAAGTAGTACCGCAAGTTCTTATGGTCGGTGGCCGTTCGCCACTGGGTGGTTGAGATGTTGGGAAACTGGGTGGTGATGCCATAGGGCACCGAGCAGTTGCGGATCACGCTGAGGATCTTCGCCACGGCGAGCCGTTCGTCTCCAGTCTTGGGGATGGAGTTCAAGTAGAAGGAGGCCCGAGCGAAACGATCTGTGGCCCGACTGGTGCCCGGAAGCATGGCGGTGCCGTCCACTGATTCCCAGTATTTGTTAATCGCCAGCTGCTCTTCGTAGACGGGCTCGTTGGTCATCACGATGTAGTCCGGGCTGTGATGAATGACGAGCTTGCCGTCAACGTACTCAAAGATCGCATTGTCACCGCTGGCATCTGAAAGAGCAAGGTGGACGGTAACGAACTTCTCTGTGCCAGGGATGACGGAAGACACCACGATGAACTCTTCCTTGCCCAGTTCACGAACCGCTTCCGCGACGGTCGCAAAGTTGTCGAGGGCGTATTGCAGCCATATCGAGACGGCCATGCCCCGCTGCGTTCCGTCAAAGGCGGGGTACTTGGTGGGGGCGAGCCAAAGCATGTTCGCCGCAAGCCCCTTTTCATTGACGCCATCGGTCGTCGCAATGCCAAAGTTCTCGGCAACGACGCTTCCGTATTTGCTGGTCCACGTCACGGAAGAAGGACCGATACGCCCTTCGCGCTGCATGCCCCGAGGCAGAACCCACAGATTGGCGGGAATATCGTCTTTGAAATCCATCGACCGGCCCGTGATGACGATGCCGTTGTCACCCTTGTAGACCGCGCGCGTACATGCGGCGATAGGTACTAGGGAACCACCACCAAGCAGGACAACCGCAATGGCTCTCAACAACACGTTCTTCATGACGACCTCATTGTACTGGGTAGCTTAGGTGGAATTCGTCATCAAATGGTAACCCATGTTGGGGAGTACATATCACGATCAGTTGTGCTTAATTCTTAGGCCTTCATCTCCCACAAGAGAGATTTGCCTAGTCTCATTGGTTATCACCATTGCAGCGATCGTCAAAGTTCAGCGTGACGTGGTGGTTGGACGTGTCATCCCGTCCGGCGAGCGACGAAAAACGGCGCGGCCGCAGGGACAGGCGATCTGCCGCACTTAGCGGGCATCGGAATAGGCGGGAAGCAACGCTGCCGATTCGGTACCTTTAGGCAATGGCTGCAGATAGACCGCTGACCAAAGGTTGAGGAATGACCGAGCGATCACGTGAACCCTCGATAGCGCCGCGACATGTCCTCGTGCTGGGGTCGACGGGCAGCATCGGCACCCAGACCTTGGACGTCATCGCGCGGCTCCCGGACCGCCTGCGCGTATGGGGGCTCGTGGCCCACTCTAACGGCGAACTTCTCATGGAGCAGGCCCGCGCGACGGACTGTCGGCACCTGGCGCTGGTGAACGAATCCAGCGCGCAACAGTTTGAGGTCCAGAGCGGCATCGAGGCGGCCTGCGAGTTTGCCGAGCACCCCGAAGTCGACATCGTCGTCGTTGCCGTGGCCGGGATGATCGGGCTGAAGCCAACACTTGCCGCGTTGCGGGCTGGCAAACATGTGGCGCTCGCGAGCAAAGAGGTACTGGTCGCGGCGGGAGAGGTGGCAACAAGCACCGCGCTCGCCCACGGGGCCCCACTCCTGCCCATCGACAGTGAGCACAGCGCCATCCTCCAGTGTCTGGGAACCCCAAAGCGGCGCGACGTCCGCGACATCGTCCTCACGGCGTCGGGCGGACCGTTCCGAGGTTGGAAGCGAAGCGATCTTGCGACCGTCACTGCCGAGCAGGCGCTGAATCATCCGACATGGCGCATGGGAGGGAAGATCACCGTCGATTCAGCCACGCTGATGAACAAGGGCCTTGAGATGATCGAGGCGCGATGGCTGTTCGACCTCGAACCGAGCCAGATCGATGCGGTGATCCACCCCCAGAGCATCATCCACTCGTTTGTGCGGTTCGACGATGGCAGCGTACTGGGCCAGTTCGGCGTGCCCGACATGCGGATGCCGATTCAATATGCGCTGCTCTACCCGGACCGGGTCGATTCGGGCCTCGCCACCTGGAATCCTCTCGATACCCCGAACCTCACGTTCGGGCGCATCGACGACGAAGCCTTTCCCGGACCCCGCTTATGCCGCCAGGCCATGGAAACCGCCGGGACCGCACCTTGCATTTTGAATGCGGTGAACGAAGAAGCCGCCAACGCCTTTCTGCGCGGTCAGATCGGCTTTCTTGAGATCACCGAGGCGGTGGAAGCAGTCCTCGGTCGCGCGGTCATTGAGAGCGCAACGCTCGACCACGTACTGGCCGCCGATAAGTGGGCACGCGAAACCTTCCGGGAGCGGTATCGGTTAAAGTAAACGAAGGCTCGCTGGAGACCCCTCGAACGCTCGCACTATGGATGTCACTTACTGGCTGATCGCCACCCTCACGTTCGTCCTCTTGATTACCGCCCTGGTGGGCGCCCATGAATACGGGCACTTCCTCTTTGCGCGGCTCTTCAAAATGAACGTTGAGGAGTTCGCCATCGGCTTCGGAAGGCCCCCCTGGCGCTGGATGCGCAAGAAGGGAACGGATTTCACCTTTCGGCCAGTGCCACTGGGCGGGTTCGTGCGTATCTCGGGCATGGAGCCCAAGGAAGACGGCAGCGAGGTCCAGACGGAAGGCGGATTCTTCAGCAAGCCACCCTGGCAGCGCTTTCTTGTCCTTGGCGCCGGACCGCTCTTCAGCATCCTCTTCGGGGTGCTCTTGATCTTTGTGACCAAGATCACCTTCGGTGAGCCCATGGCTTCGCCGGTGATTGAACAGGTTCTGCCCGACATGCCGGCCGAAAAAGCGGGGCTGCAAAAGGGCGACCGACTGGTCGCCGTCAACGGCCAAACCATCACGGAGTACTGGCAGGCTCAGCGCGCCATCCAGCTTCGTCCCGAGGAGCCCACCGAAATCGTGATCGATCGGGCGGGAGAAATCTTGACCTTTACCATCACGCCGATCCTGGCCAAAGACAAAACGCCGGTGCTCGGTCCCGATGGACGTCCGACCGGCGAGATGAAGGAGCAGGGGATGGTCGGCTTTTCACCGGCGACGACGACCGTCAGCGTCCCGCCGGGCGAGGCGTTCCAATTCGCGATGTCGATGCCGGGTGTGATCGGAGGCCACATCCTGGGCCTGTTCACCAAGCCGCAGCGGATGAAGGACGAAGTCGGCGGCCCCATTGCCATTTTCACCATGACGGCCGAGTCCTCGAAAGGCGGTATTGAGCGGGTCCTCGGCTTCTGCGCCATGCTCAGCATTTCGATTGGCTACCTCAATCTCTTGCCGATACCGCCGTTCGACGGGGGGCAGATGGTGATCGCAATCGCCGAGATGCTGCGACGAGGTCGCCGTCTCAGCTACCGCATCCAAACCGTGGCCATGCAAGTCGGCTTTTGCTTCATCCTTCTCCTCTTTGCGAGTGTCATGTTCATGGACGTGAGCCGTCTGATTCAACGATGACCAGCGTGTTTCGCCCTGCCATGGCCATCTTGGGCCTCGCCGTGTTGGTGGGGTGCGGGGGCATGGGTAACTCGACGTCAAATCAGGGTCGCGCCTTTGGCAGCGACCCGCTGGGCACGGGCAACCAAGCCGCCCGAAACGCTGTAGCCAACGCATACACGGCGGCGAACGCGCCGCAAGTAGCCGGCCGGGTCCTGATCGCTTCGGTCTGGCCCGAGGGGGACCTCGAAGAAGCGACCCAGGCGTTCCAGCGTGCGCTCAACACCGCCGCGCAGATGGAGCCTCGACCCTCGGCGATCGTTGTCGTTGACCCCTCGGGCACGGCACGAATCGGGGGTACGGTGGCCAAAGAGCGTGGGGCCTGGTCGTCGTGGGAGGCCAAGTTCCACGAGTTCGAGTGGAACGAGCAGACGGTGTTGGTTCCGGTGCCCCATTTGCGGTCAAGCGACTCGCGGGCGCTGGACATCGCGCAGTGGTTTTATGCCCTGCGGCCCAAGCCTGCTGACCCGACGGCCCTGGAAGAGCGTGATGAGCCCGAGCCATGGAACGGCGTGATCCCGCTTGGTCCGCGAGCCATCATCGTGGCTGAGTACGCAGAAAAGGAGTCGCCCGAAGCGATTGCAATTGAACTGGGAACGGCCGAGAAGGCCGAGCCTGCCGTGCGTGCCGCACATCGGATCTATACTCGTTTGCCCAAACCCGCACCCGAAAAGACCAAGGTCGTGCCGATTCGAACCGGTCGCGAACCGGCTCTGCTGGTGCTCACGGCGTACAGTGATGGGCGTGTTGTCTTCCAGCGCGGTGAGCTCCTCGGCCCTGCCATCGACCGGCTGCCCAAGGACCAGGCGAAAACGACGCCGCTCGGCAAAGAAGAGGCGATCATGACCGCCACGCCGCCGAGGCAGACGGCCGTCGCCGAGTCACCGGCGGCCAAGGGTGGGTAACTTCTTGTCCATGCGTTGGGTTCCTCTGGCCGTGTTGGCGTGCCTCGTCGTGACGGGATGTGAGCAGCCGCGTCGCGACAATGCGCCACGGATGGCAAACGACCTGCCCGCCGAAACCTTCACGCATCCGGGAGATTCCGTGTCGGATGCATGGGTTCATGGCAGCTACTCGGGGCAAATCGCCGACAATCGGGCGGCGCAGACGATTCACGTCACACTGAACCCCAATCGAACGTGTGAGGTCGTCATGCGGTACGTTCGCGACGCTGAGGCGCCAGAAACCGTCCAAACCGGGACGTGGTCCCTCGAAGGCGACGATCTTCTGCTTCAAATCTCAGAAACCAACGGGATGCAAGACGGGCAGGCGTATCGTTTCAAGGTCGAAGGGCGGGGCGAGATTCTCAACGGCAACCTGAGGCTCATGGGCGCAGAAGGGCCGGAGATGGTCCTGCATCGTGACTGACAAGCGCGCCTTCACGTTGATCGAGCTGTTGGTCGTCATTGCGATCATTGCCATCTTGGCGGCGTTGCTCTTTCCGGTTTTTGCGCGGGCCAGAGATGCGGCCAAAGCGTCCACGTGCCTTTCCAACCTTCGCCAGCTGGGCATGGCCTTCGGGTTCTATGGCGCGGACTATGACGATCGTATGCCCGATCGCCGTGACCTTAAAGCAAGCCTGGATGACGGCTATCGGCCTTGGACCACATGGCCGCCGTCGGATCCGCGAGCGGCCTGGACCCGTGTCGTCTTGGAGCCCTATAACGGTGACGACATCTTGACGTGCAATGCGGTCTCGGCCCTGTTTGGCGACGAAGTGCGGGTCGTCCAGCGCGCGAACGGCCAGCGGGTGAACTACTGGCTTTGGCGCTTTGACCGATTGGACGATCCCGTTGCTCTGGACAACTTCTGGGGCAAGACCCCCGACCAAGCCGTGGCCGATTTGATTACCGCCAACAGTCCCTTTGTTGGAGTTCCGACGGGCGTTGCCGACACGGAACTGGCGGTGGATCCCTACTTCCCGCGGACGGCCAACGTGCCCGAAGCGCTGCGCGGCCGGGCCCCGCACTTCGCAGGCCGCAACCGGCTGTACCTGGATGGCCATGTGAAGGTCCTCAAAGACGCCCGCACGGATCGGTAAAGCGGCTCACTCCCACTCAATGGTCGCCGGCGGTTTGCTTGTGAGGTCGTACAGCACACGGTTGACTCCGGGCACTTCGTTCACGATGCGTGTCGCAATGTGCTCCAAGACCTCGAAGGGTAGGGCCGACGCCCGCGCCGTCATGGCGTCCTCGCTCTCGACCGCACGCAAGACGATGGGCTGCTGATACGTTCGCTCGTCACCCATGACGCCGACGCTGCGCACGTCGAGCAAGGCGGCGTACGACTGCCAGATCCCGCGATGAAGGCCGCGCTCGCGCAACTCGGACCGAAAGATGGCATCGGCCTCTTGCACCATGGCCACGCGCTCGGGCGTGATCTCGCCAAGAATGCGTACGGCCAGCCCGGGCCCGGGAAAGGGCTCTCGATCCACGATTTCGTCCGGCAAACCGAGCCGCCGACCGACCTCGCGCACCTCGTCCTTGAAGAGCCAGCGAAGCGGTTCGATCAATCGCATTTTCATCCACTCGGGAAGACCGCCCACGTTGTGGTGCGTTTTGATTTTCGCTGCGGTAGGCGAGCCGCTCTCGATGACGTCGGGATAGAGCGTTCCTTGGGCCAGGAACTCACACTGTCCAAACTCGGGCGCGCGTTCTTCAAAGACACTGACAAACTCGGCGCCAATGCGCTTGCGCTTCTCCTCGGGCTCGGTGACCCCGGCGAGAGCGGCATAGAACCGGTCGCGGGCGTCGATGGCGATGAGGCGCGGATGGAAGTGCTCGCCGAAGGTGCGCCGGACCTGTTCTGCCTCGCCTTTTCGGAGCAACCCATGGTCCACGAACACGCACACCGCCCGTTCGCCGATGGCTTTCGTGAGCAAGGCGGCCATCACGCTGCTGTCGACTCCGCCACTGACCGCGCACAGCACGCTTCCGTCTCCCACCTCGGCGCGAATCGCGGCGATCTGGTCCTCGATGAAGCTCTCGCTGGTCCAATCGCCGGCCAAGCCCGCCTGGTCGAAGAGGAACCGTCGCAAGATCTCGCGGCCGGCAGGGGTATGCGTGACTTCGGGATGTAACTGGACGCCGAACCATCGCTTTGCTTGGTTTTCCAGCGCAGCCACGGGGCAGCTGGTCGTTTTGGCGGTCACCGAAAAGCCGGGCGGCAGTGCCGTGACCTGGTCGCCGTGGCTCATCCAAACGCGATCGTCCGCGAGTCCGCCGACCAGGGAACCACCATCCGTCCACTCCAAGGTGCGGCTTCCGTACTCGCGGTGCTCGGCCGGAGTGACCTGCCCTCCCAGATTCTTGGCCATGAGCTGCTGGCCGTAGCAGATGCCCAGGACGGGAAGATCGCCGATCGCGGAAAGGTCAAGCGTCGGGGCATTCGGCTCGAGGACAGAGCGCGGTCCGCCACTGAGGATCACAGCATCGGGCCTATCCTTGGCCAGCGACGCTTGGGCCTGGGTCCAGGCCACCATCTCGCTGTATACGCCGAGTTCGCGCACGCGACGGACGATGAGCTGCGAGTATTGCCCTCCAAAGTCGACCACCAGAACGCGTTGGTGCCTCATGATTGCGTCATCCCAAAGTGAACGAACCCAAGCGTGGGATGCCCGCGCCTGGGTTCGTGTGGATACGACGGGATCGGATTAGAGTTCGTAGCGCTTGTTCCCCGCGTCGCTGTCACCCGCACCGGAACCGATTCGCTTGACAAAGGTCACCAGCTCCATCGGGTTAAACGGCTTGGTCAAATACATGTCCGCGCCGTAGTGGTAACCCTCGAACACGTCCTTATCCTGCGCTTTGGCCGTGAGCATGATGACCGGAAGATTTTCGGTCTCGGGCTCTCGACGCAGGGTCTTCAAGACTTCAAAGCCGTCCATGTACGGCATCATGACGTCGAGGACGCAAAGGTCGGGCTTCTCGGACTTGATTTTCTCGAGACCCTCCTTCCCGTCGTAAGCCGTAACGACCTGGTAGCCGTGCTTCTCCAGGTTAACCTGGATCAGGCGGACAATATGCCGTTCATCGTCGCAGACCAATACTTTCAGGGGCATGAACGCTTCTCCTAACCTTCCGTGCGGTGCGCTGAATGTTACCGAATGAATCCGTGCAAGTCAATCAGCCCTTGGCTTCGCGACCCTTCATTTGATTGCCGTACCGGCGCATAAACTTTTCAACGCGTCCGGCGGTGTCGACCAGTTTCTTCTGGCCAGTGTAAAAGGGGTGCGAAAAGGCGCTGATGTCGAGGTTGACGACGTAATAGGTCGTGCCATCGACCTCGCGCGTTTCGTTCGTCTTGGTGGTGCTAACGCCGGTCCACGTGTGGTCGCCGTCCACGTAAAGCACCGGATACACGTTCGGATGAATTCCCGTTTTCATGAGATGTTCTCCGATTTTGGCATTTTCGGGCTGAGGATTTCAGCGGGAGGGATCCAGTTCATCGGCCAGCTGCTGGTTCATCTGCTCCACAAGGTCGCGCATCGCCTGGCGAAACCTCGCCAGTTTCTCGTGGAGTTCCGGATTTTCGGTGGCGAGAATCTTGACGGCGAGCAAGCCCGCATTGCGGGCGCCACCGATGGCCACGGTCGCGACCGGCACGCCGGCTGGCATCTGGACGATGCTGTAGAGCGAGTCCACCCCTTTCAGCGCCTTGCTTTCGATGGGCACCCCGATCACCGGCAACTCGGTCAGGGAGGCGACCATTCCCGGCAGGTGGGCCGCGCCGCCCGCGCCGGCAATGATGACCTTGAGCCCGCGAGCATGCGCCGTCTGGCTGTAAGCGACCATGCGCTCCGGCGTGCGATGCGCGCTGACGACTTCAACCTCGCACGGTACGCCGAACTCGTGCAGCACGTCGACGGCGCCGCGCATCGTCGGCAAATCGGTCTTGCTTCCCATGATCACGCCAACGAGCGGGGTTTCCATCCGGGCTCCAGTTTAGCGCGGAGGCGCGAAAGTCCTCGCTGCCCGGGCAGCAACTCTGAGCCGCTCAATCTTCATCAAAAACATTGACAGCGCTTGGTTCTCTATGCAATGCTCCGTGTATGGTGACCATCGCCATTTTGTCACTTGCGGTGATGGCCGGTGGGCCGCTCGACGCCGCGCAAGCGCCGACTTCCAAGGAGATTGCTTCTTTTGTCTCCGAACTCAACAACGGCCAGGTCGAGCTTCGCCGGACGACCAATTTCCGCGAGCTGCTCGCCGACCCGACCCTGCCCTTGGCCCATGGTCACTTGGTGCTGACCGGTTTCGTCGATGCTCCTCATGCGCTGACCGGTAAAAGCGCCGCTGGGATCTATGTGCGGGTAGAAGCGCCAGGAGCCGAGGACCCGATGCATCGGGTGGCCACGACCGCAACCATTCCCAGGGCCCATTTGCCGGCAGTGATCCGAACGCTCGAAGCCGTGATCGACGACGTTGACGCGTGGCAGCTCCCTCGCGGCATGAAGCAGTCGACGATCAACCGCGCCGCCATGGCCATCGCCGTCTACACCGAGCGCAAGGGCGAGACCGTGGTGAGCGTCCTGCAAGTGGGCATGGGAACTCTTGCGCTGATCCAAATGGGCAACCAGGAGCAGCTGCAGAGGCTGGTCAACGCGCTCAAGGAGTGCCAGCGCTGGCTCGACGCCAACCCCTCGCCATCTGACGATCAATAGCTGGCTAAACCGCGTCGGAGCGGTGCGACGGGGTGAGCTGCTCCAGCCGGCCGGTGATGAGGAAGGCCACGCGCTCGGCGATGTTGGCGGCATGATCGGCGATACGCTCGATATGGTGAATCGCCAAGAGGAGCCAGCTTGCCGAGACCACCTCATCCGGGTGCCGAACCATGTACGCGTGGATCTCCGAGCGCAGATCGCGGTATTGCTCATCCACTTCGTCGTCCATCACGCACACCGCCGTGGCCAGGGCTAAGTCCCGGCGAACGTAAGCTTGCAGCGCGTCGTGCAGCATCCGACCGGCGGAACGGGCCATTCGCCGCAGGTCGATGAAGTCGGCTTGGCCCATCTCCTTGTCGATCTTGAGGCCGATCTTGGCGATGTCCACACTGAGGTCTCCGACACGCTCCAAGTCGACGATCATCTTCATGGCGGCGCCAATGGTGCGCAGGTCACCCGCGGCCGGCTGCTGCAGCGCGAGCATGCGAATGCAGCGGACTTCGATGTCCAAATCCAGCTTGTCGACCTCGTCGTCCCGCCGCATGACCTCGTGCGCTTTGTCAGCATTCAGCGTCACCAGGCTCTCCACGGCCTGCGCCACCATGCCTTCGACCATCGTCCCCATGCCGAGGAGGTCGTGCTCCATTTCGCGAAGATTTTCGTCGAGCGGGCGGCGCGGTGCGCTCGCGGATTCCATGACATACATCTTAACATTCGGCTTAACACTTTCGCCGACCAACAATAGCAACGCCGATTTATATCACGTTCGCGCCAAATCTGGAAGGTTCTGGACTAATCCTTAACAATTGGATGAATACAGGCCCAGGACCGATCACCGTGGGTGACGAGTAGGGGGTCGGTCGACAAGCAGTCGGGTTGCGCCAGCGGGCACCTTCCGGCGAATCGGCAGCCGCTAAAGCGGGTCGTTGGGTCCGGAATCTCGCCCGCCAGGGGCGCAGAGATTTCGCCCAATCGGTCAAGCCGTGGCGCCGAGTCCAACAGGGCTCGCGTGTAGGGGTGGCGCGGGTTCTCGAAGATGGCCTCGGTGGGGCCTTCTTCGACAATGCGACCGAGGTACATGACCGCAATACGGTCGGCCAGAAAACGCACTGTCAACAGGTCATGTGAAATGTAGAGGAACGCGCAGCCAGCGGCTGCCTGGATCTCCTT
Source organism: Fimbriimonadaceae bacterium (assembly GCA_046292875.1). Classification (GTDB taxonomy): domain Bacteria; phylum Armatimonadota; class Fimbriimonadia; order Fimbriimonadales; family Fimbriimonadaceae; genus JBKBQD01. The sequence goes on from JBKBQD010000007.1 coordinate 124,951, forward strand.
GAGAAGATTCAGAATCTGGGCCTGGATGGACATGTCTAGCGCCGCCGTGGGCTCATCGCAAATCACCAGTGGTGGGCGAAGCGCCAGGGCGCGGGCGATCGCGGCACGCTGACGCTGTCCTCCGCTGAGTTGATGGGGGTATCGGTCGGCAAGTCGGGGTTCCAGGCCGCACAGCCGCAGCGTCTCATCCAAATCAATGCTGCGGCGGGCGATTGCGGCCGGTTCCCGCACCGAGCGGCCGATCGTCCACTTGGGGTCGAGGCTGGCGAACGGGTCTTGCCACACCATCCCAACGCGCTCGGCCAATTTGCTCTTCTCGGGACCTTCCACAAGCGAGACGTGGCCCGCGACCAGCGGCTGCAGACCGAGCACGACGCGAGCCAGCGTCGTCTTGCCGCACCCAGACTCGCCAACCACGGCCAGCGTCTCGCCACGCCGCACGTCGATGGACACCCCATCCAGCGCCCGCACGATCCCACCCGGGGCGCGGAACTCGACGACGGCATCCCGAACCGAAAGCACCGTATCGGCGACCGTTGCCGTCACCCTATTCCACCATTCCTTTGCTCCAAAAGAGCTTGTCCGAGAGTTTCTGAAGAAAGTCGTCGCGCTCCAGCAAGAAGAGTCGAGCGCGCCGCGGCGAACGTGTCACCACGACGCGGTCTCCGGCGAACGCACTGATGCCGCTTTGTCCATCAATCGTTACGGCGGCTTCCTTGGGCTGGACAAGCTCCAGGGTCACGACCGAGTCCGCGCCCAAAATCAACGGCCGGGCGCTCAAGGTGTGGGGCGCGACGGCAACGAGGATCATCGCCTGAACGCTCGGATGAACCACGGGACCACCGGCCGAAAGGTTGTAGCCGGTCGACCCGGTGGGCGTTGCGACCAGCACACCATCCGCAGGATAGGTCGTGAGCACGCGCTCGTCGACTTTGACGCGCGTGGTGAGCATCGGGGCGCTCGAACGCTGCAACGACACCTCGTTGAGCGAATGCATGGAGGTGACCACGTTGGCCCCCCGGTAGAGGTCGGCCTGCAGCATCATGCGCTCTTCGATTTCGCCGCGACCGGCCAGAAACGCTTCGAGGTGCCGCACCACGTCAGCCGCGGCGCAGGGCGCGACAAAGCCGAACCGGCCGTAGTTCACACCTAAGATCGGTACGCCCGATTCCGAACAGGCGTGGGCCGCTCGCATCATCGTGCCATCGCCACCAAAGGAAACGGCCAAGTCACACGAGCCCAATGCCTCGCGTTCCACGGCCTCGGCGCCGATCTCCTGTGCCAATGAGGCGGTTGCCACGACCACGTGGCCGCGCTCGTGCAGCCATTCGACGGCCTCTTTGGCGCCGACGATGGCGTCGGGTCGCGACTCATTGACCAGAAATCCGAAGCGCACGCGGCCTACTCGGCGCCCCTCAAGCGGTCAAGGTTGGCTTTCGCCTCGGCAAAGTTTGGGTTGATCCGCAACACCTGTTCCAAGGTCTGGATCGCCTCGTTGGTCTTGTCCGCCTTATAGAGCGCAATGGCAAGGTTATTGTAGGCCGGCTCGAATCGCGCATTGGCTTTGATCGCGGCCCGGAACTGCGCTTCGGCTTGACGAAGCTGGTCGGTCCGCAAGTAGTACAGCCCCATGCCGTTGTGGCCCTGTGGGTTGTTCTTGTCGATCAGGAGCACTTGATTAAAGTGATAGCGTGCTCCCTCAAGGTCGCCGAGCTCCAGCATGGCATTCGCGAGTTGAAGTCGGACTTCGGTACGTCCAGGAGCGGCGTTGATGGCCTCGGTCCACAGCGGCACGGCGCGGTCCATGCGCCCGGTGGCGGCATAGGCGGCGGCCAAGTTCACTTTTGCCTCAATGCTGCCCGTATTGAGACCGGCGGCCTTGTCGAAGTAGGTCAGGGCGTCTTCATGGTTGCCGAGTCGAAACTCGCAGATGCCCAGGTTGCTGAGCAAGTCCACATCGTCGGGCGCGATCTGCACGCCTTTGGCAAACGCCTCGCGCGCGCCGTTGAGGTTCTGTTCCTTCAGGCGCAGCACGCCGACCGCGAGCCAGTACGCAGGCAGCGCATGAATCGCATCGGGCGCACGATCAAAGAGCAGGCGCGCGTCGGCGTCGCGGCCAATGGCCATGTACGCGTCGCCGAGCGCCATGACCGCGCTGACATCCTCGCGATTCAGACTCAGCAGCCGCTCAAAGTAGGGGATCGCATTGCGGCGGCTCATCGCGCGTACCCAGGCATAGGCGGCATTGCGGGCAAAGCTTTCGATGTCGGGCCGAAGGTTCGATGCCTTGGCGAACTCCTCGGCGGCGGCCTTGTTGCTGCCGAGCTTCTCCAAGGCGATGCCCATGTTGTTGCGAACAAAGGCGTCGTTCGGCTCCAGATCTGCCGCACGGCTCAGCACCACCAGCGCCTCTTTCCATTCGCCCCGCTGGATGTGGGCAATGCCAACGTTATAGTTCGCTTGGAAGAGTTTGGGATTGGATCGCAGCACGGCCTGGAACTGCTGGATGGCTTCCTGGGTCTTCCCCTGGGCCAAATAGGCGCTGCCGAGATTGTTCGCGACCTCCATGTCGTTCGGGCGCTCGCGGGCCACCGATACCAGGTACGCCTCAGCCTGGTCCGGCTTGCCATCCAACAGAAAGAGAAAGCCCATCCAGGCACGGACGTCCAGGTCGCCCTCGTTCTCTTGTTCGATCTCGATCAGGATGCGCAAGGCCTCCTTGATGTCGCCGTTTTGATAGGCGACAGCGGCTGGCCGGACTGTCGCGGGAATCTGCAGGGGCGTGGTTTGGGCGCTCACCATTGCCGTGGCGACCAGGAGCCCCGCCAGAACCCAAAGTGATCGCTTCATGACTCCATTGTACTGTCGTGCATGACCGTCTTGAGCCGTGGTAACTTGCGCGGGTGTATCCGGTCAAGGTAGGCGTCATCGGCTGCGGCAATATCAGCGGCATCTATTTCCAAAATCTCAAGCAGTACGCCATGGTCGATTTGGTCGCCTGTGCCGACCTCGACATGGCTCGGGCCAAGGAAGCGGCCGCCAAACATCAGATTCGCGCCGAATCGGTCGAGGTGATGTTGGCCGACACCGAGATCGAACTGATCGTCAACTTGACGATCCCCAAGGTCCATGCGGAGGTCTCCGTGGCGGCGATCAAACACGCCAAGCACGTCTATGTTGAGAAGCCGCTTTCGGTCCATCGCGAGGACGGCGTCCGCGTGCTTGAAGAAGCCAAGCGTTCGAACGTGCTGGTGGGTTCAGCGCCCGACACGTTCCTTGGCGGAGCGCACCAAACGTGCCGGATGCTCATCGATCAGGGCGAGATCGGTCGGCCCGTTGCGGCCAACGCCTTCATGATGTGCCACGGACACGAGACCTGGCACCCCTCGCCCGAGTTCTATTACGAGGCGGGTGGCGGGCCGATGCTGGACATGGGACCGTATTACTTGACCGCGATGATCAACATGCTCGGACCGGTGATTGAAGTGGCGGGCATGACGAGCAAGGCCCATGAGACGCGCACGATCACCAGCCAACCCAAGCACGGCAAGGTCGTCGACGTCGAAGTTCCGACCCATCTCGTTGGGGTGCTGCGCTTTGCTGAGGGTTTGGTGGGTCAAATCACGACCAGCTTCGATGTTTGGCACCATCGCATGCCAGCGATCGAAGTCTATGGCACGGAAGGCACACTGGCGGTGCCAGACCCGAACGGTTTTGGCGGCGCCGTGCGGATCCGCAAGCACAGCGATGGCGACTGGGTCGACGTCGAGATTCCCTTCGGCTTTACGGACAACAGTCGCGGCGTTGGAGTCCTTGACATGGCCTACGCGATTCGCAAACACCGCCCCCATCGTGCCTCGGGCGCTTTGGCCTATCACGTCCTCGACGTGATGCAGGCCGTACAGGAAGCCAACGATGCCAAGAAGGCGATTCACATTAGTAGCGGTGTGGATCGGCCGCAGCCCATGCCGCTGAGTCGGCGCAGCGATGATTTGGACGGATGACCTTACACCGCAAAGTCTTTCTCTCATTCGTTGCCGCAGTGGCACTGTTCTGCCTCCTGATCGCGATCATCATTGGCGTCGGTATGAACGCCGGGCAGAAGATCCAAGCGGAAGTTCGCGCCGAAGCCGGCCAGATGTTGACGAAGATCGCAAAGCCCTGGAATGCATCGGAGCTGATCGCCCTTGCCGCGCCCCAGTTGCTGGATCGCGGAGGCGAGCCTGCCATTGCCTCGCTGGTGGAGAACGCGACCGAGGAGCTGGGCAACTTGGTGGATTACACGCTGACCGGTCCTGAAATGAAGGCGGTTGAAGAAGGGGGCGAGCGCTTGGTGACGGCCGGTTTCGAGGCCGATGCCCAGTTCGAAAAAGGGAAGGGCCGCGTGCAGTTCATCCTGGTCCGGATCGACGAAACGTGGAAGATCGCCTCTTTCACGGTCACCGGTGACGGCGCGTCGTCAACTCCGGAAGCCGGGTAGCCTCGCATCGTCTCCCCATGGCAACTATCGTTAGTGTTCACTCTTTTCGCGGTGGGACCGGCAAGTCCAACACGACCGCGAACCTTGCCGCGATCTATGCCGAGCGCGGCCTGCGCGTGGGGGTCCTCGACACCGACATCCAGTCTCCGGGCATTCATGTTTTGTTTGGTGTTGATGCGTCAAACTTGGACAAATCGCTCAACGACTATCTCTGGGGCCTCGCCGAGATCGAAGAGGCCGCGATTGACGTCACCGGGTCGCTCGGACGTGACGTTCCCGGCAAGGTCTTTCTCATTCCGTCACGACTCGACCCGACCGAGATCGCCCGCATCTTGCAGGAAGGCTTTGACGTCGGGCTGCTGAATGACGGCATTCACCGCCTGATCGAGCGGCTGCATCTCGACGTGGTTCTCGTGGATACCCATCCCGGCGTGAACGAGGAGACCCTGCTCTCGATTGCGATATCGGATGGTCTTGCCATCGTCATGCGCCCCGATCAGCAGGACTATCAGGGAACGGCCGTTACGGTCGACGTCGCGCGCCATCTGGGTGTGCCGAATCTGCAGATTATCGTCAACAAAGCGCCGGAATCATTTCCGCCCGACGAGTTGCGAAGACGGGTCGAAGACGCGTATTCGTCCGAAGTGGCCGGAATTCTGCCGCACTCCGACGATCTGATGACCCTCGCGTCCTCCGGCGTGTTCAGCATGCGCTATCCCGACCATCCGCTTAGCGACACGTACCGCCAGATCGCGTCCAAGTTCGTCCCCTTGGAGTAGACGCATGCGGATGCGGCTCAGTCACCATCTGATCGTTCCCGCTGCAACGGAGCACCTGCGGCGGCTTCGCGACTTCTTTGAAACGCATGCCCGCCGCTTCGGCATGGATTCGCGCACGCGCCACCGGATGAAACTGGTGCTCGACGAGGCCGTGACCAACGTCATCATGCACGGCTACGCGGGTAGCAGCGGCGAGGTCTATCTCATCCTTGAGAACGTCAAGGGCTCGGTCCACTTGACGATTCACGACCGCGCGCCGGTCCACAACCCGCTCTTCGCGCCCGAACCGGACTACACGCTCCCCCTAACCGAGCGACCCCTTGGCGGAATGGGGGTCGACATCATGCGGCGCTTTACCGACCACGTCAGTCACCGGCCGCGCAGCGGCGGGGGGAATACCCTCACACTTAAAAAGGCCATCTTGGGCCAAACTAACCAGACACCGGAAAGGGAAGACATGGACATCAATCAAGAAGTCGTGAACGGAGTGCTCGTCATCGCCCCTCAGGGCAATGTCGATGCCATGACCGCGCCGGACCTGGAGCGCACCGGCGAGAATCTGGTGACCCAAGGTTTCAAGACCATGGTCCTCGATATGAGCGGCGTGCGCTTTGTTTCGAGTGCTGGTATTCGAGCCGTCCAGGCGCTGCACAAAGCCACCGTTGCGGCAGGTGGCGACATGCGCCTCGCGGCGCTGCGCCCAGCGACGCGCGAGGTTTTTGAGACCGTCGGCTTTACGTCGCAAAACAAGCTTTACACCACCGTGGAGGACGCGGTCGGCAGCTTTGCCGTCCAAGGGACCGAAACGCGTCGCGAGGGCGATGTGATCGTCGTGACGCCGCACGGCGATCTCGATGCACATTCATCTCCCGATCTCGAAAAGTTTGTCATGGCGGATATCAACGCCGATCATTACAAAATCGTGGTCGATATGGACGGAGTAGCCTTTATTGCTTCGGCCGGCTTCCGGGTCCTTCAAAACCTGACGTTTGCCGCCCGCTACAAGCGAGGCGACGTTCGCTATGCACGATTGAATGCGCGGGTCTACGAGACGTTTGAAGCGATGGGCTATCTCGAAGAGTTCAAAGTTTTCAAGACAGTCGAAGAAGCCATCGCAAGCTTCTAAACGGAACGTTGTCTGGCGCCGAACGACCGGTTCTCATTGCGGGTGCGCCTGAATGGGCCGCGCCATTGGCAGAGTCCGGCTGGCCCGTCTTCGTGGTCGATGCCGGCGAGCCCCTCTCGGACGAGATCGCCGATGCGGAGTGGTCGGCAGCCATTCTGGGGCCGGCGTATCTTGACGAGCCTCGCGTCATGGCCTGTCCAGTCCTTGGCGTCGAAGGGGAGCACGGTCGAGCCATGGCGGCTTTGCGCGAGGAGCGGGCCGATGATATCGCTCCCCCTGACCTGCCCGCGAAAGTCGTGGCGCGGCGCCTTCGTGGGTTGACGGCCGTGCGAGTTCAAACCGTCGACCAGTATCGCCAGAAGCTGGAACACGATATCGAGGTCGCGCGTGAGATTCAAGAAAGCTTTCTCCCCAAGCTCTTGCCTGAACTCGACGGCTGGGAACTGGCCGCCTACTTTTGCCCTGCCCGCGAAGTAGCCGGCGACTTTTACGACGCCTTCATGATGGGGGGCGGAAGGCGTCTTGGACTGGTGATCGCCGACGTGTGCGACAAGGGGGTTCCGGCCGCGCTGTTCATGGCGCTGACACGCAGTCTGGTCCGCGCCTTTGCCCAGCAGCATCATTCAGTAAGTGTGCTCGCCAGTTTGGCTGGCGCCTCGGAGGCTCTGGGAGCGGGCAAGGAGCGGCTTCAGCAGCGCCGCATGGGCATTTCTGCCGGCCTTGGCGGACTGGCCGCGTCGATGGCGATGACCAACGATTATCTGATCGAGAATCATGGCGACACGTCCATGTTTTGCACGCTCTTTTTCGCGGTCCTCGACCCGACGAACGGCACCCTCGCCTACATCAATGGCGGCCATAACCCGCCGCTCATCGTCGGGCCTGAAGGGGTGAAAGAGCGCCTGACGCGGACCGGTCCGGCGATCGGCATTCAGCCGAACGCGAAGTTCGACATGGGCACGGCTCAACTGGACCCGGGCGACGCGCTCTTTCTCTACACCGACGGCGTGACCGAAGCGCGCAACGCGTCGGGCGACTTCTTTGAAGAAGACGGCCTCATGGCGTGTCTCACGTCCGGCTCGATCATGGCTCGGGACTTGGTCGCAAGAGTCAGCGATGCGGTGATCACCTTTCGCGGCGAAGCCGACCAATCGGACGATGTCACCCTGCTCGCCATCAGTCGAGGCCAGTGACGCTGGCTAGAACCGTCCGACGCCGTAAGGTTTCTTAAAGCTGGCGTTTCGCAAGTGCACCTGGTTTGCGGCGGGATAGTCTCCCACGCCGTCCCAATGAAGTAGCCACACAGAGTAAAAGCCGCCGTCTTTGTGTTCTCGCAGAACGACCGTTCTGCCGTGCCACCCCACGTTGGCGGTGCCGATGACGTGAACCCGCCCATAGCCCTGCAGTCGTGATTTGTCGTGGAGTGTCAGGAGGGGAATGCGTGCGTTCTGATTACCGCTATTGACCACGCCTGTTCCCGTACTTTGCCAGAAGACAAGGTCCTTTTGCGTGCGGTGCAAGATCACATCGGCCATGCCGTCCCCATTCACGTCAGCGAAACCCGAAAGGCGATCGGTGCCGCCAATCATCGGCGAACCCAACGCGATCACCGCAGAGACCTGTTGGCCATCTGTCCCGCCCATCTTCCAGACTTCCAGTTCGGCGCTGGGCCGCTGGACGAGAAGATCCGGGGTGCCGTCGCCGTCAAAGTCCGAGACGCCTTTCACTCGAAATCCCTCGGGGAGCGCTGTCGTCGCATGCAGCACCCGCTGGACTGATCCGCTATGAAAGTAGGTGATCATCAAGTTGGACGTCCCAGATGGGTTTTCGACGTCGTGCCAGAGCACATCAGACCAGCCATCACCGTCGAAGTCACCGACTCCCGCGCAGTAGACGCTGTTCCAAAGGATGCTCATCGAGCCAAAGTCGACGGTTGATTCGCCGCTGAACTTTCCGTCTGGTTCAAGTTTCCAACGGAACGACTTGCCAAAATTCTGTGTTCCTGGCGTCTCATTAAAAAGATAGATCCCGGTGTCTTGCGATGCCGCAATCGCGGCCAGCGCGAATGCAACTGCGGCGCAGTAACTGCGATGAAAGGTGGACCGATGAAACATATACAAACTCCTCGCGAGTGATGCAGCTGCAAACGATACGACTCAATCCTATCTCAATCTCTGTTAACGCAAGGCAATCGTTTGGTTGAACTTGTCACAAAAAGCACGAGGAAACAAGATGAAGAATTTCTTAAGTACTGATTTGCGAATGCGGATGCAGTTTACGTCACGCACGCGACGACGTGCTTGAGTATGGAGATAAAGTACTTGAGTCATGGGTCAGAGGTCCTAGGGCGCGAGAGGCTCCTAAACTCGCCAATGCTAGTGGGCTTTGGGCGTTGGGTTTGCGAATGTGCTGCTGTCCGGTGACGGGCCACTGACGGCACTCATTGTCGTCGAGAACCCAGACCGAATCGGAAATCGGTGCCTTTGTTTCTCGAAATACAAGGCCGAAGCTACCGTCCGAGTTCGAGAGTAGTGATCCGATAACGGTCCACACTCCGTGCTTGTTGATTTTCCTGGGTCCGACGTCGCAGAGGAGCTCTCTCACGGGATTGCCGTTCGTGCCGCGTTGCACGTTGGTCCCGGTCGATTCTCAGTCAGTCAACGGTCATAGGGTTCGCTGCAAGATTCCGTCAGCAAGCCCATCTCCCGTTTCGTCAGTAGCGCCGACGAACCGATTGGGACCGTGGATGGTCATCATTCCGAGGGCCATCTTATCGGAGCCATTGATCTCTCCAAAGGGTCGGGATCACGTTCGTGCAGCCACGCGGAAAGCGAGTGGACCGGCGATTGAGCCGACAGATCGGCGACACTGTCGCCACTTAAGTCCAACGCACCAACGACCTGCTGTCGAGAGGGCAACGATTCGGGAACCGTGAAGTTTCCGAAAGCGACCTGATTGACGGTTCGGGACGCGACGGCGGCAGCGAACCTAGGCCTGACGGCATGCGCTTGGAATACGGTGTCAGTCCACAACGGTCTCGCAATGAAACCGGTGCCGACGGCCACGTTGCCAGCCGGGAAGCCACCCATGGTGTATGAAATCGCGGACTCGGAAGTAAAGAGTCCTCCCCTGATTAACATGAAGGCGAAAAACAAGTCAGAGCGCAGGTTGCCCGTGGTTACGTTAACGAGAAACACCTCTTTCGTGGGTGAACCTTCTCCGCGTGCCAAGATGGCCATGCCCGCCACATCTGCACGGGACGCAACTGAAAAGATGAATGGCCCTATTCAAACACGCCTTGTGTCAATGAGTTCATGGGCTGTTGTCGCCTCGTTCTGGGGAAAATGGGACCGTGTCGACCTTCGCCACTATGAAACAGGCCGTTCGCTTACACTTATTGGCAAAAGTGTCGCCAGATGCAGCCTAGTTTGAAGCCTGAGCTGATGTTTTTCGTGGTCAACAGCGCCTCACGTTAGGGCGGAGGAGACATGACCCCGATTGGCTTCATCAAACTGGCATTCCGAAAGTGGAATTGGAAAGCCTCGGGGTAAAGATCCGGTGAATCAATGTCACCGTAGAATATCCAGAGCGAATACATGCCGTTCGCCTTGTTCTCGCGAAGAAAGAGGCCATAGGGGGGTGCAGACTCAGCGGGAAGGAAGGTGGCCCCGATGACGGAGACTCTTCCATAACCCCGAAGCCGTGAACGTTTGGCAAGGGTTGTCAAAGAAAACCGCGCCGGAGCCCCATTCCCATTGCGCAGGACGTCGTGGCCGGTCGATTGAAGGAACACAAGGTCCTTCTTCGTTCGACTCAAAACGATGTCGCACAGCGTGTCGCCGTTGACATCTGCGAACCCGACGAAGCGATCGGTTCCGTTGATGGTTGACTTTCCGATGATGATCTCCTCAAGAAATTCGGTGCCCTCGTCTCCGGAGAGAAGCCAAACCGAAAGGGTGTGCGCTGCGTCCTTCAGCAGGACATCAGGGTGCCTGTCGCCGTTGAAGTCGCCCACGCCAACGACCGACTGATCCGCTGCAAGAGGCTGATCAACAGCGAGCACGCCAATGCTCTGGTTTCCGCTGTGGAAGATGATCCAAACCTCGTTTTCACTCCCGTTATCGACTTGCAGCGCGGCATCGGTCCACCCATCGTTGTTGAAATCGCCTGTCCCCACGGGCCAGCCACCGGGTGACATATCCGGAAGCCAGTAGTTGAAGGCATATTCGTTGATCTTGGGAATGGAACCGGGCATCAGCTCCCATCCGATGGCAAGCCCGTATCGCACGGTATACGGTGTCTCACCAGCAAGGTAGATGCCCAGAGGGTCGATGTCGCCAAATGTCCCATTTGCAGTACCCATGGCAACGGCAGCCGAAATCTGGGTGATGAGGTGCGAGAAGTTGATCATGAGTGCCTGGACCCGGCAGCAGGGTGCTGCCCTCGATTATATGTCCATACTTTTGTCACGGCATCGCGGAGTCCATGGGTATGGGTCACGACCATGAATGTTTCTTGTGGTTGGCGGCCGTCGTGAAATGCGGGTGGAGTCAAAGGCCGAGTTGCGCTCGGGAGTGGCCAGCCTGCCAGGAAACTCTTCAGACATTGCCTTAAAGGTCTTGTACTGCTGGCCTTCGGAACTGCTTTTGGCCCACGAAAGAGAAGGGGGTGGCATGCTCGCCTCGACAAACAGGGACCGGT
>JBKBQD010000008.1:0-131233 GCA_046292875.1 Fimbriimonadaceae bacterium
CGCATCCCGACGTGGACGGCGGGCGCTATCAACAGGCCGAGTTCGCCGCCGACCTCTGGCAGGTGCATCTTGGCCAGGGCGGCGACGAGTACCGCGATCCGGTCGAGTTTTTCCGGCGCACCTACATGACCGACAGCCTGACCCGGCTCCTCGTGGACGCCGTGCGGCGGCTTTCGGGAGGAGGGGGAGACCCAGTCGTCCAGCTCCAGACCAACTTCGGAGGCGGCAAGACGCACTCGATGCTCGCCCTCTACCACCTGTTTTCGGGACGCGAGCCGGGAGACCTCCTCGGCATCGACGCCGTGCTCAATCAGGCCGAGACCTCGGAGCTTCCGAAGGCGAGGCGGGTCGTGATCGTCGGGAACAAGATCTCGCCGGGCAACCCGAGCGTGAAGGCCGACGGCACCGTCGTGCGGACAATCTGGGGCGAAATCGCGCACCAGCTCGGCGGCAAGTCCGCCTATGAGAAGATCCGCGCCGACGACGAAAAGGCGACTAGCCCCGGCGACAAGATCCGAGAGATTCTGAACGAGTACGGCCCGGCCCTCATCCTCATCGACGAGTGGGTGGCCTACGCCCGGCAGCTCCACGATCAAAGCGACCTCCCCGGAGGCAGCTTCGAGACTCAGTTCTCCTTCGCCCAGGCTCTCACCGAGTCGGCGAAGCTCGCGAAGAACTGCCTGCTCGTGATCAGCCTTCCCGCCAGCGACGCCGCCGGTTCGCTCCATGCCCAGGCCGACGACATCGAAGTCGGCGGGCAGCGAGGACGGGAGGCCCTCGAAAGGCTCCGGAACGTCATCGGACGGGTCGAGTCGTCTTGGCGACCCGCCAGCGCGGAGGAAGGGTTCGAAATCGTCCGCAGAAGGCTCTTTGAGCCGCTTCTCGACTCGGAACAGTTTAAGACCAGGGACTACGTCGCGCGGTCGTTCTACGAGCTTTATCGGACGCAGCACCAGGAGTTTCCGCCCGAGTGCCGGGACGCCGAATACGAAGAGAGGCTCAAAGCCGCCTATCCGATCCACCCGGAGATCTTTGACCGGCTTTATACGGACTGGTCCACACTCGCCAAATTCCAGCGCACTCGGGGCGTCCTTCGGCTCATGGCCGCGGTCATCCACTCCCTCTGGGAGAAAGGTGACCGGAACCCCCTCATCCTTCCGTGCAACCTTCCTATCGACGACCCCCGTGTCCAGTTCGAGCTCACTCGGTACCTTTCCGACAACTGGGTTCCCGTCATCGAGAAGGACGTGGACGGCCCGAGCGCGCTCCCTCTCCGGATCGACGCGGACGTGCCGAACCTTGGCCGGTACCACGCCTGTCGCCGGGTGGCGCGGGCGATCTACCTTGGATCGGCACCGACCACCGCCGCCGCCAACCGCGGACTTGAAGACCGTCGCGTGAAGCTCGGTTGCGTCATGCCGGGAGAGCAGCCGCCCATCTTCGGCGACGCGCTCAGAAGGCTCGCGGGATCTGCGACCTACCTCTACCAAGACGGGCCGCGCTACTGGTACTCGACCCAACCGACCGTCACCAAGCTCGCCGAAGACCGGGCCGAACAATACAAGCGGGATCCGGACGCCGTCGTGAGAGAGATTGAAAACCGGGTCCGGAACGACCTTCGGAACATCGGCGACTTCTCTCGGGTCCACGCCTTCCCACAGTCCGGGGCCGACGTTCCCGACGACCACGACGCCCGGCTCGTGGTGCTCGGAGTCGAGCATCCCTACACCAAGGAGGAAGGCAACGCGGCGGAAGCATTCGCCCAGGAGATCCTCAAGTCGAGGGGCAACTCGCCGCGGCTCTACCAAAACGCGCTCGTTTTCCTCGCCGTCGATAAGACGAAGCTTCAAGACCTCGACGAGGCCGTCCGAAGGTTTCTCGCTTGGAACTCCATCCTCGCCGATAAGGATTTGCTCGACCTTTCCCCGCACCAAGTCAGGCAGGCCGAAACCCAAAAGGCCAGCGCGGACGGGGCAGTCGTGGCCCGAATCCCCGAGGCTTTCCAATGGCTGCTCGTGCCCGTGCAGGAGACTCCGCAGGCCCAAGTCGAGTGGAACGCCTACCGTCTGCCCGGCCAGGATCCGCTCGCGGTCAGGGCGGGCAAGAGGCTTAGGAACGACGAACTCTTGCTCACTTCTTTCGCGCCCAGCCGTCTCAAGATGGAACTCGACCGGGTTCCCCTTTGGGGCGGGAACGACAAGAGCCACGTTTCGATCGCCGACCTCGTGGACTACTTCGCGAAGTACCTGTATCTCCCCCGTCTCAAAGTGCCTGGGCTTCTCCTCAACGCCATCCAGGACGGGCTCAAGCTGCTTACCTGGAACCAAGACTCTTTCGCCTACGCCGACTCCTACGACGAGAGCGCGAAGCGTTACCGAGGCCTCGTTTGTGGCCGCTTGCACTCACTTGGGACGGACATTCCGGACGGACTCGTCGTGAGATCGGACGTGGCTCTCAGCCAGCTCCAGTCTGAATCGTCGACGCCTGGCCTGGAGATTCCGGGAGACCCCGCACCAACCGAAGGTAGAAGCGGCCCCACCGGAGGGCAAGGCTTGTTCGGCGGTCAGCTAGCGACCGGACCGCGGAAGCCGACACGGTTCCATGGAAGCGTCCCCCTCGATCCGGCGCGGGTCGGAAGAGACGCCAGTCGGATCGCCGACGAAGTGATCTCGCACCTGGCCGGGATTGTTGGAGCTGAGGTCAAAGTTACTCTGGAGATCGAGGCGACAGTGCATGACGGGGTTGCGGATGACGTCGTTCGCATCGTGACGCAGAACAGCCGGGATCTGAAGTTCGAAACGCAAGGGTTTGAGGAGTAGAGGAAATCGGCTTGAGGCTCAATGTGACCAGTCAGGTCGTTAAGACTCGAATCCGCGACGATGCTCTTGGACCCCATCCGTTCCCAATCCAAAACCGCTCCTTCACCAAATCCTCCCTCAGTCGGCATTCTTTCCCTCGCTTGGACGAATCAACTCTTCGAGGGCCTTCGCCACACGCTTCTGCGCAATGGCGGAGCTATGGCCGTACAAGTCCGCCGTCAAAGAAACCTGGCTATGGCCGAGGAGCTTTTGGACCGCATGGATATCGCCCGTCGCCGCATGGGCCAGAGTCGCCGCCGTATGACGCGCCTTATGCGGGGAAATCACTTTCACTTTCGCTGCTTTGCAGAGCTCGGCAAGGCGGTCTCGAACGAACTTTGGATCAAGGCGACGACCGTAGGGATTTAGGAACACGATCCCGTCGGGATCAGTTACCCCATCGATGAGTTGCTTCGACTTGAGAGCCTTCAGCTGATTCGAAAGCGATTCCACCAGATGCAGAGATCGAATCTGGTTGGTTTTGGTCCCGGCCACGTAGGCGAGAACTTTGTCGGTTCGCAGGAGTTGCCCCGAGATTCGGACCGTTCCTGCGTCGAAGTCAATATCCTGCCAGCGAACGCCGCACGCCTCGGCCAAGCGCGTTCCCGTCATGAAGAGGAAGGTCCAAAACTCGGGAAGATCGGATTGAGCGGCGGCATCGAGGAGCTTTCGTGCCTCCTCTGGAGTCAGGGACACGGGGGCTTGCTTGACTGCTTTTGGCAACTCGACGTGAGAGGCAGGATTGATCGAAGCAAGCCCGTCTCGAATGGCATCGTTGTAGGCGGCATGCAGGACAGCTCGGATCAGCCGCAGGGTGGAACGTGAAAGCTTGGAAGAGGGAGCCTCTGCCGCCTCCTTCGCACGCGATTGGACGGTCTGACTCGCCTTGAGAGAGATGAGCTTCTGGACGTCAGGGCGACGGAGGTCCTCAATCTTCTTCTTCCCGAGGTGAGGAATGAGATGGTGGTCAATCAGCCATCGGTATTGCCGGTAAGTCGCATCCGCTCGGTTTCGCTTGATGACGTTCTCGACCCATTCAACGAGGAATTTCCCAAGTGTCCCCTTGGTGGGTGCGGCAACGCGTCCCGCGAGAAACTCGACTTGGAGCTTTCGGAGCTTCTCGGTAGCTTCGGCGTGGGAAGATGCTCGCCCACCTCGATACTGGACTTTGCCGGTGGCCGGATCAACCCCGACGGCGAGTTTGAATCGCCATTGAGAGCCGTCTTGGTAGATCCAGCCATCCCCATTGGCGCGCCGCTTCTTTGTCTGCTTTGGCATGGTTCTCGAAAACTCTTCCTACCGCGATGACTTGGGAAGAGTTGTAGGAAGAATTGTACCGCACCTTCGTGAACAAATGCCAACAATTCAGGTTCAAAATGGACATCATCGAAGACGTCTCTGAACATTCTGAAACTTGTTTAGCGATAACTGTTAATCAGCGGGTCGTAGGTTCGAGTCCTACTGCGGCAGCCACCTTGTCTCGGTTCCTGCAAGAAACCACTAGAACCGAGGAAGCGTCTTCCTCCCGCAACATTCCCAATCGGCTTGACCCTTGGCCGTACCTGCATCTGGCACCGGTGTGGACTCAGGGACATCCCGATAGGCCTGGCTGAAACCAGGTGCCGCAAACGTCGTATCTTCCCTTACGATGCGACGCTTTGCCCTGCCCGCCGTCTTGCTTCTGGCCGCGTTCAGCCAATCGGCGTCGGCACAGCTGGCCGCCAAGTGGAGCGTGGAGTTCGGTGGCAATCCGGCGGGAGAGGCGACTTATGAACTCAAGGCCGATGGCAGCTTCGCCTCAACTTCGGTCATCACCATCGCCAACATCCGCATCGCGGACGCGATCACAGGCAAGATGGTCGACGGTCGAATCGTCGAGTACCGACTCGAAGCGGAGCGCACGGGGCAGCCCAAGACCGTCCTCGAGTTCAAGGATCAGAAACTCAAAGTCACCCGCGAAGGAGCCTCGCAGGAAGTCGACATCGCGTACACGGGCAAGCTGTACCTGGCCAACGTCAATCCCCAGTACATCGCCGCCACGCTGCAAGCGGCCGATTGGACCAAGAAGGAGCCCCAAAAGATCGAAGCCTATATGCTCGATGCCGGGGCTGTCATTCCGCTGGAAATCACCCCGCTGCGAGAGCGCACCGTTCCGGCGGGCACGGCCAAAGTCTTCAAGTCGATGCTGGGGCCGACCGAGGCGCACTACGCGCTCAGCGACAAGGGCGTGGTGGTGGGCATGGACGTGCCGTCGCAGCGGATTCGCATCTTTGTCGAAGGGTGGAAGGACGTCTTTGAAGACCCTCTGGCCAAGTTTCCCGAACTGAGCCAGGCGACCCATCAAGTTCAGGTCGAAACCGGGGTCAAGATGACCACTCGCGACGGGATCGAACTGGTTGCCGACGTCTATCGCCCAGCCGAAGAGGGCCGCTATCCGGTGATTCTCACGCGAACCCCCTATGGCCGAGCAACTGTGGGACTCGATGGTCGCAACTACGCCTCGCGGGGCTATGTTTTTGTCGCCCAAGACGTGCGCGGCATGGGCGACAGCGGCGGCGAGTGGGACCCCTTTGTCAACGAACGCAAGGACGGCTACGACACCGTGGATTGGGTCGCCAGCCAGCCGTGGTCCAATGGTCGGGTCGGCATGATCGGGGCCAGCTATGGCGGCCTCGTGCAGTGGGCCGCCGCGGTCGAAGGGCACCCGGCGCTCAAGTGCCTGGTCCCCCAGGTATCGCCACCCGACGCGATGCGCAACATCCCGTACGACTACGGGACGTTCTTCCTTTTTGGATCGCTCTGGTGGGCGCGCATCGTCAGCGAACGACAGGCCGACCTTGCGGGCGTCGGACAATCCTTGCCGGGTCTGGAAAAGCTGGCGACGCTTCCGCTTTCAAAGGTGGACGACGAGGTCTTTGGACGCAACATCCCCTTCTTCGACAAATGGCTTGAGCGGGAAGGATTGAACCAATGGCAAGGGTTTGATTGGGTTGCGGACCTTCCCAAGACAAATGTGCCGGCGCTTCACATCAGCGGCTGGTGGGACGGCGACGGCGTGGGCACTAAAGTGAACTGGCAGACCCTGCGAGCCGCCGGGCGCAAGAACCAGTGGCTGATCTACGGCCCGTGGACCCATGCCTTCAATACGACGAGCCGGCTCGGCGACGTCGACTACGGTCCAGATGCGATCATCGAGCTTGACTCGCTCTACTTGCGCTGGTTCGATACGTGGCTCAAGGAGAAGTCGGTGGGCCTGGACGACCTGCCCAAAGTGCGCGTGTTCGTCACCGGCGCTAATCGCTGGGTCAAACTGGACGACTGGCCCGCCTCGACGAGCGAGGAAAAGGCTCTCTACCTTTTTGCGGATGGCCCCGCAAACGGGCGCACGAGCATGGGCGAGCTGCGCGACAGGCCTGCTGACCGGCAAGAGCCCAGCCGCTACCTCTTCAACCCCGCCAACGCCGACATCCCCAAGGAGCTGATGTCCATCGACCCGAACCAAGCGACGACCAAGGTCGCCCTTGGCGAGAACGGCTACGACAATGAGGTTCTCGTCTTCCGGACCGCGCCCATGACCGAAGCGATGACGCTGACCGGCCCGGTCGAGGTTGATCTGTTCATCGAGTCAACGGCACGGGATACCGATCTCTATGTGTCGCTGCTCGAGCAGGACGCCGATGGCACATACCGCGCCATTGGCATGTCGGGCAAGCTTCGTCTCGCGTTTCGCGAGGGCTTGGACCGCCCGGTACCGCTTGTTCCCGGCGAGGTGGTCCGCGTGAAGGTCGAGCCCTGGGATGTGGCCCACGAATTCAAGCCGGGAACCCGCTTCGCCATCATGATTACCAGCGGTTCGTTCCCCCTCTTCGCGCGGAACCTGGGGACGGGTGAGCCGATCAAGGAGGCAACAAGGATGGTCGTCCAAGTCAACACGATCCATCACGATGCGGCTCGGCCCAGCGCCGTGAGATTTCGAGTCTTGCCGTCAGGGAAAAGTTAGGAATTCGTTAACCCAGCAACGACGCGCTCATCATCGGTCACAATTCGGCCATGGCTCAGCTTACGCGTCGCTCGCTGCTTCAGGCTGCTGGAACCGGTCTGGCCGCTTCCCTGCTGGCTCCGCTGGCCCGCTCAGCCGGCCAAGAGCCCAAGCGAGATGGCGTCACCCGCCTCGTCTTTATGACGGACAGTCACGTCCCCGGAGAGCGTACGCAGAACGGCCGCTTTGAGAAAGCCCTCGCTCTTGCCAAAGCCGAAAAGGCGGACGCCTATGTCTTTGGCGGTGATAACGTCATGGCCGTGGACGGCGGAAGGACTCGGGCGCACGCCGACGCCGAATTCTCCAACTGGAAGGCCCTCATTGATGCCCACGTGCCCGTTCCGCATCACAGTGTGATCGGCAACCACGATATCTGGTGGACCGACGATGCCAGTGCCGGGAGCCGCAAAGACAAAGGCTACGCCATTGAAATCTTCAAGATGCCCAATCGCTACTTCGCCGCGAATATCGGCGAATGGAAGTTCCTCTTCTTAGATGTCTATCACAAAGAGGGATGCCATGTTGACGAGGAGCAGCTGAAGTGGCTTGATGCCGAGACGAAAGATGTCAAGGCAAAGATCGCCCTCGTGTCCCATGCGCCGATCTTGACGGTCACCAGCTACATTGAAACGGAAACGGCAAAAGAAGGGGCGTTCCATGTGCCGGCAGGCTGGATGGTAGGGAACGCGCAAGCCATCCGTGATCTGCTCTTTGATCGCCCGCAGGTGAAACTCGCGCTCAGCGGTCATATGCACCAGATCGACCACTGCATTTTCGACCACTGCCACTACATTTGCGGCGGCGCGGTTTCGGGCTCCTGGTGGAGCGGTTCGTACTATAAGTTCCCACCTGCGTATCTCGTATTCGACCTCCAGCCGGACGGCAAGTTCTCGCACCGGCTGGTGTATTGGGAAGCCGCGGCCTCTTAGAATATGGGAAGGGTGGCGGCCCCTCGCCGCCTCGGCCAACAAGAGTGGCAGCCAAGCTTCGTAGTGGTTCGCCTTCACTCGGTGGCGCGCCATGGCCATCCATCGCCCGCGCCGACGCCGCAAAGGAGTGGCCGCGCGCCCCTGCCGCCAGGGTGGAAAACCATGTGAATCCGTCCCAAGGACGCATCGCCCCTGAGACGGATTCACACGTTACGAACGACAGCCGGACGATCTAGCCGCCGCCGCCCCCGACCCGCGGGAAGTTCGGGCGCTTGATTTGCGGCTGAGGCTTTTCGAGCTCCTTCATGAGGTACTCAATCGCCTTGTCCAGTTGCGGGTCTTGGCCTCGAGCCACCAGGTCCGGCCGGGCGTCCACCACAATGTCGGGATCGATGCCGGTATTCTCCGCGATCCACTCACCGGTGACCGGGTCATAAAGCCCGAACTCTGGCGCCGTGATTCCTCCGCCATCCACCAGCGGCGCCGAGCCGGAAATCCCCACCAAGCCGCCCCAGGTGCGCGTTCCGATCAGCGGCCCCAGACCCATCTTCTTGAAGAAGTACGGGAAGAGGTCGCCGCCGGAGCCCGCGTATTCATTCACAAGCATGGCCATCGGTCCGCGCGGAGCCTGGGTCGGGAACATGATGTCCTCGCCGTATCGCTGGCGGATACCGGCCATGTCTCGTCGCATCAGGCGCTCGATCATGTCGGTGGGGATCATGCCGCCGCCGTTGAATCGCTCATCGACGATCAGGGCTTGCTTGTCGCCCTGGCCATAGTAGCCTTTGCTGAACTCGACGAAGCCCTGGATCGACGTGTTCGGCACGTGCATGTAGCCGATCTTGCCGCCCGATTTTTCTTCGACGTACTTGCGATTGGCTTCAACCCACTCGATATAGCGCAGCTGCGACTCCGAAGCGATCGGCTCAACCCGCACGGTTCGCGCGCCCTCCATCGAAGGCGTGTCGTTGACCGTGAGCACCACCGACCGGCCGGCTTTGCCAATGAGCAGCGCGTTCGGGTTCGTGGTCGACGTTACCGGGGTTCCGTCGATCGCCAGAAGGTAGTCGCCTTCCTTGACGTGGACGCCGGGCGCACCGAGGGGGCCCCGCCGCGTGGGGTCAAAGTTCAATCCGCGATAGATCTTTGCGAACTGGAGGTGGGACCCCACGGGGCGAAAGTCCGCACCAAGGCCTGCGGGCGGCACGGAGGGCGGCATTGCTCCCATATCCCCGCCCTGCACGTAAGCATGCCCGGTTCCCAGCTCACCGACCATAAGACCCAGAAGATAACTGAGATCGGAGCGATGGGCCACGTAAGGCAGATACTGCGCATAGCGGTCGCCAATGGCCTTCCAGTTGAGGCCCAGCATGTCCTTGTCATAGAAGCGATCGCGCATATAGCGCCACGCCTCCCAGTACATTTGCTTCCACTCATCGCGGGGATTGTGCATGGCAACCAGCCCATTCAGGTCCACGCGACCGTCGCCCACATTCACACCGGGACGCACGTCCGAAACCCCGATCACACCACCGGCCAGGTAGGCAAACTTGGTGCCCGCCGGATTGAGCGAGAGCATCTGGACTCCGGCGATCACCTGTTGCGGCTGCGCACCAAGGTCATAGCGCATCACCGCGCCGGTGTTCGAAAAGTAGAGGAAGCCATTGCGAAGCCCAATCGGCCCACCGTATTGCCCTGCCGGTATCGGCAGCAATATGGCGCGCTCGGCGAGCCCGTTGAAGTCGATCTTGACGTCAACCTCCTTGGCTTGCTCGGCAGCAGCCGGCGGCTTGTCGGGGTCTGGCTCTTCATCGCCAGGCTTCTTCAGCGGGTCCGGCAAATCCGCGGTCAGCGGAATGACCACAAACTGCATGGCATTCTGGAAGTTCAGCCCAAACTCAAAGGCGCCCGGTGCAATATTGAACGCGCGGGCCGAGAGCAGGTAGAGGTACTTCCCCCCCTTGTCGAAAGCCGCTGACATGTCGCTGAAGTAGCCTTCGGTGATCTTCGTCTTCTTGCCGGTCGCCACCTCGTAGAGGTAGGTCGCGCTGTTCAGGTTCGGCTCGGTGGTGACATAAACGATCCACTTCGAGTCAGGAGACCAATCGTGGGGCTGTGCCTGGTTGCCGGCAATGTTGGTGGCGATGTCCTTGACGATCCCGGTCGCCATGTCGAGCAGGCTCAACTTGCCGCCGACTTGGTTCAGGGTCATCATCTTCGAGTTGGGAGACCACTCATAGCTTTCAATGCGAAGGCCGGGATCACGGGTCACTTGCGTGGGCTTGCCGCCCAGAGGGGGCACGGTGTAGAGCTGAAACTCGCCCGATTCATCCGAGAGATACGCGATCACGCGCGCATCGGGCGACCAGTTCGGGTACCGCTCGCGAACGCCAGTCGTCCCGGTCAAGAGCCGCGTTTCCCCATTGCGAGCAGGAACGGAGAAAAGCTCCCCGCGCGCCTCAACGACCACGCGCGCGCCAGACGGCGAGATCGCCAAGCCCTGCAGCCAGTTCGAATAGTTGCGCATCGTCGCCTGGACCGGCAACATGTCGCTGCGGATCTGAGGCGTGACCCTGCGGGCCTGCTTGGTTGCAATGTCCATGGCGTAGAGGTAGCCGTCGTGTTCGTAAACGATCGTCTTCCCGTCGGTGCTGGGCCATCGCAAGTCGGCGTCCGCAAATCGAGTGATTTGTTCGGAGCGATTCGACCGAAGGTCGTGACGGTAGAGGTTGACAGTGCCCTGGTTGCGGTCGCTGATGTAGTAGATATCGTTGCCGACCCACATCGGGAACCACGAGTTTTCTCGCTGCGAAGGCAGCTCGCGATAAGAGTTCTCGGCAAAGTTATAGATACTGATGCGTCCCTGGGTTCCGCCGCGGTAGCGCCGCCAGTTGAACTGGTGCGCATTGCTCCGGTTGTAAGCCAACTGCCGTCCATCGGGCGAGTACGACAAGTTGCCAACTTCCATGACCGGCGTCGGCTGCGGCAATCCCCCGTTCGGATCGATCAGCCAGAGGCGAGCCTGCGAGTTGGTGAACGAGCCCGCAGTGGAGGCATAGGCAATCTTTCCGTCCGGTGTCCAGCCGCGCACCAAGTCGGGCTCCGGTTCGTAGGTCAGGCGCCGGGGTTCGCCGCCTTCAGCCGGAATCACATAGACGTCGGCGTTGCCGTCGTAGGAGCCGGTGAAGGCAATCCACTTACCGTCTGGGGAGAATTTGGCGAGGTTCTCCAAGCCTGGGTGAGACGTCAGCCGCCGGGCAAATCCACCATCAAGCTTGGAAATCCAAAGGTCTCCGGCATAGGAAAAGACGACCTGATCCCCTTTGACGTCGGGCCAGCGAAGGACCCGCGCGTCTTCGGCCAAGATCAGACTGGCCAGCGAAATC
Organism: Fimbriimonadaceae bacterium; assembly: GCA_046292875.1. Lineage (GTDB taxonomy): Bacteria > Armatimonadota > Fimbriimonadia > Fimbriimonadales > Fimbriimonadaceae > JBKBQD01. The sequence continues at coordinate 11,213 of JBKBQD010000008.1, forward strand.
AACCCCAGTGCCGCGAGAGCGCGAGGATGCCGATGCATAATGGCTTTCATAAGTTCCTGTCTATGTACCTGTCCATCCTCCCGATCCGTTGCCGAATCACCGAGAAATTTGGACTCAACATGCGTGCCGCGTGGATTTCGTCCACGGTGGCCAAGAACCCCAGTTCGACCGGAGGCGTCAAAAGTTACGATGGTTTGTCCCCGATGCGGATCCGCAGTCCAAATGGGCGCGCCCCAGTGCGGCCGCTGTGGGACTCCGTTTACTCCCTTAACCGGCGCTGGGCATACTGCCAGTGTCGTGAATCCATTTGGCGGCCCTAAGCAAACACCCTGGTGGCTCATTGGCGTTGGCGCACTCGCCCTTATTGCCTTGGGGTTCACCCTATCTGCGTCGGGCGTGCTGCGTCTCCCAGGGCAGCAGCCGGACGCGGGAGCGCTGGCGGCGATGGGCGGCGATCCCGACGGCGGCCTCCTGCGAAGCGACACGAACTCGGATGGGGGTCTGACCTATGTCGAGGGCGGGGCGGAGTCTGGACTCACAAAGGACGTGCGCGAAGTGCCGCCCGGCATGCCACAGGATGTGTACGACTGGCTAGAGCACCTTCGCCGCACCGAAGAGGCTCGCGGACGTATCTCCGAAGAGCAGCTGTCTTCGGCCCTGGTCTCTCTGACCATGCTGCAAAGCAACGCCTCGGTCTTGCAGGACTTGATGGGCGACGCCTGGGAAATGGACCTTGATGCCGCCAACCCTGCCAACAAGGTCAAGACCGACATGCAGGCAAAGCGCGGCCTATGGTCGGAATTGAGTCAGTACTTCAACAGCTATCCGCCTCCGGCCGAATGCGTCCCCATCCGCAACGAGTACGACCAGGTGATCCGTGAAACCGGCGGCATGATGATCGACATCCTGGGGGCTCTTGAACGAGCGAGTGAAAACCCCCAGGATGCCATCGCGGCCCTTATTCGGATGCGCGGCACCAGTGCCAACCGCATCGACCTGCCGGCACAGCGGTCCGACGCCTTGGTGTACGACATCTGCCAGAAGTACGGCGTGCAGAAGTGGTTCTCGATTCGCAGCGATATGGGCGGCGGAATGTTCAGTCAGTTCAAAGGCCTCTAGACGTCCATGGGGTTTCGTCATCTCCATGGGGTTGCGTTCCCCGGTTGGAGCTAGGACCCTTCATCGTCGACTTGCTCAACGCGCCCTCCGAGCGCGAAAATCGCGTCTTCAAGATCGGCGATCATGACTTCCAGCATCTCGGCCAACTGCTGGATCCGGTTCGGATCGTCTTCAACTGTGCCATCAGGCAACCCGTCCAGCACGCCAAATGCGCTGCGAATGCGTTGCCGGGCGTCGTTGGCCGCATCGATCGCATTGAGCCGGCGATCGTCCAGCTGGGCAAACCGCTCCGTAAACTCTTCGATCGGCGGCGTTTCGGTCGCATAGTCGCCGAGGGCCTCGCCGGCACCATCCAGGGCCTCGATCACATCGTTGAGCGGCGACCGCAGCGGGCGGTCCGCCGGAATCTCGGCTCGGATGGTCTTGGCCAGCGCCAGCGCGTCCTGCAGGTCCTCGAGAATGCCGGAAATCTGCACGGAACCCGCTCGCATCCGATCGCGCAGGCGCTCTTCGGGTGAAAGTACGGTGGCGCCGGGCGGTGCGGCATGCGATGCGGACTCTTCGCCCTTGTGGCAACCCACCAGTGAAGCCGCGAGAAGCAGGACGATTCCGACCCATCGAAGCCCCATAGGGCACATGCTACCCGTCGTGATGGGTGACAATAGGCATATGTTCCTGCTTAGCTTGGCCCTGGCGACGCCAACTCAAGAAGCGCCAAACCCCTATACCTTGCCCATTGGTCGACCCGGTACGGTCCAGGTTTCCCCGGGCGACATGGTCGATACCCGCACCGGGGCCGTGGTCGATGCCAAAGCGGTCGCGCACGCGGCGACCGGCGAGCGGTTTGTCTATCTCGGGGAATTGCATACCAATCCCGACCATCACCGCATGCAAGCCGACGTGATCCGGGCACTTGTCGATGCCGGGCGAGAAGTCGTGGTGGGCTTCGAAATGTTCACGCGCCCGAACCAGCCGAACCTGGCGCCTTGGTCGCGGGGATACTGGACTGAAGAGGAGTTCGTCGAGAAGGCCGATTGGAAGAACCAGTGGGGATTCGACTTCGCCCTCTATCGCCCGATATTCGAGGTCATCAAGGAGTACCGCCTTCCGATGGTCGCCCTGAACGTCCCCCGCGACTGGGTCCGGTCCGTGGGTCGCGGCGGTCTGGAGGCGTTGACGCCGGAGCAGCGGGCGGAGCTCCCCGAAGTCGATTTGTCCTATGTCGAACATCGAAAGGTCTTCAACGCGCTCATGGGCGGGCATCCGCCGACCGGCACGGCAGGCGACAACATCTATGCGGCGCAATCCCTATGGGACGCCGCCATGGCAGATTCGGCGCTGAGCTACCTCGACCGTATGCCGCCGAATCACAAGACCGTCTTTGTCGTGATCGCCGGCTCCGGGCACGTCATGTATGGTCAGGGCATCAATCGCCGCGTCTACGACCGCACGGGTGAGCGTGGCGTCACCGTGACCGCCGTCGAAACCGCGACGCCCATGACGGTAGCGCGGGGAATCGGCGACTATGTGTTCGCCGCGCCACCGCCGCCCCGAGCCTAGGCTCCGGTATCCTCTGAGAATGCTCACGGCATCTGCCGCCGTCGCCTTGGCGCTTGCGGGGCAAGCCATCAATCCGGCCACCGGCGTCTATCGCGCTCCCGGCCATCCGACCCAAACGTGGACGATCCAAAGCAATAACACGCTGCTCTGGGACGGACGACCCTATGTCCCCGTGGGCTTGGTGCTGGAGCCTGGCGCCGAATCGGTGGCCCGAGCCAAAGAGGCAGGAGTGACGGATGTCCTCGTCCAGTTGCCGGCGTCGGGCGACGGCTGGGCGCCCACTCTGGCGGCGCTGGAAGAAGCGCGTCTGCGCTATGTCATTGAGATTGGCTCGCTGGGTCCGTCGGCGCAAGGCATCGCGGTGGAGCCCGAGTCCTATCGCATGGACGGCATCGACGGTGCGCGACAAATTATTCTGCGCCTACCCGGCGCGACGTCCGCGCTGGTGATCCTTGCTTCGAACAACGACGCGACCATCAACTTCAAGGGGCGTTTTCCCGTCGAAAACGGCATCCTGACGGCATCCGTCGATCCCAAAGTCCATATCGAGCATACGATGCTCATTTTTCCGGAAACGACGGGCGGGGCCCTTCCGGATTACTGGGATCGATTCGATGACCACCGCGACGGTCTCCTGTCCGTGCTTCGTGACAAGCGACCTGGGCCCGGCTTGCGCGGCATCGTGAACCCTGGTGGCGTGGTCAGTCGCCTGGTGGACCTCAACCCCAGTTACGTCCCCACCTCCCCCGCTTTTCGCATCGAGCTCGCCAACTTCATCCAGGAAAAGTACACGTCGGTTGACACCCTCACCAAAGGCTGGGCCATGCGGCAGTCCGACCAGCTCAAGTTTGAGGAATTCGCCCGGCTTGTCCCTCTTTGGTCCGAAACCCGCGGCGTCGGTCAGCTCTGGGACCCGGTGACGGATCGCCTCTATCCGGCAGATCGGCGTCGAAGCGCCATCTGGACCGATATTCGCCAGGTCATCGCGCGGGCCGCCAACAGAAGGATGCGCAATCTGGTCAATGCGATCCGTGCCGAGGTGGACGTGCCGGTCATGCAGGAGTGGATGGGCTGGTCTTCCATGGTCGAGGGGCGCGGCAACGTCATGGACGGCATCGGAGTTCGGGCCGTGGGCTCCAGTCCCAATGCACTGATCGAAACGATGGCGCCGGCGGCAGGGACGATTCTGCGCTGGTCGCGACCAGGCTGGCTCATCGCGACCCGTGTGGACCTTGGCTCGGACCTGGTGGACGACGAATCGCTGCAGCGGATCGTCGAGATCCTTGGCGGCATCGGCACGCGGGGCTTTTTTGTGCGCACGCAATCGGCCAACCAGGACCGGATCGTGGCGTCCACGTCGCTCCATGGGTCGCGGGCCTTCGCCGATCTCGGCCGGATCACGCCGCTGTTCTTCCCGGAGAACGCCGCCAATCCGGCAGTCGCGATGCAGCTGCCGGGAGGGCGCTGGTGGCTCCCGTCGCCGATCCGGGGCAACCGCATCGACTTTGGCGACACGTATGACGGCTACCGCTATGAGGACTTTGGCGAAACCACGACGGTGATGTGGCGCAATGCGGCCCCCGCTCGCGTGAAGCTGCGCGCGCCCGACCCCAAGGCGGTGAGCATTGCGTCCATCGATGGGTCAGATCTCCAGCCGAGGCTCCACCGCAACTCGATCGAAGTCACCCTCGGCCCATCGCCGGTGATCATCACCGGGGTCAAGGAGCCGCCGGTGCCCGAGGACGCCTACACGGCGACCAAGACCTCCTTCGAGGCCATGAGCCGCGAAGCCGAGACAAAGAAGCTCAACGTCGTGGAGCTGCAGCACTACTACCGCCAAGCCACGACCGAGTTCGACGATACGCCGTGGACGTCATTTACCCTGCTCCGCACGATGTGGTGGCGACTCAACGAGGCGCTGGGCAACTACGTTTGGGCCGAGTTCGAGACCGTGCGCGACCACAACTTCAGTGAAGTCATGCCGGACCACAGCGCGAGCGGCGGCAACGTGCTCAGCCTTCGCAGCGCCCTCGCCTCCCCAGAAAATGGCCACTACGCCGAGTTTCTGATGCCGGTTCGCTCCAACCAAGATCAAGAAGTCTGGCTTGCGGCCCGCATCCCGCCCGGTTTGGAGCGATTTGTCCAGGTAACGGTGGGAGGCCAAGTGCTCCAGCCTGAGGGCCCCTCGGTGGGTCGCTATGGCAGCGGGTTCGGCTGGTACCGCTTGGGCACGACGCGCGTCGCTGGCGCCTCGACCCGAGTGCGGCTCCAAGTCGACGCTCCCGCCGCGGCCGCCATGTCGTTCGACGCCATTCTCTTTACGCCCGATCGGTTCGTGCCGAACGGCGTGCGCATGCCGGTGACGCGGATCGGGAGTTGAACCCCGACCCGCATCATGAGCGCGCCTAAAAGTTGCCGATGCCAATCGGCGTTTTGTTGAACGCCACCTTGAGTTCGCCCTGAAGCCACGTCGGGAACGCCCCAGAGCCGTCGTTGTATGCCCGCATGATGACCCACCGCGACTTCGTGGGAATCCAGCGGCGCATGATCAGGTCGTCGTGGCCATCGCCATTCCAGTCCATCGCGCCGAGCACGGTCATCTGACCTTGACTGCCCATCTGCGAGATCAGGTCGGCTAACGGGTTCTGCACCGGGCGATTCTTGCTGTCGCGAACCACGTTCGTGCCCGTCGACTTCCAAAACGCGAGCTGCAGCTTCTTTGGTCGCACCAGTACGTCCGCCTTGCCGTCTCCATCGACATCGGCAAAGCCTGCGTACCGGTTGACACTCGACTTGACCGATGAGGCCAAGTTGACCAAGCCTTTCTGCCAATAGTTGAAATCGATCCTGATGAGAAACACGCTCAGGTTCCCAGCTCCGTCATCCAAGAGGACGTCGCCCACGCCGTCGCCATCAAAGTCGCCCACGCCAATTCCGCGGCTGCCATGGGGCAACGGATCGAGCACGCTCACCACTCCGGTAAAGGTGTTAAACCAATTGAAGACGATCGTAATCTGGCCTTCCCCCGGACCAAAGACGTCGGGCACGTTGAACACGGTATCGCTCCATCCGTCGCCATTGAAATCATACGTCCCAATCGGTTTCGTTCCCGATGGAAAGCCGGCCAGTTCGTAGGCCCCGCCGTACATGTTTTCCGTGTCGTAGTCCCCATTCGCAAGGAAGTTCCATCGGTAGAACTTCCCCCAGTCTGGGTCCCCGTCAACCAAATTCGCCAGCCAAATGCCCTTTGACTGGGCAGCGGCTTGAGTCGAACTTAGGACTCCAGCAAGAGCCAACGCAGCGCTCAATGCGATCACAAACCATCGATTCATCTCTGTCTCCCCATGGACCCGACCGTCATGCCAATGCTTCACCAGTGGGCTATGCAAATTATGGGGAAGCTTCGGAGCCGCATCATGTTAGGTCAGCAATATTGGGTCCAAAGTCCATCGCGACCGACTCTGTCCCGTCGTTCTAGCGGCTTAGCGAGAGACGCGTGCCGTAGGTAGACTCGCGAACCTCAACGATGAGTCCCACACGCAAATCCACGCCGCCTTCCGACGCACGAGCGCTCACGGAAAATGACCTGAAGCGACTTCCCTGGCGAAGCATTGGTCCGGCCATCATGGGTGGCCGCGTTGCCGATCTTTGCTGGTTCCCTTCCGACCACAAGTCCTATGCCGTCGGCTATGCCACGGGCGGCCTTTGGGTGACCCGCAACCTCGGCACCACCTTCAGCCCGCTGTTCGATCGAGAAGTGACGTCATCCATCGGCTCGGTTCTCGTCTGTGATGCTCCTGCGGACTGGAAAGGCTGGACCGACGACGAGAAAAAGGGCAAGTCCAAGAAAGAGCTCGCCGAAGCGGGCAAAGCCAAAATTTTCTGGGTCGGCACCGGAGAGGGCAATGGCCGCAACTCCTCGTCCTGGGGCAACGGGGTCTACCGCAGCACCGACAGCGGCAAGACTTGGACCTGCATGGGGCTAGAGGATTCGCACGACATTCCCCGCATGGCGGTCCACCCGACCGACCCCGACACGCTGTACGTCGCGGCCCTCGGTCACCTTTGGGGCGCGAATGCCACCCGCGGTGTCTACAAAACGACCGACGGCGGCAAATCCTGGGAGCGCGTGCTCTTCATCGACGATGACACCGGATGTGTCGACGTGATTCTCCACCCGAGTCAGGCGGATGTCGTCTATGCCGCGATGTACGCCCGTCGCCGCACTCCTCATGGCTTCACCAGCGGCGGTCCCGAGGGCGGTATCTACCGAAGCACTGACGCGGGAAGAACCTGGCAGAAGCTCGGAGGGGGACTGCCCGCCACGACCGGGCGCATCGGACTGGACATTTTCTTGGCAAACCCGAAGGTGATCTATGCCGTGGTGGAGTCGAACGAGGGCGGCGGCCCCAGTATCCGCGATGACCGCTACCGCGAAGGGGGAATCTTCCGCAGCGACGACGGCGGCGACACCTGGACGCGCCTGAGCGTCCGGAGCCCCCGCGCCTTCTATTTCAGCAAGATCAAAGTGGACCCCAAGGACGACCAGCGGGTGTACCTGCTGGGCTGGACGACCGAGGTGAGCGACGATGGAGGACGCACGTTCCGGCAGGGTTTCGCCGACAAGCTCCATGCCGATCACCACGCCATGCTCATCGACCCGAATGACACCGCCAACCTGGTCATCGGGACAGACGGCGGAGTGAACCCTTCCTTTGACCGCGGGGCAACCTGGCAGTTCTTAAACACGATGGCCGTGGGCCAGTTCTACAACGTTGCCGTGGACCTTTCGCACCCGTATCGGGTCATGGGCGGCCTTCAGGACAACGGCAGCTGGCTTGGGCCGAGCGCGACCAACCGCAACGTCAAAGACGAGCACGAAGGCGGAGAGCCCGACACGGGCATCACGAATGCCGACTGGACTTTTGTCCTCGGCGGCGACGGCTTTCACTGCGACTTTGATCCCACGGACTCCGATTGGGTCTATGCCGAATGGCAGGGCGGCAACCTGAATCGCATCAATCTGCGCACGGGTGAACGACTCTTCATCGCGCCCGAGGCGCGCGAGGGCCAGCCCCGATTCCGCTTTAACTGGAACACGCCGTTCTTTGTCTCGAAGCACGACCCAACCGTGCTCTATATGGGCGGCAACTACGTCTTTCGACTTCGGGATCGCGGCGCACGCTGGGAGCGAATCAGCGACGACCTGACCACCCGCGACATTGCCAAAGTCGAGACCGTTGGGTCGCACGCCGAGACCCACGGCACCGTCGTGACCCTTGCCGAATCCGAGCTTGACGCCAACGTCCTCTGGGCCGGGACCGACGATGGCCTGATCTGGGTCACCCGGGACGGCGGCAAAACCTGGACCAACGTGACCCCGAAGGAAGTCAACGGCTGGTACGTCTCGCGGGTCGAAGCCTCGCACCATGAGCCGGGCCGCGCCTATGCCTCTATCGACGGCCATCGCTCCGACATGATGGACCCCCTCATTCTTGCCACAGATGACTACGGACAGACATGGCGCGACGTCACCGGCGACCTTCCCAAGGGCCGAAGCGTCAAGGTGGTTCGCGAGGACCGGACGGCGCCGAATGTCCTCTATGCCGGAACCGAACAGGGCTTCTACTTGAGCGTGAACCGTGGGACGACCTGGCTCCGTGCCCATGGCAAGGCCCTTCCCACGACACCCGTGGACGACATCGTTCAGCACCCGCTCGAGCTTGACCTCATCCTGGGCACGCACGGCCGCAGCATCTGGATTCTGGATGGGGACCCGCTCCGCTTTCTGACCCCGGAAACCACCGCCCAGGAGGTGGCGCTTTTCGACCCTTTACCAGCGACGCCTCGGATGCGGCTCCACTATAACGGTCTGTGGACCGATCAGGTGTTCCGGGGCCAAAACCCGCCCATCGGTGCGCAGATCGACTACTGGCTGGCCGAGTTTCCGAATGACGAGGTCAGCATCAAGGTCTTCGATGCCAAAGACCGCGAGATCCGCAAACTTGCCGGAGGGACAGCGCAGGGACTGAACCGGGTCGTGTGGGACCTCCAGCCCAAGGAAAGCATGCGCCTGCCCGATCAGGGGCAGGAGCCCTCCGCGCCCTTCTTCGTCCCGCCCGGCCGCTATCGACTCGAACTCTGGGTTGGCGATGCGAAAAAGGCCGTGGCCAGCGCCGAAGTCCTGGCCTTCACGTAAGACAAAGGCCCCGCTCCGGAACGCCGGAACGGGGCCCTTCTTTGAAGAAAACCGACTACGCCGCGACGGCTTGCAGCTTCTTCGCCTTCTCGTACACGTCTTCCAGACCGCCGCAGTAAAGGAATGCCTGCTCGGGCAGGTCGTCCAACTCGCCGTTGACGATCTTCTTGAACGACTCCACTGTGTCCTTCATCGAGACGTAGCGGCCAGGCGTACCGGTGAACTGCTCGGCGACGAAGTTCGGCTGCGACATGAATCGCTCGATCTTGCGCGCGCGGCTGACCAACTGCTTGTCATCGTCCGAAAGCTCATCGATACCGAGGATCGCAATGATGTCCTGAAGCTCCTTGTAGCGCTGCAGCGTTCGCTGAACCTTGGTCGCGACGTCGTAGTGCTCGGCGCCGACGATGCGCGGGTCGAGGTTCTTGGAGAACGACGCCAGCGGGTCGATGGCGGGATAGAGACCCTTCGAGGCGATGGAACGCTCAAGGTAGACCTGCGCGTCGAGGTGGGCAAACGTGGTCGCCGGCGCGGGGTCGGTGGGGTCGTCGGCCGGAACGTACACGGCCTGGACCGAGGTGATCGAACCCTTTGAGGTGGACGTAATGCGCTCTTGTAGCAGGCCCATTTCCGTCGCAAGGGTGGGCTGATAGCCGACCGCGCTGGGCATACGACCGAGAAGCGCCGACACCTCGGAGCCTGCCTGAACGAAGCGGAAGATGTTGTCGATAAAGACTAGAACGTCCAGCCCCTGCTCGTCGCGGAAGTACTCCGCCATTGTCATGGCGGTCAAGGCGACGCGAAGACGTGCTCCGGGCGGCTCGTTCATCTGACCAAAGACCATCGCCATCTTGTCGATAACGCGCTGCTCCTGGCCGTCCTTGTTCTTGAACGTCGTGTGCTGCATTTCCAGCCACAGGTCGTTCCCTTCGCGGGTGCGCTCACCCACGCCGGCAAACATCGACACGCCCGAGTGCTCGACGGCGATGTTGCGGATCAGCTCTTGGATCAAAACCGTTTTGCCCAAGCCCGCGCCGCCGAACAGACCGATCTTTCCACCTTTGTTGAAGGGCATCAGCAGGTCGACGACTTTCAGACCCGTTTCGAGGATCTCCACCTGCACGTTCTGCTCATCAAATTTGGGGGGCTCGCGGTGAATCGGCAGCCGGTGCGCGCTCGCCGGAACCTCTTCACCGTTGTCGATCGGGCGACCCAGGAGGTTGAACACGCGGCCCAGGGTCACGTCGCCAACCGGCACTTGGATCGGGCCGCCGGTATCCACCGCGTCCATCCCACGGACCAAGCCGTCGGTGGTGCTCAGGGCGATGGTGCGGACGATGTCGTCGCCAAGGTGCTGGGCAACCTCGCAGACCAGGTCAACCCCGCGCTTCTCATCTTTGATTTCGATGGCGCTGTAGATCTTGGGGAGCGTGTCGGTTGAAAAACGGCAGTCCACGACGGGACCAAGGACTTGAATAACTTTGCCGACTCCGGGCATGGGTGTTTTGATTCCTCCAGACGGATGGTGGTTGGGCGCGACTCCGCTGGGCTTCCCCTTCAGAGCCGATGGATTGTACCTTGCGTTTGAGTCGCCCTACAGCCCCAGCTTCGGCCAGAGGTCGTCCACTTTCTTGACCACGTCGGGCGCCATGCGAATCAGTTTCGGATAGTCCCGGCGAAACCCGTTTTCCGCTGGCCACTTGTGGGTGCAGTCGAAGCCGATCTTGCCTCCGAACCCCTCAACCTGAGCAGCGTGGTCCAGCTGGTCCACTGGACCGCGCGTCATCAGGACATCGCGCCCGGGGTCGCAGTTCGCGCCAATGCGGAACAGCACTTCGCCGACATCCTGGACGTTGCAGTCCTCGTCAAATACGAAGATGAACTTGGTAAACATCAGCTGTCCCAGGCCCCAAATGGCGTTCATCACTTTGTAAGCGTGCCCGGGGTACTTCTTTTTGATCGATACAAAAGCCACGTTATGGAAGCATGCGTCGACAGGAAGATTCATGTCGACAATCTCCGGAACCGTCACCCGCACTAAGGGAAGAAAGATGCGCTCAACGGCCTTCCCCATCCAGCCGTCCTCCATGGGCGGCACCCCAACAATGGTGGCGGGGTAGATCGCCTTCTCGCGCTTCGTAATGGCCGTCACGTGAAGCACCGGAAACTGTCCCGCCAGCGAGTAGTAGCCCGTATGGTCACCAAAGGGTCCTTCCAGTCGCGTTTCGCTCGGATCGACGTAGCCTTCGATCACAAACTCGGCATCCGCTGGCACGCGGATGTCCACCGTCTTGGCCTGGACCAGGGGCACGCCTTCCCTTCGCAGGAATCCGGCGAACAGCATTTCGTCGATCATGGGAGGCAGCGGAGCGATCGCACTAAACGTCAGCGCGGGATCGCCCCCCAGTGCCACGGCAACCTCGATGCGCCGACCCATCTCGCCCGCCGTGCGCATGTGATCCGCACCGACCTTATGCATTTGCCAGTGCATGCCCGCCGACTTTTCGTCATACACCTGGATGCGATACATTCCAACGTTACGTTTGCCCGTTTGAGGGTCGTGTGTAAACACCAAGGGCAAGGTGATAAAGGGTCCGCCGTCTTCCGGCCAACACGTGAGCACGGGCAGCTTGGTCAGGTCGACTTTATCGCCCACTTCGACCAGTTCCTGACTCGCCGCATCGTTCACCCGCTTGGGTGGCACCCCTTTCAGCTCTGAAATCAATCTCCCAAAGGTTTTTAGGGCCTCGATGGGGCCTCGTGGCAGCTCGGGTTTGAGCAGGTTCTCGATCCGCTCCGCGTGCTCGCGCACATCGCTCACGCCCAAGGCAAGCGCCATACGCCGCTCCGAACCCAAGGCATTGATGGACACCGGGTGCGCATAACTCACCGAACTGCTGGGTCGCGCCTCGGGGTCGATCGATGGCTGACCCATCACGGCGCTCATCGGGTTGGGCGTCCCCAGCCGCATGCCACGGCCTTCGGGCCGCTCAAAAAGCAGCGCCGGGCCGCCCGCCTTCATGACGCGGTCGGCGATCTCGGTGATCTCCAAGTAAGGTGAGACCGGCTCGGCGATGCGCTTCAATTCGCCCTTGCTTTCCAGCGTTTCAAGAAAGTGCCGGTAGTCGCGATATCCCATGCTCTGGAGAGTCTACGCGAACCGCGCGCGGCCTGATTCGTTGGATGACGGATGCGATTTTCGCGTGTTCCGGCAGGATGATGCGGCTCGCAAGCCGAAAGCGAACCCGTCCGCAAGTTGCGGGTGAGGACTTTGATCATGCCTTTTGCTCCCCTCCGTGTCGCTCGTCTCACCGCGTTCACGGTCGCCGGTATGGCGATCCTGGCCGCATCGGCGTCGGCTCAAGAAGGCGTTCGTGCCCCCGTCGTCAACGCGAACTGGAAACTGGCCGACCGCTATACCGCCGAAGCGCTTCGGCCATTTATTTATAGTTCAAATGTGACGCCCGGTTGGATCAACCGCACCGACACGTTTTGGTATCTCTGGCGGGATGCCAATGGCGTGACCTTTTGGCGCGTCGACCCCAAGGCAAAGAAGAAGGAGCCCCTATTCGATACCGACCGGATGGCCGAGCATCTCACCCAGGCAACATCACGCCCCTACGACCGGACCAACTTGCCGATTACAACGGTCACTTTTGATGAGAACAACACCGACCTTGTCCGCTTTACCTTGGACAATATCCGCTACGAGTACGATCGCAAGGAAGACGTCCTGCGCAATCTGGGGCGTGCCCCTCGGCCGCCTGCCGGTGGTGCCGGACCGGGCGCGGGTGGTGGCGGCGGAGGCGGCGGACGCTTTGGAGGCGGCGGTCAAGGTGGCCCTCCGGGTCAGCAAGGCGGGCAGGGCCAGGACTTTCGCAACTTCTCGCCGGATCGGCGCAGCTATGTCTATGCGATGGACCATAACCTTTACTTCGTTGAAGTCATCGACGGTAAGGACTCCGAGCCCAAACAGCTAACGACCGACGGTGTCCAGTACTACAGCTTTGGCGCGCGCGCCCAGGGCCAGGGCCAGCAGCAGCAACAGCAACAGCAGCAGCAGCAGCAGCAAGACCAACAAGAGCAGCAAGAACAAGATCAGGAGCAGCAGCAGCAAGCCCAGCGCGAGCAAAGGGTAAGGCCGAATGTCACCTGGTCGCGGGACTCCAAGTTCTTCTATGTGACGCGCAACGACTCGCGCAACGTAAAAGAGCTCTTCCTGGTCAACTCCTTGAGCATGCCGCGGCCAACCTTGATGACCTACAAGTACGCCATGCCGGGGGAAGCCGACGTCGCCCAGATCGAGCTTTGGACCTTCAACCGCGACACCAAGGAGCTCACGAAGGCGCCGGTGGAAAAGTGGAAGGATCAGCGTCTCTTTGACCTCCATTGGCCCAACGCTTCCGATCGCATGCGCTTCGTGCGCCGAGACCGGCTCCAGCGCAACTTGGAACTTTGCGAAATGGCGCTCCCCTCGCAAGAAATCAAGGTCCTTCTTTCGGAAAAGACGGAAAATGCGTTCCTCGAAACGCAGAACGTGCGCTATGTCCGACCCGGAGGCGACTTCGTCTGGTTTTCCGAACGCACGGGATGGGGACATTACTACCTGTACGCCCACGACGGCACGCTGAAAAACGCCATTACTACCGGCCCTTGGCGGGCTTCCCAAATCGTTGATCTCGACGCCGATAAGGGCCTGATTTGGCTCCGCGGCAATGCTCGTGAACCGGAAGAGAACCCCTACTACCGTCACCTCTACCAGGTCAAACTTGACGGCACGAATCTCACGCTCCTTGATCCTGGCGATGCCGACCATAACTCGGTGCTCTCACCTTCCAAGGAGTTTGTGGTGGATGTGAGCTCGCGCACGGACATGGCCCCCAAAGCGGTCCTCCGCAACAACAAGGGCCAGTTGGTGATGGAGCTGGAAGAAATGGATCTCTCCCGTTTGAAAGAGATGGGATGGACCATGCCCGAGACCTTTGTCGTTAAAGCTGCCGATGGGGTGACGGACATCTATGGCAATATGTGGAAACCGACGGACTTTAGCCCGTACAAGAAGTACCCGATCATCGCGCACGTCTATCCTGGACCTCAGACCGAGAGCGTTTCCTCCACCTTCTCGGCGACCTCCAACAATCAACGGTTGGCGCAGCTGGGATTCGTTGTCATTCAGATCGGCAATCGCGGCGGCAATCCGGCGCGTTCCAACGCCTACCATAGTTACGGCTATTACAACCTGCGCGACTACGGCTTAGCCGACAAGAAGGCGGGTATCGAGCAGCTTGCCGCTCGGCACAGTTGGATCGACGTGGAGCGAGTCGGCATCTATGGCCACTCCGGCGGCGGTTTCATGACCGCGGCCGCGCTCCTGCAGCCCCCCTACAATGACTTCTTCAAGGTCGGCGTCTCCAGCGCCGGCAACCATGACAACAACGTCTACAACCAGAACTGGAGCGAACAGCATCATGGACTGCGGGAAGTGATCAAGGACGGCGAGACCACCTTCGAAATCAAGGTTCCGGCCAACCATGAGCTCGCCGCAAACCTGAAGGGCAAACTGCTGCTGGTCCATGGCGACATGGACAACAACGTCCATCCGGTGGGCACCATTCGTCTCGTTGATGCCCTCATCAAGGCCAACAAGCGGTTTGACCTGATGATCATGCCGGGCAAGGCGCATGGCTTCGGCGATATGCAGGGCTACTTCAATCGCATGATGATGGAGTACTTCTGCGAGCACCTGCTCGGCGATTACTATCGCGGGGTTGCCGACATCCGCGGCAACTAGCGCCCCGGTCCAGGGCCGGTGCCGTCCCTGGACCACTTTAACAGATCGGTGTGCGTGACGACGAGGGGGCTTTGAAAGATGGCCTTGAGTCGCTCGTTGGGCGTCATCTTGGGACCAAGCTCGCCCGACCAGGTCACGAAGTAGCTGTATCGCACGCCAAAGCGCTCCGCTCGCGGCACGTCAAACGCGCCGCCAAACTCGGTCAGGGCGATCAGTTTCCTGCCGTCGTAGGCCTTGAGCATCCGGTCCCATAGTTCGCACACGGGATCGCGGGCATCGGCCGGGTAGGCATCGACTCCGATGACGTCGACATAAGCATCGCCGACATGCCAATCAAGCTGATGGGCCGAGGAAACCCAGATCAGGTTGTTCAATCCGTGGTGGTGCGTCAGCCGATCGAACATCAGCCGCCACAAAGCGATGTAGGGTTTCGGCCCTTTGGCGCCCCACCAGAACCACGCGCCGTCGGCTTCGTGGAGGGGCCGCCAGAGCACGGGAACGTCGGCATCGCGAAACTTCTTGAGTTCCTTGGCAATCTCGTCGATATCGCGCAAGATCAGCCGATGCTCCTCGGACGATGAGTCAGACATCGCCTTGGAAACATCGAACGTCGTGGCATTGGAATAGAAGCCGCGCCACCACAAGGCATTGACCTTGTTGCCTTCCGCGTCCTCATATTCTTTATCGAGCAGTCCGGAAGGTGCGTTCCAATGCCAGGAAAGGGTAATCCAGTGCCCATGGCCAGCCATCTCGATGAGCTTTTCGCTCAGGCCCTTGGGGTCGGCCCCACGCTCGACCCGCGAAGGTGAATAGTCCATCAGGTCTTCGCCGATGATCGCCGGGGCGCGCTCCGCATGGCGAAGCAGGTAGACCAGTTCCTCCAGTCCATACTGTCCGCTCACGGTCCTTTTGCCGTAGTTCTCGGTGAGGCGGCGCATCACGGCTTGGGATTTGGCCGAGGCATTCGGCGTGACCAAGCGGGCCGGCACCGGCTTGGGCCGGATAACGGTCTCGATCCGCCGGACTTCGAGCGCATCCAGGTCAAAAAAGCCCCATCCGCGCTCGACGGTCAGATCCGACGGGCGACCGATCAGTTCCACCCGCCCGGCGTCGTGCCATTTCCAGTCCTCACCGGTCGGCAAGAAGTGCCCCGAGTACCGATACCCTCCGGACTCCAGGACAAACCCTTTCGGTTGCTCGCTGCGATAGCGGAGCCGCACTTCGTAGATGCCGGGGGGCAGGTCCATCGAGTACCGCACCGATGCGCCCTCGGCCTCAAAGCCGGTCAGGTAGCCGCCGCCCGTGAATCCGCCGACCTCGGTCTCAACGCGCACGCCGTTCTGCAGCGCGCCAATCTCGGCTTCGATGCGCGTCCATTCCGCCTGGATGCTCAGGGCCAAAAGCGGCAGCAACAGCATGCCGTCATTCTATCGCGACCTCTGCCTAGGCCGTCCAAACATAGGGTTCGGCGTCGGTCAAGATGCGGCCCCGCTCGTCCCTGGCTTCATAGAGGTAATCCGGAAGATTGAAGATGGCCGCGTGGTGACGCGGGGTGTAGTACCGTGTCGCGACGCCTCGCTCGGCAAACCGCTTCGCGATCTCCGACTCGGTCAGCGCCATGGGGTCGTACTTCTTCGAGGCAAGGATAAAGCCCCAAGGCAGCATGAAGGTCGTCACGAAGGCGTGATAGCCGCTGACAAAGGGGAACACGTCCGACATCGACTCCAAGGTCTTGAGGCACGATACGAAGCAGTCGGGATAGTTCATGTTGGTGCAGCCGGCTTGCAGTGCCAGCACGCCGTCGTCGGCCAAGGCGTCGGCACAAATCTGGAAGTACTCCTTGGTGAACAGCATCTGTCCAGGTCCCTCGTCATGGGGATTGGGCAGGTCGCTGAGAATCACGTCAAATCCCGCACCGCTCCGCTCAGCCAGCCAAGCGCGCGCATCGGTATGGATCAGCGTCGTGCGCGGATCCTCAAAGGCGCCTTGGTGCCACTCGGGCATGTGCACCTTCACCATATCGACCAGTTCTTCGTCGATGTCGACCATGACGGCCTCCTCGACGGTGTTGTGCGCCAGCGCCTCTCGCAGCGTCGCACCTTCGCCACCGCCACAGACCACCACCCGACGCGGGTTCGGGTGGACGGTCATCGCGGGCTGGCTCATGCACTCATGGAAGACGTGCTCGTCGAGCAAGGACGTTTGGATGTTGTGGTCCAAAAAAAGCGACTTGCCGAATCGCGGCACCTCGGCAATCTGGTAGGTCTGGTAGCGGGTCTTGCCCTCCAGAATCATTTTGTCGACGGAGAAGAGCCAAGTCACCGCTTCGGTGTGGGTTTCGGCGATGTACATGCCGGTCGCTTGTGAGGACATTGCGGCGCATATTATCCCGGTATTCCGTTAATGGCGCGTTCCTTGCATCGGCCAAAATCTCGGTATGTGGTCTCGGATCGGAACGACGGCGGCACTGACCGCGTTTTCGGCATTGGCTCTGGGCGCGGATTCCACTTCGGATAGCCGAAAGTGGGTGCTTTTTTATGACTTTTATGGCGATGCGCAATGGAGCCGCCTGACTGGCCTTGGCACGGCGCAGCTTCTGCGTGGGGGCTATCGCAGTGGCGACCAAGAGGTCTTCCTCTTTCTCCGCAATGAGTACTACGACTCTTCCGGCTCCGACCAGCCCTTCAGCTTCGCTTCGCGCGGCACGTCCCTGTCGGTGGGGGCGCGGCAATGGCTGCCAGGCCGCAAGTGGTTCGTCCAGGGCACGGTGGGCCGCTACATCGCGGGCGCGAACCGCGACAAGAACGACATTCGCATCGGCGTCGCCGGATTCGACGAGTGGCGCCACAAGAACAACATCACCGACATGTACGCCGAGGCGTTCTGGGTCGACGTCGCTGACGATGCGCTGGGCTACCTGCGCGTCCGCAGCGGCCCGGTGCTGAGTTCGACGCCCACGAGCCGCCTCTGGGCCTATGGCGTCGGCCACCTCTATGCCACCGCAAACGGCAAGAACGGCACGGAGAACCGCGTCGAGGCCGGGATCGGGCTTGGACAACTGCTGGATAACCGGGCCTGGATCATTGGGGAACTGCGCGTTGGCTACATCTACCGCGGCACCGCCGACAAGCGCACCTACTTTAATCCGGTGATTCTGATCGCCGTCAGCTTCTAGACCACGCGAATCGCCGGGCCGTCGCTTGACCACGGCCCGACGACGCGGCCGATGCAGACCGCACCCGGAACGGGCTCAGCGCTGAAGAGCGCGAGTCCGCCACTGGTTTGCGGGTCGACCGCCAGAACTCGGCGCCAGTCGGGCACATCTTGGGCGAATATCAGGTGCTCGCCAAGGTATTCGCGGTTTCTGCCGGCCCCGCCAGCGACCGCGTCGAGCGCAATGAGCCGCTCGACTCCTGGCAGCACGGGCCACGCCGCCGAATCGAGCACCAGGCTCACGCCTGAGCCACGTGCAACATTGAAGAGGTGTCCCGCAAGACCAAATCCCGTCACATCGGTGGCGCACCGGACGCCGGCTGCCAATCCAGCTTCGCATGCCTCGCGGTTCAGTTGGCTCATCACCGCGATCGCCCCCTCCAATTCCGCGTCGGTGGCCAGGCCAAACTTGGCTCCCGTCGTGATCACGCCCGTGCCCAAGGGTTTGGTGAGCCAAATGCGATCTTCGGAACGAGCCGCAGTGTTGACGAAAGCCCGATCCGGGTCCACGAGGCCCGTGACCGCGACCCCAAACTTGGGCTGTGGGTCCTCGACGCTGTGCCCACCGAGCACCACCGCGCCGGCTTCCGCCGTCTTGTCGCGGGCGCCGAGGAGAATCGCGGCCCAGACCTCAGGCGGCGCCGCCTCGGGATCGAAACAGGCGATGTTCAGCGCCGTTAGCGGTCGACCTCCCATGGCGTAGACGTCGCTGATCGCGTTGGCCGCTGCAATGGCCCCAAAGGCATAAGGGTCGTCCACGATCGGTGGAAAAAAGTCCACGGTTTGGACGAGCACCTCTCCCGACGGAAGGCGGTATAGCCCTGCGTCGTCGGAGGTCTCAAACCCGACGAGAACGTTCGGGTCCACCTCGGCGGGGAGGCGCGACAGCACTTCGCGCAATTGGCCGGGGCGGAGCTTTGCCGCGCACCCCGCACAGGCCACCATTTGCGTCAAGCGCACTTCAGCCATCAGGTCGTGAGCCAGCTCTTCCAGTAGTCTGGGTCCTCAATGGCCAGGGACTCCTGCGTCATCTTCAGCGGATGGAAGGTGTCCAGCATGACGGCAAGCTCCTCCGTCTGTTTCGCCCCGATACTGCGCTCGACAGCGCCCGGCTGCGGCCCGTGGGGGATTCCCAGCGGATGCAGCGTGATGGACCCCTCCTCGATGCCGCGCCGCGACCCGAACTTGTCATTGCAGTAGTACAGGACCTCGTCCGAATCGACGTTCGAGTGGTTGTAGGGAATGACGATCGCGTCGGGATGGAAGTCCAGCATGCGGGGGCAGAACGAGCAGATCACGAAGTTGTGCCCTTGGAAGGTTTGATGGATCGGTGGCGGCATGTGGAGCTTGCCGACGATTGGCTGAAAGTCGTTGATGTTGAAAGCATAGGGGAAGACGTAACCGTCCCAGCCCACGATGTCGAAGGGATGGTAGGGATACGTATAGGTGGTGTGGCGGTTCCTTGCCCGGATCACGACCTTGTAGGCGCCGCGCTCATTGAACGTGACAAGTTCGCTGGGCGGCCGAAAGTCACGCTCTTTGAATGGCGCGTGTTCCAGCAGCTGCCCGTACTCGTTGCGATAGCGCCGCGGCACCTCCACTGGACCGAAGCTCAGAATAACCAAGACTCGGACGGGAAGCGCATCAAATCGTATGCGCCAGATGGTCCCGCGCGGGATCACAAGATAGTCCCCTTCGCGAAACGGAATCGAGCCAAACATCGACTCCAGCACCCCGCTCCCGTCGTGGACGAAGAGCACTTCGTCGCCGTCAGCATTTTTGTAGAAGTGCGGCATTTGGTCGGCGACATGGGCAAACACCATGTGCGTGTCGCTGTTCCCCATGAGGGTAATGCGTCCGGTGATGAGGTCGCCCCGAGGCGGAATCTGCGCGGTCTTCAGGTGGCGATGCCGCAGGGGCTCGTCCTCAAGAAAGGTCGGCGCGACGCTGGGCCCGGCCTCCCATGCCGAAACTTCGGTCGGCATGTGGATGTGGTACATCGTCGACATGGGGCCGCTGAAACCCCGCGTGCTGAACAATTGCTCCGTGTAGAGCCCACCATCGGGCTTGCGGAACTGGATATGGTGCTTGTGGGGCAGATCCCCCAATCGGACGTATCGCGGCATTTGTCCCCAATTCTACTGGGGTCGCGATTCTAATGGGCGAAGAGCGCCGTGAAGACTTCGGCGTCGAAGGGCTTCGTGAGGTAATGATTCGCGCCTGCCTCAAGGGCCTGGCGCACATCCGCTTCCTCGGTGGCCGTGGTCAGCACCACAATCGTGCATGCCTCGGAATCCGCCCGCTCGCGAACGCGCCGAATGACGTCGAAACCATCTTGGAAAGGGAGGACCAAATCGACGATCAGGATGTCGGGCGGACAGGCTTCTGCTTTGGCGATCGCGTCCTCGCCATTGTCAGAGGTCTCCACGTCATATCCCAAACGCTGGAGATTGACCTCGACCAGGCGCAGAATGTGCGGCTCATCGTCACAAACAAGGACTCGGCGGCCCTTGCCCGGGGACTCGGCGGTGGGTGCGATCATCGGGGGTTCCATGGGCGAGCGACGGTGCTTGCTGATGTAGCTATGATACGCACGGTGGCCGTGTCGGTTGGGTCAACGCCTCGAAATTGGGACTTAAATACTATAGGGCTGGACAGATCGCTCCGCCCAGCCCATCAACCCCCGCGTTCGCTTAGCTGAGGTAGATCTTCGAGAGCACGACTTGAACAGCGCCAACGCGATGTCCGGCGTCCTGCAGTTCCGTGCGAGCCTTGCCAGCCGAGCCCTCGCAGCCGAAGAAGCGATAGCCCTCTCCAACAACCCAGACCTTGAACTTGGCCAGTTCGCCCTTAGCGTTGCAGCAGCCCGGATCGCCCTTGGCAAGCGGCTTCTCTTCGGTGCTCTTGCAACATGCAGGAGCGCCGTTGACGGTCTTGTCGTCCTTCTTGTCCTGTGCGTCGCAGCAGGCAGCGGGCGGGGCCTTCTCTTCGGCTTTCTGTTGAGCGCCGGCAACAGCAACGCCGGCCATGAGTACGAGTGCAAAAATCCACTTGGTCATCAAGTTCACCTTGAACCCAGATTGTACCGTTGTAACCTCGTCCGAGCAAGTCCAGTGGGCCTGAAATGCTACAATTTCGGCTGCCCAATCGTGGGGGTATAGCTCAGTTGGGAGAGCATCTGCTTTGCAAGCAGAGGGTCAGGGGTTCGAGTCCCCTTACCTCCACCAGTTCAGTCCAGGGGCATTCTCCTGTCTCATTCTTGGGGCCCTGAAGAGGCATCGCCCGATTTTTCGCTCCGGCATCCTTCACGCGAAGACGTACTTCCGTTGAAGGCCTGGAACCGGGAGATGCCTGTCATCTCCTTCGGCGAATCTAAGGCTGAAGGCGTTCCCGATGGCTCATGGCGCTGACACGGCCATCAAAACGCGCAGAGTCGCGGAAACGCCTTGGGAGTACGCCGCACCGGTCTTTGCGTATTGCAAATAGCCTTACGCAGAGGGCCGCAAGTCCCGGGCGACCACCCCACCCGACGTTTGAGACAGAGGAATATCATAAAGGACCCATGTGGATCGCTCTTCTCGCGGGGCTCGCCCTCAACCAGCCAGGCAAACTATTTCTCGTTGGCGGTGGCACGACGCCGCGCGTCGTCGCCCAGCGGTTCATCGAGGAGTGCGGCGGCCCGGACGCGCTCATCCTCGTGCTGCCCCTGACCAGCCAAGAGCCGGAGACCAGCACCGGGTCGGCCGATTTCCTCCGCGAAGAAGGCGCGCGAAACGTCATCTCGTTCCAGTATTCCGCTCCGACCCATGCCCAAAAGTCAGAACTGGCGTCCCAGCTCACCCGTGTCAAAGGCATTTGGGTACCCGGCGGTGTCCAAAGTCGGCTGATCGACCGACTCGGCAAGGGTTGGGTGGACGCCCACCTTAAGCCTGCCATCGAACATGGCGCCCATTACTACGGCACCAGCGCGGGCGCCATGCTCGCGAGCGACCCCATGATCGTGGGCCCTGGCGAAGCACCGGATACCGCTGAAATCGGCCCGGGCATCGGTCTGACGAAGTGGCTGATCGACACCCATTTCGGCGATCGCGGACGCGAGGCCCGACTGCGCCACGCGATGTCACAGGCCAAGAACGCCTATGGGTTGGGACTCAATGAAGGGGGTTGGGTCGTGGTTCGCGGCGATGTGATCCTTGAATCCCATGGCGGGGTGACCGTCATCGAGCCAGCCGATCCGTCCCGAAGAGCGCCTGAGCCGCCCGAGGGTGATCGAACATCATCTGGTGATCGTGGGCCACGGCTCGGGCTTCAACGACCCGCCAGTTGAACGGCCATCCTCGGGCTTCCGCCAGTTCCTTGGCGACCTTGAACACGGCGAGATTGCGTTGGTACCGCCCTTCGCCCTGCTTCATGGCCTCCGGACTCTCGTCAAAGTACTGATCCGGCACCGAGTCCAGCGTGCCGACATAGAGCGTCAGCGGCTGCGCCAGATAGTTGCGGATCACGTCGTCGCTGCTCAATTCTGCGGGCAGGTTTCCAAATCCATAACCGAACGGCATGTCGCGGGTCGGAAACAGCGCGGAACCCGCGTTGGCGGCCACGATCCGTTCGGCGTCGGTGCCATAGAACCCCGCCAACCGGACCAGGAACTGGCCTCCCGCCGAGTGACCGATCAGCCAGTAGGGCATCTTGGGCTTCCCTTCCCGATCGCGAATCTGCCGAGCAATCTCAGGGATAAACGCATAAGTCCACTCGTCCCGGGGTGCGGCCGAACCGTCGCGCCGCGTAATGCCGCCGCGCTGGTAACGGATGCTGGGGAATCGCTCGGCGTCGAATAGCGGAGCGACGATCAGGGCGCCGAACCGCTCGCCCATTTTTTGCGCGTTGGTGCGGTACTCCTCGGCGTTGCGCAGCGTGCCGTGCAATACCATGATCATTCGCTCGCCCCGGTAATTCGCGGGCTTGTAAGTGAAGACTTCGAGCGGGGTGCTCTTCACGTTCAGCGTGACCTTCGCCTGCCCAACGGGCAGGGCCTCCATCCCGAGGGCAAGACCGGCTATCAAGGCGGCAAGCATGGCATTCATTGTAGTCGTTGACGCCTCGGCCCGCGGACACCTCGTAGTACGCTTCATGGTGATCTCGGCTCTCGTCGCTCTTTCGTCGCCGTTCGTCGTCTTCGAGTCGGAACGCTATTCGTTTGAGGTGCCGCGTGGCTGGGCCGTTGGCCGAGAGACCCCATGGGGCGCCCGCGACGTTATTCCCGAGCGCGGCGCGGGAAAACTGGGGGCCATGACCGCCGGTCCAACTCGGGCAAGCTGGGATGACTTGTACCGTACCAGCCTTTACTTCATTAAGCGGGAAGCGGACGGAAAGGAAACCCCCTACCGTGTGGGCAAGACCAAAGGCGGGTACGAAAGCATCTCTTTCGAGATCATCAATAACCAAGGCTGGGCCGATCGGCGTTATACGCTGATCCGGAACAAGCGCGGCTACGCGCTGGCATTGAGCGTGAAGATCCCTTCGCGCGAAGCGGAAGCAGACTACGTGCGATGGTTTAGCCACATGGTGAATACCGCCCGGCTTAAATAACTTTCGCCAGGCAGTCGACCGCGAACTTCCCGCTCAGGGTGACCATCGGGAGTCCCGCTCCGGGCTGGACGGAGCCGCCACAAAAGGCGCGTCGAGGATGCTGGGGGTCCCAGTTCGCCAGCGGGAAAAGCCCAAAGGCGCGCTGCCTCTGAATGGGACCATAGAGCGAGCCGCGATAGTTACCGTGCTGCGCCTGGAAGTAAGGGGGATCTTGCACGCGCTCGAACACAACGTCTTTGTCCGACCAGTGAAGACCGTGAACTTCGAGCCGTTGCTTGACGTAGGCGCGATACTCAGCGCGCTTGCTGGCCCAGTCGATCTCTGGACCTTCGGCTGGCACGGTGACGACGGCGAAAAGGTTCGTGCAGCCAGGCGGCGCGGCTTTCGAGTCGAGTTTTTGGGTGGCGTTGACGTAGACGATCGGCGGGTTGGGAAACCGGTTCGAGTACAGAGCGTCAAAGCCATCCTGAAATCGGCGGGGCACCAAAAGGTTATGGTGATCCAGGTTTCCGACCTCGCCTCTCACGCCGTAGTGCAGCGTAAAGTAGCTCATGCTCGGTGTTGGTTCGTTTTGCTTTAGGGCGGTGAGCTTATCGATGTTGCAGATCACGCCATCTGCGACAAGGCGCTCACCGGATTCCAGCCGGATCTCCCGATCCGAAACGAACGAGTCAAAGCGCGTATGGAATCGAAACTTCACGCCAAGCTCGCACGCTAATCGATAAAAAGCTTGAGGAATCTGTCGCACTCCTCCGTTGGGGAATGAGACACCCCGACGCAACATATAGTAGGGAATCAAGAGAGCCCCGGGCGCCGCATCGTCATAGGTTTGCCCGCTGTAACTTGGAAACCCATAGAAGAAGGCGCGCAGCAACGGCGACTGGAACCAGCCATCAATCATCTTGCGATAGCTGAGAAAGGGATTGAATTGAAGGCCAAATCGCATCAAGCCCGGTCGCGCGAAGTCGCGAACAGTCAGGATGGGCCGGCGAAAAACGGCGTCTTCGACCCCCTCGGCGACGCGGTCCAACCGCTCCATCATCGATCGAAATGCAGGAACGTCACTCGGGGCAAGGTCATTCAGCAGGCGAACACAATCATCGGCATTCGACGGAAGATCGATCGTCGCACCGCCTTCGATCATGACGCGCGACAGCGTGTCGAGCCGATGAAAGGTCAGGTAGTCGCTGGGGCGCCGCCCCGCATCGCGAAAGACTTGATCATAGATCTCCGTGAGAATGATGATGGAAGGCCCCGGGTCCAACCAGAAGCCCTCGGTCTCGATACCGGCCGCCTTGCCGCCTGGCCGATCGTGCTGCTCGATGACCAGGACATCCCAGCCGCGAAGGCGGGCATAGATCGCGGCGCTCAGTCCGCCCATACCAGCGCCAATTACCGTTACACTTTTGGCCAATGTCTGGGCCTACGATGCCGCCCGGCCGCACGTTCCACATCATGCGAATGACGATGGCTCACCTCGGTATCCCACCGGAGTCCGACCTGCCAGCGGGCGCCGCCGGGCTGATTTGAGCCTGAGTTTGGAGCCGACGACCGGATTCGAACCGGTGACCTGCTGTTTACGAAACAGCTGCTCTACCGCTGAGCTACGTCGGCTCGTGGAGCCCCCGACGAGAATTGAACTCGTGACCTTTCCCTTACCAAGGGAATGCTCTACCTCTGAGCTACGAGGGCGGGCCGGTCGCAAAGGATACCCGCCAGAGCGCGTTTTTCGGCGTGGACATGCTACACTTATCGTCGCCTGCGCGGGTGGTGAAATTGGTAGACACGCTACCTTGAGGTGGTAGTGCCCACAAGGCGTGAAGGTTCGAGTCCTTTCCCGCGCACCAGGCCTCCCTTAGGCGGACCCAAGCAACTTCCGGAGCACGTATTGGAGGATGCCGCCGTGCCGGTAGTACTCGATTTCCCGAGGCGTGTCGATCCGCGCAATGGCCCGAAACTCCTTGGCGTTCCCCTCTTCGTCGGTCGCCCGGACGGTCAGCTCGCGTCCACTGGAAAACCCGCTCGCAACCGCGTCTGAAAGACCGATGACGTCGAACGTTTCTGCTCCTGTCAGACCGAGCGTGGCCGCCGATTGACCAGGCACGAACTCAAGCGGCAGGATCCCCATGCCGACCAGGTTGCTGCGGTGAATTCGCTCGAACGATTCGGCGATCACCGTCTTGACGCCAAGCAGCATGGTCCCCTTGGCGGCCCAGTCGCGCGAAGACCCCGTACCGTACTCCTTGCCGGCCAGCACGACGAGCCCGACGCCGTCGGCCTTGTAGCGCATCGCCGCATCGTAGATGGTCGTCACTTCTCCCGTGGGGAAATAGGTGGTAAAGCCGCCTTCGGTGCCGGGCGCCAGGTGGTTACGCAAACGAACGTTCGCAAACGTGCCGCGAACCATGACCTCGTCGTTGCCGCGACGCGAGCCGTACGAGTTGAACATGCGTGGCTCCACGCCGTGCTGGGTTAAGTACTGCCCAGCGGGAGAGTTGGCTTTGATCGACCCGGCCGGGGAGATATGGTCGGTGGTGACGGAATCACCCAACAACGCAAGGGCACGAAGACCCGTTAGGTCCTGCACTCGGGCGGGCGCTTCTCGCTCCATGCCGTCAAAGTACGGTGGCTTCTGCACATACGTCGAAGAAGGCGACCAATCAAACCGGCTGGACTCGGTTACCGCGATTTGGGCCCACTTCTCGTCGCCCTGATACACCTCGGCGTACGTTTTGGCGAACATCTCGGCGCCCACGCACGACTCGACGAGCGATGACACTTCATAGGCTGACGGCCAAACATCGCGCAAATAGACCGGACTTCCGAGCGGATCATGCCCCAGCGGGTCCTTCTGAAGGTCGATGTCGATCGTCCCGGCGAGGGCATAGGCCACGACAAGCGGCGGCGACATCAGGTAGTTCGCTTTCACCTCTTGGTTAACCCGCCCTTCAAAGTTGCGATTTCCGGACAGCACCGAGACCACGGCAAGGTCATGCTCATTGATGTCGGCGCTGATCTCCTCCGGCAGCGGGCCCGAGTTGCCGATGCACGTCGTGCATCCATAGCCGACAATGTAAAAGTTCTGCTTCTCCAGCTCTTCCAGCAGTCCCGACTTCTTGTAGTAGTCATAGACGACGCGAGAGCCTGGCGCGATGGACGTCTTCACCCAGGGCTTCACCATCAAGCCACGCTCGTTGGCCTTTTTCGCCAGGAGTCCGGCCGCGATCATGACGCTGGGATTGCTCGTGTTCGTGCACGAGGTGATGGCGGCGATGACCACCGAACCATCGGCAATGCCGGTCTTCGTTGCGGTCGCTACCCCACCGCCTTTGGCTGGGAAGGCGTCAAAGTACGACTTCCGGGCCGCAGAAAGCGGGTGCCGGTCTTGCGGTCGTTTGGGGCCAGCCACGCTGGGCTCGACCGTTCCCATATCCAGGTGCAAGGTATCCGAATACTTTGGTTCGGGTGCACCCGGCATCGGCCACATGCCTTGTGCTCGGTAATAAGCTTCGATCAAGGCAATCTGCTCTTCAGTGCGACCCGTTAAGCGCAAATACCTCAGTGTTTCTTCGTCCACCGGGAAGATGCCGCATGTGGCGCCATACTCCGGCGCCATGTTGGCAATGGTCGCGCGATCCGCAAGCGGCAAATGCTCCAGCCCGGGACCGAAGAACTCGACAAACTTGCCGACCACGCCCTTCTTGCGCAGCATCTCGGTGACGGTCAGCACCAGGTCAGTGGCGGTGGCGCCTTCGCTTAACCGTCCGGTGAGTTTGAACCCGACCACCTGTGGAATCAGCATGCTGACCGGCTGGCCCAGCATCGCCGCCTCGGCCTCGATGCCACCCACCCCCCAGCCCAGCACGCCGAGACCGTTGACCATCGTGGTGTGGCTGTCGGTCCCAACCAGCGTGTCCGGATAGGCGAGGCCCGTTGCCGGGTCAGAGAACACGACGCGAGCCAGAAACTCTAAGTTCACCTGGTGGACAATCCCGGTGTTCGGGGGCACGACCTTGAAGTCTTGAAACGCTTTTTGCCCCCAGCGAAGGAACTCGTACCGCTCGCGGTTGCGCTCGAACTCAAGGTCGCGGTTAATCAGGATCGCGGCTTCGCTGCCGTAGGCATCGACTTGCACGCTGTGGTCGATGACCAGTTCGACGGGCTGAAGCGGATTGATCCGATTGGGATCGCCTCCCAGATCGGCGATCGCATCGCGCATGGCCGCCAAATCGACGACGCAAGGCACGCCGGTGAAGTCTTGAAGGAGCACGCGCGCCGGGCTGAATGAGATCTCGTGCTGAGGCGTGTCGCGCGGCGACCAACGGGCCAGGCGCTCAATCTGCTCGGCTGTGACCGATTCGCCGTCTTCATGGCGCAACAAGTTCTCAAGCAAGATTTTCAGCGAATAGGGCAGCCGTTCAATGGCATAGCCCTGTTCGGCAAGCGCCGGCAACGAGTAAAACTCAAATGCTTTACCTGCGGATTGATGCGTGGTGCGGATCCCCTTTGAACTCATCGGTGCATAGCCTCCGTGCCGCAGCCTCGCCGGGCCGAGCGCAGATGGTTTTCAGAACCGCAGGGGCGAGGAGCGTTCTCGGCTGGCAGTGTACCTTTGCTACATGGGGTCTGCGAAATGCGATCAGAGAACGGGCAAAATAGGCGATATGAGCGGACCCAGCACGGTCATGACCGGCCACGGCTTCTACAACCAACATAGCCTGGAGCAAGCACTGGCAGCCGAGGCGGCCATCGGCATGGTCCAGCGCGCCTCCGAAGTGATTCCTTTGGACGGAACCGCGGTGTGCTGCGCCGACTTTGGGTGTGCGCAGGGACACAACTCCATGCACCCGCTCCGCGTCCTGATCGAGGGCGTTCGCCGACGGGCGTCAGAGGTGCCGATCATGGTCGTTCATACCGACTTGCCGGGCAACGATTTCACAACGCTGTTCCGGACGCTCGATGATCCGACGCAAAGCTATCTGTTCGGCCGAAAGAACGTCTATGGGTTTGCCGAAGGCAAAGGGTTCTACGGCAACGTGTTCCCCGATCACTTGGTGGCGTTTGGCTGGTGCTCCATTGCGACCCACTGGCTGAGCCAAGTCCCCACCGGCTTGCGGGATCAAATCTTCAGCCCATTGGCCAGTCCCGAAGAAAAAGCCCGATGGCGCGACCAGGCCAACCAAGACTGGAGCGACTTCCTGACCAACCGTGCCCGGGAGATGAAGCCAGGCGGCGAGATCGTGCTGGTGAACCGGATTGCCGACGACGAGGGTATCACCGGCGCCGAGGGCATCATGTCGTTGGCCAACGACGTGATCCGGACGCTCGTCGATAAGGGCACGATCACCGCCGAGCAGCACGCCAAGATGGCCCTCCCAACCTTTTATCGCACCGAGTGCGAATACCTGGACCCCATCCAAACGGGCGAGTTTGCGGACCGCTTTGAAGTCATCGAGCACGAGGTGGACGTCTTGCCGGACGCCTATTACGCCGAAACGGCCGCAAAAGGCGACAGCATCGGTTATGGACTGGCAGCCGCGGGCTTCTTCCGTGGATTCAGCGAGGCGCCCCTGTTTGGATCGCTGGGCCAGGGCGGCAAGCCGATCGCGGACGGATTCTATGCCCGGCTCGCGGCCCTGATCGCCCGTCACCCGGACCAAGCCAAAACGTCGTGGCGCATCATGGCGATGCGAATCCGCCGCAAGGATCTTTGAGATGAAACCGCTCTTGCCCTTGACCTGCCTCGCGACCGCCATTTTGGGAACCGCTGGCTGCGGCGGCACGAAGGTGAACGCATCTTTCGTGGTGAGCGGCGTGTTTGAAGCGGACGTTCCCGATTTCGACGCGCACGGCCCAACTCTCGTGACCCTCAAGAGCCAGGACCGCGGCGACTTCATTCGCGCCGTGCTGCAGATCAAGATTTGGGGGAATGGCACGCAGCCCAAGCGACTCTTCACGGTGCAATTTGACGGTCCCAAAAAGCCGGACCAAACGGTCGTCTGGACCAACGAGTTTCCTTCGGATCTCGGAACAATTCACTTCGTCGGGCGCCTGGTTGGCGAGGACCTTGAACTGAACTATCAGGGCAAAACCTCGGGCAGTGTCACGCTCGACCGCACCGGCGACTTTCGATAGTCGCCGCGGCCGCCTTGCACTGAACCGGTACAATTCGCCGCGGATGTCCGCCCCCCTTGTACGCAACATCGGCATCATCGCGCATGTCGATCACGGCAAAACCACGCTGGTTGACGCGATTTTTCGCCAAGCCGGGCTGTTTCGCGCCAATCAGGTCGTCCAAGACCGGGTGATGGACCGGAACGACCTGGAACGCGAAAAGGGCATCACGATCCTCTCCAAAGTCGCGAGCATTGAATACAAGGGCGTCAAGATTAACATCGTCGACACACCGGGCCACGCGGATTTTGGCGGCGAGGTTGAGCGGGTGCTCAGCATGGTGGATGGCGTGCTGCTCGTCGTCGATGCCTGCGAAGGCCCCATGCCGCAAACGCGCTTTGTGCTCAAAAAGGCCTTTCAGCATAAGCTCAAGCCGATCGTATGTATCAACAAGGTCGACCGGGACGGCGCAAGACCGCATGAGGCATACGACAAAACCATTGACCTCTTTATCGACTTGGGCGCTGACGAAGACGATCTCTTCTTCCCGCACCTTTACACGTCGGGGCATGGCGGTTTTGCGCGCGTTTCTCCTGATGGGGGCGAGTCGGATATGCGGGAGTTGCTGGAGACGATTCTCAATGCCGTGCCGCCGCCGGACGTGCAGTTGGAAGGCCCCTTCCAAATGCAGGTCACCAATCTTGACTTTTCCGACTACCTGGGCCGAATGTTCGGGGGCAAGGTGCTGCGCGGCAGCGTAAAAGTCGGCGACCGGATGACGCTTTTGCGACGGGGCAACGCCGTCGGCTTCAATGTCACCAAGCTGTGGGTGTATCAAGGGATCCGGCTGGTCGAAGTGGATGAGGTGTCCGCTGGCGAAATCGCCATGCTGGCCGGATATGACGACGTCCTGATCGGCGACACGGTGGCTGACCCGAGCGCGCCAGACGAGCTGCCGCCCGTCGAAGTCGAGCCCCCGACGCTCAGCATGACCTTTTATGCCAACAACTCCCCATTGGCGGGAAGAGATGGCGGCAAGTTCCTGACGATTCACAAGATTCGCGAGCGCTTGGAGAAAGAAGCCAAGGTCAGCGTCGCCTTGCAGATCGACCCCGACTCGCCCGCCGACGCGGTCAAAGTGTTCGCGCGGGGCGAGCTTCAGCTCGCGATCCTGATCGAGACCATGCGCCGCGAAGGGTACGAGATGGCCATCAGCCGCCCGAAAGTGATTCTGCGCAAAGACGAAGACGGTCAAGTCATCGAACCTTATGAGTCATTAACGCTCGAACTTCCTGATGATGCCGTCGGACCGGTGATGGAAGAACTCAGTCGCAGAAAAGGCGAGATGGTCGATATGAGCAAGGACGAACATGGCGGTAGCCGCTTGGTGTACTCGATCCCGACCCGCGGCTTGATTGGTTTCCGATCCAACTACCTCACCTTGACGCGCGGTCTCGGGACCATGGCGCATCTGTTTGATGGTTACAAGCCGTATCGCGGCGAGGTCGTGTCGCGGTCCAGGGGTTCGCTCATCGCCAAAGACCCGGGCAAAATGACGCGCTACGCGTATGAGGACGTCCAGGAAAGGGGCACCCTCTTTTACGAAGTCGGCACCGAGGTGTATGGCGGCATGATTATCGGCGAGTGCGCGCGCGACGAAGACATGGTGGTCAATATCACCAAGACAAAAGCCGCGACCAACATGCGCAGTTCAACGTCAGATGCGACGACCGTGCTGGACGCCCATCGCGAGTTCTCGCTCGAGCAGGCGCTGAGCTGGCTTCGCGACGACGAGCTGCTGGAAGTGACGCCCAAGATGCTCCGGTTCCGAAAAATCGTGCTTGATCACAGCGAGCGTCGCGTTGCCGAGCGGCGTGCCGAGGCCGTCGCCTAAAGCGCGCCTCGGATCGCGGCAACCCCTTCGCGAAAGGTTCCGTGGACTTCGCGGACACCCGTCGCGGTCACCAGCTCAGCCACATTGGCGGCGCGAATCCCGCCAGCCGGCAAAATGCCGACACGATCCCCAAAACGTTGCTGCATGGCGGCGAGGGTCGCCAGACCCTCGGGAGCATGCGGTGCCCCGCCGCTGGTCAGCAATCGTGAAAACCCAAGTTCGACGGCGGCTTCGGCCACGGCAAGGGGATCCGGCGAGGCATCGATCGCCCGGTTGAGCACGGTCTCCATCGCAGTTGCCGCTCCGATCATCCGAGCACATGCCTCAGAGTCCAGCGCGCCATCCGGTCGGAGAGCGCCAAACGCCACCCCGGTCACCCCTTCCTGACTGAGCAGGGCAATGTCTCGGACCATTGCCTCGATCTCAAGAGCCGAGTAGACAAAGTCCCCGCCGCGGGGCCGGACCGTGACGATCACCGGAATCGCCACCCGGTCGAGCACCTCCCGGATCACTCCCAGGGAGGGTGTCAAACCATCGAGCTCCATGGCAGCGTTGAGTTCGAGCCGATCCGCGCCCTCGGATGCCGCCGCAACGGCCCGATCGACCCCATCCACGCAAACCTCGATGAGTGTGCGCCCCACGGCCCATGGGTGTACCTGTTGAGGGGCGCGATCCGCCGGTCGGGTTTGCTATCCTACGCGCATGAGCACTGCGTCACCCGCTCAACCTTTCGTCCCGCCCGTTGCCGATACGCCGACCGGCCGTCAATTTGCCGAAGACGGATACTACGTGGCCAAAGGCGTGTTCCAAGGCCAGACTTTGAAGGAACTGGAGGAGGACTTCGATCGCATCGTGGCCCAAATTTCGGGCTCTGGTGAACACATCAACGCCACTTGGGGCGGCCCAGAAATGGAGCGGCTCGGCGCGCGGGACCTGGTGGTGCTTCATACCCACAACGTGCAGCAATACAGCGCGCGCTGGAATCGGGCCCTGCTGGATGAGCGCTTCTTGGACGCGGCGCGCCAGATCCTCGGCAACGACATCGTGCTCCACCACACCAAGCTCTTCCAAAAGCCGCCGGAAAAAGGCGCGCCGTTCCCCATGCACCAGGACTGGGACTACTTCCCAACCATCAATGACAGCATGATCGCCGGCATCATTTGCGTCTCCGAAGCCACCGACGAGATGGGCTGTCTGCGCGTGTATCCGGGCAGCCACAAGCTCGGCAAAATCGAGGGGACTTCGGGTCAGCACGAAAGCGATCTGCTTGCCCACTATCCCCTGGAGAATGCCACTCCGCTTGAGGCCGAGCCCGGCGACGTGGTGTTCTTCCACTACTTCACCATCCACGGCTCAATGCAGAATCGCTCGGCCAAAACGCGCAAGACGGTTCTGGTCCAGCTGCATCGGGGCGACGACCGCGTCGTGGACGGCAACCATCACCCGAATGAGAAACTGGTCCTGAGCGGCTGGAACTACCACACGACACGCCACTCGGTGGAATAGCTCGTGGAACTGGCTCGGCGTCGGTACCTCGCCATGGACCGCGAGTTCGCGTGGACTCGACGGGGCGATGCCGACCCGGTCCACTGGGGCGACGCCCTTCGCGCCCGGTTGGTGGATCTTCTCGGAATCGAGGCCCAGCCAGAGCGGCGCGACTTCGCGCTGGGCGAGCCGGTTCGTTGTGACGGCTTTGACCGCATCCCGGCATCGTTCGACTCGCCCATCGATGGCGCCGGATTTGGCTACTTGCTGGTGCCGCACGGCCACGCCGGCCGCGCCCCTGCGATACTTTGCCTCCCGGGCCATGGGATCGGCGTCGATGGAGTGGTTGGCTTGCGCGACGACGGCTATTCCACGGCGTTTGCCGTCCGCTGCGTGCGGCGCGGCTACGTGGTCTTTGCCCTGGAGCAAATGTCGTTCGGGCATCGCTGCTCGCGAGAAACGCCTGATGGCGGCTCCACCTGCTTCCGCGACTCCACCGCCGCGCTGCTGTTGGGGGAGTGCATGGTCGGATGGCGGGTGCGCGATGCGCGGATCGCCCTCACCTTTCTCTCAGAGCGTGTGGAGGTTGATGCGGACCGGCTGGCGGTAATGGGCATTTCCGGAGGCGGCACCACGGCCTTCTTTACGTCGTGCGTCGATACGCGAGTCGCCGCGGCCATGATCAGCGGCTACTTCAACACTTTTGCCGACTCGATTCTCGGCGTGGACCACTGTGTGGACAACTATGTGCCGGGCTTAGGGACCGTGGCCGAGATGCCGGATCTTGTCGCGGCGATCGCACCAAGGGCGCTGATCACGGAGTCGGGAACCGAAGACCCGATTTTCCCGCTGCCTGCCTACCGAGGCGCCTGTGCATGGGCCGAGTCCATTTACGATGCCCACCGCGCTCGATCACGATTTCATGCCACGGTGTTCGAGGGCGGTCACGTGTTTCACGGAGAGGAAACGCTCCCGGTGCTCGATGGGTATCTCGCGCCGTAATGCTTCTGCGCTGGTTTGAGCCCGTCTGCGGAACTCGAGCAAGCGAAAGCTACGGAACCAGCGTGCCGTCCATGATGGCGGCCACGGCCGCATTGACCGCAGTCCGAGCATCGGCCGGATACTCGTCGGCAAAGGCGGTAAGCCCAAGGGCTTGCTTGCGAAAGCCGACGGTCTCCGACGTCGCCATGCCGCCGCGCTTGAAGTCCTCGATGCCCGCCGCCATGAGTCGGCCCGTTTGCAGCACAACGCCCACCATCACTTCGGGTTGCCCCTCGACGAGCGTCGGCATCGACCGCAAGCGGTAGGCGCGAGCGTCGGGACGGGTCAGCAGGGCCTCATGCACGCCGACGTAGGCGCCATCGACAAGAACGATAAACCCATCGACTCCCAGGGCCAAGAGCTCTTCGGCGGCTGACTTGCCAAATGCGGGCGTGTCCCAGTCGGGGGTCTTCCGTACGGTGACCGTCGCGGCTGGATTGACCGAGCGCGCCCCGGCCAATGCGGTTTCGAGAATCGAGTCCGGTTCGTTCTGCTGCAAGATGAGTCCGAGGTTGCCACTCGGTGAACCGGCGGCCGCCATCACGCCCATGACGTAGCCGATCTCGCGCTCATTGAAGTAGTAAGAGCGCCAGTTGGGACCACTTTCCCTGCCGTTGATCTGGATGAAGGAGGACGCCGGGAAGCGCGCGCTCACGCTCCGCACGGCGTCGGTGAACTCGCTGCCATGGGCAAAAATGAACGTGAAACCGTCCTTGGCAAAGCTTTCGAGCGCCGCGACTTGACCCGGGCCGGACACGTTTTCTCGCAGGCTCACCGCGAATCCGCTGCGCGCCAGGTCTTCGAGGCCAAGATAGGCGGACTGATTCCAGCCGCCATCGTGGGCGTCGCCCGACATGACGAGTCCAACCGACTCGAAGGCAGGGGGTGTCGGGGGCGAGGTCGACGAACCGGCGCACCCGATGAGCACCATCCATGCCATGAAGCTAGGAATCCAAAGCCGCATCGAATGGATTTTAGCCCGAGGAGACTGAACTCCAATTGGTGAGGTGGACGGTACAAGGTCCCCTAAGCATAGGAAGCGGCCCAAAGGGCATTTAGCCTGTAGCATGCTCAAAAGCGCACGAGCGTTAACATGTGCGCCGCCTTCACCCTAGTGCCGCCGGTACACTGGGTCCTTCCACCACGCTCAGGGAACTCGAACCATGCCGCTCCACTATCTGCAAGACCTCTGGGACGACGCTTTGGCCGCAGGGATGGATGAGCCGGACTTGCTCACCTACCGCTCCAACCTGCTGGGCAGCGACCTGCGCCTCACCAACTTTGGCGGCGGCAACACTTCGGCCAAGGTCCGCGAAGTCGACCCCGTCACCGGCGACGAAGTCGAGGTGCTGTGGGTCAAGGGCAGCGGCGGCGACCTCGGCTCGATCAAGCGCGACGGCTTTGCCACTCTCTACATGGATCGCCTGCTGGCCCTGAAGCGGCAGTACCAAGGCGTCCATGAAGAGGACGCGATGGCGGACCGCTACATTCACTGCACCTTCAACGCCAACCCTCGCGCGGCCTCCATCGACACCCCGCTTCATGGCTTTTTGCCCTTCAAGCACGTGGACCACCTGCACCCGGATTGGGCCATCGCCCTTGCCGCTTGTGCCAACGGACCGGCGCAGCTGGAGCGGCTTCGCGCGGAAACGGGACTTCATCTGGTCTGGCTGCCCTGGAAACGCCCTGGCTTCGAGCTTGGCCTCTGGCTGGAAAAGGCCGTACAGGACCATCCCGACGCCGACGGCATCATTCTCGGCTCGCATGGACTCTTCACATGGGGCGACGACGCAAAGTCGTCCTACCAAAACACCTTGCGCGTTATCGACGCCATCGGCGCCTACGTCGTGCCGCGCATCACCGCTCAGGGTGACACACTCTTTGGGGGTCAGGTGGCCCCAGTCCGGGAGGACGCGCGCGCGCTGGCTCTCTCAGTCTTGCCCGCGATTCGGGGCATGGTCGGGCACGGCATCGGCCATTGGGTGGCGAGCGACGACGTCATGCGCTTCGTCAACTCGGCGGACGCCGATCGGCTGGCGTGGCAGGGCACCAGCTGCCCCGACCACTTTGTGCGGACCAAGGTTCGGCCGCTGTTTGTCAAGTGGGATGCCGCCACGGGCGATGCCGGTTCGTTGATCGCTGCGGCCAAAGAGGGCATGGAGGCTTACCGTCGGGATTACGCCGACTATTATCAAGCGCACAAAAGCGCGGATTCCCCCGCCATGCGCAACCCGAACCCAACCGTGGTGCTCATTCCCGGAGTCGGGATGCTTAGCTTTGGCAAGAACAAGACGGAAGCGCGGATCACGGGCGAGTTTTATGTCAACGCGATTCACGTGATGGAAGGAGCCACCTCGCTGGGCGACCTGCCGCCCCAAGAGGGGTTGCTGCCTAACCGTGTGGTGAACAACTATGTGGCCCTTGACCCGGCCGAGGCGTTCGGCATCGAATACTGGTCGCTCGAAGAAGCGAAGCTGCGGCGGATGCCTCCGGAAAAAGAGCTCAGTCGCAAGATTGCCTTGGTCCTGGGCGCGGGGCCTGGCATTGGCCGGTGCGTGGCCGAACGACTGGCAGCGCAAGGCGCCCATGTTGTGGTCGCCGACCGAAACGCTACGCTGGCCGAGGAGCTGGCGGCTCACCTTCAGGCAAAGTTCGGAAAGGAGGTGGCCACGGGATGGGCGGCCGATGCGACCGACCCCGCGTCCCTTGCGTCGCTCATGGAGGGCGTCGTCGCGTCTTTCGGAGGACTCGATATCTTGATCGACATCGTGGGCATATTCATCCCGCCCGGTGAGGACGGCAAGAACACGGTCGACCAGTGGCGCACCACCTTCGACGTCAACGTGACCTCCATGTACTTGGCGTCCGAAGCGGCGCATCGCGTGTTCGTGGCGCAAGGGACTCCCGCCGCCATCGTCCACACGACGAGCGTCAACGCCGTAGTTCCTAAGAAGGGCAGCCTGGCCTATGACACCTCCAAAACGGCGCTCAACCATTTGGTGAGGGAGCTCGCCATGGAATACGCCCCGCTCGTCCGAGTCAACGCCGTTGCTCCTGCAACCGTGGTGGCGGGCAGTCAGATGTTCCCGCGCGACCGGGTGATCTCATCGCTCACCAAATACGCCATCCCCTTTGATCCCGCGGATTCAGACGAAACCTTGCGCGATCGGCTCAGCGCGTTTTATGCCCAGAGGACGATGCTCAAGCGCGCGGTGACGCCGGAACGTGTTGCCGATGCCCTGGTGGCCTTGGCCACCGATCGCTTCGAACTCACCACCGGACAAGTCGTGAACGTCGACGCGGGCCTCCATGAAGCCTTTTTGAGATAGCGCCATGGCCCCAGCTGATGTCGTACGCGAGCTCTATCGTCGATTTGGCGGAGGAGACGTCGACGGGGCACTGGCTTTATTCCTGGCCAACGCCACGCTTGAGATCGTCGGCGAGCGAACCGACGTGCCGTATTTCGGTCGGTGGTCCGGACATGCTGGTCTACGTGAGTTCTACGCGTTGGTGGCGGAGACCACCGACGTGCAGGAATACGTTCCCGAGCAGTGGATCGAGACCGCGTCGGGCGTCATCGTGATCGGGCATGAAGCCGTCACCGTCAAGGCATCGGGGAAAAGCTATCGCTCACCGTGGATTGCCGTCTTTCGATTCGAAGGGGATCGTATCGCGTCCGTACGCGAGTTTTTCGACACGGCGACCATGGCGCGAGCCTTTAGAACGGACTGAAATTACGGCTATGCTGAAGGCATGATCGCCTGCCTCATCGCCGCATTCAGCCTGCAGCCGGCGGATTTGGTCATCGAAAACGCCCGCATCTGGACCGACGGGCGGACGTACTTCGCATCGACCCTCGCCGTCCGGGATGGCGCGTTCGTCCACGTTGGGGACGCGGACCCGTCGCTCATCGGGCCGGAAACGAAGCGGGTGGACGTGGGCGGCGCACTCGTGGTGCCGGGACTCTTTGACTCGCACATCCACATGCTGAATGGCGGGATGCAACTGAGCCGATTGAATTTGCGTGACGCCACGGACAAAGAGGATTTCGTCGCCAAGGTACGCGACTGGGCCGCGAAACTCGGACCCGGGGAGTGGATCCTGGGCGGTCGATGGTCCACGGAAAGCTGGTCGACTCCCGAACTCCCCCATCGCGCCTGGATCGATGCCGCCTCTGGGGGGCGACCGGCGTGGCTTTCCCGGATGGATGGGCACTCCGGCCTCGCCAATTCTGAGGCGCTTCGGCGCGCAGGCATCACGCGAGAGGGTCCCGCCGATCCCCCCGGCGGCGTCATTGATCGCGACCCGCAGACCGGCGAACCCACCGGCATTCTGCGCGAGACGGCGATGGGGCTCGTCGCACGGCTCGTGCCCGCCGAAAGTGCCGATGACCGGCTGGCTGCCCTCAAGCGTGCGATCGACTACGCGTCAGAGCACGGCATTACCTCGGTCAGCGATGTCACCTCGATGGCCGACCTGCCGATCTATGAGCGACTGGCGCAGGAGGGTCCCGCGAAGGTCCGATTGCACCTCTATCCCACCTCGGACGATTGGACGGCGGCCGCTCAAGCTGCGAATCGTTTTCAGGGTCTGCCCGGATTTATCGAGATCAAGGGATTCAAAGCGTACATGGACGGCAGTCTGGGGTCGCGCACCGCGTACATGCGCGCGCCCTTTCTGGGCAACCCGCCCGATCGTCCCGACTGGCGCGGTCTCCCCATGCCCGGCGTGCTCGAAGGGCTCATGGAGCGGAATGTTCGCGCGGCTGACCAAGCCGGATACCAGGCCATTGTCCACGCCATCGGCGATGAGGGCAACCATCTGCTGCTGAACATTGTCCAGAGCGCAACCCGCGATCCTCGGCAAGCCCGCGCCCGCAGCGAGCACGCCCAGCACCTCTTGCCCGAAGACATCGAGCGGTTCGCCCGGCTTGGCGTCATTGCCTCCATGCAGCCGTACCACAAGGCAGACGACGGCCGATATGCCGAAGACTACATCGGAAAAGAGCGCTGCCACAGCAGCTACGCCTTCAAGTCGCTGCTCGATGTCGGGGCCGTCGTGGCGTTCGGCTCCGATTGGCCCGTCGTCACGCTGAACCCCTTTCTCGGGCTGGAAGCCGCGGTTACCGGCAGAATCCTCAGCGGAGTGATTTGGGAGCCGCAGGAGAACATCCCGCTCGCCGAAGCGCTGCGGTGCTACACCTCTGCCGCGGCCTATGCGGTCAAGCGCGAATCCGATCTTGGCCGCATCGCGCCCGGTTATCAGGCGGACTTCATCGTCTTGAACCAGGACCTCTTCGTTCCACCCGTTAAGTGGGACAAAGTCAAGCCCACCGCCGTGTACGTTGCCGGTCGCCGGGTTCTTGGCATGTAGGCTATAGCCCATCCCATGCCGCACGGGCGGCACGGGCCGCGGTGCGCCGCAAACGAGGCGCCATATCGATGACGGACTCCAAATCAAGATCGGGAATCGTGACGTCACCTGCCGCGGTCTGCACCGTCAAGTGGCAGAGGCGGAGCTGCCGCTGACCAGGGCTTTGCTGAATGCTGACCACTTGGACCTTGTCGAGCGGAACCATGACGAACATCCGTCCCAGCACGCCGGACCGCAAGCCGATCATGTCGTCGTTGCGAAACCAGAACGTATTCCGGCAGCTGAGGTAAGTCGCCACAACGACCCCTGCGATCACCACGCAGGATTCCCAGCGATGCTCTGGCGGCAGAAATCGAAACACGGCCACGAGCCCTGACACGACCGGAATCGCCAGAATGCGCAGCCGACGCTGAAATGCTTTCGAACTGATCGGAGCCCACGGCTGGGTGTCCAGCCGTGAGAGGGGCAAGAAGATGCGTGAGAATGCGGGAGCCTCACTGAGCGGCAAAAGCGGTGCAATGACGGCTGAACCAGCGGCTTCTTTGTCTTGGAAGGAGCCTGCGGTGCTAACCGTGATTTGGCAAAGGCGAAGCATGCGCTGAATGACGGTCTGACGAATGCGCAGCATCTGCAGGCGCTGGAGCCGCACCACGCTTTCGACTTGGTTGATGAGCCCGTACTTGCGCCGGATGCGCCCATCAACGTCGCTCAGCGTGAAGTTGCTGTACGTAAGAAGGGCACTCGCCACAGAATAGATCCATCCGAGGAGTAGCAGTCCGACCAGCGCAAGTGCCACCCATTGCCAGTTCGTGCCGTTCGCCGAAGTGGTGCGCACCGTGGTGACGGCCGTCCGGATGAACTCCGTCGAGGATTGGGTCAAAAAGAAGATCACCGAAAATCCGGCCGCTACGATCACCCCCGCGCGGTTCTCGCTGGCACCCAACATGACCGTTTCCGTCATTCCGAGCTTGAACAGCTCCCTCTCACGAACCGGCGCGACGACCGGCGGCGCATCCTGCGGACTTTGCGGTTCCGTTTCAAGCACAAACTCTGGTGCGCCCGCTCGGCCGAGCGTGGTCAGTGCATGCTTCAGCCGGTCGGCCTCCTCGAGCGTGACCGCCGAAAACGTCACCTCGGCGCCCGTGCCCGAAGCGGTCTCGACCTCGACATCGGTCAAATGAAGGAGTCGATGGAGCCAGGAACGTTTCAGGTTGATGTTTTGAATCCGCTCAAGGGGAACCGTGCGATCCTGGCGATGCAGAATCCCGCTCTGGACGCGGAGTTTGTCGCCTTCAATCCAATATCGGAACGAGATGTAGTGCAGAACCGCGGCAAAGACCGCAAAAAGGCCAAGGGCGGCAAAGAAGAACTCCATGGTGTCGCCGCGCCCCCCGATGAAGCGGAGGAAGACAAACAGCACGATCAGATAGAGAAATCGCCCAACGGTGGCGGCTAAAGCAAGAATGATCGTGCCCGGCGCCAACCGGCGCACGTCAGAGGGAGGCAGGTTGGTCACCCAGCATCTCCTCCTTCAGCCCTGCGGCCGCGGCCTGTGAAAGTCCGGGGATGGAGAGTGTCGCCCCTACGCCTCCCGCCACGAAGACGCTCACCGAGCAGAGCCCCAACTTGCGCTGAAGCGGCCCGCTCGTGATGTCGAGGTGCTGAACCCGACGCCGAGGGATATAGACTTCGGTCCTCCAAAAGATGCCGCGCTTCACGCCGAGGTCATCGTCGGTGACGCGATACTTCCAACAATCGTAGCTGCGATTGACCAGGAGGTACGAGATCACGGCAACGAGGACGCTCGTCGCAAGAGCTCCTAAGGCAAAGTTCAAAAAGACGGTGCGCTCACCGCGGATGAAATACAGAACAAGCGGAACGATCCAAGCTGGCGCGAGCCATGCCGCGCTCAGAAGGGCATAAAATCGCCAAAGCCTCCTCACCATGGGGTCGAGGCTGAGCCAAACACCTGGCTCGGGACGATCGGAATGCTCCGGGCCAACGTCCAACTCTGGCGCGCCAAGGTCCACGATGTCCGAGAGGAAGTCGTTCACGTCGTCTCCGTACGTCCATACGCAGGACGCCGCGTTAACGATTCGAGGGAGGCCGGGGCGGTATCCTGCCCGCGATGGCGACTGGCGGTTCTGCGACCCCGGCTTGGATTGCGATCTTTGGCGCGACCGGCGACCTGGCTCACCGAAAGCTGATTCCAGCGCTCTTCAATCTCTTTCTTGATCGGCGGCTGCCCAAGCGGCTCCGCATCTGTGGTGTCGGGCGTCGAGGCGATCGCGCGTGGATGGTGGAGTCGATGCGCGAGGC
Source organism: Fimbriimonadaceae bacterium (assembly GCA_046292875.1). Taxonomy (GTDB): domain Bacteria; phylum Armatimonadota; class Fimbriimonadia; order Fimbriimonadales; family Fimbriimonadaceae; genus JBKBQD01. The sequence continues at coordinate 52,910 of JBKBQD010000008.1, forward strand.
GGTCATCCAGCACTCGCGACGCGGCGCGCCCGACGATGTCGCATGGTCCAAGTTCGTCGAAAGCTTTGACTACATCACCGGCCCTTTCGACGCGGCCTCGACCTACGAGGAGATTGGGCGCCACATTGCCGCCTCGGAAAAAGAGTGGGGGGAGAGCGCGGTGCGCATCTATTACCTCTCCACGCCACCGGACCTCATCGAGCCGATCATTCATGGGCTCGGCGACGTGGGATTGGCGGAAGACGCCAAGCGGGACCGCGTCGTGATCGAGAAACCGTTTGGACATGATTTGGCCTCCGCTGAATCGCTCAACCGGGTCGTGTCGAGCGTCTTCGATGAGCCTCAGGTGTATCGCATCGACCACTACCTGGGCAAAGAGACGGTGCAAAACATCCTGGCTTTTCGCTTTGGCAATGCCCTTTGGGAGCCCATCTGGAACCGCCGCTATGTGGACCACGTGCAGATCACCGTCGACGAGGATGGGGGCGTTGGGAGCCGCGGCGGATACTACGAAGACGCAGGCGCCCGCGCGACATGCTGCAGAACCATCTCCTCCAACTGCTCTGCATGGTCGCCATGGAGCCGCCCGTGTCGTTCCGAGCAGAGGAGGTCCGCAACCGCAAGGTGGACGTCCTCAAGGCGGTGCGTCCGATTCCGCCTGCTGAGATTGGCCGCTACGCCGTCCGCGGTCAGTATGGCCCCGGCTGGGTCCGCGGCGAGCGAGTCCCGGGCTACCGCCAAGAGCAGGGCGTCGATCCAAAGTCAACGACCGAGACCTATGCCGCCATGAAGCTGCAGATTGACAATTGGCGCTGGCAGGATGTCCCCTTCTATCTGCGCACCGGCAAGCGCATGGCAGCCAAGGTGAGCAGCATTTCCATCCAGTTCAAGCCGGCCCCGCTGCAGCTGTTTCCGTCGGTTTCCGCCGAAGCCTGGGAACCGAATCGTCTGGTCATGGAGCTTCAGCCCAAAGAGGAGATCACCCTGCGGTTCCAAGCCAAGCGTCCCGGGCGAGGGATGACGCTGGAGACGGTTGGCCTCAGTTTTTGCTACGCCGAGTCGTTCAAGGTGCAGCCGCCAGAGGCATACGAAACTTTGCTCGCCGACGTGATCGCCGGAGATGGCACCCTCTTCATGCGGGCCGACCAAGAGACCGAAGCCTGGAAGATCGTCTCGCCGGTACTCGAGGCATGGGCCGAACATCCCCCCAGCGACTTTCCTAACTACCCCGCGGGATCGTGGGGTCCCGAAGCAGGCGAGGCGCTCATCGCGCGGGACGGTCGGGCATGGCATGCCCTTCTGCAGGAGGAGGAGCGGTGATAGGCCCCATCTATCTCGGCGAAGACCCCACCGAAGTCGCCGAGTTTGTTGCCTTGCGGTTGGCTTCCATTGCCGTGCGATGCGCCCGCGACGAAGGCCTCTGCCGCATTGCTCTGAGCGGCGGATCCACCGCGCTGACACTTCTTGACGTCCTTGCGGACCGTCCGTTTCGCGACCATATGCCGTGGGGCCAGATCATCCTGTTTCAAGTGGATGATCGCGTGGTCGAGCCGGACAGCAACGGATCCAATGCCAAGGCCGTCCGCGAGCGCCTGCTGGAGCCGCTCGGTGACCGCTCCCCGGTCTTCCACCCGATGGTGCTCGACCCTTCCGATGCGTCGGCAGCCAAATCCTACGAGAGATTGATCAAGGAGATCGGCCCGATCGATGTCGCCGTCATGGGGATGGGCGAGGATGGGCACACCGCGTCGCTGTTTCCCGGGTTTGAGTCGGAGTGGACCGAGACAAAGTCGCGAGTCCTTTTCACGTCGGGACCGCCGCCCTATCCGCGGCGCATCACGCTCAGTCCCATGACGCTGGCCAAGACCGGACGTTTATTGTTTATGGTGACCGGAAAGACGAAAGGCCCGGCCCTCGCCAACCCCGACACCGTCGCCGCCCGCGTTTCTTTCGTGGCGCAGAAAGCCGAATGGTGGCTCGACGAAGCGGCGTATGCGTCGATGCAGTCTTGTGTCCGCGCGGACGCCCCGGCGTAACGCCCTCTCAACGCCGGGCGGGCGACACTCGTTACGTTCGCGATCGGCTATTGGCTGTTCCGCTCTCCCTCGCTCTTACCTCTTTTCCGAACGTGGAGATGGAGGGTAATGCGGGAAGGCGGTTGAGCGGGAGTCAGGCACAGGCACCGCATCAAAGTCCATGTCGCGGACGTGTTCTTGCGACAAACGATCGAACTCAAGGAGGTTGAGGAAAACACCTGTCGGACGTCCTTCGCGCACTCCCGCTAGGGCTGCATCGACCTCGAAGACAGATCGCTTCCACCCTTCAGAGCCTTTAAAGCGTGACCCATACGTCCGGAATGGACAGTCAAGAGGTGGTGGGCGGTACAGGACTTGAACCTGTGACCCCTACAGTGTCATTGGCCAAAAACCCGCCTCGCAAGTTCAAGCACAGACTCAAAAAGGTCTAGGTTGCAGCCATTTAGTTGGTGAACTTCGGATCATAAGTTGACGAGCAAGTTGCTTGTCTGAGCTCGGGAGCAGAGCGCTGCGTCGGGCTCTGGTTTGGTTCCGGGGCACTGAAGCAAATGGATAGGACGGTCAATAAACGAAGCCCCCGCCGTCGACTCCATTCTCGGTTGAGTAATTGTTTGCGCTGCCACTGATTGCCGCCTCCAGGGCGGGCCACAGATAGTCGTTTCGGCCCCAAGATGGATCAACAATCTCGACAGACCAGCACGTCGCCAGATCGCGGCTGACGCTTGGGTGAAGTGCTTCATAGTCTTCAATACCGAAGCCCCCGCCCAGCCAAAGGCAAGGCTCCTTATTCTCGTTCACGCAGCCCACAAGCCGCAAGTAACGGGGGTCCATCACGGGCCAGACAAAGGTGATCAAGTCGTATTCAAGCCCAAGACAGTAGAGTCGCATGGCAAGGTTCTCCCGCGCTGCGCCCGAGACGAACGCTCGCTGTTTCCAAGATTCTCCGGTATCTCCAGGCTGCGAACAGTCCGTTAGGAACCCCGCTCTGTTCGCCTTTGCCAATAGGGCAGCCAGACCGCCAGTCTCGTCGTCGATGGCGGTCTGAGTGAAACCATCGATTTTGCCCTCGAGAAACTGAGCAGTCAGTTCACAAAGGTCATCGAAGGATCGGACGTTCTCCCACGGTGTGCCTTCGAAGTCGTACACGGTTGACATTCTATTCTGGTCCGACAACTCTTGTTGGAGGCAAGTCGCGAAATTGAAGCAGAATGATCGTAAGAGATGTATAGCTGCGCCTCCAGGAAATCTGGCACGGTGACGTGGTAGTTACCAAGCTTGTCGTGCAGCAAATTGGGTAAACACTAGTGCGCCATGATCTTCGTAAGTCATGCCAATCCAGAGGACAATCGCATCGCGCTGTGGCTCGCGACTAAGCTTGCAGCTGAAGGCTTTCCCGTGTGGTGCGATCTTATCGACCTAATCGGGGGTGAGACCTTCTGGGGGGATATTGAAGACGCTATCAAGAACCACGCCGAGAAGGTTATCGTGCTGTTGTCGACATCTTCGGGCAAGCCCGGAGTCAAAGACGAGATAAATTGTGCAATTCAACGAGAGAGGCGCGAAAACCTCAAGGACTTCGTTATCCCGTGTCGAGTCGATGATGTAGCGTTCGATTCCAATATCCAGATAGCTCGAAAGAACATCATAGATTGCCACGGCTTGGGCTGGGCTGAGACGCTTCGTCGAGTGCTCGCAAAGCTCGAAAAGGATGGGGTTGCAAAAGATCCCAAGGTGAACCCATCTTTGATCAATTCGGCGTGGAGTGCGCTCTTCCCGGCAGGCAGCGGTGTGACCGATGATCCTGAGCTCTATGACACGAATCGGATTGCTATCAAGACCTTACCGAAGACGTTGTGGGCAAACGACGCCGGCGCCCCTGGAGCGGACGATTTTTTCCCCGTCACGGCTTCAGTTTTTGAAGGACGCCGGCTGAGCTTTCAAGCACGAAATCCACGAGCTTCCCTCTTCGGTAGAGACCCTGAGTTCATGCAACCGATGAACATCGAACTCGACGATTTCATACAAGGAGGTTGGGATGAGCTCGGGGTGGATTCGCGACGTGCGCGGCATGTGGTGGTGGAGTTACTCAGCAAATCATGGAGTCGATACCTTAGGGGTCGAAATCTAGAACCGTACGACTTATCCGGCTTTCGATCGATATTCTATTTTCACAAAGAGAATCTTCCAGCCGGCGAGGTCATAACCCAACTCCCGGAAAGACCAGCGCGTCCTCGGAGCCTGTGGGGTGAGCATACAGTGCCCCGTAGCGCTAGACGCGAGAGTAGGTTCTATCACTTGGCTTGGGAGGGGCGGGTCGACGATGATAATGGTTGGCATCTAATGTTGCTGCCGCACATCGTATGGACGTCCGATGCCCTTCGCGCTACATATGAAAAAGATGAGCAGCATCGGCTGAGGCGCAGGCAATGCAAGGGCTGGTGGAATGACCGATGGCGCGGTTTTCTCTACGCCACCCTCACCTGGGCAGCGGAGGGAAAGGAAACAATTGAGATTCCGGTCGGGGATCGTCAGACTATGACACTCGCCAATGCACCTTCGCGACTGCTCTCACCAGTGACACACGCCCGAGTCCAAGGAGTGCTGGAGGATGACGGCGAAAACGCCGATGAGTGACCTAATCTACATTCGGGAGCCTCGGTTGCTTTTCGCTCATGGCCAAGCGATGGAACACCCACGCGACGGGTTGGCCCTCTTTGGGCCATACAAACAGGCGAAAGGGGGCATCCGGATTGGTTACGCTGGCCCCCATTCAGGGCTCAGGGTTGTGGAGAAGTTCCTGACCCGATTATCAAAACCGGTCAAGGTAGCAAAGGAGAAGGAACTGCGCGTCCCATTTCCAGGATTTGAAGCGGTCTTTGGGTGCCCGCTAGCGTCCGAACCGGTGGCGGCCGCGATTGTCAATGATCAGAACCTCCTGAGCACCCTCACTATCAAGGAGCCGCACCAGCGCGTGCATAGCGCAGTGGGTCTCTATGTTGACGCCATACTGCATTGGATCAACTCCAATGACGTCACTCCTGATCTCTGGATCGTGTTCGTCATTCCCGAAGTATTCAAGCACTGTCGACCGCTACAGGCAAGGCTTCGCTTGGATGATGCCGAAGTCCCTTTCTCGATCACCGCCAAACAAGCGCGGCTGTATTGCCAGGCTCCCTCCTTGTTTGAAGAAGATATGGTGCCGATGGCCGCGTTTGAATACGAACCCGACTTTCATAGCCAAATCAAGTTCCGCCTGCTAAAGGATCGAGTGGTAACTCAATTGTTGCGCGAGGAGACTACCCATCTTCTGCTCGACTACAACTTCGATTCCTCTAAGCCGTCCGAGCAAACGCAAGCGAACGACTTGTCGTGGCGATTCTCGACCGCAATATACTACAAAGTACATGGAGCTCCGTGGAAGCTCGCAAATCTCCGATCCGGAGTGTGTTATCTCGGCTTAGTCTTCAAGAAAGCTCAAGGCAATGATGAACGGGCAGCCTGCTGCGCAGCACAGATGTTTCTTGATTCTGGGGACGGCGTTGTCTTCCGCGGCGCTGTCGGGCCTTGGTACAACCCCAAGCGACGTCAGTTTCACCTCACAACTGAAGCCGCATCAGAACTGTGCGCCCTCGCGGTGAATGCCTACGAAGAGGATTTCAAGCGACGTCCCAATGAACTCTTCATCCACGGCCGATCAGGATTCAACGACGAAGAGTGGGCTGGGTTCTTAGAAGGGGCTAAAGGTGTCGGCCATGTCGGAGCAGTGCGAATCAAAGACGCAGCCAAACTGCGGCTTTATGCCAATGGTTTACTAACCCCTCTTCGGGGATTGGCCTGGCAATCGGGCGAGCGGTCGGCAGCCCTGCTTACCCACGGGTTCGTTCCAAGGACCCAAACTTACGCAGGCAGCGAGGTCCCGGTCCCATTAGGTGTAGACGTCCTGCGGGGCGATTCATGCCTGCAAACTGTACTGTCGGATGTCTTGTCCCTCACCAAACTGAACTACAACTCCTGCAATTTCGGAGACGGATCTCCCGTGACATTGCGATTTGCAGACAACATTGGCGAGATACTTACTGCAGGAAAACAGCAGCACATTCCACCGTTGCCCTTTAAGCACTACATCTGATTCAGTACAGACCGATGGAAACGCGTGCCGCAGAGACTGATGCAGGCGATCCATCGCGACCTAGGAATCGTATCCGGCCTTTACCCCGGCGAAACGGCCGCGTAGGGGCTTGAAGCAACGGTATCCTCAGCAGAATGAACGCTGGCCCGCGAGAGGAGTCTAAAACTGCGGTAATCACGAGGGGCTACTGGGGTGAACAAGTAATGTCCTTGGTTCCAGATTCCGCAATGCCACTTTCTACAGAGGAATCTGAGTCGATCTCAATTGGATTTCCGGTTCCGTCCGAGAACCAGCCGACTCACCTAGATGACCATATATGCTACCACAATTCGAGGCAATTTGTGCTGAGTTATCCCGAAGAATTGTGGTATGTGGACGGATTTGCGGGCCTAGACATAGGCCCAACCAGTGGGCCCGATGGCAACCGCTATCCGACATACGATCTTGGGTTGCACGCCTGGTGTGTAAACAAATTGGCTCTGGTCGTTGACCCTTCCTGGAACCCTGACGGCAACTATTACATGGGGATTGCCATTCGTCGTCAGCTCGTCCGAGAACATCTGGACAGCAAGAACCAAAGAGGGGCAGTCCATCAGAGCTATCTCAATGAATGGCACGAACTAACCAAAGAGGAGCGCTTGGCTATGAAGCAGGAACTCAAGGATTGGTGCGGAGCCACGTAATGGGGATCCCCTCTGGCATCGACACGTTGGTGTCCCTCACCGACTCACATTCCGATATATAGTCGGTCCAAAGCCGTTCGCGGGAAAAAGCATTACGCCTGCCTCGTCGAAGATCTCCGCGACAGCTTCGCCACGAACCACGTCCGAATGGGAACGGACATCAAGTCGATTTCCGAAATGATGGGCCACCACAAGCCCTCCTACACGCTGGACAAGTACGTCAAGACGGACGAGGCGACGATCCGGGCCGCGCAGGACAAGTTGACGGATAAGCTACACGAGGCGCGCACGGCGGAGCCGGAGTGGCTCCCCGCAGGTTCAAAAGATGGTGGGCGGTACAGGACTTGAACCTGTGACCCCTACAGTGTCATTGTAGTGCTCTACCACTGAGCTAACCGCCCGGGGAGGCTCAAGTATGGCCCGGCGGGGGAGCGTCCGTCAAGTCAACCAGCCCCTGCACGGGTACGATTCTGGGCACGGCCTCGTAGCTCAGTGGATAGAGCGCCTCCGTCCTAAGGAGGGCGTCGGGGGTTCGATTCCCTCCGAGGCCGCCACGACGCGAGATTCGACCGCTGAGGCGGTCAGACCCATCAAGCCAAGGGCATGTCCTCCAAATTTCTCATCACTGGCATGTCCGGTACCGGCAAGTCGTCGGTGATTGCCGAGCTTCGCCGCCGCGGGTTCCGGGCCATGGATGCTGATGATGGATTTTCAGAATCAGGTCCGGAGGGGGACTGGGTGTGGATTGAACCCAAAGTCGCACAGCTTCTTGCTGATCCGCATGGCGGCACCCTCTTTTTTTCGGGGTGCGCGTCGAATCAAGGCCGTTTTTACGACGACTTTGATCAAGTGATTTTGCTCGTTGCGCCGGTGGAAGTGCTTTTGTCCAGGTTGGAACAACGTCAAACCAACCACTTTGGCAAGACTGATGCAGAGCGCGCTCGAATCCTCGTCGACCTGGAAACGTTTGAGCCAGTGTTGCGCAGGACATCGGACGTGATCATCGAAACATCGGTTCCGCTTGCTGAAGTCGTGGACCAAATACTGTTGTCCGCCGGACTGTCTGAGTGACCAGATGTCTTCCAATGAAGTAGCTGAGGCTGGTCGATCCATCTCGATGCTCTCTTGTGGCCACTGGATTCCGTGAGGCATTTTGCGATACCTATAGACTTAACCCATTCTTTACCTACCTTTCATCCAACCGAACAGAGACGTCGGGAGGGAGGCGACACCTTCCGAGGTTGCCTGGCGTTTCCTGAAGCAGGACGTCATCGAGCGGCATGCAAGCCAGAACCCACTCAGTACATCGCTTTGTCGCCGTACAGTGTCTGGATGAACGCCAGTTGACCCAAGTGATACGTCGTGTTCCAGTACGGAAACGACATCAAATCGGCCATGGATTGGGGTAAGTCATTGGCAAAGGTAAGGCGAATCTCCAGGCCCAACTCGTCCTGGGGAAACGTGCGGACCAGCTCATAGAATCGGTCCAGGTTCTCTCTCAGCACTGCCTCGCATTTGTCGAAGGTATCCCAGCTCCCCATCAGGGCCGCGTCTGCCGCCATGCGCTGCTCGTCGTATTCCATGCACGCCCGTGCCGCAAGCATTTCGATGGCCCAGGTCGGAGCCATGGCGATCTCCTGCATCAGGGCCAAAGGCGTGCGTCCGACGCCCAGCACACTCCAGGTCCGTTTGTCTTCGGGGGTGTGGCGCATGTAGGCAAGAAAGGTCTGGTGGGCCTCTTCCGTCAGGCGAATCATTTGGTCGGTATAGAGCATGGGCGTTCATATTAGCCGACATACGTATGCTCTTTTATCAAAATGCTTGCATCATCTTAGCGTCATCGATCTTGGGACGACTGGGATCACGCGACAAAGCATGCAGTGCGGTCAGGGCAGGTTTTGCGAGCCGCAGGTACCCTCGCGCCTATGGTTTCACGCGCCTTCATCGAAGGGATGCCGAAAGTCGAGCTGCACGTCCACTTGGAAGGGGCGATTCGCCCCGAGACCGTGCTCAAGCTGGCGAAGAAGAACAGCGTCTCGCTGCCGGCCGACACGGTGGAGGGCCTGCGCGAGTGGTATCAGTTCCGCGACTTCCCTCATTTTGTCGATGTCTATGTCTCCGTCACGAAGACGATCAAGACCGCCGATGACGTCGAACTCATTGCGCGCGAGTTCCTGGAGGGCCAAGCGGCACAGCATGTCCTCTATACGGAAGCGACCTACACGGCGGCCACCGTGCAGGAAATGGTCGGCATCCCCTGGGAAGATCAGTTTCGCGCCCTGCAGCGTGCCCGCGAATACGGGGCGCGAGAACTCGGAACCCACGCCGGATGGGTCATTGACATTGTTCGCGGACACTCGCCCGAGCGCGCCCTGGAAGTCGCCCAGTGGGCCGTGCGCGGTCGCGAGTATGGCGTCGTCGCCCTCGGCCTAGCCGGCGAGGAACGACGCGGCGGAGCGCCGGAATACCGCCAGGCCTTCGATCACGCACGCGAACATGGGCTGCCCATCATCCCTCACGCGGGGGAAACGCAGGGGCCGTGGAGCATCATCGAGTCGATGGACGTGATCCACCCAACCCGGCTTGCCCACGGTGTCCGCGCCATCGAGGACCCGGCGCTAGTCGCCCGACTGCGAGAAAACGGCGTCGTCCTCGATGTCTGCCCGTCAAGCAACGTCTGTCTGAACGTGGTTCCCGACCTCCCCCGTCATATGCTCCCCCAACTGGTCGATGCGGGCCTGAGAGTCACCATCAACTCCGACGATCCTCCCATGTTCGACACGACGCTCACCGAAGAATTCGTCCGTGTGACCGAGGCGTTCGGGTTCACTCGCGAGCACCTCCGCGCCTTTACCGACACCGCCGTCGAAGCGGCGCTGGTCGATTCCGACAACCGTGATGAGTTCGCCGGGAAGGTCGCTGATTATTTTGCGACCCGCTAAAGGTCCATGTCGGAGCTATGACCGGGGAATAGCTTGGCCGTGGGATCCAGGTAAGTCTTCGCAAAGCAGACCGCCGTCACGGCTTCGCCAACCCCTGTGGCGATGAGTTTCAGCTTTTCGGGATAGGTACACACGTCGCCAACCGCAAAGACGCCGGGCAGATTGGTCTCGCACTTGGCATCCACCACGATCTGGTTTTTCTCGATCTCCAGTCCCCAGCCCTTGATCGGGCCAAGGCTCGATTTGAACCCAATATTCACCACAAGGGCATCGGTGGGGACGAGAGTCTGGCTCTTGTCACGCGTGTCTTCCAGAGTGACCGCGGTGAGTCGCTCCGTTCCGTGCAGTTCCTTGACGACTTTGAAGAGGTGCATCGGCACCCCAAGTTCCCTGACTTCTTCGATCGACTCCTCGTGAGCGCGGAACTGGTCACGGCGGTGGACCAGCGCAATGGACGCGCATACCGGGTGTAGATTCAAAAGCCAGTCAAACGCACTGTCGCCGCCCCCGACGATGAGCACATGGCGCCCGGCAAAATGCGCTTTCTCACGCACGCCGTAGTGAACTCCGCGGTCCAGGAACTCATCCTCACGTTCAACGCCGATCTTGGTGGGGCTGAAGGCACCCGCGCCCGCGCTGATGATGACCGTACGGGCACGGATTGCCGACCCGTCGTCCAGTCCGACTCGGTAGCCCTCCTCGCTTCTTTCGAGCGACGAGGCGGTGCGGCCAAGCGCCACCCCGGGAGCAAACCGGGTGCCCTGGGCAATCATTTCTCTCGCCAGATCCTTTGCCAGCACGCTCGGAAAGCCGGGCATGTCATAGACGAACTTTTCCGGATAGAGCGCCGTAAGCTGTCCGCCGAGGTCGGGCAGACTGTCCACGATGGTGACCGACATGCCGCGAAGCCCTGCGTAGAACGCCCCAAAGAGGCCGACTGGCCCGCCGCCGATAATGAGAACGTCAACCGGATGCGACATTGATGCGAACCCGGATGAAGGTACCCGCTCGGCCCGGGATAGATTCGGCCCTGTCGTTCGTTACGGTACGTGTTGAACCGACGGATAGGCCGATTTCGGTAGAATCACGGTTCGTTCGAGGGCATGATGAAGCAACTGAGTATTTGGATCGGCGCGGGCGCGATCATTGCCGTGGCCGCCATGAGCGTGGCCCAAGGCCAAAATGCGGCCAAGGCCATGGAGGGCAAGAGAGTGCCCGCTTTTACCATGACGACGGTGGACGGAAAGACGCTCGACAGCAAGAGCACTGCCGGCAAGGTCGTCTTGATCGACTTCTGGGCGACGTGGTGCGGCCCCTGCAAAGAGCTTTCACCAGGCATCCAGAAGCTGCATGAGACCTACGCCTCGAAGGGGCTCACGGTGATCGGTGCCGCCACCAGCGACCGCAATACCGCCGCCATCAAGCGCTACCCGACCGAGCACAAGTACACGTTCACCTTCACGCTTGGCGATGCCAACGACAAGCTGGCCAAGGAGATGGGGGTGACCGGACTGCCGACGATCTTTGTGATCGACAAGCAGGGTGTGGTGCGCCATGTCGAGGTTGGAAGTTCGGCTCGCACGATCGCCAATCTCGAAGACGCGATCAAAAAGCTGCTCTAATCAAGCGACAGTTCGCGAAACTGCACTTCGACCCAGCGCATCACCTCTTCCGGGGTGGCAGCTGGGTCGAACTTTTTGGGCTCTCCCCAAATGCACTGCACCGTGCGAAAGGCGGGTCTGGGGATCACTTTGCCGTACGGAATCACCCGTTCTGAGTTCCTAAAGGACGCGCAGAGGATCGGCACATCGGCCATGCGCGCGATGAGCGCCGCGCCAGGCTTCAGGGGGAGAGGCTCACCGCCGATGCGCACCCGCCCTTCGGGAAAGACTACCACGGGGTAGCCCTGCTTGAGGTACCAGACGGCCTGACGAAGCGAGGCGCGATCCGGCGCATCGGGGTCAACCGGAAACGCGCCCAGCTGTGGGATCAGCCGGCCCAGCCAACCCATCGAAAACAGGTCGCGCTTGGCCATGAAGAAGAGCGGGCGAGGCGACCCATATTGAATCAGGACCGGGTCAAAGTCGCTCGGATGGGTCGCCAAGATGAGCACGCCGCCCTTGCGCGGTACGCGATACGCTCCCACCACCTTGAGCGGACCGAGAATGAAAAACAGCGGCCACAGCAAGACCCTCAGCACGGGAAGTCCATATGGCGCATACCACCGGGCGTGAAGCGGGTACTCAGCCATGTGCGGCCTCGATCAGCCGCTGAAGCGCCGCCGGATACAGGCGATGCTCCAGTTCAAGCACTCGCGCGGCCAGCGTTTCGGGGGTGTCGGTCGGGAGGACGGGGCATCGCTCTTGAAGGACGATCGGCCCTTCGTCATACTCGGGCGTCACGAGGTGGACGGTCGCTCCCGACTCGGCCTCTCCCGCGGCCAGGACCGCTTCGTGGACGTGGCGCCCGTACATCCCTTTGCCGCCGAACTTGGGCAGCAGCGCCGGATGGATGTTCAGAACATGGCCCGCGTAGGCGTCGAGCACTTCCACCGGCAGAAGTCGGGTGAAGCCAGCCAAGCAGACCCATGACACGTTTTCCGCGCGGAGAACCTGCAGCAGGCGCGCGCCGTAGTCCTCGCCCGGTGCGACCACCGCCACCGGCGTTCCCGAAGCACGTGCGAACGTGGCGGCCGGTGAATCGCCCACGGGCGAGATGACCACCGCGACCTGCGCCTCCAACTCGCCCGAGGTAGACGCCTGGATGAGGGCGCGCATGTTGCTTCCCCTGCCTTTCGGCCCGACCAGAATGGCGACCTTGGGCCGGACAAGGCGGGAAAGAATGGCATTCAGGGCCTCGTGGGCCACTGCCTCCGGCGCGTTCGCCGCGTTCAGCACCGTCCACTTCAGCGGGTCTGCCGCTGCCTCGGCCCGGAAACCCTCGCGCACGCGGTGATGAAACTCGAGCGACTCCGCGTCGATCCGGTCGCGCTGCTCCAAACGCGCCAATCCTTCCTCGCTCGACAGATCGAAGAGGAGCTTCAGGTCTGGGGTCAGCCCACCGGTAGCCGTAGCGTTCAGCTGCCGCAGCCAGTCAAGATCCCATCCGCGCCCATAGCCCTGATAGGCGAGAGTGCTGTCGGCAAATCGATCGCAGAGCACGACGGTGCCGCCGAGCAGCGCGGGTCGGATGATCGTCGCGACATGCTGGGCTCGGTCGGCCAGAAAGAGAAAGAGTTCGGCCGACGGTTCGACCTCGCCGCCCTCAAGCAGCAGCGCGCGCACCTTTGCCCCGAACGCCCCGGCCCCCGGCTCGCGGGTGGTGAGCACCTCGTGACCGCGCGAGCGCAACTCGGCGGCAAGCGTCGCGACGGCGGTGGACTTCCCTGCACCCTCCGGGCCCTCGAACGTCACGAAGAGGCCACGCGCCATAGGCGATCAGAGATTGATGCCGATGATGGGCAAAACGTGCTGTTGGAACAAGACCACGGCGGCAAAGCCAGCCAGGCACAGCACGCACGTGGTCACCACGCCGGGCCGCGGCCGCATCGGCTCGGACGCTGAAGGGAGCCCCTCGTCGACCAATGCCGCTCGCATGATCGCGATGTAGTAGTACACGCTGATGGCCGAGGTCGCGGCCAACACGATGGCAAGCCATGATTCCTGGGCCTGGATGGCGCTTTCGAAGATCATCAGCTTGCCGAAGAACCCGGGCAGAATCGGCACGCCGATCAGCGAGAGCGTGAACACCACGAGCGACCAGGCCGCGAACGGCGACCTCGTTTTGAGGCCGCACAAGTCCTCCAGCCGGGTGCGCTCGGTGCCATTGCGCGCGACGAGCGAGACCACCGCAAAGGCGCCGACCGTGGCCAGCGTATACACCAGCAAGTAGTAGATGGTCGGCGTTGCGCTCACCTGCTGCGGATCCTTGAAATGCGCCACCACCGCAACCAAGACATAGCCCGCGTGAGCAATGCTGGAATAGGCCAGGATGCGCTTGATGTCCGTCTGCACGCAGGCGATCAGGTTGCCGACGACCATGGTGAGCACGGCCAGCCAAGAGAGCACCGGCAGCCAAAACTCTTGCAGCGGCCCTGCCGATTGGAGCACGCGCCAAAGGGCGGCAAAGGCGGCGATCTTCGACGCCGCGGCCATAAACGCCGTGACGTTCGTCGGAGCGCCCTGATACACGTCGGGCGTCCATTGGTGGAACGGCACGAAGGCAGCTTTGAAACCTAGCCCGATCAAGATGAACGTAAAGCCGAAATAGATGAGCGCCTTGGCTCCAGCCGCACCCGCCTGCAGGGCAAAGAACACGTCGGGCAAGTGGAGGGTGCCGGTCCCGCCGTAAATCAGCGCGATGCCGTAGAGGAAGAAGCCAGTGGCGAATGAACCCAGCAGGAAGTACTTCATCGCCGACTCCTCCGACTTCGTTTCGGAGCGGCTCATGCCCGCCATGACGTAGAGCGAAATCGACAGCACCTCGAGCCCAATGAAGAGCATCAGCAGGTTCTGGGTGGTCGCCATGATCATCGCGCCGGCCGTCGCCCAGAGCGCCAGCGGATAGAACTCCCCAAAGGCGATGCGCTTTTCGCGCAGGTAGCCCTCGCTGAACACGATCGAAAGGAACGCCCCGATCAGAATCAGCAGCTGCATCGACGAGCCGAACCCGTCAAAAAAGACCATGCCGCCAAAGGTCGTGAAGAAGCCTTCGGTCATGGTTTGAATCACGGCCATCATCGCCGTCGCCAGTCCAATGAGGCTGACCGCAACGATCGGCTCGTTCGGCTTTTTGGGCCGAAACATCTCGATGACCAGCGCCAGCACGCCCGCTACGGCGACCAGGATCACGGGCCGAAGCGCGAGCCAATCGATTTCGGGCGGTTTCGTTTCAAACATGGCGATTATCGGGCTGGGGTTGTAGCGCCCGCCTCCAAAAGTTGGATGACGTCATGGCCTCCGGTCTCCAAAATGAAGTCCGCGCCCTGACGGTTGGTGGCAATCTTCGCGCGGCACATGCGGCGCATTTCGTCCACGTCGGCCGAGGATGCCTCCGAGTCCCAGGCGAATACGGCGCACGGCAGGTCGCTCAAAACGTCGAGATAGGCGTCGCGCCCGACCACGAAGGCGAACACCGGCTTGGACGCACTCTTGATCAGTTCGCGATCCGTTTCCAAGAGCCAGCCGCCGTAGCCCATGGGGCTGGTCCACAACTCGCAAGCGCCGTGAATGGTGTACGCGATGCCGTCGACGTCCCCGGCAGCGGCGATGCAGCGGCGCGTCTCGTCTGCCGCGCGACGGACTTCGCGGTCGGAAGCGTCCGGATCGTGATCAAAGAGGTCGCTCAGCCGAACGCCTTGCTCCAGCGCGACACCGAATGGGTTCTTGACATGTGTCAGTCTGAACTCGCCGTCAATCCCTGCATCAGCGGCAACACCGGGCAGGAACGAAACGCTTGGCGCACGGTCCACCGTTACGCCGGCCAAAGCCGCCGTCACTCGCTCGCGGGACGTCACAATCCGCCTCCCGCCATCGCCACGGTCTCGCCCGTGGGCGGGCTCGGCTGGCTGTACAGATTGGCCGGTGCAATCGTCCGCACGACGCGCACGGGGCCACCGACGGCAGAGGCGTCGCGGGTCTCGACTTGCACCAAGTCGCCTTTCTCGTCGATTTCCAACTCCAGCTGCTTCCATGACGGCCGCATGCCCGCCGGATTGACCGCCATCATGCGGGCCGCGCCAATGCTGGCCTCCATGGGTTTAAGGAACGTGTTCGGGTAAAGGCCGCCCCAAAGGGCAAAGAGCACGAGGGAACCCACGAGCGCGATTTCCCAAGGCTTGAGGTCTTTCAGCCGCCGGTTCTCGGGATGGGTGACCGGGCCATAGAACATCTTCTGATACATCCACAGCAAGTACACCGCCGCCAGCACCACGCCAAACATGGCCGCCACCGCGATCCCGACGTTGAGGCCGTTCCAGCCGAGGTAACTCGCTTGGAAGGTCCCGAGCAGCGCCATGAACTCGCCGACAAAGCCGTTCGTGCCGGGCAGGCCCACGCTGGACAGCATGATGATCAGGAACAGCGCCGCGTAGATCGGCATCTGCGACTTGAGGCCGCCGTACTCACTGAACAGCCGGGTGTGCCGCCGCTCATAGATCAGGCCAATGAGCAAGAACAGCGCGCCAGTGCTGATGCCGTGGTTCAGCTGCTGATAGGCGCCGCCCATGATGCCCATATGGGTCAGCGAGAAGATGCCGACCAAGATGAAGCCCATGTGCGCGACGGACGAATAGGCGACCAATTTCTTCACGTCTGGCTGCACCGCCGCCACGATCGCCCCATAGAGGATGCCGATGACCCCCAAGATCATGATCGGCAGCACCATCTGGCCGATCACGTCGGGAAACAGCGGCAGGGAGAATCTCAGGAATCCGTAGGTGCCCATCTTCAGGAGCACGCCCGCCAGGATGATCGAGCCCGCCGTCGGCGCTTCGACGTGCGCATCGGGCAGCCAGGTGTGGAAGGGGAACGCCGGGCACTTCACCAAGAACGCCACAGCAAACGCCCAGAAGAGCAGCGCCTGCAAGTGCATCGCGCCGGTCCACAGCTTGCCGTCCGCGACCGCGTCCTGAATCTCGATGATGCTGAAGGTCGCCACACCAGTCGCCTGCTTGTGGAGCAGGTAGATCGCGACCATGCCGACCAGCATGAAGATCGACCCGGCAAAGGTGTAGATGAAGAACTTCACCGAGGCGTATCCGCGCCGCTCGCCGCCCCAGATGGCGATGAGGAAATACATCGGGATCAGCGTCGCCTCGAAGAAGGCGTAAAACAGGATCATGTCGAGCGACACGAAGACGCCCAGCATGGCCGTCTCCAGGATCAGCATCAAGATCATATAGGTCTTGACCCGCTCCTTGACGTACACGCTGAAGACCGTCGAGATCGCCATCAGGAACGTGGTCAGAAGGATGAGCCAGATGCTGATGCCGTCAACGCCGATGCTGTAGTGAATCCCCAGGTTCGGGAGCCATTCCGCAAACTCGCGAAGCTGGAAGTGATAGGTGTCGCCCTTGAATTGCGACAGCAGATAGAGCGACGCGCCAAAGGTCGCCACGGTGCCGAGAATCGCCGTTCCGCGCACCGCCTTGAGGTTCGCGCCGGGTACGAATCCCAGCACGATCGCAAAAAGGATGGGCAGAAAGACCACCAGCGTCAGGATGCCAATGCCGCCCGCCATTAGTTTGCTCCTCCGCCACGCGTCAGCATATAAACGAGGTAGGCCACCAGCGCGACGCTGCCGAGCAGCATCATGAGCGCATAGCCGCGCGCATATCCCGTCTGGAACACGCGCAAGACCTTCGCCAATCCACCGGTCACCGCGGCAACGCCGTTGACGGTCCGGTCGATCATGCCCACGTCCACGTCGCGATAGAGAATGCCGGCCAACTCGTCGCCGCCTTCCACCGATGCGGTCACCATCGCCTCGTCGTAACCGAATTGATGGAGGGCCGCACGTCGGAAGGGATTCCACTTGGACATATCCCAGCCTTCTTTGGCGGGGAGTCCCTTCCAATAGAAGAGCAGTCCGAGGAGCGTGCCCAAACTTGCCGCGATAATCGAAAGGTAAAGCAAGTCAATCGGCATGTCTTTCGGGTGGCCGTAGACGTACTCCTTGGAAATGGTCGCCAGACCGTCAGGATAAAGCCAGTGCTCAAAGAGGTGGCCCTGATATAGGAAGTATCCGCCGCCGATCGAAAGTACGGCCAGCACCACGAGCGGCAGGATCATGCTGATGGGCGCCTCTTTCGGCGTGAACGACTCGTCCAAGTGCGCGTGGTGGTGATCGTCGTGCTCACTCGCCTCGCGCCGCTCCTGCTCCTCGGCGGTCATGAAGAAGCGGTGCTCGTCGGGGCCATGGTCATGATGCGCATGGTCGTGATGATCCGCATGATGGTCGTGGTGGTCGTCGTGGTGCGCGTGGTGCCCGGCGTGCGCTGGTATGAGACGCCAGCGCTCCTCCTTACCGAAGAAGGTCAGCATCGTCATGCGGAACATGTACCAAGCGGTGAGCATCGCACCAAACAGCGCCACCCATCCAATGGTGACGCCGAGGCTGTAGCCGTCATAGGTGGCTGCCTTGTTGCCAAACAGGGCGCCCAGAATCGCCTCTTTGGAATAGAAACCGGCGAACCCCAAACCAGGCGGAATCGCCAAACCTGCGATGGCGATGGTGCCGATCACCATCGTCCAGCATGTCCACGGCAGGTACTTGCGCAGATTGCCGTAGTTGCGCATGTCCTGGTCGTGGGCCATCGCGTAGATCACCGCGCCCGAGCCGAGGAAGAGCAGCGCCTTGAAGAAGGCGTGGGTCGTGACGTGGAACATGCCGGTCCAAAAGCCCGCCGCGCCGCAGCCCATGAACATGAAGCCCAGCTGCGATACGGTCGAATAGGCCAGCACCTTCTTGATGTCCGTCTGTCCAAACGCAATCAGCGCGGCAAAGATCGCGGTGAAACACCCGATCACCATCACCACGGCTCGCGCCGTCGGCGAAAGCTCGAAGATCACCGCCATGCGGTTGAGCAAGAACACGCCCGCGGTTACCATCGTGGCGGCGTGAATCAGCGCCGAAACGGGGGTCGGGCCCGCCATGGCGTCGGGAAGCCACAAGTACAGCGGAAACTGCGCGGACTTGCCCATCGCGCCAACGAACAGCAAGAGCGCGATCGCCGTGGCGATGGCTGGCTTGTCGCCGAGCACGGCCATCGCATTCGGCAAGATCACGTCGTAGCTGAGGAAGCGCTCGGTGTCGCCGCCCAACAGGTGGCGGTTCACGGCAAAGGTCACCAGCAACAGCGCCATGCCCAGCATGAGGCCCCAGTCGCCAATGCGGTTGACGATGAACGCCTTGTTCGCCGCGCGCGAGTTGGCCAGGTCCTTGTACCAATAGCCAATGAGCAGGTAGGAACAGAGGCCCACGCCTTCCCAGCCAATGAAGAGCAGAGGAAGGTTATTGCCGAGGACCAGCACCAGCATGAAGGCGACGAACAGGTTCAGGTAGGTGAAAAAGCGCGGATAGTCCCGATCCTCGGCCATGTAGCCGGTGGCATAAAGATGGATGAGCGAGCCGATGCCGGTGATGATGAGCACCATCGTCATCGAAAGCGGGTCGATCCGCAGCTCGAACGGGATCGAGAGCCCAAACACGCGAATCCACTCGAAGAGTGTCACGATCTCGAGCCGGTGGTGCTCGTTCATCGCGATGAGGTCCATCGTGACCTTCGCACCCAACACGAACGACAGCGCGATCGGCGCGACGGCCAGGAGGCCCATCGTCCACTTGCCCTTCTTCGGACCGAGCATGGCGACGACACGGCCGCCAAACAGCGCCTGGATGATCGAACCCAGCAGGGGGAGAAAGAGCACGAGCCAGATCAGTTGCTTGGTTCCTTCGCTCATTGGGTCATCCACGCAGCAAGTTCAATTCGTCGACGTCCACGCTGTTGCGCAGGCGATAGATCGCCATGATGATGCCCAGCCCGACGGCCACCTCGGCAGCTGCGACCGCCATCACAAAGATCACCATCATCTGACCAGCCATCCAGCCCTGCGCCGCCTCACCGGGAGTGCCGTAAAAGTACGGCTGATAGCGCGCAAAGGCAAGGAAAGTCAGGTTCACGGCGTTCAGCATCAGTTCGATGCACATGAAGATCACGATCGGGTTGCGGCGGACGATGACCCCGACCACCCCGGTGCAAAACATAAAGAGCCCAAGGGCCAAATAGCCCCAAAGCGGTACGCCCTGCGAAGGAACGGTCAGATCAATGGCGACCGGCGGCATCCGCTATATCCTCCTCTTGGCGAGCAGAATCGCCCCAACAATGCCGACCAGCAACAGCACGCTCGCCACGAGGAACGGCCACGCATAAGTCGTGAACAACGTCATGCCAATCGCTTGCGGCGAGCCGTAGGCGTCATTGGCATTCGGAATCGACATGTGGCGCAGAGGCCAGATCACCTGCGAGAACACCAGCACGAAGAGCGCCAGGCCCGCGACTCCGCCAATGAGTCGCTTCAGGTCGCGACGCTCCGCCAGCATCGACGGCGCCCCCAAGTTCAGAAGCATGATCACGAAGAGGAACAGAACCATGATCGCCCCGGTATAGACCAGGATCTGCGAGATGCCGAGGAACTCCGCGTTCAGTGAGAAGTAAATGAACGCCAGGAAGAAGAAGTTGACGACCAGACAGAGCGCCGAGCGAACGGCGTTATTGAACGCCACGACCCCAACGGCAGCCAACGCCGCCACGGTCGCCAGGCCGCCAAAGACCAAGAACTCCAGGCTGATGTTCGGCAAGGCCACGTTCATGGCGTCACCTCAGCCTCTTGCGCTGCCGAAGACTCCCGCGCTGGATCGACCAGCCGGATGGAGCGTCGATACTCACCGCCATCCGCAGGCTTGCGAGACCGCAAGATCCCGCCAAACAGGGCCAGCGCCAAACCGACGCCGCCGAATGCCACCACCCAGCCAGCCGCGTCGCCATAGAGCCGGGTCACCACGATCCAGCACATCACGACGATGAAGTTCGCCACGGCAAGCGGCAGCAGCGACTTCCAGCCGAGCGACATCAACTGGTCATAGCGGAGCCTTGGAAGGATGGCCCGCAGCCAGACATAGAACGTGATTCCCGTGAAGCACTTGCCGATAAACACCATCGGCGCGATCCAGTAGTTGAGGCGGCCCATCAAGTCCCAAACCAGAGCCCAACCCGGGAAGTTCAGCATCAGGTACTCCCAATTGAACGGCAGCATGTTGTAGCCGCCGAGGAACAGCGTGCCAAAAATGCCGCTGAACAGGAACATCGCGGCGTACTCGCCCATGAAGAACACCGCGAACTTCATCGACGAGTACTCGGTGTGGTAGCCCGCGATGATCTCGTTCTCTGCCTCAGGAAGGTCGAACGGCGCGCGGTTGGTCTCCGCCACCATGCAAATCAGGAAGATCAAGGCCGCCAGGAATCCGAACGGCGTGAAGATAAACCAGCCCTGGACCGCCGGGAGAACGCCGTAAAGCGGCGCTTCCTGCGCGATCACGATGTCCGTCATGCGAAGGGAGCCGGACGCCAGGACAACCGTCGCGACCGAAACGCCCATGGCCAGCTCGTAGCTGATCAGCTGGGCGCTTGCCCGCAGGCCGCCCATCAGGGAGTACTTGTTGTTGGAGGCGTAGCCGGCCAGCACCACGCCGTAAACGCCCAGCGAACTGATCGCCAAGACAAAGAGCACACCGATATTGGCGTTGCTCACCGGGGTCAGCAGACCATAAACCCCGTGCGGCGGCCCCCAGGGAACGGTCCCGGCAAGGGCAAACGCGGGAAAGAGCGCTACCGCCGGCGCAAGGAAATAGATGACCCGGTCGACAGACTTTGGCGTGATGTCTTCCTTAAGGAAGAGCTTGATGCCATCAGCCAATGGCTGAAGCAAGCCGAACGGCCCGACCCGGTTCGGACCCAGACGGTCCTGCATAAAGCTGAGCAAGCGGCGCTCCCACCAAATCAGGACCGGCACAATGGCCAGGATCAAGATAAGGAGCAACAGGACCCGAATGAGTCCCAATGCCAGGGGGTGAAGGCCTTGCAGCCACGCTTCCATGAACCGCGCATAACTGTACCCGCGTCCCGCGCGTGATAAGGTCTGCTGCCGCGGCGTATGAATTGGGCTTGGCCATCACATGTACACTCAGCCCATGAGCGCGCCGGCAGAAATGAGTCCGGTCGCCGTGTATGTCCACACTCCGTTCTGTCCCACGAAGTGTGGTTACTGCGATTTCAACAGCTACGCCATGTCCGGCCCGATCGTCGAGAGGACCGTCTACGCCATTGAGCGGGAAATCCGTTCCTCCCCGGTGGCCGGGCGACCCGCCAAAACCGTGTTTTTTGGCGGCGGCACGCCCACCCTGCTCGAGGCGAATGACCTCGCGCGGCTGTTGCGCGCGGTGTTTGACACCCATCCGCCGCTACCGGACGCCGAGGTCACCTCAGAGGCAAACCCCGGAGCCGTCGACGCCGCCAAGTTCGTCGCCATGCGCGAGGCGGGTTTCAACCGCGTCAGCATCGGAGCTCAAAGCTTTCGTTCCGATGATCTCGTGCGGCTGGGCCGTGTTCACGCCGTCGACGATGTGGGGCGTGCGGTTGCCGCGGCCCGCGCCGCCGGGTTCGACAATCTGAATCTCGACCTGATGTTTGCCCTCCCTGGACAAAGCGTCCCCGCCTGGCGGCGCAATCTCGACCGGGCCCTTGCGCTTGAGCCCGAACACCTCAGTCTCTACTGCCTGACCTTGGAGCCCAACACACCGTTTTATAAGGAGTGGCTCCGTGGAACCCTGGTTCAGCCGGACGAGGAGGCCCAGATCGAGATGTACGACGTCGCCGTTGAGGCCACCGCGGCCGCAGGGTTCGCCCTCTATGAGATCAGCAACTTTGCGCGGCCTGGTCGGGAGTGTCTCCACAACCTCTGCTATTGGCGCGGCGAGGACTATGCCGGCTACGGTCCTGGCGCAGTCGGCTGCTTGACGACGGGAGCCGGTCGCGTGAGAACCACGAACGTGAAGCACCCACTGCGATACTGTGAGGCGGTAGAAGCCGACACACCGCTGGCCTGTGAGACAGACCCGCTGAGTCCCGAGGACGAGGCGCTGGAACGGGTGATGCTCGGACTCCGGCTCGCCGAGGGAATAGCGGCCAACGACCCGGCGCTCACCGACTACGGCATGAACCGCGCCGTCGATCAGGGCTGGGCCATCGTGAAGGACAGTCGTCTCCGCCTTACCCCGACGGGGCGCCGACTCCACCACGAGGTGGTGCTGTTGGTGATGAAAGCCTAGTCCTTCATTTGCCGCTGCCCAAACGCAATCCGTCAAAAACGCACAGCATTCGGCGTTTTTGGCGAAGACGCCTCAGCGCGCGAATCTACACTTTCTAGTGAAGTTTGGGCGCGCCGCCTGGAAAGCATAGACGCGCCCGGGCCGATCCCTTGATTGGAGACCTGCATGAAGAAGCTTAGCCCAAGTACGCGCGCCTTTACGCTCATTGAACTCCTCGTCGTCATCGCGATCATCGCGATTCTTGCCTCGATCCTCTTCCCCGTATTCACTCAAGCCAAGGAAGCCGCCAAGAAGACCGTCTCGCTGAGCAATGTGAAGCAGCTTGGCCTCGCCTCAACGCTCTACTTTGCCGACTACGACGACACCGTCTATCCCGCGTATTACTTTGACTCCGGGCAGTCCGACACCCCGAACTTCGGCGTGTTTCGCTGGCCGAACCTCCTGACGTCCTACACCAAGTCGCGGCAGGTGTTTCGCTCACCGTCGGATACCCGGACCGTCGTTTCGGCGATCTGCGGCACCACGGCAACGACCTGCCTTGACCCTTCCAACCCCTACCTCGAATATGTGTGGAGCCTGCTGCCCAGCTATGGGCTCAACTGGACGGCCCTGGCCCCCGATTACCGCTGGCTCCCCGGGACACCGCTCAATACGATGTCCACGAACTTTTCGCGAGGAATCAGCTTGACGACCGTTGAGGCGCCCGCCGACACGCTCATGCTCGTCGACAGCACCTGGGGCGACCCGATGAATCCCACGACCTTGGCCTACGGCTATTACGTCGTCAATCCGCCTGCGCTCTGGACCGGCGCTCCGCCGCTCACCCGAACTTCGTACGGCTGGACCCTGCCCCGCCACAACAATATGGCGATGACGACGTTCGTCGACGGCCATGCCAAGCTGGTCCCGCTCGGCAAGCTGCGCGATGAGACGATCTGGGATCGCGAGTAGCATGAACTGGCGTTGGTGGGTGATTGGCCTCGGCGTGGTCGCGCTGGCCTTCATGGTGGTGACGCAGATCCTGATGCGGCCGGACCCGTCGATCCCGACAGAGCCGGTCGAGGCGGGGGCCATGCCCATGCACGACGCTCCTGAGAAAGGGACCTAAGCGCGCTCGGCAAGTTCCACAATTGCGGCCGCGGCGCGATCGATGGCGTCGCTGCCGCCCAGAAGCTGGTCCAGCTCCGTGAACGCCGCCAGTTGTGCCCGCCGGGTTTCGGTGTCCCCGAGAAGGCGATCCACCCACCCACGAATGGCGACGGGCGTCGCGGCTTCCTGAATCAGTTCGGGAACGACCTCGCGCTCCAGGATGAGGTTCGGAAGCGCAATAAACGGAATGTGCATGAAGGGCTTCCGCAACCGCCCCTCAATCACCGCCACGCCTGCCAGTCGGTACACCACCACCATCGGGCAATGGGACAGGGCAGCTTCGAGCGTTGCCGAGCCGCTGCACACCACCGCGGCGCGCGCCCGCCGGAGCACGCCGACCGTATCGCCCTGGGTAAAGGTGTCCTTTCTTCCGGGCACAAGGCGCTCCCACATCGCGCGAAGCACGCCCGCATTCAGCGAGGTCGCCACAGCAAATTCAACGGGCACATCGAGGTCCCGCACGGCCCCCGCAATCGCCGGGAGATTGGCGCGGATCTCATGGCTCCGGCTGCCAGGCAGTACGGCCAACCCTGTGCCCGCTTCTTGGCCACGCGCGGCGATGCGCTGCTTGAGCGGGTGGCCATACCAGCGGGCGTCGGCCCCATAACCCCGAAGGATCTCTGCTGACCATGGAAAGGGCGTCACCACGATGTCGCTCACTTTGGGGATATGCTGCCCCTGTCGCGTTCGCCGCCAGCTGCCGGGCGGCACGAAGTACAAGACCTTCCAGCCGTGCGCTTTGGCGAAGCGGGCCAGCCTGACGTTGACAAAGCCAAAGTCGATCGGCACGAAGACGCCCTTCGGGCCCTGGGCCAGACGTCGCTTGGCGCGCCGATAGCCCGCAAGGACACGCGGTCCGACGCCGATCGACGAGATGATGCCGATGGCCCCCCAGTGACTGCTGTCCGCCACAAGCGTTGCCCCGGCCTCTCTGGCGCGCGCGCCGCCGACGGCTTCAAAGCGCGCTGCCGGAGCCAGCGCGCGAACGCCTTCGATCAGCTCTGCGGCATAGGCGTCGCCCGAGGCCTCGCCAGCGGAAAAGAAGAAGGTCACGGCTGATCGCCGCGGCCGGATTTGCCACGATAAAGCCGCTCCATAAAGGCCAGCAGGTACGCCACTTCTTCGGTGTGCGTCACTTCATTTCGCACGGCCTCGATAGCGTGGCGCAGGCTCAGTTCGGATCGAAACAGGATTTTCGCCGCCTTGTGCAGCGCCATCCGGTCGGGCGGCGAGATGCCAATGCGTCGCAGTCCGACGGCATTGATGTCATAAACCTTTTGGTCAATCCCTTCGGTGATCATGTAGGGCGGGCAGTCGCGCGTGATGCGACTCACGCCACCCACCATCGCGAACTTGCCGATGCGCACATATTGGTGAATCCCCGTCATGCCACCGACGGTGACTTTTTCCTCGATCGTGACATAGCCCGAAACGCCGACGTTGTTGGCCAAGGTCACGAATTCGTGGAGGACGGCGTTGTGCCCCACATGAACGAAGGCCATGAGATAGCAATCGTTGCCGATGCGGGTCGCGTGCCCTTCGCCCGTCGCGCGATGCAGCGTCACGTACTCGCGGATCATCACGCGGTCCCCGACGATCAAGTACGTCGACTCGCCTTGATAGCGCCGGTCCTGGGGGTCGCCGCCCAAAACCGCGCCCTGGCCGACAAAACACTCCACCCCAACTTGCGTTCCCGATTTGATCGTCACGTGCGAGTCCAGTCGCGTCGCATTTCCAATCTGGACATCGCCCTCCACCACACAAAAAGGACCCACGGTCACCCCTTCGCCGAGTTCGGCGCGAGGATCGATGACCGCAGACGGGTGGATTTGGGTCACAAATTTCCTCTACGGCGCAATGAGTTTGAAGCTCATCTCCATCGTGGCCACCGTCTCGCCGTCAACCGTCGCGGAGCCTTTGATCTTGCCGACGTCGTTGCGGAACCACAGCAGCTCGACTTCCGAAATCAGCTGGTCACCGGGGACGACGGGCCGTCGAAACTTGACGTGTTCAATGCCACCGATCAACGGGATCTTGCCCTTGTGCTCGGGTGTGCTCAAAATCAGGATGCAGCCTGCCTGAGCGATCGCCTCGACGATCAGCACGCCCGGCATGATGGGCTTCCCGGGGTAATGGCCCTGAAAGAAGGGTTCGTTGATGGTGACGTTCTTGAGCCCCTTGGCCGTGCGTGGCGCATCGACTTCGAGAATCCGATCAATGAGAAGCATCGGAAAACGATGCGGGAGAATATCCAGGAGTTCGTCGATCTTGACCACGGCGTACCTCGACCCCGGCGTCGGGGCCCCCAGTGTATACCCGCGAAGGGCTGCTGCTCCCCTACTCGGTCGCCGGCCGGCGCGGATTCCGCTTGAAGAACTCCCAAATGTAGTCCGTCGCGACAAAGGGAGTTTTCGGCGGGCGTGGCCAATCGTGGTCGCCATTCTTCAGCGTGACCAATACGATTTCAACACCGGCCTTGGCATCAGGAAATGAATCGACGATCACCGCGCCGTCGAGCAGCTCGGACTTCTTCGGGGTGGTCTTGCCTCCGAGTTCGCTCGCCCAGAATCGCACGCCGTTCGGCGCGCTGGTCACCCGAAGGCCGGTCTGCTCGTCGTCATAGCGCACCAAAGGATCGGCATCGCCATGAATCATCAAGACCGAAATGGGCGCTTTGGGCGCGCCGATCCGGCGCTGCCCCTCGGCGGTATGCACACCGATCGTCCCGGCCACCGAAGCGATCGCCGCCAGTTTGCCGGCCAAGCGGCTCCCCATGTCCAGCGACATCATGCCGCCGTTCGAGTGGCCCGTCATGTAGATCCGGTCCGGGTCCACCTTCACCTCTTTCTCGACTTCTTCAATCATCCGCGTCAAAAAGGTGTGATCATCGGCGCCGGGCCGGCCGAGTCGGAAAAAGCCCATGTTCCACCCCTGCGGCCGTCCCAAACCATTGGGGGTCACCAGGAAGAACCCTTCGGCGTCGGCCTTGGCCGCAAAACCCGTGTAGGCCTCGACAATGTCCGCGCTGCCGGTGTAGCCATGCAACAGGACCACCAGCGGAAGCGGCTTTGTCCCGTCATAGCTCGGCGGAACCCGCAGGTTGTACGTGCGCTCGTCCTCACCAATGGCAAGCGTCCGCGCGTGCCGCCCCGGCTTGACGTCTTCGGTCGGAACGGCGACGGCGTGGCACGCTCCCACCGCCCATACGGCCACCATCAGAGCGGCATATCGTGACATCGGCATCATCCTATTCTGACGAACGCGCCGGACGCCGGTGCGCCTCCCAACGTATAATTTCATCAAGAAGCGTTCACGAGCGCTTTTCATCGCCATGCTCCAGGCGCCACTGCCCGATCGATACGCCGGCCTCAGCGACGAAACACTTTACGACCGAATCCAGGCCGCCAAAAGGGCGCTGGGGGACGCGGCGGTCATTCTTGGCCACCACTATCAGCGCGACGAAATCATCGTGCACGCCGACTTTCGCGGCGACTCGTACAAGTTGGCCAAGGACGCGAACCAGCGTCCCGAAGCCCGATTCATCGTCTTCTGCGGCGTGCACTTTATGGCCGAAACCGCCGACATCCTGACGCCCGAGAGCCGACAAGTGATCCTGCCCAATCTGGCTGCCGGATGCTCGATGGCCGATATGGCCAACATCTTTCAGGTCCGCACGTGCTGGCAGGCACTCGGCGAGCATGTCGATGTGGACCGCGTCGTGCCCGTTACCTATGTCAACTCGGCCGCCAATCTCAAGGCGTTCGTTGGCGAACGCGGCGGGACCTGCTGCACATCGACCAATGCGCAAGCCGCCGTCAAGTGGGCCCTCGGTCAAGGCGAAAAAGTCTTGTTCTTCCCGGACCAGCACCTTGGCCGCAACACCGGCGTCGCCCTTGGCTACGACCCTGACCGCGACATGATCGTTTGGGATCCGTTCAAGCCTCTGGGTGGCAACACCCCCGAGGACCTGCGCCGCGCAACCTTCATCCTTTGGAAGGGGCACTGCAGCGTCCACAAGAGGTTCACCGTCGAGCAGATTGCCAAAGCCCGCGAAGAACACCCCGATGTCACCGTCTTGGTCCATCCCGAATGCTCCCTCGAAGTCGTTCGCGCGAGTGACCTGAACGGCTCCACCGAGCGAATCATCCGCTACGTCACCGACGCGCCCTCCGGCACGACTTGGGCCATCGGCACCGAGATCAATTTGGTCAACCGTTTGGCCAAAGAGCATCCCGACAAGACGGTGTTCTGCCTCGATCCGATGATCTGTCCCTGCTCGACCATGTATCGCATTCACCCTTCCTTCCTCTGCTGGGTCCTGGAAGAGTTGGTCGAGGGTCGCGTCATGAACGTCGTTCGCATCCCCGACAAGATCGCCGCTCACGCCCGCGTCGCGCTGGACCGCATGCTGAGCGTCTAGGCGCCAATCTGCGCCGCCAACCGCCGAGCGCGCTCGCGGCCCGCCTCGGTAAGCCGCAAGGACCCCTGCTGTTGCGTCACCAGCCGACCGTCCAATGCTCGGCGGACGACCGTCTCGGCTGCCGTGCGGCGAGTGCCCAGGATTTCGGCGAGGTGCGCGAGCGTGGCTTCCTCTTCCTCGCGAGCCGTGCCCTCATGCTGGGCCAGATGCATCACCACCACGTCCACGTCAAACGAACGCTGCTGGTCACGCTGACGCTTCAGCTTCGCCACCAGCCCGGCCCGCGGCGAAAAGAGGTACGCCAGAGCAAAGAGACCTCCCAGCGCCACGGCGATCATCCCGCTCACGGAAACGTCGCCCACGCGCGCCAGACTAAACCCCAGCCATCCGCCCGTCATCCCCAAAACCACCGCAACGGCCATGAGCGCGCCAAGCCGGACCGTGAGCAGCTGCGCCGCTGCCGCTGGAACGATCATCAGCGCCACCACCAAGATCGCTCCCACTGAGGAGAATGCCACCACCGCCGTCACGGCCGTCAAACTGGCGATCACATATTGAATCGCCCGCGGACGCACGCCGACCAGTCGCGCGTGCTCGGGGTCGAACGTGGTCAGCTTGATCTCCTTCCACAAGGACAGGCTCACGGCAAGGTTCAGCACAATCAGCGCGGCGCCCGCCCAAATTCCCATGGGTCCGAGGTCGCGTCCACCCATCACCAACGTGTCGAACGGCGCCAGCACAATCTCGCCAAAGAGCACCGCATCGGCGTCCAGGTGAACGTTCGAAAAGAACCGGGTGATCAGCACCACTCCCAGCGCAAACATCGCAGGAAAGACAATCCCGATCGCCGAGTCGTCCTTCAGTCGACCGGTTCGAACCAGGGCCTCGATGGCCGCCGTGGTACCAAGTCCCGCCGCGATGCCACCCACGATGCCCCAGCCAAGGTTGGGCCCAAAGGCCAGCGCATAGGCCGCCACCAGCCCCGGCAGCACGGCGTGGCTGATCGCGTCAGCAGTCATCGCCATGCGGCGGACGACGAGGAGCGCCCCGGCGAGACTGCATGCCGCTGCGGTCAGCGTCGCCACCCAGCCGATCGCCGCCCACTCGCTCATGCCACCTCCGACGGGTGTCGGCGCCGCACCCACAACAGCCCCCGGGCGGAGCCAAAGAAAACGGAAACCAGGACCACGGCGGCAAGCGTGAGGACGATGGCTGGTCCGGTAGGCACACGCTCGTAGTGCAGGCTGATGAAGGCCCCCGTGAGGCCCGCGCCCGCGCCCATGGCCGCCGAAAGCCAGAGCATCACCTGCAAGGAGTTCGTCCACTGCCGCGCCGCCGCAGCCGGCGCGATCAGCATCGCAGAGACCAGGACCACACCCACCGTCGACAGACCGACGACAATCGCCATGAGCATGAGGCCGGTCATCAGCGCCCCGATCAAGCCGGTGGGAATGCCCAGCGAAGCCCCAAACGACGCATCGAACGTCACGACCTTGAACTGCTTGAACAGCAGCCCCACGGTCAGCAGCGAGACGGTGGCCAGCGCCGCCATGGTGACCACCTGTTCTTCGACCAGGGCAGCCGCCTGCCCAAAGAGGAACTTGTCGAGTCCCGCCTGAGCTGCTGAACCTTGCTTTTGAACGACGGTGAGCAGCACGACGCCAAGGCCGAAGGTGACGGTCAGCACCACGCCAAGGATCGTTCCCGCGTCCAGCCGCGTGGTCGCACGGAGCCCTTCGATGGCAAGCAGCGACACCAGACCCGCTCCCATCGCACCGAGCATCAGCACCCAGGGCGCCTTCGATTGGAACGCCAGGAAGCCGAGGGCGACGCCGGGCAGGGTCGCATGCGCCAGAGCATCGCCGATCAGCCCCTGCCGCCGCAGCACCGCAAAGCTTCCCAAGACGCCGCTGAAGACGCCGAGCACCAGGCAGCCGAGCGTCACATAGCGCACGGTGTAGTCGCTCCACCATGCTGCCAAAACGCTCATAGCGCTGTTGCCATGGACCGCTCGCCGTAGGTCCGCTTCAAGTTTTCCACCGTGAGAGTCGCTGCCGTTGGTCCCGCCCCCACCAGTTGCACGTTGAGGAGCGCAACGTGGTCAAAGTAGTCCGGCGCGGTATCCAGGTTGTGGTGAACCGCGACCACCGTCTTGCCGGCGGCCCGCAGTTCGCGCAGCAGGTCGACGATCGCCCGCTCCGTCGTCGCGTCCACTCCGGCGAACGGCTCGTCCATCAAGTAGAGGTCGGCCTGCTGGGCCAGTGCCCTTGCCAGAAACACCCGTTGCTGCTGGCCACCGCTAAGCTCCCCGATCTGCCGCCGGGCGAAGTCCTGCATCCCCAGCTTGACCAGACATTCCTCCGCCAGGGCGCGCTCCTTCCGCCCCGGTCGCCGAAACCAGCCCAGACTTCCATAGGTGCCCATCAGCACCACATCGAGCGCATCTGTTGGAAAGTCCCAATCCACACTCTCGCGCTGCGGGACGTAGGCCACTCGCTTCCGCGACGTGTCATAGGGCTGACCGAAAAACCGCACCTGGCCCGAGGCTCGGGGAATCAGACCAAGCGACGCTTTGAGCAGCGTGCTCTTTCCCGCGCCGTTGGGGCCGATGATCGCCATCAGCGCGCCCGGCGGCACGTGCAGATCCACATCCCACAGCGCCGGCTTCTCGTGATAGGCGACCGTCAGGTCATCGATGGCGAGCGGGAGATCGCTCATCGCAACCCCTCGACCATCGTCCGGACGTTGTGGCGAAACATCCCCTTGTAGGTTCCTTCGGGTGTCCCAGCGTCGCCCATCGCGTCGGAAAACAGGCTGCCGCCGACCTGCACGTCCCAGCCTTGGGCCCGAACCGCTTGCCGCAGGGCGTCAATCGTGGCGGTGGGGACGCTCGACTCGACGAAGATCGAGCGGATCCTTCGCCGGGCCACGAGTCCGGCCAAATCGCGGATGTCGCGAGCCGAGGCCTCCGCCGCTGTCGAAGTCCCTTGAATCCCTTTGACCTCAAACCCATAGCGCTGGCCAAAATAGCCAAAGGCGTCATGGGCAGTCACGAGGACGCGCTGGTCTTCGGGGATGGTGGCCACGTCGCGCTGGGCTTGGGCGTCCAAGTCGGCCAGTTCCGCCTTGTACCGCTCGGCTTGCTGGGTGTAACTCTCGGCGCCTTCCGGATCCAGCTCAATCAAAGCGTCCCGAATCGCGTCCACGACAAAAGCCCACAGGGTGGGATCGAACCAAAGATGGGGGTCGTACCGCCCTTCGAACTCCGGCGGACGCCGCAAGCGGTCTTTGGGCACCGCCTCGCCGACAGCCACCACGCGGCGCTTGCCGGTCGCCATCTTTCCCAGGACATCGGTCATGCGGCCTTCAAGCTCCAGCCCGACGTACAGCACGAGATCCGACCGCGAGAGACGCTCGACATCGCCCGCCGTTGCCTTGTATAGGTGGGGGTCGACACCAGGCCCCATTAGCGCGCGATGTTCCACACGGTCGCCTGCCAGCTCGCGAACGACGTCGTCGATCATGCCGACCGTGGAGACGACCACGGGCTTGCCCGATGACGTGCCGCCATCCGATCGGCAGCCAAGGAGCGTCAAGGCGGCGAGAAGGCCGACGAACACTCCCATGCGGGACGAGAGCCAACCGTTAGTCATTGCTCATATCACTACATTTTGTAACCGTGGCTATATTCTGTTGCCTTTGCTCAGGCTATGTCAAGGGTCGGTACACTGCGCCGCAATGACAGGGCACATTGGGGTGGACGAGTCCGGCAAAGGAGATTATTTCGGGCCGCTCGTCATCGCCGCGTGCTACGTTGGCCCGGAGCATTTGGCCGAATTGGAGGGGGTTCGCGACTCCAAGAAACTCACCGACAACGTGGCTTTGAACCTCAGTCGTCGGATTCGCGCCGTGTGCCCCCATGCGGTGGTCGCCATCGGTCCCTCCAAGTACAACGAGCTCTATGCCCGCATCGGCAACTTGAATCACTTGCTGGCGTGGGGCCACGCCAAGGCGATCGAGAACGTGCTCGAAGTCCAGCCTGCCGACTTGGCCATTTCGGACCAGTTCGCCGACCCTCGCCTCATCCTCTCGCGCATGCAGGAGCGGGGGCGTGGCATCCGGTTGGAGTCAAAGGTGCGCGCGGAGTCCGATGTGGCGGTCGCCGCTGCCTCAATCCTTGCCCGCGCCGAGTTCCTCCGGCGCCTGCAGGCGCTCTCTGACGAGCACGGCATTCCACTGCCCAAAGGAGCCGGGACCGGCGTGCCGGAAACCGCTATTCGGTTCGCGCGCGAAAAGGGGTTCAGCCGCCTGGGCGAGGTGGCCAAGCTTCACTTTAAGACCACGGACAAGGTGCGCGCCGCCGTCGGGGCATAATTCACGCTCGTGTTGGATGACTCGGTTTCCCTCGTTTGCTTTGACCTCGGCGGCGTTTTAGCCAAAATCGAGATGACGTGGGGTGGAGCGGCGCGAGTTGCCGGCATTGACCCCGACCGCGTGGCCTTTCCATTTGCCGGACTCTCGGACTTTCCCCACTATGACGCCTATCAGCGCGGGCATCTGTCGGTCGAGGAATACTTGCCGCTCCTGGCCACATGGCTTGGGGACTTCAGCGTCGATGAGGCCCGAGCCACGCACCTCGGGGTCTTGGGCTACCCCTATGCCGATACCGACGAGCTGGTAGACGAACTCCATGCGCGCGGACTGACCACCGCCTGTCTGTCGAACACCAATGGCCTGCACTGGGAAGGCATCTTTGATGGGCGCTTTCCAAACATCACGGGGCTGCGACACCATTTTGCCTCCCATCTCATGGGCCGCGACAAACCCGACCCCGAGATCTACCGCATGGTGGAAGCGGCGACGGGGCACTCGGGCCCGTCGGTTGTCTTCTTTGACGATAGTCCGGTGAACTGCGACGCGGCCACCCTGGCCTGTGGCTGGCGGTCGTTCCGCATCGACCCCGATGCCGATCCCGCTCGGCAAATGCGCGGCCACCTGGGCCTCGATTGACCTTGCGAAGAGCAGGTCACCTCTCGCTCCTTGAATGGGTCGCAAAGGAAAGCCCTCGATGATTGGGCATTAGGTGGCTCGGTTCCCTAGCCGCGATGGAGCAGCGCCGTCCTGAAACATAGATAAGCTCGCCAGCCCTGTAAATGACACGCCATTGCTGGCGTTTGCGGCACAAGTTGCTGCAGAAACAAGACCGTTCTGAAAACCGTCCATCATCGGGTTTTTGTCAGCCGGTCGGCATGGTAGGTTGCCGTTCTGAACTCGCTAATGAATTTTCGAAGCCACTTCATGATCAGTGCAATAGGCATGTGTTCCTAGGCGACCTCGACCGTTCTGATGGCAACTTCTGCTAAATCGTGCCGCCTCATAGCGCCTGCGAGTGGTTCAATGTTGATGATATTTTCAAGAATGTTTGACCTCCTTAAGGTCGCCAGATTTGGTCGGTTTGAAGTGGAGGTTGAGCTCGACTAGCGGTCCCCATCAACCGAAGTAGTTCAAGTTCAGCATCCGAGACTTAGCTCCACTCGGCACAGATCGGGTCGTCCAGGTCCGCGTATCCGAACGCGAGACACTGCTCCGGGTCGAACTCTGCGACGTTCCAGGTTGCGGCTAAGGCGACAGTGAATAGCCTGGCGATAACTACCTTTTCCCCGTCGGGTGTCGACTCGGTGCGTAGAACGGCGAGATTTTGATTGTGGCGAGTAGCCGCGTAAGTTGTCCCATAAGGCTACAGCCAGCGCTGTCACGCCGCGTGAGGGTCTCGTTCTAGTTGAACAACTAGCCTGAAATGCCCTTAGCCAGCTGAGGAAATTCATCCCAAGTGCGGCCATCTAGCTCGCGACCAGCTTTACTCTTTTGGACGCCGCCCCACTGCTTAAAAAAGAAGGCAACGCCTTGCTCAAGGCACTGGTCTCTAAGATCTCTTGCCCAATCTGGATTCATTGGACGAGCCCCTGCGCCAGACTCACCTCCAACGATGACCCAATCTATGCCTGTCAAATCCAAGCTCTTCAGTGGCCCAATCAAGGGTTCAAGCGATAGAAACTTGATTGCCGCCCGGGTGTTCCGCAAGCACTCGATTCTCCACCTGACCTTGTAATTCTCTACGCTAGTTCCCATCCAAATCTGGTCGGCCCAAGGGAGTTCGGAGTCAAGCTCCTCAAGGCGGTCGGCTCTCTTCGTGAGGACCTGATATTGGTGCCAATCCGCCTCTCTCATGGTCTCGAAGACCCGCAGGATGAACTCCAAGGGAACATCCGTGTGGAAGAGGTCAGACATGGAGTTGACGAAGATTCGCTTCGGCTTCTTCCACCTCTTCGGTAGGTCAACCATGTGGTCGTGCATCGTTAGGTCGAAGCCGTTTCGGTAGTTGGGTTGCCCCATCGCCTGTAGCCGCTTTGCCATGCGCAGGGCATAGCAATGCTTGCAGCCAGCGCTGATTTTTGTGCAGCCCGTCACCGGGTTCCAAGTGGAATCAGTCCACTCGATATGGGAGTCAGCCATTGCCTAACCTCGGAAATGTTACGGTTACTTTGTTGGCAGGACATTGACCAAGCTTTCGGTGAGCCTCGGTCCTTGTCGTGGTCACTTTGCCATCAGCTTCAAGCGAAAGGATGGCGTCCTTGTAGTTTTTCTCAACATAGCGCCTGCCTACGTGATGTTGCTCGAAGACCTGTTGGACTGTCAGGGACAGTCCACCAAACTCCTCCAACAGCATGCCACCGAGTTCATCGAGCGGACGTGCGTATTCGAAGAGAAAGGGCTGTCGGGAGTCAGCGGGATTGTAAGTGAAGCTCGCTACTCCCTGCTGGCTGGAGGTGCTCTCCTTCGCCATGATGTCCTTCATGATTTTGTAACCAAGGGGATTCTTGCTTACAAAAATGAGGTGATGGCTGGTACGAGTCCCCGCCTCCGACTTGAATGTGAACGGCAGTATGTAACGCTTCAAACCTGGGTTCAGGGCTTGGCAGAGCGCCTCGAGGATGGTCAGTTCTCGCTGTTCAGGCGACAACGATTGTGTTGCCACCCTGAGTTCATTGGCTCGGTCTCCACCGAAAAGTGCGTTCATGTGCTCCTCGACCTTGTCGTTGCACACTCCCATGTTGATGCGGTTGTAATTGAAGAAGAAAATACACTCGCAAGCCCAGTCTTTGACAACAGCGTTGACAAGCTCCAGTGAGAGACCTTTGTAGCCCCAAGGGTCAACGAAGAATAGCGACGGCACGAGCTTCGCTGTCTCGAACTGCTTCACCATTTCCGAGCCAACCTCTTTGTTCAACACGGTCGGCTTGTTTTTCAGCTTGTCGACGCTTGGCAGAGCTTGGATGGCTTCTTCGAGGCTTCGAGTGTTAGTTCCATCTACGTCATTGAAGACGGAAACAAGCTTCTGGCTCAGCATGCCGTCGGCTATTGCTTTCTCCAGAATCAGGAGCGGCGTGGACGTGGTTCCATCCTTGTAGCGACCTGGGCCAGCGAACAGGTCAAAGTAGGCAATGCAGTCAACATAGCTCTTGCGGCTGATAACCTTTGCCCAGGCGTCGAAGTATTTCGAGACAATCGCTGCCTTGGCTTCAGACTGCTCCGTCGATTCGTCAAAGAACTCCTTGCCCATGAGATTAAGTGTACACCAGTCTACCTTCATTGAGGCGGATGCAGCACCACCACGTTGTGAGACTCGACCCCCGAGAGGAATTGGTCGACCTCAGTCTCCAGTGCCTCGCGGCACGATTTCGGGACTGGACCGTACTCCGCGGCAACTTGAAGTAGATGCGCGCGACCTTCGTGACCAACCGGGATTGGGTTGGGGTTAAGAGCCTTCGGGGCGAGAGTCTTGGTCACAAGTCCGTACAGGTGCCGCAGCGGGCGGTCGACACCCACTGTCACCTCAATTCAACATAGGTAGTTGTGTTTGCTCCTGGAATTCTGTACCTTACAAGCCGAATCGGCTGAGGGTCTCGAGACCCCCAGCATGGCGACTTGCTTATTCGCGGTAGCTTGCGACGGCTTCGTCGCTGAGCACGCGAGCAAGAAGGTGTTGTTCGTCCCACCGTTCCCGAATCGTTGACTCGGTCGAGTCGAGCGACGGTGCGAGGATTCGTCCGGCCAAAGACTCCAGATATAAGCGAGCCATGGCCCCAAAGTCGGGACTCCGCGCCCCTCGCAATAGCCCGTTTACGAGCGACAATGCTGATACCTCGTGCACCGATGGCTCGCTAGGGGTTGTGATATGAACTTGCAGCCACGAGCGCGTTTCGTCCTTCGTTTGCTTCAGTTTCCGGCTCACCTGCACAATGGCGCGGTCAAGGGCCGATGTGCATCGCGGCGAAGGAGCGGCGCGGTAGTGGTTCAACCCCTGATTCAAAGGACATCTGTCTGTGTGGCGATGGAATAGGCTTACTACCACCGGTTGGTCAATAACAACACAAGCAAATAAATCCGCCCTTGGTCGCAGCGGCACGGTTGCATCGCGTTTCTTGAAAATGGGCAATCGAAGCAAAGGCTCCTTTCGAGGCAAGGTTTGTCACCCCACCGCGTTGGGTACCCTCACGCTCGCCGGGCGAGTGGCGAAATTGGTAGACGCGCTGGATTTAGGTTCCAGTCCCGCGAGGGGTGTGGGTTCGAGTCCCACCTTGCCCACCACCATCAGGTCACGGTAAAGAGGTAGGGGGCAATGACGGATGGTTCTCCCCGCGTAACGGGAGAACGCGCCATGGTTGGTCTCATCCGCTATCTCCCGGAATCGCTCGCCGTTCAAGTGCGACTCAGGGCCGCCAGCGCGTCGCGCAAGCGCTCCAGTTCGCGCGACTGCTCTTCCCAGGCCGCCATCGCCGCAGCGATCTCCTCTTGGAGCGTCGCGTGGCGGCGCGACATTTCCATGACGTCAGCCTCAGGGGTCAGGCTCGCCAGATTCTCCTCCAGCGTCTGCAGCGCCGATTCCGCACGGTCCACCTCGCCCTCCAGACTCTCCACCAGCCGCTCTTGCCGCTCGATGGCCTTGCTCAACTCGCGCGGCGTCATCGTTGGCGCGACCGGCTCCGCTTTCGGCGTTGCCTTCTTTAACGGTGCAGGCACGGCGCCGCGCAGGCGTGCCCGGTAATCAGCAAACCCGCCGGGATACTCCCGCACGCCGTCGCGCCGCACATCCAAAATCCGGTCGGTTACCGCGCCAAGCAAGCGTCGGTCATGGCTGACCAAGACCAGCGTGCCGTCATAATCGCGCAGCACGTCGGCCAGCGCCTCGCGAGAGTCCATATCCAAGTGGTTGGTCGGCTCGTCCAATACCAAGAGGTTGGGGCGCAAGGCGGTCAGCCGTGCCAGCGACACCTTGTTCTTTTCGCCACCGCTGAGGGTTCGCAGCGGCCGCATTGCGTCGTCGCCGGAAATGAGAAAGCGTCCCAGCAGGTCACGCGCCTGAGCGACCGTCAGTCCACATTCATCGATCAGGGTCTCCACGGCGGTTCGATCCAAATCAAGTTCCTCGACGTCTTGGCCAAAGTAGCCGACGCTCACCCGCGACCCGACCGAGACCTCACCGGAATCGGCAGCCCGCTCGCCCAGGGCGATGCGAATCAGCGTGGATTTGCCTGCCCCGTTCTCGCCGATGACCCCCCATCGCTCGCGATATCGAACTGTCCAATCAACCGACCGCAGGAGGGGAATCCCATCGAACGCTATCGAAATCCCCTTGAGCCGAAGGACCAGGTCACCGCTGCGCTCCGTCTTCTGGAATCCGGCTTGGATCCCCTTTTCTTGCTTGGGCGCCTCGACCGCCTCGGCTCGCAGGCGGTTGAGCAATCGCAGCCTCCCTTTCGCTTGGGCGGTGCGCTCGCTGTTCATGAACCGCCGGACGAACTCGTCCATCCGGTCCATCTGCTCTTTTTGGCGGCGCGCCACCTCTGCCTGGCGCTCGAACTCCGCCTGCTTTAGCTCCAAAAACTTGGGGAACGGCCCGGGATAGGCAAAGACCTTGCCGTCGCGCATGTCGAGCACACGTTCGGCGGTCGCTTCGAGAAAGACGCGGTCGTGGGACACGAGCAGCACCGCTCCCGGATAGCGCCGAATCCAGCCTTCCAGCCATTCCGTGGCCTGGAGATCAAGGTGGTTGGTGGGTTCATCCAAGATCAGCAGATCGGGCTCCTCCAGCAAGAGCCGCGCCAGGGCCAGACGGGTGCGCTCGCCCCCGCTGAGCACGTCCGTCGGCTTGCTGAACTCGTCCTCGTCGAATCCCATGTGGCTGAGCACGCTGCGGACGTCCTCGCGCGCGCCGTATCCTTCGGCTTCGACAAAGTGTTCGTGCAGCGTGGCGTACTCCTCCAGGTCGTCGGCGCTGGGGTCTCCCTCAAGGATTCGCTCCAATTCGCGCAAGCGCGATTCCATGGCCAGCACAGCCTCGCGGCCCCGCTGCGCTTCCTCAAGCACCGTCGAGCCATCCGCCACCGACGACTCTTGCCGCAGAAGTCCGACCTTGACTCCGCGAGCCAGGCGCAGCGAGCCGCCGTCGGGCGTGTCTTGCCCGCTGATCAATCGCAGCAGCGTGGTTTTGCCCGCGCCATTGCGTCCGACGAGTGCGACCTTATCGCGTCGATCCAATCGGAACGACACGTCGGTCAGCACTTCGTGGACTCCAAATGACTTGCGGAGCCTCGAGGCTTCAAGGAGCACGGGTGAATTCTACTGGCCTTGGGATGGGCGGGCGCACCCGCGCCGTATGCGCCGATCGCAGGCGCACAGCCGAAAGCAGCAGAATCAGCGCGTCATCCGCCCATCCCAGCACGGGAATCACGTCTGGCGCGAAGTCAAGAGGCAACACGACGTAGGCGATCGCAGCCAAGAAAAGCACCTTCAGCGCGGTCGGCGCGTGGGGGTCACGAAGCGCGCGCAACGTCCCGACGATCAATCCACCTTTTGCCATACGTGTCATGAACATGGCAACGCTGCGGCAAGCCCGCGCGTTGCGGCACCGGGGCTTTGGTCACTCCGGGATGAAGGCGTCGACCTCGATCTCCACCAAAAAGCCCGGCCCGACAAAGCCCGACACCACCAGCATCGTCGCGGCGGGATACGTCTCGCCGAACGTCTCTTTATGCGCGCGGCTCACTTCGGCGGCATCGGACGGGTCGACCAGGAACATCCGGGTCCGCACCACGTTCTCCAGAGAGGCGCCCAGTTGATGCAGCGCAGGCTCGACCTTGCGCCGAAAGATCGCGATCGCTTGCTCATATGCGGTGACGCCGATCGGGCGGCCCTCGCCATCGACCGCCAGGCTGCCCGCCACCCACACGTGGGGCCCGATGCGCACGGCGCGGGCAAAGCCCACGATCGGCTCATACGGCGATTCCGAAAAGGCAAGCCGCTTCTCCATCTCAAAATGAGGCCGAAGCTATCAGCATGATGAAGTTCAGGCCTTGGTTGTTGCCACGCAGCCCCGCGTTGGAAGCATGCAGCCAGCGGAGCGCCAGCGTGATGTCGCTCCGTCCGGCGGTGTAGCGTCCGCCAAGCTCGAGAATCGGGGTGGAGTTGACGGGGGTGCTGAGATCGACCAGCTCGCGATCGACGACTTGAAGTCCCCAGCCAATCCCAAGATAGCCACGGAGACCAGCCCGCGAGTGCCCCTCCCATCGAGCAATGCCAACCATCCCAAACATGGCGGAGCGATTGGGCGGATGAATATCCTCTCCTTTGCTGGAAGAATCGAGAAAATAGGCTTCCAGTGACAGCCTTCCGGGAATGTCGCGAAAGCGAAGCTGCTTTTGGATACGCTCAACGCCGAAGGCCAGTCCCCACGCCTGGCGGGTGTCCTCGGCGCCAAGGATCGGATAGGACTGCCCCACCATGGTGAGCACATAGCGCCGTTCTTGCCGGTAATCAGTTTGGGCGGAGACAAGACAGGAAAGACAGAGAGTCAAGGACAGCGTCGCTGCCCCGCCCCAAAAGTTCATGTCCTTAACGTTACCTGCCAACCGGCGCGTCCGACACCTCTACGGTATCTTGTCTGTAGGCCGATGGACCCCCGAACCAAACTCCCTGTTGTCGTGATCGTGGGTCGACCGAATGTCGGCAAAAGCACGCTGTTCAACCGCCTCGTGGGCCGTCGCGTGGCCGTCGTCGAAGACACACCGGGCATCACCCGCGACCGGCTCTACGGCGAATGCGAATGGAACGGACGAAAGTTCGTCGTCGTCGACACCGGCGGCATCATCTTTCAGGATGACGACCCCTTGGTGGAGCAAATCCGTGTCCAGGCCGAGATTGCGCTGGCAGAGGCCGACCTGGTGGTCTTTCTCACGGATGCGGCAGCAGGAGTCCATCCCGGCGACCAAGAGTTGGCGGACCGGCTCCGCGGCATTAAAGCTCCCGTGCTGGTCGTGGTCAATAAGAGCGACAACCCGCAGCGCGACTTCCACGCCACTGAGTTCTATGAACTCGGGATGGGCGACGTGTGGGCCGTTTCCGGCTTGCATGGCCGAGGTGTCGGCGATTTGCTGGACGAGATCGTCGGCTTGCTCCCCAAAGTGGAAGAATCGGCCGACACGCGAGAAGAGATCCGCCTCGCCATCGTCGGTCGGCCCAACGTCGGCAAATCGTCTTTGCTGAATGCCTTTGCCGGTGAGCAGCGCGCCATCGTCTCCAACATCCCGGGCACCACCCGCGACGCAGTAGACACCCTTCTGGAGTATCGGGGCGAGCCTTTCCGCCTGATCGATACGGCGGGCCTGCGACGAAGGGGCAAGATTCAAGGCACGGTCGAGTACTACATGGCGAACCGGGCCACCCGCGCCATTGAGCGGGCGGACTGCGCCTTGGTCGTCGTTGACGGCGACGAGGGCCTCACCGACGGCGACAAGCGCATCGCCAAGATCGCGCACGACGCTGGGCGTGCCTGCGTGATCTGCGTCAACAAGTGGGACCTGATCGAACCGCCCAACGGGCGCCCCAACAAAAACTCGGACTTCAAAAAGGAGTTCGTCACGGTCATCCGCAACGAGCTTCCCGAGCTCTCGTATGCGCCGATCTGCTTTGCCAGCGCCCAGGAGGGCTCCGGTCTCGAGCCCGTTCTGGATACGGTCCTCAGCGCCTTGGAGTCCTACAGCATGCGGATCTCGACCGGACGCCTAAATCGCCTGTTCCACGACGCGACCTACGAGCGGCCCTACTCTTCAAAGGGAAAAGCATTCAAAATCTATTACGCGACCCAAGTCGGGGCAAGGCCCCCCGCATTTGCCATCTTCTGCAACGATCCCGAATTGCTCCACTTCTCTTATAAGCGCTACCTGGAGAACCGGCTGCGAAAGGAATATCCCATGGTCGGGACGCCGGTGCGGCTCCTTGCCCGGGCAAGCCACGGCGATCGCAAGCCTTAACCGGCGTTGCCGTTGCGGCGGGGAAGGTTGCGGCGGCGAATCGGCGGGAGTTCGTTCGGATCAGACTCCTCGATCGTCGGCTCCGCGAAAATCATGCGACCACGGTCGTTTTGAATCACCTGGGAAATGGTGACGTCGATTTTTGAGCCGATCGCGTCTTTGCCGCCTTCGACAACCACCATCGTGCCGTCCTCGAGATAGCCAACGCCCTGTCCATACTGGCTTCCCTCGCGCACGACAAACAGTTCGAGCCGTTCTTTGGGAAGAACGTCGGGGCGAAGGGCCACAGCAAGGTCGTTCAAGCTGAGAACGCGCACGTCTTGGACCTGGGCCACGCGCTTGAGATTGAAGTCGTTGGTGACGACATCGGCCCCCAGGGCCAAGGCCAGGCGCACGAGGCGCGTGTCGACATCGAGGCCCGGGTCAGAAACCAGCCGGTCATGGACGCGAACTTCGACCGGAAAGTCGGCTTGAATGCGCCGGAGAATCTCCAGGCCGCGGCGGCCACGCTGGCGACGCAAGGGATCGGCGTCGTCGGCGATGTGTTGGAGTTCGGCAAGCACGAAACCCGGCACATAGATCTGGCCATCCAAGAATCCCGTCCGCAGCACTTGCTCGATGCGCCCGTCGATGATCACGTTCGTATCAAAGATCTTGATCCCCGTCCGGCGGGTGCGACCTTTCGACTTGCTCCAGGGCAAGTACTCCTCCATCGACTGAAGCACATAAACCGAAATGGCGGAAAGCCCGAGGGTCAGCCCGATAAAGGCGAAGGGAATATAGACCCCCGGCATCGTCGCATTAAAGAGAAAGAGAAACGGCGACGACATCAGGAATCCCGCCAGCACGCCAATAAAGAGGGTCGCTTTGTTGCCGACGGCCATCTGGTCCCAGCGGTCGAGCCAGCGATGCAGCGTCCGCAGGATGACCGCGCCGACAAACGCGCCCAGCACCGCGCCGAGCACGGCAAACGGTGCGCGAGAGAAGAATGACTCCGCGCCCGAATAAGACTCCGCCGCCGAGGGCGAGCCGAAACTCCGGTTCATCCACGAGAACAGGAACTGGAGGACCTGCGGTGCGACCACCGCTCCGCCAAACGCGCCGAGCAGCCCGCAAATCCAAACAAAAATCTGCCCTCCGCGTCTCATGGGTGCTTCCCTAATAGTTTAACGGTTTCGAAAGTCCAATACGCGAACTTTGGCCCCATCGAGGATCGTAAACACAAAAGCGTCCTCCACGGCGCCGACCGCCAGCTTCACATGCCCGGCCGACACCTGGTCAACAGGCTCGGTCGCATCGAAAGCGATCCACTTGGACCCATCGAAGACCTCGACCCACGCATGGTAGTAAAAGTGGTTGTCCCAAAGCGTGAGGCCGCTAGCGACTCGAGTCGGAACTCCCGCCGCTCGCAACAGCGTGGCCATCAGGATCGCATAGTCGCGGCAAACCCCCTCTCGCGAAGCCAACACCTCGCTCGCATCGCGAAGCACCCCAATCCCGGCGTTCGGCTTCATCCGCTCATGAACCCACTTGCGCGCCCGTCGTCCGGCTTCGACGGGCGTTTTCGCGTCGCCGATCACCTCTTTTGCGAGATTGCGAAACGTTTCGCTGTCGGAAGGGACGTACATGCCGGGGTTCACCCATTCCCGGGCGGCAGCGGCAGCGCGGGCGATGTCCACCGTTCCGGCTTTCTCCAGTTGCACGGGATGAACGTCGACTTTCCAGCCTGCATCCTGTTTGACGATGGTCTGGTGGTCACCGCTCGGAAGCCGCGCCAGGTCCACCCCTTCGATGACCAGCGACATGCCCGCCAGCTGTCGCGGGTTGTCAATGTCGGCGTTGATGGGTATCCGCGAGGCAGAAGCAAGGTCCAAGGTAAGCGGCGCGCCGGGAGCCGAGCCCTCGTTGAGGTCCGTGGCGGTTGCCTTGGGTTCCGGGATCATTTCGATGCCAAGAAGCGACTCGACTTTGATCAGGTCACCCTTGGGGGTGAGGAAAACTTTCGTCACCATCCTGGGATCGACCATCTCAACTAAAGTACCCTCTATTTCTGCGCCGCGCAAGGTCGTCTTTGCCGTTCCTTTGACGGTGGCGACCGTGCGAATGAGCGTCATGGTCGTCGGATCCAATG
This sequence comes from Fimbriimonadaceae bacterium, assembly GCA_046292875.1. Lineage (GTDB taxonomy): Bacteria > Armatimonadota > Fimbriimonadia > Fimbriimonadales > Fimbriimonadaceae > JBKBQD01. The sequence goes on from JBKBQD010000008.1 coordinate 96,655, forward strand.
AATAGAAAACCTGGGCTGTGCCGGGCGGGATCGAGCCGTCCATCAGGCGCGTGACCGGATCGTCGATGATCAGTCCGTCTTTGGGCACGTCGAGTGTGCGGGTGGTCACGGCGCCGGCGCTCTCGGATGTCGCCACAATCTTGTCGTCGCTGAACTCCGCTTCAACCTTCGTCGTGCGGCCAGCGCTCTCCGACTCATAGGTCATCCGGACCAGTTTGCCGTCGCGATCCGTCCACGACTTCGAAAGCACCTTGATGTCAATGCGGCTGCCCAGCATTTCGGCGCGCATCACCATCTCTCCCTCGGAAAGCGTCAGTTCGCGGCCATTGAGCGTCGTTGGCTTGGTCACGGTGCCGGACCAGCCGATCTTGCGGCCCTGTAGATAAAGGCCAAGCCAAGATTCTTCCGCGCGGGCCGAAAGGGCGGTGGCGAGCAGAAGAAGAGGGACAATGATCCGGAAGGGTCGCATCGAATGGAATTCCTTGGTCATACTAACCGCCGCCCGGCGCGGGAAACTCCCGAATTGTGACCGACATGTCTTTCGCTTGCGCGATCTCGTAAGAACAGCCAAGCGTCGAAAGTCCCGAGGTTGGGATCGTTTACGGCACGGACGCCGTTTGTTATCATCTTGGGGAACCGCTTCATGGGGAAAAAGCTCGTCATTGTCGAATCGCCAGCCAAGGCTCGGACGATCAGTCGATTTCTCGGTCCGGATTACGTCGTCGACGCCTCCTATGGCCATGTGCGCGATCTGCCAACAAACCGCCGAGGACTGCCGGAGGACCTTCGCAAGAAGTGGTGGGCCGACTATGGCGTGGATATCGACAACGGCTTCGAACCCTTTTACGAGATTCCATCCGACAAGGTTCGGCACATCAGCCGACTGCGCGATGCCCTCAAGTCCGCGGAAGCACTCGTGCTCGCCACGGACGAAGACCGCGAGGGCGAATCCATCAGCTGGCACTTGCTGCAGGTGCTCAAGCCAAAGAAGTCGGTCAAGGTTGAGCGCATCGCCTTTCACGAAATCACGGCCGAAGCCATCCGGGACGCGCTCGCCAACCCCCGAGCCGTTGATGAAAACCTGGTCGAGGCGCAAGAAGCCCGGCGCATCCTCGATCGACTCTATGGCTATACCCTTTCGCCGCTGCTCTGGCGTCTGGTCGCGCCTGACCTGAGCGCCGGAAGAGTCCAGTCGCCCGCCGTGAAGCTGATTGTGCAGCGCGAACGCGAGCGGCATCGGTTCCGTGAGGCAGGCTATTGGGATCTGGAGGCAACCTTCAACGTGGGGCAGACCGTTGATGGCAAGCCCGCCACGTTTGCCGCGACGTTGAAGTCGCTTGATGGTCGCCGCGTTGCGAATGGTCAGTCATTCAACATCGAGGGCGAACTGGCCGAACAGGCGCACTACTGGCTCAAGGAAGAAGAAGCCGGACGCCTGGCCGAAGCCGCCCTTCCCGCCCGCCCCTGGGTGGTCACCGTCTCGGATCGCAAGCCCGGAATGGAGCGACAGCCCGAACCCTTCCGGACCACGACCTTTCAGCAGGAGGCGAATCGCAAGCTCGGCCTGCCCGCTGACCGTGCGATGCGCATCGCCCAGGAGCTCTATGAGGGCATCGACATTGGCGGGAACCCGACCGGTTTGATCTCCTACATGCGCACGGACAGTCTGGCGCTTGCCGACGAGGCGGTGCGTCAAATCCGAAGCGAAATTCAGTCCAAGTTTGGCGCCGAATATCTGCCCGCCAAACCGCATGTTTATCGCTCCAAGGTCGCCAACGCGCAAGAAGCCCACGAGGCCATTCGACCAACGGACATTCACCGCACACCGGAGTCGATCCGAGCCGACCTCATGCGGCGATCGGAGCAGCATTACGCGGTTTATGACCTGATCTGGCGACGGACGCTCGCCTGCCAAATGAGGGCCGCCGACGTCATGCGCAGCAGCATCGAAATAGCGGTCGACGTCGAAGGGCGTCCGCTGACCTTTGGCGCGTCGGGCAAGGAGATCGTTTTTCCCGGATTCTTGCGTGCCTATGTCGAGGACGTCGACGACCCCGATGCCGAGATCGCGGGCAAAGAGCGCATCTTGCCGCGCCTGACGGTCGGCGAACAACTGATTCCGGCGACGGTCACGGCCGAAGGCCATGCCACCAAGCCCCCGGCCCGCTATACCGAGGCGACTCTGGTCAAAAAGCTGGAAGAGCTTGCTATCGGCCGGCCCAGCACCTATGCCACGATCCTGCGCACGATTGAAGATCGCGGCTACGTGCGCAAGGTGCGCAAGGAGTTGGTACCTACCATCGTCGCCTTCCTGACGATGGAGGTGCTCGACAACCACTTCCAGGAATTCATGGACCTCGGCTTCACCGCGAAGATGGACAAGCGATTGGACGACATTGCGAACGGCGAAGCCGAGACGAAGGGATATCTTCGAGAGTTCTTCTTCGGTGAAAATGGCCGCCCGGGTCTGAAAGATGCCGTCGCTGAACGACGCGCTGAAATCCCCTTCCCGGCCGTCCGCATTGGCGTGGATCCGGATTCCGGAAAAGAGATTGTCATCCGGCTCAGCAAGCGCGGCTCAGCCTTCATTCAGCTCGGCCCTGCCACGGACAAGAAGTTCGCCGATGTGCCCGATGATCTGGCTCCCGCCGACCTTACGGTGGAAAAGGCGCTGGAGCTCCTTGCCGGCAAGAAGAGCGCGGCAGAGAGCATCGGCGTCTCGCCCGAAGGCCGTCCCGTGCGCCTGATGAACGGTCGCTTTGGCGCGTATCTCGAGGCCGTCGTCTCAGAGGAAGAGCGCGCCGCCGGCATCGAGCCGAAACGCGTCACGTTGCCCCCCGATCTGCATCCCTCTGAGATCAGCGATGAGGTGATTGCCGACCTGCTCCAGCTGCCGCGCACCTTGGGCACGGATCAAGCGACCGGTGAACCGGTTATCGCCGCTTCGGGGCGATACGGCGGGTACGTCAAGTGCGGCAGCGAGATCCGGAACCTCGGCTCATGGCGCGAGGCCATCACGATCACGTTGGAGCAGGCACAGGCGCTGCTTTCCCAACCGAAGACCTTCCGACGTGCCGCTCGCACTCCGGTCGAACCCATGCGCACGCTCGAAAATGTCCCCGGCGCAGCGGGCCCCGTGCGGGTCATGTCGGGTCGATTCGGCCCCTACGTCACGGACGGCGAGACCAACGCGACGATCCCAAAGGACGTCAACCCCGTTGAAATCACCGCTGAGCAGGCCGGCGAGCTCTTGGAGCGGCGCCGCCAGGCGCCCACCACCGGTCGCAAACCGGTCCGCCGCGGGCGAACGACGGCCAAGACCACGAAGGCTCCCGCGAAGAAGAAGCCAACGACCCGCAAAAAGAAGGCTTAATTCGCCGCTGTACCCAACACCGACTCTCCGGCTTTGAGCGAGAATCGCAACTCGCCCGCCGAGTCCGTGGAGGGCTTCCGCGACCACGTCGCCTTGCGCCCTCCAAATGGGTCGATCAGCCTTGCCTCAACGTCACGAGATGCCCGAAGTTCAACACTGACCGTCCGGCCGCCAGACCGCCGGGCCGATACGCGGACCCCTTTCTCCGCGGCAAGGTCGGTGAAGCTCGCAAACGTCCACTCATCGGGCACGGCAGGGAACACTTCGATGACCCCAAGCCGGGTCTGCACCAGCATCTCATGCACGGCCTGCATGGCCAGAAAGTTGCCTTCCAGCGTGAAAGGTCGGTAGGTGAAGCTTGAGAGTCCCGTCCCCGACTGATCGCCGTTTACGTGAAAGCCATTGCGCACCGTAAAGCTCAAGTAGTCTTTGAGAAAGCGATGCGCTCCTTCCCCATCGCCCATTCTTGCCAACATGCATGCCATCCAACTAAAGGAATACCCGGTCCACTGCTTCGTTCCAAGTCTCAAGGTTGAGGCCAAGCTTCGGCGCGCAACGTAGCTCAAAGGAGGCGCATCGCAAAGGTAAAGCGGATGGATCGCCATGAGATGCGAAAAGTGCCGGTGGCTTTCGTGAAGCGGCATGCCATCGGCGACAAGGAAGCCGTGAACGTCGTCCGCCCATAGGGGGCCCAGCCGGTCGGCAAACTCGGCCCAACGCTCGGCCTGGTCGGGCCGTTCAATGGCAAGGGCCATGCGCTCAAGGCCCCGAAACATGGCCAACATCAGCGTCAGATCGTAGTTCGAGTTTGGCTTGAGCCACGCCTGCAGGGAGTTATCGTGAATCTCGGGCGATGAGGAAAGGGGCAATACCCAGCGGCCATCTGGCCCGGGCTGAAGCAATGCCGCGAGGGCGTTCCCCGCATCCGCGCACCACGGATAGGCTCGCTCGCGGAGAAAGGCTGGGTCACCCGTCGTCTGCCAATGCTTCACAAACAGGTCGGCGATCCATGCCGTATTGGTGGGAGAGAGAGAATACTGCGACCATCCGCCTAATGGACGACCCTTAAGGTCCATGACACCGGGCACAATCAGACCATTGACTTCGTAAAAGTCTTTCGCAAAATCCTGAAAGGTGGGCCGAAGATCCCACATCATGTCGAGAAACGAGAGCCCGGAATCGAACAGTCCCGCCGTCAGGTAAGCGCCGTAGGTAGTCTGCGTATTCAGGTCGTTGTGGTAGTCCCCCTTCCACGGAGGAAGCGCTCCGGCATCGGCCGTCCAAACGCCCTGCAAAGGCATGGGCGGCGCGGCGCGGCGAGACGCGGCTCCGTAGAAGTACTTGACGGTGTTGTAGTGGCGCTGAAGCGATTCGTCCGGTATTTGGAGGCGCGACGACTGGTGGAACGATTGCCACCACGAGGCGTTTTCATCGCGCCAGGCGGCATAACCGCGCGAAAGCGCTTCGGCGGCACGGCGCCGGGCCGATGCCAGCCACGCCTGCCCCGGCCCGCGCTCAATGAGCGCCACCAGTTCAGTTCCGTGAACCCCGGTCGTCCATCGACAAACCACCCCGTAGCTCCAGCCCTCCGCAGTGGGCTGCACGAACCACACTTCGCCGTCATCGCTCCCTTCCAGGGCGCGTGGATAACCCAAAGCAGCAATCGATGCTGCATCAAGCGAGTTCGACCCTTCCCTTGGCTCAGCGGCCGGCCGCCGAATCCGAACCTCGACGATGGGTGCGTCACACCGCATGACGATGCCGTTCAGCCCCGGCGGCATGAGCGCCTCACCCACGGCCCCATTCGCACCGCTCAGGGTTGCCTCGCCGCGAAGCAGGTCAAGGTCAAACCGACGGATGGCGCGACTCAGGCCAATCTCCAGGCGAGCACCCGGCAGCTTGGTGGGGGTTGGGAAGTGGTCGTAGGCCCAATCAAACACGCGAGAGATTTCGGATTGCTTGCCTTCCGCGACCCACTGTTTGATCGTTGCATAGCGGAACTCCGGCGATGAAAAGATCGGTGGCTGGCGCAAGTCCCACAAGTCCCCTCGGTCAAGGGAAACACTGAGCTGGTTTTCTCCGCCCCATAGCAGCGCGCCCGTGAGGCCGTTGCCGAGCGGGAGCCCTTCGTCCCAGCGCGAAATCGGCGCCGTGAGTTCCAGCCGGTTCAGCGGGTCCTCCGCGATCATCGGCCCCCCGGAGAGCACGGCCAAAGCGAGACACCACATGTCGCCATGCTACCGGTCGGCGCGGCGACAGACATACATGGCTTCGATCTCATCGAGTTTCAGAGGCCGCTTGCCCCATTCGCCCGCCGTGCCACCATAAACCGCCGCGATCTGGAACCCTTTGATCTGAAGCATCGCACAGACTTCCGGCGGGATATAGAGGCGCTCGCGGACCACCACTTGCTTTGGCCCAGTGGGCAGTGACCACTCGTCCACATAGGTCGCCAGCATCGTTGCCGGATCGAACTGGCCCTGGGCGACGGCGTCGTCATTGAGCTGACGGATGATCCGATACCCATTGAGCGCCGTCAGAACGAATCCGGCGCCAGGCGATGCATGGACCGCCGCCGTTTCCAGCACGGCCAAGTCGTGCATCACGGGGTTTTCACGAAAGTCCGCCAGATTGAAGGCGCCCTCGCACAGGCAGATCACCAGGTCGAAAGGGTGCTCGCCGCGATAGGCGCGCGCATCGGCCAGGACCCACTCCACCCGAACACCACGATCGGCTGCGTTTCGCCGCGCGACCTCAAGCATTCGCGGCGAAAAGTCCACACCGGTGAGGGCAAATCCCCGTGCCGCCAGTTCGATGGCATGCCTTCCCGTGCCGCATCCCAGGTCGAGGATTCTCGCTCCTTCCTCCAGAGGAAATAGGTCGAGCAAGAAATCCACTTCCACGCGCGTGTTCTTGGTGAACGCGTTCTGTTCGTAAGTGTCGGCCTGCTCGTCGAAGAAATCGCGCCAGTTCTGGGGCGGCGTGGGCTGGAGGTCGGCCATCGCCGAAAAGATACCGCGCCCTAGGTGAGCACGGGATCGCGCGGTTTGGCCCGCTCGCGCGCCCGCTCATGAAACCGCTCTTGCTGATCGCGATCCAGCGTTCGCCAAGTCAGGAACTGCTTGCGCAAGTTGGCCAGAAACCGCTTGTTCGTGGTGATCCAGTTCTCGGGGTCGCCGTTCGTGCGCGTCAAGTGCAGCGTCAGATCGTGAACGCCCTCCAGCTTTGATGCCGACGCGACGAGGCGAACCCGCTGGCACACGCCCAGGTCATACGGTGCCAGCCAAGCCGTGGTCTCCACGCAGTAATTCATTCCGTACTCGCTGGACGCCAATGAAAGCTCGGTCGCAGAGGTCACGAAATCGCCGACCGTGTACTCCTCATAGGCAGCGAACCATTCGCCCAAGTACTCGATGAGCGCAGGGGCCTCGTCAGAGGAAACGCTGAACGGCAGCGGGATCGTCCAGTCATTGGAGTCGGGCTCAACTTCGGTCAGGTCTTCTTCCAGCGCTGGCGCGGCGATCTGGCTGGCGCGTCGGGCCGGGTAGATCGTGCTGAGCAACACCACCGACATCACGATCGCCGCCGACAGCACCGCCGAAGTGGAGCTGAAGTTCAAGTAAAGCCCTTGAAGCGCGTTCGTCACGATGATCACTTTGGCGATGGCCTGAGAGATGAAGTAGCCGATGACCGCTCCCAAAATCCCATAGACCAGCGACTCGGCAAAGAACAGCATGGCGATATGGTTCGGCGCCAATCCAATCGCGCTGAAGATCGAGATCTCCTTGGTGCGCTCATAGACGCTGGCAATCATGGTATTGAGCACGAAGATGGCCGCAATGGCCATTTGGATCAGCACGAGCGCAAGCCCCCTTCCCTGTTGGGACTGCATGGCGCTGAACTGCCGAATCTTGATGGCGTCGCCATCCTGCACGCCTGCATAGATGTTCATCCGCAATCGCGGCATCAGCGCCTCGAGCCGCTCACGCGTGTCTTCTGGTTTTTCAAAGCCGACAGCAATCGAGCGCACGTCAGCGCCCAAGTCGAGCGCGGTTTGCGCCGGGACCAAGAAGACTTGGCCAGGGTCGATGCGGATGTACTTGCGAAAGGCATCTGCCGCGGTGCGCGACTCCGTCTGCTGCTGCCGCGACAGGCTGAAGTCAGCGGGCAAGATGGAATCGCCGTCGAGGTCTGTCAGCCCGCGCAAGAACCCGGCGTCGATCAGCCCGATCACCAGGTAGGGTTTGCCTGCAAAGTTGACATAGGCCCGACCGACGTCGTCCGCTTTGATTTTCAGCTGCTCTGCCATCGGCTCGGGAAGGATCATCACGTCGCGGTCGCCTGGCTCAAACCACCTGCTGCCAGGCAGCAGTCCCTCCTGCGGACGCGTGACGCCTGCTTCTTCGGGGTCGAGTCCCAGCATGACCCGAGCGTCGACCGCGCGGTCGGCGCGCGACAGCGTTTGGGTTCCCACATCACGGATATCCGCCCCGTAGTACCACGCGCGCCGGGAGACGGCGGCGCGGTCGGCGAACTCATTCGCCATCAGACGGTATGTGTTGTTTTGCATCGGGTCCAGCCCAGGGTTGCGAATCATCAGGCCGGGATAGCGTGCGTCGTCATCGCTTTTCGCCTCCGCAAATCGAATGTCCGAGACGATCGACGTGAAGCTGAGGACGATAAAGGTCATCACCACCAGGGTGAGCGTGGTCAGGATCGTGCGGGCTTTGCGGCGGCGCATATTGCTCACGCCCAAGTTGAACGCGGCCAGAGCGACGCTCAAACGTCGAATGTCGACTTCATGCACCCCGCTCTGCGCCGCCTTCAAGGTCTTGAGCGAGGTCTCGAACTTGCTCAGAATAAACGAGATGACGATCACGCTGAGCGCGCCCATCACAAAGCCCACAAAGATCATAAACGGGTTGCTCACGATCTCGAAGGCCGGGTGAATCAGCCGGAGGAGCAAGAAGGAGCCGATGAAGATTCCCCCCGCATAGCCCAGTTGCGCGGTCAGCGAGCGGCACGCGAACAGGAGTCGCTCCATAAAATAGCTGAACGGAACCAGCAGAAAAAGGTAGAAGACCACCCCGTTCACCACGTCGTTGGCGGTCTTTTGGATGATGGGGTGGGCTCGCAGCGCCAACCCCCAGGCGGCGCGGGCATGACGCTCCAATGCCGGCCAGTCCTTCGCCTCTTGGGCCGCCACGGCATCCTGGAGTTCGGCCTCAGCCTGACCCTGCAGCGCGCTGATCCCTGGACTGATCATGCGATATTTCGCGAACTGATCGAGCCGATGCTGGTTGATGGCATGGATGTCCCGAGCCGTTTGGAGCGGCAAGAGTGGCATGCGGCCGCCCGTCGTGATCAGGCTGCGATCGTCGGCATTCATCAGCGCTTCGCCGCTCGGTCCTGGGGCGAGGTAGCCAATGCCGAACGGCGCGGCCGCAAACGAATTGGTGAGGATCAGTCGATACTCCCCGAGGCTGCCCATCAGGACTTTAAACCGCTTGGCCGGCTCCATAAAGAGCACGGCCGTGTCTTCCACCTCGCTGGTGAGCCGAGTGTCAACCCAGGATTGATAAAAACCGAAGTATCGCGGTGTCGCGTCGGTCTCGGCATCGAGGATCGTGGAGTACTGGAGAGCTCGCAAGTCCTGCGGATCGACGAGGTCGTAGAGGTCGACGGCGGTACAGGGAAAGACCACGATCGGCGTGGATTTATAGGCTGCCTTGAGTTCGAACAGCGAGTCGGTCTCACCGATCAATCCCAGCGACGGCGCGTGATCGATACGGCCGGTTTCGGGGTTCAGGCGAAAGGCGTCCAGCGACGTCATCCGCATGTTCCAGACCCAGTAGGAACTGATCGGCGCCGCACCGACGAAGCGATACTCCGCGTTTTCGCCGACGCGGTCCATCATGTCGCCGCGCACGCCCATCAGCGTTTTTTGGCGATTCCCAAGGGTGGCGACCGCGCCTGGAACCGGCACATCGGGAACAAAACTCACGTTGGGATCGAAGACGACCACCCGCCCCGTCAGCTTGGCGAACCCGCCAACGATGCCCATGCGTGTCGGGCCTTGCGGCGACATCGGTACGCGAAAATCGGTCAGGGCGCCTTTGCGGCTGGAGTCGTTGAGCGCGTGATGCAAGATGGCCAAAATCGTCCGCGTTTGAATGGCCACATTCGCAAGGTCAACCCTGTCCGCCGTATCAAAGGGAGTATCGACGAGTGCGCGCCCATCGTTTACTGTGGCGAGCGTCATCACCTGGTATTGGGCCAGCAGGAACGGCTCACAATCGAAGGCGAACTTGCCGGGAATGTTGTTGCGCCACGGACGGTCGTCACTGTTGTTCATGGCGTCCAGCATCAGCTGGCGTGCATGGGGCACTCCAAAGACCTTGGCCATCCGGTCCGCATGCTCTCGCAGCAGGCGCGAGAACGGACGAACCTGAAACATCAGTTCATCCCGGTATTCATAGAACCAGCCTTGGGCATAGTTGCCAATCGTCGGGCTGCCGCCGCTCAGATCGAGCGTGAATCCCACGAGATAGGGCTGACGGTCGGTCTCAAAGCGCTTCTCAACGAATTCGCGGGCGCCTTGCATGGCCAGAAAGTGGGCGCCCGAAACGCAGACCGTGAGCGGGCGACGCCGCTCCGTGTTCTTGAGTTGCTCGACGAGTTCCAGCAGTGCCGCCAGTCCCGTCGCCGAACTCGCGCCGTAGGCCAGCTTGGGGACGACCGACATGGAGTCCGCGTAGCCGAAGAGCAGCACGCGCTCGTGCTCGCTGGCCGAGTCGGTTCCCGGCAGATCGGCCAAAAGGTTGTAGCTTTCGCGCTTCACCCAATCCTGCCGGCAATTTAGGTTGGCCCACTCCCCGCGGTACGCCGCAGTCAAAATCGCACCCGCTCGTTCAAGGGGCAAATAGAAGCGCGGGATGTTGAGCGGGACGTTGCTGAACTTTTGCTCGGCGTCGGCGCGGGTAACAGTTCGCGGCTCCAGGAAGATCACCGCCTTCGCGCCCAGCTTGGCGGCATTGCGCCAACGCGCCCCGCTATCAAACTCCATGACGACGATGGCGCCATCGACGCTGAGGCCACGGAACGCCTCCAGACTCCCATCACCGCCATAGATGAGCGGCCCCTCCACGTCGCACGTGGAGGTTTGCACCAAATTCGGCCACAGCGGATAAACCTCGACCGACCGGCCGCCAACCCGCAGACTTCCCGTCGCCTCGGGGTCGGGGACCGTGACCTCAAAGGATTCGCGCCGAATGTTGGTCAGCCCGAGATCTCGCAGCCGTCGCTCAGCGTATTCCAAGGCCTTGCGCTCGCCATCCGTTCCCGCCACCCGTGGCCCAATGCCCGTGATGTCCTGGAAATTTCGCTTGATCGCCTCCGTCCGAACGGCCCCGAGAACCCACTCATAAACGGGGCGTATCGCGAGTTCGGTCTCCGACGGGGAGTCTTGCGCAACGGCCCAACTCGACACCGCCAACAGGCCCACCGAAGCCAAGGCGAACCGAATAGACCCGCCCCACCCGCGCATGCCAAGAAACTTCGCCGGATCGCAGTGAAGTCCTGCCCACAACCGGCCACGGCAGCGGAAAGAGGGAACCTGGTCGGGACGACACGATTCGAACGTGCGACCTCTTCCACCCCATGGAAGCGCGCTACCAAACTGCGCCACGTCCCGACGCCGAGGTCCCATTATACTTGAGCGCATAAGTCCCCTCCGGCGTGCAAGAATGCGCAACGTACGCGAGGCAGCATGACCGACCTGGAACTTGGCATTCGGTTGTTCCTCCAACTGGCGGTCGTGTTGCTCGCCTGCCGCGTGGTCGGATGGCTGGGACGGTTTTTTGGCCAGACGCAAGTCGTCAGCGAGATGATTTGCGGCGTAATCTTGGGGCCGTCGCTCTTTGGCGCATTAGCGCCTGCCGCCCAGGGCTTTCTTTTCCCGCGTGTCATGGAAATCGCCCAGAACGGCGTCACGGTTACCGCCAAGCACCCATCAATGCAGATCCTGTACGCGATGAGCCAGGTGGGGCTGGTGCTCTACATGTTTCTCGTCGGGCTTGAATTCGACCTGAATCTCATTCGCAAAAGGGCGTTGGGGGCTGTTTCCGTCTCGATTGCCGGAATCCTGTTTCCCTTTGTCCTCGGCTGGGCATTGGGCGTTTGGGTCCTGTTTCCGCGCGGCGACTCGTTTACCGAGAATGTCGTCCCGTGGCAGGCGGGCCTGTACTTGGGAGCGGCGATGTGCATCACCGCCTTTCCCATGCTCGCCCGCATCATTTATGAGAAGGGCATCGCCAAGACCTCGATGGGCACGCTTGCCCTTGGCGCTGGGGCGACGGACGACGCTGTCGCCTGGGGCATGCTGGCCGTCGTTTTGTCCTCGTTTCGCGGCGATGCCACGATCGCAATGAAAGCGCTGGGGGGAGCAGCCGTGTTTGCCGTATTGACGCTGACGCTTGGACGGCGCCTTCTCGAACGCATCTTGGCCCCGGCCCTCAAGTCAGGCACACTCACCCCAATCGCATTTGGAATCGTACTGACGTACCTGATGTTTTGCGCCTGGTACACCGACGTCATCGGCATCTACGCGGTCTTCGGCGCGTTCCTCGCGGGGGCGTCGATGCCGCGCGGCGTGGTCCAAGAGTGGGTCGAGACGCGCGTCGGACCGCTGACCACCACGCTCTTGCTCCCGCTCTTTTTTATCTATAGCGGGCTGAATACAAAGATCAGCCTGGTGGACTCTTGGGAGCTTTGGGGCGTCACGGCTTTGATTTGCGTTGCAGCGATCGTGGGCAAGGGAGTGGCCTGTACCCTGGCCGCGAAGGCTGCCGGTGAGCCGTGGCGCGAGGCTACCGCCATCGGCACGCTCATGAATGCCCGCGGCCTCATGGAGCTCATCATTTTGAACATTGCCTATGAGGCCGGACTGATTACGCAGTTGCTGTTCACCATGATGGTCATCATGGCAATCGTGACGACGCTCATGGCATCGCCGCTCTTTCAGCGCATCTACTACGGACCGAAGACGGCGTCGGCTTAGTTTTGCTCGGCGGCCATCGAGAGGAACCACACGCGGCGCTCGGTCTCGTCGATATAGTTCTCCAAGATGCTGGTTGTCGCGGCGTCGCCTGCGTCGCCACACACCCGGTGCGCCTCTTCGAGGTTGCGCGCATATTCGAGGTTATCGGCAGCCAATCGCTTCAGCATCTCCTGCGGATCGACAAAGGCGTCATTGTCGTCCTTGATCCGCTGGAGCGACGCAATGTGACTGACGCTGCGAATGGTGGTGCCGCCGACTTTGCGTGCTCGTTCGGCCAAAGCGTCGATCATGTCGAAGACCTGATCCGCCTGCTCGTCGAACATCAGGTGATAGTCGCGGAAGTGCGGCCCGCTGACGTGCCAGTGGAAGTTTTTGGTCTTGATGTAGAGCGCGAAGGCGTCAGCGGTCAGCTGGGCCAGCGCCGTGGTGACACGATGGGCCCCCTCAGACGAATGGGTGGTCGGCGTCGCCAATGCGGACGGCGCCGGAAACTCCTTCTGGGTGACAGTCGACATGCCGCAAGAATACCGCGGCGTCTGCGCCTATTCGACCGTGGGAGACTCTTCGGTCGGCGCTGATGGGGCTTCTGGCGCTGACTGCTCGGGTGCGGGCTGATTCATGCCGCGGCGACCGGATTCGCGCCGATCCACCATCTCGCGATTGACAAACGGCAAGAGGGCCATTTCGCGCGCCCGAGAGACAGCGCGAGTGATCATGCGCTGCTGCTTGGCCGTATTGCCGGTTTGCCGTGCCGGAAGGATCTTGCCGTACTCGTTGATAAACCTGCGAAGGATGTTGACCTCTTTGTAGTCCACGTTGTCGATCTTGTTGATGGTCAGATAGCTGACCTTGCGGCGACGGCGGGGCCTTGGCTTGCCTTCGGCGCCGCCAATGACGGCGTCTTTGTCGCGGACACCGCCGACGGCGGTCGGCGCGATTGGCTGTCGAGGGTTATGGGGGGCTTCGCTCATGTTCGTTCCTGATGGGTCCCATGGGAGACCGGGCACGTCACCCGGTCCAGGAGTGAACACGAATTATGGCACAAGCGGTCAGCTGCGAATCGTTCCGGCACCCGTCGCTTTCGACGATGCCTTCCATGCGCTGATGATCTGGGTCATCTTCTCGGTCGTCAGCCGGTCTTCCTCGGACCCAGGAAAGCCCTGCCAGCGCACGATGCCGTCGGGCGTGACGACCACCGCATGCGGGATGCCTTTGATGCCGATCAGCTTGGACATGCGGCGCTGGGGGTCCACGGCCAGCGGATAGTGCATCGGCGTCTTTTCTTTGAACTCGGTCACGACGCCCGCTTCCTCATCGCTCACACCGACGATGACGAGATCGCCTTTGAACTTCTCCGTCCACTCGTTGAGCTCGGGAATCAGCGCGCGGCATGGGCCGCACCACGTGGCCCAGAAGTCATACAGCACGACTTTGCCCTTGGTGTTCGGTTCATCCGTAAGCCAGGTCGCGACCTCGAGCTTCGGGAACGTCTTGCCGCGCAAGTCATTTTCGGCGTAGAGCGTCTTGGTGACGTACGGCGGATAGCCCACGCTCGGCGGGGCGGTGACGGCTTGGGGCGCCATCGCGAGCGCCGCCGTCAAACTAGTGATAAGCAAGATCGACCTCCAAGTGCCGCATCGCGGCTCGTCCATTTTACGACACCGGCGGTTGCCACCGTTGGCATGGAGAGGTACAATGTCGTTCCCGAGAGCGGGAATAGCTCAGTGGTAGAGCATCTCGTTGCCAACGAGAGGGTCGCGAGTTCGAATCTCGTTTCCCGCTCCATCTTCCTCCTTGATCCCTTAACGGCGTTGGCGCGTTCGCGTCACGTGGCGCGGGTAGACTGCCTCTCCGGTCGCGCGCCTCGCAGCGTCGCTAGGACGGGCGAACTCACACCCCACAAACGACCGGAGCAACGCCTGCATCATGTCTGAAAAAACTGTTTATCTCTTCCGCGAAGGGAACGCGTCCATGAAGGACCTCCTTGGCGGCAAAGGGGCCAATCTCGCTGAAATGTCCAACATTGGACTGCCCGTGCCCCCGGGATTCACCGTCACCACCGAAGTCTGCACCCAGTACTACGCTTCGGGACAAACGCTGCCGGAGGGCGTGATGGACCAGGTCCGCATCGCCATGGCCGACGTGGAAAGGGACCTCGGCAAGAAGTTCGGCGACCCGGCCAACCCTTTGCTCGTCTCCGTGCGCTCCGGCTCGCGGTTCTCCATGCCGGGCATGATGGACACGATCCTGAACCTCGGCCTCAACCAGGAGACGCTGCAGGGCCTGATCGCCCAAAGCGGCAACGAGCGCTTCGTTTATGACGCCAACCGCCGCTTTATCATGATGTTCAGCAGCGTCGTGCTCGACGTCGACAAGCATCACTTTGAAGAGATCTTCGACGACCACAAGCGCCGCAAAGGTGTCAAGCTCGACACTTTCCTCACCGCCGATGACCTCAAGCAGATCTGCAACGAGTTCTTGGCGCTGGTCTTGAAAAAGACGGGCTCGGCCTTCCCCGCCGACCCGTGGCGTCAGCTCGAATTGGCCATCGAGGCCGTGTTCAAGAGCTGGAACAACGACCGCGCCATCGTGTATCGCCGCCGCGAAAAGATCCCCGATGAGATTGGCACCGCCGTCAACATCCAGGCGATGGTGTTTGGCAACCTCGGCGACGACTGCGGCACCGGCGTCGCCTTCACGCGGGACCCCAGCACGGGCGAGAACATCCTGTACGGTGAGTACCTGATGAACGCCCAGGGCGAAGACGTCGTCGCCGGCGTCCGCACCCCTGTTCCGATCAGTGAGCTCAAGGCCCAAAACCCAGCCGTGTACGACGAGTTCGTCGAGATCGGCCATCGGCTTGAGAAGCACTACTCCGACATGATGGACCTTGAGTTCACGATCGAGCGTGGACGGCTCTTCATGCTGCAGTGCCGCGTAGGCAAGCGCACCGGCCCGGCCGCCGTGCGGATGGCCGTCGAAATGGCGGGCGAGGGCCTCATCACCCGCGAAGAAGCCGTCCAGCGCGTCAAGGCTTCGGACCTTGACCAGCTGCTGCACCCGCGCATTGACGAGGACTACCTTGCCGAGGTGGGGCTCGCACCGGTCGCCAAGGGGCTTGCCGCCTCGCCCGGTGCTGCCGTCGGCAAGGCTGTCTTCGATGCCGACACGGCTGAAAAGCTCGGTAATGCCGGCGAGAAAGTGGTGCTGGTCCGCGATGAGACCAACCCCGACGACGTCCACGGCATGCTCGCCGCCCAGGGCATCCTGACCGCGCGTGGCGGCAAGACGTCCCACGCCGCGGTCGTCGCTCGCGGCTTCGGCATTCCCTGTGTGGCCGGCTGTGAAGCGATCCACGTCAACCTTGAAGTGCGCGAGTTTTCCGTGGGCGACAAGGTGGTCAAGGAAGGCGATGTCATCACCATTGATGGCTCAACCGGCGCCGTTTACGTTGAAGGCGTGCGGCTCATCGAGCCCGATGTCAGCGGCTATTTCGGCACGCTGATGGAGTGGTGCGATGCTTTCCGCCGTTTGCGCGTCCGCACGAACGCCGACAACCCGCGCGACTCGCGACAGGCGCGCGAGTTCGGCGCCGAGGGCATCGGGCTGTGCCGCACCGAGCACATGTTCTTCGAGGCGGACCGGCTGCCGATCGTGCGCGACATGATCCTGGCCAAGTCCGACGCCCAGCGGGAAGCCGCCCTGCAAAAGCTCCTGAGCGTCCAGCAGGGCGACTTCGAAGGGATTTTCGAGGCGATGGAAGGGCTCCCGGTCACCATCCGGCTGATCGACCCGCCGCTTCACGAGTTCCTGCCGAGTCACGAGGAACTGGTCCGAACGGTGACGGAGCTTCGCATCGCCGTCCAGACGTTGGGCGGTTCGTCGCTCAAAGACCTGCTCTCGGAAAAGGAGGAGATGCTCCGGGCTGTCGAGTCGATGAAGGAAGCCAACCCGATGCTCGGTCTTCGCGGCGTGCGCCTTTCGATCGTCTTCCCCGGCATCGTGGAGATGCAGACCCGCGCCATCATGCAGGCCGCGTGCAAGCTGGCTAAGCGTGGTGTTTCAGTCCAGCCCGAGATCATGATCCCGCTGGTCGGACACGTTAATGAACTGCGTGTCGTCCAGATTCAGCTCGACGAGGTGGCCAAAAAGGTCATCGCGGAGCAGGGAATCGACGTGCCCTACATGTTCGGCACGATGATCGAGATCCCGCGCGCGGCGCTCACTGCGGGCGAGATCGCCGAGTATGCCCAGTTCTTCAGCTTCGGCACCAACGACCTGACCCAGACGACCTTTGGCTTCAGCCGCGATGACGCCGAGGGCAAGTTCCTGGGCCACTACGTCGACAAAAAGATCCTGGCGTCGAACCCATTCGAGACCATCGACACCACCGGCGTCGGTCGGCTCATGCGTCTTGCGGTGCAGGAAGGCCGCGCCGTGAACCCGCTGCTCAAGTGCGGCATCTGCGGTGAGCATGGCGGCGACCCGGAGTCGATCGCCTTCTGCGACGAGATTGGCCTGGACTACGTGTCCTGTTCGCCGTTCCGGGTGCCGATTGCCCGCCTTTCCGCGGCGCAGGCCGCGCTGCGAGACAAGGTCAAGGTCGCCGTCGACAAGTAGCCCAAGAAAGGAAAAGCCCGCCTTCACCACATGGTGAGGGCGGGCTTCTTCATGAATCCAGTGTCTATTCGATTCGGATTTGGCGCGCGGATTCAACCAGGGCAGGCACCGGCTGATCGGCGACGAGGAACATGCTGAACTCACCTGAGTTCCATGTCACACAGTTCACGTCCTGGAAGCGCCCCGCGGCGTAGTCGCCGTGGCCCTCGACCGGCTCCAGTCCAGCGACCGTATCGGGCTGCTCGACCATGACGAGCCAGTAGGGCTGGTTTTGCTTGACCAGGCTCATGCGGACGATCCGTCGACCTTGAAGCGAGCCTTCAGACGCTTCGATGGGACGCAGGTCGCCCAACCGAACGGTCAACTGGGGCCGGTTAAAGTGGCGTCGAAGCCACCCCGCCAGTTCGTCTTGCCGTGAAGAGTTGAACGACGTCGGCAGGCTGGCCGAGATCACTTGGGCCACGTCGTTCGCGGCCAGCGACCCGCCTCCGGCGCGATTGGAAATGCCCGCGACCAAGATCGTCGCCACCGCGGCACCCGCGAGCGCCCACGAATACTTGCCGAAGAATCGATTGACCTTGCTGGCTCGGTCGATTTCGGCGAGGCGCGCCCTGCAAGCCGCCAGCGTTTGCTCGCAATCGATAGGCTTGCAGTGGATTTGCAGGGTGGTCCGGGTGATCTGCACCCATTCGGCCTCGTGGCGCAGATCCGGTCGGGTTGCCATCAGCGCTTCGATACGCTGCTTCTCCTTGCCGGATACCTCGTTGTCAATCCAAGCGTGTACGTCGAGCTGTTCGCTCATTCCATAGCCCCGTGTTTGATATAGCCCTCTTTTTGCGCAAACTCATGGAGCGACTTTCGCAGGAGTGATCGACCGCGCGCTAACCGGGAGCGGACGGTCCCAATAGGTACATCCATCGCGTCCGCAATCTCCTGGTAGCTCAATCCTTCAATATCGCTCAAAATCACCGCCATACGAAAGTCCTCGGGCACTTTGCCAAGGGCTTCCTCGACGTCGGCGCTGACCAGCCCATCAAAGAGCATCCGGTCCGGCGCCTCGGTCGGCTCGGCCACGGGCTCCATCACGTTGTCGTCCTCCAGGGACCCCAACTGTGGCGACCGTTGCTTTTGCCGGTAACGGTTGATGTAGAGGTTGGTGACGATCCGGAGCATCCAAGCCTTGAAGTTCGCCCCGTCGAATCGATCAAACGCCTCGAATGCGCGAACCGCGGCTTCCTGCGCCAGATCCTCCGCCTCATCCCGCGACCGGGTCAAGCGCAAGGCTGTGCCGAAAACCGAGGGGAACACTCGTTCGAGCTGGCGCTCGAATCGCTCGCGACTATTTCGCCTCGAGAAGATCGTCAACCGCCCGAGTGTACCGCTCGCTACAGGGCAACGCCGCCCGAATCACGCAAGTTCCCGGCAAGCCACTTTCTCGCTCCGGGACCGTAAAATGGCCTCATGTCCCTGGACTCCCTGCGCCGAGCTCTGCGCCACGAGGCCGCGGCAGTGGCACGTTTGGCGGACGCGCTTGGAGAACATGCCGCGACCGCCGTTGACTGGATCGTGGAGTCGCCCGGCAAGCTGGTGGCTTGTGGGCTCGGTAAATCAGGCCACATTGCCCGGAAGACGGCAGCGACTTTTGCCTCGACGGGCACTCCCGCTCAATTCCTCCATGCCGCCGAGGCGTTGCATGGAGATATCGGCGTGGTCCAGCCGGGCGACATCGTGCTCCTCTATTCCCAGGCCGGCGAAACCGACGAGATGGTCCGGCTGCTGCCAGCCCTGAAGTCCCTTGGAGCAAAGACCCTGCTCATCACCGGACGTCCCGACAGCACGGTGGGCCGCGCCGTCGACTTGGTGCTGGACACGGGCGTCGTTGAAGAGGCCTGCCCCAACGACCTGGCCCCGACGACCTCGACCACAGTCATGCTGGCTCTCAGCGATGCCCTCGCCATTGCGGTCATGGAGCGGCGTGGTTTTGGCCGTGAGGACTTCGCCCGCTACCACCCCAGCGGCTCGCTGGGACGACGGCTGCTGCTGCGCGTTTCCGACGTCATGCGGTCCGGACCCGACTTCGCCACCGTCAGACCCGACGCCACCTTGCTTGAGGCGATGCGCGCGATCACCCGCGCCGGCGCCGGGGCAGTCTGTGTGGTGGAAGCCGGTCGCCTGGTCGGCTTTCTCAGCGACGGTGACCTGCGGCGACAGCTGGTCAGCGCGCCAAGCGACATTGACGCACCGATCGCCGGCATCATGCGCCGGTCCGTGACCACGGTGGGGCCCGACCTGCTGGCCGTGGACGCGCTGGAGACGTTCCAAAACCACCCGGTCAAGATCGGCGAAATGCCGGTCGTCGACCGGGACGGCAATGCCCTGGGCATCCTGATGCTGAAGGACCTCCTGCGAGCCGGCATCGTCCTCTGAGGCCGGAGGATTGCCGAGACTCGAATTCAGATCCCCTTCCCCAACTGTGATGGGGAAGGGAATCGAAGGGATGGGGGTCACTGCGTTCTTCAGCGCAGCTTGACCCGATAGGTCACCATGCGGCCCGCGGCCATGGCAACGCCGATAAGCTCGCCCTGATCGTTCATCCACCTCGTGTCGAGGGCTTGCGTGCCCGGCGGCATTCGGGTCGACACTTCAATCATGCGGCCGTTGACGTAGGCTAGCGGAATGATCGCCGACTGCTCAGAACCGTCATGAGCAAGTTCGTTTCGCCGTATGGGGAATGCGATTCCGATCACGTCGCCATGCGAGTTGATCCGATCCGGAATGAGATTCGTACGGTCGCCCGTGCCGGTGTCAATGGTTTGAACCCCTTGTCCCGGCGTGAAGAGAAACGCGGAAATGCTCGGCTCACGTGCAACGCCAGCAACTTGGCCCCGATCATTCATCACCGGCATGCTCGTATTCGGCGAGGCTCTAACGACCAAGTCCAGGCCGCTGATCCGAGTTGGCGATCCACCGGGTTTCCAAGTCCCAATAAAGTACTCGTCCCTAGCACTGCCCGCCGGGATACCGCCATAGACCGTCCCACTTGGCGTAATGCCAAATGGCGCAAATCCGTTAGGCAGCTGTGTTAGCGAACCGGCATAGCGGTAGGTACGGCCACTGGACTCAAACTTTGCCTCCTGCACGCTGTCGCCAACCCGCCATAGCGCGCCCCCGACGAATCCTTCATTCGACGATCGAAACCGAATCAGCACCGTACCGTCCTCCGCCATGCCGGCCCAAGTTCCTTGGGGTGCTCCCGGTGGCGTAAAGACAAGACCGGTCGTGGCGCTGTAGTAGAAAACCTTCGACCCGTTGCCGCTGATGGCACCTGAGGCGGTGCGATAGAACGCCGCGAAGGTGTTTTCTGAGTATTCAGGCTTGTCAAACCGCGTAAACTCACCATTCGGGGCAAGGCTAAATGCCTGCATAACATCGTATTGCGGTTTGAGGACGCCAACGATATGCCCGTCATTGGTGATCATCCTCCCCTGCGTTTCGGTGACCCCCGTGAGCGCCGTCTCGGGAAATCGAAGAATCGCCGCGAGCGGCACGGTCGGATTTGGCGGGGTCACAACCGGTCCGCTCGGCCGCGCATTGCCGTCGCCTTCGCTCTCCACACGTGGCATGGGCTTGACGCCGAGGGTGACCATGTATTGCTCCCATCCAATGGGTTCAACCGATTCACCTTCTGTAAATAGTGGTTGCAAGTAGTAGACCGTATTCCCATTTACCCAAGCCATTTGTTCTGTAATTGTTCTATGGTCCGCGGAGGAGCCTACAGTCTGGATCCACAGCGCCGTGCGGCTGAAGCGTCGAAGGTTATTGGGGTCGCCATAGTGCACAATGTTGTCCCCTAGCCAAGTGATGATCTCGCCGTTTGGCGAGGCGGTCGAACCTTCGCGAGAGTCGATTTCCCATGGATAGAGTTGCGAATCGTCGTCGGCAGTAAAGGGCCGGGCTGAGCCTACTTCGGCAATGGTGACTACATACTCTTGTCCATCCTTTATAATTGTGGCCTTTTCTTCTCCGATAAGGAACCTGCTCCCTCCCGTATACATCGGCCTGTCGACACTGAAGGTTGGACTATCTCCGCCATGGTCATAGCGCTGACCGTCGGTCAGGCGCACGAAAACACCCTTGTAGAGCGCCAGCCACCGGCCCGTGGGCGACACCTTTCCGAAATGCAGGAGATCATCTTCAATCACTTCGTTAACGACTTGAATCGCACGCTGACCGTCGTCAGAAAATACAACTTGCCTATAAACATCGACAGTTTTTAGGTAGCATTCGACGAGCGCTAAGCGGCCACCCCGCAACCAATCAACTCGAAACCACTTTGGCGTCCTTTTTTCGACCACACGCTCACCCGTGCCGTCGGCATTCAGCGCGACGACGACGCCACCATCGGGTTGCAAGGCACTGCCAACCTTACGTCTTTCTCCTCCATCCCACGCATAGGCATCTTGTTTCGTCCATACGCCCCGCTGGGCAAAGAGTCTTCGATTGTCCGGCGACACATTAACAGATGACAGGGATGATTTTGAGATTTGTTTGAGCCCAGATCCATCCCAATTCATACGAAACAGACCGGCATTGGGCTTGGTGGCATAGATTGTCGTGCCGTCTAGAGAAAGTGCTTCAAAATGATAGCCCTTTCCGACATTGCGCCTTCGGTTCTGCGCATCTGTTGTCCAAATATCATCGCGCGCATTCAAGTAGAGAGTATTCGGATACTTCCAGCTTGGCTTATACACGCCATCGCCAAAGTAAGGCTGTCTCGGATTATTATATGAAGTAAAGTCTGGATGCGCCTCGATCGTCCGTTCAATCTTGCGCACGTTGACCACCACGATGTCTTGTGCATCTGGCCGTCGCACTTCGCGCACGTCATAGCCCGTCAGGCCCGCCACGGGCAACGACAGCAGCTCACGAATCAGTGCCTCATCTTCGAGTGCAATCGGCTGCACCGCGTCGTCAAAGGCGACGGCGCCGACCGTGCTGTAGACGAACTTCTCGCGTGGACGCACGGTGACCGGCGCGCCGGGAGCGACCTCCAGCGCAACATCCACGCGCCCTTCGGCCACGACCAGCGTCGTGCGCTGATCCTCGACCGAAACGCTATAGGCGGTTCCCTTGGCGGCGGTCACCGTCATCGGGCCGTTGACCTGAATCCGAGACTGCTCGGCCAATGTACCGACCCGGTTCTGAATCATCCCCTTTTCAAGCTCAATGGACAACTCGATGGGCTGGGTCGGTCGAATGTCGGTGGGATGAATGCGCGTGTACTTCAGCGTCGTGTTTGGCTTGATCCGGGTTAGCGCAAGCGTGCCACCTTTGATATCCACCGGGCTCTTGGCCGTATTTAGGACGTCCATGACTTCAAGGCGGAAGCCGTCCTTGACGTCTTTCATCGTCTTGTAAGTCGGCGGCGGCGCGGCATCGGCTGCCCGAGGTCCGCTCCTCTTGGCCTGCTCGGCGCGCCAGTCGGCTTTCTCCTTCTCGGTCATTCGCCGCTTCACATTGGCGTCCGTCGCCCATTTGACGACGCGCACCTTCAGTTCGTCTTGCTTGGGGTCGGGCTTGGCGGCCTGCCCTGCCAGCAGCACGGAGACCAGGGCCAAGCCGCTGGTACCGGCGGCGAGGGCAACCGGAAAATTGAGGATTCGAAACATGATCAGCGACACCTTTGGCAATGATCAACCCAGCATACCTATCGCAAGTCGCTTCGACTCGCCTCTTCCGAACGAGGCAGCGGCGCGAAGCCAAACACGCGCTTTCGTTCAGGCACGCCTTTGAGCTCGAACTCACCGAGAGGGACCAGGTGTCTTGCGTCGCCCAAACCATCTTGAAATGTCGGTCCAAGGCACGCCGAAACTTTGAGGTCGCCGCACAGCGACTGCAGACGCGCCGTCACGTGAATCGGCATGCCGAACCAGCTCCACTCTTCGTGACCAGCTTCCGACACGACGTCTCCGACGATCTCGCCTGCCTCAACACCGATCGTGAGCGCGCCCCGCCGCGCAAATTTGCGCTGCAGTTCCTCATCCATGGCGCCAACCTGGCGCAGCAGCGCTCGGGTGGCGTCATAGCACTGGATGAGGTGATCATTCGCAGGGCGTTTGGGCCACCGCCGTGCCGGACGGGCAAACCACATCGCAAAGACCCCGTCCCCCATCGTGCGCTCAATGCTTCCGCCATGGCTTCGGATCACCTGGATCAGAGTCTCAAGCACCTCCTTCAGCATCTTCTCAACCTCGGCAAGCTCCAAATCCGCGATGGCCGAGGTCGAGCCCTTCAAGTCCACAAAGAGCACCGCGGCCTTTACGGGCTCACCCGGCTTGCGACCGTACGTCGGGTCAAACCGCTTGTTGCGATTACCGACGTAAAGCGCAGATGCGCCCGCGCACAGCAGGATCGTCAGAACCGGTGCCAAAGTGTCGATCCGCGTGGCCAAGAACTGAAGGCTCAGGTAGGGCAATGCGATGGCCAATGCAATGGATACACCCAAGCCCAATCCGATGCGCGCGGGCTGAAGGGTGCTCACCGCTAGGAACGCAACCAGCCCCAGGAGCGTCGCCCAGGCCGCGTTCACGCCCATTGAAGCTCGTGTGAACTGACCTGTGGCCGGTGCGAGCAGCGAGTTCACAAACTGCCCGACGATCTCAACCCCGGAGAGGACCCCGAGCGAATCCGTCTCGTAATAGTCCTTGACGTCCGCTTCAGAGCCAATCAGGACCAGTCGGTTGGCAAAGGTCGACGTGCCCTGACTCACCAGTTGCAGGGCTTCCGCGTACTCGAACCGGTCGAACTCGCCGCCGCTCGCAGTCCACCGAGCGCGGTATTCCAGGTCGGCGCCGACCGGCCATTGGTATCCACCGGCCACGAATCGGCTCTGGGCCACATCTCGCCGGAGGTCTGCCGGCCGGAGGTCTGCCAGTGCCAACGCGCCAAGCACGGCCACATGGGGGTGCGGCAGCTGCGAGTCCTCGTCCCAAAACCGCATTTGGATGCCGCGCACCACCCGGTCGGGATTCCACGGAATCAGGCTTCCCTCCATCACGTGATCCGGGGTGAGCGGCGGCTTGACGAAGTTCGGCGCAAAAAGGGTGACGGGCTCGCCGTCGCGAGTCACGCCGCGACCCGCCACCGGCGTAAACCCCAAGATCACGGGCATCGGGGCCACGTCCTCGATGGCCTCGCGTACCAAGACATTCTGGCTCTCGTCGAACTCCTCGCTAAAATCCAGGTCGAAGAGCACGGCCTTGGCTCTTACAGTGTGCAGTCCCCGCAACAGGTCCGCATGAAACCGGCGCGGAACGATGGTCGTGACTTGATCCACACCAAGTCGGCGCGGAGTATCGGTCTCAATCACGACGAGGGCGATGCGGCGATCGGGCGCCAAGGGTCGGTTTGGGCTGAGCGTCAGCTCAAGGTGACCCATCCAGCCGACCCGATCCACGGCCAGCTGGAGTCCAACCGCAGCGCATGTGGCGACCACGAGGGCAACCAAGGCGGTTCCGAAGTTCTTGAGCCACACCGCCTTGGGCTCCCGACCTGATTACCGCACGGCGCGGAGGAGACTCTGCGCCGCGTGCTTGCCCGACATGGCTGCGCTATTCATAAAGCCTTGCTCCTCGGAATGCGTATGCTCCCCCGCGAACAGCATACGGCCGACGGGCTCAGCTTCCAACCCGCCAAACGCCGACTGCTGGCCTACGGCGTAGGCCGCATAGCTTCCCATGACGAAGGGAAAATGTGGCCAATTGAACTGCGTGCGCTTCTCATTGAAGTTTTGCAGCGCCCCAGGAAACACCATGTCGAGCTGTCCAACCGCATCCTTGACTCGCTGGGCCAGCGGGTATTCCACCTGCCGCACGGCCGCTTTACCGCCATAGAACACCGTGATGCTGCTTTCGGTGGTCGGCTGCCGCCACCCGCTGTCCCACCCGCTCTGGATCGGCAAGTCGCAGAAGAACAGGCCATGCGTCCCCTGACTCCGCCAAAACCGTTCCTTGAAACCGACAATCAGCTTGGCATTGGCCCCATAGTTCAGTTCGCGAATGGCGCGACGCTTTAGCGGAGACATCTCGACATTCATCGTGATCGTCCGCAAGATCGTGAACGGAATCGTCATGATCACGTAGTCGGCTTTAACCGTGACCGGCGCACGATCTTTGGCAAACGTCAGCTCATAGGCGCCCGACGAGTCCATACGCACTTCTTCGAGCCACATATGGTAATGGATCTGGTCCCGCAGTTCATTGACCAGCGCCTGGGGAATCTGGTGATTGCCGCCTCGCGTGTGATAGCGCTGGTCGCTGGAGCCAAAGAGGTCAAAGGGTCCCGTGGTCGCCGTGCCGACCTCACTGATGAACTGCATGGCGCTGAGCGTATCGGCCTCAGTGCCGTCTTCCGTCACGTAAGCCACGGTCATGAAGTCGCGCAACCAGCCTTCCATGCCGATGCGCTGCAAGTACTCGGCCAGTGAAATCTGGTCCAGCTCCCAGCCCAAACGGTTAAAGTCCTTGCAGTTGTTGAGGACGGCGTCCTTGGCATCTTGAGCAACCTTGCGCGCAAAGGGGCGAAAGGCCGTCATGACCTCGTTGTTCCATCGCATCTTTCCCCCGAAGTAGTACGCCGGCTGGAGCGACCTCTCGGACTCCGCCATGGTGTCCCACATGCCGACATCAAAGGTCTTCGCCAAGTTCAGCATTTCGGTGTGGTCGCTGTCGATGAAGCTCGCGCCCACCTCCGTGATCAGTCCGTCGCCCATCACGTCATGGCGGGTGTAGATTCGGCCCCCCGCACGCGGCTGCGCTTCATAAATCTGTGCCGTGATCCCCGCCCGCTTCAGGTGGTAGGCGGCGTTGAGCCCCGCCATGCCCGCGCCAATGATCGCAACCCGGACGTTGCGCCGGTTTTGGATGCCAGGGTCCAGGTAGCGGGTGGCATTGGCAAAAGCGCCCCCCGTGAGCAAGCCGGTGGCGCCCAAGGCCGCCAGGCGCAGCGCTTCCCGACGGCTCAAAAGCTCGTCCACCGAGCCCAGGGGATCGGCGGTCGCTCCTCGCTGATCGTCCAGCTGATTGGCGGCGTGGGCCACTCTGATGACGTCGCGCAACTGATGTCCAAGGGGCGTCTTGCCAAGGGTTTTACGGGGCTTCATTGGTGCTGGGACCCCTTTGTTAGGGTAACGTCAGGTTCGACGTGTAGCCGAGCGTGTCCTTCCACGTGGTCGGTTTGGCGCGTTGGGACACCTCGCTCTGTTGGGTCGCCGCCATGGGTTCGAACGAGCCGAGCATCAATGTAACGTCATGCGGCTCCCTCCGCAATCTCGCGGGTGCGTTCGAGAACGCCCCCGACCTGGTCAGCCTGTGGACCCTCGATGGACGTCCCGTGGCGTTCAACCGTGCCGCCCGACAGGTCCTTGGTGATCCTGAGGGAGAGGACGGACTTGATCGCCACGTTCGCGAGGTGTTCGGTCGCGATCGCATCAGCTCTGCGCTGCGCCAAGCAACGTCGGAAACGATGACGGCCCAATTCCCACTGTTTGCTCGGGATGAGTCGGCAACGGCTTACCTGCATTCTGCGCACCGCTTTTCCGCTGACGGCCAGACATGGTGGATGGTGGTTTCGAAGTCCCTTGCCGAGCTCGCGCCTGCCCACTGGCAACGAGAGAATCGGGACAACATCTACTTCTATGCACTGATGGGAGCCAATGATGGCGTTTGGGACATCCACCTCGATTCGCAGAAGGTGTTTTATTGTCCGCGCTATAAGGCCATGCTAGGCTACGCCGACGATGAGCTCAAGCCAACGGTCGACACTTGGGCATCGCTCGTCCATCCAGAGGACCGCGAACGTGTTCTCTTGCAGGTATCCCGGTACCTTTCCCGCGAGATAAGCGAATACTCCTTCGAGTATCGCATGCTCCACCGACAGGGCCACTATATTTGGGTGCTCGACCGGGGAGCCGCGCTATGGGATGAGCACGGCAACGCCAAACGTTTCTCAGGACTTCATACCGACATTACGCGGCAAAAGACGCTGGAGCAGGAAGTCAGGCAACAGCGCACGTTTATCGAAAAGGCCATGTCCACGGCGCCGGTCATGGTGACCATTGTCGACATCTCGACCGGCCAGTTGATCTACATGAATGACGCCGCGAAACATGCCTTTCCGCTCTCGATAGGCGACGATGTGTCCCCAGAAGGCAACCTCCTGTCCGAAATCGTCCATCCTCGCGATCTGCCCGGCGTTTTGCGTCGATTCGAATCGCTCCCGAAGGCGGCGGATCATGAAGTGCTGACCGTTGATCTGCGGATCAAATCCCACGACCAGTCGTGGAGCTGGTTTCGAAGTTTTGCTCGGCCGTTTCGCCGCGGCCCAGACGGCGCCGTCAAGGAAGTCATCACCATCGCGATCGATATCACCGAAGAGCGAATCGCGAACCGGTTCCTCGTTCAGAGCCGCGAGCGCCTCGAACTTGCCCTTGACGCGTCGAACAGTGCCATATGGGACTGGAACAACGAGACAGGTCGCGTTTATCGATCCGATCAGTTTTATCGGATTCTCGGCTACTCCCCTGGCGAAGTTGGCGATAAAGACATTGATTACCTTTCCTTGGTGCATCCAGACGACTACCAGCAGTCCTACCGCGCGGCAAAAGACTTTACAACAGGCAAGGCCCAATCGTACGAAGTGATTGAGCGACTGCGATGTAAAGATGGCTCTTATCGGTGGTTTCTTTCAAGGGGTTCCGGGAAGTTCGACAGCACCGGCACTTGCACGCGATTCTATGGAGCATCCGTCGACATCACCGACCAGAAACAAACCGAGGACCGTCTCCGACTCTTCGAATTGGCCGCGATCCATGCTGAGGATGGGCTCGCCATCTTTCAGTCCAGTGACACGCGCCCGGTAGGCCTCATCTTTGCCAACCCTGCTTTCCTGAAGGACACGGGCCATTCCATCAACCAGGTCTTGGGCAAACCGCCAACCTTTCTGTTCGGCCCGACAACCGAACCTGAGCAGCAGCAGCGTATTCTGCAAGCGATTCAACAGAAAGTCAGCGACGTTGTCGAAGTGACCTGCTCGCGTGCTGATGGCGGGTCTTTCGCCGCCGAAGTTGCGATTTACTTTGTGCCCACAAGCCAGCGCAATGCGACGCACTTTGTGATGGCCGTTCGAAACGTTTCCAAACGCCGCACGGCACAGCAGCAGCTTTTTGCAGCCCACGAAGAGGCGCTGCGCGTTTCAAAGCTGAAATCGCAGTTCCTGGCCAACATGAGTCACGAGATTCGCACGCCGCTCAACGCGATTGTCGGCATCGCCGATTTGCTTGCCGATGGTGATCTGAGCGAAGTGGCGGAACTTACGAACACATTGCGCGACAGCGCAACCGCACTTCTCGACCTGATCAACGACATGCTCGACCTTTCGCGGATTGAGTCGGGCAAACTGACCCTCGACCTTGAACCGACGCACTTGGCGACCACCATTGGTGACGTCTGCCGCACCTTTCAGCCGTCCGCCATCCGCAAAGGCCTAAAGATGGAGTGGGTGATCGATGAATCCCTGCAACAGGGCGCCTTGATTGATGCGCTGCGGCTGCGCCAAGTGCTCTCCAACCTCATCAGCAATGCCATCAAGTTCACGCCCCAGGGTTCGGTGAAGGTTGTGGCTCGCGGACGGCCTTCGTTAGCAGACAATCACATCGGAGTAAGCATTGAAGTGACCGACACGGGGATCGGCATTCCGCGTGAGAGTCAGTCGCGAATCTTTGAGAGTTTTACGCAGGCAGATGGAAGCACGACAAGGACTTATGGCGGTTCCGGCCTCGGCCTCGCCATTTGTTCGCAACTTGTTCGACTGATGGGTGGTATGCTCGCCGTGGAAAGCGTACCCGGGCAAGGAAGTACGTTCCATTTCGCCATTGAGCTTGCGATGGCGGATCACCTAAGCGCCGAACGTGACGGCGATCTCTCTGCAGTGCCGATGGAGAACCGAATTAACGCTTGCGTCTTGGTCGTGGAAGACAATCCCACCAATCAGCGTGTGATTACAAAGGTATTAGAAAAACTTGGCTGCGATGTCTTGGTCGCCAATGATGGCGAAGAGGCGCTTGAACTCCTTGATTATCGCCGTGTTAACTTGGTCCTTATGGATGTTCAAATGCCCGTCGTTGATGGATATGAAGCAACCCGAAGAATCCGCCTCAAGGATCAGGAGATGGGATTACGCATGCCCGTGGTGG
This sequence comes from Fimbriimonadaceae bacterium, assembly GCA_046292875.1. Classification (GTDB taxonomy): domain Bacteria; phylum Armatimonadota; class Fimbriimonadia; order Fimbriimonadales; family Fimbriimonadaceae; genus JBKBQD01. Next base: position 125,956 of record JBKBQD010000008.1, read on the forward strand.
CGCTCACCGCGCATGCGATGATTGGTGACCGCGAGCGATGCCTGGCAGCGGGGATGGACGACTACATCAGCAAGCCGGTCATCATGGCTGAGGTGGAAGCCATGCTTCGGCGCGTCCTCGGCCCACCCGTTGGTGAGCCGAAGACCGAATGACCTTTACGCGACCAGGCTTGGGGCCCCGCCGTTTGCCGCCGATTTCCACGCTGCTTCTGTCAGCTCAATAACCCTGAGTCCGCACTCAAAAGGCGACTCCACCGGGGCGCCGTCACGAATGGCCTCAATGAAGTTGCGGTCGGGATTGCTGCCGCCCATGAGCTGCTTGCACTCAAAGCGGTTGCCCTTCTCGTCCACGAAACTGAGCCCTTGACCCTGCCGCATGTGGAACGTGCCTTTCTCGCACCAGATCGAGATGTCCTCGTGCCAAGTCTGCGCGTCTCCGACGATGGTGAGCGAACCCATCGCGCCGTTGCGGAACTTGATCGCCAGCGCCGAGTCGATGTCCACTGGCGTGCCCCGGTTGTCGTTGTAGCAGGACACGGACTCCGCCGCCAAGCCCGTCACCCAAAGGATGATGTCCACCAGGTGGCTGCCCGAGTCATTCAGCTGGCCGCCACCGGAAAGTTCTGGTACCTGTCGCCACGTGCCGGCGGTGCCCTTCTTCCAACCTTGACACTGCAGCGCGCTGACAAAGGTCACCGCGCCAAACTCGCCCGACATGATTTTGTCCCGCATGAACCGAAACTCGGGCTGGAAGTGACGCTGGTATGAGAGCAGCCCGACTTTGCCCGCCGCGTCACGTGCAGCGATCGCGGCATGCGCGTCGGCCACCGTGGTTGCGAGCGGCTTCTCACAAAGCACGCTGAGGCCCTTGCCGAAGGCGTCCTGCATTTGTTTGAGATGCAGGGTGTGCGGAGTGTGAATCTGCACCGCGTCCAGCGACTCGGTATCAAGCATCTTCTCGTAATCGTCGTACTCCACCGCATCTTTGATCGCCGGGTAGGCGAACTTGGCGGCATCCCGCATCGCCGGGTTCGGATCGCTCAGAGCGACGACTTCGACTGAGGGGATCTGCAATAGGTTGCCGATGTGATAGCGCGCGATGCCGCCGCTGCCGATCATGCCGACTCGAATGGTGCGATGACTCATGGTTGTGGCCTCTTAAGCAGGCCGGAATATACCAGCCAAGAGGCCCGTTATCGGTTTACTCGTCCGCTTCCGAGGCGCGAATCGACCAGAGGCGAATCGTCCGATCGAGGCCAGCCGCAACGAGGAAGTTTCCATCAGGGCTAAACGTCACCGTGGAAATGGGCAGGTTGCTCGCTGGCAGATTCAACTGGCCAACGCCGCGCGTGGCGCTCCAAAGCCGGATGCACCCCTCGCGGCACCCGCTGGCCAGGAGCCAGCCATTCGGGTGGAAGGCGAGCGTTTCGACGGGGCGCTTGTGCCCAAACATCACCCGGTGGAGTTCGCCGGTTGCCACGTTGAAAATGCGCAGCGACAAGTCGACCGCCGCCACCGCCAAGTACTTCGACGCCGGGCTAAACGCAATCGCCGTGACCGTGGACCGCACGCCGTTGATCGTCTGGACCAAGGCACCGCTCCCCGCCGCCCAAAGTCGCACGGTCGCATCGGCGCTGCCCGTGGCGATGATCCGGCTGTCATCCGACCAAGCCAACGCGGTCACCGAGTCCGTATGGTCGGACTTGGTGTAGCGCGCCTTTCCGCCCTTGGCTTCGTGAACGTTCAAGAGGTTGTTCACCGTGCCCATTGCCAGAGCGCTGCCATCCGGAGCGATACTCAGGCAGCTGACCCACTCGCCATTGGTGAGCCGCCATGACGTGGACTTGTCCTTCCGCAAACGCCAGAACGACACGTTGTTCTCGCTCGAGCCAACGGCGACGACTTCCTCATCGTCGATGGCACGGACTGCGGCGACCGAACCGCCCTCCAGCCGGTGCCGACGGACGGGCTCAGGAAGAATCGGGTCCCACCAGAACACCTCGTTATCAAACGAGCTGGACACCAAGGCCGAGGACGTCGCATCGAAGGAAAGACTATAGACGGGCGTTCGATGCGCCGTCAGTCGCTGCATCAGCGTGATGGTGAGCGGACGGACTTCAGGAGAATCGCGCCCCTCGCGGTAGAACCGATTCGACGAGATCGAGGCGTCGTACTCAAGACGCCGCGCTTCGTCGATCAAGGTCTCGAAGGCTTCGTTGATCCGTGCCATATATTCATGGCTCTTGGGATCGGGGTTGATGTCGGGGTGGAATCGGCGCGCCAGTCGTCGATAAGCTTTCCGTAGGTCGCCCTCGTCTGCTTCGGGATTCACGCCGAGAATGTCGTAGAGTGTCGTCACGGCCTGGTTCAAATTATGCCCGGCTGAACCTGCAAAAAGAAACCCTTTTTGTACGGAATCACCCCGTTTTGACGGTGATCACGCCTTGTTTCGAATGTGGAGCAAGTCACCGTCGCGGATGACGTACTCCTTTCCCTCAAGGGTCATTTTGCCGGCCGAATACGCTGCGTCGAGCGATCCAGCCGCTTCGTAATCTTCGTAATGCACCACTTCGGCCCGGATGAATCCGCGGGCAATGTCGGTATGAATCGTCGCCGCAGCTTTCAGTGCGTTCGCGCCTTTGCGCAAGGGCCAGGCACGGGTCTCGTTCTCGCCGGCGGTGTAGAAGGTGATCAGCCCAAGGGCTTGATAGACGGCCTGAATCACCCGGTCCCCAGCGGGTGCCGCCAGGCCCAAGGACTGCAGGAACTCCGGCTGATCCGCTGGCTCCAGATTGGCGACCTCTTCCTCGATCGGCGCGCTGACCACGAAGGCCGGTGTTTGCGTCTCGGCGAGTTTGGCAATGCGCGATTCGATCTTCGGTCCCGGTGAGGTCAACCCACCCTCCGAAAGATTGAACGCCACGACCATGGGCTTGGCCGTGAGGAACTGATAGTTCCGCACGATGATCGCATCGTCGTCCGAGAGTTCAAGCGATCGAATGGGGCGGCCTTCTTCCAGCGGCTCCTTGATGTGTTCGAAGAGCACGCGCTCCAGGTATTCAGTCGTCCCGGGCCGACGCGCGTCTTGAGATTTGGCCAATCGCTCAAGCCGGTTCTCAACAATCTGGAGATCGGTCAGGACCAGCTCGATGGAGACGTTTTCTTCGTCTCGGAGCGGGTCAATCTCGGCGTGGTACGGCGACATCGGGGAGTCGAACCCGCGCACGACGTGCAGCAGCAGGTCCATCTTGCGGGCAGCGTCCAAGGCCCGCTGGGTCAACGTCTTGCCCCCCGCTTGCATGCTTTCGATATCGTCATGAAGCGTCACACCGGCGGGGGTGGCCTTTTTGGGCTTCACCTGGGCAACGATCGCGTCAAAGCGCGGGTCGGGCACCGGCACGACGGTCACGTCGCCTTTGGCCTGCCCCTTGGCCGCGGCACGATAAAGCGTGCTCTTGCCCGATTGGGCATATCCGATCAGTCCGACTTTCATGGAGTTGACGCTTCCGATTCCACAAATTCCACTTCCATTCGGTGCGCGCCGATCTGTCCGGGCAACACCCAGAACAGGACGACGAGAAACACCAGAAGGATGGCCAACACCCAGGGGAGGCGGCTCTTTCGACGACCTCGCGACTGGACGGATGTGGCGACCCGGGACACGCCCTGCAATTCTAGCCGTTCGCAAGGTCGTTAGGGTCATACTGACTCATGCAATCACGTGCCGTCGTCTTCGAGAGCGTAGGCCGCGCTTCGGTCATCGACATTGAAACGCCGCCGCCCGGCCCCGGTGAACTGGGGATCCGCGTGGAGTCGTCGGTCATCAGCCCTGGGACCGAGCTTCGATGCCTCTTTGGCACGCAACCCAACTTGCCCGACCCCCCGTTTGTGCCGGGCTATGCCGCTGCGGGCGTGGTGGTCGAGGCAGAGCCGGGCCTCACCGGCTGGCTAGGACGACGCGTGTTCTTTCGGGGCACGTCAAAGGCTTCGGTCGCGCTCTCTTGGGGCGGTCATGTCGGCCACGCCGTCACGAGCATAGACAGCGTCATCGAAATCCCGGATGGCGTCAATACGGTGGCATCGCCTTTGGCACGGCTCTTCGGGATCGCGAATCGCGGATTGGCGCTGACGCAGCCCCGCGCAAACCAAACCGTTGGCGTGGTGGGGCTCGGAATCATCGGACAATGCTCCGCGCGCCTGTTCCACGCAGCGGGATGCCGTGTGGTCGGAGTCGACAACATCCCGGCCCGCGTGGAGTCGCTGCGCGGCGTGGGGGTTGAGGCGGTTGTCGTCGGCGAATTGGCCTCCGAAGCGCTGCTATCCGCCTGCCCCGATGGCGTCGACATCCTTGTCGACGCGACCGGTTCAGAGAAGGTCTTGAACGAAGCCGTCGCCGCCACCAAGTCCAAGGCTTGGGGCGATGCCACATCCCCATGTCCTCAGGTCGTCATCCAGGGCAGCTACCCCACGACCTTCGAGGTGGATTACCATACGTTCTTCCGCAAAGAGGCGACGGTCCACTTCCCGCGCGACACCACTGCCGCCGATACGATCGCCGTGCTCGACCTTATGGCGTCCCATCAGTTGGAATACAGCGACCTGCTCACCTGGGTCGGTCCCCCGGAAGACGCGCAGGAGATCTACAGCCGTCTGGCCGATCGCGAGCCGGGCCTGCTGACCGGCGCCTTCGTCTGGGAGTAGCGGTCCTACGCCTTGGCCAGCGCCTGATCGAGGTCGGCGATCAGGTCGGCCTCGTTCTCGATCCCAACGCTCAGCCGCAGCAGGGTTGGCGGGATACCGCGCCGCATGCGCTCGTCGTCGGAAAGGGCCGCGTGCGACATCATCGCCGGGTAGCCGAGCAGCGATTCGACGCCGCCCAAGCTCTCGGCCAGCATAAAGATCTTGGTCGCCTCGGCAACCCGCGCCGCGGCCTCGACTCCTCCGGCCACTTCGAACGACACCATGCCACCAAACGCCTTCATTTGCCGCTTGGCAATCTCGTGACCGGCGTGCGTCGGCAAGCCGGGGTAGTTCACTCGGCTGACCTTCGGGTGTTGGGCCAGATACTGCGCGACGGCCATCGCGTTCTGGCAGTGCTTGGCGACACGCAGCTCGATGGTCTTCACGCCGCGCAGCAAGAGCCAGCAATCGAACGGCGACGGCGCGAAGCCGACTGCCTTACTGTATTCAAACAGGCGGGTCCGAAGCTCGGGGTCGCGCGTGACCAGGGCAGCGAGCGCACCTGCCAGGAACGAGCCCTGCTGTTCCTCAAACATGAC
>JBKBQD010000009.1:0-58219 GCA_046292875.1 Fimbriimonadaceae bacterium
CTGAGGAGGGACCGGTCGTTCCCAATGGGTGTGGGCGTCTTAGAACCCGCCAACGCCGAGAGGCGTCTTGAAGTTCGCAGCACGGAAGCGATTCTGCAGGTTTTCGGGATAGTTTCCAGACCCATCATTTATGAGTGTCCAAACAGTAAACCTGGAACCATTGGTGAAACGACACACCAAGTCCTCATGGCCGTCTCCGTCGAAGTCCATGGTGCCGATCACGTGGAACATGTTGTACTTGCCAATCTTCTTGCGAAGGGTGGTCAGCGGATACTGCGTCGGCTTGCCGCTCATATCGCGCTCAACGTCAGTCCCCGTACTTTTCCAGAACTCAAGTCGTCGCCTGGTTCTCTGAATGATGACGTCTGCCATGCCATCGCCATCGACGTCCGTGAAGCCAACGAATCGGTCCGTACCATTCTTCGTCGTCTTGCCAAGGGCAATGCTCTCTTGGACCTGGGCCCCGGCGGGGCCACCCATGATCCAGACATGGACGTCCTTGTTTGGATCCTGGATGAGGATGTCTGGGACTTCGTCGCCGTTGAAGTCGCCGACGCTGATGGCCGTCCAGCCAGGATCAAGCGTTTGATCCACAACTAGCCCAACGCCACGCTGGTTGGACGTTTGATACATGATGACGAGGCTGTCGCCACCAACGCGCCAGACGGCATCAGCGAAGCCGTCTCCATTGAAGTCACCGGTGCCAATGCACTTACCGCCCGGGCCAAACAAGGGAACCGTATAGTCGAAGAGGTCCTCGGTGTTGAACGCGCCGCCAGCCGTAAGCTTCCAGTTCAGGACCCAGCCCGACCGTATCATTCCGGTGGTCTCATTGACGAGGAAGATTCCCTTGGTCTGCGAACTGGCCACGGATGACAAGGTGAAGATGGCGAGGGCCGCTGCGCCGATGCGAGCGGATTTCGTGAGATTCAAGTTCATGTTGATCTACCATACTTTCCGGTCTTTACAATCCGGCCTTCAAACACAAGTTTGACTGAAGATTCGACGAAACGTCCCAGAAGAAATGGCATTATAGCGCGATAATCTTGCTGCATAAGCGTAAAGTACCGCTCACTAGGAACTTTGAATGTTAAAAGTAACAGAGGAGGACCGTTGTACTCGCGTGGCGAACAGAGTGGAAGTGTTCGTAAAGTCGTTGGAAATCCAACTAAATAGTTTCGCGGCGAGCGCTCCGAGCTGCGAATGCCATCATCATCAAGCTATTAGATTCACTAATGAGTTTCAACCGGACCTTGGACCTATGGGCCGAATGTTCGGTGTCGAGAGCGTCCGCCCGAAACGGCAAATCCGGTCCCGCCTAATTGCTGAGGAGGGACCGGTCGTTCCCGGTGGGTGTGGGCGTCTTAGAACCCGCCAACGCCGAGAGGCGTCTTGTAGTTCGCAGCTCGGAACTGGTTCTGCATGAATTCGGGATAGTTTCCGGACCCATCATTCATGAGCGTCCAAACACTATACTTGGAACCATTGGTGATCCGACACACCAAGTCCTCATCGCCGTCTCCGTCGAAGTCCATGGTGCCGATCACGTGGAACATATTGTACTTGCCAATCTTCTTGCGAAGGGTGGTAAGCGGATACTGCATCGGCTTGCCATTCATGTCACGGTCGACATTGGTGCCCGTGCTGCGCCAGTACTCCAATCGGCGCTTGGTCCGCTGAATGATGATGTCTGCCATGCCATCGCCATCGACGTCCGTGAAGCCAACGAATCGATCTGTTCCGTTCTTCCGTGTCTTGTCAAGGATGATGGTGTCTTGGACTTCCGAGCCGTCAGCTCCACCCATGATCCATACGGACGTGTTCAGGTTGGGATTTTGCACCAGAATATCTGATACGCCGTCCCCGTCGAAGTCGCCGATGCTGATTGAGGTCCAACCTGGTTGGAGAGTCTGGTCGACTACCTTGCTAGTCTGAAACAGGTCGTTGGCCTGGTACACGATCACCAGTTCGTTGTCATTCACCAGCCAAACGGCATCGGCGAAGCCGTCGTTGTTGAAGTCGCCCGAACCAATGCATTTGCTGCCCGGTGAAAAGTTGCCAACGGAGTAATCGAAGATCGACTCTCCATCGAAGGAGCCTCCCGCGGTGATTTTCCAGTTGAGGACTTCACCCGATCGAGGGTTTCCAGTCGTTTCATTGACTAGGAAAATGCCCTTCTGCTGCGCGGCGGCGAACGAAGAAAGGGTTGTGATGGCGAGGGCGACTGCGGCAAATCGCGCCGATGTAGTGACGTGGTTTCTCATGTTGCTACTCCTTGCCAAAGCCGATTCATCGAGTCATTCCGTTTGTCTTACGGGTCAAAGCGTTTCGACATTTCGGGTTGGCAAGAACGTTGTATCACAAAACTCGTGCCACCAGTGAAACAATAGCCTTTTGCTGGGCCCTTTGGACGTAGCATTGATAATCTGTAGGCAGTTGTACTTACATGCAATGATTCATGAGTCATTTTCATCGAAAAGATGTGGTCACCTAACTAAAATGTCGCCATTGGACCTATTGATCGTGTGTGGGGTTCATTTTGGGGGGCAGAGATTGAAATCGAAGAGGACAAACGGCCCAGTTTCCTTGGTTGCTGAGACCCCGATAGCCAAGATAGTGGATTTGGCTCGGTCGGTACCCTTGCTCGGAGGGAGTTGTCGCTCGGCGAAGTGCCAACGGGGAAGCAGTGAACGTCGCCGGGGCCATCAGCTGGATGTCAACGGCGGCCCGTCAGGATTCCTTGTCTGCCGCTGTTGGCAAAAAAAACGCCCACCCCGAGGTTCGGGATGGGCGCCGCGTCGGGTTATCGATCGCGTCGGTCGGGTGGGGGTGGGAAGGTGAACGCCTTTCCCGTCAACTGGCCCCACTTGCTTCGTTGCTCAGCGGTCAGGACGGCCATGACGTCTCGCATCATTTGTTGTCGCTTGGCCGGGTCCATCGTCATCGGTCCGCCAGGGGGAGGACCGCCTTGCGGAGGGCCTCCTGCCGGGGGGCCACCCTGTCCGCCACCACGCGGCGGCTGGCCCATGGGCGGCATCCCCAGGATGTCGGCGATCTTTTCGACTTGAACCGCGGAGAGGTCAAGGGCTTCGCGGACGTCGGGCCGCATGATCGAGGCGGGTGCAGTGAACTGAAGGTCCAGTTGTTTCAGTCGATCCCGCTGTCCTGCGCTCAGGATGTCTGCAAGCGGGTCCGGACGGCCTTGACCACCCTGTGGGGGACCGCCTGGAGGTGGGCCGCCTGGTCCGCCACGCCCAGGCGCGGGCTGCATCTCCATAATCTTCTTGATCTGATCCGTCGATAGGTTCAGTTCCTGCTGAACCTCTTTCATCCGCAGGAGATGGAAGGTCGCGTTTGGCCCCCCGGGTCCACGAGGGCGTCCTTGACCGCCCGGTCCGCCCGGCGGCGGCATTTGTGCGAGGGCGACGGTTGCCGTCGCCGCGATGACGAGCATGGTTGTTAGTGTTCGCTTCATGTTTGCGTAACCTCCTGTTCCTATTGAACGCTGCCTCGATGAGGAACTTATGAGGAACGGCGGGTTGTGCGGTGCGAGCCGGGTTAGCCTGCGCCGGTCCGGACTTGGCGAGTTGGGATCGACTCGATCATCGGAAAGATCAGGCGAAAGGTAGCACCATGACCGGGATGCGACTCCACCTCGATCCTCCCGCCGTGCGCCTCGACGATGGCCTTTGCAATGGCCAGCCCAAGACCAAAGCCGGTTCCGCGGGTTCGACTTGGGTCGACGCGATAGAAACGGTCGAACAGGCGGCGCTGATGCTCGAGAGCGATGCCTGGCCCCTGATCGACCACCTCGACGAATGCGGCGGTTCCACTCGCGCTGATCCGAACCGTGACCGAGCCGGGTTCCGGCGAATAGCGTGCTGCGTTCTCGATGAGGTTTTGGACCGCTCGGCGGAGCAGCGTCTCTTCGCCGCGAATAGGGATGGGGTGGTCCGGCGATTCCAGCGAAACGCCTTCTCCAACGGCTTCGGCCACCGGAACGCGCAGATCCAAGGTCGGCATCTCGCGTACGAGAACCCCTTCGTCGGCCTGAGCCAGCAGCATCAAGCCGTCAATGAGTTTCGCGAGGTCGGCCGAGTCCTGGGCGGCCAGGTCGAGGGCGCGGCGCAGTTCCCCAGGGTCCTCGGAGTTCGCCGCATGGGTCACGGCGAGCCGCAGCCGCGCCAGTGGCGTTCGCAGTTCATGCGCTGCATCAGCGGTAAATCGGCGCTGGCGATCAAAGGCCGCCTCGAGTCGGGACAGCATCGCGTTAAACGTTTGTCCGAGGGCAGCAAGTTCGTCCTGGCCCACCGTTTCCAATCGTTCACTGAGATTTGTCTCGCCAATTCTTTCCGCCGCCTGGCGCATCGCTTCGACCGGGCGGAGTGCTCGACCGACTAAAAAGAAGGACCCAAGAGCGCCAAGAGCTACGGCTACCGGCACCAAGAAGAGAAGTGTTTGGGTCAGCGTTTGGGCCTGTTCGTTGATCCACCCCACCGGACGAGCGAGCTGCAACAACCCTCCACCGGGGAGAAAAGGAGGTCGACGAATCGAGGGGTCTCGACCGCTCAGGACACGATAAAGCTCACCGTCACGAATGGCAAACGAAAAAACGCGGTCTTCGGTTTGGGCTTTTTTCAGGCCCTCGGGGTCGAGCGGCTGGGCATCCATCGAAGGGGAACCGTTAGAAAAGGTCACCAATGGACGGAACCAGAAGTCGATCATCTCATCTGGCGGACCTGGTCCGCCGGGTGGCGGCTGGCCCGGCATCGTGCGTGCGGGCGGCATTCCGTTTGGCCTGCGAGGCATCGGCTCTCGTCGAAGGGACTCGAGCCGTTCGGACAGCTCCCGATCGACGTTCCGAAGCAGAAGGACGCGGTTCAGCTGGATCAGCCCAAACCCAAAGCCCGTCATCGCGACCGCGAGCACGCCGCTGTTGATCAAGATCAGTCGGGCTCGAAACGTCACACGTCCTCCGGCCTGCGAAGGCGGTACCCCACCCCGTGAACGGTTTGAATCAACTTTGGCTCGAAATCTTGATCAATTTTGCGCCGTAGAGAGGCGACGTGAAAGTTGACGGCACCGTCGGTCGCCTCCGACTCATCCCACACCGATTGCAGGATGACTTCTCGCGTGAGGGTCCGGCCTTCGTTCCGGGCAAGCGCTTCGAGCAAGTCGAACTCGCGTCGCGTGAGGGTGACCTCCTGGCCCGCTCGGTGCACCGTTCGGGCCCGTGTGTCGATGCTGAGATTGCCGATTTGAATCAAGCCCGTGCGGTGGATGGCCGTCCGCCGCAATAGGGACTGGATCCTTGCCCGCAGCTCGCGCACGTCGAAGGGTTTCGGCAAATAGTCGTCGGCGCCGCCTTCAAATCCGCGCAATCGGTCTTCGATCGCGTCGCGCGCCGTGAGCATCAGGATGGGCGTGGCGTCGCCACGCCGCCGCAAGGTTTCGCAGACGCTCCACCCATCTCGCCCCGGCAGCATGACGTCTAAAAGAATGATCGCGTAGTCGTGTTCCTGTGCGGCCTCCAGGGCAGCATCGCCGTCGCGCACCACATCCACTTTATGTCGCTCGGACTCAAGCGTGCGCGCCAGTTCGCTCGCCAGGGCCATATCGTCTTCGACGATTAACACGCGCATGCGGCCAGTTTACGGCCCGGACATGAGGAACCAATGAGAAATGCAGGGAAGTGGTGGGCGATGAGGGACTCGAACCCCCGGCCACCTCGGTGTAAACGAGGCGCTCTACCAACTGAGCTAATCGCCCGAGCGACGCATAGAGGTTACCTGGGGTAGGCCCGAATGAATCCCGAAATCCTCAGCGTCGAACGGAGACGCACGTCTTGACGACCAGGCCCATCGGGGCTAAACTGGGCCGCCGCGCGGGAAACGACCTCGTACCGGAAAGCGTCAAAAAAGGAGCGGATGGTGTCGACGGCACTCGATTCCCCATACGGCATGCCCATGGACGACGACGCAAGGCTCGTCGAGCGGCACTTTGCGGGCGATCCCACCGCCTTTGACGCGCTGTATCGCCGCTACTACGACAAGGTCTTCGCGATTGCCCGCGGCGTGCTCCTCGATACCGAAGAGGCGCTTGATGCGACGATGGAAATCTTCAGTCTCGTCTACCGGAACTTGCACAAATTCGACCGCAGGTCCCGGTTTGGCACCTGGCTCTTCCGCGTCGCCGTCAACCGGTCGATCCAGCATTCGCGCAGTGCTTGGCGTCGCAAGAAGCACGTTGAGCTGACCGAAACCATCCCTGCCGAGACTCCCACGCCCAATGAGCACGAAATGGACGAAAAGGTCGAGCGAGCCCTTTCGGAGCTCAGCCCGAGTGACCGCGCCATCCTCGCCCTCTTCTATTGGGATGAACTGAGCCTCAACGAGATTGCAGAGAGTCTTGGCTGTGGCGTTAATGCGGCAAAGACCCGGCTCTATCGCGCTCGCGAGCGTTTCCGCGCCATCTACGAAGCGGAGGAATCGGCGTGAACCGGATTCCACCGGAACTGGACCAACTCATGTGGGCGCTTGCGGAATCGCCCGAGCCCGATGCCCTCAGCGAGTTTGAAAAGCGCTATCCCACCCACCGTGCCGAACTGGGCAAACGCATTGCCATGGTCCGAGGACTCAAGGGAGCAAGGGTCACCCCAACGGCAACCCCGCCTTTGCCTCGATTCGAGTCGCTTGACCCAACGCCGACCCCACGGATTCCGACGTATGCCTATGCCTTGGGCGTCCTCTTGCTGGCGGCAATCGGCGTCGGGGCCTTCGCCGTGGTTCAGTCCACGTTGAACCGCGATCAGTTTACGGCCGAGACTCCCGTTGCGCGAGTCGAGGTGTTGCCGACTCCAACCGGCTTTCAGCCACCCGCCATCCCGTATACGGTCAGCAGCGAAACGCCAGCGCCGGTGCAGACGCCTCCTGATCCGCCGGCTTATGTTCCGCCGCTGGAGCGCCGCGTGACGCTGGCCGCCGAGGGCATCCAATTCGGCGACCTTCTGGCAATGCTCGCCTCGCAGTCGACGGTCCGGTTGGAAGTTGCTCCGGGGATGCCCAATCCGACGCTGAACGTTCGGTACACCGAATGGCGCGTCGCGGACATCCTCAATGACATGGGGGCGAAGCTGGGCTTCACTCCCTTTGATCAGGGCGACGGGGTCGTGCTCCTGATCCCGGCTCGTGACCGAGGCGAGTCCGGCAGTGCCAACGCGAATGAACTGGCTGTGGAGGTGCGCGAACTGCCGCCGGGCGTGCAGGACAGCGCAACCGGCCGTCGCGAAAACTAACCGCAAGGCTCTTGGCGATTTTGGCGGGGCATGGTAAGGTAGTGAGAACCCAAACACCGTCATGAAGCGCGTTTTTCGACGTAGGGAAATCCTTGAGAACCACGGCGCCATGGCCATCTTGTATGGCCTGGCTGGCTTGGTGGCTTTGTCGCTGGGCATTTTGCTTTACCGGTACCGGGGGCAGGGCCACTTGGTCGGACTGGCTTGGGTCCTGAACTTGACCGGCGCGGCGGGGATCGGCATGGCGATTCGCGAGCTGTTCCAGATTAAGAAGGTGACCTTCTATCCGCTGGAGTGCCCCTTCTGCAAGTTCACCAACAAGCTCACGGAGAAGCCGATGGATGACATCGCCTGCGAAAACTGCAATCGAATGATTCCCTTGCTGGATGGCGAGATTCTGCCGGTCGATCAAGTCCGGTGCGGCTTCTGCAACTCGCTCAACTACTACTCGCCGAAGACGGAGGTCCTGATCTGCGAGTCCTGCAACCACGAGATCCCGATCACGACGGAAGAAGGGAAGCCAACGAAGGTCTTGCCAAAAGGTTTTGTTTTACAAGAAGACGAAAACTTGTACGAATTGGTGCTTGTCGATGCGGGCCCCAAGACGGAAGAGATCATCCCCGTGCTGCAGCAGATGCTGGCCATGAACCGGAACCAGGTCAAAGATCTGATGCAGGATCTGCCCGCGAGCATCTTGCGTGGGATTCCAAAGATGAAAGCGGAAATGCTGCAGGCCCAGCTATCGATTCATGATGCCAAGGCGGAATACCACATCGTGAATCAGTAACCCATATCGGGTATCCTCCGCGCGAACTCGCTCACCGGCATTCCGATCTCATCGGTGCCCGGCGCATGGAAGCGTTTTAACTTAGGGGGTTTCAAGGACACTTATGACGGCACTCCGGCGTGCATGGACGCAAATCGCGTCTTCCCTTTCGACAAAAGCATCGGCATTTGCAGTCGCGCTGCTCAGTCTCTTCGCTCTTCCGTCCGTGGCTTCGGCTGCAGGCGGCGAAGGCATTGAGCTGAAGTTCGGCAAAGCAGATCAGATCTACTTGTACATCTCGCTTGCGTTTGGCGTGATCGCGATCATTGTCGCGGTCCTGCTTCGCAACAAGCTGATGGGCGAGTCGCCCGGCAACGAGAAGATGCAGGAGGTCGGGCAGGCCATTCGCGAGGGCGCCCTGGCGTACCTGAAGCGGCAGGTCATGACGATGCTGGTCTTCGTCGGTGTCCTGTGTTTGGGACTCGGCTGGCTCTATGCGTCGAAGTACGGCATGGCAACCGGCATCAAGACCGCCATTGCGTTCATCCTCGGTGTCGCCGCGAGTTACATCGCCGGCTATGCGGGCATGGTCATGGCGGTCAACGGCAACATGCGCGTGGCCTTTGCGGCGATGAAGAGCTATCGCCGCGCACTTGAAATCGGTTTTCACAGCGGCGCTGTCGCGGGCCTTCTCACGGTCGGATTGGGCTTGCTCGGCGCCACGATCATCCTCCTCGTCGATCCGAAGGACGCGATGATCATGCTCATCGGCTTCGGCTTCGGCGGCTCGCTTGCCGCGCTGTTCATGCGCGTCGGCGGCGGCATCTTCACCAAGGCGGCCGACGTCGGAGCGGACCTGGTCGGCAAGGTTGAGGCCGGAATTCCGGAAGACGACCCCCGCAACCCCGCCACCATCGCGGACAACGTCGGTGACAACGTCGGCGACTGCGCCGGAATGGCGGCCGACGTCTTTGAGTCCTACGAGGTCACTTTGGTCGCGGCGATCGTTCTTGGCGCAGCGACGGCGGCGATCTTCGACCAGGCCACCGTCATTCGCCTCATCATCTTTGCGCTGATGGCTCGCGGTATCGGCATCATCGCGTCGATTCTCGGCATCTTCCTCGTGAAGGGCTCCGACAATATCGATTCCGATCCGCTCAAGCCGATTCAGCGTGGGTTCCGGCAGTCGGCCGCCATTGCCGCGGTCATCACGGTTGGCTTTGCCTGGTTCTTCATGGGTGGCATGGGCGAGCCGATCGTCACTTCCTCCATGACGGCGCTGGAAACCGTCAAGCGCGAGCAGTTCAAGGAAGTGCAGTCCATTCGCGATCGCCTGGCAAAGGAGAAGGGCAAGGAACCCTACGAGATTGTTCTAGCAGACCTTACCGATCACGCCCGCATCAAGGAAATGGGTCTGGACACCGCCGACGCTGCTGGCGTTCTGAACCAAGCGATCAACTTCGATGAAGAGGTCGCCCGAGGCGTGAAGAAGCTGGATGGCTTTACCCGGATCGACTTCAACAGCGACAATCCGGTGTTGGACTACGCGGTGCGCTCGGCGCCGACCAACGACAATCCCGGCTTTGAACTCGTTTCGCTGAGGGAGGAATACGAGGGCAAGAACCTGATGTTGTTCAATATCAAGTTCACCCAGCAATTCCCGGCCCCGAAGGACGAGCAAGGGAACCCGACGGGCAACGCCCCGGCCCCCATGACGCGCCAGCAGTGGGCGGGCCCGCTCGATAAAGCCTACGTCGACCAGCAGCTCGACGAAGTGCGTCGGCAAAGCGAAGGATCCGAGACCAAGGTCGAGATCGAAGTTCTTGACGAGGTGCCGGTCTCGCTCTATTCGAACGCAAAAGGAGATGTCGCCATTGGCATCGACGGCGAACTCAGTCAAGTCGCTTTGATCCCTGACTCTCAACTGACCTACTACAAGAAGTCGGTGGAAGACGTCAAGAAGATCGAAGAGGCGCAGCGGTCGGCCAGTCCGGATGCCATTCCGGCGATGCCGCCGCAAGAGTCGATGGCGCTAGGTCTGGTGACGCACAAGACGGTGCCGTGGTTCATGTTCGCCCTTGCCATCGTATTCGGCATCATCATGGCGTTCGCCATTGAGATGCTGACCGACTACTACGTCAGCACGCACAAGGCGCCGACGCGCGAAGTGGCGGGCGTGGCGTCGGCCGGTCCCGCGCCGATGATCATCCAGGGCTTTGCCTACGCCGCTGAGTCCAGCGTGTTCTCCGTGTTCTCGATCGTCGTGGCGCTGGTCATGCCGCTGGTGTTCTTCCCGCCAGGCGAATATGGCACTTATCTGCTGTCTTTCTATGGCATTGCGCTGGTCGGCTTGGGCCTCTTGACCACCACGGGATACATCCTCGCGATGGACACCTTTGGCCCGATCTCGGACAATGCGCAGGGAGTGTTTGAAATGTCGGGGGCGCACCACGAGTCGCCTGAGGGCGCCAAGGCCGTTCAGCGGCTCGACGCGGCCGGCAACACGACCAAGGCGCTGACCAAGGGCTTTGCCATCGCGACCGCCGTTGTGGCAGCCGTTGCGCTCTTCCACTCTTACGTGGAAGCCGGCATGTTGACGGAACTCGGCCTTAAACTTGACGTTCCTGAGATCTTCCTCGGCTTGCTCATCGGTGGCGCGGCTCCGTTCCTGTTCGCTTCGAGCACGATCAATGCGGTTGGACGAGCTTCATTTGAACTGATCAACGAAGTGCGTCGCCAGTTCGCGGCGGACAAGGGCATCATGGCCGGGACCAGCAAGCCGGACTATGCGCGCTGCGTCGAGATCGTCACCCAAGCGGCACAGCGCGAGCTAGTGGGCCCTGGCGTCCTCGCCATCGCGCTCCCGGCGGCGGTTGCCTTCGGGTTCTCGATCGGCAAGGCGCCCGTCATGATCGGCGGCAATGAATACAACCTGGTCGGTGCGCAGGCGCTGGGCGGGTTCCTTGCGGGCGCAATCCTCAGCGGGCAGCTGATGGCGGTCTTGCTGGCCAACTCGGGCGGCATGTGGGACAACGCCAAGAAGCTCATCGAAGACGGCATGCACGGGGGCAAAGGCACCGAGGCTCACAAGGCCGGTGTGGTCTGCGACACCGTGGGCGATCCGTTCAAGGACACGGCTGGGCCGGCCATGAACCCGCTCATCAAGGTCATGAACCTGGTGGCGCTTCTCTTGGTGCCGGTCGTCATCATGCCGTTCAACGACGGGGTGCTCGCCGTCATCACCGGCGCGTCGCTGGCTGCGCTTGCGTTCTCGATCTGGTGGTCGAAGCGCGGGTCGCTCTCGACGTCGCTGGATGCCGCGATGGCCTCGGCAAGCCTTCCCAGTGGGAGCTCGGCAGCCGTCCAGGCTCCGAAAAAGGTCATCACCGTCGAGGACGAGAAAGAAGACGCCTAGGGCGTCTTAAGACCGGCCAACGATTGGGCGCGAGATCAATCCGGTCTCGCGCCCTTCTTCGTTAGGGGCGTTTTCGCTATGATGGGGATATGGCCGACCCGAAAGACGTTGAGTCAACGAAAATGGTCCGACGCGAGTTCAATCGGCGAAAGATTGACAGCACCCAGTGCGATATTCGTGTGCTTCATGGGACGCTTTACGTCCGGGGAACATTAAAGGGAATCGGCGGGTCCGACCCGAGAGTTGAGTTTGAAGTGATTACCCGCGCGTTGCGTTCCCGCGGCGCGGTGCGGGACATCGTGTCCGATGTGACCTATCGCTAATCGTTCCCTAGTCGAACAAAACTCTGGGCCATAGCTCCCAATTCGCGCCTCATTTCGGCTGGGCTCGTCCGCGCTGCATCGGATCCAACTTATCATGGACGCATGCAGTACCGGCAAACCTCTCGTGGCATTGTGCTGATGGCCGCGATGACCGCCGTCTGCGGCTCGTCGATGGCGGCCGCCCGAGACGAATTTCCGCAATTTCGAGGGATGAGCGGGTTTCCCGGCTCCATGTTTCCTGTGACCATGAACGGCCGCTATCACCCTCACGGGGCCCTTTCGATCAGTACGCCGACGGCGTATCCGCTGGCCCAACATCAATACGTCGTCGGCGTTTCGGTACTCAGTCGCGACGGCAGATTGCGGTACGAAACAAAGTCCCGTGGTGGGGTGGAGCGTGGAAATGGAAGCGCCCAATTTATGGCGGGGTTGCCGATCGCAGACGCGCTTGATCTCAGCGCTTCCTATATGGTGCTCAGCTCGATCGGTGACGGCGCACTGAACGCGGCCCTTTCGCCACGCCTTGCCGATCCCCGCTGGCGATTCGCATTGGGGCTCCAAGATTTGGGTGGCGGCGGTGGCGCCAGAGGCGTCGGACAGCCCGGTGAAGGGCGCACCAGCCGGAGTTTCTTTGCCGTCGTGACCGGCCAGGTGTCCGACCGCATCCATGCGTCGGTGGGTACGGGCACCAGGCGATTTGAGGGCGTTTTTGCCAATGCCTCGATGGCCTTGGCCCCTCATTGGAACGCAGCCCTGGAGTTCGATACCTTCGGCTGGAATATTGGCGTGGCCCACACGTTTGACTTGGGTCGTCCGTCGTCGCACCCTTCGGCCAAAGCATCGGTGTTCCTTGGGTGGATGGAGGGGCGCAAGGCGGTTTGGGGCGTTAATGTTGGCTTCTGATTGGCAGGAAAAGGGCTGACGTCAAGGTCCCGATGAGGGTACAACGGCGTCGATATGGCACTGCCCGTTGGCACAAAAGCGCCGGATTTCACGCTGAAGACCAAGACTCCGTCTGGAATCGACGAAGTGCGCCTTGGTGACCACTTTGGCAAGAGCGCGATCGTCCTTCTCTTCTTTCCTGCCGCTTTTACCTCGGTTTGTACCGACGAAATGAAGACCTGCTCCGCCGCCTTTGCCGACCTGGATGACGTCGACGCGGTGGTCTATGGGATCAGCGTCGATTCGCCCTTTGCCCAAGCGGCGTGGGCAGAGAAGGAAGGGATCAAGGTCACGCTGCTCAGCGACTATGATCGGCAGGTTTCCAGGGCCTACGATGTGCTTTTAGACGACCTGATCGGCCTCGGACCGTCGTCCAAGCGAGCGGCGGTCGTCATCGACAAGAACGGCGTCATCATTCACACCGAAGAAGTTGAGCTTGGCAAACTGCCCAGCTTCGATGCCATCAAGATTGCATTGAGAAAGTAACGAAGAGAACACCCATGAAGATCGGAATTTTTACGGCACTTTTCGGCGACAAGACGTTTGAAGAAGCGCTGGATATCGTCCAGGCCGAAGGCATCGAAGCAGTGGAGTTCGGTGCAGGGGCGTATCCTGGCGCCGCCCATCTCGACGTGGACAAGATCATCGAATCCGCCGCCGAGCGCGACCGCGTGCTGAACGAGGTGGCCAAGCGTGGGCTGACCATCAGCGCCATCAGCGTCCACGGCAACCCGATCCACCCGGTCAAGAGCGTTGCGGAAGAGCATCACCAAGCCTTCGTGAAAGGCGTCGAGGTCGCGGCGGCGCTGGGCGTCGAGTGCGTCAACGGCTTCTCGGGATGCCCCGGCGAGGGGCCTGGTTCCAAGTTTCCCAACTGGGTCACCTGTGCCTGGCCCGACGAGTTTCGCGAAGTCCTCGACTGGCAGTGGAAGGAGGTCGTGATCCCTTACTGGTCTGACCAGGCTAAGTTGCTCAAATCAAAGAAGGTCAAGTTCTGCATCGAAATGCACCCTGGCTTTGTATGCTACAGCAACGATACGCTGCTCAAACTTCGCAACGGCGTCGGCGCCGACGGCGAGTGGATCGGCGCGAACTTCGATCCGTCGCACCTGTGGTGGCAGGGCATCGATCCGCTGGTCGCCGTGCGCGAATTGGCGGCTGAAGGCGCGCTCTTCCACGTCCACGCCAAGGACACCCGCATCGACCCCCAAAACAGCGGGCGCAACGGCAACCTCGATACCAAATCGTATGCGAGGATCCTGGAGCGGTCCTGGGTGTTTCGGTCCTGCGGCTACGGTCATGGCATCGAGTGGTGGAAGGACTTTGTCAGCACGTTGCGCATGGTCGGCTATGACAACGTGCTGAGCATTGAGCACGAAGACGGCCTGATGTCGCCGATGGAGGGCCTGCGCAAGGCGCTCGATGTGCTGCGCCAAGCGGTCATCAGCGAGCCCGCCGGCGAGATGTTCTGGGCCAAAGAGTAGCCTCGATGAATCCTCGGCGCGGTGCAGGGTGCATCCTGTACCGCGCCGTTTTCGTTTGAGCGCGACGATTCCTCGCTGAATCCCGTTTCCCATAAAGGTGACTCGCTTTTTCGCCAACATGCGGTCGGCGTTGCGCAACCTGCGCGAACAGCGCACCCGCGCGCTGCTGAGTGCTCTGGGCGTGATGGTGGGCTCGGTGGCGATTTTGCTCTTGGTGAGCATCGCGCGCGGGGTTGAGGCCGATATCCGGGCGGAGGTGGAGGACCTAGGGGTCAACCTCCTCATCGTGCTGCCGGGCCGAGTTGAGGAGGGTTCGATTTTCAACCCCGCGCTGGTCGGCATCTCCCTGCTTACCGAGAACCTGGTCGACGAGGTCCGGGACATTGACGGCGTTCGCGCGGCAACGGTCTTCACGTTTGTCGGCGGCGGCGTCCGATATGGTGACACCCCCAGCCGCTCGACGATTGCCATCGCCACCGGTCCTGAGTGGTTCAGCATGCGCACTGCCCCCTTTACGGAAGGCGGCGGATTCACGGCGGCCGAAGCCGATGAGCCGGTGATCGTCCTCGGCGGCATTGCCAAGCGGCGTCTGTTTGGCAACGAGCCAGCCCTCGGCAAGTCAGTGGCGATCAATGATGTGGACTATCGCGTCGTGGGAGTCACGGCGGAGCGGAGCGGCGAGGAAGGTCTGTTCTCGATGGGCTCGGTGGAGAACGCGGTTTACATTCCCTACCCCTTCTTAAAGGCCCGCGACGGGGTCCTGCCGATTGACCGAATCATGATCCAGACCTCGCCCGACGCCGAGCCGAAGAAGCTGGTGGATACGGTCGAAGCTCGGATTGGGAAGTTCCTGAACTATGAATCCTATTCCGTTCTGACTCAGCAGGACCTTCTCAAGTTGGTCTACCGCATCATGGGCATCTTGAGCTGGCTCCTCATCGGACTCACGTCCATTGCGCTCTTTGTGGGTGGCGTGGGCATCATGACGGTGATGCTGATGTCGGTAAACGAGCGTACACGGGAGATCGGGATTCGCAAGACGGTCGGCGCACGGCGATCCGATGTGTTCTGGCAGTTTCTTTCCGAAGCGGTCGCCCTTTCGCTGTTGGGCGGTATCGCGGGCTTGGGGCTGAGCGTGGCAGTGGGATGGCTGCTTGCGGCCTACACCCCGGTCAAACCGCTGATGTCGGCTGACGTTGTTCTGTTGGCGCTGGGGGTATCCATCCTCGTTGGCGGCGTCTTCGGGGTGATCCCCGCCTTCAATGCGGCCCGGCGCGATCCCGTGGATGCCCTGCGCCGCGAATAGGCCACAATGGAAGTGCATTTATGGCCCGGATTCTTCTCGTTGAAGACAACGAAGACAACCGCGACATGCTCTCACGGCGATTGGAGCGGCGCGGCCACGAAGTCATCATTGCGGTGAACGGGCTTGAGGGCGTGGAAAAAGCCACAGCCGAACGGCCAGACATCGTGCTCATGGACATCAGCCTTCCGGAGATCGACGGCTATGAGGCGACGCGTCGCATCCGCAGCGACGAGGCCATCGCCCGGACGCCGATCATCGCTTTGACGGCCCATGCGATGGCGGGTGATCGCGAGCGGGCGATTGAAGCGGGCTGCGACGATTACGACACCAAGCCAATCGAACTGCCCCGCTTGCTTCAAAAGATCGAAACGCTGATCGGCGCATGAAGGTGGGTGAAGTCTTGCGGCTGGGCCGCATGGAATATGATGCCTGTCGCCGGCTTCAGTTTGGTCTTCTCGACGAGGTGGCGGACGGTCGGCGACCCGATACGCTCGTCATGGTGGAGCACCCCCCGGTCTATACCCTTGGGGCGAACTTCCACCGAGAGAACTTGCCCCTGTCGCCCGAGGAATATGCCCGGCGAGGTGTCGACGTTCAGCCCACCGAACGCGGCGGCGACGTCACGTACCACGGACCAGGACAGCTCGTGGTCTATCCGATCTTTGACCTGCGGCGTCACGGGCGAGACATCCACAAGTGGCTCCGCGACCTGGAGGAGACCATGCTGCTGACCCTTGCCGACTTCGGGTTCGAGGCGCGTCGCTTCCCGCCGCACACCGGTGTTTGGGTGGGCGACGAAAAGGTCGCTGCCATCGGGGTGAAAGTACGGCGCTGGACCTCGATGCACGGCATCGCGCTGAATTGCGACAATGACCTAACACCGTTTGAATGGATCGTTCCCTGTGGCATCCGAGGCTATGGGGTGACGAGTCTGACGAGGCTTGTCGGACGAACGGTGACGCCAAATGAAGCGGCATCGGTGACGATGAAGTCTTTCGAGAAGGTCTTCGAGATTTACCTTTCGCCTATGCCAAGTCCAGCCTTCGGCAAGTAGAATCGCCGCGATGTCACTCAGGTGGGGAATCATGGCAACGGGCGGCATTGCGCGCCGATTTGCCAAGGGCTTGACGAGTTCAAAAACGGGTCGACTGGAAGCAGTTGGCTCTCGTACGATCGAAAAGGCAGAGGCCTTTTGCCAGGAGTTCGGGGGACGGGCGCACGGGTCTTATCAAGCGTTGCTCGATGACCCGCAGGTGGATGCCGTGTACATTGCGACTCCGCACCGGGACCATTCCGAGTGGACGATGAAGGCGGCGCGAGCGGGGAAACACATTTTGTGCGAAAAACCCTTTACCTTGAACGCCAGAGAGGCGGAAATGGCCCTCGCCGTGGTGAGAGAATGTGGCGTATTTTTCCTTGAGGCATTCATGTACCGCTGCCACCCGCAAACGCTTGAACTCAAGCGGCTCGTCGCGGATGGGGTGATCGGAGAACCGTTGGTCGTGAACGCCGAGTTTGGCTTTGCCGCCGGGCGCGATTGGGGCAACTTCCGCACTCAGAATGCGCATGGTGGTGGAGGGCTGATGGACGTCGGTACCTACTGCGTGTCGATGAGCCGACTGGTTGCCGCCGAAGAGCCGCGCCGCTGCGAGTACATGGCAACACTTGCCGGTGATGGCTACGACGCCTTTGGCACCGGGTGCATGATCTTCCCAAGAGGGACTACGGCCATGATCGGAACCGGGATCCATGCGTCGCTCAAGAACGACGTATGGATTTATGGCGATTCGGGGCGTATCCACGTGCCCAGTCCCTGGTTCTGTGATCAGCCGATCAAGATTTGGCGCAACGGCGCGTCGGAACCCCAGGAGGTATCTCTGGGCCAAGGCGAAGATCTGTATGCGATTGAGGCCGATACGGTGGCCGCATACCTCGACGCCAAAGAGGCCCCGGCGATGACCTGGGACGACACTCTCGGCAATATGCGCGCACTCGATGCGATGCGCGCCTCTGCCGGGATTCACTTTGAAGGAGAGATGGAGTCATGAAATACGGAAAAGTGAGCGGGCTCGACAAGCCGATTTCGCGCCTGGTCCTGGGTACGGACCATTTCAACGACAGCGACAATGAGCGCATTGAGAAACTGCTCGACGCCTTCGCCGCCGCAGGCGGGAACTGCTTCGATACAGCCTATATTTATGGAGGCGGTGCAGGGCATCGCCAGATTGGCCGCTGGATGAAGGCCAATGGCAACCGAGAAGAAATGGTGCTGCTGGACAAAGGCTGTCATCCCTGGCGCGGAGAAAAGACGCTGACTCCGGTTGGGATTGAGACGCAGCTCATAACCAATTTGGATCGTTTCGGAACGGAGTATGTCGACCTCTGGGTATTCCATCGCGACGACCCGGAACAGCCCGTCGAGATGGTGGTCGAAGAAATGAACCGCCACATTGACGCCGGTCGCGTCTTTGCCTATGGTGGCTCGAACTGGACGATCGAGCGCATTGAGTCGCTGAACGATCATGCCGCAGGGGTAGGGAAGCAAGGGATGTCGCTGAACAACCCCAATCTCTCCTTGGCTACCGCGAACGAGCCGATGTGGAGCGATTGTATTACCCTGGATGATGCCGGTCATGAATGGCATACACGCACGCAGTTTCCGCTGTTCTCGTGGTCATCACAGGCTCGTGGCTTCTTCGCAGGGGTGGAAAGCGACGACGTTAAGCGTGTTTTCCATAACGAAGTAAACTTTGGCCGACGCGAGCGGGCTCTTGCTCTAGCCAAGAAGAAAGATGTCCACGTGGTCTCCATCGCGCTCGCGTACGTGCTGCATCAGCCGTTCCCCACTTGGGCGCTGATTGGGCCGCACCATGACTATGAACTTACGCCGAGTCTTGAGGGCCTGGAGTTGGAGTTGACGCCAGAAGAGATTCGCTATCTCGAAGTGGGCGAGCCGGCCGTCATCTCGGGTTAGTCGCCGCCACCGCCACCACAGCCTGCACCGCCGCAGCTGGAGGCCCCACCATTGGCGCCACTGCCGTCTTTGCCGCCGCCACAGTCGCCGGAAGCGCAGCCGCCTGCGTAGCATTCTCCTCGAATACTCCCTGCCCGCTTGAGATACCAGATGCAGAATCCGCCTACAATGACGGCCAATGGCACGATGACCAGCATCGGCGGGGGGATGGCGTCAAGTGAAGCGGCCATCAGGCCGACCGGTAGGATGGCACCCGGCAGGCTCAAAGCCAACCGACGGCGAACCGGTGCTGGCTTCGGCCGCGGCCAGATGTCGGCGGGAGCCTCCATGCCAAACCAATCGCGATAGGCTTGCAAGGTAAGCAAATACTGATCGTGATGTTTCTGGTCTTCGGCTTGGCCGCCCCGACTGGGATGATGGTCAATGAAGTGACCGATGACCGTTTCGCACATGCGACGATAGGAGACCGTGTAGGTGAGGTGCTGATGCCACGCTTCGTCGACAGCGACAGACGGCGTTACCGGGTGCTTTGCGACCGCGGCCAAGAAGATAAATCGCCGATACTCGTCGATAACGCGCTTGGCGTACGGGAGAGTCCATCGCTTCTCTTTGGCGAGACGCTCCGCAAAGGGAAGTTGAGTTGGACCGCCATCCAAATCATAGGCAGTCAGACTATCGAGAAGGGTTTTCCAATGGAGTTCCATCCTCAATTCGTTCCACGTTGGACGACGCGAAACGTTGCGGATTTAACGCAGATTTAATCCTGCCCTAAGCTGCCGACCAAATGCGCTCAGGACGTACGGGGATCGTCTCTTCTCGGTCCGGACCGACACTGAGCATGACGATCGGAGTTTTCGTATAGTCCTCGATGAAGGTGAGGTAATCGCGCGTTTCCACCGGCAAATCGTCCCATCGGCGGGCCGTGCGCAAATCTCCAGACCATCCAGCGAACTCGGTCAGGGTCGGCTTAACGGCGGCAAACTCCCATCCGTTCGCCGGCACGTAGTCAATCGACGCGCCATTGAGCGTATAGTCCGTCGCGGCCTTGATCGGACCCAAGCCGCTCAACACATCGAGACGAGTGACCACGAGTCCAGTGAGCGAGTTGACCCTCGCGGCATAGCGCAGGGCCACGAGATCCAGCCATCCGCAGCGCCGTCCGCGGCCCGTGACCGTGCCATATTCCTTGCCCACCTCGCGAATCTTCTTGCCTAGGTCATCGTGGAGTTCGGTGGGGAAGGGGCCAGATCCGACCCGCGTGGCGTATGCCTTGCAAATCCCGATGATCGAGTCAATCGAGCGCGGCCCGATGCCGGTGCCCAGGCACGCCCCCGCGGCGACGGGGTGGCTGCTCGTGACATACGGATACGTCCCGTGATCGAGGTCGAGCATGCTCCCCTGAGCGCCTTCGAAAAGCACGCGCTGGCCGCTGGCTACCGCATCTTGAACCACCACGTCGGTATCAGCGACGTGAGCACGGAGCCGTTCGGCGTACACGGAGTACTCCTCGTAGAGCGTGGCGAAGTCGAGCGGCTCTCCGCCGAGCAAGGTGAGCAACCGATTCTTATAGGCCAAGACTTCGGAGAGGCGGTTCTGGAATCGTGCCGGATCAACGAACTCGCCCATGCGAATGCCAAAGCGAGCGACTTTATCCTGGTATGCCGGGCCGATGCCTCGCGAGGTGGTACCGATCTTGTTGACGCCGCGCGCTTCTTCCTCAAGGCAGTCGAGCATGCGGTGATACGGGAACACGACATGCGCTGCTGAACTGATCATCAGCTTGCCAAGTTCGGCCTGCTTTGCTTTGGTTCGGTCGAGCTCTTCTAAGAGTCCCTTCGGGCAGACAACCATGCCGGACCCGAGCACTGAGGTGACCCTGGGGTGGAGAATGCCTACGGGAAGCAACTGAAAGCGAAACTCCAGGCCGTTAAATATGACCGTATGCCCGGCGTTATTTCCGCCACTATACCGAACGACTAAGTCCGATTGTTCCCCAAGAAAGTCGACGAATTTACCCTTCGCCTCATCGCCCCACTGGGCGCCGACTACCACGAGAGTCGCCATAGACTGTTGACCAATCCCCTCACGGAGGCAACGCAACGGTTGCGCGCATCTCCGGGGAAACCAAGAGAACATTATACCGCGGCGCTTGCTTGGGACGGTTGTTTGATCGCTCGCGTTCCCTTGGCCGAAAAGGACGCGGCCGCGTGATGTTGAGACTTTCGTCCCCTCGTCACGCGGCCCGTTCTCGGCGCCTGATGGTCGCAGTATGGACGGATGGCTCTAGAAGGGCTTGGCTTCGAGGTTCTCCTCGCGGAGCAACGCGTCCACGGCGGCCTGGTTGTCATCGTCGTCGCGCCTCATGAGTCGGCGCATACCACGACCGATCGAGTTGCTGATGTCGTCGAAGATCGTGTACGAACAGGGGATGACCACCAGAGTGAGCAGGGTGGAGAGCGTAATGCCGCCAATGATCGTGATGCCGATCGTCTCGCGAAACTCCGAGCCGCGCCCAATCGCAAGTGCAACGGGAAGCATGCCCAGAATCAGCGCCAGCGTGGTCATCATGATGGGGCGCAATCTTACGGGGCCGGCCTCAACCAGCGCATCGTGACGATTGCGTCCCCGCTCGCGAAGGGTATTGGTGTAGTCCACCAAGAGGATGGCGTTCTTGCCCACCAATCCGACCAAACAGATAATCCCTACAAAACCCACGATGTTGAGCGTCTTGTCGGTGATGATCAAGGCAAGCAGCGCGCCAACCATCGCCTGGGGCTGCGCCAACTGAATGATAAATGGGTAGAGCAGGTTGTCATAGAGCGAAGCCAGGAGCATGTAGACCAGCACAAAGCCGAGCAGGAGCGCCCCAAAGAGATAGCCCGATTCTCGAGCTTGGACGTTGGCCTGGCCAAGTGGCTTGATCTCGACTCCTTCAGGAAGAAGGTTCTCCTTCTTGATGTAGTCCTCGATCTGCGCATAGACCGTTCCCGCCGCAAAGCCCTGGAGCAGGTCGGCCGTAATCGTGACGGACTCCGCCCGATTCTGCCGATCGATCTTGTCGACGCCAACGCCTTGCTGCACATTCGCAACCTCGCTGAGGAAGATCGGCGTGCCTTGCTTGAACGTTACAGGCACGGTCGAAAGCAGGTCTGGGTTATTGCGGTCTTCCAGCGACATCATGACGCGGATGGGGTACTCGCGGCCCTGGACGCGGAACTTGGTCGTGTCATCGCCTTCGTACATCACGCGCAGAGAGCCAGCCACGTCGGCTACCGTCACGCCGGCGTCTGCCGCCCGAACACGGTCAGGAATGACTTGAAGCTCGGGCTTGCCTGGCTTGGACGTCACGTCGACGTTGATCACTCCACGCACAGCGCCGCCGGCCAACCGGTTGCGAATATTGCTGACGGTTTCCACGATCAAGTTGCGATCGTTGCCCGTAAACGCCATCTGAATCGGCGCACCGAAACCGACGTCATCGCCCGCCGACACTTTGATGAATGCGCCCGGAACTTTGCCGATCGATTCGAGCAGGTCCGCTGACACCGCAGAAGCAAGCTGCGTCCGGACCTTTTCGTCATGCTTCTTCCAGAACTGAATCCGATCCAGCAGCGCGTCTTTTTCGTTGAGCGACGCCGTGATCGAGGCGAGATTCGTACCCAAACTTCCGGCGCTGAAGCCGCCGCCGCCGCGGGCGCCAATCGTCGACAGCACGTATTTGACGTCCGGATGGGCGGCCACGATCGGCTCGAGCTGCTTCACCACGCGTTCGGTCTCGGCCAAACTGGTCCCTGGCGGCATCTCAATGTTCACCGAGAGGCTGTTGGGGTCGGAGACCGGGAAGAACTGAAACTTGAAGATGGCTTCGCCTTTCCATTGACCAAAGGCAAACCCGAAGAGCGCCATCCCGATGAAGTAGGCGCCAAAGAGCGCGCCGAACAAGATAAAGCGCGGCTTCAATATGCGGCGAAAGATGTTGCCGACGAATACCAGGGCCCCCAGAGCCACGCAAACGATGGCAATGGGAATCCCAGCCATGATGGCCCCTTGGACGTCGGATTGTGCGCTGCCGCCGATCATGACGAACACGCCGACCAAAGACGCAAAGCCCGCCAGGAAGACGAACCACCGATGGTGCAGCGACCACTCGAGCACCCGCCGGTAAAGGTCTTCGAAGCGCTTGAAGCCCCGTTCGAAAGCGGAGGCGAACCGACCGGTCGGGTGTTCCATATCCTCGCCTCGCCGGTACCAGCGTGAAGCGAGCATCGGGGTGACGGTAAACGAAACCATCAACGAGAGGAAGACCGCAACCGCAAAGCCGATGCCGAGCGGTTTGAAGAACTGTCCCACGACGCCACCCATGAACGCAATGGGCAAAAAGACCACCACGTCAGCCATCGTGATGGCGATGGCGGCCAGACCGATCTCGCTGCGGCCGTTGATCGCCGCACTGACCGGATCCTCGCCCATTTTCAGGTGACGGTAAATGTTTTCGAGAACAACAATTGCGTCGTCGATCAACACGGCGACCGCCAGCGAGAGCGCCAGCATGGACATGTTGTTGATCGTAAAGCCGAGCGCTTTCAACACGATAAACGTGCCGAAAAGACATACTGGGATCGCAATGGCAACGATCAGCGTTCCTCGCATGTTGTGCAAGAACACGTACACGATGGCGCAGACCAGGAAGATGCCAAAAAAGAGCGCCACGTTCAAGTCGGTGATCGACTCTTCAATCGTTTCTGCTTGGTTCAGGGTAACGGTTGAGGTGATTCCAAACTCGTTCTTGATCTGGTCGAGTACCCCGTCGCCTTTGTGCAGCAAAGCCTCCGAAATCTCGACCGCGTTGCCTTCTCGCGATTTCTGGATGACGGCCACCACGGCCGGATTGCCGTTGAGGCGACTGTCGGTTCGCTTCTCGGCGGCGCCATCGACGATATCGGCAATGTCGCTCAGCCGAACGATCTTCCCGGAACCGTCGAACCGGGTGGGGTCATTGACCCGTATGGTGAGATTGCGAATGTCGTCAACGGTCTTGAACTCCGCCGGAACCCGAACGGCATATTCCTCGACGCCGCTGACCATGCGTCCACTCGGCAGGTTGAGCGTCGCACCTTGCACGGCACGGAGGACGTCGTTCACGGTGAGGCCATAAGCCATCAGTTTGTCGCGCTTCACCTGAATCTGGATTTCGCGCTGGTCGCCGCCGGAAATGCCCACCGCACCGACTCCAGGAACACGAGCGAAGCGGTCGCGAATCTTGTCGTCCAGCACGTCGCGCAGCTCCTGCGGTGACATCGTCGGATGGCTGAACACGATGTTCATGACCGGCGAGCTTGCCGTATCGAACTTGTCGATGGTCGGCTTGAGAACGTCGCGCGGCAGGTCGTTGGCGATGCTGTCGACCTTTGACCGAACTTGGTTCAGTGCCTCGTCCATGTTCGTGCCGATCTCGAACTGGGCAGATACGACGGAAACGCCTTCTTGCGACGTCGACACGACCTCATACAGGCCGTTGACCCCGGAGATGGATTCCTCGATTTTGCGGGTGACCAGCTCGTTCATCTCCTCCGGACCGGCGCCGGGGTAGACGGTGCTGATCGTGATGACCCCAAAGTTCACTTCGGGGTTCTGTTCGACCCTCATTGACCGATACGAAATCGTGCCCAACAGCATCGCTGTGAGCATCAGCATAAAGATGAAGACCGGTCGACTGATGGCGAGTTTCGTCAGACCCATTTCGTTCTATTCCTTGGTTTCCGTGGCGGATCCGCTGTCGATGCGGATGTCCGAGCCGTCTTGCAGGGTGGATTGACCTTCGATGACCACCTGGGCGCCGGGCGAGACACCCGTCACCTGGACGCGGTCGCCAAGGCGCAGGCCGAGGGTCACGTCCGTTTGGCGCGCCTTGCCGTCTTCGTACACAAAGACGAAGTTCTTCCCGCCGCGGGAAACGACCGCGACATAAGGAAGCACCACCGCATCGGGGATCGATCCGATCAAGACTTCACCCGTGGCAAACATGCCCGGATTGAGGCCGCTCACCCCGCTCAGGATGCGGATACGAACCCGGAAGAGACGGCCCACGGTTTCTCCATAAGGGCTGATCGCGGCGACTTCGCCGTCCACGGCCCGATTGGCGGAGGCGATCGTCACCCGAACTGGGGTGCCCGGGCGGAGCTTGTCCACCATCGATTCGGGAATCTCGCCCTCAAAGTACAGTCCCTCGGAACCGACCAGGCGCGCGATCGGCGTGCCCGGAGCGACGATTTGACCGACTTGGACCGGCTTGCCCGCGATCTGGCCCGAAAAAGGCGCGCGCACCGTTGCGTCGGCGATCTGCTGTCGGACGAGATCCCGGGCGGCACGTGCCGAGTTCAGCGACGACTCAGCCGCCGCCACTTGCTGGTCATAGACCACGTCTAACTGCTGCTGGGCTTTGGCAGATCGCAAGTTCTCTTCGGCTTGGCGCACGGCGGCGCTCGCCGTTGCCAGGTCCTCGGGGCGGGTGGCGTCTTCGATCAGCCGACGCGCCGCCAGCGCCTGTTCGTACTGCGAGAGCGCCGCAGCATAGGCGTTCTCGGACTGCTCTAGGCGCGCCTTGGGCGTTGCGCCCTCGTTGAAGAGACGACGCTGGCGCTCAAGATCCGACTTCGCGGTATCGAGGTTGGACTTTGCGGCATTGACCGCTGCTTCGGCTTGGGCTTTCTCGTCGGTTCGGGCACCATTCCGCGCCTTTTCGTATTGGGACTTTGCTTGGGCCAGCTGGGCTTCGGCCGCCGCCACCGCCGCGTTGCTCCGTACGGGCGCCACCGCGGCGTTCGACTTCGCCTGGCTGAGCTGTGACTCTGCCGCCTGGATCTGGGCATTCGCCTGACGAAGCTGGATCTGGAGGTCGGTCGTGTCGATCGTGGCCAGGACCTGGCCGGCACTGACGGCGTCGCCGTCCTTGACGTAGACGGCCACCACACGACCGCCGGTCTTCGCGCCGACGATCGTGTCCTCGGAAGTGGTCAAACTGCCCGTCACTTCAAAGGTATTGCGGACCTCCTCAGTGGACGCTGTGATCACTTTGACCGGCACAACGGGGTCCGAAAGCAGCTCCTCGGTGCGTTTCGCTTGGGCTTGGGCGCCACGATCGACGCACCCAGCGATGCCGAGCGCGGTCGCAGCAAGAATGATGGGAAGGATCGTTCTCATGAAGGTTTATCGATTGACAATCGCGGAAACGTCGTCGGTGGCCAAGGCTCGCTGGAGTCGCGCATAGGCCGTCAAGAGGTCGTACCGGGCCGCCACCTGATTGGCGCGCGCCTGGGTGAGGGAGGCTTGGGCGTCAATGACCTGTTCTTGGATCGCTTCGCCCTCGCGGAAGCGAAGGGAAATCAGTCGAAAGGCTTCTTCGGCGGTTTGAACACTGGTCGCGCTGGCTTCCAGCCGCGCACGTGCGTTGATGAGGTTGGTCAGTGCCTGCTGGATTTCAAGCGCCGCGGCGCTGCGAATCTGCTCAAGCGCGATTTTGGCTTGGACCTCGTCCTCTTCCTTGCCGCGAACCAGCGCGGCGTTGACCCCTCCGTCAAAGATGGGCCAGCTCATCTGGAGCCCGACCTGGGTTTGGTTCTTGGGCGTGCCAAAGACGTCGTTCTTGTTATAGAACTGGGTGTACGACGCGCCGAATCCCAGGGTGGGACGCAAGGCATTTTTTTGAAGCTCGGTCTGCTTTTCGAGCCCCTTGAGACGATAGGTGAACGCGGCCACATCCGGGCGCACATTCATGGCGTAGTCGAGCAGTGCCTTGGTTTCCAAAGCCGGTGGGGCCGTATCCAGCGCCTGAGAGGCATAGGGCTGCGTTTCAAACGGAGCATCCACGGCGCGCGCCAGCAACGTGTTAAGCGACTGTTTCGCCAGCAGGGCTTGGTTGCGGCTTTCCGTCAAGTTCGTCTCGGCCAGCGCGACTTGGGTTCGCGCCGTCAGGACATCGACCGTTGCCAGCTCGCCGACTTGCTGTCGCAGCTCCACGTTGCGGAGTCGCTCCTGAGCGCTTTCCAGCGATTGTCGACTAACCTCGACAAGGGCCTCTGCCTGCAAAATCGCGTTGTACGCTTCGCGCACGCTGCTCTTGATGGCGACGATCTCGGCTGTCTTGTTCGCCTCGGCCGCGAGCAGTCCGTACTCGAAGGCGGAGACGTTGCGCCGAATGTTGCCGTTGATGTCGATAGGGAACGTTAGCGATACGGAGCCGTTCGCGCTGCCAAAGGTGGACGTGTTCTTGCCGACGCCTGAGGAATCGGAATCGCTGTAGATCGAAAACTGGCCGCTGCCGTTGACCGCGAATCCGGCTGACCGCTCGGCGGCGCGAACCAGGTCACGCGCCTGCTGCGCGCGGGAGTCGGCAGTTCGAATCGCATAGGCATTCTGAATCGCGATCTCGATCGCCTCATCCAGCGTCAACGTGGGGGCTGATTGGCCGCCCGAAACTAAGGCAAGGGTGATGGTCCAAAGGTTCACTCAGCGTCCTCCACGGCTTGGCTGGCACGTGTTTCAAGTTGATCCAGCCCGGCCGCCATTTCGTTCAAAAAGTCTCTGACCGCCTCGATCTTGAAGAGCACGATGCCCTGATGGATCGGGTGGTGCATGACGAGAATCTTGTCGCCCGCATTGATGCCGAGAGCGGCACGGGCCTCTGCTGGAATCACGACCTGTCCGCGTTCGCCAACCGTGACGGAACCATAGAATGACTCGTCAAAGTTGAGGCCACATCGCCGTGACTTGTCTTTCATGCCAATCATACTACTCATACCCGGCAGTTGCTGTCAACAGGACATGCGCTCTCCGCGAGGCATGACAAGCCATACCTGTTGTGTATACGCATTCAGGGATGTCGCGTTTCGCGCCGAAAAACTATCGTGGGCCGAATCCGAGCGCGGCAGCGACGAGGTCAGCGAACTGGGGCCGCACCCGAACCGTGGCATTGCTGGAATCATCGGGGTGCACCCGGTTGGTCAGCAAGACAGCATAGGCTTTTCGCTCCGGGTCGATCCACATTGACGTGCCCGTGTATCCCGTGTGGCCGAATGACCGATCCGAGAAGTACTGACCGGAAGACGAGCCTTCTGCCGATCGGGTGTCCCACCCGAGCGCGCGAGTGCTGGTCGGACCGGCGCGGGTCGTCCATTCCCGAACCGTTTCGGGCTGGACCACTTGCATCCCCTCGAAGTCGCCGAGATTCGCCATGACACGCGCAAACTGGGCGACGTGGTCGATCGTTGCGAAGAGTCCAGCGTTGCCCGAGACCCCGCCCATCACGAACGCGGCGGGGTCATGGACGCGGCCCCGGATGAACGTGCCGGCCATGGGATCGCCGTTCTTTTCCGCCCATTCGCGGCGCCAGGGTTCAATCCGGCTCGTAGGCACGCATCCTTGGCGGAACTCCGGTCCAGGCGCAAAGCGCAACAGGTTGAGTTCCAGAGGCGCCGTCACACGGTCAACAAAGAGTTCGTTGAGCGGTGCGCGCCCCACCCGCTCCAAGACCTGCTGCAGCGTGATGAAACCCACGCACGAATAAACGGTCGCCGTCTCCGGTTTCTCTTTGAGCGGCTCGATGCCGACCGCGCTGCGCGTGGTCTCAGGCGTATCACAAAATGTATGAAAGCTGCGGTAAGCGGGAAGACCGGAGTTGTGAAGCAAAAGGTGACGCACGGTGATGGCTTCTTTTCCCGCACCAACGAATCCGGGATAAAGGCTCTGCACGGGCTGGTCCAAGGTAAAGCGGCCCTCCTCGTAAAGCGACATCGCCACCGTGGTGGTTGCGATCACTTTGGTTAGAGACGCCAAGTCAAACATGGAGTCGCGCTTGACGACCGGAGCGTCGGCTGCATAGGTGAACCGACCGCCCCAAACAACGTTCGGCTCCTTGTCGTAGGTTCCCCAGGCGGCCGCGTATGCGGGAAAGCCCTTTTCTTCGCGGGACTTTTCGAGCAACTCGACGATGCGATCGTTGCTCATGTTCGGGTCATCTCCGCGACGGCAAAGCCGCTGTGCCGCAAGTGGTGATCCAGCGAGAAAAGCTCCTCGACCTCGTCGGGCGTGAGCCGCGACGCGACGTCAGGGTCGGCAGCGACAGCGGCCTTGAAGTCAGAGCCCTCCCAGGCTTTCGCTGCGTTGCGCTGGGCCACTTTGTAGGCCTCTTCTCGCGACATGCCCTTGGCGATCAGCGCGATCATGACATGCTCGCTGAAGACCAGGTCGCCCATCATGCGCAGGTTCGCCGCCATCCGGTCCGGAAAGACCTGCAACCCGTCCAGGATGGTTGCCAGCCGGTTGACCATAAAGTCGGCCAGCTGGAGCGAGTCCGGGAACACGATCCGCTCAAGGGAAGAGTTCGTCAGGTCGCGCTCGTGCCAGGTCGCGACCGACTCCAGCATGGCATGGGCATTGGCTCGCAGCAGCCGTGCCAGCCCGCACACCGTTTCGCTGTTCCAAGGGTTGCGCTTGTGCGGCATGGCCGAAGAGCCCGTTTGACCTTTGGCAAAGGCTTCTTGAACCTCAAGGATCTCCGTGCGCTGCAAGTTGCGCAGTTCGGTCGCGATGCGTTCCAGCCCCGCCCCGAGCAGAGCCACGGTGTTGAGAAGGTTGGCATGGCGATCCCGGTTCACGATCTGCGTGGTCGCCGTGTCATAGCCCAGTCCGAGCCGAGCGCAGACGCGGCGTCCCATCTCGGGACTGGTCACACCGTGAACACCGACGGCGCCAGAGACCTTGCCGTGGGCGATGTCGGCGCGGCACGCTTTGAGCCTTTCGCGGTTGCGGACCAGCTCTTGGTGCCAGCCAGCCACCTTGTGCCCGAACGTAATGGGCTCCGCGTGGATCCCGTGCGTTCGGCCAATCATCGGCGTCTTTGCGTGGGCCTCCGCCATGCGATGGATGATGCCGCGCAGACGCTCGGTGGATTCCAAAAGAACATCGCACGAATCGCGCAGCATCAACGCCAGCGCGGTGTCGATCACGTCGTAACTGGTGACGCCCAGGTGGATGTAGCGCCCGCTGGGCCCCACGTTCTCGGCGACGTTCCGCACGAACGCCATCAGGTCGTGCCGGGTTTCACGCTCAAGTTCGGCGATCCGCGCCAAATCGAATCCGGCTTTTGCACGGATGTCGGCCATGGCCTCAGCCGGAATCACGCCTTCTTCAACCCAGGCCTCGCAGACGGCCAATTCCACGTCGAGCCACCGCTGCACCTTGGCGGTCTCGCTCCAAATGGCGGACATGGCGGGCGTGCAGTAGCGAGCGATCATCGCTCGCAGGGTACCCGCGACCCCGCGAGCCGGATCGGTTAAACTCCACTCGGGTCTATGTCGCTTTCGTCGCCCCGCGCCGCCACGCCTGAATCGCTTGCCGCCGAACTGGAGCAGGTGGTTGACGCGGTGGTGGCTGCCCTTGGTGGCGACACTACCCCGATCAAACCGGGCCCGCGCGTACCGTTTCATTGGCCGCCACACCCGTTGAGTACGAACTACCTCGTGCACGCTTCGGACTGGACCGGTACGGGGTTGTTCACCTGCATGGACGAATCCCACCCCGCCCAGCTGGCTCGCACCAATGAATGGTTTTTCGCGCGCAGCCCAGAGTTCTTCAGCGAAAGCAAGGGGGCGAGCCGAGAGGAGGCGCTCGAAGCGCTCGGCGCCGCGACCGAACCGCTGTTTCAGCGTCAGTGGGCCATGGCCGAGGCGCTGGGCCTCGATCAGCGATTCCAGGGAAGCATCCGGGAACTGCCTCCGATCGGCCTGCTCCGGCTGCTTTACTGTCGCGATCGCGACGTTGCCTTTGACTCCAGTGTGGAAATCGAGCGGGCCGCTGGCTCGGGACTCTATACCCCGGCCCTCATCGCGATTCTGAACGATGACCGCCATCCCCACCGCTACTCAGCGCAATGGTGTGTCCTCGACCTCTTCGAAGATCTGCCGACGTTCTGCAAGACGCAACGGCAAGAGATGCAGGCGGTCCACGCCATGCGGGACCTCATCCTGCGCAGCCCCGTCGATTACGCGCGCACCGTGTACAAGGCGGGCGTCGTGCTTGGCGGCCAGCTGCCGGGTGAACTGGGCGCCCCGGTATTGATGGAATGCCTTCGCTCCCCGCATCGCGTCGGACGCCGCAGTGCGATCCATGGACTCTTCCACGTCGCGGAGTGGGACGCCGGCATGCGTGAGACCGTAATCAAGGCGCTTCAGGCTCATGCCCTGGAAGAGCCGGACGCCGACCTGCGAGAGTTTGCGTGGCATATAGCGGCTGATGTCGAAGCGGGAAGCGTGGACCACGTCATCGAGCCCGTGTTCGAAGGCGAATAGCCGGCCAAGGGGAACTTTGGCGCTCTATGGATAAGTACCGCTGATATCTCTTCAACACGTCCGTCTGGTCTCGGACGTCCAACAGGGGGGACACGTTTTCATGCTCCATCCATCTGCATTACTGACTCGACTTGCTTTTGCCGCCGCGTTTGGCGCGCTCCTGGTTGGCCCGGCCATCGCGCAGAACACCTCGGTTCGCGTGACGCATCACGCAACCTTTACTCAGGCCAAGTCGCTGCTGGCGAAACTTTCGGCCGAAACGGGCGTGCGTCTTGAAGTCGCGGCGAGCATGGCCAACGAACCGATTTTTCTCGCCGTGACCGATGTGCCTCTCGCGGAACTGATGAACCGCATCGCGGCAGCGACGAACGGCGAATGGGAGCGAGCCGGAGAGGGGTACCGACTCAACCGCGGGACGGCTTTGACGCAGAAGTTGCGGGCACAGGAGCTGGCTGCCCGGGCAGAGATGATCAAGGCCGCATTAGATCGCTATCTGACCACGTACCGGTCGACCGAAGTCTTGGACGAAGCATCGGCCAAGAAGTCCGTTGAAGAGCAGATGAAGCGGCGTGCTGAGATCGCGCAACAGCTGCAGCAGCAGCACAACAGCCGTGGCGACGGAGTGGCGACCCAGGTTCGATCCAGCTTTACGGACAGTCGGATGCCTGCGGGGCCGTCTCGCCTGGCGTTTGAACTGCTGATGCAGACGTTGCGGGCGGACGAACTGGCCAAGATTGAACCGGGTGAGCGCGTCGTTTTCTCAAGCAATCCGACTCGGATGCAGCGCGCCGCGATCTTCGACGCCAACCGCGTCGCCTCAGAGTACGTGCGCCTCAACAACATCGTCGCGAACGCGGCACGCCAGGTGCGTGCCACCGAAGACGTCTCCACGAACATCCAGATTCAAATGCCGGGGTCGGTCAATCCCGACGCCAAGCCGCTGACCCGGATTGGCAAAGTGCTTCTGGTTGTGACGCGGCGATCCCATGATCCCGTGTTGAACCTTGAATTGCGGGTTTTCGGCACCGATGGGTCGATGATTGACCAGTATGCGAGCGCCCTGATGCTTCAGCCCCAGGGGAGCGGTTCCGCAAAGGTTGCTTCCGAGCCAAAGTTCGAGTTCAGCCCGCTTTCACGGGAGCTGCTGACCTTGCTCACGGGCCAATCGCCGAATACAGGGGGCGCGTTTGGCGCCGTTACCATTCAGACGATCGCTGGCGGCGGGTCGCCGACCATGGTCTTTTCTTCATCTGGCGGCCCTGTGACGGCGCCGAAAATTTCAGATGCCTTGTTGGAGCGCCTGACCAAGCCCGAAGAGTTCGACCCGCTTTCGTTCTACGTCGCGGACGCTTTCTACGCGCTGGCAAAGAGCAGCAAGAAAAACGTGGTCGCCTCGGTTCCGGACTCGCTCTTTTCGGTCGTAGCGGCGGGCATGGCTCGGACCAATCTTGACCCCGAGACCTTCTCGGCTGAATCGGGCTTCTTTGGCACAAAGGCTCAATCGGACGAAGCGTGGCTCGTCGTGAGCGCCGCTGAGCCCTGGACGGCCCAACAAGCCCGGATTCCCCGCGAGGCGCTGGGGCGCACGCTGCGCACTGCTCTGCAAAAGAAGTACTTGACGCTCGACGACCTCGGGACCTTTGCCAGCCAGCTCTCGGCTTATCGCGAGTCAAATGGCGTCGACCAGCGGTACATGGACCTCGTCGTTCCGAACAGCGGCATGAAGTACCGAACGGTCATGGCGCAAAGCCTGTCTGCGCTGAAGCTCTTTTCTTCGCTCAACCTGATGCAGAGAAACGAGCTTGGACGGTCGGGACGGATTCCCGCCGCTTCGATGTCACCGGCACAAATCGCGCTCCTGAATCAGATGGTCTTCGGCGCTGAATCAAGCGGGATCATGTTCACGCTCGGCGACATGGGGGGTGGCGGAGGGGGCACGGTGATGTCAGTCGCAGCCGAGATTGCCGTGAGCGGCGGTGGTCGTGCTCCGGCAATCTCCCTCAACAACTACCTATCAGAGCGAACAGAAGCCATGCCAAACGGGATCCCGCGTGAGGCCACGTTCCAACTCTCGGCCAATGCGTCCGAAGGGGTGTTGATGATGCGCCCTGGCGACCGCGATGGCGCTTTTCAGAACCCGTTTGGACTCTTTATGTCCACGAGAATGGGCGACGAATCCAAAGCGGCGGTTGAGTCGGGCGAGTTCCGCTTGGCGACGGTCACGGATTACAGGCTGTCGCTGAGTGTCGGCGATCAGATGCTCGAGACACGGCACCTCACGGACGGCCAAGTCTTGGCGACAAGTGGGACGTATCGCTTCGGCAGCCTGCCTGAATCCATCAAGAACGCCATGTCGGAAGCTGAGCGACAAACGGGGAACGTTCGCATCCCTCCACCCGTGATCCGCAGTGGGGGCGGGGGCTAACACCGTGACCTTTGGGCAGGATGCGGCGAAGAGTCCGCGTCCTGTTTCGGTCAAGTTCCAGGTGATGCGCTGCTGACCCAAGGTCAGCGGCTTATGGCACGCGTTGCAACCCATGGAGTCTCAGTGCCGATCATGGGCGCCGAGACGCAATGGCTTCCAGGACGCGGTTCCAGCGAAGCTCATGCTCTGGGGCCGTCAAGTGCGGTCGAAAGCCGAGCCGCAAGTAGGTCGTGATCGCCGCCAGCCGATGATCGTCGGTAGAGAGGAAGACTTCCGTCGCGCCGTTTTCTCGATGCCATTGCAGACAGTGCGTGACCACCGCCAGCCCCAACCCTTTGCCCTTGTGCGACGATCGCGCGGCGACCATATGCACATAGGGCTGACCCATGAGGACTTGGCAGGATGACGTCGCCACGACGCCATCCACGGGGTGAATGGCCACAAAGGTGATCGGAACCGATGGATTTGCAACGAACTCGCTGCGGCACCGCTCCTCGGTCCAAGACGGGTCTTCGAATGCCTCCGTGATGGTTTGAGAAAGAGGAGACAAGTCCTCGCTCCTCAGCGGGCGCACGATATAAGGAGGCGTCGATTCCATCGGAGGAATCTCGGTCAAGTCGTGCCGCATGATGAGTTGCGGCGTGTTCATACGGCGATCCGTGACCGAAACTCTTTGCGTCCGGCCGCCGGACATGAAAACGCAAAGAGCGCTCCCGCGTGGGGGCCGGCTTCGGGACGACGATCCCCGCCCGCGCTCGTCACATAGGCGGTTCGCCCGTCCATGCCACCGATCGAAAGACTGGTCACGTTCGTTGCCGGGACGGGAATCGCGCCGAGCGAATGACCTTCAGGCGAGAAGCGCTCCACACGGCTTCCGCCCCAAAAAGCCACCCACAGGTACCCATCGGCATCCACCGTCATGCCGTCTGGGGCGCCTTCGGCCGAGCGCAAGTCCACCGCGACGCGGCGGTTGCAGATGTTGCCGGTTACTTGGTCGTAGTCGAACGCCCACACCTCTTTGCGCGGCGTGTCGATGTAGTACATCGTGCCGAGGTCGGGCGAGAAGCCAAGGCCGTTGGAGCAGCCGATGTCCTCCAAGACCACGATGAGTTCACCGTTCGTCTCCAACCGATAGAGTCGGCCGCGGTCCGTTCCAGTCGCCATCGTGCCACAGAAGACGCGTCCGCTTGGGTCGGCGATCACATCGTTGAAGCGCGTGTGCTGCTCTGCCGGGACCTCGGAATGAACGTCGGTGAACTGAGTGCCATCCCACGCGGTGATCCGCCCCGCATCTCCAAACAGAAGAAAGTCGCCTCCTTCTTGACGCGTAAACCCACCAACGCGCATCGGCATCGGAAAGGTGACATGCTCGTTCGCCGCCGGGTCATAGCGATGCAGTGCGCGCCCCTCGATGTCCGTCCACCAGAGGCGCTGCTCCTCGAAGTCCCACATCGGTCCTTCGCCCAGTTGCAGCGGCAAGTCGAGGATGAGTCGCGGTTCGTTCATCGGTCTCGGGCAAGTATGCCCGAAGGCGCGGTGCAGAGAGCCGGATGGCGCTGTTGTGCCGGGCTGGACTTTGCCGAAGGGCAAAACATCGGCCGCGATCTGTTCATCGCACTTCCGGCCTCATGTGACGCGCCGGCGGCGCCCGCGAACCAGAATGGCGCGGGCATTTCCCTGGGACCGGCGCCGGACCAGCGGGTATCCTCTTCCGTTGCCAATCGTGGGGATGTAGCTCAGCTGGGAGAGCGCTGCAATCGCACTGCAGAGGTCGTGAGTTCGAATCTCATCATCTCCACCAGACTCAAAGGAACCTGAATTGGTTCCTAAGATTGGTTCCTAAACAAAATGGGTTCTGCGCGACTCCGAGCAGCGCATCATCAGCCTTTAAAGGAACATGGGCGAGCGCCGGGGCGTTATAATTGACGTGATGCGGCGAACGCGCAGCGTGATCCATATGGTCGCCATGCTCGTGCTCTTGGCGGGATTCGTTCCCACGAGCGTGATCGCTTCGCTGTTCAACACCAGTTGCAAAATGGATTGCTGCGTCGGGAAGTCGACGCACGAGGCGGCCGATCCGGTCTGCGTCAAAGGTTGCGAGACGGAGAAAGGGCACAAGTCTAAGCCAGCTCAGTCGATTAAAGAGTCCCAATCAGACGACTGCAAATGCAGCATCAGTTCAGTTCCGGGCACGCCGCAGCCGGACATCGCAGCAACGGTTGCCTCTAGTTTTCAAATCTCTAAGGTCGTTGCCGACCTTCCTGTTGAAAGGAAGGGCATTCTCGCATTCTTAGAGCCTGAATCAGAGCCTGGAATCTTCGGAACGGATTCCGGTCCGCCGACCTTCGGGCCCAACTACGTCTCCCTTGGGCGCGCGCCTCCTGTGCATCTTGCGTAACCCCCGCTCGACACTCCGTCGCGTGGGATTCGTCGTAGACGCAAGTCCCTTACCAAAGCACAGGAAAATCAATGATTCAAACTCTCATCGTCTTCACGGCGATGGCGCTTGGCCAAACTCCGGCACTCAAATGCCCGGTCATGGGCAGCGCCGTCGCCCCATCGTCGCCGGTCGTGGAATACAACGGCTCGCGATTTCAGTTCTGCTGCGCAGGCTGTGACGCCAACTTCGCCAAGTCTCCGGAAGCGTTTCTGAAGACTCAGCGATCTGCAAAGAACACGGTTGGAGTCTTTCTGTTCGATCCGGTCAGCCGATTGCGGCTGGATGCGGACAAAGCCAAGGCAACGGCCGACTTTGATTCGGTCCGCTATCCCTTCCAGTCGGAAGAGAACAAGGCGGCATTCTTGGCAAACCCCAAGAAGTTCGCTGCCGTGCCCGCGAAGGAGGCTCTCTATTGCCCGGTTGGCAAGGAGGCCGTCCCTTCCTATTCCAAGGCAAGCGACTACGTTGACCACGACGGGGTGCGCTGGTACATGTGTTGCGCCGGATGCGGCGGGCCCTTCGAGAAGGACCCCAAGAAGTATCTCTTCGCGGGAATCGAGAAGAACATTCAAGTCGCCAAAGCGATCAAGCACGACGCTTCGCATCACCCTGTGACCTCTGACGTCAAGGTCGTCACCAAGGTGCAGTTCGGCAAATACGAAGCCGTCCTTCGCGTTCCAGAGGAAGGTCTGTACGCTCAGGAAGAGATCGATGTGGAGTTCCGCGTCGTCGACACGACGGCTAAGGACCCGGTGGAAGACGGCTTCAAGGGGGTGGGGGCAATCGAAGCGACCGCCGTCATGACGATGCCGAGCATGGCGGGGATGCCCGAAGCCAAGCCCGAAGTGCACCGTGAAGGCGTACCCGGCGACTACGGCGTCGTTCTGTTCTTTCCCCACGGCGGAGATTACAAGATTGCCCTGACGCTGAACATTCCGGGCCAAGGCAAACATGACATCGCGTTTCTAGTGGACGTGAAAGACGAGCGCCCAGCCAACGTCGCCAAGCCACAGCCCTTTCAACTCAAGGTTGTCGATTGGCCCGTTCATGCAATGGCTGGCCAACCGAGCAACCTGAAGTTGCGAGTCGTCGACACGAAGACCGGAAAGGTTCAGAGCGCATTCGATGTCGCTCATGAGAAGCAGTTCCATCTCTTGCTTGCCAGCAAGGACCTCAACTGGTTCCTTCACGAACACCCCGAAATGGCAAGAGATGGCACGTGGTCAATTCCGATCACGTTTCCCGCTGGAGGGGATTACTGGGTGTACGGCGACGTTGCTCCTAGCGGCAAAGGATCACGGGTCCTCATCGCGAAGGTCAGCGTCCACGGCGACAAGCCGACGTGGGATACCAAGTTGAATCTCACGACCACTGCAGCCGACGGCGGTCTTAAGGGGGAGCTTGTGACTCGCGACATCCAGGTCGGTCGAAAGACCACCTTGATGGTCAAGCTCACTGACGAGAAGACCGGCCAGGCTGCTGGGGATACCGTCAAGTGGCTCGGAGCGGCAGGTCACATGATGATCTTCCACCAAGACGGTCAGACGGTCGTGCACAGCCACCCTGCCGAAGACGAGGAGAGTGAAGCTCAGGTGAAGCAAGGCATGGTCCACTTCACGGGCCGGTTCCCCAAGCCTGGACTCTACAAAGTTTACGCCCAGTTCGATTGGCGCGGCGCGGTTCGGACGCTCGGCTTCGCCATCGAGGTGAAGTGATGCAGACCCTAGGATCAAACGCACTCATCACGGCCGGCGTCGGCGTTTACGCCTGGTTGGTTCTTCGCCGCCTAGGCGTAGGCCATCCGGACAGCAAGCCAGACTGTGGTTGCGGCTCCGGGAAAGCTTGCAAAGGCAAGGTGCAATCATGAGAGCCCCTCAAGCCTTTCTGCTTGCAGCCTTCGCCACCGCTGTCGCGGCCGGTTGCAAGTCCGAACCAGTTGCGGCATCAACAACCGAAGGCGTCCAACGCGCAACCATCACGATCGATGGAGGCAAGTACACACCGAACCTCATCACGGTCCAGCGTGGCAAGCCCGTGGCACTGACATTCAAGGGCGGCCAAGAGCTTGGCTGCGGAGGCACGGTTGTCTTCAAATCCCTCAACCAATCGAAGGAGGTCGAATCCGGCAAGTCCGTGACTTTCACCTTTACGCCCGACAAGGCCGGTGAGATCCCGTTCACCTGCGGCATGGACATGTACGACGGCAAGGTCGTCGTCAAGTGAATCCTCAAGGAAACAGAACTATGAACATCATCAACACAATCTCGAAGTCCCTCGCCCTGTTCGCCGTCATCGGCACACTCGGCCTCGCTCCGATCGCTTCGGCGCACGAAGGCGACTGCCCTTACTGCAAGATGAAGCTGGTCCAAAACACCAAAGAACAGGACAACGAAGTCGTTCTGAAAACGGGCAACAAGCGCATCGAGTATCGGTGCATGTACTGCGTCATCAAGGACCAGGGCCGATACAAGGGCGATCTCGTCGTTTACGCTCCGAGCGAGAAGGTAGGCGAGCCGGTCGTCCTCAAGCGCACGGGCGGCAAGTGGGCCGCTCCCGAAGGCGCGGTCTTCCTCAACACCTTCAAGAAGCACGCCGATTGCGCCGCGTTGTCCCGAGCGTTTTCGAGCAAGGCCGCCTTTGATGCCTATGTTGCGAAGCATAAAGTCGAAGGCGCAAAGGCGCTTACGTTTGCCGAGTTCGCAGAAGCGGTAACCAAGCCAGCCAAGTGAAAACTATGAAAGCCATCACCCTACTTGGCATCACAGCCATAGCCTCGCTCGGCTTGGCGCAAGATCATTCCGGTCATCAAATGGCCGGAATGAAAAAGCAGACTGAGCTTCCAGCCATGCCGAGAGACATGCCCGCATGGCTTGCTGCACCCGGCGCAGACCACCTCTTCTACAAAGCAGCGCCCTACAACTGGGCGATCAATCGAATTCCCAAGTTCGCGAAGGACATGTACGCAACAGGAGTTGGTCACGCCATGGCCTATGAGGCTCTCGTGCGAGGTGAGGCTTCTACGCTCGAAACGAAGACCTTCGACACGATCAACTGGGTACTGAAGAACCAGCCAGCTATGCCGGTGGACGAAGGCGCGATCTCGCCAACTTTCCTGCGCAAGTACGGCTATCTGGAGAAGGTTTTCGACTGGGCGCATACGCTCCACTTCCAAACGATCGACGTTTTCGCCCATCCAGGGTGGACCGACGAGCAGAAGGAGAAGGAGATCGAGCGGCTCTGGGCGTTCTACGAAGCTCAGCCGTACGCGATCACGGGGTTGCCCATGAACATGGATTACCTCGACAGCTTTTCGTATTCGATGAAGTTCCGCACCGACTACCCAAA
This sequence comes from Fimbriimonadaceae bacterium, assembly GCA_046292875.1. GTDB lineage: Bacteria > Armatimonadota > Fimbriimonadia > Fimbriimonadales > Fimbriimonadaceae > JBKBQD01. The sequence continues at coordinate 39,059 of JBKBQD010000009.1, forward strand.
GGTGAACGGCCTCTTCTGGGGCTATCACTGGTTGCAGACCGTGAACTACGACATGCTCTACCGCGTTCCGGTCAAGGATCAGGCTCCTCAATACGAAGTGCTTGGCGCGAGATATCACGAGACTGAACTGTACAAGACGGACCGCGATTTCATGCCGATGACGGCCGAAATGAGCCCTCGATTCGCAAAGCGATTTCCCCAGATCGCGAACGCTTTCGATAACCTCCACATGCTTCACGACAACGTGAACGATATCCTTGCCCAGCCGCAACTCACCGAAGCTCAGAAGCAGGAGCAGGTAAAGATCGCGATCTACCGCGTCCTCGCCACCACTCATATCAGCGAAACGCCGGGTGAAAGCGAAGGCAAAGAGAACTCACTCCACGACCATCGCCACCCGCCGAGCATGCCAGGAATGGGCTGGATGAAGGGCAGCGAGGACGACATCATGTGGATGTCGGGAATGGGCTGGATGGACATGAGCGCATGTTCCCACTGCTCGATTCCGATGCCCGAAGGCAACCCTTGGGGCGCGACCGTTTCCGCCGAAGGATGGACGATGATGGTGCGATGCCTCATGTGCGCCCGAGACATGGCGGGGGAGACGCCGGGCCGCGCCATCATTCGAGCCGCAACCAACGACCCGAACCGTTTGCTCGTGCTCATCTCCGATGAAGAGGGCAATTGGACCTCGAACATCGACGGCATCGTGTTCTTGGAGAAGTACGGCGAGCATCCCGAATGCTCTGGCTGGTCTCGCGCGTTCACTACGCTTGCCGCGCTTGAGAAGTATGTTTCGGAAAACCCGGAGTACAAGGATACGAAACCGCTGAACCTCGCGGAATGGGCTGCACTCAATCACGGCACCCCCGATACATATCGCAAGATCGACAAGCCCAACCCTTACAAGCCCGGACCTCCGCCCGCGAAAGGAGGAGGTCGATGAGACGACTTCTGCTCATCTCAGGGCTCCTTCTCAGTTCGCTCGCGTTCGCCAGCGACCACAACAACATTGAAGCAGGACGCCCGCTCCGCTTCGACGACGCTTACTCCATCGCCTTTCGCGAGCGCGCATTCGAGTTTGGCTTGTCGCTGGATACGTTTCGGCGGCGCGGACCCACCTACGGAAACAAGACCGAGTTCAAATACGGCTTGGCCAAGAACCAAGACATTTCCGTCGCATTCGAGCCCACGTATTCAAGCTCTGAGCGAAGGGGCGATATCGGAAACGTCGAAATCGGCTACTTCAACGGACTTCGCCGCGAGATCGACAACTCGCCCGCACTTGCTTACCGAGTGGACGTCGGCCTTCCGACCGGGCGCGGCGCGAAGGGGCTCGATCTTCGGTTCCGTGGAATCGCGACGAAAGCGCTGGGTCAGTACGACAAGGTTCACCTCAATCTCGATCTGAACATGAACACCAACCCGGGCCCGGGCGAGCGTCGTCACACCGTAGGCGCAGTTCTGGGCTATTCCAAGCCATTGGGCTACCCGCGCCGTTTCGATCAGACCCTGGTAGCCGATTTCGCCATCCAGCAAAGCAAGAATGAAGGTGATGGCTTCGTAGGGTCGGTCGGCCTCGGATTGCGTCGTCAAGTTAGTCCCCGAGCCGTGTTCGACATCGGGATTACCTCCGACATCTTCTCGACGAAGGGGGCAGAGCGAAGCCCAGTCCGCTTTGCCATCGGCTACTCGGTTAGTTTTTAGTCAACGGGGTGGGCACTTTTTGTGCCCATCTCCATCTTAGATTCGAGGGAAGTCGTCTTTCGCATCCGCGCTATTCGTACCAAGCAGTTAGGAAGCTACTTGGGCAAGTTGGCAGAGATGCCAGCTTCGAGGGTCTTTTCAGTCTGCTTTCCCGTCCATTGCGCGATGATCTGGCCGTCCCTTACTAAGAACATGGCGGGAATGTTCTTGACGCCCCATTTCTGCCAGGTTCTCTGATCGTCGTGGAGGACGGGGTTGGGGAACTTGTGGCCTTTGAGGAACTTGTCAAGGTTGGGCTGCTTTTCGTCGATGCTGACGCTGAGAATCTCGAAACCCTTCTCCTTGTAGCGGGCGTGGAGCTTGTCCAGCATGGGCATCATGGCTTTGCAGGGGGCGCACCAGGTGGCCCAGAAATCCACGAGCACGAGCTTGCCTTTCATCGATTCGGCATCCCAGGTCTTGCCTGTGGTGTCGACTAGAGCGAATTCAGGCACGGGCCGGGGCAATACAGGCGGTACGTATGCATCCGGGTCCTTCTTGAACGCGGCGATTTCCTTCGTGTTGCAGAAGTAGTACGCGTTGCCTTTGTACATCAGACCCCCGGCTGGTTTTTCGGGGCCATCGTTGGGGCAGAGGAGGCACTTGGCCTCTTTGGGAAGGTCTTTCTTGGCGATGTCGGTCGGCGTGTCTTGGCCCATCGAGACAAGCGATGCAAAGGCCAGGAGTAGAGTAGCGATTGTTTTCACGTGATTAGAATCCCCAGCCGATGGTGATCGCTGGATGCTTGAACCAGATCCACCCGGCTTGAATGAAATAGTTGGATTGCGAATAGGTGACGAGCAGGTGCGATTTCCTGCCGTCGTTCATGGCGATGGCAGTCCACTCGGGTGAGAAACGGTAACTCGCGCCGAACGGATAGACGAGCTTTTTCTCGAAGCCCGAGTAGGTGATCGAGAGATATGGCGATAGCTGGGTACCGGGAATCGTCTTGCCGAAGTTGGCGCTGGCGAGTTGATAGCCCTCGGGCGTCCCGATGCGGTCCGAACTTGTGTTGAAGAAGATCATCGGTCTCTTCTCGTTCTCGCTCTGAACGACCCACGTCGCCCTCAACCCTAGTTCTTGGACGGCGAAGTTGTACTCCGTTCCGATCTGGAAGTTGGGCGTAGCGTTGTAGTCGATCGTCAATCGGTGCCGTGGTCGCAGTTGAGGCGTGTCGGCGAATCGATAGGCGATTACCCATCTCTTGTTGAGGCTTCCCGAACCGAGAAGCTGGCCTTCGCCGGGTCACCCAGTTCACGTTGGGACGCTCGTCTGACAATATGCCAGGACGGGCAGAGCGGCGAACAGAACAGCTATTTTCCGCATGGACATCCACAGGTGCAGGTCGAGCCGGGGCATTGCCCAGAGGCGCAGCAGTCGCAATTACAGTTACAGTTCATGTTTTTCTCCTTGATCGAGTTGGTTTGGGCCGAGAACGCAATAGCCGTCTACTCTGATGGCGAGCCTCCTTCTGATCCTTTCCGCGTCGCGCTGGCCGCGTTGGTCCGCTTTGAGCGCTGCCGCGTAGTGGTTCAAAACGGCTTCAAGTGCGGGCTTTGCGCTCGGCTCGATGCTGTAGTTGATCCACTTGTGCCTCTGTGTGGTGGAGAGGACTCCCGCCTGACGGAGGGTTTGCAAATGGTTGGAGAGCGTTGATTGACTCATCTCCAGGGCATCGGCAAGCTCACAGACGCAAAGCCCGTTCTTGAGCAGTGCCGCAAGGATTCGCACACGAGTGGGATCGGCGAGAGCTTTGCCAAACAGGACGACATCGTTCATGGCTTCATACCAGGATACGAGGATATGATAGCACAAGTTCCTGCCAGAGTAGAATAGAGCATGGCACTTGACCCCGTTTGCGGGATGATGGTTGACCCCGCCGATGCGGCGGGGTCGTTTGAACACGCGGGCACAACTTACTATTTCTGCGGCAAGAGTTGTCTGGAGCGATTCAAGTCGAACCCCGAGAAACATCTGGCCCCTGAGCCAATCGAGGCAGCAGAGCCTCAAGATGTGCGGCTTGAGTACACCTGCCCCATGCATCCCGAGATCGTGCAGAAGGGTCCGGGCAGTTGCCCGAAGTGCGGCATGGCGTTGGAGCCGCTCCATCCGGCCGCGACGGTCAAGAAGACGCAATGGACTTGTCCGATGCATCCGCAGATCGTGCAGGACAAACCGGGCAGTTGCCCCATCTGCGGGATGGCGCTTGAACCGATGGAGGTGAGCCCCGACGACGAGAATCCCGAGCTTGTGGACATGACCCGCCGGTTCTGGGTTTCGACCGTCCTCTCGATACCGCTTCTATTGGCAGTGATGCCCCATCTGTTCGGATTCGACATCGCGAACTGGATACCGCATGGAGTTCTGGGCTGGGCACAGTTTGCGCTCGCTACGCCGGTGGTGCTTTGGGGAGGGTGGCCATTCTTCCAGCGCGGTTGGGCTTCGGTTGTCCATCGCAGCCCCAACATGTTCACGTTGATCGCGCTGGGGACCGGAGTGGCTTGGCTGTACAGCGTGGTCGGCGTCATCGCCCCCCACGTGTTTCCGCCTTCGTTCCGCAACAAGATGGGTGGTGTGGACCTGTATTTCGAGGCAGCAGCCGTTATCACGACGCTCGTCTTGCTGGGTCAGGTCCTAGAACTTCGAGCACGGAGCGCGACGAGCAGCGCCATTCGGGCTCTACTCGACCTTTCACCCAAGCAGGCTCGGCTGGTTCGAGACGGAAAGGAAGAGGACATCCCGCTGGAACATGTCCATATGGGTGATTCGTTACGTGTGCGCCCTGGGGAGAAGATTCCTGTGGATGGCATCGTGATCGACGGCCGAAGCTCGGTAAATGAGTCCATGATCACCGGCGAGCCTATGCCCGTTCAGAAGGCCGAAGGCGACAGAGTGACGGGGGCGACGGTTAACGGAACGGGGAGCTTCCTAATGCGGGCTGAGCGCGTGGGAAGTGAAACCCTGCTTGCCCAGATCGTGAAAATGGTGAGCGAGGCACAGCGCTCGCGGGCTCCCATTCAAAAGTTGGCCGACACGGTTTCTGGCATATTCGTGCCGATTGTGGTGTTGGTCGCGATCATTTCCTTTGTCGTTTGGGCCATGTTCGGGCCAGCGCCTGCAATGGCGTATGCGGTCATCAATGCGGTCGCGGTGTTGATCATCGCCTGCCCTTGCGCACTGGGTTTAGCGACTCCGATGTCGATCATGGTCGGAACCGGGCGCGGTGCACAGGCCGGTGTTCTCATCAAGAGTGCGGAGGCGTTGGAGGCGTTCGAGAAAGTTGACACTCTGGTGGTTGACAAGACGGGCACGCTCACCGAGGGCAAGCCACGGGTGGTTGCCGTCGTTCCTCTGGCAGAACTCTCGGATACCGAGGTTCTTGAGGTGGCGGGAGGGATCGAGCAAGGCAGCGAACATCCCCTGGCGGCGGCGATTCTCGCTGGCCTCAAGGAACGTAGCATCGAGCCGAGCAAGGTGCAGGATTTTGAGTCGGTCACCGGCAAAGGCGTGCGTGGCAAGATCGGCAACGACGACGTTGCGCTCGGAAACTTCGCCTTGATGGAGTCTGTTGGCGTGACCCCGGGGGACGCCGCGACGAAAGCAGAGGCGATGCGAGCCGAAGGCCAGACCGTCATGTTCGTCGCTAAGGGGACAAAGGTTGTGGGTCTGATCGGCGTTGCGGACCCGATCAAGACAACAGCATCTGAAGCATTGGTCGCTTTGCACGAAGAGAAGATTCGCGTCGTCATGGTCACGGGCGACAGCAAGACCACGGCGCAGGCGGTTGCCACAGGACTCGGCATTGACGAAGTCCATGCCGACGTTTTGCCCGAAGGCAAGATTGAGATCATCAAGCGACTCCAATCGGAGGGGCGGTTCGTTGCGATGGCCGGTGACGGGATCAACGACGCCCCTGCTCTTGCTCAAGCTCAGGTTGGAATCGCGATGGGAACTGGCACCGACGTGGCAATGGAAAGCGCTGGCATCACCCTCCTCAAAGGCGATCTAACGGGACTGGTTCGGGCGAGAAGACTCAGCCGTGCGACAATGAGCAACATCCGCCAGAACCTCTTTTTCGCTTTCGTCTACAACGTCGCGGGAGTTCCAATTGCTGCGGGCGCTCTTTATCCGTTCACTGGTCTTCTACTGGGTCCGGTGATCGCGGCATTGGCAATGAGCTTAAGTTCTGTGTCCGTGATTGGCAATGCGCTGAGGCTACGGAGCACAAAACTGTAGCGTCGAATCGTTGCCCTTTAACGAGGCATCACGCCTGCGACCACTGCAACGTACAACTGCAGAGGTCGATTAGGTTCAAAAACGACCGCTTTTGGCGAATTTGTGTGTTGATAGAGACATCGCACTGCAGAGGTCGTGAGTTCGAATCTCATCATCTCCACCAGATTCAAATGAACCTAAAGTGGTTCCTAAGATCGGTTCCTAAACGAGGAGCCGATGGGAGACTGTAGGAGCCGCAGGCCATTTACAACCACAAGCAAACTCGCCCCCATGTCGGCAAAGACCGCCATCCAGAGGGTCGCGATCCCCAAGAAGGCGAGCACGAAGAAAAGCACCTTTACACCAATCGCGAATGCGATGTTTTGCTTCAATACGGTGGAAGCTCGGCGGCTCAGTCGGATGAACTCGGGGATTTTGCGCAGGTCATCTTGCATCAGCGCGACGTCGGCAGTCTCTATCGCCGTGTCCGTTCCGGCTGCGCCCATCGCGAAGCCGACGTCTGCCTGAGCTAATGCGGGGGCGTCGTTGATGCCGTCACCCACCATGCCCACGTGTTCTTCGTCAGCGGTTAGCTCGGTGATGATCTTTCGCTTGTCTTCAGGAAGTAGGTCTCCGCGAGCGTCGTCAATGCCTACTTGGGCAGCAATGGCATTTGCGGTTCGAGCATTGTCACCAGTGAGCATGAGAGTTCTCACTCCAAGGTCGTGCAGCTCCTTAACTGCCTGAATGCTCGTTTCGCGGACGGTATCGGCAACCGCGATGACCCCGAGCGCCCGATCAGCGTTGCCGAGAATGACGACGGTCTTCCCCTGCTCTTCGAGGTCTTCGAGAACTGCCTCGACCTCGGCGCGGCAGTAGTCCTCCTCGTGAGCAAGCCGATGGTTTCCAAGGAAGTATTGCTGCCCATCAACGACTCCGCTCACCCCGTGCCCCGTAATGGACTCGAACTCTTGGACAGAAGCTCTTTCGCCTTTGTAGGCATCGACAATGGCGGTAGCTACGGGATGCTCCGACGGGGCGTCGAGGCTAGCCGCCAATCGAAGCAGTTCCACTTCTTCAATGGAATCGAACGGTATAACATCGGTCACCTTTGGCAAGCCATGGGTCAAGGTGCCGGTTTTGTCAAGAGCAATTCGCGAGAGCCTCCGACCCTCTTCGATGTAAACGCCCCCCTTAATCAAAATTCCTCGTCTTGCTGCTGAGGCCAAAGCGCTGACGACAGTGACCGGAGTCGAGATGACCAGCGCACATGGGCACGCGATCACCAAGAGCACCAATGCTTTGTAGAGCCAATCCGAGTAAGGTTGGGCCAAAAGCAAGGGTGGCACGACCGTAATGAGGATTGCCAATACGACGACGAGCGGCGTGTAGTACCGAGCGAACTGGTCGACGAAACGCTGCGTGGGCGCCTTCTGACTCTGCGCTTGCTGCACGGCTCGAATGATCCGTGCCAATGTCGTTTGCCCCGTGTTAGCCGTAACTTCAAAATCGAAGCTGCCTTTCTCGTTGATCGTCCCGGCGAAGACCTGATCTCCAGCCGCTTTAGCAACCGGGATGCTTTCTCCGGTAATAGGGGCCTGGTTTACACTGGAGGAACCTTTCTTTACGAGGCCATCTAGCGCGATGCGTTCTCCTGGCCGAACTCTCACGAGTTGCCCGAGAGCGACGCTGGAAGCTTCGATTTCGACCCATTCGTTTCCGACCAATGCAAGTGCACGCTCGGGGGATAATTCCATGAGTGAGCGAATCGCGTGACGCGCTCGATCGAGCGAGAATGCTTCAATCATTTCAGCGACCCCAAAGAGGAAGGTGACCATAGCGGCTTCGGGCCACTGCCCGATGAAGGCCGCCCCGATGATCGCAATCGTCATCAAGAAATTTATGTTGAGCGTGAGGGTCCGCAGGGAGACGATCCCCTTTCGAATCGTCTCCTTGCCGCCCAGCGCAATCGAACCAAGTGCTAGAGCAATCACCGGCCATGACCGTTCTGTGCCCATAGTCCACGCGATGACTTCGGCGGCCACCGCGAGGACTCCAGAAGCTCCCATGAGCCATCGATCGAGAATCGGAACAGCCGGTCCGTGCCCCGCCGATTCGGGCTCGTCTTCACTTACGAGCTTTGGATCCATTCCTACCGATTCGAGGGCTTGCTGGATGGTGCTTTCGTCGGGATGATCGTGGATCACCGTCAGCTTGCGGCTCATCAAGTCGAATTCCAGCCGCTCGATCCCGTTCATCCCGTTCAAACGGTTCCGAATGATGCCTTCCTCCGTAGGGCAATCCATCTTTCCGATCCGGAAGACCGTCTTCATAGCTCCTCCGGAAGCTCGTTGTCACGCTCGAACCATGTGTAAAGAACCGGAAGGACGAGAAGGGTTAGCAACGTGGCAGAAGCGATTCCGCCAATAACTACCGTTGCCAAGGGCCTTTGGACTTCTGCTCCTATGCCTGTGTTCAGTGCCATGGGAATGAACCCCAGGGCGGCGACGAGAGCGGTCATCAGCACCGGACGAAGACGCTGCTGGGCACCTTCGCTAACGGCGTCCTTAACCAAGAGCTTGCCTTCTTGTCGCAATCGGTTGATCGCAGAGACCATCACAACACCATTCAGGACCGCAACTCCGGACAAGGCTATGAAGCCTACGCCGGCCGAGATGCTGAAGGGCAACCCTCTGATCCATAGGGCAAGAACACCGCCCGTCACCGCCAGTGGAACGCCGGTGAAGATCAGCAACGCCTGCTTGATCGAGCCGAAAGTCATGAAGAGTAGGGTGAAGATCAAGGCAAGCGCCAGAGGCACCACAATCATCAATCGTGCGCTTGCATGCTGCAGGTTCTCGAACTGACCGCCCCACGTAATGTAATAGCCTTCGTCGAGCTTTACCTTCTCGTCAATGGCCTTCTGGGCATTCGCGACGAAGCCAGCAAGGTCGGTTCCACGGACGTTGAGCTGAACGACGACGCGCCGCTTGCCCGATTCCCGGCTGATTTGGGCGGGTGCAGGTTGATTGTCGATATGCGCCAGACTCGATAGAGGGACCGATTCGCCGTTGGCCAGCTTCACGGGCAAACTCGCGATGGCATCAGCGTCGTTTCGTACTTCGGCAGGCAAACGAACGATCAGCTCATACCGCTTGTCCCCTTCACGAATCTGCCCAATCTCTTCGCCTCCTAAGGCTGAGCTGATTAACTCTTGGACTTCGCTAATCGAAACTCCGAACCGCCCTATGGCTTCGCGGTCGATGTCGATTTGGAGAACGGGGATGGGCTCAACCTGCTCGACTTCGACGTCCGCTGCGCCCGGGATTTCTGCAACAACCGCCCGAATCTCCTCAGCCTTCTGACGGAGCACCTCCAAGTCTTCTCCAAACACCTTGATTCCGATGTCGGCCTTGACCCCGGAAACCAATTCGGAGAAGCGCATTTCGATGGGCTGCGAGAAGTTGTAGCCTTGGCCTGGGACTTCGTTGAGCTTTTCTTCGATCTCCTCGCGGATCTTTTCCTTAGTCATTCCCGCACGCCACTGATCCCTCTCTTTGAGCATGATGAAGCTGTCGGTAAGGCTAAGCGGCATTGGATCGGTAGCGACTTCAGGCGTGCCGCTCCGGGAGAACATCGTGATCACCTCCGGAACTTCCAGCACCTTCTTCTCGGCTGCGGTTACCAGCCGGATGGTTTCCTCTGCGTTGACGGTCCGGATACGAATCGGCTGCACAACGAGGTCGCCTTCATCCAAGGTTGGAATGAACTCAGCGCCCAGCGTAGTGAAGACCCAGCCCGCTAGCCCCAGCAGAACGAGAGCCCCCGCGACAACGATTGCCTTTGCGCGCAGCGCGAAGGTCAATGCGGGTTTGTACATACGGCTGAAGAATCCCATGATCGGGTTCTTGCCCTCGCGCGTGTCGCCTGACAAGAACAGGCTGGCCAAAGCCGGAACCAATGTGAGGGTTAAGATCAACGCGCCAAGTAGCGCGAACACGACCGTAAAGGCCATCGGCTTGAACATCTTGCCTTCGGTTCCTTCCAGCGCCAAGATCGGCAAATAAACGACCGTGATAATGGAAACCGCGAAGGCCGTTGGCTTGGCCACTTCCTTCGAGGACTCCCAGACCACGTGCCGCACATCATGACGGTTTAGCGTCTTACCGGCATGCTCGCGGGCTTCCGCAACCCTGCGGACGGCATTCTCGATCATGACGACCGCGCCGTCGACGATCAAACCAAAGTCGATCGCACCGAGGCTCATGAGGTTCCCAGAGATGCCCCACTGGTTCATCATGCCGATGGCAAAGAGCATCGACAATGGGATTGCCAAAGCGACGATTACTGCGCCGCGCCAGTTTCCAAGCAACAGAAGAAGGACGACGATGACGAGGATGCCGCCTTCCAGCAGGCTCTTCTCAACCGTGCCTACCGTCTTGTTGACCAAGTTGGCGCGGTTGTAGACCGTCGTCAGCTTGACATCCTCGGGAAGCTGCGCCTTGATCTCCTCGATTTTGGCGTCCACTGCCTGGGCGACCGTTCGTCCGTTGGCCCCCTTGAGCATCATCGCGATGGCGAGAAGGGCTTCGTGGCCATCCTTCGTGCTCAGTCCGGTCACGACCGGTGTCCCTGTCGTGACTTCGGCCACGTCGCGCACGAGCACAGGCGTGCCGTCTTCGCTTGAGACGGGAATGGTTTCGATTTCCTCTGGTGTGGAAGCCATGCCCACCGATCGGATGAGCGTTCTCTCCCCTCCAGAGTCGAGAACTCCTCCTCCCGCGTTCTGGTTATTGTTCTGCAGGGCTTCGATCAGGTCGTGGATGCCGAGTCCGCGCGCTTGCAGCCGAGCCATGTCGGCGACCACTTGATATTGCTTAACGTTACCGTCAGCAACATTGACTTCGGCGACTCCGGCGACCGAGCGAAGCTGGGGCGCGATCTGCCAATCCATGATCGTCCTCAGGTCGGTGATCGAGCGCTTGTCGCTTTCGACCGAGAACATGTAGATGTCGCCGAGCCCGGTGGAAACCGGCCCCATTTGTGGCGCATCGATATTCGCCGGTAACTCAGCGCCAACTCTGCTCAACCGTTCGTTGACAAGTTGACGTGCGAAGAAGATGTCCACGTTGTCGTGGAATGTCACCGTGACTTGGGACAGACCGTATTGGCTGAGCGACCTGGTGTTCATCACGCCGGGAAGGCCGGCCATCGCCGTTTCGATGGGAAACGTCACCAGCCGCTCCACTTCCTCGGGTCCCATGCCCCCGGTTTGCGTGTTGATCTGCACCTGATTCGTGGTGATGTCAGGGACCGCGTCGAGATTGAGCTTGGTCCATGAGAGAATTCCCCAAAGGACAAGTCCGATGGTTCCGGCAAAAACCAGGAGTCGCTGAGTCAGGCTGAAATGGAGGAGTCTATCCAACATGGCTTGAAACCTCCGGCAAGTCACGAGTCGCTTCCCCTTCGGGCGAGGTCGGTTTGCATCCGCACTCAGCGCTCAATAGAGGAGCCAGCATGAGCCAGCGAAGTACACGTATGACTCGTCTCATCTTGCCACAATCCTGTATGTCTGGAAGCTGGACGTCATGGGCGGTTCTTGCCCGGCAGCTTTAGCCGCCTTTATATCGTCGAAACCTCGCTGATGGCCTTCCGCAAACTCAGAAGAACCGACCCACGCTCGGAAGCCACTCTCGTCCTCCCATTGGCTGATGATAAGATAGGCTTCGCCCTCTCGATCCGGGCGGAGAACAAACATCTCCACAAACCCTGGAACTCGGTCGATCGCATGGGCGCGCGTCGCGAAAAGCTCTTCAAATCGAAGTGCGTAGTCGTTCCGAACACTAATGTAGTTGATGGCCACGAATTGTGCGGGGCCGCACGGGGACGCGCAGCCACATTGAGTTTTTGCTTTGTGATCCATTAGTCTTCATGCCCCTTGAGTTCACCCTTCACCTTCTCGCTTTTGAGCACGAAGGCGCCCTTGCTGACTACTCGATCGCCGATGGCGACGCCTTCCAGAACTTCCACAAACTCTCCTTGAACACGCCCCAGCGTGACAGTCCGCTCCTCGAACTTCCCACCATCTTCGGCGATGTACAGCTTTCGCTTGTCGCCATCTTCGATGATCGCGGAGCGTGGAACGACGACGGCCTGTGTGCTTGCGCCGACTCCCAACCGGACCGTTGCAGACATTCCGCTGCGTAACTGCGAGCCGGAGTTGTCAACGAGTATCTGGACGGGCATGGATCTCGTCTTCGGGTCGAGGCGGCTGCCTACCGACTGGACAACCCCACTGAAGATCCTGCCAGGATAAGCGCTGACGCTGACTTGGGCGACTGTGCCGGCTCTGGCCGCTCCGATCTGCTTGTCGGAGACTTGCGCCACCACCCAAACAGTTGCCAGGTTCTCAATCTCTCCTAGCTCTGTCGACCTTTCAACGGCTTGCCCCATCGTGGCTTCAAGGTCGACGACTACGCCACTTATGGGAGCCTTAACGACCACGGAACCGCCCGATGCGCTCCCCGATCCCGCGAGGGCTGAGTACCCGGCGCGGGCTGCTTCAACGCCTTTCATGGCCGCGACAACGGCCGAGTTGGCGGACACCAAGCGAATGTGCGCTTGCTGGACTTCGAGGTTTGCGGAACGCACCTCTGCTTCTGCGGCTTGGATTTCCCGCGAATTCGATAGACCTTGCTCGGCGATCTTTCGCTCTCGCTCATACGTCGCTTTAGCGAGTTCGATCCGTCTCTCCGCGTTTCGCTGCCGTATCTTGTCTGTGGCTACCTCCAGCCTTGCTTGCTCCAGCTCGGTACGGGAGATGAGCTCTTGCTTATAAAGCCGCTCCGCACGTTCCAACTGCGCTTCGTGGACGGTCTGGTCCTGCTTACCTCGCTCCAACTCCGCTTCCGCGTCGGCCAGGTCCTTTTGGGCGGCCTGGAGAGCGGGCTGGCTAAATGCACCGGTTTTGGCGAAGGCTTGTTGCCGAGCCAATTGCTGCTTGGCAGTGCGCAGTTTTGCGTTTGCCAAATTGATCTCGGCGGCTGCTTCCTTTACCGCGGCCTGGGCAGTAACGACTCCTCGCTGGGCTTCGATGATCAGCGCTGAAGCTTGCGCCAGTTCTCCTGATCGCAATGTCGCGATGGGTTGCCCAGCTCGAACTCGGTCACCCGCTTTGACATGGAGTCGAACAACTTGCCCGCCAACAGGCGGAGTAACGATCGCACGTCCCTGTGAGGAAGTGGTCACCGTTCCCGGAACCTTGAGTTCTTGCTGAAGCAGCCTCTGTTCGACCGGCTGGGTCTCAATTCCCGCGATCTTGATAGCCTCAGCAGTTAACTGGATGTCTTCGGAGTGACCTGCTTCCTCCTTCGTTGCCCCTGATTCGCCCTCGATGTGTCCAGTTTCTTCGTGGCCATGCTCATCCTTCGCAGCCGTCGCTCCTCCGTCCTTCGCACACCCGCCCAATGCAACAGCGAGACCGGCAAGTATCCAAATCAAGTGGATTCGTTTCATGGGTTCACCTCCAGAATTTGGCCGGAAGCTCGGACAAGTCTTGCCTGTGCTTCGGCAAGGCGAGTTCGTGCTTCGACGTAGGCTTGCTCAAGATCTCGGAGCACTCGGGTCGCGTCCAGGACTTCGATCAGGGTTGTCGCTTGTTCCGTGAGACCGGGGCGAAGGCGATTCACCAGTTCCTTGGCGCGTGCCACTAGTGCCTCGTATTTGCCTACTTGGTCTCTCGCGGACGCAACTTCAATCTGCGCCGCCTTTACTTCGCCCTCGGCCAACTTGGATGCGTCAGTAAACGCCTTGCGGGCGGCTTCGGCCTTGATTCCAGCAGCTCTCGTTTCAGCAGCGACTCGGCCGTGATCGAAGAGCGGGATTGACAGCTGAAGTCGGAGTCCATACCGATCGTCTCGCTCTTGCCAGGGCGTTCTCCTGCCTTGAAGCTCCAGTTCGGGCCTGCCGCTCGCTCGTGAGATGGCAATTTCGGCCTCAGCTAACTGGGTTTGGGCCTCAAGTAGCAACAATTCAGGGCGCTGCCGCTTCAGGGCTTCTGCGTCGGTTGCAACGGGCACTAGCTCTGGAAAGGCACCTTGAAACTCGCGCAATTCAGACAGTCCGGTAACAGACTCAAGCTTGCGAAGCGCTGCATTCTGTTCGGACTGACGCTGCTCGGCGCGAAGCTTTGCTTGCTCAAGGTCGAGGCCGACTTGCGTGAGGTGGAATCCAGGCGCAATTCCACCTTCGACTCGAAGCCGCGTCGCTTCGTATAGCTGCTCGTAAACGGCCTGAACGGCCTTTGCGCTCTTTGCCAACTCTGCAGCGGCGACGGCGGACAGATACGCCTCTAGCACCTCCGTCTGAACGTCGAGCGACACTTGACGAAAGCTGGCTTCAGCTTCCGCGACTAGAGCGCGGCCCGATCGACGGTAGGCGTTTGTTCGGCCAAACAAATCGATCGGTTGAGACAAGACGAGGTCATCATCAGACCCCCCTGTTTCGGGATCAGTCGTGTATCCGACGAGGAGACGCGTGACAGGAAAGGCTCCTAGGGCGCGGCTGGTCAACTTGGCTTGACTCAGTCGCAGACTGGCCGCTTGAAGCACGGGACGATTAGCTCGGGCTGAACGAAGAACGTCGTCAAGCCCGATCTGCTGGGCATGCGCTGAAATGGCGAGGCCAGCGAGACAGAATATGGGTAGGGTTCTCAAGAAATCTCCAACTGAGGTTACGGTCATGGCTCCGCGCAACGCGGAGCGAACAACTAGCTCAGTTGGAAAGGCGGAGCGCGTGAAGAAGTGGATGAGGGCGGCGCATTGGGAAAGCCCAGCTCAATGTGCGCAAAAACGACCTTGCAGACGATGTACCGAACGACCGACAAGCAAATCGCTTCCGGAAGGATTGCGAAAACGAGTTGGAACTGCTGAGACGGGACTGCCGCTTGTTTCTCTTTCGAATCCGTGCAAGAAGTCAGAGTGCAACATTCATGGCAATCTAGTGATCCACTGACCGAGATCGTTCGCTCTGACTGATTCTCCGATTTGCCGTCTAAGCATGGTCCGCGCGGACACGTGGGGCACTCCCTACCGTCGGGCAGCACCCAAGCGCCCGAGCAAGCATGAGCTTGTCCAAGCAGGAGCAACCATATGAGGATTAAAGAGCGGCCCAAAGGCACAACATATTATAGCGAAATTGCGGTGGGACATTGAGTCCCTCTAACGGAGCCCTCAGCGGCTGAGGAACGCGACCTCTGCAAACCGCAACTGCAGAGGTCATTTAGGTTCAAAAATGGCGTGTTTTGTCCAAACTTGCGCTATTTGCGAGCATCGCACTGCAGAGGTCGTGGGTTCGAATCCCATCATCTCCACCAACGCAAGTCGCCTTCCTTTGGGAATCCGCCGAAACTTTTCGTCGCCTTGACTCGTTAGCATAGGAGGAGTCCAGAAGGGGAGTAGCGTCCCGGCGTTGCCGGGGACCGGATTCGTCAGTACGCCCGTAAGGGCCGGGGTCGGTCGTCAGTCGCAAGACCTTCATCGCCAGGCGATGAAGGTTTTTTGTTGCTTGGCGAAATGGCCCGAGAGGAGTGACTGATGAAGTGTCCAAACTGTGATGTGTTTCTGATGCCGACGGAGCGGCAGCAGATTGAGATCGATTTTTGCCCCCAGTGCCGGGGTGTGTGGCTTGACCGAGGCGAGCTTGACAAGCTGATCGAGCGGGCGGTGCGAGCGCCGTCGGCGGTCCGCCTTGAGCCGCCGCGACCAGAACTGCGCGATGATTACTACGAGACGCGGAAGCCAAGAAAGAAGCGCAAGAACCACTTCGAAGAGCTCTTTGACTTCTAATGGAACTAGCCAATATTCCCTTATGGATATGGGGTGCGTTCCTTGGCTTCGTGCTCTGTATGCTGGCTCTTGATCTCGGTGTCTTTCACCGTCACACGCGCACCATCAAGATCAAGGAGGCGCTCGTCTGGAGTGGAGTGTGGATCGTTCTTGCGCTCCTTTTCAATCTTGTGCTGTTTCTCTTTTGGGATCGCATTCAGCCGACGAGTGCCTATACTCCGAAGGAAGCAGGTATTGCGTTCCTAACGGGATACTTGGTGGAAAAGGCACTGAGTGTCGACAACGTCTTTGTCTTTATCCTGGTCTTCACTTACTTTGCCGTACCGCCGGAGTACCAGCATCGTGTTCTCTTTTGGGGCATTTTAGGCGCTATTGTCTTTCGCGCCATCTTTATTGCCATTGGGGCAGCCCTGATTCAGAACTTCTTTTGGGTGATGCTCATCTTTGGAGGTTTCTTGATTGTGACGGGAGTCAAGATGGCATTGGCCAAGGACAAGAAGATCGACCCATCTCAAAATCCGGTGGTGCGATTCTTTCGACGATTAATGCCGGTGACGGACGACTATCATGGTAAGAAGTTCTTTGTACGCCTTGATGGTAAGCTGTTCGCTACCCCGCTCTTTCTGGCTCTGCTCATGGTGGAGTTCACGGACATCTTGTTTGCGGTGGACTCAATTCCAGCTATTTTTGCGATTACAGCAGACCCCTTCATCGTCTTTACGTCGAATATCTTCGCGATCTTGGGATTGCGCGCACTCTTCTTTGCCATTGCTGGGCTGGTACAACTGTTTCATTACCTCAGCTATGGCTTAGCGGCGATCCTGGTCTTCGTTGGCCTGAAAATGCTTTACGGATACGCCGAAAAGGTCATGGTGCCGGAGTGGCCGAAGTTTCCCGTTGCCGTTTCCTTGGGCATCATCGCAGCCATCTTGACCATCGCGATCTTGGCATCGATTCGATTTGGGCCTCGAACGCGCGTGAAACTTCATTGAGCCTTGGGTCGGGGCGACCAATGAGGGCGTTGGCTCGTCTCGAAGGTGGGCAGATTGGCTCGGGGCGCTCTGGTTGCGGCGCCCCGCGAGCGCCGGCCGCGGGAGTGTGGTTTGAGTCTTGACCAGATTTTTGAGAATTTGCTCTCGCCCATGGTCTTGGCCTTTGCGCTGGGCGTCGCGGCAAAACTTCTCAAGAGCGACCTTAAACTGCCCAACGGCTTATACACTTCCATTTCGATCTATCTATTATTTGCGATTGGTCTAAAAGGTGGGGTCGCCCTGCGTGAAGCATCCTTTATCGACGTCGTCTTTCCCGCGATCGCAACCATGGTACTTGGAGTTGTTACGGCGTTTCTGGCCTATAGCATCGCGCTTAACGTTGGCAGACTCTCTCGCATGGATGCCGCATCATTGGCGGCCCACTACGGATCCGTATCCGCGGTTACCTTCATTACGGCGCAGTCCTTTGCCCATTCCCAGAAGATTCCCACCGAAGGGTTTTTGCCAGCACTTGTCGCCGTGCTGGAAGTTCCCGCAATCTTGTTGGCGCTGGTGCTTGCCGGCCGCCAAGATGGTCAGCGGTTCGGACTCCTGGCCCGGGAGCTGATTACCGGCAAGACGGTCGTGCTCCTTGTCGGAGGGATGATCATCGGTTTTATGGTGGCAAGTGACGGATATGAGCAGGTTCGACCCGTTTTTGGGGATCTTTTCAAGGGTGCGTTGACCTTCTTCTTGCTTGAGATGGGGCTCGTCGCTGCGTCGCGGTTACCGGACTTAGGGCGTCACTGGATGTTTCTGACCTTGTTTGGCATTGCAATTCCGATAATCAATGGCGCGCTCGGGGTCTTGGCGGGAACATGGTCCGGGATGTCGCCTGGTGGCGCCGGAATCTTGGGAGTTATGGGAGCAAGTGCTTCGTATATTGCAGCTCCGGCCGCCATACGTGTGGCGCTTCCGGGCGCAAATGTCAGTCTTTCGTTGGCTGCTGCGCTCGCCGTCACCTTTCCCTTTAATTTGGCCATCGGCATCCCGCTGTTCATGCAGTGGGCACATGTCCTTGCGAGATAGTGTTGGCTTGCGATGGAACCCCATGGCGTTTCCTCAATAAGTCTTTCTTACTATGAGGACGGGAATGAAGGGCCACAGTGGGGTACGTTAATCCTACGATGTGGTTTCCTCTGCTTATGATGGTCGCCGGCATTTCCCTCGTCCCCAATGCGACGGTGTCCGTCAACATTGTCGGCATTCCCCAAGGGACCGCCCCGAGCATTACCGTCCGGGCGCCGTCAGGTGAGCGAGTGGTGAGATCAACTCCCGAAGCCTTGGCCGATCTCCGTTTTACCGAAGCCGGGACGTACCGAATCTCGGGGACGTCGTTCCGTGCTCCCGATGGTTTGATCGATGCGATTTACGATCCCCAGCCAGAACTGGTTGCCGAGGTGGCGCCCAACGAAACGACCACCCTTACCTTTCGCTATGCAAAACGACCCGGCACCGGGCTTCTGTGGATCACATCCGTCCGGACGCGTGATGACGACGACTTCACCCGGGCCACGATTCGCGCCTTCCGACTGGGTGATGGCCAGCGTCCCACCATCGAGCAAGTTCATGTCATTGAGACCGGTCCGAGGTTAGACTACGGCTCGATCTTGCCTGACGGCACCTTCCTTTTCAGCGACAGCTGGGACGTGACGAAAGTGATGCGGCTGGATACGAGGCAGCCGTCAGCGGCTTCGGTTCGTCCGGCTGGCGATGCGGAGCCGCGTGCGATAAACCGCGACCCGAGTGGACGCATTTGGCTCAGCGACGACGCGGTTGCACGGGCCTACAGGCCGACAGCCGATGGTCAGTTGGGGAGTCCGGTCATCGAGTTGACTCGCGACGAAGAAAGCGATTCGAAGCCAGATTTGTCCATGCTTGTTTTTCTCCATGATGGGAGCATGGTCGTGCGCGGCAGCGAAGGGCTGACCGTTGTTCCGGCCGCGGAACTTAACCGATCACACGTCGTGCGTCCAACCAACTGGCGAGCCATGCCCTACGCGACGACGGGCTACGGCGCCGTAGACGCCAGTGGCGACCTATGGTTTGCCAATGAGAATGGCGCTGTCGTTCGCGTGACGAAAGCCCAGCTTGAGGGCTCAGGCCCCATCACGCCCCAAGAGTATATGGTTGAGTTTGGGTGCAATGCCCTGACGTTTGACGCAGAGGGCGGGGTGCTGGCTTTTGTGCGTGCCACCGGAGACCTTTGGCGACTCCCACCCGGAGGTTCCGCCTTCGCGAAAATTGGCAACCTGGGAACCGGATTCGCCACCTGGTCGATTCCGGTCCTCAACCCGCCTGCAGTGGGTACGCCGGTCGCGGCG
>JBKBQD010000010.1:0-52206 GCA_046292875.1 Fimbriimonadaceae bacterium
GCCGTTGGTGCGGACGACGAACACGATTCCCGAGTCCGCCATTCCCCGCAGGATGAGATATCCGACCCCGACGCCGATCATCGCGCCGCCGACCACGTCGCTGTGCCCGCTGATGTACTTCGTGGCGGAGTGCATCACGATGTCGACACCCAGGTCAAGCGGATTCATGAGCACCGGTGAGGCGAACGTGTTGTCGAACACGGTCAGGATGCCTTTTCCGCGCGCCTCTTCGGCGATGGCCGCCACGTCGCAAATGCGCAGGATCGGGTTGCTCGGCGACTCATAAATCGCCATCACGGTGTTCGGTCGGGCCTGTCGGCTCAGGTCGCCGGGCTGTGTTGCGTCAAAACTCGACGCCTCGATACCCATGCGCGGCAGAATCTTGTCCATGAGCCGCTGGGTTCCCCCATAAATATCGGTGGCCACAAGTAGGTGGTCTCCGGCTTTCAGGAGTCCAAACGCGCACGAAATGGCCGCCATTCCGCTGCTCAGGCAGAGCCCTTCGCCACCGCCCTCGAGGGAGGCGATGACCTTCTCCAAGGTCTCACGCGTGGGGTTGCTGACCCGCGTGTAGTCGATGTCCGGCGGGTTGCTCAGACTGTCCCAAACAAAGGTAGCGGACTGGTAGAGCGGCTGGACGGCTGGGCGATAGGGCGGCTCGGGATCCTGGGCCACTCGAATCGCGCGAGTGGTCGGACCGCAAGAATCGTAATTCACCGGGCCGCTACTTCGACTTGAATCCGGGCAGCCTTCGACCCTTGTAATACCCCTCGGGGGAGGCGCAGTGACTCTTCACGAACGGCTCGCCGTCGACCTGCTTGCCCTTCTGAATCTCGGGCATGGTGGCCTTGTAGTGCGTGCGTCGCTTCGCGGTACGGGCGTGGGAATGGCGTCTCTTGGGTAGCGGCATGGTCGTTCCTTACTTCTTCTCTCGGTGCAGCGTGTGCTTCCGGAGCCGGGGGTTGTACTTCATGAGTTCCAATCGTCCCTCGGTGTTCCGCTTGTTCTTCGTGGTCGTGTAGTAGTTCTTGCCGTCTTCGGTGCAGACCACCCGAATGATTTCTCGCGCTTCGGATTTCTTGGCCATACGCTCACCCCGCCCGGTCTCCGGGCCGAAAGATTATGCTTGATTCAGCGGCCCGATTGCAAGCCGGGTTGGCTGCGCATCCTGTCGCAGGCCGAACGAATCTCGCCAACGACCATCCCGGGCGCCCCCTAGGGCTCAGAGCACGGGGCAACGATGATGCACCTTATCCGGTTCAGATTCGCAGTTTCATTGGCGGCGCAATAAGTGGTGCCTCACAACCTAAGGAAGTGCCTTCTACCTGCTCTGGCGGCGTGACTGACCAGACCTTAACTCCCGCCTCGCAGAGCGGAATCTGTCGACGAAAACCCCTCGAGAGGCCCTTGAAGCGAATAAGAGAACATCATTTTGGCGCGACTGATTCCAAAACTCGATCACTAAGATGCTACTCTGGTTTTCGAGAAACACTTGGACATATTCGTTGATGGTGGAATATTTCGATAATCCCAAGAATCTCATATCAGAAATGAGACCCGGAAACATATCAATGCAGAAATCTTCGCCGCAGTACATTCTTTTTACTTCCCAACAAGAGTAGCACTCAAAGACAATCACCTCCGCATCTGGACTGATAGAGCCATACACGACACTCTTGGAGTCCGATGTGACGGTGACAAACTCGGGAGCAAAATTCAGAATTATCGGAGAAAGAACGTGAAATGATTCCTTTTGCAGTACTTCAGCCGCGTAAAGGCCAGGCCGCTTCCTTGCCTGTTCAATGGCTTGCTGCTTTCGATAGGCCTGAATTTTTTGAACCTCCTCGCGTTTCTTTTCTTCTTGCGCCATATTGATGCATCGCTTCGATACGGCCCGATGGCCTGAATTGGCAAGATGTGTCGATTCATCTAATTTGATATCCAGATTATCATTCATACCGAGTATTGTTTTTAACAATTCTAAAAGAAAGAGACCAAACAACACAATTACAAATAACAAGAGGATGGCAACGACCAGGTGACCCAGAAACATCAACACTAGCCGCCAGCCGCCGTCGATGATCCACGCGATAGCGTAAAGAATCCAAAACCAAAAAACGAATCGGAGGCAACCTGACATAGAACTCCGTCGGCTCGTGGTGCCGCGGTAGACTTTATCATTCTACATCATCGATGAAAGGAGAACCCTCGACGAACGGTCCCACTCAACCCGTGAAACGACCGACGATGCGACCGACTCTTTAAGTATCAATCTTGGCATGGCTCCGGGCTGTCTAAATGGCCGGTTCCTCACACCGACACTAATTGCCGCAAGATGCAGGCTTTCTTCGTCCGCGACCTTTGAATGCTGACCACTTAACGTCTTAGTTGCTTGTCCATGGCTGATGCCACTACGGCAATATTTACGCTCATGGCGCTCTATACGCCAATGCTAACCAGACGGACTCGGAGTCATGATTCACCATCCTCTTCCTCAGAAAGCGGTGCAAATTCCCACCACAACGCGCTCACTGCGTCGTCCAGGCTGATC
Organism: Fimbriimonadaceae bacterium; assembly: GCA_046292875.1. Classification (GTDB taxonomy): domain Bacteria; phylum Armatimonadota; class Fimbriimonadia; order Fimbriimonadales; family Fimbriimonadaceae; genus JBKBQD01. The sequence goes on from JBKBQD010000010.1 coordinate 2,552, forward strand.
CGCCCCACCACATTCTTCATCACGCAAGGGTCTGGCGAATCGCCGACGACAAAAGCGGTGATTTCGATCCTCGTCGCATCGGCAGTGTCTTCGCTTTGAATGGAGCGCCGGGCCAATGCTTGGCTGGCAACCTCTGAAAGCAGAATGGTCCGCACGCGCTGCTCAGAGTCCAGTCGGCACACCGCATGAACCATGTAGGCTTTGTCGGTAGTCCGCGCCCCTGATGGGCGGTCCAGTTTCCTTGCCGCCGAGCGCAACTTCCACCAGCGCAATGCCAAAGCGTCCCGAACCCGAAAGCACTCCTACTCCTGCCGCGTACCAGAGCGTTGCGGCCGTGTTGAGCTCACGAATACTGAGTCCGTCCCAAATGATGACTCCAGATCCAAGAAAGCCGATGCCCGAGACGACCTGTGCGGCGATCCGCGTCGGACTCGTCTCGCGCCTTCCGTGACGTTCGATAGAGCAATGAACATCGCCGAGCCAAGGCTCACCAAAGCGTTTGTCCGTATCCCGGCAATGCGCTGCCGCCATTGCCGCTCCCCGTTTTTGGCGCGTCCGGTTGCATTTTCTCGACTTGATATCGTGCCGCAGGCCCGCGAACCGGTCTCCGTATGATCTGACGGAGATCCGCGCGTAATGACGATCCGTCTCGGTTGAGAGGAAACCCAACACGAGGCGCTGATGCCTCGTCAACTTCTTGGCGAAGTGATGGCGTACCCAGCCGCTGGTTGACGACGGCGCGACTAGATTGGTGCCGACCCTCGTACTGCCGTCGGCCCCAACTTCCAAAGCAGCGCCTTGCGGACCTCCTCGTCGGGCCGGGAAGCGATGCGCTCCACCTCGTCCGGCGTCAGCGCCCGCGGGGGGTGGCCCGCCGCCAGCGAACCCAGCCAGATCCGGGCGGCTTTGTCGGCCATCAACATCGCACCGAATGCCTGCGCCGTCGTCTCGCCAAGCGCGATCACACCATGACTCTCCAGCAGGATGATGCGGGGCAGCTCGCCCATGTCGCTCGCAAACGCGCGCACCCCGGCTTGAATCCCCTTTGCCAGCGGAAAGCCGGGGTCGCAGTACGGCACCCAGCATGATTCCCGACCGCACAGCACGATCTCGTCTGGGAAAATGCGCGCCCGCGAAGCGGCACGGCCGAGCGGTGTGCATAGCAGGCTGAGCCACGCCGTCGGGTGGGAATGGGCCACGAACTTCACCCCCGGCAACTGCAGGAGGTACGCATGCATGAACGTCTCCACGCTGGGGGTGGTTGGAGCGCCTTCGACCGTGGAATCACGAAGAAGGTCGCGAACCGCGTCGTCCGTCATCGATTCTCGCTCCAACGCCCCGAGGATCGGCTCGCTCGCCACCCTTACCAGACCCTCCGCCGTCAGCGTTCCCATCGAATGGCCGCTTCCTTTGACCCAAAAGGTCCCGTCCCCGGCTGATCCGCTGACGTTCCCTTCTGCCAGCATCGAGAGGTCGCGATCGGGTCGGCCAAGGTCATGGGCCAGGTCGAGCAGCGCAGAAACAAGAGGCTCCATCAGCCAGCGAGATTACCGCTCGGCCGGGCGAAATCCCATCATGGCCTCGGCTTCGGCTTCGAGACGGTTCATCTCGTGCTCGAAGCGCTGACGGATGGCCTCAAGAGCGGTTTCGTCAGCATCGCGAGGGACGGTGATCGGCGATCCGAAAATCATGACGCCACGCGAAAACGGCCACGGCACCATGTAGGAATCCCAGGTGGGGGCCAGCCAACGGGGCCGGGCCGACACGCCAACAGGAAAGATGGACGCTCCCGCTCGCTGTGCCATGGCAAGAATGCCAACTTGAACCTCATGGGTCGGGCCGCGTGGACCGTCGGGAGTAAACGCCATGGTCGCACCGTCTTTCAGGGCACGGATCGACTCGGCCAGGGCTCGCGCGCCGCCGCGGCCCGTGCTCCCACGAATGGTGCGGAACCCGAACTTGGAGAAAATCCGGTTCTGCATTTCGCCATCGCGGGAAAGACTGATGATGGTCACCACCCCCTTGTTGCGAAAGAGGTTGGCCGCCAGCAGGGTCCGGCCGTGCCAGCCCGCGTAGATCTTCCCGCCCGGGTGCGATTCTGCCTCCTCATATCCGATCGTTCGAAGTCGGCAGGTCATGCCGATAAAGCGGGCCAGCCCATAGATCAGCCCACTCAGAACGTAAGGGCGGCGCGCTCGCCACCATGACTTCAGGGAAGCCATCCGCGCCTCCGTGCCACCTCGGCCACCGGGTGCAGCGGGAACTCGTCGGCAATCGCATGTCGCGCGCGCTCGGCGTCGTCGCCTTCGCCTGTGGCCAAAGCCAGGAGCGCTTCAGGGCGCAGCGGGTCACCTTCGCGCTGAAAAGCCACCAGCGAGCGAAGCTGATGCGCGACCGACGCGGCGAGCCCAGATACATCAGCTGCTTTGAGCAAGTCGACCGACGCGACGGCCGTCAGTGCGTTCAGTTCGGCCAGCCGCGTGTAGACCTCGCCGACCTCTTCGGTTGGGCACCCGCGTGCCAGCGCCACAAGTGCCTCGGCCTCGCCATCGCGATCCCCCAGTTCGCGTTCGGCACGAGCTTTGGCCCAGAGCGCCTCGCGGTCGGAGGGTTCTTGCTGCATGGCCTGGTGCGCTTGGCGCACCGTGGCTCCGGCGCCCTTCGACCACGCGCCCACTTCGGCGTCACGGTCGGCGTCCGCGCGAACCATTTTCGGCGCCCCAAAAACAACGCTCAGCAAAAGACCGGCCAGAAACCCGCCGAGGTGGGCCCAGTACGACGTTCCCCCGAATGGCGCATCACCGACCTGAAACACACCACCCAACACCTGGAGCGCGACCCAAATCGCAACGATAGCCGCTACGGGCACGCGGACCCCCGGCCCGAGGGTTGCCCGAACCCGGTAGTGCCGCACCGCAAAGTACGCGATACAGGCCGCGATGCAGCCGCTGGCCCCCACCATGGGCGTGGTGGACGTCGGCGCGAGCAGTTTCTCTGCGAGCACACCCGTCAATCCTCCGGCTGCAAAGACAGCCAGGAATCGCCACGTGCCGGCAGAATGCTCGACCGACGGCCCCACGGCGGCGAGAAAAATCATGTTTCCCGCCAAATGGAGAAGGTTGGTATGAACGAACCATGACACCAGCGCGCCCACCAGCGTTGGTGCGGCCGGCACAAACCCCAGCGTAAGGATCAAATCGGGACGCAGGGTCGTGACGTACGCCATCGCGATGTCCACCCCGATGAGGGTGATGACCGCGATCGGCGCGCGTCGAGCGTTCAAGCTTCCTGAAGGACGTCGTCCGTCAAGTCGACGTTGATGTGAATTTCCTGAACGTCGTCCAGCTCTTCCAGCATGTCCATCAGCTTCAAGAGACGACGCATCTCGTCCTCGCCCAGCTCCGTTTTGTTGGTCGGCAGGTAGGTAAGGGTGACGTCACTGGCTTTGAATCCGGCTTGAGTCAGGGCGTCGTTCGCCGCATGCAGGTTCTCAACGGAGGTCACCACCTGGTAAGACTCCTCGTCCGACTGCACGTCCTCAGCCCCTGCTTCCAGCGCGGCCAAAGTGATCGCGTCTTCGTCCACGCCGTCACGGGGGATGGTGATCATACCGACGTAGTTGAATTGCCAGCTCACGGAGCCGTTCTCGGCCAAGTTGCCGCCGTGCTTTGAGAAGGCATGGCGGATATCAGCCACCGTGCGATTGCGATTCTCAGTGGTGCACTCCACGATCAACGCCGCGCCGCCGGGTCCGTAACCCTCATAGGTGAGCTGCTCATAGTTGGCGCCCTCAATTTCTCCGGTTCCCCGCTGGATCGAACGCTTGATGTTGTCCACCGGGACGGAGTTCTCTCGCGCCTTCTCGATGGCGATGCGCAATCGGGGGTTGGTGTCCGGGTCACCTCCGCCCAATCGCGCAGCAACGATGATTTCGCGACTCAGCTTGGTGAAGATCTTGCCGCGGATCGCATCCTGCTTCCCTTTGCGAATGCGGATGTTTTTCCATTTGGAGTGGCCCGCCATAGCGTCAATTGTGGCACGCCTGAATCCAACCGCCAAGGTTTTGCCTCGTCATAATAGCAAGCATGAGAATCCTCTTCGCGAATGACGGTTCGGATCACGCGCGGCTGGCGCAAACGTTCCTGTGTAAATTCCCGGGCTTCCGCGAGGCGGAACTCACCCTGTTTCGAGCTTGTCAGGCGCACGGTCTCGTATGGACCAACGTCGATCCGGCATCGCAGGTTGCCATGACCGACGCCGTCGAGCGATATCAAGAGTCCGCGTTCACCGTGGCCCAGCGCGAAAACGACGCCGCCGCGGATGCGCTCAAAGACAAGTTCAAGGCGGTTCATGCGGTAACGATCAACGGAGACCCGGGCCACGAGATTCTCAACCTTGCCAAGGACGGCTCGTTCGATCTGATCGTCATTGGCTCTCGCGGCGAGAACGCGCTGAAAAGTTTCTTGCTCGGTTCGGTAGCCCGCAAAGTCGTGACCCACGCGCCTTGCTCCGTGTTGGTGGTTCGCCACTACGAGGGAATGAGCGCCGACGAATCGGTCGCCGCCATGAAGGCACGCGGACCGCTGACGGCCATCATTGCCTTTGACGGCAGCGAAGGCGCATTTAAGTCGGTGGAGAAGGTGCGATCCTTCGGCAAGGGCGCATTTGGCCGCATCGATGTCACCTGCGCCGAGCCGCTGGTGCCGATGCCCCTGGAACTCGACCCAACGGACTTTCCGGAGCTGTGGAAGGAAGACCGCGAGCGGATCGGCCGCATGCTCACGGAAGCCGTCGAGGACCTGGATGGATTTGCGGACGAAGTGACCACGCACTCCGAGCCGGGGACCCCAGCCTGGGTCCTGAATAACCACGCCAAAGACATTGGAGCGGACCTGATCGTCATCGGCGCAAAGCGGCACTCTGGCATTGAGCGGTTCCTGCTCGGCAGTGTGTCGTACGAGATCGCCACGACGGCGCCAAACTCCGTCCTCGTCGTACGTGCCTGATTCTCGATCCACGGACGTCGCGGTCCTTGGCAGCGGAAGCTGGGGGACCGCGCTTTCCATACTGCTGGCTCGGAATGGCGCGAATGTCGCTCTGTGGGGGCGCAATCGCGACGAGATCGGCAACATCACTCGGGATCGCGAGAACGCGCGCTATCTTCCCGGTTTTGAGATCCCTCACAACGTGGTCTGTCTTGGCCCCGGCGACGAAATCCCTTCGGCGCCGATGTGGGTCGTCGCGACTCCGGCATCGAGCGCGAGAGAGGTCTGCCAGTACGTCCATGGCGAGGACCCCTTGGTCGTGGTGGCCAGCAAGGGTCTTGAATCGAGCGAAGGAACGCTGTTGACCGAGGAGATTTGCCACGACTTGGGCCGGGGCGCGGTCGGCGTCCTGAGCGGCCCCAACCTCGCCGTCGAGATCGCACGCGGGATCCCCACCGCGGCGGTCGTCGCATTTTCCGACGTGGCAGCAGCTGAACGAGCCAGAGCCCCCTTCCAAAGCCGAAACTACCGGGTCTACACCTCGACCGACGTCATTGGCGTTGAGCTCGCCGGAGCGCTGAAGAACGTCCTCGCGATTGGCGCAGGCATGAGTGACGGGCTGGGGTTTGGTGACAACACGAAGGGCGCCCTCTTGGCGCGCGGCCTAAACGAAATGGCCCGACTGGGAGTGGCCATGGGCGCGCGGCTCGATACGTTCCTGGGAATTGCGGGCGTCGGCGACCTGTTCGCAACGGCGGCAAGTCGCCTCAGTCGGAACTATCGTGTCGGATTCTCGCTTGGCGAAGGCGGTGACTTGACGGGCGCGCTGGCTACGATCGGCCAGGTTGCGGAAGGGGTGAGGACGGCGGCATGCGTCGGTCCGCTCGCGCGTCGCGTGGGCGTGGATCTCCCGCTCTTCGCCGCCATTCAGGCCGTCCTCACTGGTCAGGGAAGGCCCCGCGATACCGTTACGCTGCTGATGGAGCGACTTCCCAAGGCCGAAGGCATCGTGCCCGGCGAAGCAAACGGCCACCCTGGGACATAATCCGAATCGTCCGGAGCCCTTATGAACAAGGTTTATCCCAATGCTGCCGCTGCCCTTGAGGGCCTCACCTTTGATGGAATGACGGTCATGTCCGGCGGATTTGGGCTCTGCGGGATCGCCGAGCACCTAATCATCGCGCTGCGCGATTCCGGGGTACGCGATCTGACCGTCATCAGCAACAACTGTGGCGTCGACGACTTTGGCATGGGACTGTTGCTCGCCACGCGACAGATCAAGAAGATGGTGTCGTCCTACGTTGGGGAGAACGCCGAGTTCGAGCGGCAGTTCCTCAGCGGCGAACTGGAGTTGGAGTTCAATCCGCAAGGCACGCTGGCCGAGCGCATTCGTGCCGGAGGCGCGGGGATTCCGGCCTTCTACACCAAGACCGGTTACGGCACGCTGATCGCCGAGGGCAAAGAGACGCGCCAGTTTGACGGCGAATGGTACGTCATGGAAACGGCGCTGCATGCCGATCTGAGCATCGTCAAAGCCTGGAAAGGGGACCGGTCAGGCAACCTGGTGTTTCGCAGGACCGCACGCAACTTTAACCCGATGATGGCGACCGCCGGCAAGGTGTGTGTTGCGGAAGTCGAAGAACTGGTGGAGGTCGGCGAACTCGATCCGGACTGCATTCACACTCCGGGCATCTACGTGGACCGGATCATCCAGGGCGACCGGTATGAGAAGCGCATCGAGCGCCGCACGACACGGCGACGCGAAGCCTAAGCGTCTCCTGAAATGAATCAGGCCGAGGTGATCGCTCACCTCGGCCTGATTTGTGTCGGGGTTCCCCGCCGAAGCGGGGAGCCATGCGATCTTTACCGCGGACGAACCTGCAGGTTTGCCGTCTTGTTCACGCCCTTGTAGGACGCGGTGATCACGACGTTCACGATGCGGTCCACCACGCGGTGCGTCACCGTGAAGTTCACCGATGTGGCTCCCGCAGGCACCGTCACCGTTGCCGGCACCGTTGCCGCCGCGGTGTCAGAACTCGACAGCGAGACCACTGCTCCACCGGCTGGCGCGGGGCCGTCCAGGGTCACCGTTCCGGTCACCGCTGTTGCCGACCCACCCACCACGTTGTCGCGGTTGAGGGTCAAGCTCGTCAGGACCGGTGCGAGAATGTTCAGCGTCTTGACCATCGTGACGCCACCCGACTTCGCGCTGATGTCCACCGAAGTGTTGTCATGCTGCGCTTTGTGAGTGATCGTGAAGCCCGCGGAAACGCTGCCCGCCGGGATGGTCACGGTCGCAGGCACCTCGGCTTTCGCGGTGTCCGCACTTTGCAGCGCGACCACGGTGCCGCCAGTCGGCGCCGGACCGTTGATGGTCACGATGCCTTGGACCAGCGTGCTTGAGCCACCCTTGACTGTTGACGGATCGATCGTGAAATCGACCAGAATGCCCGGGGTAACCACCGGCTTGACGTTGCGATTTACGCCCTGGAACGTACCCGTGATCGTGACCGTGGTCGTCGTGAAGGTCTCCGAGTGACCGATCATGAAGTCCACCTCAGTCGCCCCTGGCGGGATCGTCACCGTTGCCGGGACGGACAGGAGGGCGGGATGCGACGAGTTCAGCGCAATGACATCGCCGCCCGGTTTTGCCGGTCGTCGAACCCTCGCCTTGCCCATCACGGTCACATCCGCGTCACCACCGATGAACTGCATCGGATTGACGAGGATGTTGATTAGGGTTGTGTTCAGGGTCACCGTCCTTGAGGCGGTTTTGCCCTTGGCCGAGGCCGTGATCGTGGCGTCCTGACCCGATGGCACTTGGCCAACCGTGAAGGTGAAGCCAACGCTGGTTGCATTTTCCGGCACCGTTACCGAGGCCGGTACAGTCAGCAGCGCATTGTTGCTGGAAAGGTTCACCTTCAGACCGCCCGCGGGAGCCTTGCCACTCAAGGTCACCGTACCGGTGCCCTGCTCGTCACCATAAGTGTTCTTATTGGTCGTGACGGCCACCGGTCCCGGTGGATCGATTCGCAGCGTCGCCATTTTGTCGACGCCATTGAATCTCAGGGTGAACGGAACGTTGGTGACGTTCTCCACAGGCTTCGTGAAGATCCAGAAAGACTGGCTTGACGATCCCTCGAGGAAGTGTACGGAACTCGGCGCATCGACAAACGGACTGTCAACGATCAGCTCAGCGGTCACGCCGCCGGGACCGGGATCAAACGTCAGGAACGCATATCCTGTGGTCTGCTCGCCACCCGTGACGCGATTCGGCTCAATCGAGAACGACAAAAGTCCCTCGATCGACATCCGGCCGATCGTGCCCGTGAACTCGCCGCCGAAAGCCGGCTGGAACGGCGCCACGAGCGGGAAGTTGTTCGAGTCGGTATCGCCACCAAAGAAGAACCCATTGACACCGTCGCTGGCAATTGCCAGACCGAGGTCGATTTCGGTTCCGCCCCAGTAGGTGCCAAAGTTCAAGGCGGTCATGTTCTGCGGGAGCAGGTACATGAACGCGTCTTGCGCGCCGCTTAATTCAGATTGAGGGGCATCCTCCGTTACAGCAATGTCACCCGAGCCAGTGGTTCCAATCACGAGGACACGATTGGCTGTGTCAAGGGCGACTCCCATCGCGCCATCATCATTGGTTCCGCCAAGAAATGTGCTGCCAACGAGGGCGGTGCCGGCACTGTTCAGCACCGTCGCAAATCCGTCAATCTCATCGATCACGGGCTTCATGGCGGTGGGGGTAACCGGGAAGTTGGGCGAACCGGTGACGCCGACCAAAATCGGCTTGCCGCCTTGGACGGCAACACTTGTCACGACGTCGTCGGAGTCCCCGCCAAGATAGCTGCTGTAGGCCGGGTGACCGGAACTGTTGAGGCGCCCAAAGACGCCGTCGGTGAAGCCGCCAAAGGTGCCCTGGAATGCACTGGCGGTCGGGAAGTTGGTGGAAGTTGTCCCACCGCCAAAAATGATGCTTCCATCACCAAAGGCGTACACATCGTTCAGCTGATCCAATTTGGACCCGCCGTAGTACGTGGAGTACACGCGGCCGGTGAAACCTGTATTCAACACGGTGGCAAAGCCGTCGCTCTTGCCGTTCAGCGCGCCTTGGAACGCACCACCCGTCACCGGATAGTTGTTCGACCGAGTCGTGCCGACCACGGCGACCGAACCGTTGTTTCCAACCAGGTCAAGTCCCAACGCTGCGTCGTTGCCCGCACCGCCCAGATACGTCGAGGCAAGCATCGCCGAGCCGTCGGCATTCAGCTGCGTCACAAACCCGTCGCGGGATCCACCGAGCGTCGTTTGGACGGCTGATGCCGATACGGGAAAGTCGGCCGAGTTGGTCTCACCCGCGGCATAGACACGATTTTTGTTGTCGACCCGAACGCGGTTGACCGAGTCCCGGCTTGCTCCACCGAGGAAGGTGCTCCAAATCAGCGTCTGGCCGTCGGCCGAGAACTTCGAAAGGAACCCATCAAAGCCCTTTCGCGTCGTTCGGAACGCGCCCGGAGTCGTGGGGAAACTCTTGCTGTTGGTGAGGCCGCCAAAAACCGGTCGACCCGTCGTATCCCTGGCGACACCGCGGACTGTGGTCGTCGTTCCCGCCAGGAAGCTGCTGAAGATGACCGGGTCGATCACCAATGGCTTGCTCGGATCGTAAACGCCGAGTTGGAATCCAAAGGTATTGCCGCCCAATGCCACAAAGCGAACGGCCACCGGAGTGCGATTCTCGCCCTGATAGGCAAAGAGCCGCTCCTGGCGGATCGTTCCCAGCGACGTGTCAAATTCCAAAGCGCCGTCCGGCGCCACGCGCACCGCATCGGCACCAACGAGTCGCATGCGAATCTGGCTCGGATCGGCGTTGGGAGCGATCACCAAGTCGTAGCGCGGAAGACCGCGGTCTGAGAAGAAGGCCGCAGAAACGCCCGGATAGATGCCCGACATGAGGACCGTGCCATAGCCTGCTGTCCCCAGAGTCTGCGCCCGACTGATGAACGTCAGATTCCCGGCGCGCTGATCGTAGTTGGCCGGAGTTCCAGGCGTCGCGCCGAGAAACTCCAACTTAACCACGTGCCCTTCCGTAGTGAACACGGGGTCCGCGTCGTTCTCAAGGTTGAACTGGTCGCGAACGGACTGCCGGTTCCCCGTCGTTCTTTGAAACTCATAAGTCACCCCAGTACGGGTTAACCAGACATCGACACCCGGAAATACGCCCAAGTGTGTCGCCTCTCCATTCCATTGCCCACGGTTCTCGATGTACGAGTCTTTGGGATATGGGCCACCAGAGCCCAAGGTCGAGTTCGCCGATGCGGACCCGATACCCACCGTTCCGGCAAGGAGGACGGCCAACAAACCTCGGCAGCGAAAAACGCTGTTGGTCATGATTCCATCTCCTTCCTGATCCGCCGCAATCGCCGATTACGGCGCGTCGACATCTATGTTCGCACAAACGTTTGCGAATCCCACCATGCCATCCGTACTCATTTCTGCAACTTTCACGGGCTGTTCACAATTTGTTGGGTGCTCACTGGGCTCCATTCCAATCCAAGGCACAACGCATCGGGACTTTGGGCCTATGGGTTTTCGTGTTCGATCTTGAGCCGCAAAGCCTGACCGCTGCGGAATATCCTTGAGGCCATGTCTTCCGCCGCCCCGATGAGTCCTGGACGCCGGCTTCGCGATCAGATGAACCATGGCATTGTCACGCTTCCCGGGGTGTTCAACGCCATCTCCGCTCGTGCCGCAACGGCCGAAGGCGCCGAAGCGCTCTACCTCTCCGGCGCCGGCGTCGCAAACGCGTTGCTGGCCAAACCCGATATCGCCCTCGTGACCCTGACCGAAGCGGCCCAGCAAGCAGCCTATGTTTGCGCCATCACCGACTGTCCCGTCTTGGCCGACGCAGATACCGGCTTTGGCGAGTCGCTCAACGTTGAGCGGACCGTCCAGGAAATGGAGCGAGCCGGCCTGGCCGGCATTCACTTGGAAGACCAGGTGAGCCCAAAGCGCTGTGGGCATCTTGACGGCAAGAGCGTCGTGTCCACGCGAGAAATGGTGGCCAAACTCAATGCCGCCCTTGCGACGCGACGCGACCCGGACTTCCTCATTGTCGCCCGCACGGACGCACGGGGAGTAGAGGGATTGGACGCCGCCATCCTCCGTGCAAATGCCTACCGAGACACCGGCGCCGATGCGATCTTTCCTGAGGGTCTCCATTCCGAGGACGAATTCGCGCGATTTCGGGACGCCGTGGATGGCCCGCTGCTTGCCAACATGACCGAGTTCGGCAAGACTCCCCTCATCTCGGTCAAGCGCTTCGAAGCCCTTGGGTACAATCTGGTCATCTTTCCCATGACGGCTTTTCGCGTCATGTTGCGCGCAATTAGTGACGTCTATCGGGATTTGGTCCAGACCGGTACTCAAGCACAGTGGCTCGACGCCATGAAAACCCGCCATGAGTTGTACGCGCTGATCGATTACCCCGGGTATGAACAGCGCGACCGGGAATGGGCCAAGATCCAGGAAGGAGAATCGGCGTAGTAACTGAGAATCTTCACAAGCGGACCCCAACAACGATGAGTGCCACGACCTATCCCAACTACAGCCCCGGACTTGAGGGCGTCATTGCCGGAATTTCTTCAATCAGCAGCATCGACGTCGAGCGGAGCGTCCTGACCTACCGCGGTTACAACGTCCATGAATTGGCCGAATTCGGCTCCTTTGAAGAAACGGCATACCTGCTGCTGATGGGCAAGCTGCCCAACGCGGAGGAACTGGAGTCTTTTAAGAAGATCCTCGGCGAAGAGCGAACGGTCAAGGGCGCCGTCTATGACACCCTCGCCTCGTGCCCCTCAAACATGCACCCGATGGAAATGGTCCGCGTCGGGTTCGCCGCTCTCCCGCCCTTCGATCGCGATTACCTAGCCCCGGCTACCGATCACGACGCCAACGTCCGCAAGGCGGTCCGCATTGTCGCCAAGGCCAGCACGATCGTTGCCAACGGCTATCGACTGCTCCGCGGCGAGAAGGTCGTCGAGCCCAATCCGGACGACAGCATCGCGGGGAACTTCCTTCGCCTCTTGCATGGCGGGAAAGACCCTGATCCTTACACGCAGAAAGTCATGGATGCCTCGCTAACGCTCTACGCCGAACACGGCTTTAACGCATCCACCTTTGCCTGCCGTGTCACCGTTTCGACGCTGAGCGACATCTACAGCGGCATCGTCAGCGGCATTGGCACTTTGAAGGGTCCGCTCCACGGCGGCGCGAACGAGGAAGCCATGAAGATGATGCTCGAGATCGGCACCCCGGAAAATGCCGAGGCTTGGGTTCTCGACGCGCTGGCCACCAAGAAGAAGATCATGGGCTTTGGCCATCGCGAATACAAGAAGGGCGACTCGCGCGCTTTCTACATGAGCAAGCAAGCCAAGGAGATCGGCAAGCGACTCGGCAACACCCAATGGGGCGACATGGCCGACATCGTCGAGAACGTCATGATGCGCGAAAAGGGCATCATCCCGAACGTCGACTTCCCGGCCGCCTACGCCTATTACCTGCTCGGCATTCCGATTGAGCTGTACACCCCGATCTTCGTCATCGCCCGGACCTCCGGATGGTGCGCCCATGCGATTGAGCAGTTGGACAACAATCGCCTGATTCGTCCGACGTGCATCTACGAAGGTCCGGCCGAAGTGCCTTACGTGCCGCTCGCCGACCGACCCTAACCTCATGCTGCTTTCGGCGGTTGCAGGTGCCGTGGTCCTCCAATCCGGAGGTGTGACCCTGGCCCTGAAACCGCCAACGGGGCGCAGCGTCAACTTCGCGCAGACGGGTCGTATCGACCGCAAGGCAGGCTCTTCATCGCCGACCTTCATGGAGTACACCGTCAAGTTCGGGCTCCAGCGAGCGCCGGGCTCTGCCGTGACTTTGGTCGAGACCATCCGCGAGGCGGGCATCTTTCCCAGTGCCAATACGGAGGGGGGCGAAGACATTCCCAAGCTTGCGAAGGGAATGCAGGGCCTGCAGCTCACCTCGACTTACGATGCCAGCGGCTTCGCCAGCAATCGAAAAGCAAGTGGCGGCGGCCCGGGGGCCTTTGATCTCTACCAGATGACGATCGGCGAGCCCTTGGGGTTTTACGGTCTGGTGTTTCCCGGCCGGGCCATCAGCAAAGACTCCTCGTGGCGGTCGCGGATCGATCTGACCCAGGCTGCCCGCGCTGCCGCACCCCCGGGCGCCACGACCACCGTGGGAAATCCCATTCCGGTGACCTACCGTATGGTGGCGTCATCGGGTGGCCGGGTAACCATCGAGTCGATCACGAAAGGATCGACGGTGGTGACATACCGCTCAACGGACAGCGATGGCAAACCCGTCCGTCAATCGATGACGATATCCATTGACGGCAAGTCCACGCTGATCTTCGAAGTGTCGACCGGGCTGCCGGTCAAAGTCGAGACGCAAAGCACGTCGTCCACGCGCGCGGGGGATCGGGTCACCGAGATCAAGACGAAGTCCACCCTGACCCGCGAAGGATGATGGCCATGGACCTTGCGGCTCCGCTCTCTCCCTCGCCGCTCATCTTTCGGACGTTTTACGACCAAGACGACCGCTATCGTGTTGCCGGAGTATCGCCGATGCGCTTCGCGCTCTTTCGCGAAAATGAGGTCCTCTGCACCTATTCCCCGTCATCGAGCGGTGATTGTCACGTGGAGTACCCAACCGGGGACCGGCTGTTTGTCCGCTGCCTTCGCTACCCCGTATCGTATGCGCTCGTCGCGCTTGCGGACCGGCGTCCATTGGGCCGCATTGACCGCAGCGTCAGTCGCCTCGATGTCCGCGTCGTCCGATTGGCGACCGGCCTTGTGGCGGAAGACCGCTGGTGCCGGCCCAGTGTGTTTCAGGTCCAAGACGCCGTCGGCCCGCTCGTGGAGTACGGCCGCCGCGGAGCCGGCGTCGAATTGCGTTCGTTTTCCCGCGCCCTCGCGGCCACCGAATGGCATGCCCTGATCCACCTGAGCATGACACGACTATGGCTCAGCCACCTCCGAGGTTAAGGCCGCGCTCAGTTCGGCGCACCTGACCAATGTCATGGCTCCACGAAATCTTCATCGTTAGGAAACGCTGTCTTCACATGACTTCGATACGATTCGGCCGTCATGAGACCCGCGCGTGCCTTCACGCTGATCGAACTTTTGGTCGTCATCGCCATCATCGCGATTCTCGCCGCGATTCTCTTCCCCGTCTTCTCCCAAGCGAAAGCCGCCGCCAAGAAGATCACCGCGGTCAGCAACGTCAAGCAGCTCGGCTATGCCTTCTTGATGTATGCCACTGATCACGATGACTCGCTGCCGGGCGCCATGGAAACCGGCGCTACCGTCGGCAGCGATCAGTATCGTCGATCCTACGACTGGACCCTTCAGCCGTATATCAAGAATTGGGACGTGTTGCGCGTTCCCGGCGACAGTGAGGGCAGCGAGTTTCCTGCCGCGGCCAACCCGTCGGGCGGTCCGATGCGACGCGCTTTTGGGATGCCGGGGAACGTCGGCACCGTCAACCGCGTTACCGACCCGAGCGGTGTCGTGCGCTACTTTGGGCGCAATCTTGGCACCATTCCTGAGCCGGCGAGCACGGTGATGCTGCTCGAAACGGGCAGCTACGGTGCGACCCAGCCTGGCGTCAGCACGGGAAGCTACATGGGCTACGCGATTGGGGCAGAGGTCTACCACTCGACGCGCATTCGCGTTCCGCTGGCCGTGGCCCGGTTCGGAAACGTCATCGTCACGTCCTATACGGACGGCCATGCCAAAGCAACGCCCTGGAGAGTAGTCAGCAAAACGCCGAGCGGTACGTGGCAATACTGCAACGACGGCCGGTGCGGCCCCACCCTGACGCAAACGTGCGAAGGCGCGGACTTCCCCGGCTATCTCAAACTGTCGAGCACCTTCATGAAGACACAGGTCTTTGGCGGGTTCTATGGCACCGACTGCCCAGGCGTGGCGCTGCTCTCGAACGTCAACATAGGAGGCGTGAACTGGAACGCCCCCTTGCCCGGCGAGGACCTGCCGAACTAGCGCGCTCGGGTCGGGCGGCGCAGCCGTCGCCCGAACCTCAAACTTGATGGTCAGTTTCGTTGCCTCTCTGCTGATCGGTACCCACGGTTGGAAGTCCGACAATTTCGAGGTCATCCTTCACCGGTCGGCGGGCATGGTCGCGCCCGAGAACACCGTCCCGGCTCTGGAAGCCGCGGTGAGACAAGGCGCCGATGGCATTGAGATCGACATTCGCCGCACCGTGGACGGGCACTTCGTTCTCTACCACGACGACTGGATGCTCGACACATTGGGGGCAGGTGTCAAAGTTGAGGACCTGACGCTGGCAGAGGTGCGCGACTTGGACATTGGCGCGCGCTGGGGCTCTCAGTGGCGAGGCTTGCGTGTGCCTCTGCTTTCCGACGTCCTCGAGTTTGCCCGCGTCAACCGACTGCTGCTCTACTACGACATCAAGACTCCGAACATTGATGCCGAACTTCGGGCGCTCACCGACAAGGCGCAAGTGGCCGACCTGGTGATCTTCCCCGAACGACTCGCTTCGCCGAACCGCCCCAAGCTGGACTGGGTCTCCGGCTGGAACTATCTGGATGGCGGCGAGGAAGACGTCTCCAAAATTCAAGCCCTCGTCGAGCACCAGGGCGGCAAGCCCGTGCGCTTTATGGTTGACGATGCCAGGGCTTTCAGCATCGCCTTGAAGCGCAATCCGGCACACCGGCGCTTCGTGCCGTATCGTGAGACAAGTCCGCCGGCATCAGAACGATTGGCCGCCGACCTCAAAAGTCCGGACAAGGCCCAAGTCCGGCGCGGGATATGGCGTCAGGCGCAATCGCCGGCCGCCGGGGCGTGGCCACGTGTGCGCGAACTGGTGGAGTCGGACGACCCGCACCTTGCTCTCGACGCGATCTGGGCCATGGGGGCGTCGTCCAATCCTGAAGACACCGTGCGGCTGCGCAGGCTTGGGCTCAAACCGTCGACCCAGGATCCGCGCAACCACCCGAGTGGAATGCCCTACTTTGACACCTATCGCTTGGCCGCCGTCGCCTGCTCGCTCGTGAGGCAAAACTCGGCGGCCGCGCACGAAGCCCTCCGCGGGATCGCTGCGGAGGGTGGGTTTGCCTCGCAGGCCGTCACCGTCGCGTACACGGCTCATGGTCAAAGCGACCATATCCTCGCCTTCATTGGCACGGTCGAGAGCCCCAAGGCACCAGAGCTTGGATTCGCACTCCAGCACGCGGCCCGCCATCCCTTTGCGCGAGAGATCTACCGCGTCGCGTTGGGATCCGGTGGCATGGTGCGTCGCAACGCCGTCTTCGGATTGGCTGCGCTGCACCGTGAACGCCCCGAAATCGCTCGCTTGGCTGATTTGATGGCCGACTCCAATCCACAAGTTCGGAGCGGGGCGACTCTGGCTCAGTTCTGGGCCGACTTTGCGTGGCCGGCACAATCCGAATCCGAAGGCGATTCGGAGTCGGTCTTCGCACGATGACAGGCGAAGTACGTGCCTGTAAAGCGCTTCATCCAAGGCGCCCCTTCATCAATTCGAGCACAACTTCGATTTTCTTTTTGTCGCCTCGCAAGACATAAAACGTTCGGGCTTCGCCTTCGAACCGACGCTCTCTCGAAAGCTCGACCACTGGCTTCCCAAAATAGGCCTTTCGCTGACTCGTTGCGTTCTCCGGAGCGGTCCACGAGCCGACCCATTTCTCCCGGCCATGGCGATCCCGAGACACCCGCCGAAGCGCCAGCTCGGCAATGGGGCCGTCGCGGTCCTCGAGCTGCACCACAACGCGGTGGACGGCAAGGGCGCTGGTGAGCATCAGTTCAAAGGCCGCGACACCGCCGCGCGCAGGCAGATCGACCGGGGCCACCCCCAAACGATCCAGCTTCGGCGGCGCAAAGGCAAGCAGTTGGAACAACCTTGCCTCCGCCTCAACAGAGGCTTGTCCGTCCTTTTCCGCCACGACGCTCCATCGGTAGGTCCGCCCTTGCGCGAGGTTCTCGGCAGGCACCGCCAGCTTTGTCTCCGCTGTCGTTGCTTCGAACACGGGCGCGGCCGGTCGTGCAATGTCGACGACCTGAACGCGATAAAGGTCGGCGCCGGTTCCGATCCAAGACAGCGTCGGGGGCACGTCGTTCACATCGTCGTCCGCGGGCAAGAGTAACTGCACTGGTTTGATCGGCGCGGGCTTGGTCGGCGTGCCGCTCAGCCACGCCGCGGGGCCAAACGGAACCTCGCCCGAACCGGCACGGTAGCCCATGGACCGCCACCAGTGTTCGCTGACCAAACGCCACAACTCCTCCAAACGGCGATGGACGGAAGCAGTGTCGCCGGTGACATCCTGGCCAAACCCACACGCCAACCGCACTCGTTCGCCCCCCGATTCCGGCTCGGTCGATGAAAGGATCGCTCCCGAAGCGTCGTTCCAAAGCACCAGGATCGCATCTGTGCCTTCGGCAATCGACGTGACTTCCGGGAGGTCAAACAGTGCCTCGCTCTGCGCCACCGGCCCCTGGTCAAGACGGAGTGTTTTGGTCGTCGGTGTCCGTTCAAAGGCCGCCACTCTCACGTCAAGAGTCACGCGCCCCTCGGTGCGCTCGACGACCGATTGCTGAAGCGCCTTGAGTCCATCAACCACGCGGCGCACCTCCACATCGGTCAGTCGGCTGACCAGCGTCTCGCCTTCGCGGAACACTTCAACCGCAGACAAGATGACGACGCCGACGTGCCACACGCTTCGGGGTCGGTCGCCACGCACATCGGCCGGCGCAATCCGCTCCTCAAACAGCGCAGGAAAGGCCGCCGTCGGCGCGGGCCGGGTCGGTGGCTCGGTACTGGTGGGCTTGTAGCGAATGCCGTCCACGGCCTCGGACACCACTCCATTGCCGTCGCGTACCTGGACGAACACCCGCTTGCGGCCCTCGCCCGAGCTCACCCGCCATTCGCTCTCGACCTTGAACGGCTGCCAATCCCCATAGGTCCCGTTCTCATTGCGGAACCGCATGGCGGTCAGCGGCTTGGTGGCGGAAATGTAGGCGCGCACCAAAGGTGACTTGGTGACCTGCAACTCGTTTTCTAGGATCAGGTGAATCGCGCCCTGTGATCCACCGCTGAATTTCTGGACGTAGCGGTTTCCCGCATGGCCCCCGCCCATAAGGCGATAGTCCTTGCCCAGGATGTTCTCTCGATGGCCCGGACTGCGCATCCAGCCGCGCACGGCTGCGACATCGCTATTCGGGCCGAGATAGATGTTTTCCCCGCATCCATGCTCAAATCCAAACCACCGGGCACGGTCACTTGGACTGCTGCCGTCCTTGCCGGTGTGGGAAAAGTAGTTCTGGGCGCGCATATCCTCCGCGTGCGCTTGGGCGGCCCCCATGAGGGCCGGATGGGCCTTGAGGGGGTGCAATCCCTCCTTGCGCCGTTCGAGGTTCGCGTGATAGACGATGCCCGCTGCAAAGGGCGGAGCTTCATCAATCTCGTGCTTGGTCAGATCAACAGCCTGGGCAACCAGCAACCAAGCGGCGAGCGAAGTCAGCGACATGAATCGGCTCCCAGCTGGGACCGCTTTGATCCCAGCTGGAAGCTACGTTACCTAACCTACGCGTGCATTTCGGTATCGCCCAAGATCAGTTGGATGTAAGCCAGCTGCCCCAGGTGATAGGTGTTGTTCCAGTCGAAGTACATGATCGTGCCGGCCACCGTCGTTTCCTGCCAGGGGAAGACAACTTTGTCGCCCAGCCGCTCATCGGGAAGAGCCTCGACAAAAGCCTCGAACGCGGCATTCGCCTCCTTCAGCTTGGCTAATCCGCTCTCCATGTCGGTGATTTGCGCCTCATGCTCCGAAAAGAGGTCCTCGCTCACCATCTGGCCCGCCTCGATACAGGCCATCGCCCAATAGGGAAACGCTGCGCAGTGCTTCAAGATCTGTAGCGCGGACGTGGCCTTGCCGCCGGGAGACCAATCGAACTGGTCGCTCGGAATGGCGCGAAAGTTGGCTTCGAGCATGTGCAGGCCGAAGCGGGTGGCGTCGATCATTTGCTGTTTCGTGGGGTTCATGGTGATCCTCCAATGCGTCCCTCAGGACGCTTGAATCTTAGCACATAAAGGTAGACATTGCTGCACCATTTGTGATGTGACGGTTAAGACGCGGGAACAAGTTGCCCGCCATAATGCACGACATGATCCACGTCCCGTTCGCTCAGGAAAAGTCGCTCGCCATCATCTTGGCCAGTCCGGTCGGACCTGATGACCTGCGCACCTTCGGTGAGATCATCGCCAAGAGGGCCGAAGAGCACGGGCCGCTGCACGTGCTGCTCAAGCTAGACGACGCAGAGCATTGGAGCTTGGAGGAGAAGTGGCGCGAGCTTCGGGCGACTCTCGTGGCGGAGAAACATATCGACAAGCTCGCGGTCGTGGGGTCCGGACCATGGGTGCGCGACCTGGCGTTTGTGGGCTCCATCTTTGGCAGTACGATCATCGAAACCTTTGAGCCCGATGGAAGCAACGGCGCCTGGCAATGGCTTCATACCGACACCCACGCCTATGACTCCTACGCCACGATTCCCTTCACTCTGGATACATCAGACAACGATTAGACGTATCATAGTGATGTGGTAGACACAAGTCTACAAAAACCGCTCTCAACGCTCTTTGTCGACCTGAACGCCTACTTTGCCGCGGTTGAGCAGCAGGAGCGTCCGGAGTTGCGGGGCAAGCCTGTGGCGGTCGGCGCGGTGCACTCCGAAACGGGCACGATCATCGCTGCCTCCTACGAGGCCAAGCCGTTCGGGGTCAAGACCGGGGTTCGGGTGGGCGAGGCACGACAGATGTGCCCTGGACTGGTGGTTTTGCCAGCGCGACCGTCCGTGTACACCTACTACCACCGGCGGATCCTTGCCGCCGTCGAGACGGTCATCCCCATCGAGCGCGTCTGCAGCATTGACGAGTTTCGGTGTCGGCTCATTGGGAAAGAGCGCGAGCCCGAGCGCGCCCGGGAGATTGCGCAACGCATCAAGCAGGTCATCCGCGAGGATGTCGGCGAGTGCCTGACCTGCTCCATCGGAATCGCCCCAAATGGCTACTTGGCCAAGGTCGCGACCGAGATGCAGAAGCCAGACGGTCTGGTCGTGTTGGAATCCCAAGATTTGCCGCACCGGCTGAATACGCTCAAAAAGACCGACTTCCCGGGCATCAATCGCCGCACGCAGGCACGTCTGGAAGCCAGCGGCTTCTTTACGGTGGAACAGATGACGGCGGCCACGGCGCCCGAATTGCGGCGCGCTTTTGGTTCCATTTGGGGGGAGCGCTGGTGGCACGCGATCCGCGGCGAAGAGATGCCAGATTTCGACGGACCACCCAAATCACTCGGCCATTCCTACGTGCTTGCTCCTGAGCTGCGTCACGACGCCGGGTGCCGCGAGGTGCTGCTTCGTCTGACTCACAAAGCTTGCGCGCGAATGCGCCAAAGCGCCTTGGTCGCACAGTCCGCCTCCGTTTACGTTCGCGGCCGTCGCAGCTGGCACAAGCGGCTCACCCTCCCGCAGACCAACGACTCTGTTCTGCTGACGCGGCGTGTCCTCGAAGCGTGGACGGAACGCGACTTTTCCGGCCCGCTGGTCGTCGGCATTACCTTTGAGCGACTGTCACCCGCGACTGATACGACTCCGTCTCTTTTTGATGTGTCCGACCAGTCCGCCCAATTCAATCGTGCGGTAGACGATCTCAACCAACGGTTTGGCAAGAACACCGTCTACCTCGCCGGAATGGCCAGAGCACGGCACACCGCCTCCGAAAAGATCGCCTTCAATAAGACGTGGCTCTTCAAGGAAGGCAAGGGCGACCACGAATGGACGCCAGCCATGGAGCCGCCCGATCCGGCGCGGCGCGGCGCAACGCCATGGGAATATGAATCGATCGACGGGGATGGTTAGTCGGCGTCGGTAAGGTAATCCTTGACCTGTCGCGCCATGCGCTCGGTCATCGTGGGGACCGACGCCAACTCCTCCACGCTCGCACGCCGGATCGCGGCCACACTGCCAAAGGTGCGAAGGAGCAGGCGCTTGCGCCTTGGACCGATACCGGGAATTTCTTCCAGAGCGTTGCCCGTCATTCGCTTGTCCCGCAGCTTCCGGTGGTAGGAGAGGGCGAACCGGTGCGCTTCGTCTCGAAGCCGCGTGAGGAGCAGAAGTCCCGGCGAGGTCAGGGGCAGCACGACCTCGCGAAACGTGTATTCAAAGGTCCTTTCGGCCTGGTAGAGCCGGTCCGGATCGTCGTCGGCTTTCACGATGGGGTGAGCTACGCTCTCTGGAACGTAGATGAGTTCCAGTTTCTTGGCCAAACCGATCATCGGCACCTCCAGTCCCAAGGCGTCGCGGGCCTTGAGTGCCGCCATCAGCTGGCCTTTGCCGCCGTCGATCATGATCAGATCGGGCAGCCGGGCGAACTTTTCGTCGTTTCGGAGATAAGCGCTCAACCTTCGGGTGAGCACTTCGTGCATCATGGCGAAGTCATTGGGGTCTTCGGGGTGCCAGCGCACCTTGAATCGTCGATACTCGTCCTTGGCCGGTTCGCCATTCTCGGTAACGACCATGGAACCCACGGGCGCCTTCCCCTGGATGTTCGAGATGTCGTAGCCCTCGACGCGCATCGGCAAAGTGGGGAGCCCGAGCTCGGTCTGCAGCTGCTCCATTGCCCGCGCCGCCCACTCCTCGCGGAACTTCAGTTCGGTCGCCATCGAGTCAAGGGCCTGTTCGGCATTGAGCGCCGCCATCTCGACGAGCCGCAGCTTTTCGCCCCCTTGCGGCACCGAGACCGTCACGCTGCTGCCCCGCTTGCTGCGAAGCCACTGCTGGACGATGGCCCGCTCTTCGATCTCCACAGGCAGCAAGACCTCTTGCGGGACTTCCGGAGCGTCGGCATAAAACTGCTTGACGAACTCCTGCACTGCTTCGCCGGGAGCCGCTTCACCGGCCCCATCCAAAAAGTACTGCCGCTGGCCAATCAGCTTCCCGGCCCGCACAAAAAGCATTTGAATCGCCGCGCCGCGCTCGTCCTTCACCACCGCGATGACGTCTCGGTCCTCCGAGTCCTGGCTCAGCACCTTTTGTCGCTCTTGCACGGACTCCAAGCTGTGAATTCGGTCGCGAATCTCTGCGGCCTCCTCGAACTCCAAATCCTCCGCCGCGCGCTCCATCTTGGAGCGCAGTTCCTCTAGCAGGCCCTCCTGCTTTCCCGACAGGAACAACTCGACCTGACGGATGACGTCGCCATATTCCTGTCGATCGCTGAGGCCCGCGCACGGCGCCAGGCACTGTTTCAGGTGGTGGTAGAGGCAAGGCCGCTGAACCGGCTCACCCGACCAGCTCTTGTTGCAGGGAATCAGCGGAAACGCCTTGTGCAGCGTTTGCAGGGTCTGGCGCACGGCATAGGCGTTCGTGTACGGGCCAAAGACCTTGCCCAGACCACGCTTCGGGCGACGGGTGAAGATGACGCGCGGATAGGCCTCGTCGGTGATGGCGATATAGGGGTAGCTCTTGTCGTCGCGCAGCCGAACGTTGTAGGGAGGGCGATGCTCCTTGATAAGGTTGCATTCCAATACCAGGGCTTCCAGTTCGGAATCCACCGTGATCCATTCGAGATCGCGCACCTTCGAAACCAGGCGGGCTATGCGCAGTCCGTGTTTGGTCGAAGGCTGAAAGTAGCTCCGAACGCGGCTGCGAAGATTCACCGCCTTGCCAACGTACAGCACCTGACCGCCCTCGCCCCGGTAGATGTAACAGCCCGGGGTCCCCGGCACTTTGGCCAGTTTGGTCGTCACGGTCTCGGGCAGGGTGCGTTCGCGTCGCGCCATCGTCTCCGAGGAGAGTCTACGCCGGAACCTTTGCGGAGCGTGTCCCGCAATGCCTCGCCGCTCTCACCAACTGATGGTCGCAGTATGCTCGCGCCATGACCGAGCACGTCCATCTGCGGCATGCGCCCGTTACGGGTCAAATCGCTGCGGCGCTCGCTCACCGGTGCGGTTTGTCCTATGGCGAGATCGCTCACCAGGACACCACGATCCTCGTCGATGGCGCCGTCACGGTCGACGCAAAGATGATGCCGCGGCTCCACACGGTTATCGTGCCCTGGGCCGGGATCGGGGAAGCGGCGCTTCAGCGGGCAAGAGACGCCAAAGTCCAACTCTTTAACCTCCATCACAACGCCGCTGCCACCGCCGAAATGGCGCTGGCCCTGCTCTTCTCCTGTGCCCGCGGGATTCCCCAGGCCGACGCCCGGATGCGCAAAGGTCATTGGAACCGGCACGACGGACGGGACGATGCCATTCAACTCAGCGGAAAGTCAATGTGCCTCTTTGGGGCCGGTGAGATCGGAAGAAATGTCGGTCGGGTGGCCGAGTCGCTCGGGATCGAGGTCATCGCCATCCGACGGCAGCGCCGAGTGGGCGACCCGGCCCATGTGTGTGAGGCGAGTCAGCTTGAAGAAGCGTTGGCACGTGCCCACATCCTTGTGGTTGCCGCGCCGTTGACGCGGGAAACGCACGGTCGCATCACGAGCCGCGAACTGCGCCTTCTCAAAGAGCCGCGTCTCGTTGTGAACGTGGGCCGTGGCCCGATCATCGTCGAACGGGACCTCTTCGAGCTTCTGAGGTCTCGCGAGATCCACGCCGCTGGTCTCGACGTTTGGTACCGCTATCCCAGCGGGGATCCACCGCATTTTCCGTCTGAGTTCCCGTTTCACCAATTGGAGACCGTAACCCTCAGCCCGCACACCGGAGGCGGCACTCGCGAGTCGGAGCCCCTGCGAGACGCAGCCCTGGCTCGGCTCCTCGATGACCTTCTCGAAGGGCGTCCGGTCAAGCCGGTAGACCTCGAGCTTGGGTACTGAACAGAGGAATCAGGCAGCGGAGCGGCAAAATAGAGTCCGTGATCCTTCCAGGCGCGCTGCTCTTCCTCGGTACCCTTATCCCTGCCAACTCCGACCTGCCATTGACGCGGGCCGAGCGCTCGAACTACCAGGAGACCTCGACGTACCAGGATGTCCTCGACTTCCTCGGCCAACTGCAGGACAGCGGGGCCCGCATCCGCATCGACTTCATCGGCAAATCCACCGAGGGGCGCGATATACCGTTAGTCCTGGTCTCGAACCCACCGGTCGCCACCCCCCAAGAGGCCAAGAAGACCGGCAAGGCGATTGTTTACATCCAGGCCAACATCCACGCGGGCGAGGTGGAAGGCAAAGAGTCGGCCCAAGCCCTGATCCGCGAACTCAGCTTGGGGCCGTTGTCTCCGCTGCTTGAGAAGTTGATCCTCGTTGTCTGCCCGATCTATAACATCGACGGCAACGAGCGCTTCGGTGAAGGAAGCCGCAACCGTCCTGGTCAAACGGGTCCGGATCGCGTTGGGGTGCGTGCCAACGGCCAGGGCCTCGACCTCAACCGTGACTGCATGAAGGTTGCGTCACCTGAAATGGGGGCCGTGCTGAAGCACGTTTATAACTATTGGGACCCTGATATCGTGATGGATCTCCACACGACGAACGGGACACGTCATGGATACCCCCTCACCTATGCTCCGCCGCTCCATCCGGCTACCTACGGCCCTTTACTGGAGTTCTCTCGCGCGACATTTATCCCTACGGTACGGAGGGAGCTTCAAGCGCAAGGCATGCAGACCTTCGACTATGGCAATGCCGCGAATCGTGGCGGTCGTCGAGTTTGGGAATCCTTTGGCGCCGAAGGGCGATATGTCACCAACTACGCCGGATTGCGAAACCGTATCGGTGTACTCAGCGAATCGATGTCCTATGAGCCATTCGAGAATCGAGTGAAGGACACCACTCGCTTTGTCACTCAAGTGTTGCGCACAGCGGCTACCCACGCCAGTGACATCACCAAACTTACTCGCGACGCTGATGCGGCCGTCACCGAATGGGGACTCCGCCCGTCCATCGCCCCCGAACTTGCCGTTCGCTTTGCGCTTGCAGAGGGACGGGTGGAAGGCGTGCTTATGGAAAAGCCGCGCGCTGAGGGTGCCCCCCCTAACCGCGGACCCGTGCGCGATATTGAAGTTGTCGAGATGCCCGTCTTCGATCGATTTGCTGCGACACAGTCTGCTTCCTTTCCCGCTGCCTATATCGTGCCCAAAGCTGAGAAAGCAGTCGTGGAGCTCCTGCTCCTTCATGGTGTCGTTGTCGAACAGATCACTGCCCCGTGGTCGGGCGAGGCACAGATTTTTACCATCGACACTTTCAACGAAGCAGCCCAACCTTTCCAGAATGTCCGATTAGCAACAGCCAGCGGCTCCTTTACCGCTCTTCCAACGGAAGCCCATCCGGGAAGCTACTTGGTGCGTACCGCCCAACCGCTCGGCATTCTTGCATTTAGTTTGCTGGAACCCGAAAGCACGGATGGCGTGCTGGCTTGGCGCAAGTTGGCTTCCGAACTCGCCGCAGGATCGCGCTATCCTATCGCGAAAGTGATGACTCCCGTTCGTGCATCAACGGTACGCGTTCAAGTGGCTCACTCGGAGTAACGCGCTCCTGCGATTCCGGCGCAGTAGCCGACCCCAATTTGTCGACAAAGTAGTCGATCATTCGGCGCACCAAATACATCTCTCCGAGGTTGTGGTTTCGCCCGGGCATGAAGAGCATATCAAAAGACTTGTTGGCTTTGACCAGTGCATCGACTAAGCGTAACGTGCCAGCGTATGCGTTGACGTTGTCATCAAGCTCGCCTGCGATCAACAGCACATCTCCCTTGAGAAGGTGCGCGTTGGTCACATTGGACTGCTCATCGTAGTGGGGTCCCACGGGATAGCCCATCCAAGCCTCGTTCCACCACGTTTTGTCGGTGCGATGATCATGATTCCCACAATAGGACACGGCCGCCTTGTAAAAATCGCCGTCGGCCAGCATCGCTCGCATGGCGTCGTAGCCACCAGCAGAAAACCCAAAAATGCCAACGCGTGACAAGTCCATGTAGGGGTACTTCTTGGCGGCGGCTTGCATCCAAAGTTTCGCATCAGGCAAACCAGCATCTCCGAGGTTCTTGTACGACACGCGGTGAAATTCTCTGCCCCGATTGAGCGTTCCCATGCCGTCCATCATCACCACGATGAACCCCGCTTCCGCCAGCATCTGTTCGCGAGAATATGGTGACCAGTTCACCGGCACATGGGAGCCATGGGGACCACTATAGGTCGACCGAACAACGGCGTACTTTCGATTGGGGTCAAAGTTTCTCGGTCGCCAGATCACGCCCCAAATATCGGTTTGGCCATCACGCCCTTTCGAAGAAAAGATTTCAGGCATCGTGTATCCGGCCTGCCGCAGCGCTTGAATGTCCGTCTCCGCTAACTTAACGACCTCTTGCCCAGTGGCGACTTCGCGAATCACGCTGATGGGAGGCATGTCCATGCGTGACCAGGTATCCACCATCCACTGACCATTTGGCGAGAACACCGCGCGATGGTTGCCGTTTCCTTGGGTAATCCTACGGATTCCGCCCGTCGTTAGATTAAGGCCATAGTAGTCGATGTAGTAGGGATTCTGGTTGGGTTCCCGACCTGAGGCCGTAATGATGGCTTGGCGGCGATATTCATCGACTCGTTCGATCGATCGCACCACCCACTCCCCTTTCGTGATTTGACGCTCGGCCTGTCCGGTAAGTCCGTTGATCCAATGGAGATGAGTCCACCCATCACGCTCCGATGCCCAGGCAATGTAGGCTCCGTCATCAAAGATACGGTGAAAGACAATCGCTGGTGCGATGCTTTTGTCACTCTGCTCATCCACTAAGACTTTTGCCGTGCCGTTGTAAGCATCAATCTCAATCAAGCGGACGCGATTATGGCCACGATGGGTCTGCACATAGCGGGCTCGCCGCCCATCGCTCGACCAGCTAAAGGACGGCGGTCCAAAGTAGTCCACAGGCTCGATGGCGACTTCCTTTGCTTCCTTGTCTCCGACCTTGTAGGTCCAAATCTGATACTGAGGCAGTTTGTCGCCGGGAAGCGTGTACGGGATGGTGATCACTTCCGGACGGAAGCCCTCACTGGGGACGCTGCGAATCATGGGCATCCGCACATCGTCTCCCGGAATGGTGCGGATGAAAATGGCGACTTCTCCTGTTGGTGAGTTGATCGTCTGAGTAAATCGGTTGCCCTCCTCGCCAACCGTGGTAACGGCGACTTCCTCACCACCGCGGCTCGGCGTAAACATCACGTTGTGGTTCGCAATGCGAAATGAGTGATCAAATCGCGGACGTTCACGTGGCGGCGGCGCGATGCGTGTTAAGGTGTTGTCCGTTGGGTTATATTCGTAGCGCACATTATTGTGCAATACGGCCACTTTGCCACCACCCAGGGGCGTGACATTGGAAATGGGCAAGTTGTCGGCACGTACGTTGTTCGCTCCGATCGCGGTGAGCGCTTCGGCCATTTTGGCGTGGTCAAACGCCGAGGCAGGCGACCAAGTGCTGCTACTGACGACATAAAATCGCGTCGCATCACGCAACCTGATTCGATAGCCTAACGCGCTTGAGTCTTCCGACCATTGAAACTGGTCTGCCTCACCCGAAACCCGCGAATCAATGAACTGCCGAAGGCCATTGACCGTCGGATGGTAGCTTCGTTCAAACTGCGCGGAGGCGATCCCTGCACAGAGCGTCGAAAAAAGAAGCACCAACCCAAGTTTCATGGGTTGGTACTTCGTTACGAAGGACGGCGGTCCTGCCGACCCTATATCACGCCTTTAGCGCGCAGTTCGGGGTAGTGACATGCCTTGAACTTCTTTCCGCTGCCGCAGGGACAGAGGTCATTGCGGCCGACGCGGCTCCAATCGATCGTTTCGATCGCAACCGGTGCGGGTTTGGTCTCGACCGCCATCGCTCCCTCGCCCTCCGGAAGGAGGTGTTTCAGTTCCTCAGGCACGTCCTCGACGCGAAGCATCTGGGTTGGCGCCGGTGGCGGTGCCTGTTGCTGCACCTGGACCTGGGCGCGGAAGATCATCTTGACAGCTTGGTCCCGAATCGCCTTGACCGTTTGGTTAAATAGCTCAAACGCTTCCTTCTTGTAGGCGACAAGAGGATCGACTTGGCCGTAGCCGCGCAGACTGATGCCTTCGCGGATGTACTCCAGGGTTTGCAAGTGATCCATCCACCGATCGTTGACCGCTCGAAGCATGACGTTTTGCTCGATAAGGCGCATGATCTCGTCGCCAACTTCGTCCACCTTGCGGTCATAGGCCTGCTGGGCAAGGTCCTGGCATTGGGCCACGAGCGCAGGTCCAGGAGGAGTCTTCTCGAGGTCGGCCGTGGTGGCAAAGTCAACGAGCGGGAAGATGCCGTTCAGGTCCTCGTAAAGCTGGGTGTAGTCATAGTAGTCACGACCGGATTCATCCGTCATCCAGGCATCATCCACGACTTCCTTGACGAGATCGCTCACCTGTCGCTTGAGGTCTTGGCGGACGTCTTTGCCCAGCAGCACTTCGCGACGAATGCCATAGATGTGCTCGCGCTGCGCGTTAAGCACGTCGTCATATTCCAAAACGTGCTTGCGCGCTTCAAAGAAGTGATTCTCGATGCGCTCCTGCGTGCGCTGGATCATCTTGCTTAAGAACTTGGCGTTGACCTCTTCCAGCGGCGGCCACGCCTTGACCATCGGGTTCTCCAGCATGTTCGCATTGAAAATCTTCCAAAGCTGGTCTTCCAGCGAGACGAAGAACTTGCTCTCGCCGGGGTCGCCTTGGCGGCCGGCGCGTCCTCGCAGCTGGTTGTCGATGCGACGGCTTTCGTGGCGCTCGGTACCCAAAATGTAAAGGCCACCCAGTGCCCGAACCTCTTCCGCCAGTTGAGAACGCTCTTGATCGCTCAAGGGCAACGGCGGAGCGGCCCGCTCTTTGGATCCGCGGCGGAAGTTGGTGAAGGTCGAGCCGTACTGTTCGTCAAGCTCCTCTTCGTGGCCGTCACCCTTTCGGGCCATCTGGATCGAGGCGTCTTCCACGCGCCCGCCCAGGAGGATGTCCACGCCACGGCCGGCCATGTTGGTCGCAATGGTGACGGCGCCCTTGCGGCCTGCTTCCGCGATAATCAGCGCCTCCCGCTCGTGGTACTTGGCGTTCAGGACGTTGTGCGGAATGCCATTCTTGAGGGCATCGAGCAAGCTTTCCCGTTGCTGCTCACCATCCAAGCTGTGCAAAGAGAGGAACCACGATACGTGATCCTCATGCGTGGCATCGGCGCTGAGGTTGAGCTTCGGCATCAGCATGCTCATCGCGCTGCGGTCCATGTCCTTTAGGTCCTTTTCGATCAGCGCGCTCACGTCGTCCCGATACTCTTTGGGCACGGACTTCTCGGTTTCGAGCATATGCTGCAACCGCTTGGCGATCATCAACCGCTGCAGCATGTCTGCCGTCAAGCGCTCGGACACTTTCTCGGACATCTCGATGGAGCGCGTCCCGACCAGCACCGGCTGCTCCTTGGCGCTTAGGCGAAGGATCTCCCACGCAATGCCGCGGAACTTCGCCTCCTGGGTCTTGAAAATGGAGTCAGGATGATCAACGCGGATCATCGGCCGATGGGTCGGCACCGTCACGACATCCAGGCCATAGATCTTTCGGAACTCGTCCTCTTCGGTTTTCGCCGTTCCGGTCATACCGGCCAGCTTGTTGTAGAGCCGAAACAGGTTTTGGAACGTGATGGTGGCGACGGTTTGGCTCTCCCGCTGGATCGTGACGCCTTCCTTTGCCTCGAGCGCCTGGTGCAGCCCGTCAGAGAAACGTCGCCCAAACATCATGCGGCCCGTGTTCTCGTCAACGATCACGACCTCACCGCTGCGCACGACGTACTCCACGTCGCGATCAAACAATCCGTAGGCTTTTACGGCAGCATTGACATGGTGGAAAAGCTTGGGATCACCGGCAATGTTATCGATGCCCATGATCTGCTCGATGGCGTCCATGCCCTCTTCCGTGAGGCTGGCGCTGTGGTTCTTCTTGTCCACCGTGTAATGCACTTCGGGTTCAAGCTGTTTCACCACCGCATCGACCTCACGGTAGATCGAAACATCCTCGTTCGAGGGGCCGCTGATGATATGCGGCGTGCGCGCCTCGTCGATCAAGATCGAGTCCACCTCGTCAATGATCGCGAAGTTCAACTCGGTCATCACGAGGTCATCGGCATTGAAGGCCATATTGTCGCGCAAGTAGTCGAACCCAAACTCGTGGTTCGTACCATAGGTAATGTCACAGCTATAGGCCTCGCGGCGGGTGACCGGAACGAGGTTGGCGTACCGCGGGTCGTCGTGCATGGCGCCGGGCTGATAGCGGTAGGAACCGCCCAGCTCGTCGCTGTCTTGCGACATCCCCTGGATGATGCCCAGAGACAGGCCCAGCATGTCGTAGATCGGTCCCATCCACACCGCGTCGCGGCGAGCAAGGTAGTCATTGACTGTCACCAGGTGAGCGCCCTTGCCTGTCAGCGCGTTGAGATAGAGAGGCGCAACCGCCACCAGCGTCTTTCCTTCACCGGTCTTCATTTCGGCGATACGGCCCTGATGGAGCACTACCCCACCGATCATCTGCACGTCAAACTGTCGCATTCCGAGCGTGCGGCGGCTAGCCTCGCGCACAGCGGCGAACGCGTCCGGCAGAATCTGGTCCAGCTTCTTGCCGTTGCGGAGCATCTGCTTGAACTCGTCGGTCTTGCCGCGCAGTTCGGCATCGCTCAACTTGGAGTAGGCATCTTCGAGCGCGTTAATCTGGTCGACGATCGGCTGGATGGCCTTCACGTCCTTTTCGCTCGTGTCAAAAAAGAGTTTGCGGAGAATATTCATCGTGAATTCGGGTCTGATGGTCGGGGCCTAAAAAGGCCAAGGGTGGATACAGCCTCACCAGTGGTTGCCGTGCGGTGAGTCCATCGTCCGCTCCGCTTATGCCATGGGGCAGCGGATCGGAGACCCGGCTATGGACCGTCCCGAAATCGCGAACTCGTCTGCAGGATGGGCAGCTGGCGATCTTGCGGCTCAGAGGGAGCAGGCAGTGAGCCAGTCAGCGCTGATGCGCTGTCGTGGACGAACGACTCCGCGCTGGTCGCAGGCTGCTCCAAAGCGAACAGAGCCCAAAGCGAAGCGTCGAGGTCCGCCTGATGCCATTCATTCTGCCGCTCCGCTGATTCCACGAGCGCGGTGGCTCGCAACAGCTCGGGCAATGCCGCCGTCTTCCACGTGCCGACCGCCGCCGCATGCGGTGCATGCGCGAGCAAGAGAACGAGGAGCGGCAGGAGACGAGGCATCATGGGATGCAGTGAATTCAACGTTATTATGACGCCCTGCCGTTTCCAGACTCAACCACTTGGCATCACGTAGACTGGAGCCATGCCTCGATTGGCCATCCTCGAAGCTTATTGCGTCAACCCAGGCGATGTCTCGTGGGCACCGCTTGCGCGGTTGGCAGACCTCACCTTGTATGACCGAACACCGCCCGAAGAACTGATCGCTAGGGCCTCCGGCTTCGAGGCAATTCTCACCAACAAGGTGCCGATTACCGACCGAGACCTTGCGTATTTGCCGGAACTCAAGTACATCGGCGTCTTGGCGACTGGCTTTAACGTCATCGACACCGCCTCGGCCGCGGAGCGGGGGGTTATCGTGACGAACATTCCGGCCTATGGAACAGCTTCGGTCGCGGAACATACCTTTGCGCTCTTGCTGGAGCTCACGAAACGATGCGGCCACCACGATGGGCGAGTCGCCGAGGGCGCCTGGGTCCAAAGCCCAGACTGGTCGTTCTTCGAGAAACCTCTTGTGGAATTGTCGGGCAAAACGCTCGGCGTCTTCGGCTTCGGCCGCATAGGACAGGCCGTCGCCCGCATGGGACAAGCCTTTGGGATGCCGGTGATCGCCCATTCGCCGCGCGCCGACCGCGAGTCCATGGCTGGCGTCGAATTTGTCGGGTTCGAGGAGCTGTTTCTCCGTTCCGACGTGCTGTCGCTCCATGCACCGCTCACCCCGCAGACACTGCGCGTCGTCAACGAGGTCACGCTCGCGCTCATGCGGCCGTCCGCGTTTCTGATCAATACGGCCCGTGGCGCGCTCATCGATGAGCATGCGCTGGCTCACGCCCTTCACCAAGGACGGCTCGCCGGAGCGGGACTGGATGTGCTGTCAACCGAGCCACCGACCGATGACAACCCCTTGCTCCATGCGCCGAATGTTGTGATCACGCCCCACAACGCATGGGCCACCGTCGAGGCCCGCCGACGCTTGATCGACCTCGCTGCCGCCAACTATGAAGCCTGGCTTGCTGGATCTCCCATCAACGTCGTAAACTGACACCCATGCATGCCTCGCGGGTTGCCACGGCTCTATTGCTTGCCGGAATGTGCGGCGGCGTGCTGGCGCAGGTGCAGGAAGGCGTCACCCGTCCAACCCTGACCCCCACGTGAACGGGGTGACCCGGAGAGGGTGGTTTCCTCGGTTCGGGGGAGTATCAGGAGCGATGGGTCTTTTCGGCAAGGTACGTCGCCTTTGACGTGGATCGGGCGCGCGTTCGGTTCACGGGCGTCTACAGTTTCTCGCCACGGTTGCAGCTCGGTTTGGAGTGGAATCCGGTCGCGCGGGAGGCGGGCCCGATCGGCAACTACCTCTTATTGCCGGAAAGCCCAACGATGCCGATGATAAGCCTCGGTACGTCGAGCGATCGCATCGGCTCGCCGGCTGGGAAGCGCGCCTACTACGCGACGCTTGCCAAAGGCTTCGACAAGGCTGGCCTCAACGTCTTTGCCAGTCTGAACTATTCCGAATGGGATGCCGCATTCAATGTGCCGTTCGGTGCGACGTGGTCGATCGACCCGACATGGAGCCTGATGGCCATGAACGATGGCCGCAAGAGCCACCTCCTCTTGACCCATCGCGACGGCTCGGTCAGCGTGACCGGAATGCTGGTTTGGATGAAGCATCCTGGCGTCAGCATCGCGATCCGATACTGACGCCAGGAGTCGAAGGTCTTCGGGCCGCCGAGACGACGGTCCGTAGACGCGTTTACTTGTTGTCCGACTCGCCGTGGCCGGGCGCGCCGTTGTTCGGATTGGCCTTGGCCCAATCCTCCAGCGTCGTCGCGTTCTTTCCGGCTTCCAAGTCGGCGGCGGGTTGCGGTGATTGGCTCTCCAGGTCCCCGCCTTGCGGAGAGTCACAGCCCACCAGCGCCA
This sequence comes from Fimbriimonadaceae bacterium, assembly GCA_046292875.1. GTDB lineage: Bacteria > Armatimonadota > Fimbriimonadia > Fimbriimonadales > Fimbriimonadaceae > JBKBQD01. The sequence continues at coordinate 35,798 of JBKBQD010000010.1, forward strand.
TCCCAGCCATCGCGGCCATCACAGCAATGACGTGCTTCATGTTTAGCTCGGCGACCACTGCGTGGCAACGGTGAAGGGGTAGTTCACGAAGTCCTTGCAGGAAATGCTGCCGAGGCCAAACCGGCTGCCGTCGAGCATTTCGGTCGAGTTCGCGCAGTAGGCCAAGCGATCGCGCTCAAGGGCGGGTACGTAAACGTAGCCGACACCCGGGGTCAGACCGCCGCGGTACTGCACGTTCTTGGCGTGGCCATCGGCAAAGCCCATATTGAACCGGCCGGCCCAGCGGAACTGGCCCTGACGCGTGGCCGCCGTCACCGGGAAGGTGTCGAGGATCCAAGCTTTGCCACCCGCGCTGTTCGGGTACATGCCGAGCGTGGGGCGCGGCGTGTCATACGTGTCGCCAAAGACGAAAAGGTTCGCGGGCTCCTCGAACGAAGTCAGAGACCGCCCTGCCTGGATCGAACCGCCGTCGGGAAGAGTAACTACCGGACCCAGAACGCCGCCACCGGCGTAGATCTGCGGACCCCAGTTGTAGCCGTAGCCGAGGCAGCGACCGGTCGGATTAAGATCGTAGATGCGGCGACCCCACGGCGTGTTGAGCCGATCGTTCTCATTGTGATAGTAGCAGCCGGTCTCCGTGCGCTCCGAGCTAAAGAAGATGTCGACGCTCTTCACATAGGGCTGCATCACGACCCAGAAGTCGGTTCGGTGGACGCCCTGGGGGCCACCGCTGCTCACGTTGACGGCCAAATCGTCGTTGTCGGCGGCATACATTTGCCAGCCGGTGCTGATCTGCTTGACCTGAGAAACGGCGTTGGTCTTCTTCGCGGCAAGCTTGGCTTGGCTGAAGACGGGGAAGAGAATGGCGGCCAGAATCGCGATGATCGCGATGACGACGAGAAGTTCAATGAGCGTAAATGCCTTTCGATTCATAGCTAGCCCCGATGTGGACTCCCCATGATCTTCGATAGCGCATTAAATGATGGTTAAGACCGGCATTAAATGCAGGTAGTTTCTAGAACGTTAACAAATGTGCAGAAAGTTGTCTCTTCACCATTGATGATTAATCAAAAACGCTCTACCACATCTATGGTTAAGCAGATGTTTAGAACTCGAATTCGATAACGCAATGTCCGCAGAATCGCTAACCCCCATGGGTCGCACCACGCAGGCGATCACTCCAGATAACCTGGTGCGACGCATCGAGAGGGCTAGCGCACGCGAGACTTACCGATGATTCACAGTCCATTGCGGATGATTTGTGAGATGGTTTGCCCCTGGACCATCCGCGATGAGTCGAGGCGCCATGCCCCTTTCGCGGCCGTTCAAACGGCCTAGCGAGCGCCCTCGTATCCGTTCCACCGCCTGAGCAGTGGCACCACGTTCTGGCCTGCCGCTTCCGTCAAGTACCGTGCGATTTCGTCCCGCGTCAGGTGCCGACCCGGACGGAAATCGAGCTTCCCGTCTGCTCCCGCCCGAGCACACGCTTTGAAGAACTTGCCGAACACATCGGGACCGTACCGAACGGCCATCGCATAGAGCACCGGCTCGATATCGTCGTAGGTCCGCTCGGGATGCGCCAAGACTTCACGCCCGACGCGCTCCCCTGACGCGTAGAGCGGGTCGTTCTTCGGGTCCGGCCCGGGATACAGCTCTGGCATCCACACCATCGCGGTCAAGACCCGGACCAGCGGCTCTTCCAGCCACTTGGGCGAGCGGCCAACAAGGAACCAGTGGCTCATTTCATGGCACCAGTCGCCAAAGGCAACGTGCATCACCGAAGCACGGAAGAACACGCCGCGCATGTCTGAAAAAGCCGTCGTCCCGCCAAAAGGCCACCGTGAATCCTCGATCACATTGATGCCGATCGCAGCGGTGGGCTCCCAATCCGTGGTCGCTTTCATGCAGGCATAGATGCGCTCGAACTGCCGAAAGACCTCGTCGGCGGGAGGCTCGAACCGCGCGTCTCCGGTCGCCCGCAGGATGAACCGCCCCGACGCGGATCTCGCAAGGACGGTAGGGCGAAATGGCACTGGCAACGGGTCGGGCTGTCCTTCGAAAAGGCCGAGGCAGTCCACGTCCGTTGTGGTGTGCTCATGGGGGCTGGTGATCCGAATGGTCGTCGAGCCTGCGGGGATCGGTGGCAGTTCCACCGTGACCGTTACGTACTCGTCCCACCCTCCGGAGTGAGGCGTCGAGAGCGTGTACGGTCCGCGTGGTCCCACGAAGACGTGCCACTCGCGAGGGGGTTCCCGCCCCGCATAGGCGCGATAGCCCGGCTCGTCGTAAGCATAGCGGAGGGCAAGCACAGGCCTTTCCACTGGACTGGAAAGATCCAGACGCCAAGTCAGCGAGTCCCCCTGGGCCTTTCCGAAGAATCGAGGGGTGAAGCGTCCCCCCGAAGCCCAAAGGTTGTCGCCTGGCTGGCTTCCTTCCGCGCATCGAATCGCCACGTTCTCAGCCTGGACTTGAGCAATGAGCTTGGCAACTTCAGGAGTTCCGACCCGTACTGACGGTCCCGAGTCCACCAGCAATACCGATATTAGCGCTGCGACTGCGGCGGACAACTTCGTACCTCCATCGTCATTGTAATGGAGATCTCGCCCAATTCGTGAGTGGATTTTTTTGGACACACCGCAGGGCTGCGCCGAGCGTGCGGATCGGCGGCCCAAGAGTACAAACGGGCCGTCCGAAGTTCAGGGAATCAAGGGCGGACCCGGTGACGCGAGTTGAGCTGAGCCCGGAGCACCGTTTCGGTGACGTTGTCGGCAGCGTCTTTGGCGCGGTGGATCCAGGCGATTTCGCCCGTGGAATCGATGATCACCGCGCCCGGCAGCTGGCGCGGATCTGTGGGGGGTCGCGAAAAGCCGTGCCCGGCCAGCGTCGCCGCCGCACCGCGCAGCATGACTCGGGGACTTGCCAGTTGCGATATTCCGCCGCGCTCCAGGCCAAAGTAGCCATAGAGCGCACCATCGGGGTCGGCGATGAATCGCTGGGGGGCATAGAGTCGCTCGCGAAAGTCGGCGGCTTCGCCGGCGGAGCTCATGGTGACGAAGACAAGGTTCAGGTCGGTCGCGCCTCGGAGCATGGCGACCTGTTCCCGGCAGAAGACGCAGCCCAGGTGACGCAGGAAGACCAGAGCCAACGGGACATCCCGATAAAGGGTTCCCAGCGGCGTTCGGCTCCCATCATCCAAAGTCACCACCATTTCGGGCGCCTGCATATTTCGAGGGATTCTACGCAGTCGGCGCCTCGAAATGAAGCGGCTCGGGTACATTCAAGACCGACCGGGCGGTTAGCTCAGCGGCAGAGCACTTCGTTCACACCGAAGGGGTCACTGGTTCAAATCCAGTACCGCCCACCACCCGCGAAGGGTGTCGATTCCAGTCACACGGACAACGAGCCGTTCCGAAGACAGAGGTGACACCTTGAGGCCAGCGAATGGGTTCTTCAAGGGTTGGGGCGACCGTTCCTCCAGGTCGATGTATCCCAGATCGTGTTCCATGAAGGACACGAGCCAAACTTTGTCATCGACTTCCGTGATGGCGGGCGTTTGACAAACGTCTTCGGACGGATGGCGTTGATGCTGGCAATGACCCGAAGCTGGCGAATCGCATCGACAAACCATGAGGCCGCGAACCCCAGGGCGACGGCGGCCAGTCAGCACCGGCAAAGGTCACATCGCCATGCTCTGCGGACTCAGCCTCATCCTGACGGTCAGCCGATCAATGAACCCATACGCGGCGACCATCGGACGCAGGAGAACGTCAGAACTTGAACGTCGCGCCCACCACGATGCCGCTCATGCGAACGTCCAGTTTTGTTCCGCCACTGCGGTAATCCACGCCCAACTCCCGGTAGCCCAAGGAGAGCGTCACATCGCGGCTGACCGCGTAATTCCCCGTCACGACAAACTGATAGGTCTCCCGCGAGCCGGTCCGCAAAAAGCCCGTGTCTCCGTAGATCAGCAGCGTCCAGTCGGGCGCTAGTCTCAATGTGGAGCGCGCGCCCACCAACGCATCGGTGAACGTCTTCTCGGGCGACTTTGAGATGCCCACGGCGGTCACGTCGACCGAGCCTCGCAGCTGCCAGGTGCGGAATCCTCCGATCAGATCCAAGGTCGCGTTGTCGGTTTCGACGACGCGCGCGCCACCAGCCAGAGTGAGCGAAAACTGCCGCAGTCCCCCACGAGCCGGGACGCCGGGCGGAACGATTCCTGAACGCGATACATCGGAGAAGCTAAAGTCGCCCAGAAGCACCAGCTGGCCGCGCTGGGCCGCAGCCGTGACAAAAAACGCCGAGTTCAGATCTTTCAAAACGTCTTTGAACGGTTTTCGAAACCCGAGTGTCGGCGCGCCAGTGAACGGACGGATCTCACCGCCCAGTCCCGCCGCCCAGATGTAAGGCGTGACTTGGAAAGACCACTTTTCCTCGCCATTTTTGGAAACGACCTCGACGTGTCCTAATTTGGGCGTCGTGCCGGAGTCTTCGGCCGCCATCGCGCCACCGGCGAGGACTGTTGCCATCGCGATACAACCTACTGACCTGACGGAACCGATTGCAAGCGTTTTCATTGATGTTACTCCGTAATACTTTTGACCATTAGCGCCCGAGAACTCTCGGCCAAAGGGCATCAACTTCCCCTTTAGGTCCGCTCTACTATACAACCTGATCGTGTGCCTTGCAAGGAGCGTTTAGGTTGGTTCATTGGGGCGCCATGGTCGATAACCAACGGCCGGCCACCCTTCACACCGCTCTTCCCAAATCCAGATTTCTCAGGAACGACCACGATCCGTGGGTGCGCCGCCTTGACGCGCGGCTCTTGACTGCGCTATGATCGGCATGGCCCCGAGGGGCCAACTGCTTCGAGAGGTGTTGGATGAATCAGAACGTTCTTGTTTCGGTCGCCGCTCATCTCGCCCTGGCTGCCTGACAGCGCCGTAACGCGCTCGCGACGGTTTGCCGGCTCGGCGAGTTGACGCTCTTTCACCGTCACGCTGCCTGCGTGCCCGCGCCCCTGCTCGGGGGAATTGAGCGCATCGAAGCAACCTTTGAACATCCGATCCAAGGGCCAGTTGGGGGCCCGCATCCATCCCAACGATCGTCCACAAGGTAAGCAGGAGACCGACGCCTTCATTTGTTGCTCCTGCGGCATGGCGGTCGGCCACCTTCAGGCCGGCACGGCGCACCGCAACCATTGTCCGCGCTGCCTGCATAGCCGACACCTCGACCGGTCGCCGGGTGACCGCGCTGCCGACTGCGGCGGCATCATGGACCCGATCGCCATTTGGGTTCGCCACGGAGGCGAATGGGCGGTGATTCACCGCTGTCGGGACTGCGGAGCCCTATCGTCGAACCGCATCGCTGCGGACGACAATCCGGCACTGCTGGTGTCGCTGGCGGCGCGCCCACTGGCTCACCCGCCCTTCCCGCTGGAGTACCTAGCCGAGATGACAACGTAGCGCGGTCTCATGTCCCTTGTCGTGGCGTGGGGTCAACAGCCCCATGCCCAGCTTCAGACCGCATGGGTCACGGCATCGTGTGCCAAAACAGGCTTGAGCGAACGATAGCGACAACCTGGCGACCAAGTGGCGGCTGCCAACGGACGCCCGAGGCGCTGCTTAGTAGTGCCAGTCGACGTTGAGGGCTTCTTTGGCGTGGCGCTCGATATACTCCCGCCGGGGTTCGACCTTCTCGCCCATCAGACGCGAAAACATCATCTCGACGTCCATCTCGAAGTCGGGGTCGATGCGCACCTGGGTCAGTCGTCGCTTCGCCGGGTCCATGGTTGTTTCCTCCAACTCCTCGGCATTCATTTCGCCAAGACCCTTGAACCGCTGGATGACGACGTTCTTCTTCTTGAGCCCACGAACGATCTCGTCCCGCTGAGCCTCGTCCTGGGCGTAATAGCGCTCGTTCGCGCCCGCCTTGATGACGAAGAGCGGCGGCTCGGCCAAATAGACGCGCCCGGCCTCGATGAGCGGGCGCATGTAGCGATAGAAGAAGGTCAGCAGCAGGGTACGGATGTGCTCGCCGTCCACGTCGGCGTCGGTCATGATGATGATCTTGCCGTAGCGCAGTTTGGACAGATCGAACGGGGCGTCTTCTTTCTTGCCGTTCCCATTGCCATTGCTTTCCGCATCGCCGTAGCCGCGCGAAAGGCTGATATCGATCCCAACGCCGAGGGACGCGATCATCGAGCGGATCTCTTCGTTGTCGAGCGCCTTGTCGACACGGGCCTTCTCAACGTTCAGAATCTTGCCGCGCAAGAACAGAACCGCCTGGGTCACGCGATCCCGCGCGCCCTTGGCGGTGCCGCCGGCCGAGTTCCCTTCAACCAAAAAGATCTCGCACTTCTCGACTTCTTTGCTGATGCAGTCAAACAGCTTGCCGGGCAGGCCGAAGCTGTTCATCTCGGACGAGCGTTTCACGGCGTCCGCGGCCTTGCGCGCCGCTTCGCGGGCTCGCTGGGCGATCGTCGACTTGTCCACGATGCGCTTGGCCACCGCCGGGTTCTCTTCAAAGAAGGTGGTCAGCCCATCGCCCACGAGCGAGTTCGTCAACCCCTGAACTTCTGGCGTGACCAGCTTGACTTTGTCCTGCGAGTTGTAGGACGGGTTCTCCAGCCGCAGCGAGATGACGGCGGTCAATCCATCCATCACGTCGTCCGAGGTGAAGTTGGCGTCCTTCTCCTTCAGGTAACCCATCTTGCGGGCGTAGGAGTTGATCACGCGGGTCAGCGCCGCCGAAAACCCGGAGACGTGCGTGCCGCCATCGGGCTGGTGGATGTTGTTCGAAAACGCCAGGATCGTGGTGTTGTAGCCGTCGTGGTACTGCAAGGCGACTTCCAACTGCGTCGTGTCCTTTTGCCGTTGGAAGAAGATGACCGGGTGCAGCCCCTCCTTGCCTTCGTTCAGGTCCTCGACCAACTGGGGGATCCCACGCTGGTAATGGTAGACCTCGCTTTGCTCGGGGTCGGCTTCGTCGATGAACTCGAACTTCACAGTCGGGTTCAGGTAGGCAAGCTCCCGAAGTCGGGTCTTGATAATGTGGGTGTCGTGCTTGACGTCGGTCAGGACCGTGGGGTCGGGAAGCCAGCGCGTGGTGGTGCCAGTCCCGTCGGCAGTGCCGATCGACTTGACCGGCTCGACAGGGATGCCCTTTTCGTATCGCTGAAACCACAGTTTGCCGTCGCGCTTGACCTCGACTTCGCACCACGAAGACAGCGCGTTGGTGCAGCTGACGCCAACACCATGAAGACCGCCGGAAGTCTTGTAGGAGCCGCTTTCAAATTTGCCGCCCGCGTGCAGCACGGTCATGACGACCTGGAGCGCCGAAACCCCCATCTTCTCGTGCTTGTCCACGGGGATGCCGCGGCCGTTGTCGCGCACGCTCATCGAGCCGTCGACATAGAGGGTGACAATAATCGAATCGCAAAACCCGGCCAGGGCTTCGTCCACCGAGTTGTCAAGGACTTCCTTGAACATCTGGTGCAGGCCCTTGCGCCCGTTGTCGCCCACATACATGCCCGGGCGCTTGCGAACGGCTTCCAGGCCCTCGAGAACCTGAATGTCGTCGGCCGTATACTCGGCGCGGGCGCGGGTGGCTTCTTCCGAAGTGGTGACTTCGGCGTCGATGGGCTGGTCGGAATCCGGCATGGGTGCGAAGGTTAAGACGCGCAAAGGTCCCGGTCGGAAGCGCGTCGTCTGCGAACTCGGATTATACCTGGCGAGCCGGGTTAGCCCCCATGAAACCCTGCCTACTGGCAGAACGTAAAGAACCGCGTAGGCGCGTACTCAAGGCGAGTACAATTGCCGCGGAGACAACCATGAACAAGCGTTGGTATGGAATCGGACTTGGGCTCGTCGCCCTGGCGGCAGTCGCCGCGGCGGCCATCCAGGAAGTGACGGTCAAGTGGGCCCCCAAAGCGGGCACCACGTACACGTATAAGGCGACAGGCGAATTTGACTTCCAAGGCATGAACATCACGTTCACTGCGCGAACGATCGATAAGGTCCTCTCCGTTGATGACGGCAAGGTCACCATCGAGAGCGCACAGGTGAATGGTAAGGCCGTGTTCGAGGGCCAGGAGATCGACGTGCCGGACGCCCCGCCGCTCACGACAGTGTTTGCCTCGACCGGCGAGGTGCTCGAGGTTCGCGGCGAAATGGCTGACGAAAGCTCGGTTCGCGTCGCCAATCTCCAGTCCTTCCGGTATCCCGAGGGACCGATGACCGTGGGCAAGACCTGGGAAGTCAATATCCCTGCCGATGCCAAGAAGGGCGTCGTCGCCGCCAGCGGCAAGTGGACCGTCGCCGGCTTCGAAAAGGTCGGCAACTACGACACGATGAAGGTCACCTTTGAAGTCAACGAGACCGAAGGAGCCGAAAAGGCGGGCATGAGCGGTACGGTTTGGGTTGACGTGACCGACGGCGTCATGGTCAAGTTCGATGGCAACTTGAAGAACTTCCCGTTCGCGCAGGCGCCAGCCCCGATGAACGGCAAGTTCAAGCTTGAGCGCGAATAACCTCGAAGCGCGTCCAGTGATTGCGCCCTGGCTCTCCACGGAGGACCAGGGCGCTTTGCGTTGCGCCGGTGATCGTGACGCCGGGCCAGTACAATTGGCCGGCGATGAAGCTGAACGAGTACGCGGCGACCAAGCGACTGCGCATCCACCAGGCACTGCTCGCGGGCGAAGATCCCCCCGAAGGCGAATACGACGCCACCGCTCTGGCCGCGGGCCGCGTCAAGGGCGAGCCCCGCATGGGCGCAACGCGCTATCAGCCGCACGCCATCACCTTCGAATACCTCTTCCCCGACCCGGGCTCGACGCCGACGCTGCTTTCCGTCCGCGTTCCCGCGCCACAGCGTATCGTCTTCATGCCGGTGCCGGACTGGGTGGTCGAAAACATCTGGCAAGGGGAAATCGACGGCCAGTATCACTTCGAGTCCGATGCCGTCAACCTGCTGCGTGCCTTTGAAGACGAACTCGGCCCGGGGGCGAACGAGAAGTGGTTCGGCCCGCGGCCACCCAAGCGACGAGAATAGCCATGCCCCAAGAAGTCATCCTTGCCACCTGGGAGCGACCCGGCCCGGTCGCCCTCGACGCCGCACACCTCCGTCGCCAAGAGGGCGGTGGCATGCTCGACGCGCTTGAAGCCGGACTGGCAGCCTGCGAACTCGACCCGACGCTGGTCGCTATCGGCCTCGGCTCGCTGGTCAACCAGGACGGCGAGTTGGAGCTCGATGCCTCCGTCATGGACGGCGCGGACCTCTCCTGTGGGGCCGTGTGCTCGGTGCGCGGCATTGTCCCGGTGATCTCGGTTGCGCGCAAAGTCAAGGATGAGACGCCCCACGTGATGCTTGCAGGAGACCAAGCGCGCCGCTTCGCCATCGCCAAGGGATTTCGGCCACAAAACCTGATGACCGACGAGAATGTGCGCCAATACAACGAATGGCGAGCGGACCCGACCACGCACGAGGCGCGCTACGTCCATTCTTCTGACGAGCATCATGGCGACACGGTCACCATGCTCGGCTGGGAGTCGCCGGGCCACGTCGTGGCCGCCTGCTCGACTAGCGGCATGGCCTACAAGCTTCCGGGCCGCGTCGGCGATTCGCCCATCGTCGGCGCGGGCATCTATGCCGACGATGAGGCTGGGGCAGCCGGCGCCACCGGCTACGGCGAAGAGCTCTGGAAGGGCATGGCCAGTTTCCGCGCCGTAGAATTGATGCGGTCCGGGATGTCACCCACTGAGGCCTGCGAAGCCGTGATTCGGCAGATCCACCGACGCCAGCCTAATTCCCACCGCATGATGTGCGTCGTCATGGCGGTGTCCAAACAGGGCGAGTTTGGGGCGGCGTGCAACTTCGATACGTTCCACCTCTGGTACGAAGTGGACGGTGTGCGTGGCGTCACGCCGATTGCCGGTCTTTTTCGGCGCGAGTAGGTGGCGCTGGTCGTCTTGAGAGTGGGACATGCTGGTCGAGCTGACGGTCGACAACCTGGCCATCATCGAGCGGGCTCACCTTGAGTTTGAGCCTGGCTTCACCGCGCTGACGGGCGAAACCGGCGCGGGTAAGTCGCTTTTGGTCGACGCGATGGAACTGGCTCTGGGCCGTCGGGCGGATAGCGGCGCCGTTCGTTCGGGAGCGCGGTCCACTTTGGTCCACGCCGTGTTCGATGTCTCGACCCGGCCCGAGATCACGGCCCTCTGCACCGACCTCAGTGTGCCGGTCGAGGATGGCTTGCTCATCGTCCAGCGCGAGGTCTTCGCGGAAGGCCGCTCGCAAAGCCGCGTCGGCGGCCGGCTCTGCCCGATCGGCACGCTCCGACAACTGGGGGACGCCCTGATTGACCTCCATGGTCAGCACGAACATCAGGCCCTGCTGGATCCGATGCGCCACGTCGAAAGCCTGGATGCGTGGATCGGCGAATCGGCCGAAGCGGCCAAGGCAAGCGTCCGGCACCGCTGGGAGGCGCTTCGCGAAACCCGCGAGACCTTGGCGGAGATCCGGCGTGGTCAGCGCGAGCGTGAGCAGCGACTCGACCTGCTGCGATTTCAAGTTGACGAGATCGAGCGCGTCGCTCCGCAGCCTGGCGAGTTCGAAGAGGTGGAATCACGGCTCCGTCGGTTGCAGAACGTCGCCCGTCTTCGCGATGCGGCTGAATCCGCTGACGCCGCGCTGACCGCCGAAGGCGGCGGACTCGATGCGTTGCGCGCTGCCCTGGCGCGGATCGTCGAAGCCACAAGGCTGGACCCCAGTGCCGCGCCGATCGGCAGCGAGTGGGAGGAAGCCATGGTCCACCTTGAGGACGGCCTGGCCCGCTTGCGGCACTATCTCGAGGCGCTTGACGCGGACCCCGAAGCCTTGGAGTCGGCCGCGGCGCGACTGGACGACCTCAAGACCCTGCGGCGCAAATATGGCGACCATGAAGAGGCGGTACTGGCGTTCCTCGATCGCACGCGCGGCGAGCTTGAGGCCCTCGAAGGCCAGGAAGCCTCAGAGGAGACGCTGATCGCCCAAGAGCGCGAGCGATGTGAAGCCTTCATCAGCGACGTTCAGCGGCTCAGCGACATTCGCCGACAGGCAGCCAGCGGCTTTGCCCAAGCGGTGGTGACCCACCTGCGCGACCTTGCCATGGATCGCGCCCAGTTCGAAGTCGCCACAAGGCCGGTCGAACCAGGCCCCGCGGGCGCGGAGACCGTGGAGTTTTTCTTCTCGGCGAATCTGGGTGAGCCGACGCGCCCCTTGGCCAAAGTCGCGTCAGGCGGCGAAATTTCGCGCGTCATGCTGGCGATCAAGTGTGTGATGGCGGGCCGGCTCGGCGTGCCGACCCTCGTCTTCGATGAGGTGGACGTCGGCTTGGGGGGACGCGCTGCGGCGGCAGTTGCCCAGAAGATCGCCGACCTGGCCAAAAGCTACCAAATCCTGGTGATCAGTCACGCGCCCCAATTGGCGGCCCGGGCCACCACCCATATTCACGTCGGTAAAGCAGAGACGGAGTCCGGCCGGGTCACCGTCATGGCAAAGCCGCTGAGCCGTGAGGAGCGCGTTCTCGAGATTGCCCGGATGATGAGTGGCGCGGAAATCACCGAAGGTGCCATGGCCGGTGCCCGTGAACTCTTGGGCCTGCAAGGTTCGGTAAGGTGAAGGGGTGGATGGGCAGACGCTGCTCCAAGCCGGAGCGCGTGGCCTCGAGGCCCAGGGCTGGAAGTACCAAGTCGTGGTGGAAGATGCCACTTTGTCCGCTTCGGTAGGACTCGAAGAGCGATTCGATCCGGTCCACCTCTCGGTAGCGCACCCCTGGGCGGAGGTCGAGGCGCTGGTGGACGGTCTGCACCCGGCACGCTTCGACGTCATCCGTGGCACCGCCATCGACGGCTACCGCTTTGGGCCGTCGATGGACGGGTTCGCCGATCAGCTCCAGCCCGACGAACTGGACTAAGCGCGTCGATAGGTGGCGGTCATGAACGGCTCGCCCCAAGTGCCATCCGCTTGGCGCACCATCGAACGGAGGACGCGGGTGTTGTCGTCAACCCACTGGTAGGCGTCACGGTACACGCACGTGCCCGTCCCGGTAAAAAAGTCTGGACCTTCAGCGTCCAAGTTCAACGTATTCGTCGCAGGATCCAAAGTGCCTTCGTACACCCAATGGTGGGTCATCATCGATCCGACCCACGTTCCGCGAAACTTGCCCGCCTCTGGGTCAAAGCCGAGCGCCAATTGAGTGATCGCGCGACCACCACCCGGCATCTCCCCCTCGCCCTTCGCCACAATCCACAGATCGCCAATCGTCGACACGGTCTCGGTGCCACGCTGAGTGCTGGGCGCTTCGCCTTCGGCCCCCGGGCTGGTTGCCTCCACGGTCCAGTTTCCCACCCATTGAAGGAGCCAGCGATGTTCGGCCGTTGGTTCGACATGCATATCCATAAGTTACCCTGATTCGTTTTCGAGTTCTTCGATCAGCGCGTCGATCTCCAGCACGTGGATCATGTCTTTGGGCCGAGGGACATCGACTTTCATGGCCCGCAGGTCCGGCAGCGAGGCGACCGGCACCGTGACCCCGAACAAGTCAAAGCATACGGCGCGCGACCGCAACCCCGCGAACCCGTCCACGTTGTTGAGCCTCCGCAGCACGTCGATCTCGCCCGCGTCCGTGTAGAACCGCGTGAACTCGCCCGCGAACGAAAAGCGATCCATGGGCATCGGCGCCCCATTGGCCAACGTAGGGTTCAAGTCGCGAATGGCGAGCGCCGCGCGATCCAGATTCTGCGGATCGCGATCAATGGCCAAATCGATGTCGGTGGTGACGCTATCGCCGCCATAAATGGCCAGCGCATAGCCCCCAATCAGCACGTAATCAACCGCATGGGCGTGAAGGCTATGAACGACCCGTTCGAGCCGTGGCGCGGAGAACTTCAATACGGACTCTCAGGAGTTCGGCGGCGGCAGCCTGGATGCGCTCGACGCGCTGCTGGGGGGTCAGCTTGCGATTGCGGCGCAGTCGCTCGCGGTCAATGCCCTGCGCGTCTTCGCGGGGATTCGGCTGCCAAACGTCGTCGTCTCGCGTCATCCTGCTCATTCTACGCCGATCTTGCCGATTTTTTGCAAGCGCTTCATGTTGATTGAACCGGAATCCGAATTCGTGCGGTCACCGGATAGTGGTCGGAAGGGTACCGCCCGCTGTGATGCCGCCGGTCGATGCTGGCAGCCAGAGTCTCGACCCCGGGCGAGACCAGGATATAGTCAATCTTGTCGCCGCCGGTTCCCCCTTTGAAGGCGTGGAACGTTCCGACTTCCGTTTCCTTGGGGGCCATCACGCGGAACGTGTCCACGAGCGCAAGCGGGCTCGTCCTGCCATCAAAGGGCTCCTCCGGAATCCGCTCACCCAATAGGTAGCGAACGGCCGTGTTCCGCTCGCCCGCATTGAAGTCGCCGGTCACGATCACCACCTCGTCGGGCTGACGGGCACGCGCGAGGCGGTCGGCCATGACGATGGCGCTGCGCTCGCGCGAGGGCTGAGACTCATGGTCCCAGTGGGCGTTGCCGAACAGGACGGTGCGCCCGGTCGCTCGATGTCGAAACCGCCCCCAGGTGCAGATGCGCGTGATCCGATTGCCCCAGTGCTTGCTCGCCACGACGTCGGGGGTATCGGAGAGCCAGAACGTGCCGCTGGCCATCGCCTCCCAACGGTCCGTGGCATAGATGACGGCGGAAAACTCGCCGGCTCGCTCACCGTCGTCGCGCCCGACGCCGATGAAGGCCGTATGGGGGATGGCCTCCAAGATCTCGTCGACCTGAAAGTCCAGTGCCTCTTGCAGGGCGATGAAGTCCCCGCGGAACTCCTTGAGCATCGCAAGAACTTGGGCGCGACGGTGCGGCCAGGCGTCCGGCCCGTCATTGGCCGTTCCATACCGGATGTTGAACGACATGACGTTCACCTCGAGGCTCGGCGTTGAGCCGACCAGCGCCGCAGTCAAGGCGATCAACCCCATCATCTTACGCAGCCTCTTGTGGTGCGCGCGGACGTCGCAGCTCCTGTTCGCGAATCTCGTGCTTCCAGAGCTCCTCGCCTTGCGTGTTGAACGTGCGAAGCGTCAGCACGCGGTTGCGCCAAGGACCGGAGACCTCCACCGTGCCAAAGTTGCGCACATTCACCCACGTTCCCGGCACCCGAGCCGGGTTGTCGGCCTCGGCGGCATTGCGCCCCGGACCAGCGGTCAGCGGACTGCTGGTGAACTCGTACCATGGGTACGGTGCTCCCGGCCACTGCACCTTCAAGAGCTCGGTCGCATGCCGGTCCCCGCTCAAAAACAGGACCCCCTCGACCCCACTCGACGCGATGAAATCAAACAGGTCCTTCTGCTCCGCGGGAAAGTGGCCAAACGCCTCGAAGAAGATCATCGGGTTGATCATTTGACCCCCGTTCACGATCACTTTGAACGTCTTGTCGCTGTTCAGCAACGAGTCCTTGAGCCACTGAAGCTGCGCGCGGCCGAGCATGGTTTTCGCCGGATCATCGTTCGGCGTGCTGTTCGGCGAGCGGTGGTAGCGGTTGTCGGTGAGGAAGAACTCGACGTCGCCCCATTCAAATCGCTGAAACACCCCCGCTTCGTCCGGCGTCCCCCAGGTCACGGCCGGGAAGAAAAGCTTGTGGAGCTCAAGCGCCGGCCCCTTCAGCCGGAACGAGCGATCGCTGTTATTGGGGCCGTAATCATGGTCGTCCCACGTGGCGTAGTGGTGCATGCCGCCCAGCATGGGCTGGAGCTCGGGCAGAGCGCGGTTTTGGGTCCAGCGATAGGCCATCGCGTCCGGCGTGAGCCAATCGGCTTCGCGGAAGTAGACGTTGTCCCCCATCCACAGCATGAAGTCCGGACTCTTGGCGCGAATGGACTCAAAGATCTCCATTCCCTGGCCATAAGGGGTGCCGGGGCGGTCAAACGGCGTGTCGTTGATGTAGGCGCACGAGCCCAGGGCAAACGAGAAGTTGGGCGGCTGCGGCGGATTGGTAAGCCACCGCCAGTGGGGGATCGTTTGAAAGCGCAGCGGATAGTCGCGGGGCACGCGCTCGCCATCGATCCAGAGCTCGTAGTCGAAGGTCGTCCCCATCGGCAGGCCCGGAATGCGCACCTGGGCGATGTGGTGCGTCTCCGGACCCGTGCGAACCGGCGGGGTCGCGGTCATGGGCTCGCGGTCTTGCCCCGCGGCGCGGTAGCGAATGACGACGTCGGCCGGGCGCGTGGTTTGCACCCAGATCAGCGTTTCCGTCATCTCGGAGTAGGTCGGCATTGGCCCTGCGCTGAGTTTCGGATGCGGCTGGGCCGCTAACGACGCAGCGAGGAGAAGCGCGATGCCGGCCGCGAAGAGCGTGCGTACCGATCCCATGTGCTTGGTTTACCCCGTGCCGCAACCGCCCCGCGTTAAGGTTCGTGATATGCGCACGGCCCCGAAACGTCTACAATCAGTCGGGAGGGTTCATGGCGAGGAAGCCGTACAAGAAGAAAAGCGAACAAGACACCAAGGAACAAGGCATCGAACTGGAGGGCACCATCGTGGAGGTCCTGCCCAATGCCCGGTTCCGCGTCAAGGTCGATGAGAACGACCATGAGGTGCTGGCCCATGTCAGCGGCAAGATGCGGATGCACTACATTCGAATCTTGCAGGGGGACCGCGTGCGCGTCGAAGTCTCCCCTTACGACCTCACTCGGGGCCGCATCGTCTACCGCTACAAGTAGCGCCTACTCCACCTCGAATCCCGAAAGAATGGACGGGATCAGTTCGCGGGCGTAGATCCAGGCCAAGATCATCATCGCTGCGCCGTACGTGACGACAAAGGTCAGAATCACGCCGCGCCGCACCAAGACCCCCACTGCCTTGGTGCGGTCTTCCAAGTTCCTCCGCTCCGCACGGGCAACTTCGGCCAGCGCAGCGGGCGTCGTCCCGGTCGTTTCGCCGGTCTCGACAACGTCGGCGTACGCGCGCGGAATGAGCGGCGCAGCGCGCATGCGCGCTGCCAGCGGCGTCGATTCCCCGGCTCGGGGCCCCAGGTTCGCCATTTCGCGAGCCAGAAAGCGGTTTGGGATCGCCGCCGCCGCCAAACGCCAAGCCTCCGACGGCGACACGCCGGCCTCGCTCAGCCGCCGCAGCACGTCCGAAAAGACGACCAGCGCCTCCGATTGCGCCCAGCGCCCGAGCGCGCCGAATGTAGCTGACCGTCGATGCCGCGCCTCCACGCGCCCCGGGCGGAGCCACCACCACCACAGCACGCCAAGACCCAGATAGAGGCCGACCATGACCGGCAGGATCGGAAACGCAAACGCCGCCCAAGCCGTCGATGCCACGTTCGGCGTTTCCCCCCGGTCGGCCTGGTTCCATAGCCCGATAAGGGTTCGGCCGCCGGCCCA
>JBKBQD010000011.1:0-41867 GCA_046292875.1 Fimbriimonadaceae bacterium
GGCCCCATTGGCCTTGCGCACGGACGACATGGGTCATACCCACTTGGTGAGCGCCGACGAGTCCAGCGCTGACCACCCTTTCCAGCGCCGGGTCAGGGCGCTCAACGCGCAGCGACCCCGAACGCTCGCCTGTATCGAGGCGTTGGCCAACAAGCCGTGCAGCGATATACAGCCCAGCGACATCGACCACTTCGTCTCAGTGATGGCCATGGAAAAACTGGGCAATGCCTCGATTCGCCTGGAGCTCGCGCTCTTGAGTCACTTGTTCAACGTCGCGCGCACAAAATGGAGCTGGTCCGACCTGAAGAACCCGACCGATAACGTCGTCGTCCAGCCGGGTGGCCTGCGCTTTGTGCAACTCAAAGAGAGCGAGTATCTGCGTATCGTCGAGCTCGCGCAGCAGGCCGACAACCCGTATCTCGCCGCCGCCGTGGTGCTGGCCCTGGAGACCGCATTGCGCAAAAGCACGATGCGGCAGTTGACCTGGGACCAAATTGACCTGGAGACCCGGGTGTTCTACGGGGACACCAAAGGCGGGGAGGCCGCGATTCCGCTGAGCCAAACCGCCGTTGAGACCCTGAGCCTTCTCAAGAGGACTTCCGGCGCCAGTGGCAGCGACCGCGTACTGCCCGTCTCCGAGTCGGCACTGCACCAAGCGTGGAAGCGCGTTCGAGACAAAGCCGGACTGCCGCAGCTGCAGTTCCGCGATTTGCGGCACGTACTCCCGACGCTGTTGGCACGCAACAAGGTGAATCAGCATGTTATACAGCAGGTGCTGGGGCACAGGACCTCTTTCATGGCAAAGCACTACGTCAATCTGGTCAAAGACGATGCGCTCAAAGCGCTCGATGAGGTCAGGCCACTGGACAAGAACGTCATGGCCCTGCTGCCGAGCACACCGCTGCAGATGGACGTCGGGCAGCGGCGCGTGCGGCGCCTGAACGCGCGTGGCGTCGGCTCGAGCCACAGCACTGCTGCGCCGTCGGACGCGGCTGCACAGGCCGAGGCGGGTCAGGCTCAAGAGCGTGCGGCGCAAAGGGGGCTTGTCACCCCAACGCCCGACAGCAATGTCGTGCACGTGGCGTTCGGTGCTTCCCCCAGCCGCAAGCGCGTCTGAGTCCAGGTACGGTGCTTCGCCGTGAGGGGGCAGGCCCAGGGCAGGGGCCTGCCCCCTTTCCTTTTTCACACGATTGAGGGCCAAGGCGGATGTCGGATGTCCGCTCGCGCGGCAGTGGGTTGTGCATGCCCGAGGCCAGCGGCATGGTCACCTGTCTCTAGCAGTACGGGTATGGGCTCCAGACGCTCATTAAGTTTCACAACGTCCCGCATCAGCCGGCGCAGCTGATGAAGACCGACCGACTGCTGGCCGTTCTTCTGAAGATTGACGGCCCAGGGATGAGCACCTCTACAGGGACGGTTGGAGCGTTGTCGACGTACTCATGGTGCCCGACCCAATGCTGCTGAAGCGGAAGCAAAGGGTCGTGGCACGCCTGTGATGAGCAGGTTATGCGTTGCCTTGCCGACTGTCACCGACGCTGCCACCCCATAGCCATTCGGGATGGGGTGGCGGCCCCTGCCCGGGGGCATGGCCGCCAGCCGTCCCACGATGCGGTACAGAGGCTCAATCAGATGCGGGACCGCGTCCAAACGGGCGTCTCCAGTACTGGGTGCCGGTTCAGGGGGCGTCCTCCTTGCAGGCCGTGTTCACCTTCATGTTTGAGCAGGGGATTCAGCCATGGCGGCGGGAGCAGTCGCCATGGCCGCGGGAGGGGGCCGCACTCAGATGACGTTGCGGCGGCGGCTGGAGGCTGGCACCCACTCCCGTTGCTTGGTCAAGGCGCACCCTAGCCACTTCTCCACGACGTCGCTCGCCCAGACCACGCGCTTGCCAATGCGCAGCGGCGGCGGAAATTTCCCGGCTGCCACAAGCTTCTCCAAGGTGCGCTCGCTCACCTGCAGATGTTGGGACAGCTCGGCCTTGGCAATCAGGTTATCAAACAGCGGTTTCATCAAAAATCTCCTATGAGGGTGTAAGGAGATGCGTGTAGAAACCGGGGTTTGGGGGATTTTTAACAGCCACCTGAAAATGGCCCGAAACGTCAGGAGGAGTGCAGCGTGCGGCGTCGATTTCGGTGGGGCACGGCGGGACCTTGATGTCCTTTGTCGTCAAGCTGGCTGTTGGCGTGGCGTTCCTGGGCGGGACTGCGTGGGCCGCCACCCTCTCGGGGCAAGTCATCGCTGTCGCGGATGGGGACACGCCCACCGTGCTGGACCATGTGAAGCGTCACACAAAATTCGTCTTGCCGGCATTGATGCTCCCGAAAGGGCCCCTCTCAGCATGGAGTCGTGTCCTCCCTGTCGAGGAAAACGCAGATAATTTTTGTCGAGACAGCGGCCAATCTTCTCCAAGTCGATGATTTATATTGACTTTGGTTAAGTACTAGGGAAAGTGTTCAAAACCCGGGCGCCGGCGGTCGCTGAACACCGGCACAACGCCTGCCAATCGGCTCATGAAGCAGCAAGACCTTGGCCTGAACCTGAGCACGCGGCGCACGCGCAAGGCCGTGTTTCTGGATGAGATGAACCGGGTGATGCCGTGGACGCAGTTGCTGGCGTTGATTGCCCCGTACGCGCCGCGTGCCAAGATGGGCCGTCCGCCGTTCGAGCTGGAGACCTTGCTGCGCATTCACTTCGTGCAGCAGTGGTTTGGCCTGTCGGACCTGGCCATGGAAGAAGCCCTCTTCGAGACCGCGCTGTACCGGGAGTTTGTGGGCTTGAGCAGCGTCGAGCGCATCCCCGACCGGGTCAGCATCCTGCGGTTTCGCCACCTGCTGGAACAGCATCAGTTGGCCCAGGAGATTCTGAGCACCGTCAACGCCACGCTTGCCGATAAAGGCTTGATGCTCCGAGAAGGCACGGTGGTGGACGCCACGCTGATTGCGGCGCCCAGCTCGACGAAGAACAAGGATGGGTTGCGGGACCCCGAGATGCACCAGACCAAGAAGGGAAACCGGTGGCATTTCGGGATGAAGTGCCACATTGGCGTCGATGCCGACTCGGGTCTGGTGCACACCGTGGTGGGCACGACTGCCAACGTCAACGATGTGACGCAGGCCAGCAAGCTGGTCGATGGCGAGGAAAGCGATGTCTTTGCCGATGCGGGCTACCAGGGTGTGACCAAGCGCGACGAAGTCCACGACCTTGGGGTGAACTGGCATGTGGCCATGCGACCGGGCAAGCGGCGTGCGCTGGACAAGAACTGCCCGATGGGCGCCGTGCTCGAGCAGCTCGAACGCATCAAGGCGCGCATCCGCGCCAAGGTGGCACACCCATTCCGCGTCATCAAGCGGCAGTTCGGCTATATCAAGGTCAAGTACCGGGGACTGGCCAAGAACACGGCCAACCTGATGACGCTCTTTGCACTGGCCAACCTGTGGATGGCGCGGCACAGGCTGTTGCAGGGGCTGCAGGGATGAGTGCGCCCGCAATCGCCCGAAAGGCCGTCCACTGGGGCGAAATACTCTGGTTCCAGGCTTGGAAAGTACCGAATTCTTCACCATGCGGAATGTCTTGGCTCAAAGAACGTCGGCAAGTGGGTTTTGAACACCATCCCTAGATAACACCTGACGCCATAAAGAAAGCCCCCGTCCTCTCGGAGCGGGGGCAATCAGGAAATATCGTGAGCGCGTTACATTGTTACCAGTGTTACCTGAGTTTCTCTATCAGCAGCCGTTCTGCCGGGGGCCTGTCTCCGAACGACCGAGCAAGCAGCGTTGCCAGCATCACGACCTCGCCGTCCTCGAATATAGAAGCCAGCTTGGCATAGCGCTCCTGAAAATAGCGCTGCTCCATGGACATGCCCGTTGCGCTGACACAGTCGCTCAGCCGGAGTTGGCCGAGGGCTATGCGTAGCGTGATACGAGGAAGCTTCAGCAGCCGCTTGAGCAGAGTGAGCGCTTCATCGTCCAAATCGAGCGGGCGACTTTTCTTAAAAAACGCCACCAGTCTGGCTTCTGTCGTGCCCAGCGCGACCGCAACGTCAGCCGGCATCAGGCAGTCAGCCACCGCGACCTCGGCCAAGCGCCGCTTGACCGGCGTCGCGTACTCGTTTAGCAACCCGCTCCAGACTTGTAGAACAGCTTCTAAATCGTTGCCGTGAGGTTCGGGTACCAGGTCAGCAAGCGTTGTCATCACCTTCTCCCCGGTAACCAGTCCTGTCTTCCGCTATGGCAACGTCTTGCTCAGCAAGCACGGTCGCGAGCCGCAGCGACGACCACAGCAAAGGCGGAATAGTCTGGTCGGCACCAAATTCGCTCTGTGACGCTTCTTCGTACAGCGAGACCAGCAGCTCCTGTGCTTCCGGGGGCAAGCTGCGCACCATCGGTTCATCGATGAACGCACCATAGGTTGGGTCATTAAGCAATGCCCGCAGACCCTGCTCCATTCTCCGTTTCGTCTCGACTGGGCCGCTGAAGTCCGTGACATCGATGGCCCCGGCGAGCAGAAGAACGTTCACCGTACTGGTCTCGAGATACGTCGCGCACGCTCGCGCGAAATCGAGCGAGATGCGACGAATGTCTCGGCTGCCATTGCGTAGCTGAATCAAGTAGCCGGACGTCACGCCCAAACGGTGCGCGACTTCGACCTGGCTGTGATTGAGCACTGCCGCCTTGCAACGCAGCGCTTTGAGCAGGCGAGGCTCGGTGCGGTCTTCAACCGCTGATGCCTTGGGAATGTCTTGCAGACCAGTAGATTCATTCGTCGATTGCATAACTGTTTCCTTGAGATATTTGAATGTCAAAGCAGTCCAAAGAGGTGAACCCGAGGGTCAGACCAGGGCCAGCCAGGGGTTGTCGCACGCGTCGTCGCTCTGAGCCTGCGACTGGCCGGCATCGCGGTCTGCAGAGGCAGCCGGTTTCGCCGGTGCCAGGGCCAAGATGTCCTGTCGCTTGCCGTCCTTGCCAATGCGTGTCAGCCCGAAGGCCAGGAGGGTGAGAATGCCCATCGGCTTGCCGTCGCGGCCGACAAAGACGTCGTTCTTCAGCTTGCCCGTGACGCAGACGAAGTCGCCCTTCGCCAGGCCCGGGTCTTCGTCGCGGAAGAGCCGCACCGTGTACCAGGTCGCGTCGCTGTCACCCTTCACGCTCTCCGCTGCCCTGAACTCCCAATAAGCTTTTCCGGACGTCGCCGCCACCTTGCGCAGCGGGGCTGTTGCCACATTGCAGTAGACCTGCATGAATTTCCTTTCTACGTAGTTAGGGGTCTGTGTTCGCGGGTCGGGGAGCCCGCTTTCATCTGTCCTACTGCGTATAGCAACCGCCCCTTCAAATGCTCGCCCCGCAAAACTTCACCGGCTGCGCAGGCGGCCACGCGCCGCTCTGGACCCGCCAGGGCAGGGCCTGCGCATCGAACCACGTGATGGGCGTGGGCTCGGTCCACGGCTGAATCACGAGCCGAGCAGCGGTCTGTCTCACGATTTGCGTACGCCCATCCGGGAGGCGCTGCTCGACATCTGCACGAACATCAAAGAGTCCTTCTTCCCGCTTGGAGAGGGCGCTGTCGCCGGCAAAGCCGACGGTGACACGCTCTTCCAAGTGGGTGATGTCAGCGCGGGCGATGGACGGTGTCGCGGTCAGAACCGAGATGCGCCGCAGCGGCATGGCTTCTTCAGCGTCAGGCACACGCACCGGCTGTCCGGCCGAGCGAACCAGCGCCGCGAGGTCCGCCAGCCGCTGGCTGCCGCGGCGGCTGCGGTCGATTTCTATCCAGCACAGGTGATGGGTCGACCCCATGGGGATGAGCGCCAGGGCATCCGGCCAGAGTCCGCGCCGCTCGCCACCGTCGTCAACGACGAGAGGTGGCCGCTTAAGCTGCGTGCGCAGCTCCGCTTCGGTCCACGCCGTGAACCCTCGTGCTTCTGCGGCGATGACGATTTGGGATATCTGCAGGCTGTGCGCGGGGTTCGTGCGGTCGCCCAGCCGTCGCGCACCGGGCCGGACATCGCTCCAGCTGCGCCAGGGGGCAGGCGGGTGCTCGGAATCTGCCGCGCGGTACTCACCCAGTCTGTGCGCGCCGCGCGCAGTCAATGCGTAGCACGTGATGTGCGCGATGACGGTGCGCTGCACACAGCGCTCATCGATGAGGCGTGCCAGCTGACGCTGCACCGCGGACATCGCCGCATCGAACGGCCGCTCTGGCGCCACCGCTGCCGCCAGGTCGACTGCGCGTAACAGCCGGTGTCGGTTCAGGTGCTCGAGGACGGCCCGCTCCAAGCGCTTCTGTTGTGTCTTGGGGTGTGGGTAGTGGTGTGCGTCGTACTGCACAGTTCGCTGCACATCCGCTGTGCAGCGGCTCTGCCTGCGAGAGTGTCCAGCGGTCGCGGGTGGCTGTGTGGTCGCAGAGCCTGGTGTGGTGTCGGTCATGGCAGTCTCCTGTGGGTGGTTGGCTACTGCGTATAGCGACAGGCATCGCGACTGCTGGGCGCATCGGGGGCATCCTGCGCAGACCATCGTCGCCAACGGGTGCGGGGGTTACCCCACCGACCGACCCGACGGCGAGGGCGGCGTCTTCGACTGAAGCAGCTGTTCCATCGCGAAGACGCACCGCGAGCGACGGGGGTGTGCGCAGTGGGGTGCCGTGAGCCGCGCGCCTAAGCCGGCGCGCACCCCGCGCGCTGGATGACCGAAATCGAGGAAGGGCGTGTCGTCGCGGCGCTGGGGTGGCAGACCGTGACCTCCAGCGCTGAGCACTTCCGGTGATGAGCGAGCCATCGCTGACCACGCGCGCGGGGTGCGCGCCGCCCCGTTGCACGGCAACCCCCGTGCTGCTGCGGCCGTCCGTGAACCAACTGCCGCCGTCTACCGACGGCTGCCCCGCCATCAGCCCGGCGCAAAACGTGCCCGGGAGGAGTCAGCTCGACCCCGCGGACGGCCGAACCGTCGCCCGGAGCTGCTGTTGAAAATGCTCTGAACCGAGGTCTCTACACGCCGCTGCCATGTGACAACACATGGCGGCGCAGAGCAGGGATTTCTCGCGGGGCCGCTCCCGAGGCTGCGTCTTCACACAGGCGCGGCTCTGCGAGAAAGTTCACTATGAATCGGGCATTCAGCCAATCAAGCATCAACAACGCAGCGGGAGAAGTCGCAAACGACGACCACATTGCGGCTGACCCCGCACACCCAACCAAGCGCAAGCGCCCCCGTCAGCCCCGCATCAAGGCCGTACCGATGGGCGACCATCAGCTCAGCCAAAGCGCGGCATGGACGGTCACCGGCCTGCTGCCCGAATCGGGGCTTGCGATGCTGTACGGGGCCAGCAACGTCGGCAAGTCGTTTCTCTCGCTCGACCTGGCGTGCGCGCTCGCGTCCGGAAGCCCGTGGTTCGGCTGCTCAACCCTGCCCAGCACGGTCATCTACGTAGCCGCCGAGGGCGTGCACGGGCTTCGGGGTCGGGTATCGGCTTGGAGGCTGGCCCATGAAAGACCAATACCGGAATCGCTCATGCTTGTTGCCGACGGTATTGACTTGTCAAAACGCGCTGACACGGACGACCTGGTTTGGCTTGCAGAAGACCTGTTGGAGGCGAATCCTGAGTTCCCGCGGCACCCGGTGTTCATCATCGACACACTCGCCTCCGCCATGCCCGGCGCCGATGAAAACTCCGCGACTGATATGGGGCGCGTGGTTCACCACGCGCGCGAGCTCGCGAAGCGAACGGGCGGGTTGGTCTTCTTAGTCCACCACTCGGGCAAAGACTCTGACCGCGGACCCCGGGGCCATTCGCTGCTGCTCGCCGCGGTGGACATGGCCATCCAAGTCAGCGGGAGCAGCACGGCGGCACTGCGTGCCTGGCGGGTCGTCAAGAGCCGCGACGGCGAGTCTGGCTTGTGCGCGTCGTTTGCGCTGAAAGTCGTCGAACTCGACGGCGATGAAAGTCAGCCCCGTTGCACAAGCTGCGTCGTGGAGCCGGCAAGCGAGGTGAGCGGGGGCGTGGCGGCCGGGAGTCGGCATTCAGCGTCACAAGAGGCAGCAGCGGTGAAGCGGACATCGCCCATGCCCAGCGGCTACGCGGGCAAACTGATGAAGGTGGTCAGCGAACTGACTCGACAACGAACCCGACGGATGCCACTGAAGGAGCTGCGCGAACGGTTCATCCGGGAATGTGTGTCCGGAATGTCTTCCAGTTCACAGCGAACGGCATGGTCGCGGGCGCGCACAGCACTCGAGAGTCAGGGCTTGCTGAGAGTGTCTGGCGATTCGGTTGAGTTCGCCCTGAAGCACTGAACCTGAGACGGGTGACAGCGGAGCGTTGTACCGCCTCACCTCCTATAGAGGGGTGAGGCGGATGCAACACGTATCGGGGTCCGCCAGGCAGGGATTGGGCAAGCCTGGATTGCATGTCATGCCCCAAGGTCAGTCGGCCGCCTCAAAAAGCTGTAGCACTAGCGACCACGCTCCGCCGCCATTTCAACAAAAAGTCGCCAGCAAAAAATCCCCAAAAGCGCACTTCCTACACGTGATGCAGCGATTGAGCTGTGTCAACGCAAAAGGAAGTCATGAAAAAATTCTCGCTTATTGATGGCCACGATTCGGGTCGCCTCTCGCAAGAGTGCACGGTCCATCCCACAAATTCTCAACTCTGGAAACTGGCATCGCGTCACGCCGGAGACCTCCGTAGCACCTGGGATGCAGAACGCGTGCTCAAGGCGAACGGCTTTGCGGCGAGCGCTGAGGTGGCTGCCACTCTGAAGTCCCGGGCGGAAACGGTCTTGCGTGGGAGGCGCGAGCGCGTTACCAACCGAATTGCCAAACGAACCGGGAAACGGGTCAGCTACTGTCCGGCATCTGACCGGCCATCGCCACCACCCCTCGCACAAAGGCTGATACAGACGCGCGAGGCGCACGCGGTGGCGTCCGCCAAGCGCTGTCTGCGCTACGGCGCCGCGGGCGGGACCTCTTTCCAGGTGTCGGTTGCCCCAGCCCTGGACGAGGTCGGGTACCGCGTTTTCAAGGACTACAACTGGGACACATACCGTGGTCAATTCAAGGGCTGGCGGGCGCTGGAGGACCATCACAGGATTGCCGTGCCGCACGACTGGCTCTCCCGCGTCTACAAGCGAGGGCTTGCTTGCGCCGGTGGGATGTTTACGCTCTCCGTGCTGCCACTCGTGCCGGCGGGCGATATCGAGCTGTTCCAGGCCCGATGGGTCGAGCAGGGCAGGGGCTACTCGGTCGAGGTGCGCGACGGCTTCATCGCGCGCTGCGGTGATGTCGTGTATCACGCTGACACCCCCGACAAGGCGGTCGCAGGCGTTCGCCGAGCCCTCAATGCCGCAGGTCGTGGCGGCGCGAGTCACCACAGCCCATACGGCATCACCGTTGACGAATTCATCCAGCGCTATGCAAAGCACGGCGCCGTAGACGTGTCGCTCGATGACGCCTACGAAGCCGGCTGCTGCGAATACGGCGTCCGGTCGTGGTGCCAGCTCGTTGGCATCGATTACGAAGCGGGCCGTGTGCCCCTGAGCCGAGTCCTGGAGGGCTTTCGCGTCGCACCGCTCATCGAAGTGCGTCGCACAGTCGTCCGCACGCTGGCCAACCACCGTCGCCGCGCCCAGGCGTGAACCAGCGGCAGCCGTGACCGCTCTGCGCTGGGTGGGGCTAGCCGCCGGCGTGCTTGGGCAGCCGCTACTGCTCAGGCGCGCACCACGGGCATGTCCCCCCAGCGCGTGGTGTACGCCGGGGTCCGCCGTTCCTGGCGCATTACCCACTTCCGTGACTCGGTGCCGATGCCAGCGCTCGCAAGGCGCAGGCAGTCGCGGCCGTGTCGGTGGTTGACCGCGTCCACCGCTCGCATCAGCGCGCTGAGGTCTCGGTGCCCAGCGGTTGACCGCGCCGTCTCTGGTTCGCTGGCACCCGCCATCGGCTCGGACAGAGCCAGGGTCAGCTGCTCGACGGGGTCAGGAGCCAGGTCCAGTAGCATGACACCGGCCTTGGCGTATTCGAATCCGTCTCGGTAGATGCGTCGCAGTCCAGCCAGTGCGGCGCCGGCAATCGTTGTTGTGTCAGCGCTCGGGTGGGGCAGGGGCACCACGACCGAGCGGCTGTACTGGGGCACGGGCCTGAACGGGTTGGTTCGAATGAAGACCAGGACCTGACCTGCCACGCTCGATTGCCCACGCAACTTGACCGCCGCCCGGCTGGCGAACGTGCTCACCGCCTCGGTCAGGTCGGCCAGGGACGTGACCGGTGACCCGAACGAGCGGGTCGTGGCAATCTGCTGCTTGTCCGCTGCTTCCTCTTCGAACCCGATGCAGGCAATACCGCGCAGTTCGAGGACGGTTCGCTCGAGCACCACGGACCATTTGCGCCGCACCAGGGCGGGGTCCAGGCGGGCCAGGTCGCCTGCGGACCGAACGCGAGCTCGTGCGAGTTGCTCCGACAGCCGTCTGCCCACCCCCCAGACCTCACCCACCTCGGTCTGTTCCAGCAGCTGCATTCGTTCTGCATCTGACATCGACGACAGGTTGCAGACGCCAGCCAGTTGGGCAGGGTAGCTGCCGGGCTTGCGCTCGGCCGTCTTCGCGATGTGGTTGGCCAGCTTCGCCAGCGTCTTGGTCGGCCCCAGCCCAATACAGGTCGGAATCCCGACCCACCGGCGCACCCGCTCCCGCACGCGGTGGGACCGCTCCGTCAGGTCTCCCCGGATACCGGTCAGGTCGATGAACGACTCGTCAATCGAGTAAATCTCCTGCCGGTGTCCGAGACCCGCGAGCAGGCTCATCATGCGGTCCGACAGGTCGGCGTACAGCTCGAAATTCGCGGAAAGCGCCACCAGACCTGCCTGTTCCTCCAGATGGCGAATCTGGAACCAGGGTTGCCCCATTTTGATGCCGAGGGCCTTGGCTTCGTTCGAGCGGGCAATTGCGCACCCGTCGTTGTTCGACAGCACAACGACCGGCCGGCCTTCGAGCGACGGGCGGAACACCCGCTCGCACGAGACGTAGAAGTTGTTCCCGTCTGCCAGCGCAAACACCGGGGTCTTCATCGGTTCGTCTCACGGGCTGAACTGCTTGACGGCCGCAATCACGACCCCCCAGACCTCGACTTGCTGGCCATCGCCCGGCACGATGTCGGGATAAGTTGGGTTGGCAGCCTTGAGCTTCAGGTGGCCGTTGCGCATCCACAGGCGCTTGCACGTGAACTCGCCGTCGATGACCGCCACGACCACCTGGCCG
Source organism: Fimbriimonadaceae bacterium (assembly GCA_046292875.1). Taxonomy (GTDB): domain Bacteria; phylum Armatimonadota; class Fimbriimonadia; order Fimbriimonadales; family Fimbriimonadaceae; genus JBKBQD01. The sequence goes on from JBKBQD010000011.1 coordinate 11,237, forward strand.
CTGCGCGGTCGGACGGCGCGGTCGACGAGGATGACATCCCCGTCGCTGATGCCGTCGTCGCGCATCGAGTCGCCTCGGACTCGCATCGTGTACGTCGCATGGGGGTGCTTGACCAACTGGGCGAACACGTCGATGCGTTGCCCCCGGTGGTCGTCCGCCGGGGAGGGGAAGCCCGCAGGAACCGACGCCGGCAACGTCCAGACCGCCGGCTGGTCACGGGCCCAAGCCAGGGGTGAGCCCAGGTCGGTTCTTTGCGGGTGAGGTGTGAGCGCGGATAGCATGGCAATACTGTATAAAAATCAGTATAACCTCATCCCACGCAGAATCATGACGCGTCCATGTCCCGAAACGGGCTCTATGCTTGCCGCATGTGCGCCAACTTTGAGCCCGTGTTGCGGCCCGAGCGTCTGCAGCAGTACTTCGGCGTTGGACCAGTCGAGGGTTGCCCGCCCGAGACGTGGCCAGGATACGCCGCCCCCTTTGTTGCCCCCTCCGCCGACCGGACGCAGTCGGGGGTCAGAGAAGCGTTTGTCGGCCGATACGGATTAGTGCCCTCCTGGGCCAAGGATGTGAACATCGGGCGCCGGACGTACAACGCCCGCTCCGAAACGGTTGCCCAACTGCCCAGCTTTCGCGATGCCTGGCGAAACGGCCAGCGCTGCGTCGTCCCGTTGGAGGCGTTCTACGAGCTGAACTGGGAGTCGGGCGTTGGCGTGCGATGGCGCATTCAATCGACCGACACTGCCCCTCTCGGGGTCGCGGGCCTGTGGAGCCAGTGGCACGCGCCCGATGGCGCCTCGGTGCTGAGCTTTACGATGCTAACGGTCAACGCAGATGCGCACCCGCTGATGCGACGGTTTCACCGGCCTGATGACGAAAAGCGCATGGTCATCATCCTGGCGGCCGCCGACTACGACCAATGGCTCAACGGCCGTGAAGGGGATGCGAGGTCGTTGTTCAGGGCCTACCCTGCGCAGCTGTTGACGGCTGCGCCAGCCCCGCTGCCAAGCCGCAAGCCACGCAGACGAAAAGACCCCGAGACGGGGGCACTGTTTACGTCTGACTCAGCCTGACCGGTCTCGGCCGTCATGCTCCCGACGACGTTGTGCGACCCGTGGGTTAGTCCTGTCATCAGTTGGACGCAAGTGGCGCACTTTCGTCATCAAGCGTACACAAGTCCTTCGTCATGGAATGGCTCGCTGGCTGTTGAATTGCGGCTAGGGCGACTTGCTTCCCTCAAACGGGGGATGGCAGAGCTTGCCGTCTTGTGGCAATGTTTCGGGTTTTGCACAGCGCTGCGTCGGAATGGTTGCGCTCGAGACGCCTACCCTGATGTTTGCGAATGCCGTCATCGCCGCATCCGTGGCGGCGATGTCGCATGGCTACGCGCATCTCCACCCGCGCGCTCGACTGGTGGCCATCGCGTGGGGGCGCCTGATGCTGGTCTTTGCACTGGCATCGTTCACGTGGTTTCTGAGCGGAATGGCCTTTGACAGCCCCCTGTCCTGGCTCGGCAACTGTCTGTTTGCGTTGGTTCCTCCCGCGGCGGTTCATGCGCTGGGTCACTTGGTGGGCAGTCCCCCGCGAAAGCCGCTTTTGCTGGCCATGGCCTTGCCGGGCATTGTGGGGGTAACGGCCATTTGGTTCTGGGAAATCCCACGCTACTTCGCCAGCATTCCCATTGGCGCTGCGCTCGTGTTTGCAGCGCTGTGGGGGTTGGTCGTCTTGGCCCTTCGGCAGTTCAAGCAGCGCTCCGTGTACGGACTCGGTCTGCTCGTGACCCTGCTCGTGGCGGTCGTTGCCAACGGCTTGCGGCTGGTCGCTGCCTCCGCGGGGCTCTCCGAATTGGTGGTGCCCGTCGCCAACACGGTCATTCAGACGCTCGCTTTGCTGGCGGCCACGTTGTTTCTGTCGGCCGGCAGTCTGTGCGTGTTTGGTCTCCTGGAGGAAGGTCGGCACGACCTCGTCGCGGAGGAGGGGCGACGCGATGGGCTGACCGGGCTGTTGCAGCGTCAGCCGTTCATGCGACAGGCCACCGATGTGCTCGAACGCGTCCGCGCACCCTTCGCGCTCATCATGCTGGACATCGACGACTTCAAGTCCATCAACGACCAGCACGGCCACCCCGCTGGCGACGCGGTGATTGCCGATTGCGGAAAAGTCATCACGGAATGTGTTCGAGCTGGTGACATCGCGGGACGCCTCGGCGGCGAGGAGTTCGCTGTCCTGTTGCCGCGGTGTCAGCCTGAAGAGGCGGTTTCGGTGGCGCAGCGCATTCGGGAATCCATTGCTCAGCGTGTGGTCGTGGCGGGCAAGTCGGGTCTGCTTCGGTACTCCGCATCGCTCGGTGTTGCGAACGGGGTGGCTTCGGGCAACCCGTCTGTCAAGTTGCTGGACGCGCTTGAACGGGCAGACGCCGCCCTGTACGTGGCAAAGGACGCCGGCAAGAACTGCGTGGCCCTGGATGACCACGGTCTGGTGGCTGAGCGGCGTCCCGCTGAGAGCGTTTCAGCTCCGACCTGACCGAAACTGCTGTGTCGAGAGCGCTGGGCTCACTCGTTGAATGGTCCGCGTTGTGCTTCGGCATGCCAATCACACCACGGTGTGGCCATAAAGTCCTGCGGCGTCTCGGTGCTCCTGAGCAACTGTGTCTCGTAAGCCCTGCGGCTCCAGTATCTCCACTTGGGCCCCGTGCCGCATCACATCCATCGCCAGCTCGCGCAGGTCCGTGAACGGCACTCGCAGCTCCAGCCGCCCATCCGGCAGCCACGTCTGCTCCTGCCGGGGGTGCCAGGTCTCCCGTGCTACCCAGCGCGAGCGCTCCGCCGTAAAACGCAAAGTCGCCCACTGCACCTTTGCTCCCGAGAAAATGCCATAGCCCTGGCCGATGAAGGCGTCCACCTGGCTGGCCGGCACTTCCCGAGCCTTGGTTTGCACCAGATGCGCCTCTTCAATGGAGTCCAGCGCAAACGACCGCAAGTCGCGGCGCAGGTGGCACCAGGCCACTAGGTACCAGTTCCCTCGGTAGTGCACCAGCACCTGGGGGGAGACCAGCCGCTCGCTGCGCTCGTCCCGAGCCCGCACGTAGTAGCGCAGTGCCAGCTGCCGTCGTGAGAGCAGGGCGGTCGCCACCACCTCGAAGTGGCCGTCCGCCACCACCCGCTGGCCCGTGGTCAGCAACCGGAAGCGCCGCTCCACGTCCTCAGCCGGATGCTGCCCCGTCTCGATGAGGGCGCGCAGCCTCGCCTTGAGCGGCTCAATCTGCGCCTTGAGCAAGGTCGGCTGCAGGTTGGACAGCATCGCCTGCATCATCAACAAGGCATGGGCCTCCTGGGCGTTGAACCACAACCCGGGCAGTGCCTGCGTGGTCTCGCCGGGGGGCCGTTCGTAGCGGTACCCGCGCAGTTCCCGGTCCCACACAATGGGCGAGCCCAGCCGGTCGCGCAGATACTCCAGGTCGCGCTTGAACGTCGCGCGCGAGACCTGCAGCACGTCGAGCATCCGCTCCAGCGACACAGCGCGATTGCCCTGCAGCAACGCGTCAATGCGGTAGAAGCGCTCCGTGCGGTCCATGTCAGAGCAGCTCCTGCGTGTGCCGGTCGGGCTTGCCGCCAAAGAACACCCGCAGGGCCTCGGCGAACACGCTGTCGTCCAGTCCGCAGGCGATATCAAAGAGCGTCGCGCACGACCGAAACTTCTGCGCATCCAGCTCCCCGAAAATGCGCTCGGGAGGGACCTCCCTGTACCGCAGCACCAGCTCAAAGCACTGCCGCAGCCTCGGCCCCAGGACTGCATGGGCCAGGTAGCGCTGGGCCTCGGCAATGTCCACGATGCCGTAGCGCTTCGACATGGCCGACCGCCCCAGGCCGCTGATTTGCGGGAACACAAACCACATCCAGTGCGTCCGCTTGCGGCCGGTGCGCAGCTCTGACAGCACGGTCTCCATCACACCTTCCTGAGCATCGACAAACCGCTGCAGCCCGGCCGGTGTCCTATGGCGACGGTGCGTGATGCGCCCGATGTCCTGGGGCTCATGCCAATACTCGCCTGAGGAATACACCGGCCGGCTCAGCGGCATCCGGTACCGCAACGGAAACTGCGGCAGTCCAGCCACCGCCTGGAAGCCCGGCTGCTCGCTCAGGGGGGTGAACCCGTTGAAGTCCAGGGCATGTTCGGCCTGCGCGACGCTCGGGTAGGTCAGCGCATCGAAGACCTCTCCATGGTCGTCGAAGAAATCGATGCGGGCCGTTGGCGGCTCGCTGCGGTCCAGCCCCGACACCTCGACCACCGTGGCCCAGTTCTGCTGCAGCATGCCCGTGACCTTGAACCAGAGCTCGACCGGGGGTTCGTCCGAGTGCTCATCCGTCAGGTCGTCATCCCAGGTTTCCATGTGTTCTCCCTTCGTGTCGAGTGAGCCCGCGGGCAATCCGCGGCGTGAGGTCGTCCAGGCAGACCTTCACAAATCCAGAGTAACGGGACCAGTGGCTCACGCTATGAGCCACTGAGGTTCGCATACTGGCTTTGTCGCTGTCACACGTCAACCCAGGAGGTCCCCATGTCTGCTTCCGCCATCACCCCCGCCTCGTTGCCGCTCACCCCGCACGCCGCCACCCGGCTGCGCCAGCGCGGCATCCGACCGGATGTGCTCGACTGCCTGCTGGCCTACGGCCGCAGAGAGCACGACCACGCCCACTGCGAAATCGTCTATTTCGACACCCGTGCCCTTGAGCGCCTGCAGCGCGAGGCCCCGTCCCGCACGGCCCACCTCGCACGCGAGCACCGCGACATCTACGCCGTGGTCGACAGCGACGGCTGCATCGTCACCGCCGGTCATCGCTTCCGCCGCGTGCTGCGCGACAAGAGCCTGGCCAACGTCCGTCCGCGCGGCCGGCGCCTGTCGGTCAGCCGCCGGGCGGTGTTGTAAATGAACACCAATAAAAACAGTAACACTGTGCTAACATGCCCGCATGTCCACCACCTTCCAGCTTGGCGAACTGTGCGCGCGGGTCGACCTGCCCATCCGCACCGTGCGCTACTACATCCAGGAAGGCCTGGTGGACCGGCCGGAGGGCGAGACGCGCGCAGCGCGCTACGGGCAGCGACAACTCGAACAACTGCTGCTCATCAAGAAATGGACTGCCGCCGGCCTGTCGCTGCAGCGCATCCGTGAACTGCTGCAGGGCGAGGCCGCAGGCGTGCCCGAGCGGCCCCGCGCCCGCGGCACGCTGGAGGTGCTCAGCCGGCTGCACATCGCCGAAGGGGTCGAGCTCCTCATCGACCCCGGGCGCGCTGGTCTCTCGCCCGAGCAGGTGCGCGCCTTCAGCCGAGCCGTGATGCAGGCCTTCGATACCGCCACGGCCCATCCCAACGATTCCGCTGTCACACATCCAAACCAGGGAGCCCTGCATGCACGACACCCCGAGGACCCAATGCCTCTCGACTAACGGCCCGCTGCCCCTGCAGGGCGTGCAGGCCCGCGGCCGCGTCGTTGGCCGCATGCTCGAAATGCAGCTCGAGCAGCGCTACCGCAACGCCGAGGACATCAACGTCGAGGTCGTCTACACCTTCCCGCTGCCCTGGCATGCCGTCCTGCTCGGGTTGGAGGTCGAACTCAACGGCGAGACCCTGAGCGGTGTCGTCAAGGCCCGAACCCAGGCCCGCACCGACTACGAGGATGCGCTGGCGGACGGGGACAGCGCCGTGCTTGTCACGGTCAACCCGGACCGCACCCACACAATCGAACTCGGCAACCTGCTGCCGGGCGAGACCTGCGTGGTGCGCCTGCGCTATGTCCAGCCCCTGCAGCCGCAGCAGGGTAGTCTGCGCCTGCTGCTGCCCGCCACGCTCGCCCCGCGTTACGGCGACCCGGTGCGCGACGGCGGCTACGAGCCGCACGCCGTGCCGCAGGTCGACCCCACCGCCGAATACCCCTTCGACATCCGGCTCGACATCGAAGGTGAACTCGCCCGCGCTGCCATCGCCTCACCCTCTCACCCGGTGTCGCTGCGCACCCTGTCCGGGGTGGGCGGCACTGTCGTGCAGGTGGCGCTCGGCCGCACCGCCTGGCTTGACCGCGACTTCGTGCTGGTCTTCGACGGCATCGCCCATGCCAGCCACGGCCTGGCCGCCTGGGACCGGCTCGACCCCGGGCTGGGCGTCGTGATGGCCGGCCTGACCCCATCGCTGCCCGAGTTCGAGGCCTTACCTGTGACCTGCAAGGTGTTGGTGGATTGCAGCGGCTCCATGAACGGCGACAGCATCCAAGCCGCGCGCCGGGCGCTGCAGCGCATCCTGCAGGCGCTGCAGACTGGCGACCGCTTCAGCCTCAGCCGCTTCGGCAGCACGGTCGAACACCGCAGCCGCAGCCTGTGGAAGGTCACCCCCGCGACGCTGGCCTCCGGGCGGCGTTGGGTTGAACGGCTCGAGGCCGACATGGGCGGCACCGAGATGCGCTCGGCCATTCTTTCCACTCTCCAGCTCGGCCGCGGCAATGCCCGTGCCGGTGCCGCAGAGGGGGCTGCCGCGCGGGCCGATGTACTGCTCATCACCGACGGCGAAATCGAGGCCATCGACGATGTGCTGGCAACCGCCAGCCGCTCGCACCAGCGTTTCTTCGTGGTCGGCATCGGTGCGAGTGTCGCCGAGGGGCTGCTGCGGCGGCTGGCCGAAACCACCGGCGGCAGCTGCGAGTTCGTCGCCCCTGGAGAGGACGTCGAGCCCGCCGTGCTGAGGCTGTTTGACCGCATGCGTGCGCCCAAGGTCCTGCACGCCCGCATCGAGTGGCCCGCGGGCTGCACCGTTCACGCCGCCGGCGACCTGCCGCGCAGCCTGTTTGCCGGGGATGACGTCACCGTATTTGCCCGGCTGCGCGCCCCCAGCGCCGAGGCTCTGTGCGGCCCGGTGCGCCTGTATGGCCGCATCGCGGGCGCCGAGGGCGAGGTGCTGCTGGCTGAGCTGCAGCCGCATTTCATTGCGGATGAGCCCAACACCCTGGCCCGTCTGGCCGCCCATCAGCGCTACCAGCAACTGCGCCGGGCCGGTGCCGACGCCCCCGCGGTGCTGCGCCAGCAGTTGCCGCAGCTCGCCGAGAAGTACCAGCTCGTGACCGAGGACACGAGTCTGGTGCTCATCCAGCAACGCGCCGATGGCCAGCAGGCGCAAACCATGCCCGAGTTGCGGTTCGTCAAGGGCATGCTCGCCGCCGGGTGGGGCGGCCATGGCAGCGTGGAGTTCGGCATGGACAAGCCGGGTGTCTACTACTCCGTATCGCGCACCCTGAGCAGCAGTCATATGAGGTTCGGTATCGAGGCGACTCCCCGTTGGCGCACCGCCAGTGCCTCCGCCGACAGTCTGGCGGACTTGCCCGATGACTGGGAGATTCCGGCCTTCCTGCGAAGCGGCGCTTTAGACGAAGACTCGCTGCGCGAGCTGAAGTTGCGAACGAAAGCGTCGTTCAAAGCCAAGGGATTGGGTGGCAAGGTCAAAAGCCCGAGAATTTGTGAGGCGTTCTGGGCCCTGGATACGGGTTGCGAGTCGGTGGCTGACGTGGAGGTCTGGGCTCCTTATCTGCAGGGCCTGACCCCGGCCGGCTTTCTGGAGTGGCTGCGCCTGAACCCCCAGACACCCCCCGCCACCTTCGAGGCGCTGCGCCAGACGGGACTGCCTGCCGCCGTGGTCGAGTGGCTCGAGTTCGTGGTGGGCGAGCAGGCCCCCGAGGCCGAAGTCGTCGCAGCCTTCGTGCAGGTGCTGGTCGCCCACCACTTCACCTTCGTACAGACCGTGGCCAGCGTTCTGGGCCGACTGCCCAAGCCCCAGCAGCCGGTCTCCGACGCCGTGCTGGAGGCCGTGCGCTCGGCCCTCGCGTCCATGACCGACACCGAGTGGCCGCAGAGCGTCCTGGACTACGCCGAAGTGGGGGAGGGCGGATGATGGTCTTGCACCTCGTCCTCCTGGGCGACTCCGTGTTCGACAACCAGGCCTACGTCGCGACGGGCCGGGCTGTCATCGACCATGTCCGCGCCGGGCTGCCTGGGGGCGCCCAGGCCACCCTGCTGGCAGTGGATGGCGACGTGACGACCGATGTCGCGCGCCAGATGCGCCACCTGCCGGCCGATGCCACCCATCTGGCGCTCAGCGTCGGCGGCAATGACGCCCTGGGCGCTCTCCCGGCCCTGCAGGCCCCCAGCAGCAGTGTGCTGCAGGCGCTGGACGTGCTGGCAGCACTGCAGTCCACCTTCCGTCATAACTACCGCGACGCCCTGCTGACCCTGGCAGAGGCTGGGCTGCCCTGCGTTGTCTGTACCGTCTACGACGCCGTGCCCGGCCTGACCCCTGCGCTGCGCACCGCCCTGTCTGTTTACAACGACGTCATCACGCGCGAGGCCCTGCGGCTCGGGTTGCCCGTGCTGGACCTGCGGGAGTGGCTCACCGAACCCACCGACTACTCCAGCCAGTCCCCCATCGAACCTTCTGACGCCGGCGGATACAAAATCGCCCGCGCGCTGCTGGACTGGAGCCATCCGTGACCGACACCGCCACACCACCGCCCACGCTCGCCCAGTACCAGGCCCTGCAGCGGGCCTACGACCACTTCAACGCCGCACTGTTCGAGGGGAAGCTGCCGCCGTGTCTCATCACGCTGCGCTCCTCTCACCGCCACTACGGCTATCACCACGCCCGTCGCTTCGTGAACCTGCAGGGCGAGCAAATGGACGAACTGGGCCTGCACCCGGGGTTCTTCACCCTGCGCTCGCCGGAGGAGACGCTCTCGACCTTGGTGCACGAGATGGTGCACCACTGGCAGGAGCACTTCGGCCGGCCCTCCAAGGGCAATCCGCACAACCGGGAGTGGGCTGCCAAGATGCGCAGCATCGGCCTGGTGCCCACATCAACCGGCTTACCCGATGGCAAGGAAACTGGTCGCGGCGTGAGCCACTACATCGCGCCGGAGGGCCCATTCCTCAAGGCGTGCAGAGGTCTACTAGAGCAGGGGTTTGCGCTGCCCTGGTTCGACCGACATGCTCCGACGGAACCCGCGCAAATGATAGGGCGTCAGGAGGCGCTCAAGGAAGCCGGCGTGGCCTTGGAGCTCGCTCCGCCCCCCGTGGTTGTTCTGGAGCAGGCCAGTGCGCCCGATGCTCCTGCTATAGTGATTTCGCCCGTGCCCCGCCAGGCGGCCGAGCGGGTGAAGTACCAGTGTGCAGGGTGTGGGATGAAAGCGTGGGCCAAGCCAGAATTGGATATCCGTTGCGGGCAATGCAATTTTGCCTTGCGTACAGAAGACGAGTAATCTGACTTAATATCGCATTCAGAGTGGTGTTTGAATTTTCTATTGTTAGCAAATTTGCTTATTGGGATTTCTGGGTAAGAGGTGAATATGTCTTCTGTCAATGGTGGTGAAGGGTTTGAGTTGTTTAGGCGTTGAGGCGGTGATGGTGGGGTTCGTGGAGGATGCGAAAATGGTACGGGCTGGGTTACTACACGTCGGAATATGCCTAAAGAGGTGATTCATTACAAGCGGAGTGTCGATATTAATGCTGACATGTTTAGTGTATTTGTTAAACAATTAGTCGAGGTTTTAAGTCACCGAGCAAATGATTCGGCTGGGAGCATGAATTGAGCAAGACATTCACAGAACTCGCCAACCTCATCTGGTCTGTTGCGGACTTGCTGCGAGGGGACTACAAGCAATCCGACTATGGCAAGGTCATTTTGCCTTTCACGCTGTTGCGGCGTCTGGAGTGTGTGCTGGAGCCGACCAAGGACGCTGTGCTGTCGGAGTACGCCAAGCGCAAGAACACCGGCGTGGTGCTGGACCCCATCCTCAAGCGCAAGTCGGGGCTGCCTTTTTACAACGTCAGCACCTTCACGCTGGAGAAGGTCTTGGCGGACTCCAAGAACATCCGTTTCAATCTGGTGGCCTACGTCAGCGACTTTTCGGAAGACGCGCGGGACGTGTTCGAGCGCTTCAAGTTCACCGAGCGCATTGCCGAGCTGGACGAGAAAGACCTGCTGTTCCAAGTGGCCCAGTCGTTTGCCAACGTCGACCTGCATCCAGACGTTGTGCCCAATGACATGATGGGGCTGGTGTTTGAAGAGCTCATCCGCAAGTTCGCGGAACTGTCCAACGAAACCGCAGGGGAGCATTTCACCCCGCGCGAAGTGGTGCGTCTCATCGTCCACTGCTTATTCGCCGGAGACGAAGAAGCGCTGTCGAAGCCTGGCGTCATCCGCTCCATGTACGACCCGACCGCTGGCACCGGTGGAATTCTTTCTGTGGGCGAAGCCACGGCCAAACGCATCAACGCCAGCGCCATCATCCGTCTCTTCGGGCAAGAGCTCAACGACGAGTCCTACGCCATCTGCAAGGCGGACATGCTCATTAAGGGCCAGGACCCGGCCAACATCAAGCGTGGCAACACCTTGTCGAACGATGGCTTTGCAGGTATGAAGTTTGACTACGGCGCGGCCAACCCGCCGTTTGGCGTGGACTGGAAGAAGGTCAAAGATTTTGTGGAAGACGAGCACGAGCGCCTCGGTTATGCCGGGCGCTTTGGCCCCGGGCTGCCGCGCGTCTCGGACGGCTCGCTGCTGTTCCTGCTCCACCTCATCGACAAGATGCGTCCTGTCAAGGATGGCGGCGGTCGGGTCGGCATCGTCCTCAACGGCAGCCCACTTTTCACGGGTGACGCCGGCTCCGGTGAATCAGAAATTCGTCGCTGGATTTTGGAGCAGGACTTATTGGAGGCCATCATTGCCTTGCCTAACGACCTGTTTTTCAACACGGGCATCGCCACCTATATCTGGCTGCTGTCGAACAACAAGCCCAAGGAGCGCAAAAACAAAGTCCAGCTCATCGATGCGACTCGCATGTATGCCAAGATGAAAAAGAGCCTGGGCAACAAGCGCGTCTACATCACCGACGAACAGATTGACGAAATCGTCCGCGTTTACTCTGGCTTCGAGGACGGCGCGGTCTTTGTCAATGAGTTCAAAGACAACGGTAAGAACGGCGCTCAGGAGCAAGAGCCCGCACGGGTCGTCTCGAAGATTTTCGACACCAAGTTTTTCGGCTATCGCAAGGTCACCGTTGACCGTCCACCGCAGCCGGGCAAGGAGTTGAAGGTCAAGCTCAAGAAGGGTCAGAAGCCCTACGACCCGGACCTTCGCGATACGGAGAACGTGCCGCTTACCGAAGACGTGGACACCTACATGAAGCGCGAGGTGCTGCCCCACGTGCCAGACGCCTTCGTCAATGAAGACATCCGTGATGAAAAGGACGGCCAAGTTGGAAAGGTCGGCTACGAAATCAACTTCAACCGCTACTTCTACGTCTACAAGCCCCCTCGCCCGCCGCACGTCATTGCTGACGAGATTCGGGAGATGGAGAAGCGCTTTGTAGAGTTGATGAAGGGGGTGTTGGTGTGACTAGAACGCCCAAAGCCCTTGGAACGCCCTGGTCTGAGCCGGTTGCCCCGCCGTGGACCCTGCGCCGATTGAAGGACGTTGCACGCGTAGTCAACGGCTTTCCTTTCGACTCCAAAGCCTTTGATGCGAACGGTGAACATGCGTTGGTCCGTATTCGTGACCTGAACAGCTCAACCACGGAGACCCGCTACAACGGCCCCTGGGTCGATGCGGCTGCAGTTGATTCAGGCGACGTGTTGATTGGCATGGATGGTGACTTCAATGTTGGGACGTGGCGTGGTGGGCCTGCCCTGCTAAATCAGCGTATGTGCTGCGTCCGAGGGGAGACCCCGCTGATGAGTCGCTATCTGAGGTATGTGCTTCCGACCCCGTTGAAAGTGGCTAACGACCTGACTTACTACACAACCGTAAAGCACCTCTCGGCGCTCGATGTTGAGCGGTTTACGGTGCCAGTGCCGCCTATGTCGCAACTCGCGACTGTTGTGGACTTCCTCGACGAGCAGACGGCGCGGATTGATGCTTTGATTGCAGAGAAGGAGCGGCTCAATGAGCTTCTTGGCGAGTACCGGTCGTCGCTGATTTCAGCAGCCGTCACCGGCCAACCCATTGCATCGCTGATGCCTTCTTCCCGAGCTACGGGCAAAGAGGCGGGTTGTGGGGGTGGTGAAGGGGATGTTGGTGTGACGTGGCCGACTACCCGCCTTCGCTACGTCGCAGACTTGAACCCTGCCGTGCGCGCAGACCTGCTTGGTGCTCCAGACACCGAAGTCTCCTTTCTTCCGATGGAAGCCATCGGCGAAGATGGTTCGCTGAAACTGGACCGAGTCCGTCCGGTTTCAGAGGTACGTAACGGCTACTCGTACTTCGAAGATGGAGACGTAGCGTTTGCGAAGGTGACCCCCTGCTTTGAAAACGGTAAGGGTGCGTTGATGCGTAATCTGGTGCTCGGGGCAGGTTTTGGAACTTCCGAGCTTACTGTGTTGCGACCCAAGGGCGATACCAGCTCTCGTTTTCTGAACTACGTTGTTCAAAGCCAGCAGTTTCGACAACACGGGGCTGGTGCGATGACCGGGGCTGGGGGCCTCAAGCGCGTTCCCGATGAGTTCACACGGGACTTCAAGACGCCTTGGCCGCCCCGCACTGAGCAAGAACGCATCGCCAACTTCCTCGACGAGCAGACGGCGCGGATTGATGCTCTGCGTGAGCATGTGCGCGCACACATCGAGCGCCTCCGCGAGTACCGCTCCTCTCTGATTTCAGCAGCGGTCACCGGTCAACTCGACCTGAGCACCTTCAAGGCGGCGGCATGAACAGCTTGCAAGAGAGCGCAGCCACCTTCACGCCCTGCCGCACCTACCGGTACAGCCTGTGGCGCCGCTGGGGCGCGATACGACCTTTCGAATCGTGAATCTACCACAAGGAGCTCGCAATGAAGCTGAAAGCAATCGCAGGCCTGCTGGCGCTGACCGTCGCCGCGGTGGGAGGTTACTGGTACTACTCGCCCTACCTGGCGCTCAAGGCCATGCAGACAGCGGCCCAGGAAAAGGACGCCGACAAGTTCAACGAGCACGTGGACTACCCGAAGTTGCGCGAGAGCATCAAAGGACAGATATCGGCCATGATGGCCGAACAACTCGGGAAGTCCGGAGGCAGCGGCGCAGAAGCCCTGGGGGCCATGCTGGGCGCAGCGATGGTCAATCAGTTTGTAGACGCGCTGGTTGGACCTGAACTGGTCATGGGGGCTATGCAAAGCGGCGAGTTCGGCCCAAAGTCGGCCAGCAAGAGTGCGCCTTCATCTGAGGACAAAAAGCCAAGCTGGACGTTTGAGCGCAAGGGCGCCAATAAGCTGATTGCCTACGCAATTGACCCTCATTCCCCAGATAAAGCCAAAAGCCTTGGTGTCGTGTTTGAGCGCTACGGCTTTGCGGACTGGAAGCTCACCGAGGTTCGATTCCCCGCGGACCGGAACTAGGGCTAACGTCGGTTGCTACAGCTAAAAACCAGCAAGGAGACCTCTTGGCCTACAAACGGAACTATCGCAGACGCCGCTCAGGTAACAACCTGGGCTCGGCAGTGGTCGACATGGGCGCCATTGCCAACAAATTTGGGCCCAAAGGCGCCTTAATTACCGGAGTCATCAGCTTCGTCGTTCTGTACTTTTTGATTCCAGCCGCCTTGGAGGCCTGGCTTGAGTATAACAAGGCCAAGATGACCGGACCAACCACTTCCGTTATCACACGTTTCATCCGTGTATCTGAAGGGGCGGGTATTGTAGTCTTGCTCCTTTGCACGGCTATTGCTGACTGGAAGAACACCGAGGGAAAGACACAGCGCGAGTTGAAACGCGCGTCAAAATCGGAATAAGTTCGGGTGCTAGACAAGAAGCCGGAATATTGGGAGGACTGCATTGCCAACACTGACGAACATTCACACCGAGAAGGTCTTTGAAGACGAGCTGTGCGCCAAGCTCGCCGCATCCGGCTGGCGGGTGCTCACCCACCTGAAAGACGCGCCTTCATACGACCGGGCCCAGGCCATCTTCGCGGAGGACCTGCTGGCTTACGTGCAGGAAACACAACCCACCGAGTGGGCCAAGTTCAAGAAGTGGCACAACGGTCAATCGGAGCAGATATTCGTCAAGCGGGTGGCCAAGCAGCTCGACACCCACGGCACGCTGCATGTGCTGCGTCACGGCTTCAAGGACGTGGACGCCAAGTTCAGCCTGTGTCAGTTCAAGCCGGCCCACGGCAAGAACCCCAAGCTGGTTGAGAACTACAAGCGCAACCGGCTCACGGTCATCCGCCAGCTGCACTACTCGCTGAACAACGAAAACAGCATTGACCTGGTGCTGTTCGTCAACGGCCTGCCGGTCGCCACGGCCGAGCTCAAGACCGACCTGACCCAAAGCGTCGCAGACGCCATCAAGCAGTACAAGAAGGACCGCCTGCCCAAAGACCCCAAGACCAAGGAAGTTGAGGCGCTGTTGCAGTTCAAGACCCGCGCGCTGGTTCATTTTGCGGTCTCGACGGACCTGGTCTACATGACCACCAAGCTGGCCGGAGATGAGACGCACTTCCTGCCCTTCAACATGGGCAAGCCGGATGGTGTCGACATGCTGAGCTGCGGGGCGGGAAACCCGCCCGCGCCCGAAGGCAAGGGCTATCCGACCTACTACCTCTGGGACTTTGTTTGGCAGCCCGATACCTGGCTGGAAATCCTGGGCGACTTCATGCACCTGGAGACCAAGACCGTCGAGCAGGCGGGCAAGAAAATCGTCAAGGAAACACTCATTTTCCCGCGCTTTCATCAGCTGGTCGCGGTCAAGGAGCTCATCCGGCACGCCGCCGTCGAGGGGCCAGGTCAGACCTACCTCATCCAGCACTCCGCAGGTTCAGGCAAGTCCAATAGCATTGCCTGGACGGCACACCGATTGTCCAACCTCCACGACGCCAACGGCGAGAAGGTCTTTGATACTGTCATCGTCGTGACTGACCGCCGCGTGCTGGATTCTCAGTTGCAGGCCACCATCAGTCAGTTCGAGCACAAGAAGGGTGTCGTTCAGGCCATCACCGAAAACTCAGCGCAGCTTGCCAAAGCACTGAACGACGGCGTCCCGATTGTGGTGACGACCCTGCAAAAGTTCGGCTTCATCCTCGACACGGTGGGCGACCTGGGCAAAAAGCGTTTCGCGCTCCTCATCGACGAGGCCCACAGCAGCCAATCGGGTGCGTCCGCTCGCAAGCTCCGACAGGCCTTGACCAAGGGCAAGCCAAAGGTCGTTGAGGTCATCAATGGCGAAACGGTGGAGGTCGAGGGCGATGTTGAAATCGACCCCGACGACATTACCTCCGAGGACATCATCAACGATGTCATCCAGTCGCGCCAGCGCCCGAGCAACGTCAGCTACTTCGCCTTCACAGCCACACCCAAGAACAAGACGCTTGAGCTGTTCGGTCGCAAGGGGCCAGATGGCCTGCCCATCCCTTTTCACGTCTACTCGATGCGCCAAGCCATCGAGGAAGGCTTTATCTTGGACGTGCTCAAGCACTACACCAGCTACGCGACGTTTTATCAGCTGTCCGCGTTGGCAAACGACAAGCTGGTGCCTCAGAAAAAGGCCAAGAAGGCACTGGCGCAGTTCGCCAAGCTCCACCCCCACAACATTGCCCAAAAGGTGGTGGTCATTGTGGAGCATTTCCGAGAGCACGTAGCCAAGAAGATTGGCGGCAAAGCCAAGGCCATGCTGGTCACGGACAGCCGCAAGGCTGCGGTGCGCTACAAGCTGGCCATCGACAAGTACATCCGCGAAAAGGGCTACGGCAACCTGCGCACGCTCGTGGCATTCTCCGGTGCCGTGGTGGACCCGGATTCGGGGCCAGGCGAGTTCACCGAATCGTCGATGAACGCTGAAATCAAGGGTCAAGAGCCGGCCGAAGCGTTCAAGCGGGATGAGTACCGCATCCTCTTGGTGGCCAACAAGTACCAAGTCGGCTTCGACCAGCCCTTGCTGCACACGATGTACGTGGACAAGCGGTTGTCGGGCGTGCTGGCGGTGCAGACGCTTTCTCGATTGAATCGCACCTATCCCGGCAAGGATGACACGTTCGTTTTGGACTTTGTCAACAAGCCGGAGGAGATTCTCAAGAGCTTCCTGCCGTACTACTGCACCGCCCAGTTGGAGGACGTCACGGACCCCAACGTCGTCCACGAGTTGATGACCAAGCTCAACACAGCCGGCGTGTACTACTGGGCAGAAGTGGAACAGTTCGCCGAAGCCTTCTTCAACCCCAAGGTCAAGACCCAAGCGGCCTTGCATGGCGCCTTGAAACCGGCAGCGGACCGGTACGGTGAGCTGGAAGAGGAGGACAGGCAGCTCTTTCGCAAGGACTTGGGCTCGTTCCTGCGCCTGTACGAATTCCTGTCGCAAATCATTCCGTACAACGACCCGGAGCTGGAGAAACTGTTCGTCTTCGGCAAGAACCTGATGCCTCGCCTGGCAGAGCATGGAAAACGGGAGACTCTGGCGCTGGATTCGGATGTTCAGCTGACGCACTACCGCCTTCAGAAGATGGGTGAGCGAGCCCTGGTACTGGAGTCCGGCGAGGTGACCAAGCTTGCAGGCATCAAGGAAGCAGGCACGGGTGCGGGCGTGGAGGACGAAAAGAAAGAGCTACGCGAAATCGTCCAACGCATGAATGAGCTTTTTGCTGGGGAGATTACCGAGGCCGACTTCATCGGCGCAGTCACCACATGGCGAGGACGTCTGATGGCCAATCCGGAACTCGCAGCACAGGCCCAGAACAACTCGGAGGAGCAGTTTGGGCTCGGCGGCTTCAAGGACGCGTTCATGGACGTGGTCATCGACGCGCAAGACGCCCAGAACGCCATCGCCGACCAGATGCTAAAAGACGAACGGATTTTTGCTGCCGTTCAGGCCATGCTGGCCAAGATGGTCTGGAAGGGGTTCCAGCAGAGGGGGCCAATCTCAACAAGCTAATTTTCAGATGGGAGAGGCATTCATCAAGTCATTGATTGCCCGCAAAATGAATCTTAAAAGCCATGCCTGAAATCATCACGTCAATGTCTTTCCATTTGCAGCTGGTGAGCGCTGTTCTTACCATTTTGTCACTGGGATTTCTTATTTGGTTTCTTTTTCCTGCGTTAAAGCGAATATATGATTTCGGGAGAATTAAGGCATCTCTCGATAGCGCGAGCGGTAGAGACGCAAAAGACCCCCAAGCTCTTGATGTATATTTCCCAAAAGACGGGGAAATCGGCCATCTTTGGCGTGAGTACAAGAAGACGCTCTACAGTACGACCGAGGACGATGGCTCCGGCATTGCCAAGACACGCTGGTTAGCCACAACACCTGCGGAAGCCGTTTGGAACCCCCAGCAAGCGGTTGACCATCACGTTCGGGCAGAATTCTTTAAGCACTTGCCCGGCTTGTTCACTGGCATTGGAATCATTGGAACTTTCGTCGGGCTGATTGAAGGGCTTAAAGCCTTTAAAGTCAGCTCCGATGCGGATGTGGTCCGGGGTAGCCTTGAGACGCTAATGCATTCGGTTGGTGAAGCCTTCTTGGTTTCTGCCGCCGCAATTGGCTTGGCAATGCTCGTTACGTTTCTTGAAAAGTTGGCACTTTCTGCTCTCTATCGTGGCGTAGACCGAATAGCGGACAGCTTGGACCGTCGTTTCCCTGCCTCCGTCGCAGAACAATTTCTTGAAGATACTGCCGCACACACGGAAGAAGCGGCAACGCAGCTCAAACACCTCAAGAGCGAACTTCTGCGTGACCTGACCCCTATCCTGCGTGAGCTCAGCGATAAGCAAGCGCAGACACTAGAGCGTCTGACGGCATCGCTTGAGAGTCGGCTCGAACAGGTCACCCAAACCCAAATCGAAGCCGCACAGGAAAACAGCAAGGCATTGGGCACCACGATTTCAGACGCCATCCGCGGAAGCTTGTCTGAGCCCTTGGCTGACATCAAAAGCGCTGTGCAGC
The DNA here is from genome assembly GCA_046292875.1 of Fimbriimonadaceae bacterium. Lineage (GTDB taxonomy): Bacteria > Armatimonadota > Fimbriimonadia > Fimbriimonadales > Fimbriimonadaceae > JBKBQD01. The sequence continues at coordinate 29,169 of JBKBQD010000011.1, forward strand.
AAGCGAGTGGTGACCAGTCGGCTGCAGCAGTCAAGATGCTGCAAGACGTCATGGCGAGCTTCAGCCAGCGGCTTAATGACCTGTTCGGCGGTCAGATTTCGGGCATCAATGAGCTGAACCAGCGCACTGCCAACACGATGCAAGAAGCAGCGAACAAGCTCAATGAGCTGGTGGTCTCGCTCCAAGACGCAGGTAGGAAGTCAAGCGAATCTATGGCCGAGCAGATGGCCAAGGCGCTCGCTGATATGGAGTCGCGTCAAGCCGCCATGACGCAGGCAACGCAAAACATGCTGGAGGAACTCCGGAAGGCCATTTTGGCATCGAGTCAGACGACTTCCGACGGTTTGAAATCTTCTGCAGAGGAAATGACCCGCCGCATGGCTGAAGCCGTCGAGAAGATGGAACAGCGCCAGGAAAGCATCAACAAGACCACCCGCGAGTTTGTGGAGCAAATCAAGGCACTCGTCGAAGGCTCGCAGGAAAAGACGGGCGCCAAGCTGCAAGCGACATTGGACGCACTTGGGGAACAGCTCGGCAAGATGCTGGCCGAGTTTCAAGCTGTCCAGCAAGCTGGATTGGATAAAGCCCAGGAGCGAGACGCCAAGGTGGCGGAAACGACGGAGAAGGCGGCTAACGAAATCCAGCGTTCCACCGAAAAATTCGTAGACCACACTGGCAAAGTGCTCACGGAATCGACTGAGAACTCTCGCCGCATCCTCCAGTCGACGATGGACTCCATGCGCAATCAAATCGGCGCGATGCTTAAGGAATTCAGAGACGCCCAGAAGGAGGCCCTGGAAGATGGACGCAAGCGTGAAGCCGAACGCTCTGGAAAGACCCAGGCGGCAGTGGATGCCTTGACAACCGCGATTGATAGCCTCATCCAGCAGATTTCTACTGCATCGGCCAAGTCGTCCGAAGCCGTTGAGCTTCTGAGCAGGACGACCAGCTCCGCTATCGGGCGGCTTAACGACGGGGCCGAAAAGGTCAACGCTGCCACGCGTAACTTCTCCTCGGCCACTGACAAGGTCAGTGGCGTGATGAATCAGACGGCAACAGTTGCCACAAGGCTGAGTGAGTTGTCGAGTTCGATGGGCACGGCGGCCTCATCCCTGCAGCAGGGTATCCAAGATTACAAAGCTCAGCGCGATGCCATAGGCAGTCTCGTGACCGAACTAAAAGCCTTGGTGGCCAATGCCAAGACCGATGTTAGCCTCACCTCAGACGTATTGCGTCGCATCGAGGCGGCGACAAAAGAACTGAGCAAGGCACAGCTTCAGGCCGAGCAGTTCATGGCGGGAGTCGCACAAGTCCTGGCGACCGCACATGAGAAATTCCGCGAGGAAATGCTCAAGACCGTCCGTGCCAACAACCACGAGTTCCACGAGAAGCTCTCATCTGCTGTTGGCTTGCTCGGAACCTCCATCAAGGAGTTGGACGATGTCCTGAGCACAGCAACACCCAGGGGGCGTAGGTCGTGATGGGTCGGGGTTTCTTGAGTCGCGGCAAGGGCCGGGATGAGGCCGAGAAGCCGTTCTGGATTTCCTATGCCGACCTGATGACCGCCTTGATGGTCTTGTTCTTGGTGGTGATGGCCGTTGCACTTTTGGCTGTCACAAAGACAGTGACAGAGCAAGAAGCCCGGGAAGCTCAGCACAAAGCCGACATCGACAACTGTATGGCCATCGCTGTCGAAGCAGCCAAACGGCATGAAGGGGTCAAGGTAGACAGTCGCCGCAACGTTATTGACTTCGGTGACCGCGCGCGCTTTGACTTCAACAGCGACCGGCTATCGGACGAACAGGAGGGTGTGTTGCGCCGATTTGTTCCTGAGCTTTTGAACATGGCCAACAGCGATACTTGCCAGAGGGTGCTCAAACGCATCGTCGTTGAAGGCTACACGGACAAGACGGGCACCTACTTGGCCAATCTTGGACTTAGCCTGCGCCGCAGCCAGCGCGTGCTTTGCGCCATGTTCAAGACTAATGGACCGGACCCTTTGACTCAAGCTCAAAAAGAAGCCGTCCGTGATGTCTTCTTGGTCGGGGGCTTCGCGTTCAACTCATCCAAGGACACGCCGGAGGAAAGTCGCCGTGTCGAGATGAGGATTGAATTCCTTGGTATCGACGAGAAGCGACCCGCGTCGATTGAGGGGGCGAGCGGCGATTTTGGACGTTGCCCGATATAAAACCATGGATATCTTGTCCCTGCTTTCCAAATCGCTGGCAGACATCAACAACCGTGGTGGTGTTGAGATGCGAACGTGCGCAGAGATGGACAAGGTGCTCGTTCAGCTTGAGAAGCAGGTGAGAAAGGGCGGTGCAAGCGAGGAGCCCAAAGATATGCAAGAAGAGGCAGTAAGGCGCTTCTGGAAGTCCGGCGAATTTGAGTCACTGCGGGATGCACGCCTAGTGTGCTTTGGTCTAACGGTTCGTCCTTGGGGTGACTCCCGATGCTTGATTGAAGACCCCGACCGCTTTGATTGGGTCTTGGATGGGTTACGCGAATGGGAAGACAGCCCTCGGCAATATCGGAAGTGTTACCAGGGGCTTGTCAGAAGCTATTTTGACTACGACGGCATGGGGCGGAGCGTTCACATCACCGGCGGAAAAAACTGGAGAACCCTACAGAGCTACCTCAACAACAAAGCACCTCTCATCCGCGACGCCAACATCAATCCTGACTGGGTCGGATGTGTGCTAGGTAATCGAGAACTGTTTACGACAGACCCGTGCGCCGCTTACGCCCCAAAGGTCATGAGTGGTCGAACGGACGAGGTATCCCAGGTCCGCGAACTATTGGGAATCACTGATGCCAGTTGGTTCACACGCGAATTGATATTGGCTCAGTTGTCTCACGCTTGCAAGCAAAGTCATCAGGAGTTTTCCTCACTTCTGTCGAGCCTCTTGAAACTTATCAATGGAAATGAGGTTTTAAGAGACCGCGGCTTAAGAATGCTCTTAGATAGATACGCTCGAATTCCGCAGGCTCCTCAACATGTCGAGCTTAAAGAATTTAGCGTCAACTCTTGGGGTAATCCATGGCTCCCATCTAATGACCACCGATGGGGTGGCGTGACCGATGAAGCCAGAGAGATGATTGGTAACTGGCTCAAGCTTGAATTTATTGAGCTATTCTTTACAAAACTTGCCCAAGACGGGCTGAGTGATACGCGTCGATTAAAATTCTGGGTGAGGTATGTACCACTTATTGAAAATATTCACTTTGCCCTGGGAAGGCATGCCAGGGACCATCGGGAGCGTGACTTTATTGAGCTTCGAAGCAAGCTAAAAGGTTTGATAGTTAACCTTGAAGACAATAATCCACTTAATAATGCCTTCATCATGACGCTGGGGGATTTGGTGGCGGTCGAATTCAGCGGAGAGTCAAACGCATTCTATGGCTATAGTTTGAAGCGGGCTTTGCCATTTGACTTAACAAAGCCTGTTCGTAGCAAGCTTAACGAGCTAAATTCGTTAAAAAACGATGCCCGCATATTATATTTAAGACATCAGGATAATGTTTTGGGATACCCGCATTGGGAAGACCGATTCAAAGATGAGTTGGGTAAGTTCGGGATTTCGACTAATGCCGCCAGCACAAAGAAAGTGGCGCAATCCAATGCCAGCACTTCGCCGAAAGCTCCTTCGGTAGCAACTGCTTTCCAAAATAAAACTTCTTCTTCAAGAAATGAAGAAAAACTTCCTCATCATTTGCTCTCCATCTTGAAGAGCAGAAGATTTAATCAGTCTGACTTTGATGTTTTGGCCCGGCAAATGAGTATCCAAACCGAAGACAGGAGACCTATCGGTGGGGGGCTATGGTTTATTTATCATGGGTCTGATGCTTCTGTTTGTGATTTACTCAGATACTGGGATTTTCGCTATGTCAGTAATAAGGGATGGGTTAGGTTTTCTTGACCATGAAACTGTTTTCATTATTTAAAAGCGGAAAAACACCCGCTCGGACCGATGGGTTCGAGCTTTCATCAGAGGGAATTTCTATTTCCCGCGAGAAATTGAGTGAGCACTCTCATTCACATATCCGCCCATTTATAAAGCAGCTGGTTGATGAAGGTTTCGCATTTGAGGTCGGCGATACCTATGTGCTCAGTTGGGACGCGTTCTACGAGGCAGCAGCATCGTCCGGCTATGAAGGTTTGCACTCGGTATTGGGAGTACCCGATTCGACTACGTTAACTCCCTCGATTTCCTCAAAAGGCGCCATCTCGGATGAGAATTTCTCTATCTCTTTAGGCGCTTGGCTTACACCCGATGGGGAAAAGGTCTCTCCAGAATACGAAGGCGCTCTTCTTCAGTATGGGCAGGTCAAAGAATTGATGACCGCCCAGCAATGGGCGCTATATAAGGCTGTGGTCGAGTTTGCTCGGCGGCCAGCCGCTCAACGAGATGCTGAATCCAATTTGTTGGCCTGGGGGCGCATCCGGAAGGCAGCCATCGCGGCCAATGCCTCCATGTCGGACTTCCTAGTGAAAACCGTCGTCTTGACACCGGACAAGCTAGAGCTGTCATTCCGCAAGTCCGAATCTGTCATCGACGATGCAGTGGTCGAGATTCTTCCGTCATTCCAGGATGCTCCCCCTGATTGGTTGGACTACTTCGACCGGCTGAGCTCGGTTGCAGACCATTATGACGTTGCCAAACCAGACGGTGGCTTGGTGCAAGTGGTCATCTCGCCAGAGGTCAAAGCTGTCCTGACAGAAATCAAAAGGATGCCGGGGCGGCGGGTCGCGGGTGCAAGAGCTCAGGCATTTTTGGTTAATCCTTACGCTGCACTTGGACAGGCAGCCAGCGCGGTCATTGACGAAGCCCAGTTTGAACAGGCCAAGGAGCAGGCGGGTCTTCAGTTTGAACGCTTCACCCCGCACATCGAGCGTGACTCCCGGGGGTACCCCGAGAAAGTCGGCCTTCTGATTGAGTCAGCCGATTCATCTGGCATCAGTTCGTCAGTTGTGCACTGGTTTGAAGATGATGCAGAGCTGAGCCGGTTCTTGGGCCGACTGGAATCGTCCATTGACAAGGGGCTGCAGCTGGTTTTCTGGGCAGGGTATGAGCTGGAAGTCCTGCCAGAAGCAGTTGAGCACTTGCAGACCTTGCGTCTCGCCCTTGAGCAGAAGTCCTCACCACAGGTCTTGGTCAGTTATGACCAGGTGTATGACTTGTCAGCGTACTCATCCCGAGTTGAAGGTGTCGGCTTTGAGAAGCCCTACTACTCGCCGTACATCGCCAAGAAGCAAGAGGACGAGGGGTGGTTCCCTGAAAACGTCATCCAGGTTATCGCCTACATGCCGGAGGGCGCCACAGAGCCGGTAACCATCCCCGTTAATGACGATGCCCTCGCCAAGCTTCGCAAGACGGCAGAGGAAGCGCAAGCTGAAGGCCGCACGGAAGTTTCTTTGCCGTGGCTTCCCGCGCCTATCCGGACGGACGAAGCCCTGCATATTACTGAGACCTTCCAGCAAGTCGCCGAGGAGGTCCAGCAGCGGAAGTTTGACCCGGATAAACGCAAGTCGCTCGGTCCCAAGGAGAGGAAGACGCTGGTCTTGCGACCCAACATCGATACCGTCGATTACGAAGAGCGCCGTGCTGAGGCCTTGCGCATCACAGAGCATGAATTGCGCGTTCCAAAAACAATGGCCCAGAATGTCAAATTGCTGGACCACCAGCGTGAAGGGGTCGCTCGTTTGCAGTACCTCTTCAGCCTGCGCCATGAGCACAACGTGCGCGGCATGGTGCTTGCCGACGATATGGGTCTTGGCAAAACGTTTCAGCTGTTGACCTTGATGGCTTCCATCATAGAGGAGACACCAGACTGCCTTCCAATGCTGGTAGTCGCCCCAGTGTCCTTGCTGGAAAACTGGAAAGAAGAAGCTGACAAGTTCTACCCAGGTGCGTTCCGCATCCTAACGGCCTATGGGGATGCCTTGGCTCCATTGAGGGTTCCCCGTGACAGCATCGATGAAAAGCTCCGCACAGAAGATGGTTTGGTCAAGTTCTTGAAGCCCAACTGGGTTGGGGACGCCAAGCTGGTCTTGACGACGTACGAGACGCTCAGGGATTTAGAGTTCTCGTTTGCTGCTCAGCGATGGTCTTTGATGGTGTGCGATGAAGCGCAGCGCATCAAGAATCCGGCGGCCATGGTGACTCGTGCTGCCAAGAAGCAAAACGCAGAATTCAAGATTGCATGCACAGGCACGCCGGTCGAGAACACGCTCGCGGACTTATGGTGCTTGTTTGACTTTGTGCAACCAGGTTTGCTAGGCGCCCTGAATGACTTCGGCAAGACCTACCGTCGCCCGATTGAAATTGACGAGCGTGACGAAGAGGGTAAAAGGCGCATTGAGGAGCTACGACAGCGCATCGAGCCGCAAATCCTGAGGCGCACAAAGCTGGAAGTGGCAAAGGATTTGCCGCGCAAGGTGGTCGTCGAGGAATGCCGCCGGCTACCCTTGTCCACTGCGCAGCGCAACTTATATTCATGGGCTATCGAAAACTTCAAGAAGCGTGGCGACCCGAATGTCAACACGCCTTTCAAGAACCACCTGAGTCTGCTGCACTACCTGCGACTGGTCTGCACGGACCCCAAGCGCCATGGACTGACAGTCTTCAAGCCGGAGCCGCTGCAGCAGTACCGGCAGGCCGCCCCGAAACTGGATTGGCTGTTGCGTCAGCTTAAGGACATCCAGTCCAAAGGGGAGAAGGCCATCATCTTCTGTGAGTTCAAGAACATCCAGCGCCTTCTGCAGCACTACATAGCCGAGGTGTTCGACTATGACGCGGACATCATCAACGGCGATACGGCAGCGTCGGCTTCCAGTGCAGTCAGTCGCCAGAAACGCATCAAGGCTTTCCAATCCAAGCCAGGCTTCGGGGTCATCATCCTGTCCCCGGTGGCAGTCGGCTTCGGCGTAAACATCCAGGCGGCTAACCACGTCATTCACTACACGCGCACCTGGAATCCTGCCAAGGAAGACCAGGCGACAGACCGGGCTTGGCGTATCGGCCAAACGAAGGATGTTTACGTGTACTACCCGGTCGTCGCGGCGGACGACTTCACAACCTTCGATGTGAAGCTTGACCAGCTACTGGAACGCAAGCGCTCACTGGCCGGGGACATGCTTAACGGCTGTCCGGACATCACCGCGGCAGACTTCCGGGTGGAAGAGGTTGTTCCGGGCGACGCTGCTGAAAGTATCGATGAGGTCGTCACCCTCGACATGGCGCTGCGCATGGAGGGGCGATATTTCGAGGGTTTGGCTGCTGCCATTTGGGCCCGGCGCGGCTTCGACTTGGTCTACTGCACTCCGCCCTCAGGCGACTACGGTGTCGATGTCGTGGCCATCAAGGGCAATGTGGGCGAGCTGGTGCAGACAAAGACCACGGCAAGCGATGCCAAGGGGCTAAGCTGGGATGCCGTTAAAGAGGTTGTAGCCGGTGAAGCCTTTTACAAACGTCGCCATCCCGGGGTGCAGTTCAGGAAGGTCGGCCTCACCAACCAGCATTTCAACAGCGCTGCTCATGAGAGCGCGACGCTCAACGGTGTTGAGCTTCTGGACCAGCGACACTTAGAAGAACTGCTGAACCAGCATCGGGTAACCATGCTAGATGTTGAACGGATGCTCTACACAGAGTGGAGTCAACTTGAGGCGGAAGCAGCCTGACTGGTCGAGAGGATAGACCCATACCGGTCAGCATAATGACCTAGCCTCACTGAATCGCCCCGGATTTTGATGGCATCCGAGGTACGTAAGCACGCCGTGCGTATGGTGCAGGAGCATCGAGCCGACTACCCCTAGCTGCAGGCGGCGGTGGAATCGATTGCCTCCAAGATTGGCTGCGTGCCACAGACGCTGCTCGAATGGGTCAAGCGCCAGGAAATCGATGCCGGGCAGCGTGCGGGACTGACCAGCGGCGAGCGGAAGCGGCTGCGGCAACTGGAGCGCGAGAACCGGGAACTGCGCCGGGCCAACGACATCCTCAAGGCGGCCAGCGCGTTTTTAATGAAACTGCGCGTTCGCTTGTTTTCGCCCAGGCGGAGCTCGACCGCCGTTTGAAGAACCGAAGGGCTTCGTCGACCAGCACCGTCATCTGTACGGGGTCGAGCCCATCTGCCGTGTGTTGCAGATGGCCCCGACGTGCTACTGAGGCCATGCCGCCCGCAGGCGGCAGCCGCAACTTTGCAGCCAGCGGGCCCAGCGCGATGAAGCCCTGATGGCCGACATCCAGCGCGTGTGGCACGCCAACTGGCAGGTCTACGGTGCCGACAAGGTCTGGCTGCCACTCAACCGCGAGGGCATCGAGGTCGCGCGCTGCACGGTCGAGCGCCTGATGCGTGTCATGGGACTGCAGGGAGCACGCCGTGGCAAGACGGTGCGCACCACGGTGCCCGACAAGGCAGCGCCGTGCCCGCTGGACCGTGTCAACCGGGTCTTTCACGCCAGTCGGCCCAACGAGTTGTGGGTGTCGGACTTCACCTACGTCAGCACGTGGCAGGGCTGGCTCTATGTGGCCTTCGTCATCGACGTGTACGCCCGGCGCATCGTGGGCTGGCGGGTCAGTGGCACCATGCAGACCGACTTTGTACTCGATGCACTGGAGCAAGCGCTCTATGAGCGGCGACCCGCTGGCAACGCCTTGGTCCATCACAGTGACAGGGGCTCGCAATACCTCTGCATACGCGACACCGAGCGACTGGCCAAGGCCGGCATCCAACCCTCGGTGGGCAGCCGGGGCCACAGCTACGACAACGCCCTGGCCGAGACCATCAACGGGCTGTACCAGGCCGAGCTGATTCACCGCCGGGGACCCTGGAGGACCCGGGAATCCGTGGAACTGGCCACCCTGCAATGGGTGCACGGGTTCAACCACACCCGACTGCTCACGCCGATTGGGGGCATTCCTCCGGCAGAAGCTCAGGCAAACTACTGGCGGCAACTCGCCGTCAGCGACACCTCGACAGAGGTGTCAACTTAAACCAAACAGCCTCCTCGATTTCCGGGGCGGTTCATCTGTGCGCTGCGAGCTTTATCGGTTCTAAGCCCTTGCATCGGTCACTAAAATGGTATATAATTTATGTACACACATCACATCCGCAGGCTCACAGCCTCGCGCGTCACGAACAGGCGGCCAACTCATAGGGTTGGTGCGTCTCATCAAATGGCTTCGCCGTCCAAGCTTTGCTTGGAGCATTCCTCGAAACCATCGCAGACACTGAGGTTCGTCCTCGGCTCTTTAACAATTTGCTTTTGCGCTTCGGCATGAGGCTGAATCATGCGCCGTTGGCGCATTCAGCTTCCTGCATGAAGCACGTTGAATTGAAAAACTTGATTTTAAGGAGGTAATGTCACGAGCTATCGGTTGATTTGAGGAGGCCGCCGTTCTTGCTGTGGTTCTGCGAACTTGGGTTCGCAAAGAGGGCTTGCAGGATTGGGCTGGATGGTTTATAATGTACACACGCAAGCACAGAATCCTTTTGTTAGTTGACGGTGTTAAGGTTTGCTGGTTGCGTGGTTTGGAAAAAAATAAAAGTGAAAGTATGAAGTACAAAACAATATTTGAGGCAAGGCCCAACTTGGTGGGCTTCTTCGCAAAGCGTTTTGCTGGCTGGGACCCGAGGCTCAGCCAATTCGAACCCTTCGTCATGAAGGGGGAGCTGCGTAGCTCCGATGTTTTCGTAGAGTACGTCTTGGACTCCGTCACGGCAGCTGTTGAGGCGGGCATTCTGGTCGATGAGTTTGTCCCGCAAGCGCTGTTTTCCAGTGAAGAGTTGTATCGGCAGTTTGTCCAGTACCTGTTTGACTTCGGTGAAGACAGGTGGATGAACGAACGTCACTTTCATGCCTTCCTCAAACTCTTCGGTATGGAGGCTGAGGTCTGCAGCTACCAGCGACTAGCCGAGACTCTCGCTGAGTTGGAGTATGCCGACACCGTTTGACGGTGGTTGACTAGGCCCGGATTGGCAGAAGTTGTTGCCAGCATCACTGGCTCTGACCTACCCCCCACCAGCCAGTCGAGGTGGTCAGATTGCGTTCTGTGCAGCTCCTTCCACCGACGTTCCAGTTGTCCCAGGCCGGAGGTGCTAACCAAATCACGGAGCTGTAGTTCGCCACTGGCCACACGCAGCAGGATGACCGGTACCCCGATGTCTTGGTGCAGGAGGCGCAGTGCGTCGTCTGAGAAGCTGTGCGTGCGTCCCCGCAGGATGTTGTCTTCCAAGGCAATGGCTGATACGCCGAGCGCTTGCGCCGTTGCTCTGGCAGCAACTGCTCCCGGTAGCCTAGATGAGCCAGTCGGCGCTTGAGCCAGTGCGGGGGCCTCATCAGCCCGAGCAGGCTTTCCCAGACTTCGGCCACGGTGGACATGAGGGCGCGCTCCGCACCCAGGTGCACATCACCGAGCAGGCTCATGGGGTGACCTCCTCGTCGCAGACGTCCTGGGCTGCGTAGGCCACGGCGAGCCGCAGCGACGACTGTAGCAAGGGCGGCAAGCCGTGCGATGGAATCACTTCGCTGCCGATGGCCTCCTCGTACAGCCGCACCAGAAGCTCTTGAACGCCCACCGGCGCCGCCACCAGAGCCTCCTCGTCGACAAGGGCGCCCACCTGCGGGTCGTCCAGCAGAGCCCGAAGGCCGACGCGAATGCGCCGCTCGGGACTGCCGCCAATCGAGAAATCGCGGACATCGATGGCGCCCGCTGCCAGCAGCACGTTGACTGTCGAGGTCCCGAGGTAGCTGGCGCATGCCGGGCGAACTCCCGGCTGTTGTTGCGCGTATCGCGGGTACCGCTTTGCAGTTGCAGCAAATACCCAAGCGTTACGCCCAGCTCATGGGCCACTTGCGATAGGGTGTGGCCGTTGGTGTCCCCCTGCTTGCGAAGCAGCCGGATAAGCCGTGGGGCAGGGCGGGGCGGTTTGCCCGGCTCCTGCGCGGCAGGGTGGCTGCGACGGGGTTCATGGCGGGCCGCAGTGTCGGCGACTGTGGCGGCGACTGTGGTCTAGTCACTTTCAACTATCTGCATCGATGTGCTCCTTTGAATCAAAAGGTTGTCCTCGATGCGTATAGCGACACGGCTTTAAAACCTCTCCAGGCGCCTTCCCTGGCTGTTGGGCCGAGTGGCGAGCCGCAGTGGCGCCGTCTAAGGCCTGCTCGGAAGGGGCCGCGTTGGGACGCCTGTGAATGCATGTGCCGCGCCAGACGGCCTGCGCTGTGGGAGCACAGGGTTGTGGGGGTGCTCATGGGCAGGTCTCACGAGCGAGAGCCCGCCAGGGCGACCGCACCATGGCGTTGGTCGCGTGGGCTCATCGCCTCAGCAGCTCAGCAGCTCAGCAGCTCAGCAGCTCAGCAGCCGTTCGGGAGTGCTGGTGTCGATGCGTGCTCGGTCGCCCTGCCGTGCCGTGAGGTCTTCCGGGGTCATGCTCCGCTGTCAGTCGCTAAAATATTCCTCGGAGTGGGCCGTTAGCTCAGTTGGTCAGAGCAGAGGACTCATAGCAGCAGTTGTGCACCACCGTGGGAAACCCGGTGCGTGAATGGCGTCAAATTCGGCGAACCCTGACGGCCGCCAGGCACAAGGCAACGCCGAGCCAAGCCCGCCGTGCGGGAAGGTGTAGAGACTAGACGGCGCCCACCTGTTGACCCCTCGGGTCATGGTGAAGGCATAGTCCAGGGAGCCCAGAAACGGGCACAAACCGGAATCCTTTGGTCGTTGGTTCAAGTCCAACACGGCCTACCACTCCTCTGCCGTTTCTGCGTGCATCACCCAGCGCACCTGGCCTGTTCTGGCACGCACCCGGTGGCGGGTGCGTATATACCTTCTGGCTGCTGCCGTCGGGTCTGTGGCTGTGTTCGCTGGGCCTGGCTGCGCCAAGCCGACCTCGTGCGGGCGCCAGCACGGTTGGCCCAATCGGGCCGCGGTGCGGCATGTGGGCGCTGCGGCAGTTGACGTGCGGTGCGTTTGAAAAGCCTGGGACGCTGGGTTGCTAGACCTCATGGCGGCTGGCTAGAATCTGGCGCTGAGGTGGAGCGGTTGTTGCGCTGTTGTTGCGCAGCTCGGTTCGCCGGGGGTCGGGCACGTTCGGTCGCGTTCGGTTACGTTCGGCCAAGTGCTTGATTTTGTTGGACTGAGTGGCTTGATTTGGGCCTGTGAGAGCTGGGGACGGGACTCATAATCCCTTGGTCGCAGGTTCGAGCCCTGCACGGCCTACCATCGCGCGCCAGTCTCCATCTCGTGATGGCCACGCCCAGCCAGTAATTTTATTAGGCGGGCGCTTTTCGGCTGTGCGGTACCTGGTTTGACGTCGGTCGCTTCCTGCAGCGCGTAGCGCTTGCTCTGCGAGCGCAAAGTTTGCTCGCTGACGCGGTACGTGTTGGCGCCTTCGGCCACGGGGAATGGGCCGCCTGTCGCGGGATCTCAACCATCTGCGTTTCAGTGAATCTGAACTTGGCGCTCAGACTCCTCTCCTTGGTCAGGGTCCGCGCTGTCAACTTTGACTGAATCGCCAATCGCCTGGCGGACCAGCTCCGAGCATCCGCTGCTGCAGTAAAATGCGTGCACGTGTCTAAGTTGATAGGGAGGCATGATATGACGATCAAGACCAAAAAAACCAAAGATCCGGCCAGCAAACCACGCTCTCAGGCACGGGTTCCCGATGCTCTGGACCGCTTTCTCGGTTGTTTGCTTGGAG
>JBKBQD010000012.1:0-13239 GCA_046292875.1 Fimbriimonadaceae bacterium
TTGCAGGTCCGCCAATCGACTCGCCACTTCGGAAAACTGGCCGCTCATTTCACCCGCGCGGAGCGTTTGGGTGTAGATCTCGGTGGTCGCCTTATCATTCCCCGCAAGGGGGTGGGGGGGGGGGGGGGGGGGTGGCAGCTTTTTTGTCGCCAACAAACCCGGAGCCGACGGCGCTGGTTCCGGGGTTAATGACCGATGACTCTAGGAATTCTGTGGCGTATCGCTCAAGCACGGCGATCTGTCGGGCATCAGGATAGACGCGATTCTTGCATGCAAGAAAGAGGGCATCGGAGAGCGAGGACTCCACGCCAAAGACGGTCTCGTAGATTCTCTGGTCCATGGCGATGGACTTCGAGACGCGATCCCAAGGCAAGATCGCATGGCGAAGGTTGGAATCCGGCTCTTTGCACACTTGATGTTTCGCAATGAAGGCGGCGCGACGCTTGATCAGTGCTTCGATCGGAGGTGTGTACAGCAAGTCGAGGTAGGACGAGCGTCCCATCGTGTCCTCAACCCAGACTCGGTGTAAACCTTCACGCTTTGATTTCAGGTGGCAGTAGCCTCCATCCTCGAACGCGTCGCTTTCGACGATGGCGCCGTTGGGCGCCTCGATGTTGATCGGCGTGGCGCCCATCATGTTCACGTGAATCGAACCGCCGATCGGAGCGACGGCCGATGAGCTGAGCACGAATGCGGGGCGGTGGCAAACGGCCAAAGTGGTGGCGACGGCGTCGAGACTGCCTCGGTCACAGGGCGCCATCCGCAACTGAACACTGCGCGTTTCGCCCGGGCTCAAAAAGAAGCTGGTGTGCTCGCCCAGGTTCTCGGGCCAGCGCTCGCGTTCCATGGCCGCTTTGCTGGCAATGTAGACCACGGGAATCCCGGTCCAGTCATATGGGGTGTTGATCGAAGCCGGAAGATGGGTGACGAACTCCCAACTGGTGGTGTCGCCGGGATAGATCAGCAGTCCAGGGGTGCCCGGTCGCTCTGGCTGCGCGTAAAGGTAGCTGGCAGCGCCCCCGATAAAAGGATGCAGGCAGACACGATGCCCCCAGGTGTCGAGCTCATCATCGTGATGCTCGATCCGGTCGCGGACGTTGTTCAGCGCAAAAGGGAAAGCAAGCTCTCCGATTTCGATGCGGTGCTTGCCACGATTTGTGAACTGGATATTCCAGACCATTTCAGGCAGCTGTCCGATCTCTTCATAGAACGAGCCGATGGCGCGGATTTCTGGAAGGAGCCCGAATTCATATTCAAAAACGGCTTTGGTCGATTCCATCGTATCGACATGCCGCGCCTCAATATTGCGACTCACGATCCAAGGCTCTTCCGGCGAGATGCGCGCGCCGAGAAGGATCGTTCCAGGGAGATAGTCTTCGATGAACTCGTCGCTCAGGTGGATGGGCGGCAGGACGAACTGGTAGTCGTGAGATGCTTCCGGCGCGCGAACGTCCCGGCACCAAAGTTGGGTGATGCGCCCACCCGGACCGAAGTCAAGGCTGATCAGGGATCCCGTGATTTCAGGGCTTGCGAAATCGAAGTCGTCCATCGGGGGGCGAAGGGATCATACCTTTGGCTCGGAAGTCTGGCGTGCCGTCAGCAGATGCCGTTCGGGAAGGGATCACTTGCTTCGTACACGAGCTCTGATTCCGCCGTAATCCATGCTCGGCCGCTGATTGTGGGCAGGATTTTCCCGTCTTCCGAGTGCTCAAACCGGCCCGTGAATTGAGTGCCGACAATACTTTCTTGTCGCCATACCTCACCGGCCCGAAGCTTGCCGTCAGCAGCCAGACAGGCCAGCTTGGCGCTCAGGCCTGTTCCACAGGGCGAGCGATCGTAGGCCAAACCAGGACAAAGAACGAAGTTGCGTGAATCACTCTCCGGATGCGAGGGCGGCCCGAAGATCTCGACGTGGTCCACTTGCTTCGCTTCCGGCGGGTCCGTGAGCGCGTTGACTGCCCGGCGAACAAACGTCGAATGCGCCAAGAGCCGACCCACATCGCTGTAACCGAACGGCTGCGGCAACTCCATGAGATAGAACCAGTTGCCGCCATAGGCAATGTCCCCGGACACGCGACCCAATCCAGGTACGTCGACTTCGACCCCTTTGGCGACGCGATACGACGGAACGTTTTGCACCTCAACCGAACCGTCTGCACAAAGCGTCGCGGTGACCGGGCCGACAGGGGTGTCGATCCTATGGACTCCCGCGGTCATCCGCCCTATGAACTGGAGTGTCCGGACCAACCCAATGGTGCCATGCCCGCACATGCCGAGCAGCCCGACGTTGTTGTAAAAAATCACGCCACAAGCCGAGTCCGCCGAAGCAGGCGGGGTGAGAACGGCACCGACGACGACATCTGAGCCGCGTGGCTCGCGCACCGTCCAGGACAACAGCTGCTCATATTGTTCGCGGGCGACTTTGAGTGCATCAGCAAAGTCCAAGCCCGCATGGTGGGGGATGCCGTCAACCAGGACGCGAGTCGGTTCTCCTTCGGTATGGCTGTCGACGACGCGGCAACAGAGCATCCCGAGAGTCTATTCGATGGATCGATCATCTGACTCTGGAGTCCATCCGAACTCGCGCATGTCGATCACATCTCCGTCGAATCGAACGCCCTCGCTGATCAGGCGCGTGCGCTGCTCGTGGGCCAGGCCAGGATCCCGCTGCGCGATCGGCAGGCGCCCGTCGCCACCAACGACGCGCCACCAGGGAAGATCGGCCGGGCAATGCCGCATCCACCGACCCACGATAAGCCCACTGACTGGATGGGATAATGCTTGGCCCAGAGTCCCATAGCCAACGCAAAGGCCGTAGGGAATCTGGGCCACGAGGGCGTACAGGCTTTCAGGTCCTGAAGATGGCGTCAGGGCAGGTAGCGACCTCTTCGACTGCCCAGGCTCTTGCGTGTTGCAAGGCCATAGACCACGAATCCGATGACACCGAGGAGGATCAGCGGCCAGAGCATGGAGAGCAAGCTCTTCACGATGCCGATGGCGATCACCACTCCGATGAAGCCGAGAAAGATGATGAGCGCGAGTTTGAAGGGATTCATTTCAGTGGCTCCTGTTGCACTTCATGTTACGCGCATGAGGGCACAAGGATGCATTTGGGACGATTGACCCACCCCATTGAGTGGCGACAGGTTTGCGTAGAATCCACAACGGCGCTATGCAGGTTCATACGTTTGACGCTCGACCCCTTGCCATCGATCATGCGCTGCGAATCAATGAAGCCTTGGTGGCTCGGTGGCTGATTCACTTTCTGCGCGATGAGTGCGTCCGGCGGCGCGGCATCGACAAGGCAGTGATTGGCCTTTCGGGCGGAGTCGATTCGGCTGTCGTCGCCTACCTCTGTGCCGAAGCATTTGGGCCGCACAACGTTTACGTCTTTCGCATGCCCTATTCGGTTTCGTCGCAGGAAAGCCTGGAGCACGCTCAGCTGGTCATCGACGATCTCGGACTCGTTGCCCGCACCATCGAGATCACCCCCATGGTAGACGGGTACCTGAAGGCGTTTGAATCGGACGCAAGTCCCGCGCGAGTGGGCAACGTTTGTGCGCGCTGTCGAATGGTGATTCTTTTCGATCAGTCCGCCAAACTCGGGGCGCTGCCGATCGGCACCGGCAACAAGACCGAGCGTCTCCTGGGCTACTTCACCTGGCATGCGGACGACGCGCCGCCGATCAACCCGTTGGGTGACTTATTCAAGACGCAAGTCTGGGCGTTGGCGCGCCATCTCGGCGTTCCAGAAGCCATCGTGAGCAAGCCCCCCACCGCGGACTTGATCGAAGGGCAGACCGACGAGGGCGATTTCGGAGTGGATTACCCCACCGCGGACCGCATTCTGGCCCTATCCGTCCAAGGCTACACGCCGGATAAACTCGTTGAAATCGGCTTTGACCGGCATCAGGTTGCCCTCATCCGCAGACGGCTTGATGGCACCCACTGGAAGCGGCGGCTTCCCACGGTGGCGATGGTCTCGGACAGCGCGATTGGCGAGTTCTACCTGCGGCCGGTCGACTACTAAGCGGTCAGCCTTCGATGCGAATCCCCATTGAGCGTGCCGAACCGGCAACAATCGCCATCGCAGCTTCTTCGTCCAGGGCGTTCAAGTCGGCCATCTTCAGTTTGGCAACCTCGCGCAGTTTCTCGCGAGAGATCGTCGCCACCTTCTGCGTCTTGGGGTTGGCGGCGCCCGTTTCGATGCCTGCTGCACGCTTGAGAAGGTCCGTCGTGAGGGGCTGCTTCACGATGAACGTGTAAGACTTGTCCTCGAAAACGGTGATCTCGACGGGAAGTTTGAAGCCCATCTGCGAGGCGGTCATCTCGTTAAACTTTTTGAGAAACTCCATCATGTTGATGCCAGCCTGACCCAAGGCTGGGCCAACCGGCGGCTGGGGCGTGCCCTTGCCAGCGGGAATGTTGAGCTTGATGACGGAGGCGATCTTTTTGGCCATGTTCGGTAATCCTTTTGTCGTTCTGGAATCCGGATCAAAGCGTTCAGCGTCTCGGGTGAGAGGGAAGCGTCACATCAGATCGCATGGCCGTCCCTGAGATTCCAACCGCATATTTTACCTGTTTGATGGGGCAAATCAGGCGGTCGCAGCCGACAGGGAACATGGCGAATGGGTGGGTACGCTCCGACCTACATGCGTATCTTGATCACCAACGACGACGGCATCCTGGCCCCTGGCATTGCGGTATTGGCCAACGTAGCGGCAGACTTTGGCGACGTCGTCGTTGTCGCGCCCGATCGAGAGCGAAGCGCCTGCGGTCATGCCTTTACCATGCGAAATCCGATCCGGGTGAGGGAAGTCGAGGGCCTCGGGCTTGAGGCCTATGCATGTGACGGTGTCCCGACGGACTGCGTGAACTTTGCCTACTATCAGTTGCTCAATGGGGAGCTTGACTTGGTCTTGAGCGGCATCAACAGCGGACCCAATCTCGGCTTTGACGCGACCTATTCGGGCACGGTGGCCGCAGCGATGGAAGGCGCGATCAATGGGGTGCGGTCCATTGCCGTCAGTCTGGCGATGTTTGTCGAGCCCGGACCAGCGTATTGGGATACTGCGGACCGTTGGTTGCGCGAGAACTTAGGCGCCATGTTGAGGATGCCTTTTCCTGAACTGGCCTTTTACAACGTGAATATCCCGTCAATCGCCTATGACGAGGTGCGCGGCACGCGGTTTGCGCGCATGGGGCTTCGCGTTTATGAGAATCGCTTTGAGAAGCGGCTCGACCCCTATGGCAATGCGTACTACTGGCAGGGAAGTTCTGCCCATATGCAAGCCGCCGAGCCGAACACGGATCTGCGTGCCGTTTCTGACGGGTTTGTCAGCGTGACGCCGATGTCCCTCGATTGGACGCGACACACGTCGCTGGATGAAGCGCATCAGGCGTTCTTTTCTCGGTCGTCACAGCCCGTGTAGCGCAATTCCAACTCGCGGATCTTTGCCGTGCGGCGGATGTGCCGCTCTTCGGGCGTGAACTCCGCTTGCAGGAATCGCTGCAAGATTTCCTTGGCGACTTCAATCCCAACGATGCGCGCGCCAAGGACCAGAACGTTCATACGGTCGTGTTCGACGCCTTGGTGAGCGGAATAGGTGTCGCCACAGTTCCCGGCGTAGATCCCCGGCAGTTTGTTCGCAGCGATGCACGCGCCAATGCCGCTGCCACACACCAAGATGCCCCGGTCGGCCTCGCCCTTCAGAATCGCTTGGCCGACAGCCTCGGCAAAGTCGGGATAGTCGGACGGTGCTTCGCTGAATGCGCCGCAATCCACAGTCGCGTGACCGAGCGAGGCGACCATTTCCCGAAGGGTTTCCTTCATCGCGAAGCCGGCGTGATCGGAACCAAACGCTAGTCTCAATATGTTCGTCGGTGTACCCGAGGCGGTGGATGAATCGCCGCCGCAGGCTCAGGTATCTTTGTGATGTCCCGTGGGGAGTTGCCCGAGTGGCCAATGGGAACAGACTGTAAATCTGTCGGCGGTAGCCTACGCAGGTTCGAATCCTGCACTCCCCACCAGATCGGCTGACGGACCTTGAGCGGTTGCTCCACAATCCACCTGCGGACGGCTGGTGTGTCGAGTGTTTCGTCCCCCAACTGTCGGATGCGTCATCATTTGCAGATCCCATGGCAAATGAACGTGTGTCGTGCCGCGAAATTGCGGCGATGATTGATCACTCGCTCCTCAATCCGCTGCTTACTGACCCAGAGCTTGAGGCGGGTCTGGATATGGCGCTGGAGTATCAGGTGGCAAGCGTTTGCATCATGCCGTTTGCCCTACCTCGCTGTGTTGCGCGTCTCAAAGGAAGCCCGGTGAAGGCAAGCACGGTGGTGGCGTTTCCGCACGGCGACACGCCCATTGACGTCAAGCTTTTCGAGACGGAAGCGAGCCTGCGCGCCGGATGTGAAGAGGTCGATGTCGTGGTCAACTTCTCAAAGGTCCGGAGCGGAGATTGGGACTGGATCGAAAGGGAAGTGGCCCTGGTCACTCGCCTGATTCACGATGCGGGTCAAAAGGTGAAGTGGATCTTTGAAAACTGTTATCTCAGTGACGCGCAGAAGGTGCGCCTTTGTGAAATCTGTTCCGGCGTGAATGCGGACTGGGTGAAAACGTCGACAGGCTATGGGTCCGGCGGAGCGACCGATCACGACCTTGAACTGATGCGTCGCCATTCGCCGCCGCATGTCCGAGTAAAGGCGGCCGGAGGCATTCGCGACTTGGCGGCTGTCCTGCGTGTCCGACAGTTAGGTGTGGATCGGGTCGGCGCCAGCAAAACGAAGGAGATACTCGATGAGTGCCGAGAGAGATTTCCAAGCGATTGATGCTGTCCTCGATCTGCTGCTGCAGATTCGAGTCGGCAAGGACTTTCCCTCCGCAAAGGGACTGATGTTCAGCATCTCGCAGGAGACGGCCTTCGCGTCGGTTCCCACAGCAAAATTCAATATTGCCACGTACGTCGCTCACGCTTCGTTCTGGCAGGACATCTGGCTCGCCAAATTGAAGGGAAGTCCTGGCCCCTCAATGGTGCTGGACTGGCAGGAGCCGCAAGCGGGCTCATGGCAACAGGTCCGTGATCGGTTCCTATCGGGCCTCGAAGAAGCGATTGTGATCGCATCAAATCGCCCGTTTGTCCACGCCATGCCCGATGAGCGCAGCGCCATCAACACCCTCTTTCAAATCGGGCTGCATGACAGCTACCACATGGGGCAGATCGTGCTTCTCAAGCGTATGGTCAAAGGCGGCCGCGCATGAGTGATCTGAGAGAGCAAGTTTGTCTTGCCAATAAGCAGCTCTTGACGGCTGGCTTGGTGACAATGCACTCGGGAAACGTCAGTGCGGTCTGCCGCTCCTCCGAGACGGTCTACATCAAGCCTTCGGGAGTGGATTACGAAACCATGACCCCGGCGAACGTCGTCGCCGTGTCTCTCGCAGACGGCAAGCCGCTTGATTCAGGACTCCGGCCCAGCGTTGACTTGCCGCACCACCTGTTTCTCTATCGCTCTTGTCCGGAGATTCAGTCCGTGGTTCACACGCACAGCAACTACGCCACGGCGTTTGCGGCCGTGGGGCGTTCCATTCCCCCGATTCTTTCGGCGATTGCCGACGAGTTCGGGGGCCCGATTCCTTGCAGCGCCTACGTCGACAACGAGGGGGATCACATTGGTCAAGAGATCCTTCGGGTGCGCAACGGCCGTGCGCCGGCCGTGCTCTTGGCCCATCACGGCGTCTTTGCTTGGGGGCCGGACGTCCGTTCGGCCATGAAGGCGGCCATCATGGTTGAGGACGTCGCCAAAACCGCATGGCTCGCTTTACAACTGGGTCAAGTCAGCGAATTGCCGCCCGCAGAGGTGGAGAAGTGGTGGGACCGCTATCAGAACCGCTACGGCCAAGGTCGCGATTGATCTAAGATATTCATAATATATCTTATCAGAAACGGCCGCGACGACGTTTCGGCCCTCGATTGGGGCGGTCCGCTTGTGCGCCCATGAGCGTGCGCAGTCGCGTGATTTCATCGCGGACTTCGGCGGCGCGTTCAAACTCCATGGCTTTGGCCAGGTCCTTCATCTCCTTTTGCAACGAGTCGATGACCAGCGGTAGGTCCTCGACGCGAATTGGACCATCGGTCAGTCCATCGATCGTGCCGGCGTTGTATTGCGCCACGACTTCCTGGACCGCATCATAGTGCCGCACGGTCTCACGAACTTCCTTGACAACGGTCATGGGTCGCGTGCCGTGCTGACGATTGTAAGCCTCTTGGACTTCGCGCCGACGATTCGTTTCGTCAATCGCCCGTTGCATCGATCCTGTGATCGTGTCGGCATAAAGGATCACCGTGCCATTGATATTTCGGGCGGCGCGGCCGATCGTCTGAATCAGTGACGTTTCGCTCCGAAGAAAGCCCTCCTTGTCGGCATCGAGGATGGCAACCAAAGTGACTTCCGGCAAGTCCAATCCTTCACGAAGCAAGTTGACACCGACAACCACGTCGTAGACGCCCAAACGCAAGTCCCTCAAGATTTCCGGACGATCGAGCGAATGAACATTCGAGTGGATGTACTGGACACGGATGTTCAGCTCCCGAAGGTAGTTCGTCAGGTCCTCGGCCATCCGCTTGGTGAGGGTGGTGACCAACGTGCGCTCGCCCCGACTCACGCGGTCCTGAATTTCTTCCATAAGGTCGTCGATTTGGCCCTTGGTAGGCCGGACGATCACTTCCGGATCGACAATGTACGTCGGTCGGATGACCTGCTGCACGCGCTGGCTCTCATTCTCGTTTTCAAAGGGGCCCGGCGTGGCGCTGACGAAGATGACCTGCGGTACTCGCTCCAGAAATTCATCGAACTTTAGCGGTCGATTGTCCAGTGCGGATGGCAGTCGGAAGCCATAGTCCACGAGAACCGATTTCCTCTGTCGATCTCCGTTGTACATCGCGCGAATCTGCGGCAACGTTTGATGGCTTTCATCGATGAATACGACCGCATCGGACGGCAAGAAGTCGAGGAGAGTATAGGGAGGAGTCCCTGGTTCGCGGCCGTCAAAGTAGCGCGAGTAGTTCTCGATTCCGTTGCAAAAACCCACTTCGCGCATCATCTCGATGTCAAAGTCGACTCGTTGCTTGAGTCGCTGTGCTTCGAGAAGCTTCCCTTGCGACTGGAAGAGCGCGACCTGCTGTTCGCACTCGGCTTCGATCACCTCGATCACGGATTCCATCCGCTCCCAAGGCGTGACGTAGTGGGTCGCCGGAAAGACACTCACTTTCGTCGGTTCATCGAAGACTTCTTGGGTGAGCGGATCAATCAGCCGAATCCGCTCGATGGTGTCGCCAAAGAACTCAACGCGAGTCACGATTTCCTCGTCTTTCGGCTGGATTTCGAGCGTGTCGCCACGTACCCGAAACGTTCCGCGGTCCAGCTGGAGGGCGTTGCGCGTGAACTGCATGCGGACCAGCTGGCTCAGGGCGGCATCAAGGTTGAACGGCTGGCCCTTCTCGAAAGTGATCACGGATTCGGCGTAGGTGTCAGGAGATCCCAAACCATAAATGCATGAAACGGAAGCAATGACGATCACGTCGCGGCGCTCCAAGAGAGCCTGGGTGGCGGCATGCCGCAATCGCTCAATCTCTTCGTTCGTGCTCGAATCCTTCTCGATGTAGGTATCCGTGCCCGGAATGTAAGCTTCTGGCTGGTAATAGTCGTAGTAGCTAATAAAGTATTGAACAGAGTTTTCAGGAAAGAATGCACGAAACTCTTGGCACAGCTGGGCGGCAAGAGTTTTGTTGTGGGCAATGATCAGGGCCGGCCGCTGCGCGCGCTGAATGACACTGGCCATGGTGAAGGTCTTGCCCGTACCTGTCGCGCCCAGCAAAGTTTGGAAGCGGTATCCGGACTCCAAACCGTCGACAAGCCCGGCGATGGCAGTTCCCTGATCCCCTTTTGGCTCGAAGGCGTCGCTGATCTCGAACGGGGTGTCGTACTGAACAATAGAGGTGGACATCGTTCTGCTATATTCTATCGCGAAGACACGCCTGCGAATCGCACAGGATCAAACGGTTTTGGGTCCATTCGAGGTTCCGAGCCGAAAACCATATCGGCAATGAGCTCCGCCGTGGCGAGGCTCTGCGTGATGCCGAGGCCTTCGTGACCAGTGGCGAGCCATACCGTGTCCGAATCAGGAGCGCGACCGATGAGCGGCAGGCCGTCTGGTGTCGCGGGGCGAAAGCCGGTCCAAACACGCAGCAGCTTTGCACCCGCGAGAGAAGGCATCCCTTGAACGGCCAAGTCAAGCATCTGCCGCAGCAACGTCCGGTCGACGGATCGATCGAAACCCACATATTGCCTGCTGGAGCCAATGAGTACTTGTCCGGTGGTGCGTGGCTGCACATTAAATGAGATGCCTTCCGCGCCGGGCGTGTGCGCTGTATCGAGATACGAGACGTCTGCGACTTGGGAGCGGAGCGATCGGGCCATGCGCGTCGTGATGGCCAAGTGTCCTTTGCGTGGGATGACGGGGGCCGAACGGACGAGCGCCGCGGTTTCTGCACCTGATGCCACGACAAGAGCGTCAAAGTCGCCGACTTCCCTTCCCTGAGTCCCTATTCGTCGACCCTCAAGATGAGAAACAGCCTCATGAATGACCGCAATGCCAGGATGCGACAAACACCACGCGGCGAATGCGGGCGGGTAGATCACTGAATCAGCGGGCAGTCGGAGTCCAGCCGTCCACCCTTCGCGAATGGCCGGCTCCGCCAAACGTATGTCTTCGGGTGTCATGAGCACCGCCGAAACTCCTAAGTCGCGAAGTCTCGCCGCGCGCTCTTCAAGTGCCGCCGCTTGGCGTTCGGACTGGGCCACCCAGAGCGCGCCACACGGGTCAAAAGCAATCCCGGGAGGCAGTTGCAGACGGAGTTCCTGCCAAAGCTCTTGAGACCGATGGCAGAGTGCAAACTCGGCGGCATTGTCGTCCATCAGCGCCAAGTGGCCCATGCCCTCGGCGGTAGCGCCACCTCCGGGAAACCCGCGCTCGAAGACGGTGACGTACGCGCCGCGTCTTGCAAGCCATCGTGCACATGCCGCACCAACGATGCCGCCGCCCACGATGCCGATCTGAAGCCTGCCAGTGTTCGTCATTCGGTAGCGCCATTATGCGGCTGCTTCGTGATGAATCACGATTGATGAACTTCTCTTGCTCCCCGACGTCATTGCGTGCGTAGGCCTTTGATGGCAGGTGAAAGGATGAAATTCAAGTTCGGTACATTGATGGCCGTCGTCGGTATCGCTGCGTTGAGCACCGCTGCGTTCGCGCAGGGTGGTCGCGGTGGCGGTGCTGGTGGCGGGCAAGGCATGCCGCGAATGATGGGTGGCATGATGGGCAATCCCGTCCAACTCGTGATGAATGAATCGGTTCAGCGTGAACTCGCGCTGACCGACGCGCAGAAGAAGCAGCTTACAGACAAGTTCCCGAATGTCGGCGGACCGGGCGGCGGCTTTGGCGGCGGCGGACGAGGAGCTGGTGGTGGCGGTGGAGCCGGTGGCGGCATGACCGCCGAGCAGCGGGCAGCGCAGCGCGAGCAGCAGGAAAAGGACCTTCAGGCCATTCTTACGCCTGCTCAGTACACCCGCTTGACCGAGATCTCGCTCCAGCAGCAGGGTCCGGCGGCCATTCTCACCAATGACAAGGTGGCCAAGGACCTCGGCGTGACCGACGATCAGAAGTCAAAGATGCAGGACATTCAGCGACAGGCTGGCGAGCAGATGCGAGACAACATGCAGAATCTCCAGGGCGCGAGCCGCGAAGAGATGATGGAGGCGATGAACCGCTTCCGCACGCAGGTTAACGACCGGATGCTGGCCGTTCTCACGGCTGATCAGAAGGCCAAGTGGACGGCCATGCTAGGCAAGCCGTTCACGATCCAAATGGGTCGCGGCGGCTAAGCGCTCCCCGATTCATTAGTCACCCGATGCAGGGGTGGTCGAGGTATTCGATCACCTCTGTTACTTTTTGTGCTTCAACGCGTAGAATTGCGGATATGGGAAGGATTCTTTCGAGCCGAACTTTTAGCGCTAGGGTAATGGCGTCCTTTATTCTCGGGACCTTGGCTTTGGCGATGGCCGCCTGCAACGGGGGGAGCGAGTCGAAATCCGAACCGGCAACAACCAGCGATGCCGCCACAGGTTCAGCATTCAAAGTCGCGCTCGTGACTCCCGGAAAAGTGAGCGATGCAGGGTGGAATGCCATGGCCTACTCCGGTTTGATGGAAATTGAAAAGGAGTTGGGCGCTACCGTCAACACGCAAGAAGCTCGCGGGACTCAGATTAAAGATGCCTTGAGAACGTATGCTCAGCAGGGCTACAACATGGTGATTGGGCACGGATATGAATACAACGCCCCCGCCTTCGAGGTCGCCCAGGATTTCCCCGAGGTCGTGTTTGTCACGTCGTCGGGGGATAAGACCGCAAAGAACCTGGGCGCGTTCCGGTTCTACTTGGAGCAAGCGTTCTACCTCGCCGGATACACCGCTGGACTCATGTCCAAATCGGGCACGGTTGCCATGATTGGAGGCGATGACGTTCCTAGCATTCGCTCAACTTTCAAAGCCTTTCGAGCCGGCGCAGAAGCCGCAAAGCCGGGCATTCGTGTGATCGAAGTCTTTACAGGGGATGGCCAGGACGTCGCGAAGGCTCAACAAGCAGCGCTCCAAGCGATTGATCAGGGCGCCGACTTTCTGATCCATCAGGCAAACAATGCGGCTCAGGGCGTCTTCAATGCAGCAAAGGAGCGAGGCGTGTATGCGTTCGGCGCCAATATGAACCAAAACGCGAACGAGTCCGGCGTCGTGCTGGCATCCGCGGTCATCGACCCTGGCCCAGCGTTTCTCAATCTGGCCAAACAGGTGCGCGACAAGTCCTTCGAGGGTTCTATCGTCTTGATGGGGATGCAAGACGGGGCCATTAACTACGTTTGGAATCCCGCGATGGAAGACAAAGTGCCCAGCGATGTTCGCGAGAAAGTGACCGCGTTGGCGTCCCAAATTCTTGCCAATGAACTCGTGGTTCCGAAGGACGAGTTCTAGGGTGAAGGGCATGCTCAAGGAGTTTCGAGAGTTTGCCGTTAAAGGCAACATGATCGATTTGGCGGTCGGCATCGCGATCGGGGCGGCGTTTGGCGCCATCGTAAACTCACTTGTAAACGACATGCTGATGCCGCCGCTCGGCGCATTGATCGGCGGC
>JBKBQD010000013.1:0-12225 GCA_046292875.1 Fimbriimonadaceae bacterium
GCCGAGAACCGCTCCCGGCACGCCCTTTGGATCGTGAAGGATCCGCGCACCAGCCTCTTCGCGCCGCTATGGCAGCAGGCGGCGGCCTCGCTCGGCGTGCCGATGGCCAGCGTGTTGCTGCTACGCCACCCCGCCGAGGTCGCGGACTCCCTTCAGGTGCGCGATGGATTCTCACGTGGTCGGGCTTTCGCGCTGTGGCTTGAATACACCCTCGCCGCGGCGAGGGCCGCGGTCGCCGGCCCCCATCACGTCACGACGTACGAGGCCGTGCTCGACGACTGGACCGCGGTCGTCGCCCGGCTGCGATCGCTCCCTGGCGGTAAGCGGCTCGATATCGCCGCGGCGGCGCCGAAGGTCGCCACCTTTCTCGATGTCGGCCGACGCCACCATCGCGAGGTCGATGTCGCGGGCCTGCCGCGGATGGTCCGCGAGGCGTGGGCCCTGCTCCTCGAGGCCTCGCGAACGGGAGAACTCTCCGCAAACCGACTGGAAGAGTGCGAGGCCGCGCTCGCACCGGCGCGCGAACTGGCCTTGGGTGTGCTCTCGGACTGGCAGCATCGAGAGCGGCAGCTTTGGCGCCGAGTTGCCGCGGCGGAGGGCATCGTTACCGGCCAAGCAGCGGGTTTTGCACAGTTCCCGGCGGAAATAGGCGAACTGCGCGAGCGGATCGACATTCATCACAGTGTCGTGGTGTCGGCCATCACGCAGGACATCCAGCGGATGCAGACGCAGCTGGGGGAGGCCCTGGCGGCGGCATCGGCGCGCGAGGCGGAGGCGGGGTTGGCGCGGGAGTTGTCGCCGCGTCTGGTGGAGACGGCGCAGCGCTTGGATTCTCGTCTGGCGGAGCTTGCGGGCCTGATTGCGCCGGTGGCGAGCCATGTACCTGCGGAGTTGAGGGCGTTGGCCGAGGGTTTGACGCTCAGTCGCGAGGCGTTGGTGTCTGCGATCACGGAGGACATCCAGCGGATGCAGACGCAGCTGGGGGAGGCCCTGGCGGCGGCATCGGCGCGCGAGGCGGAGGCTGCGATTGCGAGAGGTTTGTCGCCGCGCGTGGGTGATTTGGTCGAGACTGTGGATCGGACAGGGAGGTTGTTGAAAGAAACCATGGATCAGAAGCTTTCCTTGATGAAAGAAGCCATCGCCGAGGCCAGCAAGGCTCAAGGTGCCGCCGAGGCCAAGGCGCAGGCTGCTGAAGCCCGGGCGTTGGCCGCGGAGGCGCAGGTTTCATCGGCTCAGGAGGAGAACACCCGCTTGCGGGCAATGGTCGAGCATCTCTCCGCGACGGTTGCCAAGCTGGAGACTGACTTGGCGAAGCTCCATGAGGAGCGATCCGACATGGTCAGCCGCCTGTTCTCCCTGGAGCACGAGTCACGCCGTCTTGCGGAGAAGGAGCGTGAATTCGAAAAGGTTCTAGCCTCGCGTTCCTGGCGCTGGACTCGTCCTTTGCGGGTCGCGGCAAGGCTGGCGACAGGCCGATGGAGCCCAGCGGATTCGCAGAAGTGGAGGGCGTTGGTGGATGCCTGGCGTGGTCGCGCCGAGGCAAAGGCGTCTGTGGAGCTTTCTCCGGTGCTGGCCGGGCCAACGATCAGCGTCGATGATGAAAGCCACCAGGCGAGCGACAACCCGGGATCCTCCGCCATCGTCGTTTCGCAGGCGGTTCAAGGGCTGCCCGATGTTTTCGTGTGGTCGGTCATCGACTGGCATTTCCGCTTCCAGCGGCCGCAACACCTGGCGAAGGCACTTGCGGCGAAGGGTCATCGCGTCTTCTACATCTCGAACAACTTCGTCGACGCGGACGCGGCGGGCTTCCGTGCCGATGCCCTCGACGATTCAGGGCGGCTCTTCCAAGTCCACTTGCATTTGAAGGGTGCACCGCCGATCTACTTCGCACTTCCGAGCGAGGCGCAGGCGGAGCAGCTGTCGGCCAGTCTCGCCGAACTGCTCACATGGACCTGCACGCAGTCCAGCCTCTCGTTGGTCCAGCACCCGTACTGGGCCGGGCTCATGAGGGCGGTGCCGAACGCCCGCGTGGTGTACGACTGCATGGACCACCACGGTGGCTTCGAGAACAACGCGCCCGCCATCCTGGAGGCGGAGGATCGTCTGTGCCGTGGCGCTGACCTCGTCATCGTCACCTCAGACTGGCTTCAGGAGGAGATTTCGACCAAGGCCCGTGCCACGGCGATGGTTCGTAACGCCGGCGAGTTCACGTTCTTCCGCGATCCGCCGGCAAAGGTCTTCCGCGATCCTCAGGGCCGCAAGGTGATCGGTTACTACGGCGCCATCGCCGAGTGGTTCGATCTGGACCTCGTGCGAGCTGTCGCGACGGCGCACCCGGACCACCTCGTGCTGCTCGTCGGTAACGACACGGTGGGTGCCAGTACGGCCTTGGCGAACCTCGCGAACGTCCAGTTCACCGGCGAAGTGCCCTATGTGGATCTGCCCTTCTGGCTGCACGGTTTCGATGTCTGCCTCCTGCCGTTCAAGGTCACTCCACTGACCTTGGCCACCAACCCCGTGAAAGTCTACGAGTACCTTGCAGCGGGCAAGCCGGTGGTCGCGGTGCAACTGCCCGAGATGGCACAGTTCGGCGACCTCGTCGCGACGGCAGGGGATGTCGACGGCTTCGTCGCCGCCGTGTCCGCGGCCCTGCGCAGCGAGCCCGACGCCGACGCCGAGGCACGCCGGGCTTTCGCCGCCGAGCAGACTTGGGAGCATCGCGCCGAGGAGCTGTGTTCGGCCATTGCCGGGATTGAAGAGCCGCAGGTCAGCGTCATCGTGCTTACGTACAACAACCTCGCGTTCACCGATGCCTGCCTGTCCAGCCTCGAAGCCTACAGCGATTACCGCAACCTCGAGATCATCGTCGTCGACAATGCGTCGACCGACGGGTCGCGGGAATGGCTGGAGCGATGGGCGGCGACGCCGTCGTCCGCGGGCCATGTTCGCCGCCTCATCCTGAACGACGAAAACCTAGGCTTTTCGGCGGGCAACAACGTCGGCCTGCGGGCGGCAAGCGGGGAGTATTTCGTCATCCTCAACAACGACACCTACGTGACGCCGGGCTGGGTGCGCACTCTCATTGCCCACCTCCGCGCCGACGACCAGCTCGGCCTCGTGGGGCCCGTCACCAACAACATCGGCAACGAGGCGAAGATCGAGATCGCCTATGCTGACATGGTGGAGATGATTCGCGAGGCGGGCCGCTACACGCGCCGGCATCCGGGCCGCCGCTACCCGATGCGAAACGCGGCCTTCTTCTGCGTGGCGATGCGCCGCTCGACCTTCGAGACTGTCGGCGAGATGGACGAGGCATTCGGCGTCGGCTTCTTCGAAGACGACGATTACTGCCGTCGCGTCGAGCAAGCGGGTCTCGCGATCGCCTGCGCCGAAGACGTGTTCGTCCATCACCATCTGTCCGCGAGTTTCGACGCGCTCAAAGCAGGACAGAAACAAGCCTTATTCGAGCGCAACAAGGCGATCTACGAGGCGAAGTGGGGGCCGTGGCAGCCCCATACCTATCGGCCGGGAGGTATCCGATGATCATGATCCGTTCGTTCGTTGGCGCGATGATGGGCATCGCCTTCATCGGGTGTACTCAGTCGCCACCGGAGTATCTGGACCCTCCTGCCGCTGCGCCGGTCGTGGCGTCTCCGCAGGTCATGGCGGACAGCGAGGGCGAAGGGCCTGGCGCCTTGCCTGACGGCGCTGTCCGCATCGATCCCCTGCCCAACTGCGAGCCTGGCCAAGTGACCACCCTGCACTGGACCGATGAAGCCGTCGCGCAAGGCCCGATCCGATTCTGGATCGAAGGCGACCCGCCGGCCCTGTTCGCTGAATCGGGCTCCGTCGGCTCGAAGCAGACCGGAGCCTGGGCGCACCCAGGCCAGCGTTTCCGCGTGACCGACGCCTCAGGGCGCACCTTGGCCCGCCTTGTCGTCGAGTCGGAGATCGCCTGTGATTGAGGCGTTGGCGCGATCGGCCTTGGCGGCCCGACTGGTGGGCGGCGCGATCGTCGTCTGGCTGCTTGCTTCAGCGTTCGTCGAGGGTTTCCCCGAACTCGACACCGGCCTCCGGCAGGCGATGGGCGCCCGATGGGTCGATGCGCTGGCGGCGGCCGGTGTGTTCTCCCTTCTCTGGTGGAGCTTGCGACGCCGTGGTGCTGGGCTCAGCCCCTTCGGTGCCACGGCCGCAGTGCTGGCGCTGATCGCGCTGCTGCTCAACGGCCCGGCGCCCTTGGCGGCCTTGGCGCTGCTGGTCGTGTTGGCCGCGTGTGTTGGCCACGGGTTCCGCGCGGGGGTCCGCTCGCCCGCCGTTCGTCTCGTGCTCGGTCTGGGCATCGTCGCGGGCCTCGTCGGCTGGCTGTTGCCGCTGCCGATCTTCCATCCAGCCGCGGCGGCCGCCGTGGCAGCGCTCGCCTTCTGGTTTGGTCGCGCTCGCCTGCGTGCCGAGTGGTCGGCATGGATTGTGGACGCAGCAGCCGACGACGAGGGCCCGCAGGACGCAACCGGTGCATGGCTCTGGGGCCTGGCAGTCACCCTGGGCTCGTTTCCAGCGTGGCTCCCGCTGAGGAACCCTGATGATCTGTCGTTCCGCGTCGGATTGGGGTACGAACTGCTCGAGTACGCGCATGCACGATTCGATGTCGGTACGCAGGTCTGGGCCCTGTCGCCGTGGACCTCCGATGTGTTGCACGCGCTCCTGACCCTGCTGGCGGAGGGAGAAGCCTCGGGCCCGCTGAGTGCACTGTGGGTGCTGCTGGCGGCATGGCTGGTGCGTGGCCTGGCCCTGCGCGTGGGAGCCAGTGCGCCCGCAGCATGGATCGCCGGTGCGCTCTATGCGTCCCTGCCCATCACGGCCTTCCTCGCCGGGGGGCTGCAGACCGAAGCGATGTCGGCAGTGGTGTTGGCGGCCTTGGCCACCGTTCTCCTGCAGGACGCCGAGCGGCCTTCGCGAGTGGCCCTGCTGGCGGTCGCGTTGCTGGCCGGCATGCTCATGGGCATCAAGGTCTCGAATGCGCTGCTGCTGCTGCCGATGGGAGTATGGATGCTGCTCCGCTGGAGTCGGTCGATGCCCTGGGCCACGGTGCCGATCGCGGGCCTTGGGGCGATCGTGGTTGGTGGCTCGAGCTATGCCTACGCATGGATGCTGACCGGCAACCCGGCGCTGCCGGTGTTCAACGGCGTCTTCCAATCGCCGTGGTTCCCCCCGTCGAATTTCGTCGACGTCACGTGGCAGACCGGTTTTCCGTGGACCCTGCCATGGCGCATGACCGTGGATGCCGGGCGCTACTTCGAGGGCGTGACCGGGGTCGCCGGGTTGTCACCACTGCTTGCACTGGCGCTTGTTCCTTTGGCGATCCGTGATCCCCGGGTGCGCGGTCTGGCACTGGCCGGCTTGGCGGGCTATATCCTGGTGCTTTCGCAGGTCCAATATCTGCGCTATTTCCATCCGGCCCTCGTGCTGATCCTCCCTGCCTTGATGGCGGCGTTGCCGGGGGGGCGTGCTACGCGCCTCGCAGGCACTGGCGTGGTACTCGTGCAGCTGGCACTTCTGCCCACGGCGTCGTGGATGTTCATGCAAGGCATCCTCCGCGACCGCGTGTTGGTTGGTGAGGACGACGTCATTGCGCGGTTTGCGCCAGAGAAACTACTGGCGGCCGACTTCCGCGCTATCGCCGGCCCCGCCGATCGGGTCCTGATGACCGACGCCCTGAGCGGATTCGTTGCCTTGCTGCCGGGCAGGGCGGTGGGTGCGAATTGGCACAATCCCCGGATCGACGCGCTGCGCCTCCAGGACATGGCCTCTCCAGCGACCTGGGAGCGCATCGTCCGCGAGGTGGGTGCCAGCCATGTGATCGTCCCCCAGGACGGCATTCCCGCGGGCGTCGCCGGTCTGTTGGCTTCGCGTGGAGCAACCGTCGTATCGAAG
This sequence comes from Fimbriimonadaceae bacterium, assembly GCA_046292875.1. Taxonomy (GTDB): domain Bacteria; phylum Armatimonadota; class Fimbriimonadia; order Fimbriimonadales; family Fimbriimonadaceae; genus JBKBQD01. The sequence goes on from JBKBQD010000013.1 coordinate 5,932, forward strand.
CGTGGACACATGCAGTTGATGGCTCTGAGGCCCCTGGAACACCCCGTGGACGTGAATCGCGTCGATGACGGGTCGAGGGTTACCTTCTCAGCCAAGCTGCCTGCGGGTCATGCCTGGGCGGCCTCGCTTGAAATCAAGGTGACGTGCTCAACTCCGGGGTCGCCGATCGCCACTGTGTGGACCCTGCGGAAGGGGGATGCGGTGGTGGCGCAGCGTTGGGAGTGGGTGGGCTGCCCTGCGGATGGCCAAATGGGAGTCACCCGCGATCTGTTGATTCCTGCGGAAAGCGTGGATGCCGTATTCGTCGATCTTTCGCCGGCAATGCCCGCATCCGGCATGGTGCTGGAGCAGCCGCAGGGCCGCTTTGATCTTCGCCGCGACCTCCTCGAGCAGACCGACCTCGCGGACGCGATCCTGCCAGACGGCTGCCGGCGACTTGCGTGCAGACGTTCTGGCGCGCTTATTCTCGATCGACATGTTCAAAGGGGTCCATCACCATGAAGGAACAGGTGGGCAACGTGATCATGGGTTCGACCGCGGATTCGATCGTGGATTTTCGTTGCAACATCTGCGGATCCCATAACCGGCAACCGTTGTCGAGGCTGGATCGCGAGACCGACAGTTGTGTCGCTTGTGGGTCTACGGTGCGAATGAGGGCCGTCATGGCCCACTTGTCCATCGCGCTTTTCGGCGAAGTCATGCCGCTTGACGCCATGCCGAAGTCCCGCAACATCCGCGGTGTGGGCCTCAGCGACTGGGTGGGCTATGCCGAGCGGCTCGCCGAGCGTCTCGACTACACCAATACCTTCTACCATCAGGAACCCCGCCTAGACATCACCGCGGTTCCCGAGGTGTTATTGGGTCGGCTCGACTTCGTCATCAGTAGCGATGTTTTCGAGCATGTGACCCGGCCGGTCGAGAGGGCCTTCGATGGCGCGCGGAGCCTGCTCAAGCCCGGAGGGGTCCTGATCCTGACAGTGCCTTACGCACTCGAGTTCGACCACACCCTAGAGCATTTCCCCGAGTTGCATGACTGGTCGCTCGTGGACCAGGGGGAAGGCCGCTTCGAACTGCACGACCGTCGTCCCGACGGCATCGTTCATCGATACGACCAGCTCATCTTTCACGGCGGTCCGGGGATGACATTGGAGTTCCGGGTTTTCTCCAAGACGTCGCTGCTGAAGGAGTTGGAACGGGCCGGCTTCTCCGACATCCGCATCGCTTCTGAGCCCTTGTTGGCTTGGGGCATCTACTGGCCCTGCACCTGGTCGTTGCCCATCGTTGCCCGGGCGTGACTATGCGAGTCCGTAACGGCATCAACCTCCAGCCGGAGAACATCGCGAGCGAGGCGTTCCTCCACGCGATCGGCGATCGCTGGATGGAGCTTCCGCACTCCGAAACCCGCCAGCGCGGGCTGGTCCTGTTGCCCGGTGAGTCCGTTTCGTTCCTTCCTTGCCGCATCGGGTCGGATTCCAAGTTGCGCGTGGTCGCGCAGCCTGCGGTTCCGGCGATCTCAAACGATGGGTTGGATCTCGTTCTCTGGCTGGATGTGCACGCAGAGTCTGGTCCAAGTGCCCACCGTCTCGGTGTGATGGGGTTTTCTCCCCGGCAATCACCAACCCTCGCCGCGTCGGTCGAATTCGATCTTGCCCCGTGGGCTGGACACGAAGTTTCACTCCGGTTGGCATGCGAGCCAGGTGGCGAGGGCGATGCCACCAACGACTGGGTGGCCGTCGTCGCGTTGGCACTCGCCGATGAGTCGGACTTGCACGCCTTGTTGGCAAGGAGCCAGTATGACTGGCGCCTCGCGAACGAGGCTTCGCGATTCGCCGGGGTGTACGACGATGCGATCTATGCCGGCCGCGTTCGTCATCGAGGAGCAACTCGTGTCGAAAGTGCGGTGGACGCTATGCCGCAGGATCCGGTTGACCAGAAAGCGCACCGGTTAGCGATGGCCGAAGCGGCTCTGGTTGACCTTCAGCCTGTGCCAGGTGAAACGCCTTTGGCATTTGGTAGCCGTTTGCTGTCCCGTTTGATTGGCGCGCCGCGACCCGACTTTGCCTCAAGGGTCTTCAACTGGCGCGGTGACCGAGCCTTTCGCGTGCTGTCACTTTGCAGTGGAACGGCCGGCGTAGAAGCCACGTTGTTGGCATCCGCCGCCGGGAACGTCGACCTCACTCTCGTCGATGTGAGTCCTGCGCTCCTCACCGAGGCCAGCCGACGGCAACCACCCAACGTGACCGTACGCACGGTCGTTGCGCCCGTCGAGGAGTATTTGCCGCCAACGGGCTGGTTTGACGTCGTGTGCTTCGTTTCAGGTCTGCACCATGTGATCGAACTCGAATCGGTGCTGGGGCGGCTGGCTGCGTCGCTAAACGAGCGCGGCGAACTCTGGCTGATTGGAGAGCAGGTTGGACGCAACGGCAGTCGGTTGCATTCGGACGCCCTTGCCGTCGCCGATCCGATCTTTGCGGACTTGCCAGAGCGCTTGCGGTGGAATCGAGAGTTGCAGCGCGTCGATGACCGGTTCCCGAATCCCGACTATTCGACGAGCTGCTTCGAGGGGATCCGCAGCGCCGACATCCCCGATGCGCTCTCGCGCTGGTTCCTCCCGGAGGAAACGGACCTACGTAATTGTTTCCTGTGGCGCTTCGTCAACCTTACCTATGCCGCAAACTTCGACCTCACAAATTCCGAGGACGTTCGTCATCTCAAGCGAATCGCTGCAGCAGATGCAGTGTTCTGGTCCATGGGTGGCAGGGGAACGGAATTGAACGGAGTGTTCCGTCCCAAGGCGATTTACGGGTAAGCCGATGCAGACATTTCAAGATGAAAGTGCGAGGCATTCTGCTGTCCAACACGGCGAGGGCCCCCCGGTGGTCGCCGTGGTGATCCCGAGCTACAAGGTCACCCGCCACGTGATGGGCGTGATCGAGGCCATCGGGCCGGAGGTGCAGCGTATCTATTGCGTCGATGACGCCTGCCCGGAGGGCAGCGGCGATTTCATCGAGGCGAATTGCCGCGATCCACGGGTCACGGTGCTGCGCCATGAGGTCAACCAGGGTGTTGGCGGTGCGGTGATGACCGGCTATCGCGCGGCTTTGGCTGATGGCGCGGCAGTGATCGTGAAGATCGACGGCGATGGCCAGATGGATCCGGCGCTGCTGCCTAGTTTCGTGGCCCCAATCCTGCGAGGCGACGCCGACTACACCAAAGGCAACCGCTTCTGGGACCTCAAGCACATCCAGCGCATGCCGCTGGTGCGACGCGTCGGCAACCTCGGGCTCAGTTTCCTCGCCAAGTTGAGCTCGGGGTACTGGGATCTGTTCGATCCGACCAATGGTTACACCGCCATCCACGGCAGCGTAGCAGCCCGATTGCCTTTCGAATCGATCAGCCACCGTTACTTCTTCGAAACCGATTTGTTGTTCAGGCTCAATACGCTCAGGGCAGCCGTGGTGGACATCCCGATGGACGCGAAGTACGGTGATGAAACGAGCAACCTGAGCGTGGGCAAGGTGTTGGTCGAGTTTGCATGGAAGCACCTGCGAAACTTCACCAAGCGGATCGCCTACAACTACTTCCTTAGGGATTTGTCGATTGCTTCGCTGGAATTGATCGCAGGATCCACGCTGACGATGTTCGCCTTGGCCTTCGGTGGTTACCACTGGGCGAACGCCATCACCACGGGAGAGGCCACGCCGGTGGGGACGGTCATGATCGCCACTGTCGCCGCGATCTCGGGGATCCAGTTCCTGCTCGCTTTCGTCGGCTATGACATCGCCAACGTGCCACGCCGGGCGCTCCACCATGCATTGTCGGCGCCCAGGCAACTCGGGGGAAAGCACTGATGGACTTCCGAGCCACCACGACTGACGTGGTTGCCCTGCAGCAGTACGCGCAACTGTTCCGTGCGTGCTTCCCGACGGCGACCCATCTCGACGTCCCGTACTTGCATTGGCTCTACAAAGAGAACCCTGCTGGACCTGTTGTCGGCATGGATGCATGGGAAGGCGGGCGCTTGGCGGCTCATTATGTCTGCGTTCCAGCGCATGCGCGTTTGTTCGGTCGGGATTGTCGCGTACTCCTGTCTCTGAATACGGCAACCCACCCTGACTTCCAGGGCAAAGGCTTGTTCACACGCCTTGCGGACCAGACCTATGCGACCGGCGCGCAGCAGGGCTTCGACGCCGTCTATGGCGTGGCCAATGCCAACTCGACGCCGGGATTCCTGAGGAAGCTGGGCTTCGCCTTGGTGTCGCCACTGGAGGCGCGAATCGGCGTGGGTCGCATCGATCGCAACTTGCCCGATGACCAGATGCGGGTGTCGGCGTTCCATCGTCGATGGGATGTATCCTCACTGAGTTGGCGATGTGCCAACCCTGAAAGGCCCTACCGAATCGAGCGGATCGGCGAAGGCGCACTGGGCGCTTCCGCAGCCACGGGGAAGCCCGGCTTGCGCGCATGGGCGGAACTCCCCGCAATTGAAGGAATCGAAGCGAGGTCGTCGGCGTCGTGGTCGCTGCGTTTGCATCTCGGCTTGCGTCCTGCCGTCCGCCAACGCAGGGGTGCCGCGTGGTTCGACCTGCCCGATCGTCTCCGCGCCAGCCCTTTGAACCTGATCTTTCGCGGACTTCGCGAGGGAGTGGCCGTTCCCCCGTCTGACGCGATCTACTTCGGTCAACTCGATTTCGATGCGTTCTGATCGACCACTCGTCGTCCTGCTTCCCCATCCCGATGACGAGTTCGCGGTCCTCCCTTTCCTGAAGCGCGAAGCGCAGCATGGCCGTGAGTTGCATTTGGTTTGGATGACGAACGGGGCGGTAGGCAGAACATTGCCCGCACTACGCGCCGAGGAGAGTCGGAATGCATTGGCGGCCAACGGCCTCGGCGGTGTCAACTCCACATTTCTCGGTATGGACCATGCGCTTCCCGATGGTCGTCTGCACGAGCATCTTGTCCGCGCCTACGCTGCACTGACCGCACACCTCGATGCGCTGCAAGGCTCGTTCGAGCTGTGGATCCCGGCGTGGGAGGGCGGTCATCAGGATCACGACGCCACGCACGCACTGGGCTGCCTCGTCGCTCTCGGTCGCGGTGCGCTGGTGCGTGAGTATCCGACCTACCACGGGGCGGGGCGACGTGGCCCCTTGTTCCGAGTGCTTTCGCCTCTACCCGGTCGACGGGTCGTCGATCGGCTCTCACCCACCGTTTCCGAAACGTGGCGACTGCTTTTGACCTGCTTTTGCTACCGCTCGCAATGGCGGAGCTTCTTGGGGCTGCTGCCGATGATTACCCTTCACCTACTGGTATTCCGGCGGCCGATGGTGCTTTGCGAAGTAGATCCGGCCATGCCCATGGCGCGACCCCACTCTGGTGCCTTGCTCTACGAGCGGCGCACGGCGTGGCGCTGGGATGACCTGCAGTCGGCTATTCAGGGCTTGTGGCGATGATGGCGCGTGAAATGGTGGGTTATGCAGTCGTCGGTCTCACCCAGCTCGCCGTAGAGTGGGGATTGTTCGTCGCCGCCACGGCTTTCCTCGTCCCCGTGCCAGTTGCCAACGTCGCCGCGCGAATCGTTGGTGCCTCGCTGGGGTTCTGGCTGAACGGTCGGTTCACTTTCGCTCGGTCCGGCGCGGTGCTTGATCGCCGCGCGTTGCTCCGTTTCGCGACCTCATGGGCGGCACTGACGGTCATCGGAACGGCTGCCGTCACGGCCACCGAATCAGTGGCGGGGCTGCGCACCGCGTGGGTCGCCAAGCCTGTGATCGATGTGTTCTTGGCCGGCGTCGGTTTTCTCGCATCAAAGTACTGGATCTACGGGCGTCCTCGCCCAAAAGGGCAGTCGTCGCCGGGCGATGGCGCGATAAACTAATGCTCCGCGCGACCGACCCAAGACGGCTATGACCAGCAAGCTCTACTCCTCCGCCCATGACGCCCTCGTCGGCCTCGTCGCCGACGGCCAGACCCTCGCGGTCGGCGGTTTCGGCCTGTGCGGCATTCCGGAGGCCCTGATCGCGGCGCTGCGCGATTCGGGCGTCAAGAACCTCACCGTGATCTCGAACAATGCAGGGGTCGACGGCTTTGGCCTTGGGCAACTGCTCGCCACGCGGCAGATCCGGAAGATGATTTCGAGCTACGTGGGCGAGAACAAGGAGTTCGAGCGGCAGTACCTCGCCGGTGAACTCGAACTCGAGTTCAACCCGCAGGGCACGCTGGCCGAGCGCCTGCGTGCCGGCGGGGCGGGTATCCCGGCCTTCTACACCCGCACCGGCTATGGCACGGTGGTGGCCG
>JBKBQD010000014.1:0-8157 GCA_046292875.1 Fimbriimonadaceae bacterium
GAACTTGAGGATCGTGGTGGCGTCGGGCACCGGCTCGCGCCCCAGGTCGATGCCGGCGAACGCGCGCAGCGCCGCCGAGTCGTACAGCGCCTCCTCGCACGCCGCATCGGCCAGGTTGAACCCGTGCTGCAGCAGGTGGGCGGCGCAATGCGCTCCAGCCCTACGGGCGGGCGGCCATTGCCGGGCTTTGGGTAGTTCGGCTCGATCAGCGCCACCAGCCGCGCCCACGGCACCAGCGTTTGCATCTCGGCCAGGAACGCGTCACGCCGCGTGGGCTTGCGATAGCGCTCGAACCCCGCCGTCGAGTCCGCCGCCGCTGCCAAGGTCATCTGCTTCATCGTCACTCCCCGCATCGCACGTCGATACCTTCAACGCACGCCGCTACGATGCGGAGAACTTGATCAGCGTTTCCTGAACTACTCGGCCGCGAGCCTGGCTTTCTCCACCACATTCTTCCATTTGGCGAGCTCACTCTTGACCAGCGCACCCAGTTGGTCGGGGGTGCTTGTCTCCACGTCGGCGCCGTGGTCCTCGATGCGTTTGCGAATCTCGGGATCGGCGAGCACCTCGTTCAGCGCCTTGTTGAGCCGGTCGACGATCGGCCTGGGTGTCTTGGCCGGTGCGAAGAGCGCGTACCACTGTTGCACGTCCACGCCGTCGACGCCGGCCTCTTTCAGCGTCGGCACATCGGGAAGCAAGGTCGAACGCTTCGATCCCGCGATGGCCATCGCGCGCAACTTGCCGGACTTCACGTGCGGCAACGCGGTGAAGAGGCTTGGGAACATGAGCTGCGTCTGTCCGCTGATGGTGTCAGTGATTGCTGGCGAGGCCCCTTTGTAGGGAACGCCGAGCATCATAGTGCCGGTGCTGAGCTTGAACAGCTCGGCCGCGAAGTGAGGTGCCGTGCCGATGCCGGCCGATGCGTAGGTATAGCGGTCAGGCTTGGCCTTGAGCTGCGCGACCAGGTCCTTCACGTCCTTCACCGGGACGTTCGCATTCGCAACCATCAGCGTCGGTGAATACCCCACCAGCCCGATCGGTGCGAAATCGGCGACCGGGTCGTAGCGCAGCTTCTGCAGCGCTGGATTCATCGCGTGCGTTCCGATGTAGCCGAACATCAGTGTGTGGCCGTCGGGTGCCGCCCGGGCGACGAACTCGCTCGCAATGGCGCCGTTAGCACCAGCCCGGTTGTCAATGATGATGGTCTGCTTGAGCATCGGCCCGAGCTTCTGCGCAATCGTGCGTGCCATCGCGTCGTTGCCGCCCCCGGCGGCGGTGGGCACGACGATGGTGATGGCCTTGTCCGGATAGGCCATGGACGCGGGCGCGGCCGTGGCCACGAGGGCTGCCATAGCGGGGACGATCAGGTGTTTCATCGACGTGTCTCCTTCTGTAGGTTTCGAGAATATGCGTAGGGCGGGATGTGCAGTTTGCCTTCCAGGATCTTCCGGGCGGTGCGCACCAGGGCAGCTCGCTGGATGCGGGCCTCAGCGCCAGTCCCCTCGAGAACCACATCCACCTCGATGCGCCCCTGCGGGTGCAGCACCGCGATGCGGCGCACTCCGTCGCGGCACGCGCCACCGGTCGCTACGGTGCCTGGCAATGCAAACGCGGTGGCGACGCCAATCGCGCCGGTGACCGCATGCGACGCATGACAACGCCGCGGCGTGAAGTAGCGCGAGGTGATGCTGTTCCCATCGTCCCCGTCGCTTGCAATGACGGGCTTGGGTACCACGCTGGCAGATACGTCTCCAAGACCCATCGCCGCGCCGGCTGCGCAGCGCACTGTCTCTATACGCGCCAGCAATGCGTGCTCTGTGTCCAGCGCCGCGGGCGTTTCCCTGCCACTGAGGCCGAGATCTCGGGCGCGCATGATCACCAATGGCATCGCGGCATCGATACAGGTGACTTCAATTCCTTCGATGACATCGATGCGGTGCCCCGTGGGAAACAGCGAGCCGGTCACTGCACCCCAGGCATCCAGGAAATTCAGGAGGATCGGTGCCGCCGTGCCGGCCACACCATCGATACTGGTCTGCCCATCGTACGTGACCTCGCCGCCAGGAGTCTGCACCGTGACGTCGACGCGTGAGCGCGTATTGACGTTGAAGACGCGCACGGTCGTTTCGCCGTCCCGTGCTTGCACCAGACCCTGCTCGATCGCGAACGGAGCCACGCCCGACAGCATGTTGCCGCAGTTGGGTCGGGTGTCCACCGAACGATGACCTACGCCCACCTGCGCAAACAGATAGTCCACATCGCAATCGGGCTGGGTCGACTTCGACACGATCGCCACCTTGCTGGTTAGCGTGCTGCCCCCACCAACGCCGTCCACCTGCAACGGGTCTGACGCACCGATCGCGCCGATCAGCGCCTCGTCGCGCGCTGCCTCGTCCTGCGGCAGCCACTCCTGCAGGAAGAACGGGCCGCGCGACGTTCCGGCGCGCATCAGGACGCAAGGAATGACTCGTTTCATGGCCTTCATCTTGGGCGCCTTTGGGATGCTTGTGAATTGCATCTTTGCGATCAATTGATACACAATGCACATCAATACACCCTGGAACAGAACGATGGCGATCAACTTCGACCTCAACGACCTGCTGGCCTTTCGTGCGGTGGCCGAGCTGAGCAACTTTCGCAAGGCAGCCGAGTCGGTGCATCTCTCGCAGCCTGCCTTCAGCCGACGCATAGACAAACTCGAGCAGGCCCTTGGGGTGCGCCTGCTCGAGCGCACGACGCGCCGAGTCACGCTTACGGCCGTTGGCCGGGACTTCGAGCGCAAGGTGCGCGAGATGCTGGACGAACTTGATTCCACATTGCTGAGCATCCGCGGTGTCGCCGCCACGCGTATGGGCGAGGTCACTGTGGCGTGCGTGCCGTCGACCGTGTACTACTACCTCTCGCAAGTGATCCGCGTCTACCACGAACGCTCGCCGAAGGTCCGCGTGAAGGTGCTGGACGCCAGCGCCAATGAGGTGCTCGCGAGCGTGGCACGTGGTGAGGCCGACTTCGGCCTGAACTTCATTGGCTCGCAGGAGGGTGAGCTGGAGTTCAAGCCACTCATCGAGGAGCGCTTTGTCGCCGCCTGCCGACGCGACCATCCGCTGGCCAAACTGCGGCGCGTGAGTTGGGCCCAGCTGGCCGGCCACGACTTCATCTCGGTAAGCCGCACATCAGGCAACCGCGTTCTCCTGGATCAGGCGCTGGCCGGTGTGCCAGGCCGGCCCCAGGCGATCTATGAAGCCCAGCACGTGACGACCACGCTCGGTCTGGTGGAGGCTGGCCTGGGCGTGGCGGCAGTGCCTTCGATGGCCATGCCGGGCCCGGATCATCCTCTGTTGGTAAGCGTGCCGCTCGTTGACCCGGTAGTCACGCGCAAGGTCGGGCTGATCCGGCGTCGTGGCCGCTCGTTGTCGCCGGCAGCTCAGCGTCTCTATGACCTTTTCGGTGAAGTGAAGGTGCGTCGACAGGGTGTCCGCAAGGGTTGATGCCGTGAGTGGATCAATCGATCCGAAATGTGCAATTCACAGCCAGAATTCATGGAGCGAGGATCAGAGCCTCATCACCATCATTCCGGAGACAACACGCCATGAAAACAGGATTGCTGCTGACCGCATGCGCGACCAGTGCGCTCGCCACGTCCGTCGCAGCTCAAGGTTTGATCACGGCCTCAGGCATTGTCGATCTGGCTCTGAGAAATGTGAGCAACGAAGGTGTCGGGTCAATGACATCAATGGTCAGCGGTTCTAACTCGACGAGCCGGCTTGTCTTCAGCGGGCTAGAACATCTCGGCGGCGGACTAAGTGCAGGCTTTCACCTCGAGCACGGCTTGCTTGCCGACACCGGCACAGCGGCGTCGGCAAGCAAGTTCTGGGACCGACGCTCGACGGTCAGCCTGATGAGCGCCTCGCTAGGAGAACTGCGGCTCGGTCGGGACTTTGTACCCTCCTATGCGAGCTGGAGCCGCTTCGACCCGTTCTCCTACGTCGGCGTGGCTCGTTCCGCGAACCTGGTGTCAGCGACGCCCGTTGGCCCGATCCGTGCGGCCTTTGGCGCTAACCCAAATACGACCGTTCGTTCAGACAACGCGGTGCAGCTATTGCTTCCAGCCGGTCTCGCAGGCGTCGAGGGTGGCGTCATGGTGGCACCCGGGGAGGGCCGCGATGCAGCGAGCGGGCGCGCCAAGCTGGTGGGCATCCGGCTCGGATACGCGACCAAGGGCTTCAGTATCTCCGGGGGCAGGACGCATTCCGAGAACGACTTGACGACGGCAGGACGTTTCGCGGACACCGTGGTCGGGGGTCATGTGAACGTGGCCAACCTGAAACTCTCGGCGGCGTGGCGAGAGTTTGAGTACAGCCGCGCGAAGCAAGGGCTGCTGCTCCTCGGCGCCGTGGCCACCTGGGGGGCACATGAAGTGAAGGCCTCATGGGTTCGCACCGACCTGTCGGGGCGCGTGGATGCCACTGCGATCGGTGGTAACGACGCCCGGCAACTTGGCATCGGCTATGTCTACCATCTGTCTAAGCGCACAGCCCTGTACGCCACGGTGGCGCACTTGTCCAATGACGGTGCTGCACGCTATGTGATCAGCGACGGTCCTCCCGGCATGCAGGGGGGAGGCACGTCACGTGGCTACGAGGCGGGCTTGCGGCATCGGTTCTGAGAGCGTGACGGCAGCAGCTGGGTCGCGATGAGATGTTGGCGGTGCGCCAGACGATGTCGCGTCGAGCCGAAAGCTGGTGTCTATCTCGCTGGCTGGACGGACTGGCGCGCCAGCACAACCAGGACCTGCCCCTTCAGGGTCAGCAGCTTCGGCGCATAGCGCTTCGCCACGAATTCCATAGGGTCCGTGGTCGACAGACGCAGATTGAGGACATAGGGAAACGCTGCTCAAGCACCCGGGCCAGCACGCGATCGCGGTTCGCGAGGCCGACCACGCCGTTTCGACGCGCTGCACAGCCCCGAGGCCGGTGCCAGCGGGCCTTTTGCTGCCCGCCGGGCCCTCGGCGGGCCCCTGTGGGCCCACTACGGGCGCACCAATGCCGGCACGCGCCGCGCGGCCATGTACAGGTTGACCATCGCCAGCGCCGTGAAGACGCGGTTGGCGTTCTTGGCCAGCCCACGGTAGCGCACCTTGGCAAAGCCCCACAGCCGCTTGAGCACGTGGAACGCGTGCTCGACCCGCGCGCGGGTGCGACTCTTGGTACGGTTGCGCTGCCGTTCGGCCTCGTCCTCGCCCCAGGGCTGGCGCACCCGGCGGTGGGTGAAGTCGCGCGCCTGCGGCGCTGCGGCCTTGATGATGTCGCCACATCCCTGGTAGCCACGGTCACCGTACACGCGCTTTTGCGCACCGTGCAGCAGCTCGGTGCAGCGGGTGCTTGTCGTGCACGTTGGCGCCGGTGACCACCGCGCTGTGCACCAGCCCGGTCTTGCTGTCGGCGCCCACGTGCACCTTCATGCCGAAGTGCCATTGGTTGCCCTTGCGGGTCTGGTGCATCTCGGGGTCGCGCTGCTGATTGGCGTTATTGGTCGAACTCGGCGCGGCGATGATGGTGGCGTCCACGATCGCGCCCGTGCTGCCCTGGACTTTGACGCCAATGGCTTCGAGCTGGCGGTTGATGCTGGCAAGCAGCCGTTGATCGAGCTTGGCTTGCACCAGGCGGTTGCGAAAGCGGCAGATGGTGCTGGCGTCGGGCATCTCCCCGGCCGAGGGGTCGAAGCCACAGAAGACCATGAAGTCGATGCGCACCTTGAGCGCGCGCTCCAGTTCCGCATCCGACAGCCCGTGCCACTGGCCCAGCAGCATGAGCTTGAACATCGACAGCGGCGCATACGGCTCGGGGCCGCCACCGCGCGTGAGCTCGCGCCGGTACAGGCCCTTGAGCAGCGCACCGATTGCTTGCCAGTCGATGAGCTGGTGCAGCTTGTAGGTGGGCGTGTCTTCGATCAGGGGGCGTGCGCCCAGCAGGAAGAAGCTCTCGGTGGTCATGAGCTGGCTCTCAGCACAGGGGTGTCAGGCTCTCCCCGTATTGGACATCACCGAGGACACGAAGACCATCGGGAGTTGTACCAGTTATGCAACGGTCTCTTCGATAGATTTCAACCATCCGCCTGCCCCCATCGCTGTGCCTCGATTCAGTATAGACGACTGGCGTCGACCGCGAACTCCTTGATTACCCTTGCTACCCGTGACCGTTCAAATGCATGACAAAAAAACGGCATGACGAAAAAGACGGCCCCACCTGGTTCGATGTGAAGAGCCGCCTCGCCGACATGGACCGCGCGGCCCTCATCAAGCTGGTGCAGGACCTTTATCTGGCCAACAAGGATAACCAGGCCTTCCTGCACGCTCGCTTCCGTATGGGGGCCGACGTGTTGGAGCCGTACAAGGCCACGATCGATCGCTGGCTCTGGCCCGATGTCGTCAAGCACCAGGACACCTCGATCGCCAAGGCCAAGAAAGCGATCGCCGACTACAAAAAGGCCATTGGTCAACCCGAGGGCATGGCAGAGCTGATGGTGTTTTTTCTGCGAGCGGGCGGTCGGCTTTGGCAACGCGGTCGGGCTGCAGGATGAGCGGTATTTCGACGCCCTGGTGCGCATGTTCGATCAGGCCTGCCGGGCCATCGCCATCTTGCCCGAAGAACGCAAGCGCGAGCTATGGATGCGCCTGGATACCGTCCGACGCCTCGGCCACCACCTGGGCTATGGGGTGGGTGACGACATGGATGATCTGCTGAGGGAGCATGGGTTTGGCAGGCCGGGATGATTTCTCAACGACTCGCCTTTGAGGGCGATCTTGTGCGCGCCATGCACGATGCGATCGAGAATGGCATCGGCCAGCGTGGGCTCATCCAGCCAGGCGTGCCAGGCCGTCACCGGCAGCTGACTGGTGATGAGGGTGGAGCGTGCTCCCACGCGGTCGTCGAGCAACTCCAGCAAGTCGTTGCGCTCGTGCGCGGCAATCGGGGCGATGCCAAAGTCGTCCACAATGGGCAGATTCAGCCGCGCCAGCTATGCCAGCCGCTGGGCCATGACGTCGTCGAGCGCAAACTTGTCGTCAACAAGCGCGAGGCGGCCTTGGTGCGCGACATCGTCCGGCGCAACGCCAAACAGCGCCGGCTGCTGGGCTTCCCGGCGCTGGATCGTTGACGTTCAGCCGGCACGACGACCCGCCTCGCCACAGGATGAGATGCGAGCGCGTCAGCGCACGCGCCCGATGTCGCGATCGGCCTCGCTGCCTTCGAGCATCAAGGTGAGCTCCTCCACCCGTTCGAATCGGCCCTGATCGTCCAGGTGGGCGAACAGGTAGACCTCTTGTGTCACCACCGAGCCGCTGTGCTTGGTGACACGCACACGGTGGCGGCAAGCGTATCGATGGTCTTGGTGCAGTTCGTCCAGGACCTCGATCTGCGCGCTGCGCACCAGCTCGCGCAGCTTGCGCGCATGGGCTTCGAAACCCGCACGGTCGTCCCAGTGCCCATTGGTGCGTTGGCGGTAGCCGGGGCTGAAGTGGCGATCGAGCCAGGTGTGCAGCGGCACGTCGGGCCGATTGAGCAAGGTGTCGAGCACGGTGTGGATGGTGGCGATCATGAGCGGAACTCTGAAAAGTACGCGAAGCCCTCACTCTATGATCCGCTCGAGGATGAGGATGCTTCTTCGATGCCATTGGATGACGGTTTGACGCCAATCGTGGACGCGCCGCTGATCGAACCCGCGCAGGCCGATGCGGCCCAGGGACCGGACGTGCTGGCGGTGTGTCAACGCCAGTCCGCCCCCCGGCGGACGACATGGCATGCGCATGCGCGCGGCCAACTCGTCAGTGCGGACCGCGGCCTGCTGAGCGTGGACACCGGAGCGTTCCGGTCCCTCGTGCCGGCCGCCTACACCGTGTGGTTGCCGCCCGGCCTGGCCCATGCGGTGCAATCGCATGGGCCCTTCGAGGGCTGGAGTGCGTACATCGACCCCGCCGTTTGCGGGTCGCTGCCGGCCCAACCCGGCGTTTTTCATGCATCGGCACTGCTGCGCGCAGCCATCCATCGCCTGGCGGCCTGGACGTCAGGGCCGTGGACACCGCGTCAGACGCGGCTGGCAGCCGTGGTGCTCGATGAACTCGCGGCCATGACTCCCGCCCCATTGACGCTGCCGCTGCCG
>JBKBQD010000015.1:0-6350 GCA_046292875.1 Fimbriimonadaceae bacterium
GTTGACGCTGGCGCGGCGGCCCGCCATCATATGCGCCCCCGCCCGAATAGCTCAGCTGGTTAGAGCACTTGACTGTTAATCAGGGGGTCGTTGGTTCGAGTCCAACTTCGGGCGCCAGATCAAGACACAAAAAACCCGCCGAAGGCGGGTTTTTTGTTGACTCGCTGGCCGCTACTTGCCGGCACACTGACCCTGCAGCGCGAAGATGGCATCGATCCGATAATCGTTCTGCAGACCAAGAGACACAAGCGTGCTGCTACCATTGGTGGACCGCACGATCGCGCTGGTGGCCTCCTGCCTGCCAGGGTTCTCGACGGTCACGAATGGGGCTGCATTGTATGTACTGCCACTGGCATTGGCTGGCAGTGCACCGAAGCGGCAGAACTCATAATCCGTGTACACCGGAGCCGTCGTCTCTCCATTCGCCCGACGACAGATGTCGGCGGACGGGTCGTAAGTCCATTTGTTGTTGCCTTGGACAGTCGGGCAACCGGGTACGTTGTAGTTGGTCATCCGGACAGTCACGCTGACCGTCGTCGAGGTCAAACGACAGCGATGTGTGTCCTTGTTGCCGCCCGTGAGGCGCTCACAAGCCGCAGGGCTGACACTTGGTGACGTGATGGACAGGAACAGATTGTTTTTGTCGAACCTGTCGGACCCGGAAGTACCGGTCGAGTCGACGATCCGCACCCTGAAAGTCGGCAACGGCTGGCCATCAGACACGAATTGCTCGGTGTGAAGTCGCTTGCCGCTCTGATCAGCGGGACTGGTTTCCACGCGATCCACAAGACCGCCGTTCGCACGCGTCGCCTCCGAAACCGCATCCACGTACGTCCTCGGAGAACCATCAGGGAATAGTGAGCCCGACGGAATCCCGCCAATACCGGTCACGATGCCGCGCTCGTAACCCGTGTTGGAGATGCCGTCGTTACGTACGGAAATCACCTCCATTGGTCTAGGGTCTCGATACCAGTCGGCCAAACCGGTCATGTTGACCGCCAAGAACGGAATCAATTCCAACGGCTCCTTGTTGCGATAAGTCCGGCAAGCCAGATTCGTTTCCGGTTGACCGATGCATGCCAATGCCGAGCGCGCCTTGTCGCTGAGGTAGTCGACGTAGATGCCACGCGAGTTGAGCGTACGCGTTGCGTCCTTGGGTAGCGAGATGATCGAGGACTTGTTGACATCCAGCATCTGGGCAATGCTGAGTGTGCTGTTGGCCGGGATCGTCGGATCCGTGGCCAAGGCACTCCAGGTGCAATTCTGGCCATTGGCATCGCAGCCCGGCCCGAGCAAGTCCGGGAAGGTGAGCACAGGCTCGCTCGCCAAGTGCTTGCCACCAATCCACGTCCCGCTCAGGCCGTTCCAGAGCGCCTCTACGTAACGCTTGGCGAATTCGGCATAGGTGATGGCGGTCCCCTGCGGCAGCACGCCCGCCGTATCGAGTGGGAGAACCGTCAAGTTCTCGAGGCGCGTATCAGGCGTCACACGGAAAATCCCGTCGACACGCACCAACCGACAAACTTCATGGTACGTCTCGCCTGGCTGCGCGAGCGTAAAGGTGATCCGCCCATCGCTTCCCTCGGTAAAACGGTAGTGGTTGTGATTGCCATCGCCCGTGATATCGTCGGTTGGTCGCCAAGGCTTGAACTTGACGGATGTGGTGCTGCTGTCGTGATGATCGCGGCAGCATGTCGTGCAAAGCTGCTCCTCGAAGCCCTCGCTCTGACGGAAACTGGTTACGACCGTACCGACACGCTTTCCGACCACAGCCCGCGGCGAAAGGTAGCGCTGACCGTCCCAGATCGCCGGCTCGTAGGCTGGGTTCGTTTCGGTCGAGGTGCCGGCCAGCCGGCACTCGCAGTTGATCAGCGCATTGTCCACACGCCGCTGCAGAAGCGGGGTAGCATCGCTACCAAGATATGTCTGCACATTGAACTGGGTGACAGTCGTCGCACCCGAGCGGGTCAGCTCCGGTTTGGGATTGGAACTGGCGGCCGCCTGGTCGTTACCGATAGCAATCGGGATGATGCCCGCCTCGCTCGGCTTGTATATCCGCACACGTGGCCCGAGATTCGACTGCATCGGTTCGCGCAACGTCAATGCCGAGTCCGAAGGCAAGGCGGAACTGATCACGTTGCTGATGTTGACCGACGAAGCCACACCTTCAGCACCCGTCCACTCGACACGGACATCCACGCGCTTGTACTCGGGCACTTGCGGATCGGAGGCTCCAACAGCCGCCTGGCGAAAGTCGCAGGTGTCCCGGTCGGCCGGGTTGGTGCAGCCCCAGACGAAACGTGTGACCGTGGTGCGCCGATTGAACGTCGCCGAAGCCCCCTGCACCGAGATGTTGTTCTCGACCAGTGGATTCACGTTGCCGATGGCATCATAGCCGGAGCGATCCAGGAACGAACGGTAGTTCTCGAACTGCTCCTCGGCGAGAGTCAATGCCACACTCTGGTTCTTGCTTTCTGCGCCGGCACGGGCCAGTCGTGCCTGCAATGCGGCCAATGCAAGCAAGCCGACCGAGAGCACTACGACTGCGATCAAGACCTCGATCAGGCTGAACCCCACATCCGTGTGGTGATGGCGAGGAGATTTTCTGGTTGCGGAGATGCGCATCATGTTCAGTCCCCCACGCCGACAACATCGGTCCAAGAACCCGGTACCAGACCGAAACGGGTGGCCCGGGATCCCTGCAGAACGGCGTTGATGACCTTTTCGTTGTAGACGAACTTGGGGTTGCCACGCAGGCGAACTGAACCCTCGACCACCACCGAGCCGTACAGTACAGACTGCCCCTGGAAGTGGACCTCGGCATTGTTTGCCCGGACGAACAACACACCGAAGAACGTGCCGCGCAGCGTCACATCGCCGTCTACCACGAGGAAAACCGGGTCCGATGGCGTGCCAATGTCCGTATTAGGCAACGTACACGCCCCCGCAGAAGCCTTGTGCCAGTAAAGCCCGCCCGAGGCTGGCCCCATCGTGGCGCAGTTGGCTACCTGTGCATTCTCTTGCAGGAATGCGATATCAGCATTCGGCTCGACGGCTGGGCAGCCGGGCGTCTGGACAACATCGACGCCGAACAGATACTCGAAAAGGGTGTCATCCAGGCAGTTTTCCTCATCATCCATCCGCGGGTTCAGGCTGCTGTCCGGGAAGTAGGTGTTGGGTGGGAGCACCCCGTCGGTGCTGGCGTCGAGGATGTCGTAGTTCTTGTCGCGACCAGCACCGGAGCCCCCCGTGGTGTACTTGCCTGAAATCAGACCCTTTTCGGGGGACAGTCCATCGCAACGGCAGTCATCGCATCGGACGATGCCATCGAACTGAGTCGGACCGCGATTGCCCTGTGCGTTGGCAAGAAACTCGCCCAAGTGGCATGACTTGATGGCGCCGGTAGCGCAGCCTGCAGGGCCGGAACCCCCAATACACACGGTCTCTCCAGACCATACTGAAAGCGCGACCCCAGGGCCACCGGCATTGGGATTCGGAACGATGTCGGCGGTACCGCCGCCCAAGTCGACATTGCCTGACGCAATGATCGGCACATTCGGTCCGTTGCCGACGCGTCGATAGGAGGCGATGGTCGCCTTCACATCGGCCAACGCAAGCGGGTCGTCGGCCAGCGACGCTCGCGACACGACCGTGACCGCCATCAGGCCTCGATAGTTGTCTTCATAGGGAACGCAGGTCGATCCGTCGTCCTGGTCGATGAGGCACAGTAGCGCGCCCACGCGGTAGGTGACGGGAAACGCGCCGACACTTGCCGCCACGGCTGAGGCTGGGGCGATTCGCGAGCCCACGCCGATGAAGTTCAACGCATTGCCGCCCGCCGCAGCGTCCGAATAACGGTAGAGCGTAGCGCGCCGGGCAGAATCGGGTTCCGCGCCACAGGGGAACGTCGTGTCCGCTGCATTACACTGCACCCAGCGGCCGCCCCAGCCGCCATCGCTATCGGGCGCAGTAAGGAGCGCCGAGTTCGCTTTCACCACCTCAATGGCATGATTGAGGCCGGCATCGGCAACCTGCGCGACAATACGCGCGCGCATCTCGTTACCTACGGTACGCTGTTCGAACACACCGACGTTCAGTGCGAATGCAGTCACAACCGTCAGGATGGCAAGCAGCAATATCGCCACGACGATCGTGGAGATGCCCTGCTGTTTACGGTGCCGGATCATCGTAGGGAACCTCACAAATCAGGCGACATCACGGGAAGACGACATCATCGGCACGCACACGCACCCTCGTAGCCAACTCACGACGAATCGTCGGGTCATTCGAAAGCGCGGCGGCGAGCTGTATCTCGACATTGCGCACCGTGGCCGCTATTCCAGTCGGCAGCCCTGTCAACGGGAGCTGGTTGTACGTGAACTGGAGACTGGTGATGTCAATCTGGTTCGGATTGGTCAGGTCGACCCAGCCGGCATCGCTGGTGCAGTTGGGCGGCGTGGATGTCGAATTCGACTGGATGATCCCACGCCCGTTCCGGACGACCCGACGGAACCCCTTGAGTTCGCCGCTGACAGGTGGCGCGGTAGCGGCATTCAGCATCGGCCGGTTGTACCCGATCACGATGCAGTCGCGTGCCGCATTGAGGGTGATGTTCGTGTAGCGCAACGCTGGCGAGCTCGTTCCGATCGAGAGCTCCGCCATCCGGTCGTAACCTGCTCGCCGGATCTCACGCGTCACCAGATTCATCGCAACGCGCAGATCCTGAGTCAGTCGTGTCGCGTTGAGGGTCTCGGCATTGGATCTCACCGTAGCCACGGTGAATGTCAACACAGAACCCACCACGATCAAGCCCGCCACCAAGCTGATCATCAGCTCGACGAGCGACACGCCCAGATTGTCTCGCCGCCTCGTCACGCTCTCTCCTAACAAGCCTGATAACCAGGCAGGGCCTTGGCACCTGCCGGGATGCACACTGAGACCCGCCCGAGCGCATTCACATCGATCCGCAGCTGGTAGTTGAGTGCAGGCGTCGGGCTGGCGATGGTCACGGACCCAGCGTCACCGGCGCTGGTCAAGGTACCGGTGGACGGGTCGAACACGAAGGATTGACCGGTACCGAAGCCCGACCAGTCGATCAGCCGTGCACCACGGAGACTCGCAGCACCGTCGTTCGGAAAGGTACCGACGGCACAAGCTGGCGACCCGGTGACACAGTTACAGGCAGCGTTGCCGACCACCGCCCCCAAGCACCACGTCGAAGTCGGTGGAGTGCCGCCGAAGGAAAGATTCAACGCCCGATTGCGCCGTACGGCCTCGAGCCGGTAGTTGGCGATTTGGCCGACCAGGTCTTCGGCCGCGCCGCGCACCACGCTGCGCTCCCGGAAGTCCCGGAAGGACGGCACAGCCAAGGCGGCGATGATCGCCAGGACGGCGATCGCGACCATCAACTCGATCAGTGTGACGCCCCGGGCAGGCACGCCACGTCGGCGATTGGGAGGGTACGGAGTCATTCCGGACGCCTGCAGCCTAGACTGGCCGTCATCTTCATCCAGCCGATCCCGCCTAGCCAAGCGTTTTCAATGCTGATCGCGATAAACGCGGGAAATCGGTCGACGGACGGCCCTGCGCCGAAGGCGATGCGATAGCATGATGAAGCGTGGCCGGGGACGTGTGCCGGACCGAAGGGGAACCAATGAAGAAGTCCTATGGATTCACCTTGATCGAGCTGATGGTGGTGGTGGCGATTATCGGGATCCTGGCAGCCATCGCCGTTCCGGCGTTCAACGACCAGATCCGCAAGAGCCGGCGAAGCGACGCCATCACAGCGCTTCAGAGTTGGCAGCTGCGTTTCGAGCAGTGGCGCGCCAATAACCCGAGCTATGCAGATACGAGCCCGAGCAGCGCGAATTATCCTGGCTTGGCGGCGAACCGCCCGACCTCCAGCTACTACAACTTCGCGGCGCCCAGCAACGTGACTGCGACGACGTTGACGCTGTCGGCCACGGCCCAAGGCGGCCAGGCCGCGGACAGGTCGCGCGGCGTGAGCTGCACCACACTCACCATTCAGATCAACGGCAGCGCTATCACCAAGACGCCGGCCGCGTGCTGGGAATGACCACCCTCACGCCATCACCCGATAGCACGGCCGGTACTCGCCGCTGATCTTCATCCGCCGCTGCTCGACGAAGGCGCGCAGCAGCTTGTCCAGGGCGCGCATGATCTCGGGGTCGCCGTGGATCTCGAACGGGCCGCCGGCTTCGATGCGGCGCATGCCCTCCTCCTTGACGTTGCCGGCAACGATGCCGGAGAAGGCGCGGCGCAGGTCGGCGGCGAGCAGGTGGGCGGGCTGGTCGCGGTGCAGGTTGAGACCGGCCATGGCCTCGTGGGTG
>JBKBQD010000016.1:0-5624 GCA_046292875.1 Fimbriimonadaceae bacterium
ATCGCCTCGTGGCGATGGGCGGCGATCCGGATGACGCGACCATCGAGGCGCTCCAGGCGCGATGCGAGGCCGAGTGGATCGTGGCGGCCCCCGCCGTCGAGGCCGGATTGGCAACCGTTGCCCGGCTGGTCGCCGACCGTGCCGCCCTGCGATCGGACCTGCTCGATGCCCGCAGCGCGCTGGCCGCGCAGGTGCGATGGTCGGAATCCGCGGTCGCCGACCTGACCGCCTTGCGGGAGCAGGCCGAGGCCGATCGCCATGCCATCTCCCAGGAGCGCGAAGCCCATCGGTTCGCCATCGAGGAGCATGAGCGCGTCGAGGCCATCCTGCGGCGCGACCTTGCGTTCGCGGAGCGCCTCGTCCATGAGCGTGAGGCCGAGCGTGATGCCCTTGCGGCCGAGCGTGGCGCGCTGCGGCGCGACCTCGACCTCGTCCTCGCCTCCCGCAGTTGGCGTTGGACTGCCCCCTTGCGCCGGTTCGCCGGCATCCTGAAACGGACCCTCCGATGATTGTCTACACCTCCATCTGCGCGAACTACCTCCCCAAGGCCATGGCCCTGGCCGAGTCGGTCAAGCGCCATATCCCGGACGCCACGTTCGTGCTTTGCCTCGTCGAGCGGACCGTGGCCCCGGAAGCGGCATCGTTCCCGCATTTCGACCGCGTGATCCTCGCGAAGGACGCCGGATGGGAGGACTTCGACGCCTTCATGTTCCGGCACACCATCGTGGAGGCGTCCACCGCGGTGAAGCCCCGTTTCATGATCCACCTGACGGAGGCCTACCCGTCGGAGGACAAGTTCGTGTATCTCGATCCGGACGTGCTCGTCTATTCGGATTTCGAGGAGCTTCGTCGATTGCTCGACCAGCATACGATCGTCCTCGCCCCGCACCTGCTCCGCCCGGGCAACATCGACATGGAGATCAGTTCCTTGGCGCACGGGACCTTCAACCTCGGCTTCCTCGCGGTGCGCCGGTCGGAGAATGCCGCGCGGTTCCTTGACTGGTGGGCGGAGCGCTTGTTCCTGTTCTGCTATGACGACAAGGGGCGGGGCATCTTCACCGACCAGCGCTGGATCGACCTGGTGCCGAGTTTCTTCGACACGTACATCCTCAAGCACCACGGCTACGACTTCGCCACCTGGTCGTTGTTGGGCAGCGACCTCCGGGAGGAGGGCGGCCGTCTGGTGGTCAACGGTGACCCGCTGCGTTTCATCCACTTCTCGGGCCTCGACTCCGGGACCATCGACAAAGCCATCGGCTGGTGGTTGACCGAAGCGAACCGTGCCACCTTCGTGCGGCTCTACGGGGAGTACAAGGCCCTGCTCGAGGCCCACGGGCAGGCCACGCTCGGGGCACTGCCCTGGAGCTACGCGAGCTACGCCGACGGGCGCCTAGTCAGCAAGGCCGCGCGCGTCGCCTACCGCGACCGGTCCCTGTGGTCGGCGATCCCGCGTCCGTTCGAGGCCGGTGATGATGCGGTGCTCGAGGCAGCGGGGCTTTCCCCGGCGAGCGCGGTCGCGGCCGGCGAATCGAAGGAAGCGGCGGGCGAATCGAAGGAAGCGGCGGGCGTCCTCGAGCGGGTCTTGCGATCGGCGCGTCGCGACGGATGGGCGAGCACGGCGGCGAAGGCCATTGGCCACATCAAGGCCCGCCTCGTTCCCTGAGCCGACGCCATGGCCCTCGTTTCCATCGTCATCCCCTGTTACCAGGCCGGCGCCTACCTCGTCGAAGCCGTCGAGTCGGCATTGGCGCAGCGTGGCGTCGAGGTCGAAGTGGTCGTCGTGGACGACGGCTCCACCGACGAGGCCACCCTCGACGCCCTGCGCCGCGTCGCCGCGATGCCGGGCGTGCGCTGCTTCTCGCAGTCCAACGCCGGCCCGGCCGCGGCGCGCAACCATGCGATCCGCGAAGCCCGCGGGGACTACATCCTGCCCCTCGACGCGGATGACCGTTTCGACCCCGGCTACGCGGCCGCCGCCGAGGCCGTCCTCCGGGACGATCCATCGGTCGGCATCGTCTATTGCCATGCGGCGAAGTTCGGCGCGTCGGAAGGGGCCTGGAGCCTGCCGGCCTACACGCCGCAGGAGATGGCCATCGACAACGTCATCTTCTGCAGCGGCATGTTCCGGAAGGCCGATTGGGCCGCGGTGGGCGGCTACGACGAGGCCCTGCGCCACGGGATGGAGGACTACGAGTTCTGGCTCCGCCTGATGGGCCTCGGCCGACGCGTCGTCCAGTTGCCCGGAACCTTGTTCCACTACCGCATCCTGCCCAGTTCCCGGACCACCCGGTTCATGGCGGTCCGCCCACAGGTGATCGACACCTACGCGCATATCTTCCGGCGCCACCAGGCCTTCTTCGCGGAGCACGCGGAGACCCTGTACGCCTTCCGTTTCCGCCAGCAGCAAGAGCTCGAGCACTTCCGCCACCGGTACGGGCAAATTGATCAAGTGCTAGAACGGATGAGTTGGTTGAAGTCCATCGGTCGCCTTGTCAATCGAGTTCTCGGATGGTGGTTCAGATCAAAGTGATTGTCGACGTCAGTTTGAAATCCGAAGTATACGGAGCTCAATGAGTGAATCGCCCTCTGCATTTTGTGATCCTTCTCTTGGGTGTGGCTGCGGTCGCCTTGCATTCCCCAGGACAGTGGTCGTTCGATTCCGTCGTTGCTTTGGGTGAGGCCTCTACCGGTGCTGCCGTTGGTTGGGGATCGACATTCTTCGCTGCACTACTGCGTTGGCTTGGTGGTGGCGAGGTGGCAGGTGCGCTTTTTGTCGCACTCATGGCGATGACAACGGTTCTCGTGCTGATTTGGCTTGCGCCAACGCTTCCCCAGAACGCTCATGCAAGGCCAATACGAATCGTTGCCGTATGGCTGATCGCTCTGAATCCCGTCTGGTGGCTTTACGCAGGCATCCTCTGGAAGGATGTGCTCCTCGCCTTGGCGGCAGCCGCGACTGTTTTTCTCCTGGATCGCTCGCACCGCAGCCGAGAAGCTCGATGGCTCTGGCTTATTGCTGCCATTCTTGTGCTTGCTGCGCTTCCGCTGATTCGTCAGCAGGGCATCATTTTAACTGCCGTAATCGGTGCAGTGTTCGCTTGGCGTCACATCGTTGAACAGCCCCGCCTGCGTCGTCTGGGTGAGGTGGCTATGGTCGCTTTGTGTCTTGGATTTGCCACCTTTGGCTGGTCTGTTCTGGTCGATCGCGCAGTTAATCCCGTTCCGAAGAGCCCCTTCAGCGTGGGCGTCTTGACCATCATGTCGTACGACGTCTTGGGCGTTGTTTCCTATTCGCGCGGCGATCTTGCATGGGCAGATGCCGATTCGGATGTCATCGAGCGTGTCCGTCGCGATTACTCGCCAGAGCGAATTGACATTGCATGGCAGGACGCGAGAGTTGCGTCTTGGATCCAACAGCGTGATCAAGAGAGTCTCCGGGATCTTTGGGTCGCAGCTGTCAAAAACGAGCCGCTGGCCTATGTCCGCCATCGCGCCGACGTCGCCCGGCATTTGTTTGGACTAGCGTCGATGCAAGGTTGCGTCGCCTCGTATTGGGGTGTTGCGGGGCCTGCTGAAATCCTTTCACGGCTCGGTGTACAGGAGGCAATGGATCCGCGGGATCGCATGCTCGGACGATGGTCGAAAGTCCTCATGGAAACGCCAGTTCTGCGTCATTGGTTCTACGTGGTCCTGCTCTGTGTCGCGGCCATTTTCTTGGTGTCAAGACGCCGACTCAGTGATGCTCCAGCGTGGGCCGCTGCATTGGCATCATCAGCGTATGCGCTGTCTTTTCTGCTAACTGCGATTGCATGTGACTTCCGATATCTGTTCCCCAGTGCTGTCTTGGCGATGGTGGCGTGCCTCTGGTTGCTTTCGTCGCCTGACTCGCGACTTGGCAGCTGTCGCTGAGGATGTGAAATGAACACCCCTTCTCAAGTTGCAGTGGTCATTCCCTGTTATCGCGTCACGAGGCATGTCGGGGACGTCATCGCCGCAATGCCCGGCTGCGTCGACGCCATCTATTGCGTGGATGACCATTGTCCCGATGGCAGTGGCGCCTTCATCGAGTCGACCGTGCACGATCGTCGCGTTCGGGTGATCCGCCACGAAGTGAACCAGGGCGTGGGCGGCGCAGTGATGACGGGTTATCGCGCAGCGATCGCAGATGGATTCTCCGTCATCGTCAAGATCGATGGGGATGGGCAGATGGATCCGGCCCTGTTGCCCCGCTTCGTGGCGCCGATCCTCGACGGTGCGGCGGATTACACCAAGGGCAACCGCTTCTGGGACCTGCGGCACATCCAGCGCATGCCGCTACTGCGCCGGGTCGGCAACCTTGGCCTTAGTTTCATGGCCAAGCTGAGTTCCGGGTATTGGGACATCTTCGATCCGACGAACGGATACACCGCCATCCACGCGCGTATTGCCGAGAATTTGCCCTTCGAGTCGATCAGTCGCCGCTATTTCTTCGAGACGGACATGCTGTTCCGCCTTAATGTGTTGCGCGCTCGGGTGATGGATATCCCGATGGATGCGAAGTACGGCGACGAAGTGAGCAACCTCAAGGTGTCGAGGGTGCTGTTCGAATTCTCGGCGAAGCACCTGCGCAACACTCTCAAGCGCGTCGCCTACAACTATTTCCTGCGTGACTTGTCGATCGCATCGATCGAGCTGCTCGCGGGGCTGGCCCTGCTGACGTTCGCCCTCGGTTTTGGTGGATACCACTGGGTACAGTCGCTCGCTTCCGAGGTGGCCACTCCGGTGGGTACGATCATGATCGCGACGGTCGCGGCGATCTCCGGACTGCAATTCCTGTTGGCCTTCGTCGGATTCGATATCGCCAACGTCCCCCGGGCCGCCTTGCATCCGCTAGTCCGTCCCCCGTACCGGGACCACGCATGATCCTCCGCGAGGCCGTCCGGTTCGGCATCGTTGGTCTGGCCCAGATCGGGCTCGATTGGGCCGTGTTCGTTGGGCTCACGGCGCTGAGCGCCCCTGTTCTCGCGGCCAATGTGTGCGGGCGCGTTTCCGGCGCTTCGTTCGGATTCTTCGCCAACGCGCACTTCACCTTTTCGCACCGCCGCCGCGAGCCCCTGGGGCGCGAGGCGCTGCTCCGTTTCGTCGGCCTGTGGGTTGCGACCATGCTGGCGAGCACGGCCGCGATGATGGCGATCGAATCGGGATGGGGGCTTGGGTCGGCGTGGTTGCTGAAGCCGGTCGTCGACGCCCTGCTGGCGGCCGGGAGCTTCCTCGCCTCGCGGCATTGGGTCTATCGCTGACCAGCTGCCCCAAAGGGCAGGCCACTGCTGGGCGGCAGCAGCTAGAATCACGGCTTCCTTGCCGAGTCCAGTGAATACCATGCCAAGCACCGACTCCCGCACGCGGGGCAAGCTCTACCCCGATGCCCATGCCGCCCTCGCCGGCCTCGTCGCCGATGGCCAGACCCTCGCGGTCGGCGGCTTCGGCTTGTGTGGCATCCCCGAAGCCCTCATCGCGGCCTTGCGTGATTCCGGTGTGAAAGATCTCACCGTGATCTCGAACAATGCCGGGGTCGACGGCTTTGGCCTTGGGCAACTGCTCGCCACGCGGCAGATCCGGAAGATGATTTCGAGCTACGTGGGCGA
>JBKBQD010000017.1:0-5302 GCA_046292875.1 Fimbriimonadaceae bacterium
GTGAGAGTCCGCCCTGCACTGACTGACCGGCGTTCATTGCCGAGGCCATTGCGTCCACAACAACCCGCAGGATTGCCCGGGATTGCTCAATCGTTGAGAGAGTGGGTTGGATTCCGGTCGTGTCTGCACCACCACCATTCAGCGCCCAACCCTCTCCGGTTGGGCGTTTTCATTTGCGGCTTTCCCGACACCACGCGGGGTTCGGCGCCGATCTGCCTGTGCCACGCCGTGGCGGCCCGGCGCCCTGAAATCGCCCGGTTCGACTCTGCTTTGCTCTCCGTTCTCTCAAGACCGGCGCCAACTTCTTCGCCGAAGCACACGCAAATGAGCTTGCGGCCCAGTGACTTGCGCGTGCGTCACTGCCATCGGTTGTTCATTGCGCTTGGATGACCAGGGCCTCTCGTCGGTGCCATGCACGACGATCGAACCCGCAGGCAAACCGCACTTGACCAAAGACAAGCGCTCATCAATACTTCGCCATATGGCGAACAATCATCCGACCCTCGATCGCACCTTCGCCGCGCTGGCCGACCCCACGCGCCGTGCCATCGTTGCGCGGCTGTGCCGGGGCGAGGCGCCGGTGAGCGAACTCGCCGAGCCCTTCGACATCGGCCTGCCGACGCTGCTCAAGCACATCCGGGTGCTGGAGGAGGGTGGGCTCGTGACGTCACGCAAAGCGGGGCGGGTGCGCACCTGCACGCTCGCCCCCGATGCGCTTCGCGGTGCCGACGCCTGGCTGCGAGCCCATCTCGACGCCTGGGAAAGCCGGCTCGACCGGCTCGAGGCCCATCTCCACCACCTCAAGAAAAAGGATCTCCGATGACTGCCAATTCGTCCGCCACCTCCGCCTGGGCCGCCTGGCCGATCGACCGCGAGATCGTGATCGCCCGTGTGCTCGACGCCCCGCGCGAGGCCGTGTTCGATGCCTGGACCGACCCGGCGCAGATCACCGCCTGGTTCGGCCCTGCCGGCATGACGATCGAGACGCGCGAGATCGACATCCGCGAGGGCGGTGTCTGGCGCTTCGACATGGTGGCTGCGGACGGCACGCGCTACGACAACCGGATGGTGTTTCGCATCATCGACCGGCCGCGACGCATCGAGGTCGATCATGGCGCGGACCGCGATGACGACCCCGGCATGTTCCGCATGCTCGTCACCTTCGACGAACAGTCCGATGGCCGCACCGTCCTGACCCTGCGGCAGTTGCATCCCACACGGGCACAGCGCGAGGCGACGATCGGCTTTGGCGCGGTCGGCTACGGTGGCCAGACGCTCGACAAACTTGCCGCGCATCTGGCGGCACGCAGCTAGCTGCGCGAGGCGACGCCCTCATCCACATCCATCAATCGTCGTGGCCCTGTTCGTCACGCTGCCGCGCTTCATACCGGCTGCGGGCTTCTGCGATCTTCACTTGATTGGACTCCGTCCAAACCACCAGGGCCTGAACCGTCTCGTGCAGTGAGTTGCCGAGCGGCGTGAGCTTGTACTCCACCTTCGGTGGCACGGTTGGATAAACCGTCCGCTCGACGATTCCGTCGCGCTCGAGCTGACGCAGCGTGGTCGTCAACATGCGCTTGCTGATGCCCTCGATGCTTCGTTGCAATTCGGCAAAGCGCATCGTGCGCTTATCGAGCAGCGCAATCACCAGAAGCGACCACTTGTCGGCAATTCTGTCGAGGATTTGCCGTACTTCGCACCCCTCACGCACGTCCCACTGGAGCGCGTCGTAGTTGGCGGTGAGCCGACAGTTACCTGGTAATTCCAAAGTGCCTTCTTCCATGGGTGCGCATTCTGTCGTACACATCGGCAGGTTACAAGAGGGAACCTAGTGAATAAGTGTTCCCTGATTTGGCTTCACTCATCGTCAGGATGCACACATGAAATCCACCGTGACATCAGAAACCGAGCCTGCGCGCATGAGCCTGCGCGAGTGGGGAGCACTGCTCGTGCTGTGCGGCGCCATCTTCTTGGAGGGCCTCGACATCGCCATGCTCAACGTGGCGCTGCCGCACATTCGCGCTGATCTTGGGCTGTCCACCACGACACTGAGCGCCGTCGTCAGCTCCTATGTGATCGGCTACGCCGGCTTCATGCTCCTCGGCGGGCGCATCTGCGACCTTTACGGAAGGCGCCGCGTCTTTCTGATCGCCTTGGGCGTGTTTGCCGTCTTGTCCTGGCTGGGAGGGCTGGCCACCGAGGGCTGGATGCTGCTTGCAGCCCGCTTCATCACAGGGCTGTCGGCCGCCTTCATGACACCCGCCGGCCTGTCGCTCATCACCACGAACTTCCCCGAAGGACCCCGGCGCAACCAAGCCGTGCTCATCTACGCGGGCGCCGCTTCGGCGGGATACTCCCTGGGTCTGGTGGTCGGGGGCGTACTAACGGCCATCAGTTGGCGCTGGGTTTTCTTCGCCCCTGCCATCATGGCGACCTTGATCTTGTTGCTTGCTTTGAATCTGATCGGCGACGCCCATCGCTCGCAGGCACGTCGCAAATTCGATCTCCTCGGCGCACTGGTGCTCACGGCCGCGATGCTCGCTGCAGCCATTGGCATCGCGCAGCTCGAAAACTTGGAAGCGTTTCGAACCGCGCTTCTCGCCCTGGTGGTGAGCGCCATCCTATGGGTCGTTTTCGTGCTCATCGAGCGCAGACGGAGCGAGCCCTTGATTCGCCTGGGCATATTCAGATCCGGCTCGCTGGTTCGCGCCAATCTGTCGATGTTGCTGTTTGGCGGATCGTTCTTCGGATTCCAGTTCGTGGTCACGCTGTATCTGCAGGAACTGCTGGGATGGACGCCGCTGCAAACGGGGCTGGCCATCATCGTCGTGAGCATCGATGCGATTCTCGCGCCGACCTTGACACCCATTCTGGTGAACCGCTTTGGCAACGTCAGGGTCATCGTCGTCGGGTTGGCCCTGGCTGCCATCGCCTATGCCCTGTTCCTGCGCATGGGTCTGGATTGGACCTATGCGGCCATGTTCCCGACGATGCTGGTGCTTGGCGTGGGCTTTGCGCTGGCTTATGGGCCGCTGACCATCGTGGCCACCAACGGCGTGGCTGAAAACGAGCAGGGCCTTGCCAGCAGTCTCGTCAACACCTCCTTCCAGTTTGGCGCCGGGCTCGGGCTTTCGGCGGTCGGTGCGCTCGCCGTCCTCAGTCTCGGTGGCGACGGTGGCGTCGAAGCCAGACTCGAGGCGCTGCGTATCGCAATGCTTGTCCCCGTTGGTGCTGCTGTGATCGCTGCGTTCGCGATGATGACGACCACGAGGGAAACGGGAACGTGTGGCGCCGAGCGGGCAGCCCTGCCGTCGGCGGAGTGAAACTCGGAATGGTCAGTTTTGCCGGTCCGTTCTGCGAGACTGCCGGAGATGGGCGATGGCCAGTCAGCCCGGTGTGCAACCGATCCTGCCGATACGCCCGGACGGCTGCGCGCAGGGCCTACCGGTGGAACCGTTGCGGGTGGGCTACTGTCGCCACACGGACGTACACTGATCGTTCGACGAGTTTTGGGGATATGCGCAGCATTCACGACTTTGGACATTGCCTGGCAAGGACACACCATGGACGCGACATTCGTTGGATTCCTGTTGATCTCGATCGCGGTGATCATCACCCCAGGACCAGACACAGCACTGACCATTCGTAATTCCATCAGTGGCGATAGTCGTGCGGGGCTGGCCACGGCGGCTGGTGTGGCCACCGGGCAGCTGATTTGGTCGGTGGCGACGAGCTTGGGACTGGTCGGGTTGCTGCTCGCCTCCGAGCCGTTATTCCAGACCTTGCGATGGGCAGGTGCGCTGTACTTGATCTATCTGGGCGTGCAAACGCTACGCGCGGCGTGGAGCAAGACGCCCGTCGCGAATTCAGAGCACATTGAGGATAGGCTCGGAGTACTACGGCCGCGAGCGGCCTATCTGCAGGGCGTGATCAATGACTTGGCCAATCCCAAGATGGCAGCCTTTTTCGCGAGCGTGCTGCCACAGTTCGTGATTCCCGGTCCGACGGCGTTCTGGCAGTTTGTCGCACTGGGGGCGATCTTTTCGCTCCTCACCCTGGGGTGGCTTGCGCTGTACGTTTGTTTCATCCGCTCCGCTCGCACGATGTTCCAGAAGCCGAGGGTGCGAAGAACGCTCGACAGTGTGGCTGGAGTGTCTTTGGTGGGGTTGGGCGTCCGAGTGGCTTTGAGTGACCGATGAAGAATTCTGAAGTCGCACCAAGCCCGCTCAGGCGACGACTCGGAACTTGCTCTTTTGCAACGAGGGACAGACCGATCTTGGTTCTTGTGCATCGCGGCTAAGGTGCCTTCGTCTTGGGCTTCTTGCGGCGGACGTAGAGCGTCTTGCTCACGCGCGCCACGGCGGTTCCTGTGTCGTCGGTGATCTCCAATATCCGAAGGGGCTCGTACTTTTCACCCGATATGGTTCGGGCACGGATCTCCTGCAGTTGATCGTCGTTCCAGTCGAACACCGCCTTGACCGTCCCGCGCGCTGGCTTCAGAAATTCGATGCCAGCCGCCTTGTCCCAGATGATGTATTCCGGCCCAAGCAGCGGGATCAGCAACAGCACGTAGTGCGGGTCGCACATCGAGTACAGGCTGCCGCCGAAGTGGGTACCAAAGGCGTTGCGGTTGTACCAGCGCTGACGCATGACTACGGTCATACTGCGAAAGTCCGGCGCGACGTCGGTGACGGAGATCCCGGTTCCCAGATAAGGTGGAAACAGGTTCATCACTCGGCGAAAGCGGTCAGCGTTACGAAAAATCAATGACATGTCGCGCCCCTGCACCTGGGTGGAGATGATTGAAACGACTTCTCCACTCGGCAATAACCTCGCCGGTAATATCGCTGCCCATCGCATTGTATGCAGGCACATCTGGTTTGAGCCGGCATGCGAGGGTTGGAGAGGTGCTTGCGCGACCCTGGCTGGCTCATCCCTCATGTCAACGTGCTGAACGCGTCAGATGCGTCAGCCGCGCACGGCATCGCGTACAAGCCCGCGCGCCTTTGCGTCACGACCAGCGCCCGGTAAGCGGCCAAGGGTGCCTCTGCCTCTAGCTTGCCATTGTCGCGTGGCTTCACCTTGAACACATCGATGGGCTTGTCGCTCTTCAGTCCGGCGCGCCGCATGATCCGCTCTCCGCTCATGGGTTCGCCCCGGAACGACCACAACGACCTGAACACCGCGGCCTGGGCCTCGGTCAGTCGGATAGGACCATCTGGCCAGTCTGGCAGCGTCACCCATCGGAAGTCCGCCGAGAAGGGCCCGTGGACCGGCGTCGTTGGATCGCTGGCCTGCGGTG
>JBKBQD010000018.1:0-4286 GCA_046292875.1 Fimbriimonadaceae bacterium
AAGGCGCGACAACACCAGCATCTCCATGACATCCAGCTCTGCAAAAAGACCGGTCTGCTCCTGCGTGGAAAGTTCGCCGAGGTCGTGCCTGCGGAGAAACTCCTGCCAAGTGCGAAGACGACCGAGAAGCGCCCTCACCGCCGACGCCGAGTCGGCCGCGGCGGCGACATGGGTTGCCACGTCTTCGGCGAGCACACCGAAGGTTTCACGAAACTCTGTTTCTCTCAGGGTCAGTGCGACCCAGAGGAGGCCGTTCGGGCCTGGTGTGCGGCGGTGAGGCACCACGTCGAAGCCACGCCCGGCAGGCCACTGCCCGATGGGTGGGACCGCCGCTGCGTCGACCTCGATCAGCAGAGATGGAATAGATGCCGGCATCGCCAGCGCCGCGAAAAGAGGCGCGGACGAGGCGGAATGCACTCTCCGGGCAAGCCAGCCATCACCCGTGGCGTCCGAGGCGCTGAGCGATGACCATGCGGCCAGCACCTCGCTCATGCGCCAGTGTCCTCAATCTCCTGGCGTCGATATGTGTTGTTGACCTTGTAGGTCATCCGCCGCGCGGTCGTGCTGCTCGGGAAGCTGATGCCAAAGCCAACCAGAGGCAGGCCCAGTGATGCCGGGCCGGGATCGAGGGGATAGATCAGGAGAAGGCCGCGCGTTGGTGGACGCTGATCGCGCAGGCTCGGACCGCTGGGGCTTGTCGGTGGCTGCGGCGCATTCGGATCTTGGTCCTGGATTGTCCTGGCCATCGCGGCAGCCCAGGCAGCTGCGTCCAGATCCATGGCCTCATCACGCGGCGCCAGTAGACGACGAATCACGTAGCGTGACGGGTCACGCTGCATCTCCGTCCTGTTCCGCGGGCTGCGCGTGACCGAGTCGACGCCCTCAAAAGGGGTGACGCTCAGTGTCGCGCCATCGCCGGCGAGCAGGCCAATCGTCCACTCGGTGAGTTCGCCGACGGCATTTTGGCGGACTATGTACTCCCTCAAGAGCGCGCTGTTCGCTCTCGTGGCCTCGCCGTGCGTGGACACCCCACTGAGGAAAGCAAGCACCTCGCTAGAAGGCTTGTTCAGCCAAAGGCTCGCTCCGTCCCAACTGTGGGCGCCAGTCGGGCGGTCTTGGCGCACCGGTGGGGAAGCGGGATCACTTCCACCGCGGTCGGGCTGGCCCAGGCTGGCGAGGAACCGTGCGGTTGCGTCCAGATTGCGCCGCAAGACCGCTTCGGCGGTGTCGAACACGGTGGTTTCCGAGATCGAGCCGGCATAGGACAATTGCATGTCCATGCCGTGTCGCATCTTCACTCGCGATGTCACGAGAAGCGCCGGATGAGACATGACCTTCAGGCCGTACTCGCGTGGCGTCCCTCCAACGGCAGCCATGTGATCGAACTCGGCCCGCAATTCTTCGTTGGCCTGGGTGATGTGCTCGAACCAGTCAATCAGGTCGTCGGTCGTGTAGAGGCGGCAGAGGTCGAGATAGCCGGGCCGGTATCCGAACCAGCGCCCCATCTGCATCAACGTGTCATACATTCGGGAAGCGCGGAGGAAGTAGCTGACTGACAGTCCCTCCAACGTCAGGCCGCGCGCCAGCTTGTCACCACCAATCGCAATCACATTCAGGCCCGTGTCCCGATGAGCCGTATATTCGAGGACATCCCGCGCAGTCCCGTTTATCTCCATGATTCGGATGTCGGCGGCTACTGCCGAGAGGAGCGGCTCTATCTCGGACCAAGCCATATCGCGCAAAGTCGCGTCTTGCATCTCGTCACGAATAGTCGTGGTCGTTGGGCAAAATTCATTCTCGAACAGCCGCCTGAGACCGTCCAGAACTGACGCCCCGCCACTTCGCTCGCCAAGACGGAGGCGCGTCGAAATGCGATCAAGCTCGGCCTGCACTTGGTCGCGAACTGCCGCTTGGACGCTCGTGAAGCGGGTCACATGCACAAGCATTGAGTTGTGCGCCCGTGTCTCACCGCGAGCACGACGCACGGCGCAGGTCAGAATGAAGG
The DNA here is from genome assembly GCA_046292875.1 of Fimbriimonadaceae bacterium. GTDB lineage: Bacteria > Armatimonadota > Fimbriimonadia > Fimbriimonadales > Fimbriimonadaceae > JBKBQD01. Next base: position 2,006 of record JBKBQD010000018.1, read on the forward strand.
ACTGGATCGCTTCCGACAGGGATGGCGGGACTTCGGCCGAGCCCTGCCAAAGTGGGCGGTGGCCATTGCGATGCCGCGGCGGCACCCACGCTGCGCTCTCGTCGGCTGGTATCGGTCGCGTCAGCGGCAACGGCGGGCGCGCCTCGCGCCCGTCACTCGGTGGCAAGCCGAAGACCCGCACAGGGCCCGCGTAGTTCGACGGGGCAGGCAGGTTCACGATAAAGCTGCGGGGAAAAAGATCATCCCCGCAATCGCCAGTGCGGGCGCTCTCGTGGATGAAGATGTTCGCGAAAGGCGTTGCTGTGTAACCGATGTAGGCGCTCTTGTCGAAGGCGAAGAGGATTTGCCGAATCAGTCGGTTGATCTTCGTTGGATCGTGGTCTTCGTCCGGCCTGCCATCAGGCCCGATGGCCATCTCCTTCGTGTCGACCGATGCGTGGTCCGCCTCGTCATCGATCATCAGCAGCGGCACGTTCACTACGACGCGACGTCCCGTCTCCGGGTCGTGGCTGTTGGCCGCCCACCTTACCCAGTCGAGCAGGTTTCTCAGAACGGTCGCGTTCTTCTTGACGACAAAAAGGAGCGGGGCGCGGCCGGGGTTGATGCTGAAGCCTTCTGCGCGGGCCGTTTTGAAATCCCCATTCTCGGTTCGATATGTAATGGTGTCCGGACGGAGTGACGGATCGTACTTCCCGACGCCGATCTCTTCAGGCGCGCGAGAGGCAGCACCGCGCACAGCGCCGCTGTCGTACCCTAGGAAGCCCTCGTCGAGCCGCTGCTGTGTTTGGCTTCTGAGATTGTTATGCAACCCCGCGAGCACGATGATGACCGTGTAACCGGCGTCGGCGGCTTTGTTGATGAGCCCCGTGTAGTTCGCGGTCTTGCCGGACTGGACGTGCCCAACAACGAGTCCTCTGCGATCCCATGCTCCGGTTCTCAGCGGATCCTCGATTAGGCCCAGTATCCTGTCGGTTTCCTGGTCGAGCCCTCGAATGGCTGCATCCGGAAGGCGCGATCGCAGATAAAGCTCGTAGCGGGCCCAGTATCTCCAGTCGCGCTTCCGGTCGGCGTTGAGCCACGCGACATGGTCATCGTTGTCGGTCAGCTGTGTCGCGCGCCCAATCCATACGGTGTAGGCACTCTCGAGGTCTGCGATCAGCGTGCTCCGCTCAAGAGCGGTTGCGCTCATGCCGGGCAGGCGCAGCACGTCGTCGACCACGGATGCGATGACTTCCCTGGTGATCGGCGCTGCCGCACGCCTAACATTGATGAGCGTCTGCGCCATGGCTCTGGCGGCCGCTAGAGTGTCGCTCATGGTTTCCCCGCGGTACGTGTCCCGAACGACGCAACGAGATCCGGGAAGCTGTTGAATGGTTCTGTCCGCATCAGGAGCGCTCGTGCGCTGTCGTCGCTCAATCCCATGCGCGTGGTGAAGTCGTTGAAGAGCGCTTCCGCGACAGACCTGACCTCATCCGACGGCGTCGCGCTGAAGCCAGTCGGCGCCAACCCGTCACGCTCGGCTGTGTCGATCCAGATCCGATGAACCGGGACGGTCTCCTCGATGACACGGAGCATTGCCTCGACGGCATCGGTTGATCTGCCTGGCTCGGCCAACACTCGCGCCACCGCGGGATGTGCGCGATCGATTCTGTACGCCATGCCGTCGCGGCGCTCGAAAGCGGTCCATGCCCGCTGGAGATTCGGTGACGGCGCGCGGGGGCCGTAGCTACCCCGATGCAGGAACACCCGTCTGGCGTCCGCACGGACTCGGTCGGCAAGGTCGGTTAGCCGACCACGCAATGGGCGGGGTGGGGCCGCTGTCGACTTGCGCACGTCGATCTGCCATGCGGCGTCCGCTGAGTTGGGGATGTCCAGCCGGAGCCTGGCGAGGCGATAGGCGTCCTCTTTCGCCCATCTTCTGGGATGGCCGAGGCCGAGCCAGTCGCCTGGGACAAGCAGGCGCCGATTTCGGTAGACGTAGAAGCCTTGCTGGGAAACCCACCCTTCCGGTCCGCCACCAAGCTCGGATGCACGCTCGTCCAGTCGGTCACGATGAGGGAGTATGAAACCTTGAACTCGAACCTCGACCTGACCGTAGCGCAGGCGTTCCTCTGGCGTGCGTGACGTGGCCGGATGGGCTTCCATGAAGGGGTCCCAGCCGCGAAGCCGGTTCTGTGGTCCCGCTCCGTTGATCAGGACGTGCAGCGGATTGCTGGGGGCCTCGAGGTAGCGATGGAAGATCATCGCGAGGTGGCGCTCGGCGCGAGCGATCTGTGCAAGA
>JBKBQD010000019.1:0-3223 GCA_046292875.1 Fimbriimonadaceae bacterium
CGTGTCGCGGGTGGTGCGGATCCGTAGCGATGCTGGCTTCCCGCTTTCGATCCACACATACCCGGCCTGTTCAAACCGACGCGCCAGGAGATTGGCCTCGGTCACGCCAAGGTCCGCGATCAGAAGGCTGGCTTCCGACCAGGCGCCATCCGGACTGCGGCCCACGGCCCCGACGAAGGGCCATCCTTCCTCGATGGCCTTCGCCATCAAGGCGGCATGCCGGGTGGCGTTCTCCTCGGGCGACAGGGGACGCGACATCGGATTGCAGGCGCTGATCACGAGGGCGGTGCGCTTCCCCTCGCGCTCCAACCATGCATCGACCGCCGGGGCCGGCTGGCCAATCCGGATCACCGTGTCACCTCCGGGAAGCGTGGCGACGTAGTCCGTATCGCGGTAGGCCGCGCGCAGCACCGGATCCACGTCGCTGCGGTGCAGGTTCTGGAACACCTCGCGGGCGATGCTGTGGGCGTAATCGCGTGCGGAGAAATCCGGCCTCTCGTCGCTGTCGATGCTGTAGACGACGGTCTCCTCGCCGAAGCCGTGGTAGCGCGAAATGAGATCTGCCAGCGAGACGGCAGGCGGGGCCTGCTCCTCGAGGCTCTCGCGGACGTGCTGCTTCGCCCACGCGATGGCCTGTTCCTTACTGTCGTAGACGCCGAGATCGTAGACGTCCTCTTCCCCAGGCGCTCCGAAGTTGTCGAAGGCCTTTACCTGCCAGCGCCCGCTCATGCCAGCGCCTCCCGGCTCGGCGCACCCGCCACCGCGTGCATGGTGGCAACGGTGCGATCGAACTCCCTCGCCAATTCATGGAAGCGCGGACCGCCCCCGATCGAGCGCTTCAGCAGTACGCGAGCCAGGGATTCGTAGTAGCGAAGCGTGCCATCCTTTCCCGCCTTGAAGCGATCGAATACCGCGAGGCCCGCGTCGCCCTGCACATCGGCGACGATCGCCCGCGCGTTGTGCAACTTGTCGCAGGTGGTGACGAGCAGGGACGCGATCGGCTTCTTCTCGAGGCTGGCGACATAGGCCAGCTTGCGCTTGCGCCAGTCGGCGTACTTGGCCTCCGGCGTGTCCAGCTTCGTCTTGGTCTCGGACGTGCCGTCAGTGCAATCCTTCACGATGGCAGCCACGGCCTCGCCGAACTGGGCGCGGATGGGCGCTTCGTGTCCGGCGCCGCAGTCCTCGAGCACGTCGTGCAGCAGGCCGGCGATGGCCTGGTCCTCGTTGCCGCCGTACTCCAGCACGATGCTGGAGACGCCCAGCAGGTGGTAGAGGTAGGGGATGGAGGTGCCCTTGCGGACCTGGGCGGCGTGGGCGATGCGGGCGTACTCGACGGCCTGGCTGTAACGCTGGGTCAGAACGGTCATGGTCGAACTCCTTCTCACGTGCCGCTGACGCCCGCGGCGGGGCCCCGACCGTCGTCCGGTCGGCAGGATTCGCGTGGTGATTTGGCATGGGCCAAGGTTCACTCCGGCGATGATGGCGGGACCCGCCCCATCCAGTGCTCGGAGGAAGCGACGCTTTACCAGTGATTTGTATCCCGCCCTGGAAGTTGTCCCTTAAACCGGCGGCGTGGCGGCTTCCCGACCACGCTTTTATCTTATCATCTCGATGGAGCGATATGCAAGTGGTCAGACCCATTCGGCCCTCGCCAGGGAGCAGATCCGGAAGCGAGCGTGGTCTGCCAAGGACGACAGCCCAATCCCCCGCTCATGCCCGGCCGTGTAGAGCGTCACATGGGGCAAGGTTTCGGCCAGATCCATGCCTGCAGCCTCAGTCAATCGCCGTCGGAACGCGTTGAGCGCCGGGCAGTGCAGATGGCGGATGACCGAGAAGCGCGTGGGCTCAGAGGCTCGTTCTTCGCGCAGCAGCTCAAACTCATCGGTGAGGCCGACATCCCACTGCTCACCATCGAAAGCGCTCCGCCATTCCGCTTCCGGGAGGCATCTCGCCAACAGCCCCGCTTCCCGGGTCGACAGAAGGGTCAGATGGGCCTCGGCCTTTCGTCTCAACGTGATCTCTGGCAGTGACAGGATGGCGGGATGGCTTTCCAGGTCGATGTGCAGCGGCAGGATCACCGAGCCCGTCGCGCTTCGGCCGGGCCATGAAGACTTCGTCGGCGATGTCACGGAGACCGTCATGGTGTTGTCACCTTCCTTGGCTGTGCATCGGGACGTTCCGTGAGGGTCTGCGTGATCTCGGGAAGTCGATGTCACCCATGCAAAGCCTCGATCGATGCTCACGACGACTCCGATGCTTCGGCGCTTTGGCGGAGGCTTTTGCCGGAGACCACCGCAAGCCGATGCCTGAGCGCGGAAGACGGTGAGACCGCGTGCACGGAAGCCATCTTCCTGGCCGTATTGGTCGACAGAAGGCCGTGGGACGGGGCGATGCCCAGCCGGACCAGGTCCAGTCGGTCCGCATCCCAGCAGGCGCCAATGCTTGGGTTCGAATGCACCCAGCCGTCCGAGTGATGGCGGATGGCTTCGTCGATCAGATCCAGCTGGCCTCGGGTCAGCCCCTCGAACCATCCACGATTGGCAATCGCGTCCATGGCATCCGCCGCACGGACCCCATGATCCCGATCCCGGCCTTCGTTCCAGCGCTGGTGGTCGTGCAGAACGGCGAACCAGGCGGCAACCCAGGGGTCGCCTCCCTCGCACCGTGCGAGCCGGAGTCCGTAGCGCATGACCCGGGCCCAGTGAGGCAGGCCGTGGAGGCCGTTCCAATCGAGTCGGAAGACGCTCTTCAGGTGATCCAACACGTCGGCCCGAAGAACATGTCGAGCGATGCGGGTTTCCGGGGTGTCGGTCTGGAGCCAGGCGTCATGGGCGTTCATGCCGTTTTCTCCGGCCAGTCCATCGGATTCACCAGCCGACGCTCGATGAGGCCAGAGTGTACGCTGAGCCCCTGGCCTCTCCCGTCCATGTACAGGCGACGGCATCGAACACCTGCGGGACGCGGATCGAGCGCTGATGGGTTTCTTTCGCGTTCAAGCGCCCTGTCCTGTTCAAACGGGCCATGCAATACCGTTGCTGGGAGGCCCATCCAGCGCATTCTGATCCCGCGACGATATTCGCGATTCGATCCCGCGGGCCCCATCCCGTTCAGCAGCGTGTCGAGCAGGACGAGCGCTTGGGCGCCGTCGCCAGCGAGCAGCCCCCACGAGCCAGCCCCGGCCCGCTCGGTCAGCGCATCGGACCTGTTGGTGCCGTCATTCATG
>JBKBQD010000020.1:0-2903 GCA_046292875.1 Fimbriimonadaceae bacterium
CGCGCCACGACCTGGCGCGTCTCACGGCCGAGGAGACGGCGGTCTATGACGACCTCCGATTCGATCGCCACCAGCCCCGGCTGCGTCTGGAGCAGGAGCGGGTGGGGTTTGGCTGGTTGTGCGATCGACTGGCCTGTCTCCCCTCGGGAGCCCCCGTGGCCCCGTTCCCTCGCTCGTAAGCTCGGGAGCCGCTTTTCCGCTGGGTAAACTACCCGCCACCAATCACCCAAGGCCAACCGTTCTCGGTTGGTCTTTTTTTCTTGCCTGTTCCCCGCGTATTGGCGCGTGTTCGCGGGGTGATCTTGCGGACGTGATGGCTGCGCCCAGGCCGATTCCCGCGGTCCTGTGCCTCTCTGTTCTCTGTTTTTCTCTGCGCTCCGTGGAGGACTCCCCGGACTGCGGCTTTTTGGATCAAGGGCTTGGCGGCGCCGGTTCGAGACAGCCGCTGCATAGGGTCGGCGACTCAAGTGCGTTGGGTGGGGGCCCAGCTCAACGGATGCTCCCCGAGACACCGGATTTCCGGTTCGTCAGCGCCTGGGCAAATGCTCCAGCAGACGATCCAAGGCCTGCCGATATTGGTCGCGCAGGATCTGGGCTTGCTCGGGGTTGCCGCTCGTCGCTGCCAGGGCGAGGCCGCTGCCGTGGGCATGGTCAACCAGAATGTCGCGCCACAGGATGGGTTCGGGCGTGATCTGCGCCAGCAGCGCGGTCAGGCGCTCGGTGATCTGACGGGTCACCCCCGCAGAGGCCTGCGGCGTCGCGAAGATCGCGAGCGTCAGTTGGGGATGCCGCCCGACGGCATCGTGATAGCGGATGAGCATGGTGCGGATGGCGGCCAGAGGGTCCGCCTGTTCACTCGCGTCCGCCAGCACCTCGGCATAAACCCGATCCGACAGCGCGCGCAGCAGTCCTGCGCGGTCTTCCACGTGGTGGTAGAGACTCATCGGGGTGACGTCCAGTCGGGCAGCCAGGGCGCGCATCGTCAACCCTCGGCCTGCACCTTCCTCCAACAGCGTCAGCGCAGCGCGAAGGATGTCGTCACGGCTCACGCCTTGTCCGTTGGCCGGACGACCACGCGGTCGGCTCATGAGAGCAGCCGATATGTCGATTGCACCAGGCCCGAGGGGAAGCTGCGGCTGGACACCAGTTGCAGATCGATATCCCGCGGCAGCGCCCCGAACAGCGGCCTTCCCGACCCGATCAGAACTGGAACCGTGGTGATCACCATGTCCGTGACCAGCCCCTCGCGCAGGAAGGACTGCACCAAGCGTCCGCCATCGACATACACCCGGCGCACGCCTTGCTTTGTCAGTTCCGCCATCACACCCGTGGGTGTGTTGTCCGTAAACCGGACCTTCCCCTTCAGTGCCTGCGGTACCGGCGTGCCGGCCAGTTGCTGAGACAGCACGAGGACGGGCCGGTCATAGGGCCATGCATCGAAGGTCAGGACCTTCTCATAGCTGCTGCGGCCCATCACGATCATGTCCTTGTCGGCGATGAAGTCGGCATAGCCGTGATCCTCCGTCGGATCGTCCCGCTGCAAAAGCCAACCGATGTCGCCGTCGGGCCGGGCGATGTAGCCTCCAGGCTGGTGGCAATGAAGAGGTGTGCGCTGATCACTAAAAATTATATGGCGTATATTTTAGAATGTTGACCATCGTTTCAATCACGACTGTCAAGCCACCATGCCCCGTCTGCCCAACAAGATCGCCCTGGTCACCGGTGCAGCCCGTGGCATCGGCGCCGCGATCGCCACCGCCTTCATCAACGAAGGAGCTATCGTGTACCTCACCGATATCAACGATGCGGAGGGGCAAACGATGGCGCGGCGCCTTGGAGAGCGCGCGTGCTACCACCATCTGGACGTGCGCCTGGAAGCCGACTGGCAGGCCGTGACCGACGAACTGCTTCAAGTGCACGGCGCACTCCACGTGGTGGTGAACAACGCCGGCATCACCGGCTTCGAAGACGGTTTTGTGCCCCACGACCCCGAACATGCCTCACTTCAGGATTGGCATGCGGTTCATCGCACGAATCTGGATGGTGTGTTTCTGGGTTGTCGACAGGCCATACGGGCGATGCGCGCGGCGGCCTGCCCCGGCTCGATCATCAACATCTCCTCCCGCTCGGGGCTGGTGGGCATCCCAGGCGCCGCTGCCTATGCTTCGTCCAAGGCTGCCGTGCGAAATCACACCAAGACCGTGGCGCTCTACTGTGCCGAGCAGGGTCTGCCGATCCGCTGCAACTCCATCCACCCGGCGGCGATTCTGACCCCGATGTGGGAACCCATGCTGGGCGATGGACCCGATCGCGAAGCCCGCATGCGCGAATTCGTTCAGGACTGCCCCTTGAAGCGATTCGGTCGACCCGAGGAAGTGGCCGCCGTGGCCGTCATGCTCGCCTCGGATGAGGTTGGATATATGAACGGGGCGGAGATCAATCTCGATGGCGGAATACTCGCAGGATCCGCTGTTACACCTACAGCAGCCCAGGAAGGCGCATGAGGACGGGTCCGTTGTTTTCGTCTTCCCTTCGGTCTCGCGACCCTCAGGGCCGCTTCGATATATCGAGCTCAGCATTTGTCGGCCCCTAACTCGCATCCAACGCTCCAACTGCGTTGAGTGATCTCGCCGACGAAGCGCTGCGCGCGGTACATTGACTGAATGAGTCTTGGAAAAAGCGATCGGGCGAATGATCGTGACCTGCCCCCGTTTCCCGTACCACTGGCTTGGAACATTTCCGCGGGGTTGATGGACTTTACTCTTGGGTCTTCTGGGTCACGCGGGCTGCGTCGTCAGCTTTCTGGCGATGCAGCGAGGCGAACCGTGCCGGAGGGATACGGCCGCAGTTGGTGTGAGGCCGCACCTCATTGAAGTCGACCCGCCACTTCGCGATCTCATGCC
>JBKBQD010000021.1:0-2645 GCA_046292875.1 Fimbriimonadaceae bacterium
CGCAACCGGTATGGGCAATGTTGAGCAGTGTTGAGTATTGGAAGCAGGCTCTGGGTGTAGCAGGCAAACTTGAAACCTTCCCGGCTGGCGCATGGCGCCCATGGTCTGCCGAGACTGTAAGCAATTTCTTGGAACAGGTAATACGCTTATGATAAAGCGACTGATCATCCATCGTTTTCGTGTATCTTCGCAATAATCAGGGGAGCTGTCAGGGAATGGCCCAAGACGCACCAAGGTTGAGCTCCTGAGCACGCTGCACAATGAGGTCAGCAAGCGAGGGCAGTTCCTTGCGGCCGGAAAGCCGGTCCTGGATGTACCGGTAGATGTTCACCCCGAGTTTCCTCGCGGTCGCTACCAGCGTCAATCCCACGTCCCACGCGCGCTTGCCGGCTTCCGTACGCGGGCCGAAACTCACATCGCGGCGGCGCACCCGCGCTCGGCAGCCCAACTCGGCCGCGTTGTTGTGCAGCGGCAGTTCGGGATGGGTCAGCACTTGGAGCAGTTCGCTGCGTTTGGCTCGCGTCTTGGCGATCCGGTCGTCCAACGCATCGTAGCCCGTCTCTGTCGCGAACAGTTCGTCAAATCGTGCTTGCAGGCGCGCCGCTTCGCTCGCACTCGGCGCCTCCTGATACACCCGCAATTCGTGGTAGAACGCCCAGTAGTCCTTCAGAAAGCCTCGGAGTAGCTCGTAGTGAAGTGCCACCCGCGGTCGCAGCTTCTTGTAGTGCCGTCCGTCGTGCACCCAACACAGAGCTTGCTCGGCACAAATGCCGCCCAACTGCGGCGCATCGTCGCTCACCAACAGCCGTATCACCGGCTCATCCGTTGCCGCACGATACGCCGCCAGGGCCAACGCCTCCACAATCCACTGGCGCTGGGTCGGCCCCGCATTACCAACGTGCAGGTCGAGCAAGCCCGTCAGCGTCGGCTCGTCGAGTTCCACATCCCACGGCAGATGGATGAGGTTGCGCCGCACGCCTGCCGACAGCCCGCGCGCCAGCAGGAGTGCTTCAGCGTCGGCGTTGAAGCGGAAGCGTCGCGGGCGATTGTTGCGCAGGCTATCCAGCGTGGCCAGACGGTCTTTACTCGGCTGCGTATGGGCGACCGTCGCCACTGGTGTGGTCAGGATATGACACTGCTGCTCATCACCCTTGACCCGTGTTGCGGTATGGTCAACCTGCTGCCAGGGCGTGGCACGCAGGCTCGCCTCGGCGATGGCGCTCGCTTCGGCATCCAGCCCCGGTTGCTGGAGCAGCAGGTGGCCGAGATGGCCACTGGAAATGTGGATGCCAGCAGCGCGCACGACCTCAAGGATCTTGGGCTGACTCATCTGGCCGACATTGGCCAGCAGCCAGACCAGGCTCTTGAGGTTCGGACCAAATTGCCCCTCGTAGCCCACAGGCAGCACGCCCAGATAGGTCTGGCCGGTGCTTGGCGAATACCACTTTTCCTTCAGAAAGCGGACGTTGTCGGTGCGCAACGCCAAGTCCTGCACGATGACAGCAACCGTCCCTTTGCGCTGGGCATCGTGCGGCAGGCTGGAGGGGTCGACACGACAAGGTTCTTCGCGGTCAATCTGGATCTGGGCGTTCTTGGGCTGACGTATGCGTCCACGCGGCACGCGGCGCTCAGCTTCCGAGGAGACATCGTGGGCGGGAGGTGAACCGAGCGGACCCTTTGGTCGTCCCGGCGTCCCCTTCAGCCGGCTAATCTCGTCGCGCAACTGCTGGTTCTCAGCCTTGAGCCGATCTTGCTCGGCACTCAGCGTCTCGATGAGGTTTAACAGCCGCTGGATCAACTCCCGCCCCTGCGGGTCAGTAATCTGGTCAAGCTGCAGGTCATCGAGCATCGTGCGGCCTCAGTGCAGTAGGTGGAACTGCGTGGGAGTATAGCCGATGCCACGCCTACTTGCCAACTGCCCCCGCTTATTGCGAAGATACGCGTGACCATTCCAGAGGATCATGTACGCTCATAGAGGACGTGTCCCTTGTCAAGAATGTCGCGCAAGAACAGGTTATTAGGCAATTCTTCCTCCAGTTCACGCGGCGTCTTGATGAGGATGTCCACCGGAAAAGGACGCGGGTAGAGCAAGAGCGAGACGGTCACAACCCGTTCGCGAGGCGGCTGGTCTGTATCCCAAATGACCAGCAGATCCACGTCGCTATCAGGTGTGGGTGTGCCATAGGCGTATGAGCCGAAGAGAACGATCTTCTCGGGGTTGATCTCACGGACGATCTTCTCGATCGCGGCTGGAAGCGTCTCGGCTACGGGGGGCAGGCCGCGCGGGGCGAGGTGAGAGGGGAACGGAATGGCAAGGTTCATCGAGGGTTGCCTTTCGATGATCGTGCAAGCGCAGGAAAGCTGCAAAGGACACGAAGCCTTGCGACGAGGACCTTACTGGACGGTACCCCCATGTTCCGCCGCCGTGAAGCGGCGCACCTGCGTATAGGCAAACCCCAACAGCCGGTAGGTGGCGCTGGCGGTAATCCGGCAGGGGCCATTGGGTACGGCGCTCAAGGGGATCTCGGCTTCCAGCGCCTCGCCATCGGTAGTGGCGCTGCCGCAACTGTCCCCCAGTTCCACATCGAAGATGATACTGACGGGCCGCGCCCCCGGGCCATAGGACCAGGCGATGGTGGCGTAGA
>JBKBQD010000022.1:0-2466 GCA_046292875.1 Fimbriimonadaceae bacterium
GGCGGAGTCTAGCAGGCCATGCCAGGCCGTCTCACCCGGGCATGCCCGCCTCCACCAGCGTGGCGAGATTGAACACCGAATGCACGATCACGCAGGGCAGCAGCGCCTCTGATTTGTGGCGGACGAGTGTCAGCAGCAGGCTTGCCACCAGAAGCGCGAAAACACCAAGGGACAGTTCGATTGCCGATCCCAGGCTCAGAAGCACCAAGAAGTGGGCGAACACGAACATCACGGCGGTGATCAATGCCACCAGCCACATCGGCAACACTTCAGAGAGGGCGCCGTGGAGGTATTGCCTGAAGATGGCCTCTTCCACCAGCGGTCCTAGGCCAAGGATCAGCAGGAGCTGCCAGGAAGAAAGCGGCTGGCCAAGCCCATGGAATTGGGCGACTCCCGAAGTCCCTTCCGCTGCGCCGAAAAGCAGGCCAAGGAAACGATCGGCAAGCAGCGCCACGGCCACCCAGCCCCATGTGCGCAACGCGCCCAGCCCCCGCACTTCATTGGACCATCGCCATCCGGAAAAACGCATGGCGAAACCCGCCAGCGCCAGCAGTGCGAGCATGACCATGGCCTTGAGCCATGGCGGCGGATCGAGCACGTAGGCCTCGTCACTGGCCGAATCGATCCCGGAAATCGCCGCTGCCGCCAGCCCCGGAACCGCATTGGGCCGCAGCGCCGGATGGACCTCGGCGTCGTCGAGCCAGCCCACCGTGCTCATGCACGTGAGCCGGACTTCGAAAGACGATCCGGCAGGAGTGCGGTCTCCGATGTGGCAGCGAGGGGTATTCTCGAGCCAGGCCAGGAAGGCCTGCGCTTCGTCGACGACCACATCGGCGGACACCGACATCAGGGAAGGAGCGAGCAGGGCCGGCAGGCTCATCGCCAACAGCATCAGCCCCACGAACAACTCCGTGATCAGGATGGGGCGGGCCACCGTACCGGCTCTTGCTGTCACGAGACGAAAGCCCCCCGTTTCCGGGGGGCCGATGGACTCAGGGCTCATGAGAGCCTCTCATTATCCGGTCCAGCAGGGAAGAAAGTGATGCCCCTCCGCGCGAACCGCATGAATAGAGTCCCTAGCAACCCGTGGTCACACGGCAGGTTGGAAGCTGACCTGGCCCTGACGGAACGCGATCACACACCATCCGAGTGCGGTTGCTGAGCGGGGTGCACTCCCGAACGATCGGAACCTGCCAACCCGAGAAGAGGCGCACCAGATCTTCGATGGTCCGCAGGCTGACGTTTTCAACAACAAGGCCAGCAATACCCTCAGGCGCGATCGGATAAGCAACGCCATCCGGACCAATCGCCTCGATGATCTGCATGTCAGCGATCGAATACGCACCACTGTCCGCTTCCGACGAGATGGTGATCCGAATTCGCAGGTAAGACCCATCGGAGAAGCGCAGGGTCAATGAAACCGGCTGATTGATGTTGAATGCAGCCAGCACCTGCTGACGAACCGCGGTACCACCAAAGATCAGACCGTTCAGTGCAGATACGAGGGTTCCATCGCCCTGGCGCAAGAATGTGCTGGTACGCCCACGGCAAGTGGCTTCATAAAGGTAAGTCGAAATCCCACTGCAAACTTCAGGGGGAACCGCAACTTCCTTGGTCGACGCAACAGCACCCCAAATGGCCTGGAACGGGCGGACATCATCGGTCGACACGGTGAGTTCGTTCACCGATGTGACAAACAAACCAGGCTCACGGTCGATTGTGACCTCGTACTTGTAGACACTCTCGTTTACACCGTCTACTACCAGCACCTCCGCAAATCCGGGATTGGGCGTAACGGCAACGGCGGCCATCTCTCGCTGCGAAGCGGTACAGCCATGGCACGAGGCCAGCTTCGGACTCGCCCCAACGGCAACGGGCGGAATCGCAAACATCAAAAGCATCCCAATCGGGCGGAGGGATGTACCGAACATTTTCGCTCCTTGCCGGCGTCATTGCCGGCGCAGCAAGGCTAGCGCAGCTCAAAGCCGAGCAACAGCGGATCGTGGTCGGAGCTGCGCCAGGGCGTGGGCGTTTCCTCGGTGCGGCCGAGGGCGCCGTCGTAGGCGAAGGCCACCGACTCGTCGCTGTTCACCGCCCACTTCGCCTTCCCGCGCAGGGCCGCGTGCAGCGCGGGGCTGAGCAGGGCGTGGTCGAGGCGGCCGGCCTGGCCGTCGAAGACGAAGCTGTGGCTCTCCTCGCCCTGCCACGGGTCGATGAAGCCGCGCTCGCGCAGCAGGCGGATCGGGTCCTCCATGCCGTAGGCATTGAAATCGCCCACCAGGGCCACGCGGTCGCTGCCGCTCGCCGTGGGGTCGCTGGCGATCCAGTCGGCCAGCGCCCGCGCGCTCTCCACGCGCTGGGCATTGAAGCAGGCCTGGCCATCGCCCTGGTTGGCGTCGGCGCCCTGCGCCTCGCCACAGCCGCCCTTGCTCTTGAAGTGCAGGCTGACCACGGTGAACACCGGGC
>JBKBQD010000023.1:0-2374 GCA_046292875.1 Fimbriimonadaceae bacterium
GGCGTTGCCTTCAAACTTCGGCTGGACAGTGAACGATTCGACTTTCTCGACCGGGTCCCAGGTGATAAACACCTTCTGGGCCGGCTGCAAAATGTCATGATCCTTGGCCGTGAAGTAGCAACAGGCGGAGTCCGCCAATGGTGGTTGGACACTCAGCAACACCCCGGCCAAGACCGGCAGCGCGAGCCACCGGATGGGGGTCTTCCACATGCAACCCTCCTTCCCAAGTGATGGAAACACAGTAACAAAAAGAATATCTCCTTGTTTAGACGAATCAGAAAGAGGGATGGTTGCCGAATAATCCGTTTTCATAATTTCTGATGGCGAACCAAGGCCAGCAGCCCCAAGATGTGCCGGCAGTGACCGTGCCGCAAATACCCCAAACACTCACAAGAACAATCCTCATTGGTTCCGATTCGGACATGATACAGCTGGCCCAGACCCAGCTTGTGAATAGCGAAGCCGCGCCCGCCGATGGCGCAGGGAATTTCTCGGAATGTATAAAATGACATATCCCGCTTGACGCGGATGCAGAATACGCCCACGCCGTCCATGTTCGGCGGCCGGAGCAAACGGATCGAACGTTCGGGTCGGGTGGTGGTCGTCATTTGAGGTATTATCGTCGAGAAGGGGCAAGCGGAGCAAGGTCGGCATGGCAGCACCGAAGCGACTTACCCGAATCGCCGCAACAGACCATAGGCGTCGCGGTAGATGGGCCGATGCGATTGCTGGAACAGGTCCACAAGCACCTGTCGCGCCAGGTCGAGTTGCTCCGCCGACCAACGCTCGGCCACGCGCAACAAGCAGGTGCCCAGGGAAAGAAACCGCCCCGCTCCGCGCGACCGGGTGTACAGCACGTAGAAGTAAAACAGCAACTCCAGCATCCGATAGGGCTGTTCGGTCAATCGGACTCCTGCCGGGCGCGGCCACGGCGCGGCCCGATAGGTCAAATCGAGGTCCAGCACCATTGGCCAAAACATCTCGACATGCCGCACGTCAAACCGGCTCAGCTCGACGATGCCCCACAAGAAAACGTCTTGATACGCTTGCTCATCCAATCGGCAGAAGTCATCGAGCAGAACGCGCACAGTGTCTTGCCAGCCTTCGGGATGACAGCGCCGTAGCAGCTCAAAGAGATAGAAGAATTGCCCAGCGTCTTGCAGCGGGGCCGGCGCGCGGGACGGATCGCGCGGGTCCGGGATGGGGCGCGCCAGACGGAACAGCCCATCGACCAACACCGGCTCGAAGGTGGACAATTGATCGGCAGCGATCCGCCACGCGGCCAGCAGCGCCGGATTGACTTGCGGTCGGAAATCGACGCCGAACCGCTCTTGAAACTCGGCTTGCAGGTCGCGGTCGTTCATGGCGAGTCTGCATGAAGCGGAACTTCACCCTGAAACCATGAAAATGGACAGACGGCCATGAGGATTCATCGGTTCGCGTTCGGGTACTTGTGAGCGAACCGATGCATCGAGCTGTCTTTCGTCTCTAGCGTACCTTATTCAAGCTCAAGCCGCCGCGCACGATCTCGGCGATGCCGTAAATCACCAAGGCGATGGCAGCGAGAGACAAGGCGATGTTGGTTTCCGCTCCGAACGGCGGATAGAAATACATGATGGCGACTCCGATGAGCGTCGCGCCGATGCCGGTGATGAGGATACCCTGGGCCTTGACGCGCTCGGCTTGGACGGCGTCGGCGGGGACTTTCAAGTAGGCTCGGATCGGCTGGATCGACGCGGCAGCGACGGAAAAATGCCGGATGTCGCCGTTGTCGGTCACGACGCCAAGCTGAGGGACTCCTTCCCAGGAGCTGGGCAAGATGATCTTGCGTTCGGCCTCCTTGCGCGAGAACGCCGCGACCACGGCGCCATTGGGATCGAGCAAACGATTGGCGTCCTCGTTCAACTGCAGCTGCCAGGTGGTTCCTTGGTGTCCCTCATCCACGCAAGTCAACGTCACGGTCGGCATGATGGTCCCTCGTTGGGAAATAGGGATGAACATTGGGGCTGGTGGATGCATCGTTTCGCGCACGCGCTCATCCCGCGCGAAGCGATGCATCCACCATTCCTAATGCTCCAAAATAATCCGATACACGCGCTTGCGGCCCACGACGATTTCGGCGTCGCAGGCGGAACCGAGCGGCAGCGGGAAAGGGGCGTGGGTGATGCGCGCCCAGACCCGATAGCAGCGCGGGGCGTGCGCGGTCGCTTCCGGCCACGGCTCGATCCGCTCGATCTCCGCTTCGATGTCATCGACGGTGAAGGCGATGTGATGCACTTTGCCCTCTTGCGGCAACTGGTCGTTGTAGCCTTCGATCAGCTCGACCTGCGTCTCTTGCGCGCCCTTGAACCCGAGGAAGGCCAGCTTGACCACC
>JBKBQD010000024.1:0-2091 GCA_046292875.1 Fimbriimonadaceae bacterium
ACGGTGTCGAAGAACAGGTCCATCAGCATGGATTTGCCGCGGCCGACGGCGCCGACGATGTAGAGGCCCTGGGGGGCGTCGGTGTCGTCTTCGCGGGGGCTCTTGTCGCGGGCGAAGCCGAGGCGGGCGCGCAGGGCGGAGAGGAAGCCGCCGTGCGATGGCTGCGGGTCGTAGCCTTTGAGCGCGCGCCAGAGTTCCTGGAGGCGTTCGGCGGCGAGGGCTTGGGCAGGGTCGTGTTCGAGCAGGCCGGCGCGGACACGGTCGCGCAGCGCGGGCAGCGGGCCTTGGGCGGCTTGTGGGGCGGGTGCGTGCATCGGGCGCCGGTGGCCTATCCCGGGACGGATGTGGGTTCAAGAAATGGGGGGTGCGGGGGCAAGGGCCAATGGCCCTTGGCCCCCGCGGGTTTTTTTGAGCCGCGCAGCGGCGTCTGTCCTAATTACGACGCTCGCCCGGAAAGCGGTCGCAACCTGCGCAAGGGAAAGGGCGGGCTCGCTACGGCAGTCGCCCGTTCAACGCGGCCAAGTCCGCCCGTAAGGGCCGAGGAGGGTGAGGCCGCCACGAAATGGGGCGTCTCACAACACCCAAACTGCCCGGAAGCCAGACGGCACACAGACCTCCCGTTGACGGATTGCTGGATCCAAATGTTCAGGGTCGACGTATCCTCCTTTCATATTCAGGTAGATCAAAAGTTCACAGTCTCCATAAGCGGAGGATTGCGCCAGCGGTTCTTTCCGCCGGATGGCTTTCCTCAGCGCAATCAGAAGCTGGAAGAGCCGTCGCTGGCGCGAAGTCGCATACGCTGGTTCAAATTCGGTCTCATCGGGCTCATCACATGCTCGCCTGCGCAAGACCTCTCGATATTCGTCACCTCTCTGACGACCCGGCTCATCCGCTTCAGTGACCTCGACAGGAATGACTGCTCCATCAACGCACAGTTCTCCGTCGGGCCGCTTACGGGCTCCGATCCGTATCGAACTCGCGTTCCGGAGTCGGCCTGCATGACCGAGCACGAATGCTTCAAGCAACTCGTTGGTGCCGCTTTGCACCATGAGATTCTCACCGGCCTGGGAGGCGTAACGGTTGAAGAGCTCAATGACGTTTGCCGGTGTCTGCCACTCGCGCAGTTCGGCTCGTGCTTGCTGAAGGTCTTTCTTCGATAGCCTTCGTACCATGGCAGACTGCTCCTGCCGGCCGCGCACGATCTCAATAGTGCAGCCTACACTGTGCGATCGTCAGCACCTGATCCGCGCCCTTCCCGGTGACCCGATACACCAGCCGATGCTCGACCGTGATCCGGCGCGACCACCAGCCCGACAACGCATTCCGAAGCAGCTCCGGCTTTCCCTCGCCGCGAAACGGATCGCGTCGTATGGCTTCGATCAGCCGGTTGATCCGCCGCAGCATTTCGCGATCCGTCACCGGCCACGCGACATACTCGTCCCACGCATCCTCGGTCCACGCGACCAGCACGCGCGTCAGACGTCCTTGTCGGGGTCGATCGGCTCGCGGATCAAGACCTCGCCACGCTTAGCCTGACGGATCGAGCGCAGCAGCCGCTCGGCATTCCGCGGGCTGCGGAGCAGGTGCAGCGTCTCCATCAGCCCGTTGTAGTCCTCGAGCGACATCATCACGACCGAGCCCTTCTGCTGGCGATTGATCACGATCGGCTCGTGATTCGCCTGCGTCTCGTCCATCAGCTTGGCGAGGTTCTGGCGGGCGTGGGTATAGGTCACGACGTCCATCGCTTGACCTCCATATGTACAGGTATCTGTACAGATTTGGCGCTGCGCGCAAGACAAAAAGGTGGGGGACCACGCTGCCGGGCCCCGTCGCGGCTTGCCGCGATGGGCACCCGTTCCCCCACACCCCCTGCACTACCCCTCAATCGACCTCCACCGCCGGCACCGCCTCCGCCAGCCAGCGCGCCATCGCCACCACGCGCTCATCCGCATGCTGCTGGCCCATCAGCTGCACTCCCACCGGCAAGCCGCCGACCGCCATCACCGGCACCGTCACCGCGGGCGCACCCAGGATCGACGACGCCGCGTTGTAGGTCGGATCGCCCGTGGTGTGCAGAATCTCGCCCTGACT
>JBKBQD010000025.1:0-2069 GCA_046292875.1 Fimbriimonadaceae bacterium
GAGCGCGACGGGATCCTGGCCTGGGCGCTGGAGGGCTGCCTGGCCTGGCAGCGCCTGAGCCGGCTCGATCCGCCGCCGCAGGTGGTGGCCGCCACCGAAGAGTACTTCGAAGCCGAGGACGCGCTGGGCCGCTGGCTCGACGAGCGCTGCGTGCGCGAGGCCAATGCCAAGTCGCTGACGGCCGAACTGTTCAGCGACTGGAAGCAGTGGGCGGAGGCCGCTGGCGAGTTCGTCGGCTCGCAGCGCCGCTTCTCCGACCTCTTGATCACCCGCGGCGTCGAGAAATGGCGCAACGCCGCCGGCATCCGGGGCTTTCGTGGCGTGGGCCTCAAGCACCCGACGCAGCCCGCCTACACCCCCTATGCCGACGACTGAACACCCATGACCCCCTGCCGGACTGACGCATCTGACGCTCTACATCGTAAGTCTCTACGCGCGTGCGCGTGCGCGCGCCTCACGGGAGTAATCGATATCGTGCGTCGGATGCGTCAGTCCGCACCGAACGAGGACTGACACCATGCACACCACGATCCTGGCCCTGGACCTGGGCACCACCACCGGCTGGGCGCTGCGCGGCTGCGACGGCCACATCACCAGCGGCACCGAGAGCTTTCGGCCGCTGCGCTTCGAAGGCGGCGGCATGCGCTTCCTGCGCTTCCGGCGTTGGATTTCTGAAATTCAGCAATCCGTTTCTGAAATTCAGTTTTTGTACTTCGAGGAGGTGCGCCGCCATGCGGGCGTCGATGCCGCGCACGCTTACGGCGGGTTCCTGGCCACGCTCACCGCCTGGTGCGAGCACCACGGCATCCCCTACCAGGGCGTGCCGGTGGGCACGATCAAGAAGCACGCCACCGGCAAGGGCAACGCCCGCAAGGAGGAGATGCTGGCCGCCGCCCGCGCTTGGGGTCATACCCCCGCCGACGACAACGAGGCCGATGCGCTGGCCTTGCTGCATTGGGCGATCGACCGCCACGACGTGGCGAAGGAGGTCTGAGATGCACATCCCGACCCCTCGCTACCGTGGCCCGCTGGCACGCCTGCAGCCCGAGCCGATGGACGTGGAAGCCGTCAAGCGCCAGGGCTGGCGCGAACAGCGCCTGCTCGTCGTCGGCTTGGACGATGAGCGGCTTCACTGGACAGAGCGCGAGCTGATCCGCCGCATCGGCGAGCGGCTCTATGGACAACGGGATGCAGCCCGGGAGACGCGCCATGACTGAGTGGACCATCGAGCAAGTGGCCGAGCGTTTCCGCGAGGCCGCCATCACCGCGCACCGTCTGCCGCCCGTGCGGGTGCAGGGCTACTTCAACACCTGGCCCGCGATCCGGCGCATGCCGTGGGAGACGCTCGGCGCCGAAGCTCCGATCCGGCGCTTCCCGCCCAGTCCCGAGGCCATCGAGCGCATGCTCGAAGCCATGCGCTGGGTGCAGTGGCTGCAGGAGGAGGAACGGCACCTCGTGTGGATGCGCGCCGAGCGCCACCGCTGGCGCGACATCTGCGCGCGCTTCGGCTGCGACCGCACCACGGCCTGGCGACGCTGGCAGCGGGCGTTGCAGATCGTGGCCGAGCGGCTGAACGGGTGAGATCCACCCAGCGTCATGTATCAATAGGTGATAAAATTCACAACCCGTGAAACGGGGTTGAGCCGGACGATCCGGATCGAGCGGAGGACATGCGATGAAACAGACCGTGGAAGCCATCATCGACGAACAGGGGCATGTCCGTCTGGCCGAGCCCGTCAAGATCGTAGGCACGCATCGCGCCTTGGTGACCATCCTGGATGAGGCACCGGTCGAGATCGACGAGATCACTCAGCTGGCTGAGAAGACCCTCGCGGAAGATTGGCTGAAACCGGAAGAGGACGAGGCATGGACGCACCTGCAGTAGGCGACGTGGTCCTCGTTCCTTTCCCGTTCTCCGATTTATCGACATCCAAGCTTCGGCCGGCACTCGTTCTTGCCCATGCAGGACGGGAGGATTGGCTGTGCCTGCAGATCACCAGCCGGCCCTACGCCGACTCGTTCGCGATCGAACTGGCGGATGGAGACTTCTCCCGGGGCTCCCTGGCGCG
>JBKBQD010000026.1:0-1722 GCA_046292875.1 Fimbriimonadaceae bacterium
AACTCTGCGGGCTTGAAGTCGCGCAGGTCCTCGGGCTTTTCCCCTACCCCGATGAGCTTTACGGGAATCTTGAGTCGGTCCTACACACCAGTCAACGAGCCGCCGCGTGGGGCCACTGGCACACACAAGTATGCGGCTCGGGCACTTCGGAACAGTATCTGAGATGACGACAGAAGGGCTTCGATGAGCACCATACGGCCTCAGGGCTGGAATACCGAACCTTGTGCGTGTGGGCCGACAAGCTGAGAAAACCGCCCGCCGTGGACGCCGCCCCTCAAAGACGCTGTCAGCGAAGCAGCATGGCCGTGACCTGGGCGGCGGCCTTTTCGGCGGAGATCTTTTGCGGTT
Organism: Fimbriimonadaceae bacterium; assembly: GCA_046292875.1. GTDB lineage: Bacteria > Armatimonadota > Fimbriimonadia > Fimbriimonadales > Fimbriimonadaceae > JBKBQD01. The sequence continues at coordinate 349 of JBKBQD010000026.1, forward strand.
TACGGGCCCACCGCAGTGAGGAACCGTAGATGCTCCAGGCGAGGACCGAAGCGGCGACCCCCTTCGGCACATTGGGGAAGTGGCGCATCGCCCTCACATCCACCTCCAGCCACGCGCGAATCATTTCGTGAATCGTTTCTTGGAACGAAGTGCCACAAGACGTCACCAGCTCGCCGGCATGCCTCGGGCAGTCTCTCATCAATCGCGCGACCCACTCAAAAATCACTGTCGTGAAAACTTCCAGGTTTCGCTCATTGAAGTCTGCGTCCGGTCGGACTCTTGAGGTGATCGCCTCGCGGAGTTCTCGGCGCAGAAGCGCGTTCGTCAGATCTTGTTTGTCTGTGTAGTGCGCGTAGAAGGTCGCGCGATTCACGGTGGCCCGCTCCGCGATCTCACCGACCGATATCTCGCTGTACGCGCGCTCTCCCAGAAGCTCGCGCAGCGCGTCTTCTAGCAGCCGTCTTGTGCGCCGCACACGCGGGTCGAGGCGCTGAGTCTCAAGGCATTCTTCAGTAATCACGTCCGACAATGCTCCGTTTTTGTTGTTTTTCCAACGATTGACCTCTTTTGTCCATGGACTTGGTTCGACGTCTTGAGTAACTATACAACAGTTGTTGCCAAAACAGCAACTGTTGGAAAACTATGAAGAACGTCCTCCTCGTCACCTCAAGTCCCCGCGGCGGTCACTCGCATTCGACGGCTGTCGCCACCGAGTTTGCACGTTCCCTGGGAGGGAGAGTCATCGTCCGCGATCTCAACCATCGTCCCCTGACCATGATCGGACCGGACTACGTTGCGGCCGCGTACACGAGCGTCGATCAGCGCACCGCCGATCAGGAGGAAATCCTCCGACCATCAGACCAACTGATCAAAGAGCTCAAAGAGGCCGATATCGTCGTGATCGCAGCCGGAATGATCAACTTTGGAATGCCAGCCTCGCTAAAAACATGGATCGATCACGTGACCCGAGCCGGTATCACGTTCACCTATACGGACGACGGCCCGCGGGGTCTTCTCACTGGCAAGCAGGCGATCTTGGTCCTTTCCTATGGTGGGGTCTATTCAAAGGGCCCGTATGCTGCCTTGAACTTCCTGGAACCCGCTCTGCGCACGAACCTTGGGTTTCTTGGGATACACGATGTGCGCACGATTTCGATCGAGGGAACCTCATTACCCGGCGACACCTGGGAGGCTTCCCTGGAATCCGCGAAGGAACAGGCAGCAGCCATCGCAGACTCGTTGCGCGACCGCCGATCATTGGCTGCGTAGCGCCGCCTAGGGCGCACCTTCGCATCAAGGCACCATCATTCGAAAAGCCCGGCTGCGAACTCTGCGGGCTTGAAGTCGCGCAGGTCCTCGGGCTTTTCCCCTACC
>JBKBQD010000027.1:0-1672 GCA_046292875.1 Fimbriimonadaceae bacterium
TCCCTCCTTTGGGGCGGGCCGGGCTTCCGCTACAGCCGGCGACCATGACCAATGCGGCCGCGACCCCAACGCGCAGCGACTTCATTGGACGCTGCCGAACTGCTTGGCCAGCGTTTCAGCCACGGTCTCGAAGGCCAAGCGAAGACCATCGACCGTCATCGGACCCGCCGCCTTCATGTCATCGAAGTCGGGGTAGCGATGAGTCGGATCAGGATTGAGCACGATGCCGGCACTGTTGCCCGGAAACACGTTGTTGTAGACGACGTGATCGGAGAACAGCACCTGCTTACCGTCCTTGGTTACCAGCTGTGCGAAGACGATGGCCGTCGGACGGTATGGTGCGCCGTCGCTGGAGCCGGCAGCAGCGTAACCGACGAAGCCGAAGTTCAGGTCGAGCTGCGCATCCGCATCATCGATCGGAGTGTATGCCTTGCGCAAACCGGTTGCGGATCGCTTCGCCTTGGCCCCGTTCTCGACCACCTGCCCGGGCCACACCAGCTCGAATCCACGCCGAGCCATCGCCTCCGTGAAAGCTTGCTGGAAGACTTCGATGTGGTCGAAGTTCCGGGCAGTCACCTGTTCCCGCAACCAGTTGCGTTTGGGGACCCGGTTCGCCTCGGCGATCGCAGCACCGACCAGGCCGAAGCTGTACCCAGGGTTGTTCACGATCAGCAGGTCGATCTCCGACTCGCGCATCGGCAGAACCGCAATGCGCTTGATTTCCGGATTGGCGGCTGCATTGAATGCCCGACTTTCGGGCATGGTCACGCAGCCGGTGAGCGACGCGACAGAAACGAGCAGGAATGCCGCCAACGCGGCACGGTGCAGGATGAGTTGCATCAGTAGCCCCTGAGTGTGTTCGATGTCGCTTACACGGCCCGCCCCCGCAGGACCGCCCCCCTCAGCCTCGGCTGAACGGATGGCGGGACAATCATGCAAGAATCGCCGGGCGATGCAAGCCCATCGCAACCCGCAAGCCCCGGGACACCCAAAGGCGCTCAAGATTCCAGGGGGCCCGACGATGCCAAGATTCCGGGGTGCGCAGTCTAGGCTGAACGCCGGCCACGTGACGTGTCGATTCTGCGCGGGCAAAGCCCCTCTCCTTGTGAGGAAGGAGCGATGATTGCGATCTGCCGGTGGCGGATCGCATCGCACCGATGGCCATCGCGCCAGGCGCGGCTGGTGGTTCTTGGCACAGTGCAAGCTGTGCCTGGAACGGGATCCGGGGTGAGGGTACGGCGAAGCGACGTGCCTCGAAACGCCATCGACAAGGAGCGCCTTCCAGCCGCCGCCCGGGCACCACTCGGGCAGTTCACCGCTCTGGTTTCACCGCACCCTCACCCCTCTCCCGGCGGGAGAGGGGTTTGAACGCGGGCTACTCGACGACGACGGGAATCTTGCCGATCTTCGCCTGCCACTGACGCGGACCGGTCTGGTGGACCGATTCGCCGGTCGAGTCCACGGCGACGGTGACCGGCATGTCCTTGACCTCGAACTCGTAGATCGCCTCCATGCCCAGGTCCTCGAAGCCGACCACCTTGGCCGACTTGATCGCTTTGGAGACGAGGTAGGCCGCGCCGCCGACCGCCATCAGATAGACCGAGCGATGCCGCTTGATCGCCTCGATCGCGGCCGGGCCGCGCTCGGCCTTGCCGATCATGCCGAGCAGGCC
>JBKBQD010000028.1:0-1230 GCA_046292875.1 Fimbriimonadaceae bacterium
AGCTCGCTGAGACAGCTGAAAGGGAACCGAGGGCCTAAAAGAACGGCGCTCCGCGCTCATCACCGCCGCAGTAACCGGACAAATTGACCTTCGGGAGGAAGCAAAAGCATGAAGTCCAAAGTTGTTGTTGCCGCTGTTGCACTGGCTGCTGCCGCTGTTGGCGGCTATTGGCACTACTCGCCTTATCTGTCCATGTACCAGATGCAGCAGGCTGCCGAGCGGCAGGACGCCGAGGCCTTCAACGAGAAGGTGGACTATCCGCGCTTGCGCGAAAGCCTCAAGGGCCAGATGTCGGCCATGTTGGCGGAGCAGATGAAAAACTCGAAATCCAAAGGCTTTGGGTCCTTGGGGGCGGCGCTGGGGCTGGCGCTGGTCAACCCGCTCATTGACGCCTACGTGCGCCCCGAGATGGTGATGAAGGCCATGCAAGAGGGTGCCTTCGACCTCGAGGGCAAGAAGGGCCCCACGGCCAAGGAAAGCGACAAGAAGGTCGAATGGGACTTTGAGCGCTCCGGCGTCAACAAGGTGATTGCCTACGCGGTTGACGCGGCCAAGCCCCAGGAACGGGTAGGCTTTGTCTTTGAGCGCAGTGGCTTTGCGGACTGGAAGCTCACCGAGGTTCGGCTACCCCGCTCGTAAGTATAAGAAAGGGCACTACACACGGAACCGCATAAGGGGGAGACGATGAGCCAGATACACCACGAAAGTCAGTTGGAGAGCCACATTGTCCAGCAGCTCAAGGTGGCAGGCTGGGAAGTGGGCGACCCCAAGCTGTATGACCGTGCGCGAGCGCTTTATCCGCAGGACGTGGTGGCCTGGCTTCAGTGCAGCCAGCCGCAGGCGTGGGAGAAGCTGCAGCGCATGAACGGCGCCAGCACCGAAAAGACAGTCCTTGACCGGCTGGAATCGGTGCTCAAGAGCAAGGACGGCGGCACGCTCAACGTCTTGCGCCGGGGTTTTGGGATTGCTGGGGCGGGGACGCTTGCCATGAGTGAGCAGGCCCCGGAAGACGCGCGCAACGAACAAGTCCTGCAGCGCTACAAGTGCAACATCCTGCGGGTGGTGCCGCAGGTGCGCTACTCGCTCGACAACGAAAACGCCATCGACCTCGTGTTCTTCATCAACGGGCTGCCGGTGGCAACCGTCGAGCTCAAGACCGACTTCACCCAGTCGGTGGAAGCGGCGATGGCGCAGTACAAGCAAGACCGGCTGCCCAAGAGCCCCACGACG
>JBKBQD010000029.1:0-716 GCA_046292875.1 Fimbriimonadaceae bacterium
GGGCAAGGCTCAGGGTGCCCGCCTGTTGCGCCAGCGCCAGACGCTGGCCTTCGTCGGCGGTGACCTCCAGCGTCACGGTGCGGGCGACGCCGGGCTTGTCAGTCTCGGCATTGGCGTCCTGATCGACGCCGATCACCCGGATGTTCTGCATGATGGTGACGGTCTTCAGATCCTCGGACCGGCCATGGGTCAGGATCACGTCCACCTTGTCGCCGGGCGTGACGAAACCGCCGACGCCGGTTTCCGCCGTGACCTTGATCGAGATGGCGCGGCGGTTCGGCCCCAGCGACTGGACGATCGTCACCTTTTCGCCAAAGCCCGACACCTTCGATGCCAGCAGCAGATCGCCCTTGGCCAGCGCCATCTTGGCGCGGCGCGGGTCGGTGCCCGCGGCAGGCAGCAGCGCGGCCGGGTCGGTAAAGGCCCCCGGCGGCAGGGCGGATGCCGGCCAGTCGATCACGGCCAGCTTGCCCGCGTCGATCACCTTGCCGAAGGGAATGTCCTGCGTGGCGATCACGACCTTGACCAGGTTGTTGTCGCAGGCCTGGGCTTCGACCTGCGCGTATTTCGTTTCCATCAGGTCGCGCACCATGTAGGCCGACCCGCCGGCAACGGCGAGACCGGCAAGGAATGTGAGGAGAGAGGTGATGCGCATGGGAGGGCTCCTGGGGGCGAAGCGGCTAGTTCTGATTGATAACGAGCATTTGGGGCTGGGG
>JBKBQD010000030.1:0-664 GCA_046292875.1 Fimbriimonadaceae bacterium
CGTTCTGGGTGGCGGCGATCATCTGCTGGATGTTGAACTTCTCGGGGCTCGAGATGTAGATCAACGGCCCGAAGTAGTCGTTCCATGCGCCCTTGAAGCCGAAGATGGCGAGCGTCGCCAGGGCCGGGCCCGCCAGGGGGAAGACCACCTTGGTGAAGGTCTGGAACGGGTTGCACCCGTCGAGGGTGGCCGCCTCGATCAGTTCGTCGGGAATCGTCACGAAGAACTGGCGCATCATGAAGATGGCGAAGGCCGCGCCCATGGCGCCCGGCACGATCAGCGGGTAGTAGGTGTCCACCCAGCCGATCTTGGCGAACATCACGAACTGCGGAATCAGCGTGATGATGCCGGGCAGCATCATGCTGGCGAGCAGCACGGCGAAGATCTTGTCGCGGCCGGGAAACTTCATCTTGGCGAAGGCGTAGCCCGCGAAGGCCGCCGTCAGCAAGCCGCCCACCGTGGCGGGGATGGCGATCACGAGCGTGTTGAAGGTGCCGCGCAGCAGGTCCACCTGGGTGATGGCCTTGGCGTAGTTCTCCAGCGTGAAGGTCTTGGGCAGCCAGCGAATCGGGATCTCGTAGAGCTCGGAGGCCGGCTTGAAGCTGGTCGAGAGCATAAAGGCGAAAGGCGCGATCATGGCGATAGCCACCAGCGCCAGCGCCGT
>JBKBQD010000031.1:0-659 GCA_046292875.1 Fimbriimonadaceae bacterium
TTGGTCCCGCACCACGCCCGCCGAACGCAGCGCCGCGCTTCTGGCCATTGCCGACCGGATCGAGGCCGAGGCGGATGCTTTCGCGGCGCTGGAGGCGCTGAACTGCGGCAAGCCGATCAACGCCGCGCGGAATGACGAGATGCCGGCGATTGTCGACTGCTTCCGCTATTTCGCGGGCGCCGTGCGCTGCATGACGGGCACCGTGGCGGGGGAATATCTCTCGGGCCATACCTCGATGATCCGCCGCGACCCCGTGGGCGTGGTGGCCAGTATCGCGCCCTGGAACTATCCCTTGATGATGATGGCCTGGAAGCTTGGCCCTGCCATCGGGGGTGGCAACACCGTGGTCTTCAAGCCCAGCGAGCAGACGCCGCTGACCGCGCTGAAGCTGGCGCAGATCCTCGCCGATGTCCTGCCCGCAGGTGTGGTCAACGTCATCGCCGGGCGTGGGCAGACCGTCGGCAGCTATCTCATCAACCATCCCCAGGTGGACATGATTTCCCTCACGGGGGACGTGGCGACCGGCAAGAAGATGCTGGACGCGGCCGCCAAGACCGTGAAGCGCACCCATCTGGAACTGGGCGGCAAGGCCCCGGTGATCGTGTTCGACGATGCCGACATTTCCGAGGTCGTCGAGGGTCTGCGCGCCTTTTCCTTCT
>JBKBQD010000032.1:0-576 GCA_046292875.1 Fimbriimonadaceae bacterium
CTCTCAGGACGCACCTTGGGCGTTGAGCGCAAACAATTGCCGCTTGGCGATCAGCAGATTCGCCAACCCAAAGAGCGTGTAGAGCTGCGCAGTGTTCTTCGCCAATCCCTTGTAGCGTACCTTCTTCATGCCGAAGAGGTTCTTGACGATGTGAAACGGGTGCTCGACCTTGGCACGCACGCTTGCCTTGAGTTGCTCGATCTTGTCGATCAACCTGCCCATCGCCGTCTTCGGCAGCGCCTTGCGTTTGCCCGGACGCATCGCGACTTCCCATCGAACCTTGCCGTTGCGGTTCTCTTGCCGCTTCTCGACGCCCTGGTAGCCCGCATCGCCAAAGGCCACTTTCTCTTCTCCATGCAGCAGGGCATGGGCTTGGGTGACATCATTGGTGTTGGCCGGGGTGGTCACCAGCGTGTGGGTGATGCCGGTTTCGGCATCGACGCCAATGTGGGCTTTCATGCCAAAGTACCACTGATTGCCCTTCTTGGTTTGATGCATTTCCGGATCCCGCTTGCCGCTTCGGTTCTTGGTCGAGGACGGTGCGGCGATGATCGTGGCATCAACGACCGTGCCTTC
>JBKBQD010000033.1:0-531 GCA_046292875.1 Fimbriimonadaceae bacterium
GGGCGGCGGCGGCCAGGGGCACGCCGTGGCGCTGACACACGGCTTCGATCGCGCGGGCCTTCGCCACCATTTCGGCGCTTGCCGGAGCATAGGCATACATCACCCCGGGCGCCGAGGGGTTGGCCAGGAGGCCCGAGGCGAAGGGCGCCCCGATCACCACCTTGATCCCGCGTCTCAGGCAGTCGGCCATGGGCCCGTGCAGCGCCGCCTGATCGGCCAGCGTGTAGGGCAGGGCGACCAGGAAGAAATCGACCTCGATCCAGGGGGCGATGGCGGTGAAATCGGCCAGCGTGTTCATTCCCATGCCGACAGCCGAGATCACGCCTTCGGCCTTCAACTGGTGCAGGTAGGCCAGACCCGAGCCGGTGAGCGCGTTCATGTGCCCATCGAAGGCCGCGCCGTGATAGTCGCGGTCGAGATCATGGATGACGAGCGCATCGACCACCGGCTGGCCCAGTCGCAAGCGGCTTTGCGTCAGGGACGCCGCGAACCCGTCTGCGGAATAGTCGTAACGGACGGAAAAGTTCAGCC
>JBKBQD010000034.1:0-515 GCA_046292875.1 Fimbriimonadaceae bacterium
CTCTGCCGATGACGACGCTACGCCGTGCGCCCGAAGTGTGGCGCGAGATGGGCTTAACCGACGCCGAGTACCAACGCATCATCACGCTGATGGGACGCGAGCCGACCGATGTGGAACTCGGCATGTTCGCCGTGATGTGGTCGGAACACTGCGGCTACAAATACTCCCGACCCGTGCTGAGCCTATTTAGGAAGTATCGCGAGTCGCTGGAGGGTGCAGGCTTCGAGAACGCGGGCGTCGTGCCGCTGGACGAGAATCTGGGCGTCGCGTTCAAGGTGGAGAGCCACAACCATCCTTCGGCGGTGGAACCCCATCAGGGCGCGGCGACAGGCGTGGGGGGCATCATTCGCGACATCTTCACGATGGGCGCACGCCCAATTGCAATTTTGGACTCGCTGCGCTTCGGTCCACTAAACGAGCCGCGCAACCGCTACCTGTTCGAGCATGTGGTGGAAGGAATCTCCAGCTACGGCAACTGTATCGGCGTGCCCACGGTGGCGGGCGAGGTCTATTTC
>JBKBQD010000035.1:0-502 GCA_046292875.1 Fimbriimonadaceae bacterium
CTGGATCGGCATGCAGCTTCTGATGCGGCGCCCCGAGATCACCGGCTTCGTCTCGGTCGCCCCCCCGGCGAACCTCTACGATTTCAGCTTCCTCGCCCCCTGCCCTTCCTCGGGGCTGATCATCAACGGCACCGCCGACAAGGTGGCCCCGCCCAAGGACACCAGGGCGCTGGTGAACAAGCTGCATGAACAGAAGGGGATCACCATCACCCATGCCGAGATCGAGGGGGCCGATCACTTCTTCAAGGATGAAGAGGCGCACATGAAACCGATGATCCAGACGGTCACGGACTATGTCCGCCGCCGCTTGGGCGAGGCGACCCGGTAAGATGTCGGTCATTCAGGAACTGGCCGACAAGCTGGCCGAGGACGTTCTGGCTGCCGAGTCCGAACTGGGCGACGACCGGTTCTACGAAAAGATCGCCAAGGTGCTGATGGCAGCCTCGCCGACGTTTCAGGAGGCGTTCATGACCTCGATACGCGTGCGCCTTGCCGAACGGCG